>JAFEDI010000123.1 GCA_018241725.1 Pseudomonadota bacterium | reverse complement strand
TTCTACTTCCGTACTACGGACGTGACCGGTTCCATTTCCCTGCCGGAAGGCACCGAGATGGTCATGCCGGGCGACAACATCTCCATGACCGTCAAGCTGATTGCTCCGATCGCCATGGAAGAGGGGCTGCGTTTCGCCATCCGTGAAGGCGGTCGTACCGTCGGCGCCGGTGTGGTTGCCAAGGTTATCGAGTAATACCTTTCCGGGTGCGGCGCATGGTGTGCCGCACCGTCTGCTCTTTGGGAAATAACATGCAAAACCAAAAGATCCGTATCCGCCTCAAGGCTTTCGACTACAAGCTCATCGATCAGTCTGCTCTTGAGATCGTGGATACCGCGAAGCGTACCGGCGCTGTCGTCCGGGGGCCTGTGCCCCTGCCGACCCGCATCGAGCGCTTCGACCTGCTGCGTTCTCCGCACGTCAACAAGACTTCCCGTGACCAGTTCGAGATTCGTACTCATCTGCGTCTGATGGATATCGTGGATCCCACCGACAAGACCGTCGATGCGTTGATGAAGCTCGATCTGCCGGCCGGTGTTGACGTCGAAATCAAGCTGCAGTAATCGAATCTATTGCGCTAATGGCGCAAGGGCCGGTATAATCCGGCCCTTGCGCTTTTTGGCGCAGTTTGTGATGACAATCGGTCCTGGTCAATCGCAACCAGGGTAAGGAGAATAAAATGAGTCTAGGCCTTGTCGGGCGCAAGGTGGGCATGACTCGCATTTTTGCTGAGGATGGTCAATCCATTCCGGTGACTGTGCTGGATGTGTCCAATAACCGTGTGACCCAGATCAAAACGGCTGAAACGGACGGCTATTCCGCCGTTCAGGTGACCTTTGGCGTTCGGCGTGCTAGCCGCGTCAATAAGGCGGCTGCCGGGCATCTTGCCAAGGCGGGTGTCGAAGCTGGTCATGTTTTTAAGGAATTTCGTGTTGATACCGATCGCTTGGCTTCCCTGAAGGCCGGCGATGTCGTTGGTGTTGATATTTTTGCGGTCGGTCAGAAGGTCGATGTGAGCGGCGTTTCGATTGGTAAGGGCTATGCCGGTACCATCAAGCGTCACAATTTCGCCTCCGGTCGTGCAACCCACGGTAACTCCCGTAGCCACAACGTTCCGGGCTCCATCGGTATGGCGCAGGATCCGGGTCGTGTGTTCCCCGGTAAGCGTATGACCGGTCACCTCGGTGCCGCGAATACCACGGTGCAGAACCTTGAGGTGGTTCGCGTCGATGTCGAGCGCGGTCTGCTGTTGGTTAAGGGCGGCGTGCCCGGTCATGACGGTGCCGACGTGGTTGTTCGTCCGGCTGTCAAGGCTGGCAACTGAGGGGAAGCGCGATGGAACTGAAGCTGTTGAATGAACAGGGTCAGCCGTCTGCAACCCTGCAGGCGTCCGACGCACTGTTCGGCCGTGAATACAACGAAGCCCTGATTCATCAGGTTGTCGTTGCCTATATGGCCAATGCCCGTTCTGGCAATCGTGCCCAGAAGGGTCGTGACGAAGTTGCTCATACCACCCACAAGCCGTGGCGTCAAAAGGGTACGGGCCGTGCTCGTTCCGGTATGGCTTCTAGCCCGATTTGGCGTGGGGGCGGTCGCGCCTTCCCGAACAAGCCGGACGAGAACTTCTCCCACAAGGTAAACCGCAAGATGTACCGCGCTGGTGTGGCTGCCATTCTGTCGCAGCTCGCTCGTGATGGTCGTCTGTCGGTTGTTGAAGGCTTTGCCGTTGAGGCTCCGAAAACCAAGCTTCTGGCTCAGAAGCTGAAGAATCTTGGTCTGGAATCTGTGCTCGTGATCACGGATTCTTTCGACGAGAATCTTTATCTGTCGTCCCGGAATCTGCCGAACGTGCTCGTGCTGGAAGTTAGCGAGACCGATCCGGTGTCCCTGGTGCGCTTCCCGAACGTGCTGGTCACGAAGGGTGCCGTCGCCAAGATGGAGGAAATTTGGCAATGAGCGCATTCAAGGAAGAGCGTCTGCTGCAGGTGCTGCTCGCCCCGCAGATCTCTGAGAAGGCGACGCTGATCGCCGACAAGAACGAGCAGGTCGTTTTTCGCGTTGCCAGTGACGCCACCAAGCCTGAAGTCAAGGCTGCGGTCGAGCTTCTGTTTAAGGTGGAAGTGAAGGCTGTCCAGGTCGCGAATGTCAAGGGCAAGCAAAAGCGTTTCGGCAAGGTTTTCGGTCGTCGTAAAGACTGGAAGAAGGCTTACGTTAGCCTCAAACCGGGCCAAGAAATCAACTTTGCGGCCGGGGAGTAAGCAAGATGGCACTCGTTAAAGTCAAACCGACTTCCGCTGGCCGCCGTGCCGTGGTCAAGGTGGTTAACGCTGGCCTTCATAAGGGTGCGCCTGTCGCGTCCCTGGTGGAGAAGCAGTCGAAGACCGCCGGTCGTAACAACAACGGCCACATCACCACGCGCCACAAGGGCGGTGGTCATAAGCAGCACTACCGCGTTGTCGACTTCCGTCGCAACAAGGATGGCATCGTTGCCAAGGTCGAGCGTCTCGAGTACGACCCGAATCGCTCCGCCAACATTGCTCTGCTGTGCTACGCCGATGGTGAGCGTCGTTACATCATCGCGCCGAAGGGCTTGATTGTCGGTCAAACCGTGGTGAGCGGTTCCGAGGCTCCGATCAAGGCCGGCAATGCATTGCCGATCCGGAATATTCCGGTTGGTACGACGCTGCACTGCGTTGAAATGATCCCGGGTAAGGGTGCGCAGCTCGCGCGTGCTGCGGGGACTTCCGTCCAGTTGCTGGCTCGCGAAGGTATCTACGCTCAGGTCCGTCTGCGTTCCGGTGAGATCCGCCGCGTGCACATCGAGTGCCGCGCGACCATCGGTGAAGTGGGTAACGAAGAGCATAGCCTGCGCAAGATCGGTAAGGCTGGTGCGAATCGTTGGCGTGGTATCCGCCCGACCGTTCGCGGTACGGCTATGAACCCGGTTGATCACCCGCATGGTGGTGGCGAAGGCCGTACCGGCGAAGGCCGTGTGCCTGTCAGTCCGTGGGGTCAGCCGACTAAGGGTTATCGTACCCGTAGCGTCAAGCGTACCGACTCCATGATTGTTCAGCGTCGGCACAAGCGATAAGAGGTAAGACATGGCACGTTCTATTAAGAAGGGCCCGTTCATCGACGCTCACCTCCTGAAGAAGGTGGATGCCGCTCGGGCCTCGAATGACAAGCGCCCGATCAAGACCTGGTCGCGTCGCTCCACGGTGCTTCCGGATTTTGTAGGTTTGACCATTGCTGTGCATAACGGTCGTCAGCATATTCCGGTGTACGTTTCCGAAAACATGGTTGGTCACAAGCTCGGCGAATTTGCGCTGACCCGTACGTTCAAGGGTCACGCAGCGAGCAAGAAGGCCAAGCGCTAAGGGGTAATGACAATGGAAACCAAAGCCATTCTCCGCGGCGTTCGACTGTCGGAACAGAAGGGTCGCCTGGTGGCCGACCTTGTGCGTGGCAAGACTGTCGAGCAAGCGCTAAATATCCTGACTTTCTCGCCCAAAAAGGGCGCGAAGATCATCAAGAAGGTTGTCGAGTCCGCCATCGCTAACGCTGAGCATAATGACGGCGCCGATATCGACTCGCTGCGTGTCAAGACGATCTACGTTGAGCAGGGCATGACGTTGAAGCGTTTTACTGCACGTGCGAAGGGTCGTGGCAACCGGATCAGCAAGCCGACCTGCCATATTTACGTGACGGTCGGAGAGTAAGGAGAACCCATGGGACAGAAAATCCATCCGACTGGCTTTCGCCTGGCGGTAACGCGTAACTGGGGCTCTCGCTGGTTTGCTGCTGGTAGCGACTTCTCCACGATGCTCAACGAGGACCTGAAGGTTCGCGCGCATCTGAAGAAGAAGCTTGCCCACGCTTCCGTGAGCCGTGTTGTTATCGAGCGTCCTGCGAAGAACGCCCGTATCACCGTTTTCAGCGCCCGTCCGGGCGTTGTGATCGGCAAGAAGGGTGAGGATATCGAGAAGCTGAAGGCTGATCTGCAGGGCATCATCGGTGTGCCGGTGCACGTCAACATCGAGGAAGTGCGCAAGCCTGAGACTGATGCTCAGCTGATCGCTGACTCCATCGCTCAGCAGTTGGTCAAGCGGATCATGTTCCGTCGCGCGATGAAACGCGCGATGCAGAACGCCATGCGTCTGGGTGCCCAGGGCATCAAGATCATGAGCTCCGGCCGCCTGAACGGCGCGGAAATTGCCCGTACCGAGTGGTATCGCGAAGGTCGTGTGCCCCTGCACACCCTGCGCGCCGACATCGATTACGGTGTTTCCGAGGCTCACACGACCTACGGTGTTATTGGCATCAAGGTGTGGGTTTACAAGGGCGAGGCGCTCGCCCGCAATGAGCAGCCTGCTGCGACGGAGAACGAGGGCGAAGCCCGTCGTGGCCGTCGTCGCAATGAGGGTGCCGACAGCAAGCCGGGTGCCAAGCGGCCCGCGCGCCGCACTGGCGGCGATCAGGCTGATGGCGCAAAACGGACCAAGAAAGAAGCAGGAGTGAATGATGCTGCAGCCGTCGAGAAGGAAGTATCGTAAGGAGCAGAAGGGCCGCAATAAGGGTCTCGCCACCCGCGGTGCCAAGGTTAGCTTTGGCGAGTACGGTCTGAAGGCGGTTGGCCGTGGTCGTCTCACTGCTCGCCAGATTGAGTCTGCTCGTCGTGCGATGACCCGCCACATCAAGCGTGGTGGTCGCATTTGGATTCGCGTGTTTCCGGACAAGCCGATTTCTCAGAAACCGGCAGAAGTGCGGATGGGTAACGGTAAGGGTAGCCCGGAGTATTGGGTTGCTGAGATTCAGCCCGGCAAGGTTCTCTACGAGATGGATGGTGTTGATGAGGCCCTGGCTCGTGAGGCGTTCCGTCTTGCTGCCGCTAAGCTTCCGATCGAAACCGTCTTTGTTGTCCGGATGGTGGGGTAAATCATGAAAGCTTCGGAATTGCAGGCGAAAGACGCCGGCCAGCTCAACGCTGAACTGCTTGAGTTGCTGAAGGCTCAATTCAGCCTTCGCATGCAGCTTGCCACGCAGCAGCTGGGCAACACTTCGCAGCTGGGCAAGGTTCGCAAGGATATTGCTCGGGTCAAGACCATTCTTCGTCAGAAGGCGGGTGCGAAATGACTGAACAAGTGAAAAACAAGCGCGTCGAAATTGGCCGCGTTGTCAGCGACAAGATGACGAACACGGTGACCGTTCTGGTCGAGCGCCGTGTTAAGCATCCGCTGTACGGCAAAGTGATCAAGCGCACTGCCAAGTACCATGCCCACGTCGAGGCTGGTGTTGCGAAAGAAGGCGATCTCGTCGAAATCGAGGAAACCCGCCCGATCTCCAAGACCAAGACCTGGCGAGTGACGAAGGTTCTCGAGCAGGTTGTAGCGGTTTAAGTAGTTGATGTTGTAGAAATGGCTTGCCAAGTGATTGGCAAGCCATTATTATTGCTGTCTTTGCTCTTGCACGGTTCCGTGCAAGTCCAATCAACCCGAACGGGATCCAAAACTGGTCGCGTCTTGCGAGCCAAGTTGGAGAGTGTAAATGATCCAAATGCAAACGATGCTTGACGTCGCCGATAATACCGGCGCGCGTCACGTGATGTGCATCAAGGTGTTGGGCGGCTCCAAGCGTCGCTACGCCGGTGTTGGTGACATCATCAAGGTGAGTATTAAAGATGCGGCCCCTCGCGGTCGTGTCAAGAAGGGCGATGTTTACAGCGCCGTGGTGGTTCGTACTGCCAAGGGTGTGCGTCGTCCGGATGGCTCGCTCATCAAGTTTGACCGCAATGCTGCGGTCCTGCTTAACAACAAGGGCGAGCCGATTGGTACGCGTATCTTCGGGCCGGTTACGCGCGAGTTGCGTACCGAAAAGTTCATGAAGATCGTCTCCCTGGCGCCTGAAGTTCTCTAAGGGGTTGTTGTGAATAAGATTCGCAAAGGCGACGAAGTCGCCGTCCTTACGGGCAAGGACAAGGGTAAGCGCGGTACCGTGCTGCGTGTTCTGGAAGGTGCTGTTGTTGTTGAAGGCATCAACCGCGTCAAGAAGCACGTGCG
Organism: Pseudomonadota bacterium; assembly: GCA_018241725.1. Classification (GTDB taxonomy): domain Bacteria; phylum Pseudomonadota; class Gammaproteobacteria; order Burkholderiales; family Rhodocyclaceae; genus Zoogloea. The sequence goes on along the minus strand of JAFEDI010000123.1, from coordinate 23,208 downwards.
CCCCAACCCGATGAAGGGTCAAGTTGGCGGTATCGTCGAAAAGGAAATGCCGATCGACACCTCCAATGTGGCGCTGTTCAATGCGGCCACCCAGAAGGCTGATCGCGTTGGCTTCAAGGTGCTTGAGGATGGTCGCAAAGTGCGCGTCTTCAAGTCCAATGGCGAAGTAGTGGATGCGTAAGGGGTAGTCATGGCGCGCCTGCAAGAATTCTATAAAGAGACCGTTGCGCCTGAACTTCTCACGAAGTTCGGCTATAAGTCGGTCATGGAAGTGCCCCGTATCACCAAGATCACCCTGAATATGGGTGTTGGTGAAGCTGTGGGTGATAAGAAGGTTCTCGACTACGCCGTTGGCGATCTGCAGAAGATCGCTGGCCAGAAACCGGTGACTACCAAGGCGAAGAAGTCCATCGCGGGCTTCAAGATTCGCGATGGTTACCCGATCGGCTGCATGGTCACCCTGCGTGGCCCCCGCATGTTCGAGTTCCTCGATCGTCTGGTTACGATTGCTATGCCGCGTATTCGCGACTTCCGTGGTATCGCTGGCAAGGGTTTCGACGGTCGTGGCAATTACAACCTGGGCGTCAAAGAGCAGATCATTTTCCCGGAAATCGAGTACGACAAGATCGATGCTCTGCGCGGGATGAATATCAGCATTACGACGACGGCCAAGACGGACGACGAAGCGCGCGCACTGCTCGCCGCGTTCAAGTTCCCTTTCAAGAACTGAGGGTGATATGGCGAAACTGTCTCTGATCCAGCGCGAAGAGAAGCGCGCAAAGACGGTTGCGAAGTATGCAGCCAAGCGCGCTGCTCTGTTTGAGCAGATCAATAACGCCAAGCTGTCCGACGAAGAGCGCATGGTCGCCCGTCTGCAGCTGCAGCAGCTGCCGCGCAATTCCAGTCCGAGCCGTCAGCGTAATCGCTGCGAGCAAACTGGTCGCCCGCGTGGTGTTTTCCGTAAATTCGGTCTGTGTCGTAACAAGCTGCGTGAAGTTGCCTTCCGCGGTGAAGTTCCTGGCATGACCAAGGCAAGCTGGTAAGGGGTCGATAGATATGAGCATGTCTGATCCGATCGCCGATATGCTGACGCGTATTCGTAACGCTCAGCAGGCGCAAAAGAGCTCTGTCGCGATGCCTTCCTCCAAGCTGAAGGTTGCAATCGCGAAGGTTCTGCAAAGCGAAGGTTACATTGATGATTTCGCTGTGACTGAAGCTTCCGGCAAGGCCGAGTTGGCCCTGTCCTTGAAGTATTACGCCGGTCGTCCGGTTATTGAGCGCATTGAGCGTGTGAGCCGTCCTGGTCTCCGCGTTTATAAGGGTAGTGATGACCTGCCCCGCGTGATGAATGGTCTTGGTGTGGCAATTGTGTCCACTCCCAAGGGTGTGATGACTGATCGTGCAGCGCGCGCTGGCCGTCTCGGCGGCGAAGTGTTGTGCCTCGTGGCTTAAGGGGAGAGTGCAATGTCCCGTGTAGCCAAGAATCCTGTCGCCGTTCCGGCTGGTGTGGACGTCACTGTCGGTGACGGCCAGATCATTGTGAAAGGCCCTCTGGGCACGCTGACCCAGGCTCTGCATCCGTCGGTCAAGGTTGAGCGTCAGGGTGATGCTCTTCAGTGCTCCGCCATTGAAGGCGCGGTTAATGCCCAGGCAATGTCCGGCACCATCCGCGCGCTGGTCAATAATATGGTGACCGGTGTTTCCAAGGGTTTTGAGCGCAAGCTCAACCTGGTGGGCGTGGGCTATCGTGCTCAAGCTCAGGGCGATAAGCTGAATCTGAGTCTCGGCTTTTCGCATCCCGTGGTGCACCAGATGCCTGCAGGCATCAAGGTAGAGACCCCGTCTCAGACCGAGATCGTCATTAAGGGTGTCGACAAGCAGGTCGTCGGCAAGGTCGCCGCTGAAGTGCGCGCGTATCGTGCTCCTGAGCCTTATAAGGGCAAGGGTGTTCGTTACTCCGACGAAGTGGTCACCTTGAAAGAAACCAAGAAGAAGTAAGGGCGGATCATGATCACCAAGAAGGAAACGCGTTTGCGCCGTGCACGGAAAACCCGTGCCAAGATCGCGGAAATGAAGGCAGTCCGTCTGTCCGTGTTCCGCTCAAATTCTCACATCTACGCGCAAATTATCGCGGGCTGTGGTTCCAAGGTTCTGGCGGCTGCTTCGACCGTAGAGGCCGATGTGCGTGCCCAGGTTTCTAACGGTGGCAACAAGGCCGCTGCTGTGGTGGTCGGCAAGCTGATCGCCGAGCGTGCCAAGGCCGCTGGTGTTGAGGCTGTTGCGTTTGATCGCGCTGGCTTTCAATACCATGGTCGCGTGAAGGCGCTTGCCGATGCCGCCCGCGAAGGCGGATTGAAGTTCTAAGCGAGGTTTAGCATGGCTAAGCAGCAAGGTAATAAAAAAGTGCAGGCCTCCGAGGAGCGCGACGACGGCCTGCGCGAAAAGATGGTATCCATCAACCGTGTGACCAAGGTTGTGAAGGGTGGCCGGATTCTCGGTTTCGCTGCACTGACCGTGGTCGGCGATGGTGATGGCGGCATTGGCATGGGCAAGGGTAAGTCCCGCGAAGTCCCAGTTGCTGTGCAGAAGGCAATGGAAGAGGCTCGTCGCAAGATGGCCAAGGTTTCCCTGAAGAACGGCACGCTGCATCACTCCGTGATCGGGAAGCATGGCGCTTCGTCTGTGTTGATGCAGCCGGCCCCGCAGGGTACCGGTATCATCGCTGGCGGCGCTATGCGTGCTGTGTTCGAAGTGATGGGGGTGACGGACATCATCGCCAAGTCCATTGGTTCGACCAACCCGTACAACGTGGTTCGTGCGACGCTGAATGGCCTCCTGGCCACCAACGCTCCTTCCGTCATTGCTGCCAAGCGTGGCAAGACGGTTGAAGAGATTCAGGGGTAAGTCATGTCCGACAAGAAACTGAAGGTGACGCTGGTTAAGAGCGTTATCGGCACGAAACAGTCCCATCGTGCAACCGTGCGCGGTCTTGGGCTCCGTCGTCTCCACCATACGGTGGAGCTGCAGGATACTCCTGCAATTCGGGGCATGATTACCAAGGTCGCTTACCTCGTTAAGTTGGAGGCTTAAATGCGCCTGAATGCGATTAAACCTGCGGCTGGTGCGAAGCACGCTGCGAAGCGCGTTGGTCGTGGTATCGGTAGTGGTCTGGGTAAGACTGCTGGTCGCGGTCACAAGGGGCAGAAGTCCCGTACGGGTGGTTTTCACAAGGTGGGCTTCGAAGGCGGTCAAATGCCTATGCAGCGTCGGCTGCCGAAGCGTGGCTTTGTATCTTTGACTCGTGCTCGTATCGGTGAAGTTCGTCTTTCCGAGCTTGAGGCTCTGCCAGTTGAGGATGTTGATCTGCTGGTGCTTCAGCAAGCGGGCATTGTTGCTGCTGATGCGCTCGCTGCTAAGGTTGTGCTGTCCGGCGCCATTACCCGCAAGGTAAACCTGCGTGGCGTGGCTGCGACCAAGGGTGCCAAGGCAGCTATTGAAGCTGCTGGTGGTTCCGTCGAGTCTGCCGAGTAAGAAGGTTCAGCGTGGCGAACCAACAGTCCGCACTGGCGGCGCCTGGTAAGTTCGGGGACCTCAAGCGACGTTTGATGTTCTTGCTGGGCGCGCTGATCGTTTATCGCATCGGCGCGCACATCCCGGTTCCCGGGATTGATCCGGTTGCCTTGGGTGATCTGTTCAAGAGTCAAAAGGGGGGCATTCTCGGAGTTTTCAATTTGTTCTCCGGGGGGGCGCTTTCTCGTTTCACCATCTTTGCGCTTGGGATCATGCCGTACATTTCGGCATCGATCATCATGCAGTTGCTGACAGTTGCGTCGCCGCAGCTAGAGGCTTTGAAGAAGGAGGGTGAGGCCGGGCGAAGGAAGATCACTCAGTTCACCCGCTACGGTACGCTGGCGTTGGCCCTGTTTCAGGGGCTAGGTATAGCGGTGGCTCTGGAGTCGCAGCAGGGCTTGGTCGTTGAGCCTGGATTTACGTTCCGTTTCGTGACTGTGTCCACGCTGGTTACCGGGACAATGTTCCTGATGTGGCTTGGAGAGCAGATCACCGAACGTGGCCTGGGTAATGGCATTTCAATCATCATTTTTGCCGGCATTGCAGCAGGTCTTCCCAATTCGTTGGGTGGATTGTTCGAGCTGGTGCGGACTGGGGCAATGCATCCTTTCACCGCATTGGTGATCTGCGTACTGGTCGTGGTGGTGACAGGTGTCGTGGTCTTTGTTGAGCGCGGTCAGCGGAAGATTCTGGTTAATTATGCTAAGCGGCAGGTTGGGAATAAGATCTATGGTGGTCAGAGTTCTCATTTGCCTCTAAAGCTCAATATGGCTGGCGTCATTCCTCCGATTTTCGCGTCCAGCATCATTTTATTCCCGGCGACCCTTGCTCAGTGGTTTGGTTCGTCCGAAAAGATGGCGTGGTTGAAGGATCTCGGCTCGACATTGGCTCCTGGGCAACCCATCTATGTGATCTTGTATGCGACGGCTATCGTGTTCTTCTGCTTCTTCTACACGGCGTTGGTCTTTAGTTCCAAGGAGACTGCGGATAACCTGAAGAAGAGTGGGGCATTCGTTCCGGGGATCCGTCCGGGCGAGCAGACTGCGCGCTATATCGACAAGATCCTGATGCGACTGACCTTGGCGGGTGCTGTTTACATCACACTTGTTTGTTTGTTGCCCGAGTTTCTGATCCTGAAGTGGAATGTTCCTTTCTATTTCGGTGGGACTTCCTTGTTGATCATCGTGGTGGTGACGATGGACTTCATGTCCCAGGTTCAGGCGTACGTGATGTCCCACCAGTATGAGAGCCTTTTGAAGAAGGCTAACTTCAAGGGTTCGCGGGTTCCGCTCAAATAGTCTTATGTCGAAGGAAGATTACATCGAAATGCAAGGTGAGGTTCTAGAGAATCTCCCCAATGCAACCTTCAGAGTCAAGCTTGAAAACGGCCATGTTGTTCTGGGCCACATCTCCGGGAAGATGCGCATGCATTACATTCGTATTCTTCCCGGTGACAAGGTTACCGTGCAGTTGACCCCGTACGATTTGAGTAGAGCCCGGATCGTTTTCCGCGCGAAATAACAGAAAGAGTAGTTAGGAGCTAGAAATGAGAGTTCAAGCATCTGTCAAGCGGCTTTGCAGAAACTGCAAGATCGTCCGCCGCAAAGGTGTGGTTCGCGTGATCTGTACGGATCCGCGCCATAAGCAGCGCCAAGGTTGATGCGGTCACCCGCATTCTTTATAATTTAATGTTTAGTATTTTGGGGTGAACGCATGGCCCGCATCGCAGGGGTAAACATTCCCAACCACAAGCACGCTGAGATCGCACTGACCGCGATTTACGGTATCGGCCGCACCCGCGCGCAGCAGATTTGTGACGCTGCTGGTGTCGGGCGTGCAATCAGGATTAAAGAGCTTACTGAGTCCGACATGGAGCGGCTGCGCGACGAGGTCGCGAAGTTCACCGTTGAAGGTGATCTGCGCCGTGAAGTTACGATGAGTATCAAGCGCCTCATGGATTTGGGGTGCTATCGCGGGGTGCGCCATCGTCGTGGTCTGCCCCTTCGTGGTCAGCGCACTCGCACGAACGCCCGTACCCGCAAGGGGCCGCGTAAGGCGATCGCCGGCAAGAAGTAATAGGGATTAGACATGGCTAAGACTGCTGCGAAGGTTCGCAAAAAGATTAAGAAGAACGTGGCTGAGGGTATTGCCCACGTTCACGCGTCTTTCAATAACACGATTATCACCATCACCGATCGGCAGGGGAATGCGCTCTCTTGGGCGACGTCCGGTGGTGCCGGCTTCAAGGGCTCTCGTAAGAGCACCCCTTTTGCCGCTCAGGTTGCTGCCGAGGCTGCTGGTAAGGTCGCCATTGAGTGCGGTATCAAGAACCTGGAAGTGCGTGTGAAGGGCCCTGGCCCTGGCCGTGAGTCCAGCGTGCGTGCGCTCAACGCGCTGGGTATCAAGATCACTACGATTACTGATATCACGCCGATCCCGCACAACGGCTGCCGTCCGCCGAAGAAGCGTCGTATCTGACAAGGAGTTGAACAGTGGCTCGTAATCTTGACCCTAAGTGCCGTCAGTGCCGTCGTGAGGGTGAGAAGCTCTTCCTGAAGGGCGAAAAATGTTTTACTGACAAGTGCGCCATTGAGCGTCGTTCCTACGCTCCAGGTCAGCACGGTCAAAAATCCGGTCAGCGTTTGTCCGGATTTGGTGTGCAACTGCGTGAAAAGCAGAAGATCCGTCGGGTGTACGGCGTGCTTGAACGTCAGTTCCGTAAGACTTATGCCGAAGCTGATCGTCGTAAGGGGCAGACTGGTGAAAACCTGCTGCAGCTTCTAGAAGGTCGTCTGGATGCAGTGGCTTACCGCATGGGCTTTGGCGCTTCTCGCGCAGAAGCTCGTCAGGTTGTCCGCCACAACGGCGTGTTGGTGAATGGTAAGCGGGTTAATATTCCGTCCTATACCGTTCGTCCGGGTGATGAGATCCAGCTGACCGATACCGCGCGCAATCAGCTGCGTGTCAAGGCCGCGCTGGAAGCTGCGGAGTCTCGTGGCTTTCCGGAATGGCTGGCCGTCGACATCAAGGCTGGCAAGGGTACCCTTAAGGCCTACCCGCAGCGTTCCGAGCTGTCGGCGACCTTGAATGAAGGTCTGGTTGTCGAACTGTATTCGCGTTAATGGTGGTCGCGCCTAAGGCGCGACTCTATAGAAGGATTGTCGATGCAAAGTAATGCTCTGCTGAAACCGCGCATCATTGAGGTGCAGAACGTTTCGCCGGTGCACGCTCGTGTGACGATGGAGCCGTTTGAGCGCGGCTTCGGTCATACGTTGGGTAATGCCCTGCGGCGTATTCTGCTGTCCTCTCTGCCGGGCTACGCACCGACCGAAGTGTCGATCGAGGGCGTACTGCATGAGTACTCTACGCTTGATGGTGTACGGGAAGATGTGGTTGATCTTCTTCTCAACCTGAAGGGTGTTGTCCTCAAGTTGCACGGCCGTGCTGAAGCGACGTTGTCTTTGGCTAAGTCTGGTGAAGGCGTGGTGACGGCGGCTGATATTGAAGTCTCCCATGACGTTGAGGTGATCAATCCGGATCACGTGCTGGCTCACCTTGCTCCAGGTGGTAAGCTGGATCTTCAGATCAAGGTTGAGCAAGGGCGTGGTTATGTACCCGGCAACCAGCGTCCGGCTGCCAACGAGTCGAAGACGATCGGGCGCATTGTTCTTGATGCATCTTTCAGCCCAGTTCGTCGCGTTAGTTATGCTGTCGAGAGTGCGCGGGTGGAGCAGCGTACCGATCTGGATCGTCTGGTTCTCGATATTGAAACCAACGGTGCGGTGGACCCGGAGGAGGCAGTGCGTTTCGCTGCTCGTGTTCTGATGGATCAGCTCTCCGTCTTCGCTGATCTCGAGGGCACTCCGACGGCGGTGGAGGCTCCGAAGGCTCCGGCTATCGATCCTATCCTTTTGCGTCCGGTAGATGATCTCGAGTTGACGGTTCGCTCCGCGAATTGCCTGAAGGCTGAGAACATTTATTACATCGGTGATCTGATTCAGCGCACCGAAACTGAATTGCTCAAGACTCCGAATCTGGGGCGCAAGTCGCTGAATGAGATCAAGGAAGTCCTTGCCTCGCGCGGTTTGACGCTGGGCATGAAACTAGAAAACTGGCCGCCGGCCGGGCTGGAAAAGCTCGGTTGAGCGTAACGAAGAAGAGGTAATTTCAAATGCGTCACCGTAACGGTCTTCGCAAGCTCAACCGCACTAGCAGCCACCGTCAGGCTATGCTGCGCAACATGGCAAACTCCCTGCTGCGTCACGAAGTCATCAAGACGACCGTGCCGAAGGCAAAGGAACTGCGGAAGGTTGTTGAGCCGCTGATCACGCTCGGCAAGAAGTCGAGCTTGGCTAATCGTCGTCTGGCGTTCGACCGCCTCCGCGATCGTGAAATCGTCGTCAAGATTTTTGACGAACTGGGTCCGCGTTTTGCTGCTCGCAATGGTGGTTATCTGCGCATCCTGAAGTGCGGTTTCCGCGATGGCGATAACGCTCCGATGGCGTTCGTTGAGCTGCTGGATCGTCCGGAGGGCGAAGTTGAAGCTCCGGAAGCTGAGCAGGCTACTGCGTAAGCTAGGGGTCGGAACGTAGGTTGTGAAAAGGGTCAGCGTTTGCTGGCCCTTTTTACTTTTTTGCGCGGAGTGAATCAGTGCCAGGGGTGGGGAAATGGGGCGGTGTGTATATGCTGTATTTGCAGTATCACTGTTCCTGCATCTCGTCTTGTTTTGGCCAAGTTCGTTCAGGTCTGCTGGGCCGTCTGTTACGCCCTTAGTTGTGCGCTTTGTGCAAATCCCCGCGACCCACTTGGCGGCTGCCGTTGTGCAAGGATCTGAGGGGGAGGCGCAGCCGTTGCGGGCTTTGGTGTCGAGCAGTGCAGGGACGGAAGCATCGCGGGGAGTTTTATCCCGGGATGTGCCAGGCTCGAGTCAGGCTGCCTCTAAAAAAAAGCTGTCTGATGATGAAGTCAAGGCTGGTAAGCAGGGGGGGCTTCTAGCCGGGAGCGTGGTCTTGAGTCAGCCAACTGGTTCAAAGGCTGAAGATGGGGCTGCGTCTGAGCTTCAGATCGGGCGTTATCGCCTTGCTTTGGCTAGCGCTGCCGTTCGTTTGCAGCAAGCATCGGCAATCTCGCTTGTTGGAGGGCAAGCGAGGCGATCCGTCGTGGTCGTGCATGTCATGCCGGAGGGGGCGCTTCCGGATGTTCGTATCGCGGAGTCCAGTGGAACGGGTGCTTTGGATGAGAGTGCGCTGGTCTTGGTGAGGCGTGCTGTGTCGTTAGTGCAGGCGCCAGTCGCCGATCAGCACTTTTCAGTCGTGCTGCCCGTCTTGTTTGAAGAGATGTAATGTAACTATGTTCTCAAGGCAGAATTAATTGCTATCTATAAGTTCCAGGGATAGGGATGGCCAGCGTCGTCGTGTGCAAATCGAAGCGGCCGCGGCGGCGGTCCTCGAAATAGCACTTCAGCGTGTAGTCGATTGAGCGGAACGCGATCTCATCCCAAGGGATTTCAGCTTCGGTGATCAGGGATGCTTCAAGGGACTCTTCACCTGGTGAGAAGTCGGGGTCAAGCAGTTTTGCGCGATAGATGATGTGGATCTGGCTGATGTGAGGCAGGTCTACAAAAGTGAACATTTCTGCCAGTGCAATCTGTGCGCCCGCTTCTTCAAGGGTTTCGCGCAATGCGGCTTCGCCTGTGGTTTCGTTGTTTTCCATGAAGCCAGCGGGTAAAGTCCAGCAACCGTAGCGTGGTTCGATTGCTCGTCGGCACATGAGGATCTTGTTTTCCCATTCGGCGATGGCGCCAACGACGACTTTCGGGTTCTGGTAATGGATCGTTCCGCACTGGTCACATACGTGGCGGGGAAGGTTGTCGCCAAGTGGGATTTTGAGGCTGACGGGGGCGCCACAATGGGAACAGAAATTCATGGTCGGAAGATGGGCTTGGACATTCCGGTCATTCTAATTCAATGCTCGCCGGGTATACGTGCGGCTTGTGCCCAAGAGGTGACGATTGGAGCATGGCTCAATTGAGCGCACGGGATCTTCCGAGACTGACCGACTAGACTGGAAACGCTGACGAGAGTCAGGCGAGGATATGGCAGCGTCGATTGACATCAAGAAGTTCGAGCAGCTCAAAGTCTCCGGGGAGCTGCCCTCTCCCAAGGGCGTTGCCTTGGCCATCATCAAGTTGATCCAGCGGGAGAGTAGTTCGATCGACGATCTCACTCGGGTTGTAAAGACGGATCCGGCGTTTGTAGGACGCTTAATCAAGGCAGCGAATTCCAGAGCCGGCCACGGTCGTCGTGCTGTGGCGTCTGTACATGAAGCTCTGATGGTGCTGGGGTTGCCTGCTGTTCGTACGCTTGCACTTGGTTTTTCGCTGCTGTCGAATTATCGGGGAGGGGCATGTAAGGGGTTCGATTACGAACGCTACTGGAGCGGGTGTCTGGTGTATGGCATTGCGATGCAGGCCATCACGCAGCGAACGCGGAGCGCGGCTGCTGAAGAGACGTTCTGTCTGGGGTTGCTGGCCAGGGTGGGGGAATTGGCGCTCGCCACGCTTTATCCGGAAGACTACGGGAGAGTCTTGGGGCGGATGGTGGAGTTCCGCGATCTGAGCTTGCTCCAGCTCGAGCAGAAGGCGTTCGCAATGGACCACCGGCAGCTGACGTCTGCAATGCTCTCCGACTGGGGGATGCCACGTATCTTTTATGAAACTGCCTATTTTGCGGAGGTTCCTGAGGAGTCCGATTATCCGGACGGATCCCGTGAGCGGGTGGTTGTGCATTCACTCCATCTGGCTGCTTACATAGCTGAGGTGTGTATTGCCGAGGCACCAGAGCGCCCAAATCTGATGAGGCGACTTTTCGATATCGGGGAGAGTCTTGCCTTCGATCGTTCGGCGCTTACCGAGCTTTGCGACCATGTCGTCAGCGAGTGGCATGCTTGGGGGCAGCTACTGGCTTTGCAGGCTGAGGACGTCCCGTCATTTGATGAATTGGCTGTTCGTGGTGAGGAGCTTGCTGCGCAGAGAGTGGATTTGTCGGATGAGGTACAGATGTCCGATAGTCATGGGGCGGTGGCTGTCGGGCAGCTTCTCGGTACGGATGCCCCTGGTTTCGGAAGCCTTGCGATGCGAGTGCTTCTTGTCGACGATGATGCTTCCATGCGGGGCATTGTACGCAAGGTTCTGGAGACAGTCGGGCACCGGGTGATGGAGGCCGGGGATGGTCGGAGGGGCATGGAGATGGCGCTCGAATTTCAGCCCCAGTTGATGATCGTGGATTGGGTCATGCCCGAGATGAGCGGGCTCGAATTGACTCGTGCGTTACGTCAGACGAAGATCGGACGTGCCATTTACATTCTCATCATGACCAGTCTTGATGACGATGATCGGTTGATCGAGGCATTTGAGAATGGTGTCGACGATTTCATGAACAAGCCGATCAACCCACGGGTTCTTGCAGCACGGTTGCGCGCCGGACAGCGGGTCATTCGGCTGCAACAGGAGGTGGATCGTGATCGTGAGGAGATTCGTCGTTTTGCCGCGGAATTGGCCGTCTCCAACCGGCGACTCCAGGAGGTAGCGTTGACCGATGCGCTGACGGGCTTTCCGAATCGGCGCTATGCGATGGATCGCATTCAGCAAGAGTGGCAGGTGTCGTCTCGTACGCGTCGTGCCTTGTCAGTTATGGTCGTCGACGTGGACCATTTCAAGCACTACAACGATTCTCATGGCCATGATGTTGGTGATGCAGTTCTGAAGCACGTCGCTACCGTGGTCAAGGGGGCGTTGCGTGCTCAGGACGTAGTGGCCAGGACGGGGGGGGACGAATTTCTTGTCATCTGCCCGGATACGAATCTGGATGCGGCGTTTGCTTGCGCGGAGCGTGTGCGGTTTGCGGTCGATAATGCACGAACGCCGATCAATGGCGTATCTCTCAGAATTTCTCTCAGTATTGGAGTAGCAAGCCGAGATGGGCAAATGTCGGAGCCGGACGCCCTGATTAAGCGTGCCGACCAAGCCCTTTATTTGGCGAAGGAGCAGGGACGCAACAGGATCATGAGCGCACAGGTTTCGCGCGCAGGGCCTGTGATCCCACCACACTGAGGACCATGGATTTATCTCGTCCTGGTCTTGTAACTGGCAATGATGGTTGCGCATCGATGAGCCTGAATGGGTATGCGGGACGTCGCGTAGAGACAGTTGACGGCGACATCGAAATCTTGGTGATTGATGATAGCGAGGATGATGTCTTTCTCTTAGGTCGAGAACTCACGAAACGTGGGATGAGAGTCCGCTGCGAACGTGTTGACAGTGCGCGTGCCATGGCGGATGCGCTGCGTCTGCCGGGATGGGATATCGTCATTTCCGATCACCGAATGCCAGGGTTCGATTCCACGGCGGCCCTGCAGGTCCTGAAGGAGAGTGGCAGCGACCTGCCATTTGTTATCTATTCTGGCGTCATCAGTGATCAGCAGGCGTTCTCGTCCATGTTGGATGGCGTCAGCGATTATGTGCCAAAGGGGAGCTATGCGCGCCTTGTGCCTGTGATAACACGAGAGTTGCGGGGGGCTGCGGCTCGGAGGCTGGCTCGGGAAGCTGGTAGCCAGATTCAGGCCCTGGCCTATTTCGATTCTCTGTCCCGCCTGCCGAACCGGCAACTCATGTGCGCGCGCCTGGCTGAGTGGGCACGCGAGGCGGATTCCTTGCGGACGATGTTGAGAGCGGCAGTTTTTCACGTTGATCTGGATCGCTTTCAACGCATCAATTCGAGTTTCGGCTACGAGGCTGGCAACGTCCTTTTGCGTCAGGTGGCCAAACGCTTGCTGGAGTGTTCGGAATCCCACGGACTCGTGGCGCGCCTGGGGGGGGATGCTTTCGGTATTCTGGTGCCCGGCGTCTGTGAGCGTGGGGCGGCAGATGTGTTTGCTAGATGGTTGTTGCGTGCTTTCGAGCTCCCGTTTGCGCTGGACAGGATAGAGTTATTCCTGTCGGTCAGCGTCGGTGTGGCTTGGATGTGTGAGGGAGACGACGATATTTTTTCTTTGCTGACGAATGCTGAAGCCGCCATGAGTGTCGTCAAGCGGAGGGGAGGGAACGGCTTCCACTTTTTTGAGTCGGACATGCTGATCGGTTCGGTTGAGCGAATCGCCCTGGAGAGTGATCTGCGTTTCGCCATTGAGCGAAATGAGTTGTGGGTTGCATATCAGCCTTGCGTCGAAGGCAGTGATGGCCGTGTGGTCAGCGCAGAGGCCTTGCTGCGGTGGCGTCATCCCCGCCTGGGGCTGATCGGGCCGGATCGTTTCATCCCGATTGCGGACGAAAACGGGATGATCATCGAACTTGGTGAATGGGTCTTGCGGGAGGCCTGCAGAGAGTGCCGCCAATGGCGCGATATGGGCCGAAGCGACATGTTCGTGTCGGTTAATGTGTCTGCTGTTCAGTTCGCTCAGCCCCGTCTCATCGAGTCGGTACGGCTGGCGCTGGAGGATGCGGGGTTGCCGCCGGCCGGTCTGCAACTCGAGATTACCGAATCATCCTTGATGCAGGATGCCGAAACGGCAGTGGCGATGCTGAGGGCATTCAAGAACATGGGTGTTCGGGTGGCTATCGACGATTTCGGTACCGGTTATTCGTCGCTGGCCTACCTCAAGCGGTTCCCGGTTGATGTGATCAAGGTCGATCAGTCCTTTGTGAGGGATTTGTGCGACGACGAAGAAAACGCCGCGATTGTCCGCGCGATCATCGTGTTGGCGCGTAGTATGCGACTGCATGTGATCGCGGAAGGGGTAGAGTCATCGAGTCAGGTGGATGCCCTGCTCACCGATGGATGTGATTGCTTCCAGGGTTATTTGTTCGGCAGGCCTGTTGCCGCGAGGGATTTTCGGGCCGCGTTGACTGGGGTTGTGAATGGTGGGCTTGATGGAGCATCATTGGATGTACATCGCAGCTCAAGTTGATATCAATGGTGTAAGTAATTTCCTTACAGTTGTATGTAGTTTTTTCTTACTTCATAATCCGTAGCCGTCGGATGGTGAGTATTGCCGGGTAACGGCAGAATTTGCCGCATACGATGGACGAATGCCGAGGAGGAAACCATGCGCATCAATGGTATGCAAGATGAAATCAGGGAGTTGAATCTCGCTTACCTCATGCTGGCTCAGCAGATGCTGCGAGAGGATCGTGCTGCCGCCATCTATCGCTTGGGGGTTGGAGAGGATGTCGCTGGGATCCTCGAGGGCTTGAGTGCATCGCAGGTCCTCCGAATGGCCAGTTCAAACATGCTGCTGTGCCAGTTCCGCTTTAACGACACGATGCTCGTCGATCTCCTGTCGGCGCATGGGCGGGAGCGTGGTACTGCACATCTGCATGCAGCCATTCTCGCCGCAGGTAGGCCTGTCGAGGATCTGGCCTGAGCTGCATAATGGCTCAAAGGCCTTGGTATGCGTAACAAGAGTGTCTTGCTTGAGGCGCAGGACATCCAGAAGGCCGTGGAGTTGATCCGCCTTGGGGCACGAATGCAGATGCTCGAGGCGGAAACCTCGTTGAGTCGTGAGCGATTGCTCAAGCTTTACAAAGAAGTTAAGGGGGTTTCTCCACCCAAGGGAATGTTGCCCTTCTCCACGGATTGGTTCATGTCGTGGCAGCCCAACATCCATGCCTCCCTATTCATGGCTCTGCACCGTTTTGTGCGCAAGCATGCCAAGCTGGAAGGGTTGGATGCGATTGTGCAGGCTTATCGCCTGTACAACGAGCACATCGAATCCTTCGAGATGGAGCAGGTGCTTAGCTTGACCCGCGCATGGACATTGATCCGCTTTTTCGATGCGAACATGCTGCAATCAGCCCGTTGTACATGCTGTGGTGGGGAATTTGTGGCGCACGCCTTCGATCCCACCCACGAGTATGTGTGCGGGCTGTGCCATGTGCCTTCCCGGGCAGGCAAGACCCGACGGGTTGTGCCGGGTAGGGAGGCTGCGTCACCCTGAGAGAGTTGGATCGTTTGATCGAAAATACCGCCATTCTCGTGGCGGTATTTTTTTGTGTTTTTGTGTCGCAGGGGACGATAGGCTTGCTCGGAGCGCTCAAGTTTCTGGGGCGAGGGCCGATATCGCCGGAGAAGAATAACAATCCGGATGCACTGCCGTAGGGACGCATCCGCTGATAGAGGTTTCGGCGATGTTTTTGATCATCGGCTACGTGATTATCCTGGCGGCTTCGCTAGGCACTTACGCGGTGCACGGCAGTCTGGCTGCACTGTGGGTGCCTACAGAGTACATCGCTATTGTCGGCCTGACGATTGGTGGCTTCGTGGCAGGCAACGGTCCCAAGGCCATCAAAGGGACGATTGCCGCGCTGCCGACCATCTTCAAGGGATCGCCATACAACAAGGCGTTCTATGTTGATGTGTTGTGCATGCTGTACGAAATTCTTGCGAAGGTGCGGAAGGAAGGGTTGATGTCGATCGAGGGGGATGTCGAGAATCCTGAAGGCAGCCCCATCCTGTCAAAGTATCCGGCTTTTGCGGCAGATCATCACGCGGTCGATTTCCTTTGCGATTATTTGCGGATGATGGTCGGCGGTAACTTGAACGCATTTGAAATCGAGAACCTGATGGATGTGGAGATGGAAACCCATCATCAGGAAGCCCACGGTCCGGCTCATGTTGTGTCCAAGGTCGCTGACGGTGTACCGGCATTTGGTATCGTCGTGGCGGTGATGGGCGTGGTGAACGTGATGGGGTCGGTCGGCCAGCCCCCGGCGGTACTGGGAAAGATGATTGGCGGTGCGCTGGTCGGGACCTTCCTGGGTATTCTGGTTTCCTACGGTTTCGTCGCGCCAGTTGCCGGACAGCTTGAGCAGAAGGTGGATGAAGGGGGCAAGATCTACCAGTGCATCAAGGCTGTGTTGCTGGCCAGCATGAACGGCTATGCACCTCAGGTGGCCGTGGAGTTCGGCCGGAAAGTGTTGTTCTCGTCGGATCGACCCAGCTTTGCCGAGTTGGAAGAAGCCATCAAGAGTCGCAAGTGAGATCGGCCATCATGAATCCCCGTGAAGCGGGAGGGGACGCCGGATGAGCGACGATACCCAGCAACCAATTGTTGTCAAGAAGATCAAGAAGGGCGGCGGTGGAGCCCACGGTGGCGCCTGGAAGATTGCCTATGCCGACTTCGTGACGGCCATGATGGCTTTTTTTCTGTTGATGTGGCTCCTGGGCTCGACTGCACAGGGGGATCTGAAAGGGATTGCTGATTTCTTCAGTTCTCCGCTCAAGGTGGCCATGAATGGCGGTTCCGGGGCGGGTGATGCGCTTAGCCCGATTGCAGGTGGGGGGCAGGATTTGACGCGCTCGGTCGGGCAGGTCAAGCGAGGTGATGTGGATGGCAAGCGATCAATCAATATCGAGGCCGCAAAGGGCGCGACCAAGCCAGAGGGGGATGACGGCAAGAATATCCAGAGCAAGAGCGAAGAGCGCAAGGAGCGGGCCAGACTGGAGGACTTGAAAGGGCAGATTGAGGCCATTATTGAAGCCAGTCCTAGTCTAAGAGCTTTCAAGAACCAGCTCTTGCTGGATATTACGTCGGAAGGCCTGCGTATCCAGATTGTGGATGAGCAGAATCGACCCATGTTCGATTCGGCGAGTGCCACGCTCAAGCCTTACACTCAAGAATTGTTGCGTGCCATCGGTGCGACGCTCAATGGTGTGGAGAACAGTGTCAGTCTTTCCGGGCATACGGATTCGACGCGTTATGCGGGGGGGGAGCGGGGATTCTCGAACTGGGAGCTTTCCGCAAACCGGGCCAACGCATCCAGGCGGGAACTGGTGCTAGGGGGGCTCGCCGAAGGGAAGATGGTACGGGTTGTCGGGCTTGCCGATACCGTACCGCTTGATGCGGCAAATCCGAATGCAGCAATCAACCGAAGGATCAGCATCATCGTTCTCAATCGGAACGCCGAGGCTGCACTCAAGGCGAATACTAATCGGACGCTGGAGGTCGGTAGTGGAGACGACGTGGACGCGACGGATATTCGCCGCAGCATGATAAAAGGGGCGCGCCCGGTACAGTGAAGCTCTGCGCAGAGAGGCGATGTGGTGAATGGCGATGAGTGGGGGCTGGTGATCCGATTGGCCGGGTGCTGGAAAATGTCACGATCAAATGCGGTATTGGCGGGTGTGGTCTGGTCTGTATTGGTCACCGGCGCAGCCGTTCTCCTGTTCGAAGCGAGTGCTTGGCAGGTACTGGCCTGTGCGTTGCTCGCCGTTGGTTGGTGCTGTGTGCTGCTGATGTCGGGGCCGGACTCGTTACGGCCTGCACCACACGAGCAGGTGCCGTCCAATGCGGCGGGCCTGGCGGCGGTGGAAAATACCCTGCGTGACAGCATTCAGGGTTTCCGGCGTCAGCATGAAGCCGTGCTGCGCGAGATCCGCAGCGTGGAGGAAAGACTATCCGGAGCCATCGTGACCTTGACGCAAAGCTTCCAGGGAATTCTGTCCTCTACCAACGAACAACAGACCATCGCTCTCGGGCTTGCTCAGGACGGCGACTCCATGGACGGCGGAGCTGGTCGTGTCGACGACTTTGTCGCCCATACCTCCGGCGTCATGCAACGGGTGGTGGATAGCGTGATCATGAACAGCAAGCTTGGCATGGAGCTCGTGGAGCTCACTGATCGCATCTCCAAGCGTGCTAGTGATGTCGAGACGATTCTCGGCGAGATTGGCGCGATTGCCAAACAGACCAATCTGCTGGCGCTCAATGCAGCCATCGAGGCAGCACGTGCCGGGGAGGCTGGCCGCGGATTTGCCGTGGTGGCTGATGAAGTGAGGGATTTGTCCACGCGTACGACCCAGTTCAGCCAGCAGATTGCCGTGGTGATGAAGTCAATGCGGGAGGGGGTCAAGGGCACGGAGGATGCCATCGCCAAGCTGGCGTCCACGGACATGAACTTCGCATTGGAGTCGAAGCAGCAGGTTGAGCGGGTGTTGATGTCGATGAAGGCGATCAACAAGGCGCGCACCGAGGCCATCCACGAGTTGGGGGAGCATACCCATGCGATGGATGCGGAAGTGAGCCGAGCGGTGATCGCGTTGCAGTTCCAGGATCTCGTGTCGCAATTGATCGGCCGCATGCAGAGGCGGATCGAAGGGCTCGGTCTTGTCGAGCAGGCACTGGACGCCCTGATTGGAGAAATTCGGTCAGCTGGTGCGGGTGATGTTCGTTCCTTGCAGAATGCGGCTGATTCGGTCCAGAAGCGGCTTGCGGAACTTGTCGTTGTCGAAGAGTGCGCCGACGGGCGCGTTCAGGAAGTCTCGCATGGCGAGATCGATTTGTTTTAGTTTTCAAGAACCCTAGGAAAGAGACGATGGCCAAGATCGTACTGACTGTTGATGATTCTGCTTCCATCCGGCAGATGGTTTCATTCACCCTGAAAAGCGCCGGCTACGAGGTTGTCGAGGCCGTAGATGGCATGGATGGTCTCGACAAAGCCAAGGCCAAGGCCTGCAGTTTGGTCTTGACTGACCAGAACATGCCGCGCATGGATGGTCTGTCGCTGATCAAATCGTTGCGGGCCATGCCCCAGTATCGTTCGGTGCCCATCCTGATGTTGACTACCGAATCCTCGGACACCATGAAATCTCAAGGGCGCGCGGCGGGGGCTACCGGTTGGTTGGTGAAGCCTTTTGATCCGCAGAAACTCATCGAAGTGGTCAAGAAGGTAATCGGCTAATTACGCAGGTGCGGGGCGGGCATCACGGGAGGCAGTTATGGCCATAGATATGAGCCAGTTCTATCAGGTCTTCTTCGAGGAAGCCGCCGAACATCTGGCGAGCATGGAAGCATTGCTGCTCGCCATCGATCCGGGGGCACCCGATCCGGAAGATGTAAATGCCCTTTTCCGGGCTGCGCATTCCATCAAGGGATCGAGTGGGACGTTCGGCTTCCAGGACATGATGGAAGTCACCCACATCCTCGAGACCATGCTCGATCGCGTGCGCAAGGGCGAAGCACCCTTGACGGATGAGATGGTCGATGCATCGCTGGTTGCTGGTGATGTGCTGAAGAATTTGCTGGCGGCCCACCGTGGGGAGGATGAGGCGGATCGGGCTGCAGCTGAAGCCATTTGCCATCGACTCGAAGGCCTATGCCGGGCGCTCGACGGGCCACGGAAGGCGCAGTCTCATGCGTCGGCTGTTGTGCCCTTGCCCGATCCTCAGCCTGAGGCGCCGCGTTCGCCCGCAGGGTTTGATCTGCTGTTTGCGTTGATCGGTGATGTGGGGGGCGAGCGGGACGCGTTTGCGGATCTGCTTACCGAGCTCGGACGGATCGGAACGGTGGATGTGCTGGAGACGCCGACGTCGGGCGATCGCCATTGCCACCTGCGCATCGTGACTGACGTGCATGCCGATGTCCTGGCGGGGATCCTCGACTTCGTGGCCGACGCTGCATCCTTGCGCATTGAGCCTCTCGTTACCGCCGAGGGAGGGAAAGAGGAGGCCTACGGTTTTTTCGACGATTTGCCAGGGGCGGCAGCGGGGGCAGGTGAGTGGCGCAGCAGCGACGATGCATACGGTTTCTTCGAGCCGCTTTCGTCCTCCGTGGCCGATAAGGTGACGACCGAGGAGGCCTACGGATTCTTTGACGAGCAGGAAGTGGCCGATCTGCTGGCGAGGCAGCAGGTGGCAGAGCCCTACGGGTTCTTCACCGAGTTGCCGGTGCAGGAGGTCGAGGCGCCTGCCCAGTTGACGCAGGAAACGGCTTATGGGCTGTTCGAGCCCCTGCCGGCGGTCGTTGAGGTCGCGTTGCCAGTGGCGGTCGAAGTGCAGGTGACCGAGGAGGTGCCGGCGGCAGCCGCGGTGGCACCTCCTCAGGCAGTCCGCAAGTCGTCGGCGCGTACGGCGGGGGCGGGCGATAGCGGTTCTATTCGGGTCAGTGTTGAAAAAGTGGACCAGATGATCAATCTGGTCGGTGAGCTCGTGATTACTCAGGCCATGCTCACCCAGGCTGCCGTCAATGTGGATCCGGTCATCTGCGAACGTCTGATCAACGGTCTGGCGCAATTGGAGCGCAATACCCGCGACCTGCAGGAGTCCGTGATGTCGATCCGGATGATGCCGATCTCAGTGGTGTTCAGCCGTTTTCCACGGGTCGTGCGCGATCTGTCCCACAAGCTGGGCAAGCAGGTGGAGCTCAAGACCATCGGAGAGAGTACCGAGATGGACAAGAGCCTGGTCGAGCGCATCACCGACCCTCTGACTCACCTCGTCCGCAATAGTCTCGATCACGGTCTCGAAACGCCCGAGAAGCGGCGTGCTGCAGGCAAGTCAGAAACTGGGACGATCACCCTTAGTGCGTATCATCAAAGCGGCAACATCGTCATCGAAGTCGGTGACGATGGTGCGGGTCTCAATCGTGCCCGAATCCTGGCCAAGGCCAGGGAGAGGGGGATGTCCGTCAGCGATTCCATGAGTGATCAGGACGTCTGGCAACTTATCATGGAGCCGGGTTTCTCCACCGCTGATCAGGTGACTGAAGTGTCGGGGCGCGGCGTCGGCATGGATGTCGTCAAAAAGAACATCTCGGCGATGGGAGGGCGAATCGAACTCGACTCGATGGCTGGTATCGGAACCCGCATCACCGTGCGTCTGCCGCTGACGCTGGCCATCCTAGATGGCATGAGTGTCGGTGTCGGGCCGGAAACCTACATCATCCCGCTCAGTTATGTGATGGAGTCCATGCAGCCCGAGCGGGGCATGATGAAGAGCGTGTCCGGCGTGGAGCGCCTGATCCAGGTGCGCGGTGAATACCTGCCGGTGGTCTGTTTGCATGAGGTGTTTCGTATTCCCGGTGCGATCACCGATTGGTCGAAAGGGATCATGGTCGTGCTTGAGGCCGACGGTCAGAGCGCCGCTCTGTTCATTGACCAGCTCATTGGTCAGCATCAGGTCGTGATCAAGAGCTTGGAGGCCAATTACCGTCGGGTCCAGGGCATTGCAGGCGCCACGATCATGGGGGACGGGCGCGTTGCGCTGATCCTCGACGTGCCGATGCTGGTCGGCATGGCGCGGCGGGTTATGCCGGCAGCAGCCTGAGCGGACCGGTCCGTTCCGGGGCGGGTCGGAGCGGGGGCCAGCAAGCGTAACTTTTGGTGCCACGGACACCTTCCCTGGCTTCAGAAAAGGTGTCCCGTGCCGTAAAGGCGAGTGTTCCCTTGGAGGAGTATTGCCATGCTGCAGGCCGCCCAGACCACTGCCACGCAAGAGCCTGAGGACCCCGGCGTCGTACAGGAGCTGCTGACCTTTACCCTCGGTGCCGAGGAGTATGCCATCGATATCTTGAAGGTCCAGGAGATCCGTGGCTATGACGCAGTAACGACGATCGCGAATGCCCCCAGCTTCATCAAGGGGGTCATCAACTTGCGTGGGACGATCGTGCCCATCGTCGATCTGCGTATCAAGTTTTCCGTCGGTGTCGCGGAATACACACCATTCACCGTCGTCATCATCCTCAATATCGCCGGTCGGGTGGTGGGGATGGTGGTCGATGCAGTCTCCGACGTCATTGCACTCAAGCCCGAGCAGATCCGTCCTGCGCCTGATTTCGCATCTTCGGTGGATACGGCATACATCATGGGTCTTGGAGCGCTCGGCGAGCGCATGTTGATCGTGGTTGACATCGAACGCTTGATGCTTTCCAGTGAAATGGCTCTGGTGGACGACGCTGCAGCTTGACTTGAGGTCTTGCCTGACCGTCGCGTGTCACTCCTCCTAAGAAGGTCTTCATCATGAGTAGTCTCATTTCTCCTGCTGTTGGCGTGATGAATCGCCTGTCCGTGCAGGGCAAGATGCTTTTGCTCGGTCTGATCGCGATGGTGTCCGTGGTTGTATTGGCGTACATGTTGCTGGCACGGGTCGCAGGAGATATTGCCTTTTCCGAAAAGGAGACTCAGGCGGTACCACTGGTGATGCCTGCACGCCACCTGATGCAGGCACTTCAGGCTCATCGGGGAGTGGCTCAAGGTCTGATCGGTGGAAATACGGCATTGGCCGGAAAGCTGGCCGAGCTGAAAGCGGACGCCGACAAGGCCATTGCTGAGGGTGATGCGGCGACCGCCCGCCATGGTGAGAGCCTGGGCGTCGTTGCGGAGTGGGCTGCACTGCGCCAGGGGTGGAGCGAAGTGCAGGCCAAGGCGGTCAACGTGTCGGGGGCTGAGAGCTTCAAGCTGCATACCGAGTACATTGCCCGGATCAGGAGTTTCATCAATCTGGTGGCGGACAAGAGCAACGCTACGCTTGATCCGGAACTCGAGACCTACTATCTGATGGACATGTTTGCCGTTAGTCTGCCGGCGTTGGCAGAGGATGCCGGACGCGCGCGCGCGCTGGGTACGGCTCTCGCCATCCGTCAGCACAGTACGGAGGTCGAGCGGATCGACATGAACGTGTTCATGCGGCGCCTGGGGGATCGGCGTGAGGTTGTCGAAGCGGCCATCTCCAAGGTCGCTCATAGCGATCCGGCGTTGCGTACTCGCCTGGATGTTCCGAGCAAGAACTTCGATGTGGCAATCAAGGCCTTTGGGGCCCTGATCAGCGAACAGGTGCTGCAAGGGACCGATATTACGGTCAGCCCCACGCAGGTGTTCGACATTGGCTCCAAGGCTGTCGATGCAAGCTATGCGATTTTCGACGTGGCAGCGAACGAGTTCGATCGCTATCTCCAGGTTCGTCTTGAGCACCTGTTCATGGCGAGGTGGACTGCGATCGGGGTGATCTGTTTCAGTCTGCTGGTGGTGGGTTATCTGTTCCTCGGATTTCGTCGCACCATGCTGGATGGCATCGGCGAGATCCAGGCCGGGGTAAAGCGTATGGCCGACGGTCAATTCGACGAGCCGGTACAGGTTTCCTCCCATGACGCTTTTGGTGAGATTGCCGGGGCGCTTAATGGCATGCAGGCAAGCCTCAAGGCACGCATCCAGGCCGAGCATGAGGTGGCTGCGGCCAATTTGCGGGTGCGTAATGCACTGGACAAGGCAACGACCAGCATCATGCTTGCCGACAATGGTGGGCAGATTGTCTATTGCAATGACGCTGTGCTGGCCATGTTGCAGGATGCAGAGGCTGATATCCGCCGCGATCTGCCGAACTTCAGTGTCGTAGGGCTGATTGGCCGCAATTTCGACGAGTTTCATCAGACCCCGGATCATCAGCGGAATCTGCTTGGTCGGTTACAGGGGGAACACAAAGCAACTGTACGCATCGGCGGTCGTACTTTTGCATTGGTGGCGAATCCGGTCGTCAATAAACAGGGGGCCCGGCTGGGCTCAGTAGTGGAGTGGCAGGATCGGACCAACGAGGTGCGTGTTGAGCAAGAGCTGGCAGGGTTGCTCCAGGCTGCAGTCGCCGGCGACTTTGCCCGCCGCCTGCCCCTCGAAGGTAAAGCCGGCTTCTTTGCTACGGTTGCCGAAGGCATGAACAACCTGATGGGTATCGTCTCTACCAGCCTTGAGGATCTTGCGCGTGTTCTGAACGCGATTGCGCGGGGTGACCTGACGGAGAAGATCACGGCGGAATACAGCGGGACGTTCGGTCAGTTGAAGGACGACACGAACACGACGGTGGAGCGTCTGCGCGAGGT
>JAFEDI010000122.1 GCA_018241725.1 Pseudomonadota bacterium | reverse complement strand
CGAGCAGGCGCTGCCGCACGTGGAGCGCATCGAGGCGCTGGATGGGGTCGTCGATGCGCAGCTGGCGCAGATCGAGCGCAGCGTGCAGGACGCGGCCGGGCGGCAGGCGGTGCAGGGCTTCAAGGGCTGCCTGCAGGATTACCGCCGGGCCCGCAGCGGTATGCTGGAGCGGGCCCGCGCTGGCGACCTGGCGTGGATCCGCACGCAAGGTATCGAACGGGTACGCCCGGCGTACCGGGCGCTGAAGGACGCCTACGGGGCTCTGGCCGCCGGCCGCAGTGCCGGCATCGCCTAGGTGAGGAAGGGGCGGAGTACAGTACACCCACGAACGGCACGTCCGATGCCGCGGAGAGGGGAATGACGAAAACCAGACTGATCGAGCAGTTCAACCTGCGCTCGCGCCTGCGCTTCAATCTCGAGCAGGGGGAGATCTGGCTCGACGAGAACCGCATGCTGCTGTTCCACGCCCGAGCGATGGGTGCGCTACGCCGGGAGTTGTTCGACTCCCTTGGCGTCGAGCGGGCCCGAGGCCTGCTGATCCGCATGGGATTTGCATCCGGCCAGCAGGATGCCGAGCTGGCCAAGAAGCTGTTTGGCAGCGGCGACCCCGATGACGTCTTCCGCATCGGCCCCGAACTGCACGCCTTCGAAGGCTTGGTACGGGCCAACATCGTGCAGTCCGACCTCGACTGGGAGCGCGGCAGCTTTGCCGGCGAGGTGGACTGGGAGAATCCCTGGGAGGCCGATTCCCACCTGCAGCAATTCGGCATTGGCGAGGACCCGGCTTGCTGGACGCTGGTCGGCTATGCGTCCGGCTACGTCACGCAGTTCTTCAACCGCCTGATCGTCTTCCGCGAAACCAGCTGTATCGCCCGCGGCGACGCCCATTGTCACATTGTCGGCAAGCCGGCCGAGGAGTGGGGCGATGACGCTTACCTGGACTACTTCAAGCCCGATAATCTGCAGGGCCAGCTGGAGGAGATGCGTGAGGAGATCAGTCGCCTGCGCAAGACGCTCTGTGCGTCCCGCTCCGCCGGCAACTTGATCGGCGCGTCGTCGGGCTTCAAGGCAGCTTTCGATTTGGTCAGCAAGGCGGCGGCCAGCCCCATCACCGTGCTGCTGCTCGGCGAAACCGGCGTCGGCAAGGAGATGTTCGCGCGGTGGATCCACGACCATGGCAGCCGCTCCGACAAGCCTTTCGTGGCCGTCAACTGCGCGGCGATTCCCCACGACCTGCTGGAGTCCGAGCTGTTCGGTGTGCAGAAGGGCGCCTACACTGGCGCCCAGGCGTCGCGACCGGGGCGTTTCGAGCGCGCCCACGGCGGCACACTGTTCCTCGACGAGGTCGGCGATCTGCCGCTGGCGGCTCAGGTCAAGCTGCTGCGGGTGCTGCAGACCGGGGAGGTAGAGCGCCTCGGCGACGAACAGGTGCGCAAGGTGGACGTACGCCTGGTGACGGCCACCAACGTGGACCTGCAGCAGGCCATCGCCGCCGGGCGCTTTCGTGCCGACCTGTATTACCGGCTGGCGACCTACCCGGTGCTGATTCCGCCGCTGCGCGAACGGCGCAGCGACATCCCGCTGCTGGCGGCGGCGCTGGTGGAGAAGTACGAGGCGTCCTACCACAAGAAGCTGCAGGGTATCAGCGACCGGGCCATGCAGGCGCTGATGGGTTACCAGTGGCCGGGCAATGTGCGCGAACTGCAGAACCTCATCGAGCGCGGCGTACTGCTGGCGCCCAGCGGCGGACTCATCGAGATCGAACACCTGTTTGCCGGCGGCGCGCCGGTGACGGCGCCGGGGGCGGAGGTGGACCGGGCCGGCGTGGTCGGCAATGAACGGGATGACAGCCGCAACCGCCTCTACGAGGCGATCCTGAACGAGGGCTTCGACCTGGAGCGGCACGAGGCCAAACTGCTGGAACTGGCGGTGCAACGCGCCAACGGCAACCTCACCCACGCTGCGCGCCTGCTTGGTATCACGAGGCGTCAGCTGGCCTACCGACTACGTCAGGGAGCGGTGACGGCGGAAGGTTGATGCGTCACAGGGCGTCGTAGCACGCGGTGGGCTGCGGGGCCGGCATCGCCGCTGCTGCCTCGGTTGGGTCGTGGATCACGACCCGGTTGCGACCGCCAGTCTTGGCCTTGTAGAGCGCTTGGTCGGCGACGCGGAGCAGGGTCTCCGGGGTGGCGCCATGGGTTGGGAACAGCGCCACG
Organism: Pseudomonadota bacterium; assembly: GCA_018241725.1. Taxonomy (GTDB): domain Bacteria; phylum Pseudomonadota; class Gammaproteobacteria; order Burkholderiales; family Rhodocyclaceae; genus Zoogloea. The sequence continues at coordinate 19,465 of JAFEDI010000122.1, read as the reverse complement.
CCGATCGAAAGGCTCAGTGTGCCCGGCAGATCGTCACGGACCTGGCCCAGCTCGGAAAATCCCCGCCGCCATTGCTCGGCCCGTTCATGGGCAGCCGATTCCGGCAGGCCTGGCAGCAGCATCACGAACTCCTCACCGCCGAAGCGGCAGGCCACGTCCTGCTGGCGTGCCTCGCCGGCCAGCAGGCGGCCGAGCTCCTGCAGCACCAGGTCGCCCACCTGGTGACCATGTCCGTCATTCACCAGCTTGAAATGGTCCACGTCGATCAGCATCAGGCACAGGGGCTGCCCCTCGCGTGTGCAGCGGGCCAGCTCGCGCTCGAAGGTGTCGATCAGGTAACGCCGGTTGAACAGGCCGGTGAGGGCGTCCCGGTTGGCCTGTTCGTGCAGGCTGCGCTGCAGTGCGAGGTTCTCGGCCAGCTGCTGCTGCAGCGAGTCGTTGGCCTGGCGCAGCTCCTGCTCCCGCTGCTTGAGGTGCTCGCGCACGGTGCGCAGCAGCAGGGCCCGCGTGTGGGCGATGCGGCCGATGCCCAGCAGATACCAGCTGAGGCCGAACACGCACAGGCCGGTAATCCATGGGTTGTCTTCGGGAATGAGCTGGAAGCCGCCGATGCCGACGCCGAGCGCGGTGCCCAGGCCGAAAGCGCCGAGGGCCAGGAATATGCCCCGGTAGCCTTGGCTGATGGCGTTGTTGATCGCGCTGCTGATGAGCACCGTGAAGGTGATCCACAGCGGAAAGCCGGTGGCCGAGGCCCAGATCGCCATCAGGAAGCAGTCTAAGACCAGGTTCTGCAATTCCGCCCGTTGGGAGTTTTCCGCGCGGCAGGCGCGCCGGTAGATCAGGTGAGGATAGACCAGGAACTGCAGCGCCAGCAGCAGCCAAACCCACGTTGCGTAACCCCTGCCGGCCAGGTGAATGGAGAAGAACGCGAAGGCATTGACGAAGGAAACCGAACGCATGACCCAGTGCGCCCGGACGATCCAGTGGGGTTGGCGAGGGGCGGTCGGGGTCGGTGGCATCGCGCGATTATCCCTGCTGCGTTATGCCAATGAGCGTGTCCGCCATGCCAACTTGCATGCCGGTGTGACAAAGCACCGGATTGGACTGCGATGGAGGCTTGCCGTTTGCGTCGAAATTTTCATTTTTTCACTTGTTGCGCCGCAGCTTGACGCTTTTGTCACGCAAAAAATCCCCGTCGACAAAAGCGTCAGGCGCCCAAAAGGGGCACTTCCTCGCCTTTTTAAGCGAAGTCTTAATAATCAGTTGTTTACGAGAGTGGCACGGCGTCTGCATTAGATATGTTAAGCGCGGCATAAATGAAGCTGATCAAAGCCGCCGATTGACGAAAACGTCGATACACATCTGGAGGCGCCATGACCCACACCGTAAGCATCGAAGACGCGGATGTCCGCTATGCCTGCGCACCGCAGGAATCCCTGCTTTCCGGCCTGCACCGGCTAGGCCTGCGCGGCATCCCGGTGGGCTGTCGCGGCGGTGGCTGTGGCGTCTGCAAGGTCGAGATCACCGAAGGTGAATTCAGCACCCGCGCGATGAGCCGGGATCACGTCTCCGACGATGACCTGGCGCACCGCCGGCTGCTGGCCTGCCGGGTGTACCCCTCCAGCGACCTTTCCGTGAAGGTGATCGGCAAGCTGCAGAAGAAGGTCTGCACGCCCGCCGCCGATCGCCCGCTTCCCTGAAAAACCGTTCGATACATCCATATAAAAGGAGACGAGATATGGCGCTTACCGGTGTTCTTCGTCCTGGCCATGCCCAGGTTCGCGTACTGGATCTGGAAGAAAGCGTGCGCTTCTACCGTGACGTACTGGGCCTGGTGGAAACCGGCCGCGATGCCCAGGGGCGGGTCTATTTCAAGTGCTGGGACGAGCGTGACCACAACAGCTACGTGATCCGCGAGGCGGATCGGGCCGGCATCGACTTCTTCGGCTTCCGCGTGCTGGACAAGGCGACCCTCGACAAATTCGACGCCGACCTGCGTGCCTACGGCATCGCCACCGAGCGCATCCCTGCCGGTGAGATGCTGGAGACCGGCGAGCGGGTGCGCTTCACGCTGCCCTCCGGTCATGTGATGGAGTTGTTTGCCGACAAGACCAAGGTCGGTAACGGCATTCCTCTCGTCAATCCGGCCCCGTGGTGCAAGGCACGTGACCACGGCATCGCCCCGATCCGCCTCGACCACGCACTGCTTTACGGGCCGAACGTGGCCGAAGTGCAGAAGATCTTTACCGAGGTGCTCGGTTTCTACCTCGTCGAGCGGGTCCTGACGCCGGACGGCAACGCCAACGCGGCGATCTGGCTGTCCTGCGGCCAGAAGGTGCACGACATCGCCTTCGCCGAGTACCCGGAGCCCGGCAAGCTGCACCACTGTTCCTTCCTGATGGAGAGTTGGGACCAGGTGCTGCGCGCCGGCGACATCATGTCCATGAACCAGGTGGCGGTGGACATCGGCCCGACCCGCCATGGCGTGACCCGCGGCTGCACGATCTACGCCTGGGACCCTTCCGGCAACCGTTTCGAGACCTTCATGGGCGGTCACCTGCCGTACCCGGACTACGAAACGATGACCTGGACCTTCGACAACTTCGGCCAGGGCCTCGACTACCCGCAGCGCAAGCTGCACGAGACATTCCTGTCCGTCGTCAGCTGAGCGCCGGCCATGACAAGCATCCACCCGCCGCTGGACACCGCACGGCGCTTCGTGCGCCTTAGCGGCGAGCGTCCCAACGGTTTCGTCGAATTCGAGTTCGCCATCGGCGAGCCGGAGATCTTCGTAGAGATGATCCTCGGCCGCGAGGCCTTTGCCGAATTCTGTACTGCCAACCGGGTGGAGATGCTGCCGCCGCGGGACCCCGACGCGCCCGCGGACGACTGGGACTGGCGCCTCGCCGACGCCACCCACACCCGCTTCAAATAAACCGAATATCCGGAGACACACAACATGCAGATCGACCTCCGCACGGTCGCCATCCAGCCCCAGCGCCAGGCCTTCGACCACCTGGTGCGCCGCTTCGGCGACAAGCCGGCCTCCCGCTACCAGGAAGGCAGCTACGACATCCAGGCTGCCGAAAACCTGCACTACAAGCCCACCTGGGCGCCCGAAAACGAACTGTACGACGCCAGCCTGACCCGCATCGTCATGCAGGACTGGTACGCGCTGAAGGACCCGCGCCAGTTCTACTACAGCACCTACACGCTGACCCGTGCCCGCCAGCAGGAGACCGCCGAGGCCAACTTCGCCTTCGTCGAATCCCGCGGCCTCGCCGACATGCTGCCCGACGAGCTGCGCGACGTTGCCCTCAAGGTGTTGGTGCCGCTGCGCCACGCCGCCTGGGGCGCCAACCAGCACAACACCTTCATCTGCGGCTACGGCTACGGCACCACCTTCACCCAGCCGTGCATGTACCACGCGATGGACAACCTGGGCATCGCCCAGTACCTGTCCCGCCTGGGCCTGCTGCTCGGCGACACCGACGCGCTGGAGGCCGGCAAGCAGGCCTGGCTGGACGATGCTGCGTGGCAGCCGCTGCGCCGCTACGTGGAAGACTGCCTCGTGCTGCGCGATCCGTTCGAGCTGTTCGTCGCCCAGAACGTGGCCCTCGACGGTCTGCTGTATCCGCTGGTTTATGAGCGCATCGTCGACGAGCATCTGTCGGTGCGCGGTGCCTCGGCGGTGGCGATGCTGACCCAGTTCATGAGCGATTGGTTCGACGAGACCCGCAAGTGGGTCGATGCGGTGCTCAAGGTGGCGGCCGCCGAATCTGAGCACAACCGCGACGTGCTGCAGGGCTGGACCCGCAGCTGGAGCGCCCGCGCCGCGTCGGCGATGGTGCCCGTCGTCGAGCTGGCCCTCGGCGCCGAGGCCGACGAGGCGGTCGGCCAGCAGCTCGCCGCGCTCACCGCGCGCATCCAGAAAACCGGCATTCCCCTCTGAGAGGTCCCCATGTCCACCGTATTCATTGCCCTCCAGGCCAACGAAGAAACCCGCCCGATCATCGAGGCGATCGAAATCGACAACCCGCAGGCGGTCGTCAATCGCCAGCCGGCGATGGTCAAGATCGACGCCCAGGGTCAGCTGGTGATCCGCAAATCCACCATCGAGGAGCAGCTCGGTCGCGACTTCGACCTGCAGGAGCTGCACATCAACCTGATTTCCCTGACCGGCAACGTGGTTGAAGACGACGAAACCCTGACCCTGAGCTGGAACAGCTGAAAGAGGAGACCGCCATGGACATGAAAGTAGCCAAGAAGAAACTCGGCCTGAAGGAAAAATACCGCGCGCTGACGCGCGACCTGGGCTGGGACACCACCTACCAGCCGAAGGACGCCGTCTTCCCCTACGTCGGTTACGAAGGCATCAAGATCCACGACTGGGACAAGTGGGAAGACCCCTTCCGCCTGACCATGGATGCCTACTGGAAGTATCAGGCCGAGAAGGAGCGCAAGTTCTACGCGATCATCGACGCCCACGCCCAGAACAACGGCCACCTGAACCTCACCGATGCGCGCTACCTGTCGGCGCTGAAGATCTTCCTGCAGGCCATCAGCCCCGCCGAATACGCCTCCCACAAGGGCTTCGCCCGCACCGGCCGCGAGTTTCCCGGCGTCGGCACCCAGGTGGCGTGCCAGATGCAGGCCATCGACGAGATCCGCCACGCCCAGACGCAGATCCACGCGATGTCCAATTACAACCGTTACTACAACGGTTTCCATGCCTTCGCGGACACCCGCGATCGCATCTGGTACACGTCGGTGGCGCGCTCCTTCTTCGACGACGCGATGTCGGCCGGCCCCTTCGAATTCATGATCGCCATCGGCTTCAGTTTCGAATATGTGCTGACCAACCTGCTGTTCGTGCCCTTCATGTCGGGCGCGGCCTACAACGGCGACATGGCGACGGTGACCTTCGGCTTCTCGGCCCAGTCCGACGAAGCCCGCCACATGACACTGGGTCTGGAGTGCATCAAGTTCATGCTCGAACAGGACCCGGACAACCTGCCCATCGTCCAGAACTGGATCGACAAGTGGTTCTGGCGCGGCTTCCGCGTGCTCGGCCTGGTCAGCACGATGATGGACTACATGCTGCCCAAACGCGTCATGTCCTGGCGCGAAGCCTGGGACATCTACGGCGTGGAGAACGGCGGCGCGTTGTTCAAGGACCTGGCCCGCTACGGCATCAAGCCGCCCAAGGGCTGGGACGACGCCGAGAAGGCCATCGACCACATGTCCCACCAGTTCATGCTGGGCCTCTATCAGTGGAGTTTCGGCACCGCCTTCCACAGCTGGATTCCGTCCGAGGAGGACATGAACTGGCTGTCCGCCAAGTATCCGGACACCTTCGACAAGTACTACCGCCCGCGCTGGAAGCACATCAAGAAACTGGCCGATGCCGGCACGCCGTTCAAGAACTACGGTCTCGCCAAGCTGTGCCAGACCTGCCAGTTGCCGACGGTCTTCACCGAGCCGGACGACCCGACCCTGACCTGTCACCGGCAGAGCGTCTACAAGGGCCAGAAGTACCACTTCTGCTCCGACGGCTGCCAGCACGTCTTCGACAACGAACCGGAGAAGTACGTGCAGGCCTGGTTGCCGATGCCGCAGCTGTTCCAGGAACCGATCAACGGCGACCTGGGCGCGTGGATGGAGTGGGTCAGCCTGCGCGACGGCAAGGACAACGGCGACTACGCCGGTTCCGAAGATCAGCGCAACTTCGAAGCCTGGCGCGGCCTGGCCACCACCAACCAATAAGACAGACCGCTCGGGGCGGCCTGCCCCGGCCCCCCGACGTGACGAGGAGACTCAAATGACCGTAGCTGCAATTCGTGAATACATCGGCGTGCCGCGCGACAGCGTGGAAAATTTCGGCGGCAAGCAGATCGTGTACGCCAGCTGGGACCGCCACCTGCTGTTCGCCGCGCCCTTCCTGCTGTGCCTGCCGCCCGAGACGCCTTTCCGCGATCTCGTCGCAGGTCCGCTGACGGCCCTGGTGCAGGCCGATCCGGACGCCGTCGCCCTCGACTGGACGACGGTCGAGTGGCTGAAGGACAACCAGCCGTGGGCGCCGGATTTCGACGCCAGCCTGGCCGCCAACGGCATCGGCCACAAGGACCAGCTGCGCTTCCGTACGGCTGGCCTCAACAGTCTGTCGGCGGCCGCCTGAGGAGTGTGCGATGAGTTATGAGCTGACCATCGAACCCCTCGGTCAGACCATCGAGATCGAGGAGGGGCAGACCATCCTCGATGCCGCGCTGCGCGCCGGCATCTACCTGCCCCACGCCTGCTGTCACGGCCTGTGCGCCACCTGCAAGGTGCAGGTGAGCGACGGCGAGGTGGAACACGGCGAGGCGTCCAGCTTCGCGCTCATGGACTTCGAGCGGGACGAGGGCAAGTGCCTGGCCTGCTGCGCCACGGCTCAGAGCGACCTGGTGATCGAGGCGGAGATCGAGGAAGACCCGGACGCCGAGAACCTGCCGGTGCGGGATTTCGACGGCACCGTGGCGCGCATCGAATCCCTCACGCCGACCATCAAGGGCCTGTGGCTCAAGCTCGACGAGCCAATGCGCTTCCAGGCCGGGCAGTACGTGAACCTGGAACTGCCCGGCGGCATTGGCAGCCGCGCCTTCTCCATCGCCAGTCCTCCTTCGGCGGATGGCGAGGTGGAGCTCAACATCCGCATCGTGCCGGGCGGGCAGGGCACTACCTATGTCCACGAGAAGATGCAGGCGGGCGAGAAGGTCCGCATCAGCGGCCCCTACGGGCGCTTCTTCGTGAAGAAGTCGGCCCAGGTGCCGGTGCTGTTCATGGCCGGCGGGTCGGGTCTGTCGAGCCCGCGCTCGATGATCCTCGACCTGCTGGAAGAGGGCTTCGAGCTGCCCATCACGCTGGTGTACGGCCAGCGCACGCGGGACGAGCTGTACTATCACGACGACTTTCTGGCGTTGGCCGAGAAGTACTCCAATTTCCGCTATGTACCGGCCTTGTCGAACGAGCCGGAGGGTTCCGGTTGGAACGGCTTCCGCGGCTTCGTGCATGAGGCCGCCAAGGCCGCCTTCGACAACGATTTCCGCGGCAACAAGGCCTACCTGTGCGGCCCGCCGCTGATGATCGAGGCCTGCATCACGACGCTGATGCAGGGGCGGCTGTTCGAACGCGACATCTACACCGAGAAGTTCATCTCCGCGGCCGACGCCCAGCAGGTGCGCAGTCCGCTGTTCAAGGCGATCTGAGCGGATCGGCGCCTGGAGCGCCAATTTCGCGCACCGATTCTGATACCTAAAAGGTATTTGATACTTGGAATTAAAGTATTGGACGGTATTGGGGGCGATTCTTAGACTGGCTTCCATACCGGCTCAGCCCGGATGGCATCCAGACAACATACCGAGGTAAGCATGCGTCTCATCGAGAATTTCATCGGCGGCGAATACACCGCCGGCCTCAGCGGCAAGACCTTCGAGAAGCGCTCGCCGGTGGACAACCGGGTCATCGCGCGGATCAGCGAGGCTGGCCGCAGCGAGGTGGATGCGGCCGTGCAGGCCGCGCGGGCGGCCCTCCACGGGGAATGGGGCGGGCTGACGCTGGAGCAGCGTGTTGATCTGCTATACGGCGTGGCCGACGAGATCACCCGCCGCTTCGAGGACTTCGTGGCCGCCGAGATGGCCGACACCGGCCAGCCGTCCCACGTCATGCGGCAGGTTTTCATTCCGCGTGGCGCCGCCAACTTCAAGGTCTTTGCCGACATGGTCAAGAACGTGCCGGCGGAGTCCTTCCAGATGTCCACGCCGGACGGCCGTGGCGCGCTGAACTACGCGATCCGCGTGCCCAAGGGCGTGATCGGCGTGATCAGCCCGTGGAACGCGCCCTTCCTGCTGATGACCTGGAAGGTGGGCCCGGCGCTGGCCTGCGGCAATACGGTGATCGTCAAGCCGTCCGAAGAGTCGCCGCACACCGCGGCCCTGCTCGGCGAGGTGATGAACGCGGTGGGCATCCCGAAGGGCGTCTACAACGTGATCCACGGCTTCGGGCCGGATTCTGCGGGCGAGTTCCTGACCCAGCATCCGGGCGTTGACGCGATCACCTTCACCGGCGAGACGCGCACCGGCTCGGCGATCATGAAGGCCGCCTCGAACGGTATGCGCGACGTGTCCTTCGAGCTGGGCGGGAAGAATGCCGGCATCGTCTTCGCCGACGCGGACTTCGACGCGGCGGTGGATGGCATCTTCCGCTCGGCCTTCCTCAACACCGGGCAGGTTTGTCTGGGTACCGAGCGGGTGTATGTGGAACGGCCGATCTTCGACAAGTTTGTCGCGGCGCTGAAGACCAAGGTCGAAGCGGTCAAGTTCGGTCGCCCGGAAGACCACGACGCCAACTACGGCCCGCTGATCAGCCAGGAGCACCGCCAGAAGGTCCTGTCCTACTACCGCAAGGCGGTGGAAGAGGGCGCCACCGTGGTGACCGGCGGCGGCGTGCCCGACATGCCGGCCGAACTGGCCGAAGGCGCCTGGGTGCAGCCGACGATCTGGACCGGCTTGCCCGAGACCGCCGCCGTGGTGCGTGAGGAAATCTTCGGGCCGTGCTGCCACATCCGCCTGTTCGACAGCGAGAACGAGGTCGTGCAACTCGCCAACGACACCGACTACGGTCTTTCCACGACGATCTGGACCACCAACCTGGCGCGTGCCCACCGCGTTGCGGCACGCATCGAGGTCGGCATCACCTGGATCAACAGCTGGTTCCTGCGCGACCTGCGCACGCCTTTCGGCGGTTCCAAGCAATCCGGCATCGGCCGCGAGGGTGGTGTGCATTCGCTGGAGTTCTACACCGAGACCCGCAACATCTGCGTGAAGCTCTGACGCATCCCCCAGGACAGAGAGATGAACGAAGAACAGATCCAACACTACGGCGACGCGCTGTACGACGCGTGGCGCGAGTGCCGCACGATTGCGCCGCTGCTCGAGCAAGAACCGGAGATCACCCTCGCCGACGCCTACCGCATCCAGCTGCGCTACATCGAGCGCCGCGTGGCCGCCGGCGAGACCATCGTCGGCAAGAAGATCGGCGTGACCAGCAAGCCGGTACAGGATTTCCTCGGCGTGTTCCAGCCGGACTTCGGCCAGCTCACGTCGGGCATGGTCTACCAGGAAGGTGACGTGATCGACCTGGGCACGCTGATCCAGCCCAAGGCCGAGGCCGAGCTGGCCTTCGTGCTGAAGGCCGACCTGCAGGGGCCGGGCGTCACCGCGATGGACGTGATCCGCGCCACCGACTACGTGGTGCCGTGTTTCGAGATCGTCGATTCGCGTATCACCGACTGGAAGATCCGCATCCAGGACACCGTGGCGGACAACGCCTCCTGCGGCGTGTATGTCCTCGGCAAGACCAAGGGCGACCCGCGCAAGCTCGACATCACACTGGCCGGCATGGTGCTGGAGAAGAACGGCGAGCTGCACTCCACCGGTGTCGGTGCCGCGGTGCAGGGCTCGCCGGCCAACGCGGTGGCCTGGCTGGCCAACACCCTCGGCGAGCTGGGCATCCCGTTCAAGGCCGGCGAGGTGATCCTGTCCGGCTCTCAATCGGCCCTGGTGCCGGTCGTCGATGGCGATGAGCTGGTATGCACCGTCGGCGGCCTCGGTAGCTGCCGCGTCAAATTTTCCGGCAGGAGCGCGGTATGAGCATGGAAATCACCCTGAACCGCGAGGACATCGTCCGCCTGTGCGAGCGCGTCGAAGGTGCGCAGACCCGCGCCTACGCGATCCCCAAGCTGACCGACGAATATCCCGGCATGACCATCGGCGACGGCTACGCCGTGCAGCTGGAGCTGCGCCGGCGTTTCCTCGCCCGTGGCCACAAGCAGGTCGGCTGGAAGGCCGGCCTCACGTCCAAAGCCAAGATGAAGCAGATGGGCGTCGATGTGCCGTCCATCGGCTTTCTCACCGACCGCATGGCGCGGCCGGAGAACGCGGCGATCTCCACTTCCGATCTGGTCCATCCGCGCGTCGAGTGCGAAGTCGCCTTCGTGATGAAGCACGAGCTGAAGGGGCCGGGTTGTAACGCAGCCGCCGTGCTGGCTGCGACGGACTACGTGCTGCCGGCGGTGGAAATCATCGATTCGCGCTTCTCCGGCTTCAAGTTCGACCTGCCCAGCGTGGTGGCGGACAACGGCTCGTCGGCCCGCTTCGTCGGCGGCGGCCGTGCCCGCTACGCGCACGACCTGGACTTGCGGACCCTCGGCGTGGTGCTCGAGAAGAACGGCGAGATCGTCGCCATGGGTGCTTCGGCGGCGGTGCTCGGCCATCCGGCGGAGGCCATCGCGATGCTGGTGAACATCCTCGCCGAGCTCGGCGAGAGCCTGCCCGCCGGCAGTTTCGTGATGAGCGGTGGCATCACCGAGGCCATTGCCGTGAAGCCGGGCGATAGCGTCATCGCCCGTTTCCAGGAACTGGGCAGCGTATCAATGCGCTTCGTCGAATAAGCCTGAGGAGAACCCCATGCCAATTATTGAAATGCACATGATGGTGGGCCGCACCACTGAGCAGAAGCACAAGGTTGCCGCGGCGGTGACCGAGGCGGTCGCGAAGAGCCTCGAATGCAGCGCCGACACCGTGCGCATCCTGATCACCGAACACGCCACCGACGGTTTCTACGTCGCCGGCCAGACCATGGCCCAGCGCGCCGCCGCGCGGGCCGCCCAGGAGCAGAACGCATGAAGAAGATCCGCTGTGCCTTGATTGGCTCCGGCAACATCGGCACCGACCTGATCTACAAGATCCAGCGCAGTCCGGTGCTGGAGCCGGTGTGGATGGTCGGCATTGACCCCGAATCCGAAGGCCTCGCCCGCGCCCGCAGCATGGGCCTGAAGACCACCGCCGAAGGCGTGGACGGCCTCCTGCCCCACGTGCTGGAAGACAACATCCAGATCGCCTTCGACGCCACCAGCGCCTATGTGCATGCGGAGAACAGCCGCAAGCTCAACGAGCTGGGTGTGCTGATGATTGATCTGACGCCGGCTGCCATCGGCCCCCTGTGCGTGCCGCCGGTGAACCTGCGCGAGCATGCCGACAAGCTGGAGATGAACGTCAACATGATTTCCTGTGCCGGTCAGGCGACGATTCCCATCGTCAATGCGGTGTCGCGCATCCAGAGTGTGGGCTACGCGGAGATTGTCGCCAGCCTGGCCTCCAAGTCGGTCGGCCCCGGCACCCGCGCCAACCTGGACGAGTTCACCTACACCACGTCCAACGCTATCGAGGTCGTCGGCGGCGCCCGCAAGGGCAAGGCGCTGGCCATCATCAACCCGGCCGAGCCACCGCTGATCATGCGCAACACCATCTATTGCCTCACCGACGAGGTGCCCGACGAGGCGCGCATCACCGCCTCGGTACTGGAGATGATCAAGGAAGTGCAGAAGTACGTGCCGGGCTACCGGCTGGTGAACGGCCCGGTGTTCGACGAGACGCCGAAGGGGCACCGCGTGTCGGTGTTCATGGAAGTGGCCGGCCTCGGCGACTACCTGCCCAAGTACGCCGGCAACCTGGACATCATGACCGCGGCGGCGACCCGCACCGCCGAGATGTTCGCCGAGGAGATCCTCGCCGGAAAGATCAAGCTGCAATCCATGGAGGTGGCGTAATGAGCGCATCCAGCCTGAAGGGCCGCAAGGTCATCCTGCACGACATGTGCCTGCGCGACGGCATGCATGCCAAGCGCGAACAGATCAGTGTCGACCAGATGGTCAAGGTCGCCACCGCCCTCGACGGCGCCGGCGTGCCCTACCTGCAGGTCACCCACGGGGCAGGCATGGGGGGCAATTCCCTGCAGCACGGCTTTGCGCCGCACACTAACGAAGAGTACATCTCGGCGGTGGCTTCGAAGATGAAGCAGGCCAAGGTGTCCGTGCTGTTGATTCCCGGCCTCGGCACGATGCGCGAGTTGCAGTCCGCCTACGACTGCGGCGCTCGCAGCGTGCATGTGGCAACCCACTGCACCGAGGCCGACACTTCGCCGCAGCACATCGCCTTTGCGCGCAAGCTGGGCATGGACACCACCGGCTTCCTGATGATGGCCCACCTCAACGATCCGGCCGGCATCGCCCAGCAGGGCAAGTTGATGGAAGGCTACGGCGCCAACACGGTGTACGTTACCGACTCGGCGGGCTACATGCTGCCGGAGGACGTGAAGGCCCGCGTGCAGGCCTTGCGCGACGTGCTCAAACCGGAGACGGAGATCGGCTTTCACGGCCACCACAACCTGGGCATGGGCATCGCCAACTCCATCGCCGCCATCGAAGCCGGCGCGAGCCGCATCGACGGCTCGGTGGCCGGGCTGGGTGCCGGTGCCGGCAACACGCCGCTGGAAGTGTTCGCCGCTGTTTGCGAGCGGATGGGCATCGACACCGGCGTGGACCTGTTCAAGCTGATGGATGCCGCCGAGGACATCATCGTGCCGATGATGGACCACATCGTGCGCGTCGATCGCGAATCCCTGACCCTCGGCTTTGCTGGCGTCTATTCGACCTTCCTGCTCCATTCCAAGCGGGCCGCCGAGCGTTTCGGCGTGCCGGCGCGGGACATTCTGGTGGAGCTGGGCCGCAAAAAAATGATCGGCGGCCAGGAGGACATGATCATGGACACCGCGATGACCATGGCCAAGGAACGCGGCCTGCTGAAGGAAGTTGCCGCCTGACACCCGCCACGACGGGGCGTCCACGCAGGCGCCCCGCAATCCACACCTTTCAACGGAGACAAGAACATGGCACTCAGAGGACTGCTGCGCATGGGCGAGGTCGCATTGCGCGTGCTCGACATGGGCGAGGCGCGCGAGCACTACGGCAAGCGCATGGGGCTGCACGAGGTGATGACCGACGCCGCCGGCCAGGTGTACTACAAGGCCTGGGACGAGCACGACCACCATTGCCTGGTGCTGCGTGAGGCCGATTCGGCCGGCATCGACTACTTCGCCTTCAAGGTCTTCGACGACGCGACGCTGGACACGCTGGAACCGAAGATCTGCGCTTTCGGCCTGCAGGTGGAGCACATCGAGGCCGGCGTCTACCCGAAGAGCGGGCGGCGTCTGCAATTCACGCTGCCCAGCGGTCACGTGATGCAGCTCTATGCCCACAAGGAGCAGACCGGCAACAGCATGCCGCTGCTCAATCCCGGCGTTCTTCCGGATGAAGGCGTGATCCGCGGCTTCCGCATCAACCGTCTCGACCATGCGCTGCTCGGCGGCGTGAATATCGACGAATCGGCACGGTTGTTCACCGAGGTCTTCGATTTCGACCTCAGCGAGCGCCTGATCGACGCCGAGAGCGGCCAGTCCCTGGCGCTGTTCCTGAGCTGCACGACCACGCCCCACGACATCGCCTTCGTGCTGCAGCCGACGCCGGGGCGCTTCCACCACGTGTCCTTCCTGCTCGAATCGGTGACCGACGTGATCCACGCGGCGGACCTGATCGGCAAGTACCGCATTCCGGTGGACGTGGGGCCGAACCGGCACGGGGTGACCCGTGGCGCGACGATCTACTTCTTCGATCCGTCGGGCAACCGCAACGAGGTGTTCTCCGGCGGTTACGTGCATTACCCGGATACGCCGACCCTCACCTGGGACACCACCGAGCTGGGGCACGCGACCTTCGCCCAGGACAACGTGGTGCGCGAGAGTTTCCTGACGGTGCTGACGGGTTGAAAGGATCCCTGAACATGAATACGGCAGAAGAACTGGCCATCGTCGTCGGTGCCACCGGCGCCTTTGGCAATGCAATCGTGGACCGCCTGACGGCCGCTGGCCTCGGCGTGGTGGCGGTCGCCCGCAGCGCCGATTCGCTAGCAGCCCTGCAGGACCGGGTGCCCGGCCTGACGGCCTGCGTGGCCGACATCGGCGACGACTCGGCGATCTCCGCCATCGCTGCGGCGGTCGACCGGCCTGTGCGGATGGTGGTGCATGGCCCTGGTGTGGCGGTGGCGGGCGGCATCCTCAGCGCGCCGACGGCGAGCATGGTGGACGCGGTGAACATCAAGGTTGGCGGCCTGCTGCGCCTGGCCCGGGCGGTGGACGGGTTGCTGTCGGCCGGTTCGCGGATCGTTGCCATCGGCGGCCATTACGGCTTCGAACCGACGGCCTACGCGGCGGCGGCCGGTGTGGCCAATGCGGCGCTGGTGAATGTGGTGCGCCAGCTCAGCCTGGCCTACGGCCCGCGGGGGGTGACGGCGCACCTGATCGCACCGGGGCCGGCCGACACCGAGCGCCTGCGTCGGGTCGCCGCCGACCGCGCCGCCCTGCGTGGCATCACGGTGGACGAGGTGCTGGCCGAGATGCTCGCCGATTCGTCCATCGGTCGTTTCACCACGCCGGAGCAGGTGGCCTGGGCTGTGGCCCTACTGCTCGCCCCGGAGGCTGACTCCATGACCGGCTCGAGCCTGATGCTTGATTCCGGCCGCCGCCGTGGCCTGCCCTAGGAGATTCCCGATGCCGATCGTCAATTTTCATCTCGTCGAAGGTATGAGCACGCCCGAGCAGGACGAGCGCCTGCTCCTCGATGCATGCCGGTTCTATGCGGAAGTGCTCGACGCGCCGATGGACCGGGTGCGCGCGTTCATCACGCCCCACCGGCCGTCGCAGATGGCGGTTGCCGGGGATCTGGTGGCGCACAACGGGCTGCATGCGCCGTGGTTCGACTGCATCGTGCTCGAAGGGCGTTCGCTGGAGCAGCGTCAGCGTTTGCTGAGGGGCTTCACCGATCTGCTGGTGGATGTGCTCGGCGTGCGCCGCGATCTGGTGCGCGGTTGTTGCCGGCGCGTGCCGCCCGAGGACTGGGCCATCGGCGGCGAGCCGGCCAGTGTGTTGCGCAAGGACGAGGTGGCTGCGCGGGCCCGGGCGGCGGCCTTGGGCTCCGCGTGAGTTTCGGGCCTCGCCCTTGCGTCTCCCCCGACCGACTTAATTCCTCTCCTCCCTGAATTTGTCGGTCGTTGCTTGACCCCTGTGCGGCTTGTCGCCGCATAGGGGTTCTTTTTTTGTGGAATGATGGCGGCATGGCTGCTGCCCGCGGGAGTGGTGTTTCTCGAGTGCCGCATTGAAGGAGTAGCAGTGAGCCGGGGTAGGGGCGTTGGCTCCCGCGGTCCTGCTGCCGGACGTGGCTTATGATGTGAGCTACATCAGTGGTGGCGAACGGCTCTGTCCGTTTTCTGCCTTGCCGGGCGGCTGGCGCCAGTGTGCAAAGATGCTTGGACAACAACAAAGTTTGAAGGATGGGGACCGTATGGAACTACAGAACAACCGCTTCAAGGAGCGCCTGCTGGCGGGCGATTTGCAGTACGGCCTGTGGCTCGGGCTGTCGGAGATCTTCAGTGCCGAGATCTGCGCCGGCGCCGGCTTCGACTGGCTGCTGATCGACGCCGAGCACGGTCCGAACGATCTGCGCTCGATCTTCGCGCAATTGCAGGCCATTGCGCCGTACGACTCGCAGCCCGTCGTGCGGCCGCCGCAGGGTGACCACGTGCTGATCAAGCAGTTGCTGGAAACCGGCGTGCAGACTTTGCTGATCCCGATGGTCGAATCGGGCGAACAAGCCCGGCACCTGGTCGAGGCGATGCGCTATCCGCCGGAAGGCATCCGTGGGGTCGGCAGTTCGATCGCCCGTGCTGCCCGCTGGGGGCGGATCACTGATTACGCGGAGCGGGCCAACGACCAGATGTGTCTGTTGGTGCAGGTGGAGACCCGTACCGGACTGGAGAATCTCGATGCGATCCTGGCCGTGCCAGGCGTCGATGGGGTGTTCTTCGGCGCGGTGGATCTGGCGGCGTCCTTCGGACTGCTTGGCCAGCCGAATCACCCGGACATCGTGGCGCGCATTGAGGATGGCCTTCAGCGTACTGCGGCCTGTGGCAAGGCCGGCGGCGTGTTGTGCGGCAACCGGGAGCTGGTGGCCCGCTACCGGGATGCCGGAGCTCGCTTCATCGCCGTCGGCGTCGATGGAATGCTGCTGGCGGCAGCGACCTCCGAACTCTGCGCATCCTTCAAGGGCGGTGGTTTCGGCGGGGTGGGCGGCTACGGTTGACCCTGCTCCGGCCTGGA
The DNA here is from genome assembly GCA_018241725.1 of Pseudomonadota bacterium. Taxonomy (GTDB): domain Bacteria; phylum Pseudomonadota; class Gammaproteobacteria; order Burkholderiales; family Rhodocyclaceae; genus Zoogloea. The sequence goes on along the minus strand of JAFEDI010000122.1, from coordinate 3,382 downwards.
GGGGCTTGCCAAAAGCCCGCGAATGTGCCAACATCGCCGGCTCCCTCGGGATAGGAAAGGGTTCTTCTTACTATCCGCCGACGGGCAACCTTGTCCTACCGTTCGCATGACGGGGGGCTTTTATCCACAAGGAGATTCCATGCGGCATTACGAAGTCGTATTCATCGTTCACCCCGATCAGAGCGAGCAAGTCCCCGCCATGATCGAGCGTTATCGTTCCCTCGTGACCTCCCAGAACGGCCAGATCCATCGTCTGGAAGACTGGGGTCGTCGTCAGCTGGCCTACCCGATCCAGAAGATCCACAAGGCTCACTACGTGCTGATGAACATCGAGTGCGATCAGTCCACCATTGCTGAGCTCGAGCACGGCTTCAAGTTCAACGACGCCGTCCTGCGTTACCTGTCCATCCGCACCAAGCGCGCCGTGACCACCCCGTCGCCGATGATGAAGGAAGAAAAGGCTCGTTCCTTGACTTCCGGTGCAGATGAGGCCAAGCCGGCTGCCGAGCAGCCCGCTGCCTGAGTTGCAGGAAGCACAGCGCAACAGTTTTGAGATTGATGGCGTCCTGACCGAAATCGGCGCCTTGCGTTACTCCCCCGGTGGTGTGCCGGTGCTGGCAGGACGCTTGGAACACCGGTCCCGGCAGGTCGAAGCAGGTGTGGAGCGGGATGTAAGCCTCGAGCTGCAGGTTGTGGCTTTGGGTGACAAGGCGAAATTGCTCGCCAGTGCCCGTCTGGGGTGTCCGGCGCATGTCGTCGGATTTCTTGCCGCCAAAAGCCTGCGTAGCCGGACGCCTGTATTGCACATCGATACGATCGAATTTTTGGAAGGAATGAATCATGGCATTCAAGCCAGCAATGAAGCGTAAGGACGACCGTGGCGGTCGCAGCCTTTTCAAGCGTCGCAAGTTCTGCCGTTTCAGCGCAGAAAAGATTGAAGAAATCGATTACAAGGATGTGGACATCCTGAAGGATTTCATCACCGAAAACGCCAAGATCATGCCGGCGCGCATCACCGGTACCAAGTCTGGCTACCAGCGTCAGCTGTCCACCGCGATCAAGCGTGCCCGCTTCCTCGCCCTGCTGCCCTACACCGACCTGCATCAGTAATTCCGGAGAGACAGCATGCAAATTATTCTTTTGGACAAGGTTGTCAATCTGGGTGGCCTCGGTGACGTGGTCAAGGTCAAGGACGGTTACGCTCGTAACTTCCTGATCCCGCAAGGCAAGGCCAAGCGTGCCAACGCCGCTAACCTGGCTGAGTTCGAAGCCCGTCGTGCCGAGCTCGAGCGCATCGCTGCCGAGCAGCTGGCTGCCGCCCAAGCCCGTGGCGAAAAGCTCGAAGGCTCCGTCGTGACCATCTCCCGCAAGGCAGGTGTCGATGGCCGTCTGTTCGGCTCCGTGACCAACGCCGACATCGCTGAGGCGCTGAAGGCTCTGGGTTTCGAAGTCGAGAAGTCCGCCGTCCGCATGCCGGAAGGTCCGTTGAAGGTTGTCGGCGAGTTCCCGCTCGTCGTCTCCCTGCACACCGACGTGACTGCTAACATCGCTGTCACGGTGGTTGGCGAGAACTGATCGTCAGGAGAGCTTCCGCTCCCCATGAAAAAGGCTGCCTCGTGCAGCCTTTTTTGTTTTCTGGCCAGTCTGACTGGTTTCTTGTTTTGCTGAAGACCCATGCGCAAATCCGATAGCCATTCCGAAGATCCCGTGATGTCCTCCCTGCGGCTGCCGCCGCATTCCATTGAGGCGGAGCAGTCGCTACTGGGCGGTCTGCTGATAGATAACTCCGTGTGGGAGCGCGTTGGCGACATCGTCAATGAAGCCGATTTCTACCGGGACGATCACCGGCGGATCTTCCGTCATATCGCCAAGCTGGTGGAGATGGGCAAGCCAGCCGATGTGGTAACGGTGTTCGAGAGCCTGGAGAAGAATGGCGAGGCCGAGCATGTCGGCGGCCTTGCCTATCTTGGCGAGATCGCCAACAGCACGCCTTCGGCAGCGAACGTGCGGCGCTACGGCGAGATCATTCGGGAGCGGGCTATTCTGCGCAAGCTGGTTTCGGTGGGGGATGATATCGCTGCCAGCGCACTGACGCCGTCGGGCAAGGATGCCAAAACCCTGCTCGACGAGGCTGAGGCCAAGGTGTTTGAGATCGCGGAGGCTGGTGCGCGAACGGTCAGCGGCTTTCAGGCGATCCAGCCTATCCTGGGGCAGGTGGTCGATCGTATCCAGGAGTTGTACGACCGGGATTCGCCGGCGGGCATTACCGGTGTGCCGACGGGGCTGACCGATCTGGATGAGAAGACCTCGGGCCTGCAGCCGTCCGACATGATCGTGCTGGCGGCGCGCCCTGGTATGGGCAAGACCTCGCTGGCGTTGAATATCGCCGAGACGGTCGCGGTGGAGGCTGGGTTGCCGGTGGCCATCTTCTCGATGGAAATGCCGGGCACCCAATTGGCGACCCGTTTTCTCTCTTCTGTTGGTCGCATCGATCAGCACAAGATCCGGACCGGCAAGCTGAATGACGAAGAATGGCAGCGCCTGACCTATGCGCTGGGTAAGCTTCATGAGGCACCGATCTTCATTGATGAGACGCCGGGCCTCAATCCAACTGACTTGCGTGCGCGCTGCCGTCGCCTGCACCGCCAGTGCGGTCGGCTAGGTCTGATCGTCATCGATTACCTGCAGCTGATGACTTCGCTGAAGGAAAGCGATAACCGCTCAGCTGAACTGTCTGAGATCTCCCGTTCTGTCAAATCCCTGGCCAAAGAGCTGCACGTGCCGATCATTGCGTTGTCGCAGTTGAACCGCAGTCTTGAGCAGCGGCCGAACAAGCGGCCGGTGGCTTCCGATCTGCGGGAGTCCGGTGCAATCGAGCAGGATGCGGACATCATCATGTTCATTTACCGGGATGAGATCTATAACCCTGACTCGCCGGACAAGGGGATGGCAGAACTGATCATCTCTAAGCACCGAAATGGTTCGACGGGGACTGTCCGAATGACCTTTCTCGGTGAGTTTACGCGCTTCGAAAACTTTGCAGGTACTTATACTGGCGCAGGTGCGCCGGAGTACTGATTGCTTTGGTGTGGAATTATTTTTCCGAATGTTGTTGACGGTTTCTTATAATTCTTTATAATGCGCAGCTCTTTCGCTGCAGCGCGTTACGAAGTAGGCGCTACGGGGTGAGGAGGGTGGTGCCGAAGAAGTTGGATTTGTTTCGGTGTTGGCGCGTTAAGTGGTTTGTTTTGAAGTGCTGAAACAAATTGCTTGACAGAGACAAAAAGCTCTGTATAATGCGCACCTCTTCGCTGCTTCTGCAGCAGTTCTTTAAAAAGATGAACAACCGATAGGTGTGGGTGCTCGGTTTTGAGGGGTGACT
>JAFEDI010000121.1 GCA_018241725.1 Pseudomonadota bacterium | reverse complement strand
CGATGCCGCGGTGGCGCTCGATGTATTTGTCGCCCTGCGGGATGAATCCGGTTTCGAGGAACTCATGGACGTTGCCGGCGTGGATTATTCCGCATACGGACTGACGGAATGGGCCACAGACGATACTTCGTCACGCGGTTTCAGCCGCGGTTTCGTTGCCCGTGCTCCGGGTCGTTCGGCGGCGGCCGTCAATGATGCCCTGGCCGATGCTCCGCTGGAGCGCCGGTTCGCGGCTGTCTATCAGCTGCTGTCGGTTTCACGCAATGAGCGGCTGCGGGTCCGGGTTTTTGCGCCGGATGATGAACTGCCGGTCGTGCCGTCCGTGATCAATGTCTGGTCCAGCGCCAGCTGGTACGAGCGTGAAGCCTTCGATCTGTACGGCATCGTGTTTGAAGGCCATCCGGACCTGCGCCGCCTGCTGACCGATTACGGCTTTGTCGGTCATCCGTTCCGCAAGGATTTCCCGCTGATCGGCAACGTGGAAATGCGTTACGACCCGGAGCGTGCCCGTGTCGTGTACGAGCCGGTGTCGATCGATCCGCGCGTGCTGGTGCCGCGCGTGATCCGTGAAGATCACCGCTACGTTTCCGAATCCTGATCGAGGAGCGCTTGCGCGATGCCCGAGATTCGCAATTACACCCTGAACTTCGGTCCGCAGCATCCCGCAGCGCATGGCGTGTTGCGCCTGGTGCTGGAGCTGGACGGCGAGGTCATCCAGCGCGCCGATCCGCACATCGGCCTGCTGCACCGCGGCACCGAGAAGCTGGCCGAATCCAAGCCGTTCAATCAGTCGATCGGCTACATGGATCGGCTCGACTACGTGTCGATGATGTGCAACGAGCACGGCTACGTGCTGGCCATCGAAAAGCTGCTCGGGGTCGAAGTACCGCTGCGCGCCCAGTACATCCGCGTGATGTTCGATGAAATCACGCGCATCCTGAACCATCTGATGTGGCTCGGCGCCCACGGTCTCGACATCGGCGCGATGACGGTCTTCCTGTACTGCTTCCGTGAGCGTGAAGACCTCATGGACTGCTACGAGGGCGTCTCGGGTGCGCGCATGCATGCGACCTATTACCGGCCGGGCGGTGTTGCCCGCGATCTGCCGGACAGCATGCCGAAGTACGAATACAACGCCTACCGGCCGAAGGCCGAGATCGATGCGCTGAACGAGACGCGCGGCGGCTCGATGCTCGATTTCCTCGAAGCCTTCACCGAGCGTTTCCCGGGCCGGGTCGACGAATACGAAACCCTGCTGACCGAAAACCGCATCTGGAAGCAGCGCACGGTCGGCATCGGTGTCGTGACGCCGGAGCGCGCGCTGCAGCTCGGTTTCAGCGGCCCGATGCTGCGCGGTTCCGGCATCGAATGGGATCTGCGCCGCAAGCGCCCGTATGAGGTCTACGATCGCCTCGACTTCGACATTCCGGTCGGCACGCACGGCGATTGCTACGACCGCTATCTGGTGCGCGTCGAGGAGATGCGCCAGTCGAACCGGATCATCCGCCAGTGCATCCGCTGGCTGCGGGACAATCCGGGGCCGGTGATGCCGGAAGGCCACAAGGTTTCGCCGCCCAAGCGCACCGAGATGAAGGAGTCGATGGAAGCCCTCATCCATCACTTCAAGCTGTTCTCCGAGGGCTACTGCGTGCCGGCCGGCGAAGTCTATGCGGCCGTCGAGCATCCGAAGGGTGAGTTCGGCGTGTATCTGATTTCCGACGGTGCCAACAAGCCGTACCGGCTGAAGGTGCGGGCGCCCGGTTTCGCGCATCTGTCGGCAATCGACGAAATGGTGCGCGGTCACATGCTTGCCGACGTCGTCGCCGTGATCGGTACGCAGGACATCGTGTTCGGGGAGATCGACCGCTGATGAGCCAGAACAAGCATGCCGTGCTGTCCGAGCACGCCTGTCACGAGATCGACCGCTGGGTCGCCAAATATCCGCCGGAGCGCAAGCAGTCGGCGGTGCTGGCCGCGCTGCGTGAAGTGCAGCACGAAAACGGCGGGTATCTCACGAACGAACTGATGGACGCGGTGGCCGATTATCTCGGCCTGCCCGCGATCGCGGTCTATGAGGTCGCGTCGTTCTATTCGATGTACGAACTGAAGCCCGTCGGCCGGCACAACATCGCGGTCTGCACGAACATCTCGTGCATGCTGCGTGGCTCGGACGAAATCGTCGCGCACATCGAGCAGAAACTCGGCATCAGACTCGGCGAAAGCACTGCGGATGGCAAGTTCTACCTGAAGAAGGAAGAGGAATGCCTGGCCGCCTGTGCGAGTGCACCGATGATGCAGGTCGATCACGTCTACTACGAGAACCTGACGACCGCCGAGGTCGACCGGATTCTCGACAGCCTGGAGTGAGCGCTCGATGTTCCTGAACGGGATGCTGTATGCGACGAAGACCCTGGAAAATCCATGGTCGTTCGATACCTATGTCCAGCAGGGCGGTTACGAGGCGTGGAAGAAGATCCTGCGCGGCGAACTGACTTCGGATGAGGTCATCGACATCGTCAAGGCCTCGGGCCTGCGCGGCCGCGGCGGTGCCGGTTTTCCGACCGGTCTCAAATGGAGTTTCATGCCGCGCAAGGCTCCGGGCCAGAAGTACGTCGTCTGCAATTCGGACGAGTCCGAACCCGGCACCTGCAAGGACCGTGAAATCCTGATCTATAACCCGCATGCGCTGGTCGAGGGCATGGCGATCGCCGGTTTCGCGATCGGGGCCACCGCCGGTTACAACTACATGCGCGGCGAGTTCATGGATGAGCCCTACCTGCATTTCGAGCAGGCGGTCAACGAGGCCTACGCCGCCGGTCTGCTCGGCAGGAACGTCCAGGGCTCGGGCATCGATTTCGATCTGTATCCGTCACTCGGTGCCGGCGCCTACATCTGCGGCGAGGAAACCGCGCTGCTCGAATCGATCGAAGGCAAGAAGGGCCAGCCGCGCTTCAAGCCGCCGTTCCCGGCCAGCTTCGGCGTGTATGGCCGGCCGACCACGATCAACAACACCGAAACCTTCGCCGCGGTGCCGTGGATCATCCGCCATGGCGGCGAGCGCTACCTCGCGGTGGGCAAGCCGAACAACGGCGGCACGAAGATCTTCTCGGTGGTCGGCGACGTCAACGCGCCCGGCAATTTCGAGATCCCGTTGGGCACGCCGTTTTCCAAACTGCTCGAGCTGGCCGGCGGGGTGAAGGGCGGCGCGCTGAAGGCGGTGATTCCGGGCGGCTCGTCGGCCCCGGTGTTGCCGGCGAACATCATGCTCGACTGCACGATGGACTACGACGCCATCGCCAAGGCCGGCTCGATGCTCGGCTCGGGCGCGGTGATCGTGATGAACGACAGCCGCTGCATGGTCAGAAGCCTGCTGCGCCTGAGCTACTTTTACCAGCACGAAAGCTGCGGCCAGTGCACACCGTGCCGCGAAGGCACCGGCTGGCTGTGGCGCCTGGTCGACCGCATCGAACACGGCAGGGGCCGCATGGAAGACATCGACGTGCTCGACTCGGTGGCCGACAACATCATGGGCCGCACCATCTGCGCGCTGGGTGATGCCGCCGCGATGCCGGTGCGCGGCATGATCAAGCACTTCCGCGACGAGTTCGTGCACCACGTCGAACACAAGCGCTGCGCCGCCGGTACGGCGGCGGCGCTGGCCACAACATGATCGAACTGCAGCTCGACGGCAAGACCGTCAGTGTCGCCCCCGGCAGCATGGTGATGCATGCGGCCGATGCGGCCGGCGTGTACATCCCGCACTTCTGCTACCACAAGAAGCTCAGCATCGCGGCCAACTGCCGCATGT
>JAFEDI010000120.1 GCA_018241725.1 Pseudomonadota bacterium | reverse complement strand
TGCTGGATCACCTCGGCAGGATCGCCCGGCACCTGCACTGTCCATGCCGAACTTGCGCCAGAAAGCACGAACTCGACGGTTCCATTGCGCTTGACGGCCTCTGCACGCGCCAGTTGCAGGCCGTTCTGGATCGTCTCGGCCGCTGTGCGGATGCGCGAGCTCTGGATCCACTCCGTGTAGGCGGGGAACGCCACGAGCAGCAACAGGCCGATGATGGCGACGACCACCATCAGCTCGACCAAGGAGAAACCGCGCAATCGCTTCGGCGCCGAAGCGAGCGCATCACCGGATGTCGTCATGACCCCTCCCTGGGCACCGTCTTCCGGGACATCAGCACGCGCCTCCCTTGCTGGTGATCCAGCAAGCCTTCTTTCCAGCGGCCCAAGGCGTCGTCGACGTCATTGCGTTGTTCTGGTCGATCGTGTACTCGAATCCGGTCATGGTTCCGCCACCCGTCGCCTTGATCGTGAATGTCGTCGCCGCCAAGGTACAGGCGAACGTGAATGACTTCGCCGCGGCAGGACAGGGGCCGCCCACATAGGTCCGGTTATCCTGAAACCACTGCTCGAGCCGGACGCGGCCTTCGGAAAGGCCCGCGGTCGCCTGCGGCACATTCCCGCGCATGACGTACTCGTTGTAGGCGGGCAGCGCGATGCCCGCGAGGATGCCGATGATCGCTATGACGATCATCAACTCGATGAGGGTGAAGCCGCGATGCCGATTCGCTGTCATGTCGCACTCGATGGTCCGTGGATGCCGTGGCGCAATGCCCTACCCAAACAGCCTACGGACGTAGCCGGCAAGCAGCCAGCCAGCCACGACGGACGGACACCGGCAGCCGATCACCGGTCGCCGATGAAGCGGGCAGCCGGGCAGCGGAAGACCGAGAGCCTCAGAAACGGCGCCGCAGGATCAGCGTATCGCCCTCGCGCTGCATCGCGACGCGCTGCAGGAAGCTGCTGCCGAGCAGCACGAAGGGCAGCGGCGCTTCGTGCACCGCTGCATCGACATTGCGCAACACGAGGCTGCCCACCTGCACGCGATCGAGCCGGAGCAGCCATACGCGAACCGGGCCGTTGGCCGTCATGCTCGTTGACTGCGCACCGCCGAGGTAGTTGATCCCGGCACGGCGCGCGTCGGCGATGCCGAGCGAAACCAGGGTGGCGCCGGTATCCACCAGAAACTGCATCGCCGCGCCGTTGATCGCGCCACGCGTCGAGAAGTGCCCGCGCGCATCGGCCAGGATGCGGACCTCCTGCACCCCATCTGCGCTGGTGTCCGCTGTCGGGGCGGTGCGAATCGGCCCGTCTCCGACCCGGAGTTGCTGACGCCTGCCATCGACCTCCACCACTGCCGCCCCGTCGCGTATCGACACAAGCCTGACGCCTTCGCGCGTCTGCCCGCCTTCCGCCACGATCTGCGGATCGGCGCCATCGACCACCAGCACCGCGCGGTTGCCGAAGATGCCGTTGACCGAGACGTGCATCTCGGCGGCGCAGGCGGCGGCAACGCCGAACAACCCGGCCAGAACAGCCAGCCATCGGGGCAGCATTCGCAGAGTGCATCCTGAAACCATCGGAACCTCAAGCAACAAGCCGGAGCATGCCAGGGCATCATAGCCGACCCGGCGCCGACGCCCGCCCCAGGCGAGTGTCGGAAAATTTTACAAATGCTGACGCTTCGATCGCAAGAATGGGCCCAAGTTACTGTATTGCCGAGATGTTTATTATTGGCACGGTATTTGCTTTTAGCGTGCGAACGACATCACGTCACGAGCCATCCTGAAGGAAGACACCATGAACAAGAAGATCCTTGCCAGCGCCCTTGCCGCGGGACTGATCAGCATCAGCACTGGCGCCAATGCTGGGCTCCTGACCTTTGACACATTGCCTGGAGACGCCCCTGGAGTCGCTTTCTCGGACTATGGTGGTCTGCTGTGGTCGAATTTCTTTGCATTGAATCCGGACAATTCGACTGACTACAACGGCAGCGGTTATTCGACCGGGCGTGTATCGACACCGAACGTCGCCTTCAATGGAAATGGCGCCCCCGCCAGCGTCAGGACAAGCGACGGCAGCAACTTCCTGTTCAATGGGGGCTACTTCAGCGCCGCCTGGCACACGGGGCTTGAAGTGACGCTCGAGGGGCTGATCGACGGTGCCGTGACCAAGAGCACGAAGATCGTCGTTGGCATTCCCAGTATCGGTAACGCTTCACGCTTCGATTTCGATTGGACCATCGACGAATTGCGCATCACGAGCACGGGCGGAGTGCAGGCTAGTACCGATCTGGCGGGTGACGGCACCCACTTCGTGCTCGACAATTTCACGTTCAACGAACAGCGCACGAGCGTGCCCGAGCCGGGCGCGCTGGCGCTGCTCGGCATCGGTCTGGCGGGGCTGGGACTCACCCGCCGCCGGCGTGCGGCCGCCTGAACGGCCGGCGACGTGATCTTCGGGCGCCCGAAGTGGGGGCGCCTTTTTTCTTGCCTGTGCGGGCAGCCCGTGGCGAGACCTCCCCTTGTCGCCCGGACCCGCTCCGCACTTCGAGGCTGCACGAAATCCGGACCGTTGGCTCCAGCTTACGCCCAGGTATCGATGACGCCGCCAGCCGTGCCGATCGGCATTGGCGGTGGGGCCGGGACGGCCTGCAGC
>JAFEDI010000011.1 GCA_018241725.1 Pseudomonadota bacterium | reverse complement strand
TGCGCCGCCGGCCCGGCACGGCCGAGCTGCTGGCGCTGCTGCTCGGCCTGCTGCGCCGCACCGCGCGTCCGGACTCGCTGAAGCCCGAACCGCGCGACGCGAGCACCGGCGCGCCGCCGGCGCTCGCACCGTGGCTGCTCGGCACGCTGGTCAAGAACGCCGAGGATCTCGCACCGGCACGCGCGGTGCTCGACGGCTGGAGCCGCGCGTGAGGTCGCGCGTCCGGTGAACCGCGCACACGCAGCGTCCGGGGCGACCCGCGGCGTGTCGCCGGGCCGATGAACCCCGAGCGCATCGCGCCGGCCGCGATCGACGACTTCCTGCTCGCGCTGCGCGCCGAAGGCTTCGCGGTCGGCGTCGGCGAGTGCGTGCGCGTGCACGCGCTGATCGCACGGCTCGGCCCCGGACACCCGGCCTGCGCCGACTGGCCGAGCCTCGGGCCGTGGCTCGCGCCGATCGTCTGCCGGCGACCGAGCGAGCAGGAGGCATTCGCGCGCGTGCTGGCGACCTGGCGCGTGCAGCACGCCCCCGCCGCGCCCGACGCCGCCACCGCGGCACCACCGCCGCCGGTCGCCGCGGCGCGCCGGCTGCAGCGGCGGCTGACACGGGCACGCTGGCTGCCGGTACTGCTCGCGCTCGCGCTGCTCGCCGGCCTGTGGCTCGCCGCCCGGCTGCCGGTACCGGCGCCGGCCGCTTCGCTCGCCGTCGCGCCCGCGCTGCCGGCCGTCGTCGCCGAACCCGAACACTGGCTGGACAAACAGATGTTCCGGCTGCAGCGCGCGCTCGCCGCACCGCCGGAGCGCGCGCCGCTGATCGCGCTCGGCTGGGCGCTCGCGATCGGACTCGCGTCGCGCCACGCGCGCCGGCGCCGCGCGCTCGCGCGGCGCTTCGGCGTGCGCGGCGCGGCCGAGCTTGCGCGACTCGGCACCGCCGCCGGTACGCGCTACCTGGACACGCCGGCGCTGCGCCAGCATCTGCAGGCGCTGCGGCTGCACCAGCAGCAGCCGACGCGCCGGCTCGACGTGCCGGCGACGCTCGCGGCGACGCTGCGTGCAGGCGGCCGGCCGGTGCCGGTCTACGACACGCGGCCGCTCGCGCCCGAATACCTGCTGCTCGCGCCGCTCGGCGGCCACCGCGACCTGCGCGCCGATCTCGCCGACGAACTCGATGCGCGGCTGCGCGAGGAGCAGGTGCACGTCGAGCGTTACAGCTACCTGAGCACGCCGCGCTGGCTGCGGCCGGTGCCGGCGACCGGCGGGCGGGAACTGGCGCTCGACGTGCTGGCGGCGCGCGCGGCCGGCAGCCATCTGCTGCTGGTGGACGACGGCGCTGCGCTGATCGATCCGCTGCGCGGCCGGCCCGCGGACTGGAGCGGACCGCTCGAAGGCTTCGCGCTGCGCGTGCTGCTGACGCCGGTGCCGCCCGCGCAATGGGGGGCGCGCGAGCGCGCGCTGGAGGCCGCGGGCTGGATCGTGCTGCAGCTCGCGACGGCCGAGCTCGGCCGGCTCGCCGACGCGCTGCGCGTCGGCCTGCGCGCCGACGGCGAGGTGCGGCTGCCGCCACGGGTACGGCCCCGGGCGCCCGACGCCGGCGACCACCGCGGCGACCGCTACCCGGCGCTGCTCGCGCTCGACGAACCGGCGTGGCTCGACCGGCGCGCGCCGGCCCCGGAGCGCATCGCCCGGCTGCTCGCCGAGCTGCGCGGCTTCCTCGGGCCGGAGGCCTTCGAGTGGCTCGGCGCGCTCGCGGTGTTCCCGCGCCTGCACCCGGCGCTGACGCGCTACCTCGGCGCCCGCCTGACCGATGCGGCCGGTCAGCCGCTGGCCGCCGACGAACGCCGGCTCGCGGCGCTCGCGCGACTGCCGTGGCTGCGCCAGGCGTTCATGCCGGACTGGCTGCGGCTCGCGCTGATCGGCGCGCTGCCGGCGGCGCGCGAGACCGCGGTGCGCGACGCGCTGACCGCGGCGCTGCTGCTCGGGCAGGACGCACCCGACGGCGGACTCCTCGAAGTCGTGACCGGTCACGCCGAACTGCGCGCGGTACTGGTCGAACTGCTGCGCACCGGGCGCGGTGCCCACGGCCGCGAACGCATCCTGCTGCGCTTCCTGCGCGGTGAACCGCTCGAAGTGTCGGCCCCGCGCGCGTTCGTCGAACGCCTGAAGCGCGTCGCCGCGTCGCCGGCCGGCTACTGGCTGGCCGTCGCGGCGGCGAGCGCGGCGGCGTGGTCGCTGTGGCCGGCCGACGGGCTGCTCGCGCGGTTCGGTCTTCCGGCCGTGGACCTGACGCGGCTGGCCGACGGCCTCGTGTCCGCGCTGCCGTGGTTCGCTCCGACCGTGCTCGTTCTCGCCATCGCCGGCGTCTGGCACTGGCTGGCCGGGCAGGGGCGCGGACGGGCCGTGCGCGGCGGCCGGGCGATCGACACGGCGCTGGCCGCGGTGGCGCTGGCCGGGCTGCCAGCGCTCGCGCTGCTGGTGGCGGTGCCGGTCGAAGCCTCCGACACCGGTCCGGCGCTGCTGCATATTCCCGGCGCGCCGCTGCGCTTCGCGCTCGCGCCGACACTGCTCGCGTTTCTGACGCTGTGGCTGCGCCGGCTGGCGCTGCCGGACGGTCCGATGCGG
>JAFEDI010000119.1 GCA_018241725.1 Pseudomonadota bacterium | reverse complement strand
GGGCCGAGGTGCCGGTGCTGGTCACGGTCGATCTCAGGCACCGCAACGCCGAGGAGCTGATCCCGCTGCTGCGCCCGGTCGCCGGCGAGCTGACGCTGAGCGGTCAGGGCGCCGTGCTGATCGTGCGCGGCCCGCAGGCGCGCATCGACGAACTGCTCGGCGTGCTCGACGCCCTCGACGTGCCGCCGCGCACGCTGCTCGTCAGCCTGCGTCAGGGCTCGATCGACGAGGTCGATGCCTCCGGCGTCGGCCTGGAAGGCGGCATTGGCACCGGCGCCAGCGGTACGACGGCGAGCGGGCGGGTGACCGTCGAGCACTACGGCACGCGCGGACGCGACGATACCGTGCAGACCGTGCGCGTGCTCGATGGCCGCGAGGCCTTCGTCACGCTCGGGCGCTCGGTGCCGGTGCCCGAGCGCTACGGCGTCGCCACCGGCCCGCGCGGCGGCGTGGCGGCCGGCGTCGACATGGGCTACCGCGATGCCTCGACCGGCTTTCTGGTGCGCCCGCGCGTCAGCGGCGAGACGGTGACGGTCGAGGTCGCGCCGCGTTCGGTGCGTCCCGGGCCCGATGGCAGTTTCGATACCGCGAGCCTCAGCACGACGCTGAGCGGCCGGCTCGGCCAGTGGCTGCTGATCGGCGGCTCGGCCGAGGCGCGCCGCGCCGCGCGCGATGCCGTCGTGCATTCGACCCGCTCGCGCAGTGGCAGCGAGCGCGTCTGGCTGCTGAAGGTCGAGCCGGCGCCGTGATCGCAGCGCATGACGCCGGCCCGGGCCGATGAGCATCGAGTCCGGCGACACCTTCCTGCGCATCGGCCTGTCGGTCGCGCTCGGCCTGCTGATCGGCCTGCAGCGCGAGGCGACCGGCCCGGAGTTCGCGGGCCTGCGCAGCTTCGCGCTGACGGCGCTGCTCGGCACGCTGTGCGGACTGCTCGCCGAGCGCTTCGGCGGCTGGGTGCTGGTGGCGGGGCTGGCGGCGATCACGACGCTGCTGGTGCTCGGCAACGTCATGCAGTGGCGCGGGCGCGTCGATGACCTCGAACCGTCGGTGACCACCGAACTGGCGCTGCTGCTGATGTTCGGGCTCGGGGCCTATCTTGCCTTCGGCGCCTGGGAGGTCGCGGTCGTCGTTGCCGGCCTGAGCGTCGTGCTGCTGCACTTCAAGGTCGAACTGCACGCGCTGGCGCGCCGGCTCGGCGGCGAGGACCTGCGCGCGATCATGCAGTTCGTGCTGATCACCTTCATCGTGCTGCCGGTGCTGCCGAACCGCAGCTTCGGCCCGCTCGAAGTGTTCAACCCGTTCGAGATCTGGCTGATGGTGACGCTGATCGTCGGCATCAGCCTCGGCGGCTACCTGCTCTACAAAGCCTTCGGCGGCGGTGCCGGCGTGCTGCTCGGCGGCCTGCTCGGCGGCGCGGTATCGAGCACGGCGACCACGCTCGCCTACGCCCGGCGCGTGCGCGACGGGCTCGCTGCACCGCTCGCCGCGGTCGCGATCGCGCTGGCCTCGGCGGTGATGCTGGTGCGCGTCGTGCTGATCGTCGCGCTGCTCGCCCCGGCGCTGGCGCTGGCGCTGCTGCCGGCCGCCGGCGCGATGCTCGCCGCGACGCTCGTGCCGGTCGCGTGGCACTGGCGCCGCTCGCGCCGGCAGGACAACGCCATGCCGGCGCAGAAGAACCCGGCCGAACTCGGCCCGGCGATGCTGATCGCGGCGCTGTACGCGCTGATCCTGTTCGTGCTCGCCGCCGCGCGCCGCTACCTCGGCCACGACGCGCTGTACCTGGTATCGGTCGTCGCCGGCCTGACCGATGTCGATGCCATCGTGCTGTCGGTGACGCGCTTCGCGGCCGAAGGCTCGCTGCCGGAGGTGCTCGGCTGGCGGCTGATCGTCACCGCGGTGCTGTCGAACGCCATCTTCAAGCTGACGCTCGCCGCCTCGCTCGGCGGTCGCGAGGTGCTGCTGCGCACGCTGGCGCTGCTCGCACCGTCACTGGCGATCGGTACCGGCATGGTCGTGGCGTGGCCGGATTGACGACAGGCCGGACAAGGTTGGCGTACCGATAGCCGAAAAGTCCTTGTGGCTGCATTGTCAACCGTGCGGGCCACAATTGCGGCTGCTGGATTAAAACCGTTGAGATTGACAGGAGAGATTCGGTTCAGTTTCTGCAAAGCAGTTTTGCAAAAAATTGCAGGCGAGTTTTGATTTGATGACACATCTGTGGGTTTTGTTGTAGTAAATCTTCGGCTTGAGGCCATTCGGATAATGCTGTATCAACGAGGGTTCTGGCGACATCGCTCAAATCGCCTTTCGCATCGAGGCGCGAATCAAGTCTGGCAAACGTGCTCAAGCTTACATCTTCGAATCTTCTGGAATTGCCAAATTTGAGCGCCATGGTTTCCGGACCCAGGTTGGCAGGTCGATAAAGAAACGTGGATACAAGATCATAGGCTGGCGAAAGAGACGGGATGCGTTGGTTGGTATAAATTAGCGACCAGTTTTTTAAGTGTGCGTCGCCGTTTCCGATCAATACGTTGAAAGCCAAGCGTCGAACGGCTTCATGCAGGCTGTCGATGTTATGCTGCCTGTAGGCAAGGGCCGCTACGGTTTCAAAGCTTCCGCTATATTTGGCTTCAGGATACATTCCGCGAATTTGTGCAAAGTCCTCGATATGTATGCGTTGACGACTCGGGGTGCGATCGAATCGCTTGACTGCATATGCCCATTCCTCTCCGGTTGGCCAGAGTTCATCAGGCAGGCCAGTAATTTGATCGCGATGCACTAACCTGACTTCAGGAGTGTTAATGCCTGCGTTTTTTGCAAAAGTCATCATCGCCAGTTCGTTTATGGGAACGCGTGGATAGTTTTTGTCAGGCAGTTTTGCTATCCAGTCGCCATCCTCCCCGAATGCAGGTATTGTTAATCGGTCGTCTTTGGCTAACATTGAAAATTTCAATGCCACGCCGGCCAATGAAAATGACCATAGGGCCGAGGTGCTGCTGTCTTTGTTGGCGTCTTTGTGCGATGCTGGTTCGGCTATATCTACAGAAACTGCAGCTTCGGCAGTCATGACCCGAACTGCGCCAGGTAGGTCATGGCCAACTTGTAACAGCAGTTCCATTTCACGCTCAATTGAGGTGTGGCGCGCTTTGGCTACCCACTCCCTTAATCGCCCTTCTGGAAGCAGATTGGAAAACCAAGGCGGCAATCGCAGGTTGCTTTGATGTCTGGCGTGCGGGTCGTCTTCAAATGACAGACCAAGAACCGGGCGATCAGGCAAATTCCAGTAGTCAGAATCGAAAACAAATCTGGTGAAATTTTCACGACGATGCAGGTAACCAACAATCTGGTCATGTAAATAGACACTGAATTGTTCGCTAGATGAAGGCTGCATCTCTTGGTTCATCCGGTTCGTCAAGATCGAAAATGCTCAGCGGCGGAGTGTCCTCTAGGTTGTGACCTGACATCTTTGCCAAGAAGTCGTTGACTATAACTGAAAGATTGTGTTGACGATATGTAAATAAATCAGTTTTGTTGTTGTTTATTAATGCGCTCCAGGACTTGGAGTCAAAGCCATGGGATTTGAAGAATTCATTTGCATGAACATGGTCGTCTGATTGGGCTTTCATTAATTTGATGATCGGCTCTTCCAGTTCGTTTTCAATGATGATGATTCTGTTGGCCGTCCATGCGCGGAATGCCTCTGGCTCGCGGGGATAAATTCTCAAGGCTATATCTCTCAGGGTTCCATCCGGTTCAAGCT
>JAFEDI010000118.1 GCA_018241725.1 Pseudomonadota bacterium | reverse complement strand
GGCGTTGGTGCATGAATAATCCGCCAGCCGAGTTTCCCCAATCCCGGACGGTTCTTACCTGTGCACGACCTGACTGACCGGCATTCCGAGGCCGGTCATCCGGTTCATGGCCGCGACGCACAGGTAGCACTCGTTGACCTGCCGCTCCCACGAACGCGCCTGCAGGCGCTTCCCGAACAGGCCTTTGATGCGGCCCATCGCCGTCTCGGCGAGCGAGCGGCGGTGATCGCCGATCTGCTGCTTCCAGGCCTTGAGGCCGTCGCGCTGGATCACTTCCAGTGCCGCGCTGCGCGGATGCACGCGGCCATCGCTGGCAGCGGCTCCCAGGCGGCGGCGTTGGCGCGCGGCGGGATGGCGGCGCTGGCCTTGCGCTCCACAGCCGCTCATGACAGGCACGGCTGTCATAGGCGCCATCGGCCGCGCCCTGGGCGATGTCGCCCTCGACCTGCGCCAGCAACTCCGGCAGCGCCTCGGCATCGCCGACAGTCGATTCCGTCACCAGCGCCGCCACCACCTCGTGCGTGGCCGCATCCACCGCCAGATGCCGTTTTCTCCAGACGCGACGGTAACCTGCACCGTACAGCGTCGTGTGATCCGGCACCGGCAGATCGGACCCCATCAACGACAGGATCGAGCGCAACAGCCCCTCGGCCGCCCGCAGCGCCAGGCGGTACAGCGCCCGCAGCGTCAGCACGCACTGGATCGCCGCCTTCGAATACGTGCGCGACGCACCGCGCCGGCCCGTGCGCTGCGACTCCTGCCAGCCCGCCAGCGTGTGCTCGTCGATCCACACGGTCAGGCTGCCGCGCTGTACCAGCGCCGCTTCGTACTCGGACCCGTTGCGTACGCGGTAGGCGGGCTTCGGCTTCGGGGGCCGCGCTTGTCATGCCCGCTACGCTACCGGTTCGGGCCAGTGGTCGTCACTTGCCGACGATGGTTGCAGGGGGATTCATGCACCAACGCCATCACCTTGCAAACACTCTCGAACAACTCAGCGAGCACGCCAAAGCTCTGGTCCTGATGCAGGCTGCCGCCGACGGGCTGAATGCTCTCTGCGGTCCCGCGTATCAACACACGAAGGAATCCGCTGCCGCCTTCGCCGCAATGCTCGCTGCCCGGCATTCGAACGAACGGGACTGACGACATGGTCCGGCAATCACTGGCAGAACTTTCAGATCAGTTGCTCGCCAGTCTTGCCTGCAATTCCATCAGCAATTCGGGTATTGCCAGTTCGACCGTATTCCAGAGGATGTCGCGGTCGATGTCGAAATACGCATGAATCAGCCGGTTGCGCATGCCGATGATTGGGGCCTACGGAACATCCTTCAGTTCGGCACGGGGTTCTGCGCTGATTCTTCCGGCAGTTTCACCGATGATCTCGACCAGTCTCGCCAGTGCCAGGCAAAGCATCGCATCGGCATCGAGGTCTGCACGCGTGCGTCCAGCCGCAAACTGCCGGGCCTGTTCGGCCGCCTCGATCATGTGCTGCACGCGCCAGCGATCAGTGGGCGACATGACATACTGCGCCACCGCTGTGCGCACCACATCATCCCGGAAATACCGGCTCAATTCCGGCGCGGTGCGCAAATCCACCCGTCAGCCGCCGAGCATCACCGACAGTTCCTGTTCGAGTCGCGCCATGTCGAGCAGCGTCGGCCGGGCGTCGGGGGCGAATTCGACCAGCAGGTCGATATCGCTGTCCGGGCCGGCCGTGCCGTGCAGGCGGGAGCCGAACAGGGACAGGCGGCGGCGGTGGTTCGCGATGCAGAACTGCGCGAGCGTGGCTTCGTCGAGGTTCAGGTCGGGGTGCATCGGTTTCGCATCGTGGAGGACCGGGCCGGATGAGCCTGTCAGCCTGCCGCCGTCTGCGCCCGGGCCGGCGCAGGTCGCCTTCGGCGCGCACCGTGCAGGCCCGGAGGGTTGTGTCCGGCAATCCTGCCCGCCAAGCCCTGCCGGCAAAACCCCCTGAAAAGCTTTGGGCCGGACGCCCGGGGCCGGTGCGCCGGGGTTCTGCTGTCCCTCCCCGAAGCCCGGTCCGAGTCCGTCGATGCCGGACACGATGCGGCCGGCCTGCCGGGCCGCGGTGCGACGGTTTGCGGCAGGATCGTCGGAGCCGGGCCGGGCGTCGCGGCTGTTTCGGGCGGGGCCGGCGCAGCCGGACGCTGCGGCGGCCTCGTTCCGGGCCTCGGGAACATCCTCTTGAGGAGTTGCCACGGGCCGTGGAGGTGAGAAACCCCGTTCTTGCGCTGTGAGGGTGCAAGAGCGGGGTTGGCAAATCGGGTGAGCGGGTCCGCAGGCTGGTCGAGGCTCGAAACCTGGCCTCCACCCTGCAAGCGTCATCGATCACCTGCCAGCAAACAGTCTCATGAATGGAATGTACGGATGGCTGAAGTGTCTCTGCAGACTTTACCGTTCTGGTAATCAGCAGTTGCCGTCGCAACGCATTCCGTTGTATTTGAACCGGCGCAAATGCAGCAGACCAAGAAGACCGGTGCCGATCAGCATTAAGGGTGCAGGTTCTGGAATGCTGGTACTGGAACTGGGAATCACGTTGAGCAAAAGTGCATGGTAATCACCATTGCTTTGACGACCATAAGCGGCGATTGATCCTGATTCATTGATGTCGTAGGCAATCCGGATGAGCCAGCCGGAGGCCGGATCAATCAGGTCATTCAGGTCGAGCAGGTTGCCGCTGGAATACAGGAATGCGTGATAGATAGAGCCGGAAATGTTGGATGAGCCAACCACGACACCGGCATCGTTGATCGCATAAGCTTCGCTTGTCGTCCCGCCAAGGGTGCCGATATCCTGCATGACACCATTGCTGTACAGAAAGGCATGGCGCAGGTTGCTGCCGACGGGATAGGCATAGCCGACGATCTGGCCGGCGTTGTTGATATCTGCGGCGCTGCTGTTGGTGCCGCCCAGCGTACCGATGTCGACCATGCTGACGCCGTCATATACGAAGGCGTGGTAGTTGGTGCTGCCGGTCACTTCAGAATTTCCGACAACCTGGCCAGCATCGTTCATGCTGTTGCCCTGACTGTTCACCCCGCCCAGGGTGCCCAGATCCTGCATGATGCCGTTACTGTACAGAAAGGCATGCCGGGTCGTGGCATTCGTGTCCGAAGCCCCGACGATCTGGCCCTGATTGTTGATGACGCGGCCGTAACTGTTTGGACCACCAAGGGTTCCAAGATCGGTCATCAGGCCGCCCGAGTATACGTAGGCGTGGTCGGCGGTATCACCGGTGATTTTTGCGGAACCTGTAATCGTTCCGGCATCGTTGATGCTGTCGGCAAAGCTGGTGGTGCCACCCAGCGTGCCCAGATCCTGCAACCCCCCGTTGCTGAAAACGACGGCGTGACTTGGGCCGGAGAACTGAGGCAAGGATTGACCAACAACCGTGCCTGATTCGTTCAGGCCGCGGGCGAGACTGTAATTGCCAGGCAGTGTGCCAAGATCGACTACGCTGTAGACCGGAGTGGCTGCAGCCGCAGTGGCGGCCGTCATGGCAATCAGAAAAAGCGTGATGGGACGAAGTGACTTCATGTCGGAGAATCCGCAGGCCATTGGAAAACGCCAATTCGCGTGCGCTTCGTGGCCTTCGGACGATCGCGCGCGCAGGCGGTCAGTGCGCTGGCAACAGGTAGAGGACGAAAGATCGGGTGAAACGGCAGTTTGCCTTCGAGAGACAAGTACTGGAGCCTGGTGCATTCTTGCCGGAATTCTTGCACGCGGGCAGGCCGTTACCGAAGCAATGCATCCACCTGATGAATGGTCTTTGCTGACGCAGGAATATTATCCCGTCTTGAATGGATATGGTCAATTTCTTTATTTAATCAATTGCATGCGGCATGCCGTGAACTGCCATGGCGGCAGTGCATCCGCTCACTTCAGCCGTCTGGCAGACCATCTCCTTCGCCCCGTATCCCCACACCACGCGTGCCTCGCCGTGGTGTTCCCGGAAACTCTCGTTCGGCCCCTGATACTTCGCTCCGCTCGCCGCCGGCTGCAGGACCATCAGCGAACTCTGATCGCCGCGTTCGGCGATCAGCACTGGTGGATCAGTCTGGAAGAAAGTTGCGACGATTTCGTCCGACGGCTTGCCGTTGCAGGCGTAGCGCACCGGGCCGGTGGCGGGCACGAGGCGGTAGCGGGCCTGCAGTTCGGCGATGCGCAGCGTGTAGGACTCGCGCACGCAGGC
>JAFEDI010000117.1 GCA_018241725.1 Pseudomonadota bacterium | reverse complement strand
TATCGAAAGACAGATCTACCCTGGCTCAATCTCAGCAATGACCGTGCCTGCGCGGAAAACCTTGTGCACCGCACACAAATCCAGGCTGAGCTTTGTATCGATGTGTAACTTACTACATAACGATGTCTGAAAACCTACAAACAAAAGGCTGACTGAGCGCAATCGGAAATAACTTGATCCGCCGCAAGAATGGATTTCGCACCGTTTCCGTACGCACTAAAACGGGTCAGGCAAGCTTCATTTAGCTGCAATGCAGCAAACAGGCACGCCGAGTGCTAACAGCGCTATATCAACAACAACACATCGAATCAGATTCGCGTCCGCCATGAAAACCCGCTCCGCCCAGCGCCGCCGCCCGACGGCTCGTCCTTCCATTCCAACCCCGGTCGCCGCCGCCGTCGGTGCCGCCCTCGCCAGCCTTCTCATCTCCGCCGACCTGCGTGCCGCGGACACCCCGCCAACCCTGGGCACCGTCCAGGTCACCGGCACCGCCGAGCCCGGCTACACCGGCTTCCTGTCCTCGCGGCCAGATACGTCAGCGACGACCTACCAGGTCGGGCAGGAAGGTCTGGAAACCTTCGGCGCCCCCGGCGGCACCAATCCCTACACGATGGTTTCCGGCCTGCCGGCCGTAAAGGTGCAGAGCCTCGACCCCTATGGCCTGACCAGCCGGATCGGCGGCAACAAGGGTATGCGGGTGCGTGGCATCGCCGCCTGGCATGGTGCCGTCGGCACCGTGGACGGCCTGACCCTGTCCAACATCAACCCCGGCCCCGGCTATCTGCAGATGTTCGACATGGAGAACCTGGCCGGCGTGAGCCTGGCGCAAGGGCCGATCGCCCCCGATCAGGCAGCCCTATTCAACACGGCCGGCGCCCTCGACAGCCAGATCCTGTGGCCGGCCCTCAAGGCTGGCGGCAGCGTGTCCGCCGCCAGTGGCGACAACGGCTTCGAACGCTATTTCGCGCGGGTGGACAGCGGCAGCTTCGGCCCGGCCAACACGCGCATCGCCGCCTCCGCCTCCACCGCCCACGCCAACCTGTGGCGCGGCCCCGGCCAGGCCGAGCGCGAAAACTACCTGCTGGCCGTCGCCACCGACCTGGGCAAGCTCACGCTCAAGCTGCTGGCCGTGAACAGCAACATCGACCAGAACAACTACAAGCCGCTGACCGCCGCCCAGGCCCTCGACCTGTCCACCTACCGCTACGCCGGCTACGACGCCAAACCGGTGGCCGGCAGCTTCCAGAACTACTACGCCTACAACCGCCAGAGCTTCGACAACCAGGCCTACATCGGCGAAGCCGAATACCGCGTCAGCAACGACACCAAAGCCCGTCTCAAGCTGTTCAGCTTCGACGAATCCGGCTCCACCTTCGATGCCAACGGCACCAACAAGGTCCGCCAGTGGATCATCGAGCACAACAGTTTCGGCGCCAGCGCCGACGTGGAAACCCGCATCGACGCCACCCGCCTGAAGGCCGGCTACAGCTACACGTCCATGCAGCCGCCCGGCCCGCCCAACGCCCAGCGCTTCTACACCGCCACCGCCAGTGGCCTGAGCTGGGCCGCCGCCACCGCCAGCAGCAGCAACCAGGGCTGGACCACCCTCAGCGAAGTCACCGGCCGCCACGTCTTCCAGACCCTCTTTGCGATGGCCTCCTGGCAGTACCGGGCGCTGCAGCTCGAAGGCGGCCTGCGCTGGTTCCAGGAGAAGATGCCAAGCCTCGCCGAATACACCAAGACCGGCGTCGCCGACGTGTCCTACCGCGCTGCGCTGGCCGCCTCGCCGGGCATCTCAGTGGCGGTGGACGGCCAGACCGTGGACAAGGTGCTGCCGTGGTTCGGCCTGCGCTACGCCTTCACGCCGGCCATCGAAGGGCGCTTCTCGGCCGGCCGCAACATCGGCCCGGCCTCCTTCGACATCTGGAACAGCAACATCCGCAACCTCAAGGCCAGCCAGCAGGCCCTCGCCCAGAGCCTGTGGAACAAACTGAAGCCGGAAACCGACGACGCCGCCGACCTCGGCCTGCGCCTGCGCTTCGCCCAGGGCTACGTGGAGCCGACGATCTACTACGCCAGCATCAACAACAAGTCGGTGAACGCTTACGACCCGACGGTCGGCCTCAACTACGGCCAGAACATCGGCAACGGCCACCTCGCTGGCGTGCAGCTGGCCGCCGGCTGGGAACCGCGCCCCAGCCTCAACCTGTTCGGCAGCGCGTCATGGAGCCGCGCGGTGTTCGACGAAGACCTGCGCACCGCGGCCAGCACCGTCGTCGCCGTGAAAGGCCAGCAGTTCCCCGACACCCCCCGCCTGATCGGCACCCTCGGCGCCGAATGGAAGGCCGGCGACTTCCGCGCCGTGCCACTGCTGCGCTACATGGGCGGCCGCTACGATGACTCGGTGCACACCAACCGCTTCGGCGGCTACACGGTGGTGGACCTGGAGCTGGGCTACCGCTGGCAGGTCGGCCCGACCCGAGTCGATGCCAGCCTCACTGCCCTCAACCTGTTCGACCGCAAGTATCTGGGCCTGATCGACTCCGGCGACCTGCAGACCGGCACCACCAACTATTACCCCGGCAACCCGCGCACCCTGCTCGGCAAGCTGGCGCTGAGCTTCTGAGGCCCCGATGACGATCCACAAGCTGCGGCGCCTCGCGCCGCTACTCTGTGCCCTGCTGCTGGCCGCCCCTCTTCCCGCTTCCGCCGGCTCCGCGCCACCGCCGCTGCACGTCGCAGTGGTCGGCGGCCCGGTGATGGCCGGGGTGTGGCCGGAACTGGCCCGCCGGGCCAGCAAGGCCACCGGCGTTCCCCTCGAACTGGTCGCAGCGGCGCCGAAGGAGAGCGTCGTGCCGGTCTTCCAGCGCGGCGAGGCCGACCTGCTGCTGATCCACGGCAGCGACGAGACCTTCCAGCTCCTCGCCGCCGGCTATGCCGCGCCGCTGCGCGCCTGGGCCCTCAACGAGCACGTGCTGGTCGGCCCCGCCAGCGATCCGGCCGGCATCGCCGACGCGCCCGACGCCACCGAGGCGCTGCGCCGCATCGCCGCCCACGATGCCCCGCTGCTGGCCTTCCGCGACCCGGGCAGCTTCACCATCGTGCAGCGTCTGTGGCGCCAGGCTGGCCTGCGCCCCGGCCCACGCCAGCAGCTCTACGACGACGCCGAGCGACCGCAGGAGGTGCTGCTGTCGGCGGCCCGCCAGGGCGCCTACGCGGTGGTCGGGCACATGCCGGTGGCCTTCGGCAAGATGCCCGACGCCGGCCTCAAGGTGCTCGTGAAGGGCGACCCGGCGATGCGCCGGGTCTTCGTGGTGGTCGAGCCCGGCCCCCGCCATCCAGCCGATGCCCGGCACCGCCAACTGGCCCGCCGCGTCGCCGACTACCTCACCGGGCCGCAGGGCCAGGCCGACCTCGTCGCTGCCGACCTGGCCGCCGGCGGCCCGTGGATCTTTCCCCTGTCGGCCACCGGCCGGCGCCTGCCCCCAGCCGAGTAAGCCATGAACCTCCTCCTCAACCTCCTCCGCCCGATGGGCCTGCTGGCCCTGCTATTCCTCGCCGCGCCACCCGCGCCAGCGCGGGAGATCGTGGACATGGCCGGGCGCCACGTGCAGATCCCCGACCGCATCGAGCGGGTCTACGGCTCCGCCCCGCCGCTCAGCGTGCTGCTGGCGATGGCGGCGCCCGAGACGATGGTCGGCGTCAACCTGGTCTTCGAGCCGGAAGCACGGCGCTACCTGCCCGCCGGCCTCGCCGAGCTGCCGGTGCTCGGCGGCGTCTACGGCATGGGCCGCGCGGCCAACCCGGAAGAGGTGCTGGGCACCCGCGCCCAGATCGCACTGGCCTGGCAGAGCCCCTTCGTGGACCGGGCCATGGTGGAGAACTTTTTCGGCCGCATCGGCATGCCGGTGGTCTTCATCCACCTCGACACCCTCGCCGACTGGCCGGCGGCGCTCCGCTTCACCGCCCGCCTGCTGGGCCGCGATGGCAAGGCCAGCGAAGCCCAGGCCGCCTACGTCGAGAAAGCCCTGGCCCGCCTCAAGGCCGGCATCGCCGCCATTCCCGAAAAGGAACGGGTCCGCGTGTACTACGCCGAAGGCCCGGCCGGCCTCACCACCGACTGCCACCGCTCCTTCCACACCGAGGCCATCGAACTGGCCGGCGGCTACAACATCCACCGCTGCGAGCCCCGCTCCCACATGGGCATGGAGGCGATCAGCCTGGAACAGGTCATCGCCGCCGATCCCCAGGTGATCCTCGCCCAGGACCCCAAATTCGCCGCCGCCGTGCGCAGCGATCCACGCTGGCAGGCCATCCGCGCGGTGAAGGACGGCCGCATCTACGCGGTGCCGCGCTGGCCCTTCAACTGGCTCGACCGCCCACCCTCCGCGATGCGCGCCCTCGGCGCCCAGTGGCTGGCCAACCTGTTCTACCCCAGCCGCCTGCCCCTGGACCTGCACCGGGAAACCCGCGAGTTCTACCGCCTGTTCCTGCATACGCAGGTCAGCGACGGCGACCTCGCCGAACTCCTGCCCCGTCCCTGACCCTTTTTTCCGGAGATTGCCCGCATGTGCCAAGCCCAATCCTCAACCGCTCCGTCCTCCTCCAGCGCTCCCGCCACGGAGCTGCCACTACTGTCCGCCGACGCCCCAGCCTGTGGCTGCGGCGGACACGCCCACGCCGCGCCGCCGGTGGAGCCGACCGTGCATTCCCTGCAGGAGGCGAT
Source organism: Pseudomonadota bacterium (assembly GCA_018241725.1). Classification (GTDB taxonomy): domain Bacteria; phylum Pseudomonadota; class Gammaproteobacteria; order Burkholderiales; family Rhodocyclaceae; genus Zoogloea. Next base: position 18,704 of record JAFEDI010000117.1, on the reverse strand, counting down.
GCAGGTCGGCGAGACCGTCCGCTGGGTCGCCAGCGGCCATGACGCCGAATACCCGCCCGTACCCTTTCCGTCCCTGCGGGTCATCCGCAGCGCCGGGGAAGCCCGCGTGCGCGCGGTGGTGTGGCGCCACCACACGCTCTTGAGGACCTCGCCGGTCGGCCACCTGTTCCCGGCCGACGATGAAAAATTTGCCCGCGGCACCGACAAGACCGCCGACTTCATCGTCGAGGCCTGTGGCGGCCCGGCCAACTTCACGCCGCAGTTTGGCCATACCTGCATGCGCACGCGCCACTTCCCATTCACCATCGACGAAGCCGCCCGTGAAACCTGGCTGGATCTCCTGTGGCAGGCCCTGGACGAGGAAGGCTTCCCCGACGACGTCCGCGAGGAATACTGGAACTGGCTGGAAGCCATGTCGATCCGCATGATCAACCGGCGCACCACCAAGGCGGCACCGGCCCGCCGCCCCTACGCCGCAATGGCCGCCCAGCGCGGCCTCCTCCCTCCCACATGAAGTGAGACTCCAGCTCGCGTAAAGCGCGCCTTGGCCGTGCACCGGTAACGGAGCACGGCCTTTTTTTGGTGCATGAAAGCGCGGAAACCCGCGCCCCTGGCCGCGCTCCAGCCCGCTCCACACCCAGCCCGAGGCATGCCGCCGCAACCCCCGCCCACCGGCACGCTATTTGCACAAGTACATAACGAAACGGCGTGATGCGCCAAATCCGGCGCAAGGCCACGGTTTCTGAAGCACAACCGACAAAGACTGTAATAACAACGACACTGGCGGCCGACACGGCCGGCAATGCCACCGACAAACGAGGCCCGACCATGTCTCACGCAACGCTATATACGCACCAATATTTTGACATCCGCCCCGGCCACACCCGCCGCACGGAAACGTCGATCCGCTGGAACGAGGGCCTGCCCCCCGAGTGGCAGGAGCAGGTCATCGCACCCCTGTATTTCGACCACTACATGGATTACGTGGTCACTGCCGCCCGCATCCTCGGCCGCGACGAGGACGACAACGCCTGCTACTGCGCCCACAGCTACGTGCTCGAGGAAAGCCGCGGGCCGGAGATCCCCACCGCCTTCCGCACCCTGGCCTACGCCGAGTCCCTGCGCGCCTGGCGCCTGCGCGACGGCCGCTGGCTGATCCACCGGGTGGTCGTCCGCGACGGCGAGCTGGACAAGGCCCACGGCTTCTTCTCCCTCGCCGAATCGATGCCGCGCTGAGGCAGACGGGATGAACACCACGGTGTGCTCTCCGGCAGCGGCCCCCCGGCTCGGTGCGGCGGGCGTCGTCCTCGCCGCCCACGGCCTGGCCGCGGCCGGCCTGCTGGCCCTGAGCCCCCCGGCGCCGCAGGCGGAAGCACCGAAGATCCTGCAGGTCGCCTGGATCGCCGAACCCGCGGCGCCCACGCCGCCGGCCCCCGCGGCCCCGGCACCGACCGCCGCACCACGGACGCCCCGCCCCCAAGCCCACGCCGATGCCACTCCGGCGCCCCGGCCGGTAGCGCGCCCCCAGGCGGCACCACTGCAGTCCAGCCGCCCGGCGGCCACGGCCCAGTCACCCGCCCCCAGCGCCCCCCCGCCGGCCGAAAGCTCTCCTGACAGCCGTGCCCACGAATCCCCCGTGCCCCGCGAGGCCGCCGCGCCGGCGCCGCGCAGCGCCGCCCCAGTGGCGGACAGCCCACCGCGCTTCGACGCCGACTACCTGAGCAATCCGGCCCCCGACTATCCCGCTGCCAGCCGCCAGTTGCGCGAACAGGGCAGCGTGCAGTTACGGGTCTTCGTCACCGCCGACGGCCGCGCCGGCGACATACGGGTGCACCTGGGCTCCGGCTTCGAGCGCCTCGACCAGGCCGCCATCGACGCGGTGCGCCGCTGGCGTTTCGTCCCCGCCCGCCAGGGCGACGGCCCGGTGGCCGCGTGGGTCATCGTCCCCATCAACTTCACCCTGCGGAGATCCTGACCATGGCCGACAGCAACGGCATCCTCCATTCCCTCTCCCACGCCGACGCCCTCGGGCGCCTGGTGCTCGCCGTCCTGCTCGCGATGTCCCTCGCCTGCTGGTACCAGATCGCCCTGAAGAGCTGGCAGGTCTTCCAGCTGCGGCGCCAGGGGCGGCTATCCGCCGCCAGCCTGGCCGCCTGCGCGTCACCGGCCACCCTTGAGCGCCTGCTTGCCGCCCAGCCGCCAAGCTGTCCGTGGGTGCACCTGTCCCGGCTGGCCATGGACGCCTGCCGCCAATGGAATGGCCGCCGCGACGGCCAGGCGGCGATCCAGCTGTCCGCCCCCGACGTGTTCCTGCTGCAGGCCTTCAACCGCGGCCTCGCCGAGGCGGGCGCCCGCCTCGACACAGGCCTTGCGCTGATCGGCTCGGTGGCCGCCACGGCGCCCTTCGTCGGCCTCTTCGGCACCGTGTGGGGCATCTACCACGCGCTCATCGGCATCGGTGCAGAGGGCGCCGGCAGCCTGGACAAGGTCGCCGGCCCGGTCGGCGAAGCGCTGGTGATGACCGCCTGCGGCCTGGCCGTGGCCATTCCGGCACTGCTCGCCTACAACGCGCTGGGACGCGCCAACCGGCGCCTGCTGGACGAGCTGGAAGGCTTCGCCCACGAACTGCTGGGCTTCCTTGTCAGCGGCCTGGCATCGACCGTCGCCGACCCGCGGCCGGCGGACAGTGCTGCGGCAGCCCACGCAGTCCCCGTCGCGAGGGCCGCCTGATGGGCTTTTCCCTCACCCCCGGCGGCGAGCGCCGCCCGGTCGCGGAGATCAACATGATTCCGCTGATCGACGTGATGCTGGTGCTGCTGGTGATCTTCATCGTCGCCGCCCCGCTGCTGACCCATGCGGTGCGGGTGGAGCTACCGCGCGCGGCGAGCGCGCCGACGCCGCCCCGCCCCGACGCGATCCGCCTGGGTCTGACCGCCGACGGGCAACTGTTCTGGAACGGCCAGGCGATCTCCAGCGCCGAACTGGAAACACGCCTGGGCGCCGCCGGACGGCTCGACCCGGTTCCCGAGCTGCATCTGCAGGCCGACGCTGCCGCGCCTTACGGGGCCGTGGCGCGCAGCATGGCGACAGCCTCCCGCCAAGGGGTGAGCCGCATCGGCTTCGTCAGCGACCCACGCCCGGAGGCGCGATGAACCTCGCTCGTCATCCCCTGCTGCCGCTCCTCGGCCTGCCGGCCCTGCTCGGCGCCGCGATGCTGACCGCCCTGAGCATCGGCCGCTACCCCTTGCCAGTGGACGACATCCTGCGCCTGCTCGGCGCGGCGCTGGGCTGGCGGCCGCTGCCGCCGGAAGAATTCGAGGTGCTCTACAACCTGGTGGTGCGCATCCGCCTGCCGCGGGTCCTCGCCGCGGTAATGGTCGGCGCCGCGCTGGCCAGCTCCGGCGCGGCCTTTCAGGCGGTGTTCCGCAATCCGCTGGTGTCCCCCGGCCTGCTCGGCGTGCTGGCCGGCGCAGCCTTCGGAGCGGCGCTGGGCATCCTGCTGTCGCTGGACTGGCTGCAGGTCCAGGCGCTGGCCTTCCTGATGGGGGTCGCCGCGGTGGCCATCGGCGTCGGCATCGCCACGCTGTTCGGCGGCGGCGCGATCGTCATGCTGGTGCTCGGCGGCATCGTCAGCGCGGCACTGTTCTCGTCCCTGCTGTCGATGGTGAAGTACGTCGCCGACCCCTACAACCAGCTGCCGGCCATCGTCTACTGGCTGATGGGCAGCCTCGCGGTGGCCGATCTGACCCAGGTCGGCAGCCTGGCCCTGCCCATCGGCGGCGGCGTGCTGGTGCTGTCCGTCCTCGGCCGCGCCCTCGACGCCCTGTCGATGGGCGACGACGAAGCCCGCAGCCTCGGCGTGCCGGTGCGTAGCGTGCGCTACACGGTGATCGCCGCCGCCACGCTGGTCTCGGCGCTGACCGTCTCGCTGGCCGGCATGATCGGCTGGGTCGGCCTGATCGTGCCGCACATCGCACGCCTCCTGGTCGGCCCCGGCAACAGCCGCCTGCTGCCCGCCAGCGCCGGCCTCGGCGCCCTGTTCCTGCTCGGCGCCGACAGCCTGTCGCGGACCTGGAGCAGCACCGAGATCCCGATCGGCATCGTCACCGAACTGATCGGCATCCCGGTCTTCCTGCTGGTCCTCGGCCGCGCCCGGAAGGCCTGGGCATGAGCGCCGTGCTGCTCGCCCGCGGCCTGCGCTACGCCTGGCGCGGCCGGCCGGTGCTGAACGGGGTGGACCTGCGCGTCGACACCGGCGAGGTGGTGTCCCTGCTGGGCGCCAACGGCGCCGGCAAGAGCACCCTGCTGCGCCTGCTCCTCGGCCTGCTGCGCCCCGCCGCCGGTGATGTTCTCCTCGACGGCACACCCATCGCATCGATGCCGCGCCGGCTGCTGGCCCGCCGGCTGGCCTACGTCCCCCAGGTCCATGTGAGCCCGTTTCCGTACCCGGTGCGGGACGTCGTGCTCCTCGGTCGTCTGCCCCACGCCGGTCTCGGTGGCCTCAGCGGCCGCATCGGGCCGGCCGACCGGCAGGCGGCCGACGCAGCCCTCGCCCGGCTCAGCATCGCACACTTGGCCGAACGCCCATACACCGAAATCTCCGGCGGCGAACGCCAGCTCGTTCTGATCGCCCGCGCCCTCGCCCAGGGCGCCCGCCTGCTGGTGATGGACGAGCCCACCGGCGGCCTCGACTACGGCAACCAGCTGCGCCTCCTCGAACTGCTGCGCACGCTGGCCGCCGATGGCTTTGGCGTGCTCAAGACCACTCATCACCCGGACCACGTGCTGCACGGCTCCCACCGGGTGGCGATCCTGCGGGACGGCCGCATCCTCGCCGACGGCGCCCCCGCTGAGATCCTCACCCGGCCGCTGATGCGCAGCCTGTACGACGTGGACGTCGAGCCCCACCGCCTCGCCGACGGCCGGCTGGTCTTCATGCCGCCAGCCGTCGGTGGCCAGCCGGCCCCCCATTCCCCATTCCATCCTTCGGAGTCCCCCGCATGAAAGCCTCGACCATCCGATGTTGCCTGCTCGCCCCCGGCCTCGGGCTGCTGGCGCTGCCGGCGCTCGGCGCCGATCCCGTCCTCGCCCCCGTGGATGTCAGCGCCGGCGCGGCGCCCCTCGCCGGCCCCGACAGCGGGCGCGGCTACAGCCAGTCCTCAGTGTCGGCGGAGGGCGTCGCCACTCTCGGCGGCCCTGCGCAGACCAGCCCCTACCGGGCCCTCGACCTGATGCCCTCGGTCAATCTGTCCAGCCAGGATGCCTACGGCCTCACCGTGGACCAGAACTTCCTGCGCATCCGCGGCATTTCCGCCTACACCTTCAGCAACCTGGCCCTGACCGTTGACGGCGTCCCTTCGTCGATCAACGTCGGCAACGGCGGCATGGGCAACCTGTTCGACCTGGAGAACGTCGCCGGCGTCAGCCTGATCCGCGGCCCGCTACCCGCCGACAAGGGGCTCGGTTTCGGCGACCTGGCCGGCGCCATGGACCTGAGCCTGAAAGCCCCGCAGGAGCGGACTGGCGTCAGCGTCCACGCGGCGGCCGGCAGCGAGCAGTTCCACAAGCTGTTCGCCCGGGTGGACAGCGGCAGCTTCGGCGCCGGCACGCGCTTCTTCCTGTCCGCCTCCGACGCGGCCGCAGACAAATGGCGCGGCCCCGGCGACCAGGACCGCAAGAACGCCACGCTGGGTTTCGCCCAGGCCCTGGGGCGGGATGCCAGCTTCGAGCTCTACGCCGTCCATAACAGCTTCAACCGCGACGACTACCGGCCGCTCAGCTACGCCCAGAGCCGCGACCTCGGCACCTGGAACGGCCTCGACTACAACCCGCGGCTGACCGGGATCGCCGCCCAGGACGCCCTCTACTACCGCTTCAACCGCCAGGAATTCACCGAGGACAACATTTTCGCCAAGTTCAACTGGCGGCTCGGCGCCGACACCGTGCTGAAGCTCAGCCCCTACTGGCTGAAGACCAACGGCTTCCGCCTGACCGCCAGCGGCAGCAACGTGATGCGCATGGACATCGAGCAGGAGCAGAGCGGGCTGGTCGCCGAGGTGGCCACCCGCCTCGCCGCCCTCGATCTCACCGCCGGCTGGTGGACCCAGCGCATCGCCACCATCCCGCCCCCACTCGCCCAGAAGGTGTACACGATCAATGGCAGCGGCCAGCTGGTGTTCAGCCGCTGGGGCATCCTCGCCGACATGGGCAAGCGCGATTACGACAGCCCCTACTTCAAGCTGGCCGGCGGTAGCGGGCCGCTGAAGTTCGCTGCCGGTGTCCGCTACCTGCATTTCAGCGTGCCCGGTATCACCACCTACAGTGCCGGCAGCATCGGCGATGTCGGCCGCGACGCCGCACTGGCCCTCAACCCGGCCGTCAATGCCGGCCTCAGCACGACGAAGAGCGACTATTCGGCGGTGCTGCCCAGCGCCTCCCTGCAATGGGCCTTCAGTCCAGCCCTGGAAGGCCGCCTGGCCTACGGGCGCGGCGTCGGCAATCCCTGGCTGGGCCCGCTGTACTCAACCTACGCGAGCAACGCGGCCCGCTTCCAGTCCGCCGGCGTGAGCCTGCAGAGCCTGTGGAGCAACCTGCGCCTGGAGACCGCCGACACGGTGGACGCCGGCTTGTCCTGGCACAGCGGCGCACTGACCCTGGCGCCGACCCTCTACGTCAGCCGCGCCAAGGACAAGCAGGTCACCGCCTACGACCCGGCCGTCGGCCTGTCCTACCTGCAACCCGGCGTGCGCTCCCATGCCTATGGTGCGGAGCTGGAAGCGAGCTGGGCGGCAAACAATCGACTGGACCTGATCGGCAGCCTGTCCTGGAACATCAACCGCCTCGACGACGACATCCGCAGCGGCGCTGGCAGCACGCTGGCGAGCAGCGGCAAGCAGGTCCCCGACGCCCCGCGCCTGCTCGCCAAGCTGGCGGCGGACTACCACAGTGGCGCCTGGCGCCTGAGCCCCCAGTTGCGCCACGTGGGCAAGCGCTACGGCGACGCCCTCAACACCGAGGCGGTACGCAGCTATACGCTGGCCGACCTGAATGCCGGTTACACCCTGGCGGCAACCGGTGGACGCCCGGCCCTGGAGATCGGCCTGTCGGCGCTGAACCTGTTCGACCGCCAGTACATCGCATCGATCAACGCCGGCCAGGACGACGCCCGTCCCGGCGCGACCACCTACTATCCGGGCGCCCCACGCACCGTGGTGTTGTCGCTGAGCGGACGCTTCTGAGCATGGCCTCGACAACCCGCCGCCGCCTGCTGACGGCCACCGCCGCGACGCTGCTGCTGGGACGCGGCGTCCCCGGCCACGGCGCCCCCCGGGAAGTGACCGACATGGCCGGGCGGCGCGTCGCCGTTCCAGCCCGGCTGGAACGCATCGCCTCGGCGGGCGGCTCGCCGGCCGTCAATGCCTTCCTGTTCCTGTTCGGGCTCGGCCCGCGCATCGTCACCGGCCTGCCGGCCGCCTTCCAGTCGCCGGCATGGCGCCTGCAACGCCATTTCGCACCGGGCATTGCCAACGCCCCCGCGGTATCCGGACCGCCACCGGCCTGGACGCCCAACGCGGAAGCCCTGCTGGCCCTGCGACCCGACATCGCCTTCGTGGTCAGCGAACCGGCCGCGGCAATCCTCGACCGGGCCGGCCTGCCGGCCATCGTGCTGAACTGGGACCGCCCGGACAGCGTCGAGCGCACGATCCGCCTGCTGGCAGATATCTTCGCGGCAGAGCAGCGGGCCCGCGACTACTTCGCCTGGGAAAGCGCGCTGCGCACCCGTATCGCCCGGCGCATCGGCCGGCCGTCCAGGCCACCGCGCGTGCTGTATCTGCGCTACAGCACGCTCACCCAGCCGATCATGCTGCCGGCCAACCAGCTGATCGAACAGGCAGGTGGCCTCAGCGTCACCGCCGGGGAAAACCCGCTCGGACTCGACGTCTACCCCCTATCCATCGAGCAGATCCTGGCCTGGCAGCCGGAGGTGATCCTGCTGGCGTTCGCGGACGAAGCCGACAAACTCGCCACCGACCCGCACCTCGCCACCCTGCCGGCCGTACGCAACCGCCGCATCCACGGGGTGCCCCACGGCGCCCACATCTGGACCCACTACACGCCCGAGCATCCGCTGGGCGTCCTGTGGCTGGCCCGTCTGCTCCATCCGGAACAACTGGCCGACCAGGATCTGCGGCGGGAAGCCGACTACTTTTATCGCCACTTTTTCGGCCGCGCCCTGCCCGAGGACGAACTCGCCAGGCTGGCCGGCTGACCGGGAGCCCCGCCATGTCCTTCGCCCTGTTCGCCAACGTCGAGAACAGCTTCGACAATCCGGCCCGTGCGCTGGCTGAAACCACCGCCACCGTCGAACTGGCCGAAGTCCTAGGCTTCGAAGAGGCCTGGGTCACCGAGCACCACTTCAACCGCTTCAGCATCAGCGCCTCGATCTTTCCGCTGCTTGGCTGGCTGGCCGGACGCACCCGGCACATCCGCCTCGGCTCGGCGGCGGTGCTGCTGCCCTTCCACCACCCGATCCGTGTCGCCGAGGACGCGGCCACCCTCGATGCCCTGTCCGGCGGACGCCTGATGCTCGGTGTCGCCCGCGGCGGCCCCTTTCCCCAGCAGTTCCGGCACTTCGGCATCGGTGAGGAGGACAGCCGCAACCGCACCCTGGAAGCCCTGTGCGTCGTGGATCGCCTCCTCCATGAGGAAAACGTCAGCCACCTGGGCCGCTGGTACTGGACCGACCAGGTCACCGTCCAGCCACGCCCGCTGCAGCACCCCGTGCCGATCTGGCTCGCCAGCCTTGCCGAGGACAGCATCGACCTGGCCGCCAGCCGCGGCTTCGGCCTGATGGGCGCATCCGCCGCACCTGTCGGTAGCCTGCTGCCAGCCCTGCGCCGCTACACGGGCAGCTGCACGGCCCCGGTCCGGCCCTTCGTGCTGGCCCGCTACTTCCTCTGCAATGAGAACCACCAGCACGCCTGCGACGAGGCGGCGGCCTTCATCCAGGCCTTTCCGGCCCGGATGGGCGCGCAAGGCCGCCACCCCCAGCAGGGCAGGAACACCCCATCGCCACTCGCCAACGCACTGGTCGGCGATCCGGCGGCGATCCTCGATCAGGTCCGGACCCTGCAGTCCCAGCTGGACACGCCGCACACCCTGCTGCTGAAACCGGCCACCGACAACCCCGATACCGCCCGCCACGCCCTGAAGCTGTTCGCCGAAAAGATCCGTCCGCTGCTCTGACCCGTCCGGTCTGAATAGATATTTTCTATTCAATGCAGAGAATCAATTAACTGGACGCTTCATCCCACCTCCGCCGATACTGGCCCCGTCCCCACTCCGGAAGGCTCACCGCCACCGGAGCACAGGACTTTCCGCAGGCAGCAGCGAGCACCGGAATCGCCGCACGATCTTCATATCCAGCCCAAATGACGCAATGCAGGAACCATTGGGACGGAAACGCTGACTACACAGGAGCCAGGGCATGTCGTGCGTGGCTTCGACGATGGCCGGCACGCCAGGCCAGCCCCGCCGGAGATGTACGACCCGCCCTGCAGCAGAAGACCGTTCAGCACCCAATCGGCACGGCCCGGCCACAAGCCAGCCCCGTGTACATAAGAAGAAAGGAAGCATCATGCCCCCCGACACCTGCCAGGACGCCGTTGCGCCGCCGGCCCCCAGCCTCATCCAGCTCATCGGCCGCCAGAGCCTGTTCCTGATCGGCTGGGCCTGTTTCGCGGTGGGCACGGTGGGCCTCTTCCTGCCGCTGCTGCCCACCACCATCTTCTGGATCGTCGCCGCGTGGGCGTGGAGCAAGAGCTGTCCGCGTCTGCAGCACAAGCTGTACGCGGTCCCCGCGGTCGGTCCCCACGTGCGCGCGTGGATGGAGAACGGCACGATCAGCCGGCGCGGCAAGCAGTTCGCCCTCGGCGGTCTCAGCTTCGGGCTCGCCATGAGCGCTTTCGCGTTGCAGGATGCACCGGTGCTGCTGGCCGTCGCCGGCCTGCCGCAGATCGTCGCCGGGGTCTACGTCGCCACCCGGCCGGAAACCTGAGGCCATCGCTCCCGACGCTTGCGTGCGGCGCCCCGAAACACCGCACGCAAGCGCCAAAAAACGCCCCAAAGAACCGCCAAAGCCCGTACAATTCCGGGGCCTTACGCAAGCCAATCAGCGTACAGGCCAATCTTTCATCCGTTTCGACTGATCGCCCCGCGATCGCGAACTCTCGTTGCGTCCGCCCCGATTGGTGCCGCTTTCCATGAGCGGTCAGGCCGTCGCAGGAGCCCGACATCCCATGACTCAAGTCCAGTCCGCCGCCCCCGCGCCGGTTGCGATTACTTTTGCCGATCTCGCCCTCAGCGAGCCCATCCAGCAAGCCATTGCCGAAACCGGCTACACGGCCCCCACCCCGATCCAGGCCCAGGCCATCCCGCAGGTTCTCGCCGGTGGCGACCTGATGGCCGCCGCGCAGACCGGCACGGGCAAGACCGCCGGCTTCACGCTGCCGATCCTGCACATCCTCTCCGAGGAGCACGCCCACAACCAGAAGGCCGGCCGGCCCCGTTGCCTGATCCTCACGCCGACCCGCGAACTGGCAGCCCAGGTCGAGGAATCCGTGCAGACCTACGGCAAGCACCTGCCGCTCACGTCGATGGTCATGTTCGGGGGCGTCGCGATCAACCCGCAGATCACCAAGCTCAAGAAAAAGGTGGACATTCTGGTCGCCACGCCGGGCCGCCTGCTCGACCACCAGACCCAGGGCACCATCGACCTGTCCGGCGTGGAGATCCTCGTCCTCGACGAAGCTGACCGCATGCTCGACATGGGCTTCATCCGCGACATCAAGAAGATCCTCGCGCTGCTGCCCAAGAAGCGCCAGAACCTGCTGTTCTCGGCCACCTTCTCCGACGAGATCAAGGCCCTCGCCGACGGCCTGCTGCACAACCCCGGCTTCGTCGAGGTGGCACGCCGCAACACCGCCTCCGAGCTGGTGCAGCAATCGGTGCACCTGTGCCCGCAGAAGCAGAAGCGCGAACTGCTGGCCTTCCTGATCAACAAGCACCAGTGGTTCCAGGTGCTGGTGTTCACCCGCACCAAGCACGGCGCCAACAAGCTGGCCGAATACCTCGGCAAGCACGGCATCCCGTCCGCCGCCATCCACGGCAACAAGAGCCAGTCGGCACGCACCCGCGCACTGGCCGACTTCAAGGACGCCAAGCTGCAGGTGCTGGTCGCCACCGACATCGCTGCCCGCGGCCTCGACATCGACCAGCTGCCGCAAGTCGTCAACTTCGACCTGCCCAACGTCTCGGAAGACTACGTGCACCGCATCGGCCGCACCGGCCGCGCCGGCGCATCCGGCGCTGCCGTGTCCCTGGTGGACCGGGAAGAGCTGCCGCTGCTGAAGGACATAGAGCGCCTGATGAAGCGCCTCATCGACAAGGTCGAGGTACCCGATTTCGTGCCGTCCGCAGCCCCCGCCGAAAGCGACGAGCGGCCGCCCCGCGAACCCCGGGGCGTCCACAACGGCGGTCGCGACCGCCGCCAGGGGCAAGGGCAATCGCAAAACCAAGGCCAGAAGCAGGGTCAGGGACAGAAACAGGGGCAGCGCCAGGGCAAGCCGAAGGCTCAAGGCCAGGAGCAAGCTCAAGGTCAGGGCCAGGGCCAGCAGTCCCGCCCCCAAAGACAGGGCCAAGGACAAGGCCAGGGTCAAGGTCAGGGCCGGCCCGCTCGCCAGGGACAGCCGCAGGATCGCCAGGGCCGCAACCGGGGCGACAAGCCCCAGGGTGGTAGTGGCGAACCGGGCAACCGCGAACAGCGCGCTCCCCGCCAGACGGACATGGACGACGATTTCGGCAACCGCGTCGACTACAAGTCCAAGGCCAAGCCGCAGTATCGTGATCCGGAAGCCAGCTTCAACATCCACCGCCAGGGCAACGGCCAGGGCGGGCGTGGAAGGGGTGGAAACGGTGGCAATCCGAACCGCGGCACGCCGGCCGCGCTGGAAGAAAGCACCCGCCCGGCCGTCACCCTCACCGGCCGCAAGACTGGTGACATCAAGCCGGCCGCGCTGTTCTCGCCGCGCAACAACAACGGCAACCGCTGAATCCAGGCCGGCCCCGTCGCGTACGGGGCTCGCTGCAACAAAAACGGCACCTCCACGGTGCCGTTTTTGTTGTCATTCTTGAAAGGAAATACCGTCAGCCCTTGCGGCGGCGTCGCATCAGCATGACACCGGCCAGCGCCCCACTCGCCAGCACCATGCTGGAGGGCTCCGGCGTCTTGTAGGTGGCACTGATCGCAGCGATCTTGACGTAGTCGTTACCCGCATTCACGGTGGCACCGTTCGGCAGCGCTTGCACCAGATTGTTGAGCGCACCGACCAGCCAATAGCGCGCGCTGATGTTCAAGTCATTTACCGCCAGCGGCACGTATTTGCTGGCATCGGTATTCTGCTGCGGGGTGTTGCCTGCCGCATTGGAATAGTTCGCGGTACCGGTCGTCCCCGCCGACGCCTTCACCACGCTCCAGCCACTGCTCAGCAGGCTGGCGTAGCCCTGGTTGGCGGACACGAAAGTCGGCGTGCCGGTTCCCGTGTAGGCCAGCACGGTGATATCCGAATCGGAATACCACCAGCCAACCGTCACACTGTTGAGTGCGACCGATTTACCCGTTCCGAAGTCGAACAACATCGAGTCATAGCGGACACTGTTGTCCATCGTGTGGCCGGGCACAGACGTATTCTTGATAGTCCCCTCATTGGTGTCGCCAGCCCCGGTCGCGCCATCGCGGTTGGTCACACCCAGACCACCCGAATAGGAGCCGAGGTACGCATTCTGTATGTACGCGTTGGTAACAGTGTTGGCCCCACTTCCACTGTTCTTCGTATCGGACCAAGCGGAGATGGTCACGTTCTGGTTGGTGCCCGCCGAGTATGTACGCGTATTTCCGAAACTGTTCGCATTGGTTTCCGTGCCCCCCGTCGTGAAGCTCCACGAAGACGCGGCATGGACCGGAGCCGTAGCGATGAGCGCCAGTCCCAGCGCCAGGGACCCGAACACATATTTTGACATTTCATACCCCACTAAGAATTTACGCCCCGGATTCGTCCAAATACAACGAACGACGAGCACTTGGGCATTCTTTATGCAAAATCCGCACCAATCCTATAATTCAATGAAAAACAACAATTTTTTTATTCAATTGCTCCAAATTATGGAAATCTGTAAAACATACCGACAACAACTATTTCACACTTCGACTCACAATCCGAGCTCACCCCTCAATTGCTGGGCTTCCTGTGCGCTGTCGAACGCCCCTTCGGCACGTAACGCCGCCGCCAATTCGAGCCGCGCTTCCTCCCGCTTTCCGCTGCGGTTCAGCGCCCACGCCAGGTGGTAGCGGATGTCACGAGACTCCGGTGCCTTCAGCCGGGCGTCGCGCAAGGTCTTCAAGCCGATATCCAGCGCCCCGTTGCGGGCACGCGCCCAACCCAGCGTATCGAGCACGTTCGCATCGCCCGGCGCCAGCTTGGCGGCGCGCTCCGCGGCGGCCACCGCCCCCCCATCATTGAGGCGCAACAGGACCTGGGCCAGGTTGTTGGCCGCCATGCCGTTCCGTGGATCGCGGGCGAGCACTTCGTCATAGGCGGAGCGGGCCTCGGCCAGCCGGTTCAGGCGCAGGTAGCCCTCGGCCAGCGCCGTGCGCGCGGCGGTGTCATCCGCATGGCCCCGCAACCATGTCCCGAGCAGGGCCACCCCTTGCGCACCGTCTCCGGCACGGAACGCCGCGGCAAAGGCCCGCAGGGCCAGATTCGACGTCGGCGCCTTGGCCAAGGCGGCCTGATATTGGCGCAGCGCATCCGCCGGCGCTTTCCTTGCCATGGCAATGTCGCCGGCCAGACGCAGTGCATCGGCCCCGTTGGCAGTCCGGGCCTGCAGCGCACGCTGCAGCGACTCCGCCCGCGACAAATTACCCAGGCCCAGTTCCGCCTCCACCTGCAAGACCTGGGCGGGCAGATAGCCGGCCCGGGCCGCTAGCGCCCTCTCCGCGCTCGCCGCGGCCTCCATGGCGGCACCGGCCTCCAGTTGCAGCCGGCCGAGCTCGACCAGCCGCTCGGCATCCGCCCCGATCAGCCTGGCCAGCGTCGCAAAGGCCGTTCGCGCCGCATCCTTGTCGCCCATGGCCAGCGCCGATCGCCCGAGAGCCTCAGCCACCACCGGGTCGTCGGGACGCGCCTGGCTCATGCGCTTCGCCACGGCCAGCGCCGGCTCGGCCTTGTTCGTCTGCCGGTACAAGCCCAACAGCTCAAGCCCAACCTGCGGATCGCCGGGCGCCAAGCCCCAGGCCTTCTCGAGCAAGCCCTGCGCCTCGGCCAGACGGCCGGCCCGCATCTCCACCCGCGCCAACTCCGTCGTCGCCTGCACATGCTGCGGCGCCTTGTGGAGCAGGGCGCCCAGGCGCGTGCGCGCGGCATCCAGCTTGCCCTCGGTCATGTCCAGGCGAGACAGATTGAGCTGTGCCGGCACGAGCTCCGGAGCCAGGGACAAGGCCTTCGTGTAAGCAACACGGGCTTCTGCCGGCTGACCACTGGCGGACCGGACAGCCCCGAGCAGATTGTAGGCAAGCCCTTCCGACGGCATGGCCTTGACGAGGGCCTCAGCGACCTGCAGCGCATTGCGCCTGTCTCCCCGACGCAGATACAAGGCGCTCAAGGCGGACGCCACGTTCACCTGCCGCGGGTCCTTGTCGAAAGCCTTGCGCAGCACCGTCAGGCCCAGATCCGGCTGCTGGCTGCCGAGTAGTGCAAACCCCCGTTGCGCGACGATCCCCGGGTCATCACCGGACATCCGCCCCGCCGCATCCAGGGCTGTCGCGGCCTCCGCGTAGCGGCGCTGCTTCAGCCGCAACGCAGCCAGAGTCGTCAGCACCTGCTGGTCGGCATCGCCGGAGCGCAGCATGGGCTCGAGCAAATCCCCGACCCTCGCCAACTCCCCGTTGGTGAGATAAATGTTGGCCAGCAGCTTGCGGCCGGCGGGGTCCTTGGGCATCCGCAGCACGTATTGCTCGAGCAGCGCCCTCGCCCGTTCCGAGCGACCGGTCGCATAGGAGGCCAGCCCCCCCAGCATCAACAGTGGCGGCTGGCGGGACACGAAGTCCTCCGGGAGGGCATCCACCAGCGATGTGACCTCCTCCAGTTGGGCACGGGACGCCTTGCTGTCGCCGCGGGCAGCGAGGACCAGACTCTTCAGATAGGCTACGCGCGGCTCCCGCTTGATCAGGCCGGCCGCCTTCTCCAGATCGGGCCAGGCCTCTTCCGGACGCTTCAGGTCGATCAGCAGGGACGCCCGCGCCACCAGTGCATCCAGCAGGCGGGGGTCGGCAGCGAGGGCCTTGCCGAAATAGGCCAGTGCCCCCTGGACATCACCGGCGGATTGCAGCAGCGCGCCGCGCAGGTTCAGCAATGAAGCATCGGCCGGCGCCATGCCTAGCGCCGTATCGAGCGCCTTGCGGGCCCGCTCCGGATTACGGTCACGCAGGGACAGGTCCACTTCCGCGCGCAGGGGGGCCAGGGATTTCGGGTCGGCCTGGCGGCCGGCATCGAGGGCACGGAAGGCCTCCCGCATGTTGCCCTCGTCCGCATAGGCCGTCGCCCGCATGGCCAGCACCTCGGCCCTCGCTTCAGGTGGCAGGCCATCCGGGCGGACACGCTCCAGCACCTTCTTGCTCTTGCCGAACATCATCAGGGCCGTGCCGTAGGGCTGCGCGATTTCCGCGAGGTTGACGCCCAAGTCCAGCGCACGCTCGAACTCCGCCTCGGCCGCCGCCGCCTGTCCATCCTTCAACAAGGCCTTGCCCAGCAGCAGATGCGCGGCAAGCATGCCCGGCTCCTGCTGGATCGCATTGCGTGCCTGAACAACGGCGCCCGCGTAATCCTTGCGGGCGAAGCGTCCGCTGGCATCCTCGTAGTAGCGGACGGCCTTGTCGCTGGGGGCACGGACCGCGGCCTCCACACTGCCTCCGGCCAACCCTGTGCAGACCAGAAAAGCGAGGAGGGAATGACGGAATGCAGGCTGGAGCAGACGACGGGCATAAGACATGGAAGGCGCATCCGGTTTCAGTTTTATCACGGACATCATTATGTCCGGTCGGTGAAAACCGCCCCGTGATGGAACTCGCACCGCAGCATCCGGTCTGCAGAGAGGACATCACACCGTTCATCGGATGCGCCACCTGGCGCCTGCCGCTTGAAGGGCGCCACTCACGGCCCCATATCGGGTGAACCAGTCCGCCCCTCCCTCTGCCCCGCCCCATGGAAAAGAAAACCCAGTTCAGCCTCTGGTACTTCGTCTTCGCACTGTTCGCGATCTTCACCCTGCACGACCTGTGGGTGCAGATGCGCACCGTCGAGCCGGTGCCCTACAGCGAATTCCAGCGCATGGTGAAGGACGGCGAGGTGGCCGAGATCGCCATCGCCGACAACACCATCCAGGGCACCTTCAAGCAGCCGCTCAAGGACGGCCGCCAGAAGTTCGTCACCACCCGCGTCGATCCTGCGCTGGCCAAGGACCTCGGCCAGTACGACGTCAAGTTCACCGGCGTCGTCGAGAACACCCTGTTCCGCGACATCCTCGGGTGGGTGCTGCCGGCCGTGATTTTCGTCGCCATCTGGATGTTCGCAATGCGCCGCTTCGCCGGCAAACAGGGCCTCGGCGGCGGCTTCATGAATCTCGGCAAGAGCAAGGCCAAGGTCTATGTGGCGGCCAACACCGGCGTCAGCTTCGAGGACGTGGCCGGCGTGGACGAGGCCAAGGACGAACTGAAGGAAGTCGTCGGCTTCCTGAAGGACCCGCAGCGCTACGGCCGCCTCGGCGGCCGGGTGCCGAAGGGCGTGCTGCTGGTCGGCCCGCCGGGCACCGGCAAGACCCTGATCGCCAAGGCGGTGGCCGGCGAAGCCGGCGTGCCCTTCTTCTCGATCTCCGGCTCCGAGTTCGTCGAGATGTTCGTCGGCGTCGGCGCCGCCCGCGTGCGCGACCTCTTCGAGCAGGCCCGCGCCAAGGCCCCGGCGATCATCTTCATCGACGAGCTGGACGCCATGGGCCGTGCCCGCGGCGCCTTCGCGATGGGCGGCCACGACGAGAAGGAACAGACCCTCAACCAGCTGCTGGTGGAGCTGGACGGCTTCGACTCCTCCTCCGGCCTGGTCCTGCTGGCCGCCACCAACCGCCCCGAGGTGCTCGACCCGGCCTTGCTGCGTGCCGGCCGCTTCGACCGCCAGGTGCTCGTCGACCGTCCTGACAAGAGGGGCCGCATCGCGATCCTGGCGGTGCACATGAAGAAGATCACCCTCGACCCGGATACCGACGCCGAGAAAGTCGCCGCGCTGACGCCGGGCTTCTCCGGCGCCGACCTGGCCAACCTGTGCAACGAGGCGGCGCTGGTCGCCACCCGCCGCAACGGCCAGTCGGTCACCGTCGAGGACTTCACGGTGGCCGTCGAGCGCATCGTCGCCGGCCTCGAAAAGAAGAACCGCGTCCTCAACGAGCACGAGCGCACCGTCGTCGCCTACCACGAGATGGGCCACGCGCTGGTCGCCATGGGCCTGCCCGGCACCGACCCGGTGCACAAGATCAGCATCATCCCCCGCGGCGTCGGCGCCCTCGGCTACACCATCCAGCGCCCCACCGAAGACCGCTTCCTGATGACCCGCGCCGAGCTCGAGAACAAGATGGCCGTGCTGCTGGGCGGCCGCGCCGCCGAGCAGATCGTCTTCGGCGAGGTATCCACCGGCGCCGCCGACGACCTGCAGAAGGTCACCTCCATCGCCCGCTCCATCGTCATGCGCTTCGGCATGGACGCCGAACTGGGCAACGTGGCCTACGACAGCGACAAGGCCAACTTCCTCGGCCAGAGCGCGGCCCCGCCGCAGGAGCGCGCCTACTCCGAGGAGACCGCCCGCGAGATCGACTGTGCGGTGCGCCGCATCGTCGCCGCGGCCTTCGAGCGCAGCCTGTCCATCCTCACCGATCGCCGGGCGATCCTCGAGGAAACCGCCCACGACCTGCTGAGCCGTGAAACCCTCGACGAAGCCGACCTGAAGGCCATCCACGCACGTATCGAATCGGTATAGGCGGAACGGGCACACGCACGGCAGCCGCCCGCCTGGCGGCAGAGCGGGCTACAATGCCCGCACTGCGCGCCAAGGCGCGCCCCGCCTCGCTTCGCCGCCGGGCGACGGGCGGAACCACCCCATTCGTGATCGTTTGACATCCCGTGGAGGAAGCCGCTCATGTCCTGTACCCGCAAGTTCGCCCTCGCCGCCCTGGCCCTGACCGCCGGCCTCACCACCATTCCGGCCAGCGCCCAGGAATCGCCGACCCTCAAGAAGATCAAGGACAGCGGCACCATCTCCCTGGGCCACCGGGAATCCTCCATCCCCTTCTCCTACTACGACGACAAGCAGCAGGTCGTCGGCTACAGCCAGGAGCTCATGCTCAAGGTCGTCGACGCGGTCAAGGCCAACCTCAAGCTGCCCAGCCTGCAGGTCAAGCTCACCCCCGTCACCTCCCAGAACCGCATCCCCCTCATCCAGAACGGCACCATCGACATCGAGTGCGGCTCCACCACCCATAACGCCGAACGCGCCCGCCAGGTCGCCTTCTCCGACACCATCTTCATCATCGGCACCCGCCTGATGACC
>JAFEDI010000116.1 GCA_018241725.1 Pseudomonadota bacterium | reverse complement strand
TCGAGATCGTCCTCGGTGTAATAGAGCGCGGCGAGGCGCTCCACCGGCAGCTTGTTCAGCCACCCACGCAGCGCCGCGAAGTCCGCCCGCGTGTAGCGCGGCAGCGCCCGTTCGACCACCGTGTTCTGCGCCATACCGCCTCCCGGAACCCGCCTTTTGCCGCATCTTAGGCGAAAAATGCTTACCTGATAATACGAGTTATCAGGCAAGTATTCCTGCCGTCACAGCGACGAGAAGCCGGCGTCGTGGTCCATATTTGGCGTCCACCGAGGACAGCGCATGGCGGAGGATGCGCTCTTGGGGCGTGACTCGGAGGGCAGTGACCGCACGATCAGGATGATTGCGGCGGGTGGAGCGCGCTTGGATGAGCTATATCGTGGACGACCTGAACTTCTAACGACGTATCCATTACCGCCACAGCGTGGGGACAGCGGAATTGGTCACCGTGAAAAGCACGGGTAGCGCCGAAGGCGGCGGTTTTGGGCTCTCGATCATGATGCTGGGCGCCAGCGGGAGTCGCGACCTGGCCGTGGTATTCCTGGACAGCCGCGTGCTCTACGTCTCATCGACGTGCTTCTCGACCTCCAGGAAGCGAACGGGAGGATTGCCCACCGGAGAGGTCGGAAGGATCCGGCCGGCGACGCCCGTCACCGGCTCCCGGATAGAAGCCGTGGACGTTAAGCACTCGAGTACATTTCATCACGCCGACCCCGCGAAATCCGGATAGTTTTCAGTGCGCATCAATAAGCCCACTGATCGGGAGTAAGGGTTCTTCGATCCGGAAGGCATCATCGATCGGAATACCAAGCGCGTCCGCCTCAGTCTGCACGCGCAGCGCAAGCCGCACGCGCCCCTTCAGGATGCTGCACCGTATCACAGGCCCAGGCCACGGCCCTCCCCCACGGTCGCCAACGCGCTCAGCCTCGGATTTTCCCCTCTTCATGACAGCAGCGATGAAGTCGCACGCCTGCTCCAAATGCTCTCGCGCCAACGTTTCGAGAAGCGTCCGAGTCTGTTCCCTATTGCCTAGGAGCCACGAGAGAGCGGGCCATTCAGAATGGATCTCTCCGACCCTGCAGTCTATGCGCGGTTTCTCCGGCGCAGCCAGCCAGCGTTCGACAAGCGCCGCATGGAGCGACGGCTCTTCCGGCAAGGGGGCTTCTATGAGTTCCATCCATGTGCGCTGCACGTCATCGGTTTCATTGCGTAGTGGGACGCACCGTCGCTTCTCCGCTACGTCAGGAACGGTGGTCGCGCCGTCATGCACTGCTGTCGCCGTGCTCGCGGTACTTGCGTGAGCCGAGAGCTTTGGTTCGGGCGCGCTCCTCGCGCGCGCCTCAACCATCGCGAGCGCTTTCGGTGCGTCGTCTCGCGAACGTGCGGGAATGGGGCCAATGGCGGAGAGCATTTCGACGATCTCAGCGTCGGAGAGCCCAAGCATCATTTCACTGATCGCACGGTAGTCAAACGGGGCGTCATCTTCGATGACGATGCACCGGAGAACATCGGCGACCCATGAGGGGACCCCGGTGATCGAAACCGCGTGCCAGAGGTCACCAAACACCCTTAGGTCGTTGTCGGCCGCCAGATATGTAGCCGCGGCGCGCCAGTGAAGCGGCGTCCGGACAGCGCCTCTTTTCCTCCATCGCGCTCGGACGGCGAGAGCATTCTCTTCGAACACCCAGACCGAAAATCCCCGTGACACCGGTCGAAATTCGATTGCAAGCGTCCACTCAAGGCCCGGCCCGGGGCTCCCTTCACAGCGAATCGAGATCCGCTTCATTGCGGCGTGTGCTCTTGGTTTCATGTCCGATCCACCTGACGACCAGATGCCAGAGGTGACCATTTCGCTTCATTGTACGAGCGGTTGTGTGCCGTTGCGAAACGCCAACCAGTCGAGTTGGACCCGCGTGCCCGGCGCTGTCTCGAAGCGCACCACCGGCTCTTGCATCTGCGCCGGCTCGAGCTCACCCATGAACGCCCGCAGCTGACTGCTGACGCGTATCACCCGACTTCGGATGCCTGGCCGAAGGCGCCGCGCTGGACGATCTGCCGCCAGGCAAGGTGCGCTAGTACGTGCAGATCGGCCTGGGCGATCGACCCGAGGGCGAGACGCGGGCGGCACGTTACGGGGTACGTCATCTCGAGCAACTGTTGCAGATCCGGAAGTAGACGGCGGCGGGCGTCTCGCTCGAGCGCATCCGCGAGCTGCCGCACGGCGCCGAGCCGCCGGTGCCCACCGCGCGCACGGGCAGTGGGCACAATGTCGGTGTGCAGCCATCTGGCGGTGGCCGACGGCATCGTGGTGGTGATCGATGCGCAGCGGGCACGGCTGTCGCCGCAAGCGGTGCGCCGGTTCATCATCCGGCGCCTGGCGGAGGAGACCGGCGGGGCGTTCGATTTCGTCGCGCCCGGCAAAGCGGTGGAGCCGGCGGTGTTGCGCATGTTCGCGCGTCTGCGCTCGCAGCGAATGGGGGCTGGCGCTGCAGTAGCCCGCGTGGGTGGCGCCGACGTGGGTGAGCACGCTGCCGAAGCCGCTGTTCAATGGCGATGCGGTGACGGTGTCGGCGCGGTTCCCCCGGGCGCCCGAGGGTGTGCTGCGACTGATGGGTCACCCCGGCGAGGCAGGCGCGTCCCGTTGCCAGGGCGAGGTCGGTCTGGGTGCTGTGCGGGACGACGAGCCTTTCATGCGCATGGCAGCGGCGGTGCAGGGGCACGCCTTGATGCAGGACGATGGCGACATGACGCCGAGGCCCTGGTGCTGGCGGTCGATTACCAGCTCGCTGGGTCGCTCACCCACTTCCTACTCGTCGAGGCCCGTGCAGCGGGCGACCGACCCGCGGACCTGCCCGAACTGCTCAAGGTGAAGTCCATGCTGCCGGCTGGCTGGGGCGGGATGGGAAGCGTCGTCTGCGCCGATGGTGGCGGCTTTCCTGCAGGCTTCGAGCGGCGCGATCGGCCTGCTCGAGGTCATGGCGCAGCGCTTGGGCAAATGGGCCACGCGGAACGAGGAACCGGACGGGATCGGCACCACGGCGATCGCGTTCCGCCTGCGGGCATTGCTGGGCACGCTGCAGGCGTACGCCTAGCCCGACGGCATGCTCGATCTGCCGCCCGCGTGAACGGAGGACCACGACCGCCCGTGCGAGTCGGTGCATCGCACCCGGTGCGCGGTCATCGTTCAGCGAGAGTCAGGATGCCCTTCTGGGCAAGATTTTCATTTTCGCCGTGTGATAGTGGATTGACACGAATCTATGCGGGTCGGGTACTGTGGCACCATGTTCGACTCGGGATACGATTGCAGTGGCACAGGGATCAGATTCGGTTGCATTGTATTGGGACTTCGAGAACCTTCACGCGAGTCTTGCTGACCAACTAACAGGGGGCGGCACATACCACGCAAGCCGCTTCCGCCCGCAGGACCCGCTGGTCGATATTTCAGCGATCATGGAGTTCGCGCTGTCTTATGGCCCGCTCGCGATCAACCGTGCTTTCGCGAATTGGGTGTCGTTCAATCGCTACAAGCAAGCGTTGCTGCAGTCGGCCATCGAGCTGATCCAGGTATTCCCACCGGGTGCGGCTGCCAAGAATGGCGCAGACATCAAGCTGTGCCTCGATGTCCTGGATGACATGAACCGCTTCCCCCACATCAGGACGATCATTGTGGTGGGCGGCGACAGCGACTTCATGCCGCTCTCCTACAAAGTCAAGGCGGCAGGCCGGACTTTGATCGGCATCGGCAGCATGGTCTCGACGAACCAGCACTGGGCCCGCAGTTGCCATCAGTTCAAGTTCTACGAGTCGCTACTCAACACGGGGGCATCTGCGCCTGCGGAGGTCGTTCCTGCGGAGCCGCTGGTAGCGCCCGCGCTTTCATCTGCCCCGTCCGCTAGCCACGAGGCTTCGGTTTCAACCGCTTCGCCGGCCGAGACTGAAAAGCGCCCGTTCTGTCCGCCCGAGGAAGTCGAGGAGTTACGCGAGCTCCTTGTCATCGCGGCCGATGCTGCCACGCGCGAGAAGAATGCGCGGGGACTTGTCTGCAAGGCCATCTCGCGGCTCGCCGAGAGCCGGGGCGACCCTTGGGTGCAGAAGGCAGGATTGCGGCCCTACATTCAGCGCATGGATCCCACTTTCCACGAATCCAACTTTGGTTACTCAAGCTTCACAGAAATGCTCAAGGCCATGGGGGATATCGTGGAGACTCGTCGGGGTAAATTCGATCACGAACTGCGATTGCGCAACGTCCCGCATGTGCAGCAGCACCTGAACTGAGGACCCCATCGTGAACAACCGACATGAGCGTCAGCGATGTCCTTCACCCGAGGTACAGGCGGTTGCGGAGCTGTAGAGGTTGGACGGAGAAGCCTAACGATCGGCCGTTCCTGGCCGAGCGCCGCTACCGGAAGCGGGCTCTCGATGGCCCGTCACCTCTAAGGGCTGCCGTAGTTGATCGACGAGCTTCAGGGCGGCGAATCGGCGACCACTTGAGAACCCAACCCTCGCGCCAGGACGTCCAGTGTATTGACAAAAGATATACGCCGGCGAAGAATGCGTATATCTGATGTATATGCAAACGAGGAGCATCTCCATGCGTGATGCCGCCATCAACCTGCGGGCCCTGCCCGAGCAGCGTGACCTGATCGATCACGCCGCCAGCCTGCTGGGTAAGAATCGCTCGGACTTCATGCTCGAAGCGGCCTGCGAACGTGCCCGGTCTGTGGTGCTGGATCAGGTTTTCTTCAGCCTGGATGCCGGCAAGTTCAAGCAGTTCACCGCGATGCTTGACGCCCCTCCTGGCCCCAACCCCGGACTTGAGCGCCTGATGGCGGTCAAGGCTCCCTGGAGTAGTGGCGCAGCATGAGCCTGGCGCTGAACGCGCCGCAAGCACTCGAAGCCACTCATCTTCTGGACGAATTCGCCTGCGGGGAGACCAGTCTCGATGAGTGGCTCAAGCGCCGGGCAATGGCAAACCAGTTGAGCGGCGCCAGCCGAACTTTCGTCGTCGCAGACAGCCAGGGCCGCGTATTCGGCTACTACGCGATGGCAGCGGGTGTGGTTTCGCACCAGATGGCCGCGAGCAGCGTTCGACGAAACATGCCCGACCCGATCCCGATCCCGGTGATGGTGCTGGCCCGACTCGCGGTTGATCGTCGCGCCCAAGGGATCAAGCTTGGGGCCGCCCTGCTTCAGGACGCAGTCAAACGGGCCGTGAACGTGTCACAGAACGCGGGCGTACGAGCCTTGCTCGTTCCCGCCTTGCACGAGCGCGCAAAGCAGTTCTACGAGTACTACGGCTTTCAGGACTCGCCACAGCACACGATGACCCTGATGCTGCGGTTGAACGGCGCAAAGGCTTGAAAGTCTGGACGCTGGCGTTGGGGTCAGCTCGCGAAGCGGAAAGAATCGTACGCGTGTTGTGCCCGGCGCGGCACAACGCACCCATTCATCATCTAATGGTTGCTGTGGGTTGCCACCGTGATGGCTGTCCCTGTGTTGCCTCCGGACGGTCCAGATCCTGGTGAAACTCGGATCCCAGAACGAAACCGGCGCCGGCTGGGACAAAGCACGTCGCGCCCCTGACTTGCGTGGCCCCGGCCGACGACGAGGAGATCCACCCCCGATGACCCGCCGACACGATGCCGACACCCGCCGCCTGGGCCGAACGATGGGCTTGCTGGCCACCGTGGCTTTTCTGGGGCTGGGCTGGGTCAGTTTCCACGGCGTGCTCGAGCGGCGCGAT
>JAFEDI010000115.1 GCA_018241725.1 Pseudomonadota bacterium | reverse complement strand
TCGAGATCGTCCTCGGTGTAATAGAGCGCGGCGAGGCGCTCCACCGGCAGCTTGTTCAGCCACCCACGCAGCGCCGCGAAGTCCGCCCGCGTGTAGCGCGGCAGCGCCCGTTCGACCACCGTGTTTTGCGCCATACAGCCTCCCGGAAACCGCCTTTTTTCTGGATAGTATGCGAAAAATACTTACCTGATAATATGAGTTATCAGGTAACAAGAGTCGAAAGCCGCACGGCTCACGGGCGTAGGCGGTGTGCCCCCTCAGGGCCACCACCGCGTGACGTCGTCAATGCCTTGGCAGAGCTGTTTCAAGGCGTCCGCCCCGCCGAGCCGGCCGAGCGCCGGCGCCAACGCCGCCAGATCGGAGACGAGCTCTTCGCGGCTACGCGTGGCAAGCCGGGGCAACATGCGCTGCCGCCACAGCGGATAAAGCGCCTCGACGGAGAGGCTGCGGAGGCGCGCGGCGACTGCGGCGAGCGCCGTCGCCCGAGGGGCCGTGCAGGATATGGCGCACGCCACGTCGATGGCCTGTTCGAGCGCGGGGCCCGACAGATGTTCGGCAAGGCCGGCGAGCGCTTCGGCCAACGCTACCGAGTCCTGTTCATCAAACCGTTCTGGCAGCATCGCCACCGCGCTCGCGAGCAGGCCGGAATCGAGGTACAGGCCGATGGCGGCCAAGGCTTCGGCAATGAACTCTCGGCGCGTGAAGGTACCGATCCGGGACAGGGCTTGCGCACCGAACCCGAGCTGTGCAAGCCGCACCACGATGCTGGCGCGGATCTCGTCTTGCTTATAGTCGTTGTCGACGGCTTGGATGACTGCGCGATCGGCTTCGTCAAGCAAGGGATACGGCAAGTGCCCGACCAGAGCCGCGGATAACCATGAAGGGTTCTCGCCCAGCACGACGTCAAGCGCTTCGGCGATCAAACCGTCGCGATTGCGGAACGCGTCGACAAAGCTCATCACAGCACTTGGACCATGACCCCCGTGGGAAATGGCCTCGTGCGCGCGTTCCTCGGCACGACGGAGCAGGTCGTCGCGTTCGGATTCCGCGAGATGTTCGGCAATGTCGATGAAGGCTTTTGCCTTTGCGGGTCCGGAATCAAGCTGCTCGGCGGCCTTACCGGCTTGCGCCAGCGCTGCGGCGCGGCGAGGGTCGTGGGCAGGCAGGCGGCGCACCGCTTCCAGAAGGGCATCGACCCGGACGCGAGGGGGCTCGATGACGCTGGCCTCCGCCAGCGCGTCGTCCAGACGCCCCAGCGCAGCCAGTCGGGTGACCGCCACAAGCTGCGCAGTCTCGCCATACGAAAGATCCCGGGCTTGCTGCACCGCTGCGTCCAGTTCGGCCCCGGTGAGGTAGGGAAGGAGCGGCACGAGGAGATCCATACTTCCCGAGTAACACTCGCTGTACGCCTGCCAGGCCCGTGCGACATCGTGCTGCGCAAGATAGGGAACGGTCGTCGTCCACACTTCGATGGTGTCTGACCAGTCCGCAATCCGCCGGATGGCATCCAGAGCCTCGTCGATGCAGCCCGTGGCGGCTAGTTGCGGGGCGAGCGTTGCAAGTCTGCGGTCGCGGTCCCCGTTCCAATCCTCTTCAGCGTGTATCGAGCAGGCGGTGCGAAGGGCTTCCTTCAGGACAGGACGGCGTTCGTCATCGGTTGTGGTGGCTACGCCGATGTGCATGAGCGCTTCAGCCTTCAAATCGGGCGGCCCCACGGTCGACTGGACCGTCGCCTGCGCGTCTGCGACTTCGCCCAGCTCGGCCAGGACGGGCGCCACACGAAAAATGGCGTTCCGGCACGCCTCCCCATCGCCGATTCTCAACACGTTCGCCCGCGCGTCGGTGAGCACCGCGTGGCGTCTGTCGGACTGCAGGTGATCCGCCAACAGACCGATCACCTGCAGTCGCGAATAGGTCTCCAGCCCTTTCGCCTGCTGCTCACATGTGGCGACGAGCGCGGCCCGATCGGGTTCGGGAAAATCGCCCACCAAGGCCGCCTGTCCGAGCAAGCGTCCGACCGCACCCATCCCGTTCGAGACGACCTGCAAGGCCTTTTCGACTGAGCCGAGCCGGGCGTAGTGCTTGGACAAGGCCAAGCGCGGCGCGAGCGGATCGGAATAGTAGTGATCGCGGACCCCATCAAGAACCTTGGCGGCGTAGTCCAAGGTGCGGATCTGGAAGCGCACGGGCAGGGACGGGACCAGCGCCGTCAACCACCGCACGGTCATGCGGTCACGCCCCAATGCGCGTGCAGCACAGCGCGCTTCTCGCAGAAAGGTGACACCTTCATGAGCGCCAAGGAGTCCGACGCACGGCGCGAGCGCAAGATAGGCCTCCGCGCGATAGAACCGATCGCCGATGAAACGGACCTTGGTCAATGCCAACTGCAGCAAGGTCATGCGTCGATCATCGGGCAGGAAACCGATTGCACCCGCGGCGGCCTTGATCCAGCAGTGGGGTGGCTCAAGGTCGTCCAGTATTTCGAGCGCAGAATCAACCCGACCCACCGCGGCATAGCGCTCAACGACGGCAGCCAGCGCGTCTTCCTTGGGAAAGTTGATGCCCCCGGACGGCGACATCGCCTCGGCGATCTGACGTGCCTGGTCGAGTTGATCTCCGGTCAAGTGGGGCACCAGGGCCTCGAGCAGGCGGCCACGCCAGAAGGCGTTCGCGATCTGCGCCGCTGTCCCAAGGACGATAGCGCGCTGGCTCGGTGACAGCGTTGGAGCCAGCGCCGACAGGGCCTGAACACGGCATTGATTGTCCTGGAAGGATGAGGCGGCCTCGAGGGCCCGATCTCTGGCGCGATCGGAGCGAAGTGCGGGTGACAAGGTGACCAGTGCCGCGGCGCGCCTCGCGTTGTCGGGGTTCTGCAGGGCGTAATCGAGTGCGCGTTGCTCGTCCATCAACGTGTGCTTCACCAGGGCGACGAGCAACTCGGGCGGAAACCGGTTTGCCAGGCTCGATACGCTGGCGTGGCAGAGAGCGCAGCGGATCTCGGCTCCGAGATAGGGTGCGGGCTCACCGCGTCGGGCCGCCTGCGCGTTAGCTTGTGCGACGACATCGGAGACCCGTTCCAGATCGGTCAGGAAACCGGCATACCCCCCTTCGAGTGCAAACCAGGCCCGCGCCCAACCGTCACTGATCAGGGGGAGAAAGTTGTCGGCGGTTCGCCCAGCACCCTCCAGGTGCGCGCGGTAATGCTCCACGAGATACGGTGAAACCGCTGACGGACTAAGGCGCTCCTCCTTGAGGGCGGCGAGCGTTTCGGCGCCCCAGCCCAGGAAGCGGTCGATGATGGCGCGACGCTGCTTCGGACTCAGCCGTTCGTTGAAGTACCCGCCCAGTCGGGGGTGGCTGAAGACATAACCTTGCGCGCGGCCGTCCCCGATGACCAGCCGTGCCAACGATCGCAGGGCCTCGTCCAGCGTCCAACTTGTCAGTGCCACGGCCGGCGCCGTCAGGTGATCGAGCAGGTCATCCCTGGGCAACGGACCCAGTGCGCAGGCCAGCACGTCGAGCACGGCTTGAACGGCCGGCTCTTTAAGCGGGGCCTGTTCGCCCCAGAGGGCACGTTGCTCGTCAAACCAGCGGTCAAAGAAG
>JAFEDI010000114.1 GCA_018241725.1 Pseudomonadota bacterium | reverse complement strand
TTGATCGCGCGCTCGCCCTTGAAGCCGATGCGACTGCGCAGGAAGGCGCCATCCTGGGCGGAAAAGATGCGGCCGCCCGAACTGCTCTTCATGTAGTTGAGGTATTCGTCGAGGTTGCCGTACAGCGTGACGACACCGCCGCCCACGTTGAGGCTAAGCGGGCTCTGGGTGGTGCCGACGGTCACGTTGGAGGCCGCCGGGCTGCCGGCCGGCACGCTGGCCGGGACGACCGCCTTCACGGTGGCGGCCTGCTTCTGGTTGTCCTCCATCTTCTCGATGCGGGACTGCAGGGCCTGCAGCTGGGCCTTGAGGTCTTCCAGCTCACCGGCGAGCGCGACGCGGGGGCCGGCGAAGGTGGTGATGCTGGCGAGCACCAGCAGGGCGGGCAGGGTTTTTTGTCGAATCATGGACGTCTCCTCTGTCTTTGTGGTGCCAGTTGTGGGATCTGGCTTGTCTGGGATTGCTGCCGGCGCTTGTCTCCCGGGCCGGCGGCGGGGGCTTGGGCTTTTCCGCCTCAGCTACGGGCCCGCGTAACCGCATGCTTGGCGGCTCGGTAGCCGAACACCAGGCCGGGGCCGATGGTGATGCCCGGTGCCGTGTAGACCCCGCCCATGATCGAGTGCATATCGTTGCCGACCGCGTAGAGGCCACCGATGGGCTGCTCCGCGCCGTCCAGCACACGGGCATCCACATCTGCCGCGAGGCCGGTGGAGGCGCCGATGTCGCCGGGATAGAGGCGCACCGCGTAGAACGGCGCCTCGCTCAACGCGCCCAGGTTGGGGTTGCGGCCGGGCCAGGTGGCGTCGCCGATGTTCTGCTGGTAGGCCGTTTCGCCACGCCGGAAATCCGGATCGACGCCGCTTTCCGCGTAGGCCTTGATCTTGGCGACGCTGGCCTGCAGCCGCGCCGGATCGATGCCGAGCTTGCCGGCGAGCGCTTCGATGCTGTCGGCCTCGGTCAAGTAGCCGTCGGCAATGAAGGGGCCGAGTCCGCCGCCGCCCGGCCGCACCATGCCGAGCCCGTACTTGCGCAGCGCACGGGCGTCGCAGATCAGGTAAGCCGGCACGTCGGCGGCCGTGTTTCCGTCCGCCATGCTCTGCTGCATGCGCAGCGCGAACAGGTGGTAGGACGTGCTCTCATTGACGAAGCGGTCGCCGGCCTGGTTGACCGTCAGCATGCCCGGCTTGGCCCGGTCCATCACGAAGTGCGGGAAGGCCGCGGTGCTGCCGTCCGCCCGCTTGCGCAGCGACACCGGCGCCCAGAAGGCGTTGGTGCCGTGGCTGGCACCGTAGTGGGCGCCAAGCCCGCGGGCCAGTTCCTGGGCCTGGCCGGTGTGGCCGGGGGCAGCCGGGCACCAGCTCATGTCCACTTCGCCGAGCATCGCCTTGCGCAGCGCCGGGCTGCGGTTGAAACCGCCGCTGGCGAGGATCAGCCCACCCTTTACCTGCACGCAGCACTGTTGCCCCTGCTGGGACAGGGTGATCGCTTCCACGCCGTCGGTGCCGCGTTCGATGTCGGTCACCGAGGTGTTGAGCGTAAGGCTCACCGTGTCGTGCTGCGCGAGGGAATACAACAGACGGGCCACCAGCGCATTGCCCATCACCAGCCGCGTGCCGCGGGAATGGCCGAGGCGGTCGTGGGCGTGGCGCAGCACGATCTTCAGGGAGTGCCGGAAGGACGCCAGCGACTGGGTCATGCCGAGCAGGTGGTTGATGTCGTTGCGGTCCACCATCATGCCGCCGAGCACCGTGAATTCCGGGATCGGCGGGCGGATCAGATCGAACAGCTCGCCGAGCAGGCGCCCGTCGAAGGGCACCGGCTCCAGCGCCCGGCCGGTCAGCGTCGAGCCGCCCAGGTCGGAGATGTAGTCCGGGTGCTTGGCGTAGGGGCGGTATTTGACTTCCGACTGCGCCTCTATGTAGCGCACCGCCTCCGGGCCGGTTTCCAGGAAGGCCCGGCGCAATGCGGCGGGGCTGCGCTCGCCGACTGCGTTGTCCAGATAGCGGGCGGCGTCGGCCAGCGTGTCCGTCGGATTGACCTTGGCGGAATGGTGGGTGCCGGGCACCCAGGTGGTGCCGGCGGACAGGGCGGTGGTGCCGCCGACGTAGCCGGTGTGCTCCACCAGCAATACGCGGGCGCCCTCGATGGCGGCGACCAGGGCCGCCGAGAGGCCGGCGCCGCCGGCGCCGATCACCACCACGTCGTAACTTTGCGGCTCCGGCAGATCGGCGAGCCGTGTGATGACTTGCATGTCACTCACCCAGCAGGAAGTCGACCATCAGGTCGCAGACCCGGCCGAACATGTCGGCGCCGGTGGAGGTGCCGCAGCCGAGGGTGCGGGCGGCGGCGATCAGCGGCGTGATTGCCGGGGCGGTAATCACGCAACCGACGAAGGTCTGCGGGGTCAGCTTGCTGACGTCGAGGGGGTAGGGATCGCCGTCCTTCATGCCGACCGGGGTCGCGTTGATCACGATGTCGAAGCCGCTCGGGTCGGGGCTGCCGTGGCTGACCGGGCATTGGCCAAGGCCGGCGAGGCGGTCCACCAGCGTGGTGCGGCGCGCTGTGTCTTCGTCATGGATCGCCAGTTCGCTCACGCCGGCCACCACAAGCGCGTGGGCAATCGCCGAGCCGGCACCGCCGGCGCCGACCAGCAGCGCCTTCTTGCCGTTCGGCTCGCAGCCCCGGTCGCGCAGCGCGGACACGTAGCCGAGGCCGTCGAACATGTCGCCATGCCAGCTGCCGTCCGGGTTGCGGCGCATCACGTTGACCGTGTGCAGGAAGGCCGCCCGCTCGGAGGTGGTGGCGCACAGGTCGAAGCAGGCGAACTTGTGCGGCACGGTGACGATGATCCCGTCCACGTTCTGGGCCTGGGACACGCCGTCCAGCCAGGCTGCCAGCTTGGCGGGCGCCACGTGGGCGGGCATCACATAGGCGTTGCGGTCGTGGGCGTGGAAGGCCTGGGTGACGCCGGCCGGCGACTTCACCTGGGCGATCGGGTCGCCGACGATGAAGTGAACGCGGGTGGCTCCGTTGAGGGGCTGCGACATGGTTTTGTCTCCGTTGTGGGTGTCAGGAGATTCCATTCTACAAAAAACGGAACAAGATTCCACTATTGAATCTAGTTCTGTTTTATCTATAATTCGATCGTCCGCCCGCCATGGGGTTGCAGGTCCCGGATAAATCCGGCAGGTAAGAGCCTGGCAAACCCAACCTCATCGCGCCGCGTCGTGCGGCGCTGTTACTAGAACTGGAGCAATCATGAGCGGAGTACTCGAACGAACCCTGGGCATCCTTGAGCTGCTGGCCCGTCACGCGCATGGCCTGGAGCTGGCCACCATCGCCGACCAGCTCAACATTCCGCGCAGCGGCGCCCACCGCCTGCTCACCGACCTCGCCCGCTGCGGCTACGTGCGCCAGGTGCGCGAGCAGGGCGACTACGTGCTCACCACCAAGCTGGTGTCCCTCGGCCTGAGCTACCTCGGCCATTCCGGCATCGTCGATATCGCCCAGCCGCTGCTCGATCAGCTGGCCGGCGTGTCGGGCGAACTGGTCCGCCTGTCCGTGGTGGACGGCGACCGGCTGACCTGGGTGGCCCGTGCCCAGGGCGCCCGCCAGGGCCTGCGTTACGACCCGGAGATGGGCAGTGATGCGCGCCTGAGCTGTTCTGCCTCCGGCCTCGCGTGGCTGTCCACGCTCAACGACGAACAGGCGCTGGCGCTGGTGTCCCAGCAGGGCATCGGCCAGCCGACGGAGTTCGGCCCCAACGCGCCAGCCACCGTGCAGGCGGTGTTGGCCGGCATCCAGGAAACGCGCGAGCGTGGCTACAGCGTGACGCTGGAAACCTACACGCCGGGCCTCAACTCGATGGCCGCACCGGTGCGTCTGCGTGGCCAGGCGGCGATCGGCGTGATCTCCATCGCCGGGCCGACGGTGCGCTTCACCGAGGACAAGATGCACGCGCTGGCCGGCGAGCTGATCGCCACCGCCGAGCAGATGGCCGCCGCCAGCGGCGCCTCGCCTTTCTTCAACATGGCGCGCCGATCCGGTGCGCAACCCATATACGCACCATGATCCAAACCGATCTGCTGGTCATCGGCTCCGGCGCCGGCGGCCTGTCCGCCGCCGTCACTGCCGCCCACCTGGGGCTGCGCGTGCTGGTCGCCGAGAAGGATGCCCAATACGGCGGAACCACCGCCTGGTCTGGCGGCTGGATGTGGATTCCGCGCAATCCGCTGGCTGTCGAGGCGGGGATTGTCGAAGACATCGAGACGCCGCTGTCCTACCTGCGTCACGAGCTGGGCGACCAGTTCGACGAAGCGCGGGCGCGGACCTACCTCGAACACGGCCCGCGCATGGTGGACTTCTTCCGCCGCCACACCGCGCTGCAGTTCATCGACGGCAATGCCATTCCGGACTTCCACGGCCGCACGCCCGACGCGGCGACCGGTGGACGTTCCCTGTGCGCAGCGCCCTTCGACGGCCGCCGCCTCGGCCGGCAGATCGACCGACTCAAACCTCCTTTGCGTGAAACCACCTTGTGGGGCATGGGCATCGCGTCCGGAGCGGAACTCCGGCATTTCATGAACGCCATGCGCAGCGTCGCGTCCTTCCGCTACGTGGCCGGCAAGGTGCTCGCCTACTGGCGCGACCAGCTGCGGCACGGCCGGGGCATGCGCCTCGTCAATGGCAATGCGCTGGTCGCCGGCCTCGCCGCGTCGGCCTTCGAGCGCGGTGTGGAGATCCGCACCGACAGCCCGGCCCGCCGCCTGCTGGTGGAGGAGGGGCGCGTCGTCGGCGCGGTGCTCGGCGGGCCGGATGGCGATGTGGAGGTCCGCGCCAGCTGCGGGGTTGTACTGGCCTGCGGCGGTTTCCCCTTCGACGTGGAACGCAAGAAAGCCTGGCTGCCCCACGCACCGAGCGGCCGCGAACACTGGTCGGCGGCCTCCCGCGGCAACACCGGTGACGGCCTGCGCATGGGCGAGGCCGTCGGTGCCGCGCTGAACGGCCAACTGGCCCAGGCCGCCGCCCTCGCGCCGGTGTCGCTGGTGCCCCGCGCCGATGGCAGCTTCGCCCACTTCCCGCACCTCATCGAGCGGGCCAAGCCGGGCCTCATCGCGGTGACGGCGGACGGCAAGCGCTTCACCAACGAAGCAGACTCCTATCACGACTTCGTGCGCGACATGCTCGCCGCCGTGCCGGCCGGCCGACCCATCGAAGCCTGGCTGGTCTGCGACCACGCCTTCATCCGCCGCTACGGCCTGGGGGCGGTCAAGCCCGCGCCGATGCCGCTCGGCCGCATGCTCAAGAATGGCTACCTGAAGCGCGGCGCCACGCCGGCCGAACTGGCCCGCCAGTGCGGTATCGACCCGGATGCTTTGGCGCAGACCGTGCAGCACTACAACCGGATGGCCCGCGTCGGCCGCGACGAGGACTTCGCCAAGGGCGAGACCCCCTACAACCGCGTGCAGGGCGATGCCGCATCAAGCCTGCCCAACCCCTGCATGGCGCCGCTGGAGCAGGGGCCGTTCTATGCGGTGAAGATCGTCCCCGGCAGCCTTGGCACCTTCGGCGGCCTGTGTGTCGACGACCAGGCGCGCGTGCTCGACAGCCACGGCCAGCCGATGGCCGGCCTCTACGCCGGCGGCAACGACATGGCCAGCATGATGGGCGGCCACTACCCGAGCGGCGGCATCACCCTCGGCCCGGCGATGACCTTCGGCTACCTCGCCGCCCACCACGCCGCCGGCCAGCCCCTGCTTGCCGACGCGCAGGAACCCCGGATTCAACCCAGCTACGCTTGAAACGCAAAGGAAGACCCATGTTCTACGAACTGTCCACCATGACCCTGCCTTTCGGCACCGCCGCCCAGGCCGCCGCCAATGTGCAGGCCTTCGCCACCGCCCCCGACGCCCAAGGCGAACTGCTCGCCTGCTGGTTCACCGACATCGGCACGCTGAACCAGATGATCGTGCTGCGTGGCTTCGACGACCTCGCCACCCTGCAGGCCGAGCGCCAGCGCACCCAGCTCAGCGCCAGCCCCTTCGGCTGCGGCGAGATCTTCCAGAGCCTGGAGCAGCACAGCTACCAAGGCTTCCCGTGGATGAAGCCGGTGAGCCCGTCGGCCGAGTCCGGCATCCGCGGCCCGGTGTATGAAATCCGCACCTACGGCATCAAGCCGGGCGGCGTGCAGGCCACCATCGACCTGTGGGAACAGGCCGTGCCCGCCCGCGAAGAAATCTCCCCCTGCGTGGTGGCGATGGTGGCCCTCGACGGCCCGCTGCGCTTCACCAACATCTGGGCCTACCCGACCGTCGACGCCCGCGGCAAGGCCCGCGCCGACGCCGTCGCCAAGGGCATCTGGCCGCCTAAGGGCGGCCCGGCCCACCTGACCACCGCGATGACCTCCACCATCGCGCTGCCCACCGCGGTTTCGCCGCTGCAGTGATGGCTGCCATGGAGCGTCCTTTTTCCCTTGCCTACCTGACGTCCAACACCCTGACGCCGCCCGAGGCCATCCGCCTCGCGGCCGAGCTGGGCTACGGCTTCGTCGGCCTGCGCCTGCTGCCCAACATGGCCGGTGCGCCGCAGCAGTTCATGATCGGCCTGCCCGACGTACTGCGCGAAACCCTCGCCGCAACGAAGGAAACCGGCGTCGGCGTGTTCGACCTGGAAATCATCCGCCTGACGGATGACTTCGAGCTTGGGCGCTGTCTGCCCCTGATCGAGATCGGCGCGGAGCTTGGCGCCAAGGCGCTGCTGGTGGCTGGCGACGATACCGAGCCCGGCCGCCTCGCCGCCAACTACGCACAGCTGTGCGAAGTCGCCCACCAGCACGGGATGAGCGCCGACCTGGAGTTCATGCCCTGGACGGCGGTTCCCGACGCAAAGGCTGCCCTGCGGGTCGTCGACGCGGCGGGTCGCCCGGCCGGCGCCGGCATCCTTGCCGACGCGCTGCACTTCGCGCGCTCGGACACCACGCCGGACGATCTGCGCGCGTTGCCGCGGGAATTGCTGCACTACGCGCAGATCTGCGACGCCCCCACCGGGCTCACGCTGACGGTGGAGGAAATGATCCACGCCGCGCGCTGCGAGCGCCTGTTGCCGGGGGAGGGCGGCATCGATCTGCACAGCATGTTCGCGGCCTTGCCCGCCGACCTGCCGGTCAGCGTCGAGGTGCCGCACATGCTCCGGATGGCCGGGGTCGGGCAGGTCGAATGGGCGCGCCAGGCCCTCGCTGCCGCTCGCCAGGTAATCGAACCCCGGCCATGAATCGATGCTGCATTGCAGCACCGTAAGTGCCGGAGAACGGAGAGGAGGGGGGGCTCCTTGAGCCCAACGCGGTGCGCGATTATCGAACAAGTTGTGACGGCAATCGCGCATCACCCGCATTGACCCAGTTAATTGGGACATCGCTATCGTTAATCTAGCCCCACTTCGAAGGCTGCAGAGGCAGCACCGCCCAAACGATCCGAATTGCTGCAACACACAAAAAATAGTGGAGACAACCATGCGTAGTCCTAGCGAACACAAGCAACATGGGACCCAGCAGACCAAGAAGGCCACCGCCAGTGGCTGGATCGGTTCCGTGCTGGAGTATTACGACTTCTTCATCTACGCGACCGCCGCGTCGCTGATTTTCCCGCAGATCTTCTTCCCCCACGGCGACCCCCAGATCGCCATCGTCGCCTCCCTCGCCACCTACGGCGTCGGTTACGTGGCCCGTCCCATCGGCGCCTTCGTCCTCGGCCACTGGGGCGACACCCACGGCCGCAAGCAGGTGCTGCTGATCTGCATGTTCCTGATGGGTATCTCCACCATGGCCGTCGGCCTGCTGCCTACCTATGACCAGGTCGGCATGCTCGCTCCGGTCCTCCTCGTCATCCTGCGCCTGATCCAGGGCTTCGCGGTGGCGGGTGAAATCTCCGGCGCCAGCTCGATGATCCTCGAACACGCCCCCTTCGGCCGACGCGGCTTCTACGCCAGCTTCACGCTGCAAGGCGTGCAGGCCGGCCAGATCCTCGCCGCTGCCGTGTTCCTGCCGCTCGCCTACTTCATGCCGACCGAAGCCTTCAACAGCTGGGGCTGGCGCATTCCCTTCCTGCTGAGCTTCGTCGTCATCATCGCCGGCTACATCATCCGCCGCGAAGTCGATGAAACCCCGGCCTTTGCCCAGGAAACCAAGAAGGGCGAGATCCCGAAGGCGCCGGTCGTCGAGGCCATCCGCGAATGCTGGCCCGACATGCTGCGCGTGATGTGCGCATCCCTGATGAACGTCATCCCGGTCGTCGCCACCATCTTCGGCGCCGCCTACGCGGTCCAGCCCGGCTACGGCATCGGCTTCAGCAAGGACGTCTACCTGTGGATCCCGGTCCTCGGCAACTGCCTGGCCGTGCTCGTCATTCCCATGGTCGGCAACCTCTCCGACAAGATCGGCCGCCGTCCGCTGATCATCGGTGGCTCCCTTGGCGCCGGCCTGCTGTCCTTCGGCTACCTGTACGCCATCAGCATCCACAGCGTACCGATGGCGATCATCATGTCCCTGCTGATGTGGGGCCTGGTCTATCAGGGCTACAACGCGATCTTCCCGAGCTTCTACCCGGAAATGTTCCCGACCCGCACCCGCGTCTCCGCGATGGCCATCTCCCAGAACATCGGCACCATGATCACCGCCATGCTGCCGGCCCTGTTCGCCACCGTGGCGCCCCCGGGCTCCACCAACATCCCGATGACCGTCGGCTCCATCGCTTTCGGCGTTACCGTCATCGCCGCTCTGGCCGCATGGACTGCCCGTGAAACCTACCGCGTCCGCATCCACGACCTGGGCAACCGGAATGCCAACCCGGTGCCGCACGCCGAGTACAACGAGCTGCGCGAGCAGGCCTTTGCCGAAGCCCGCAAGACCTCCTGGATCTCCGCGTTCTCCATGAAGCACTAAGCAGCGCGCGAATCACTCAGGCGAGGCCGTGAAACGGCCACCGGACATGTCTCCGGTGGCCGTTTTCAATTAGAGCCGCACAACAGTACGAGGGAAACCAACCATGAAGCTTTCACGACGGCTCGGCCTCATCGTCGCCAGCGCCATCCTGGGGCTGATCGTGGTGGCCGGCGTAGCGCTCACCACGCTGCGCACCACCATGCTCGACGAACGGCGCAACGAACTGCGCACCGTCCTCATCCTCGCCACCCAGAGCGTGGCCCGCTACCAGGCGCTGGAACAGGCCGGCACCCTCAGCCACGCCGACGCCCAGGCCCGCGCCATCGAAGCACTGGCCGCCATGCGCGACGGCAAGACCAAATATGTATGGGCGCGCAGCACCGACGGCCTCGGCCTGGTGCTGCCCAACATGAAGGACACCGGCAGGATCGACCTCGGCAAGAAACTGCCCGACGGCCGTTACGACTTCCAGCGCTACCTCGATGCCATCAACGGTAACGAGTTCGGCTACGTGGAAGTGATGGTCAAGAAACCCGGCACCGACACCGAACTGCCCAAGATCAACGGCGTCACCAAGGTCCAGGGCTGGAACTGGGTCCTCGGCTACGGCGCCTGGGTGGACGACATCGACAACGCCTTCTGGCGCCTCGCCTGGCGCTTCATCGGCCTCGGCGCGGTGGTGCTGATCGTCGTTGCCGTGCTCGCCGGCCTGATGGCGCGCAGCATCTACCGGCGCATCGGTGGCGAACCCGACTACGCCGCCCAGGTCGCGCGGGAGATCGCCGCCGGCAACCTCGCCCAGCACCTCGACATGCCCAAGGGCAGCGACAGCCTGCTCGCCTCCGTCGCCCACATGCAGACCAGCCTGCGCGAGATGATCGACGGCATCCAGCGCGGCGCCACGCTGCTCGGCCACATCTCCTCCAGCCTCAGCCGCCAGATGACGCGCATCGACGAAGCCAGCCAGCTCTCGTCCGACGCCACCTCATCCACCGCCGCCGCCATCGAACAACTGTCCGTCAGCATCGACCACATCTCCGGCAGCGCGCGGGAAACCGAAGAGAACTCCGAGCATTCCAGCCAGGTCGCCCGGGACGGCGAACAGATGGTGCAGCGCGCCGCCGACACCATCCAGGGCGTGTCCGAGCAGGTGAGCACCGCCGCCCGCCTCATCGAAGGCCTGCTCGACCGCTCCTCGCAAATCGGCGGCATCGCCAGCGTCATCAAGGAAATCGCCGACCAGACCAACCTGCTGGCCCTCAACGCCGCCATCGAAGCCGCGCGGGCCGGCGAACAAGGACGCGGCTTCGCCGTCGTCGCCGACGAAGTGCGCAAGCTCGCCGAACGCACCACCAGCGCCACCGGCCAGATCACCACCATGGTCGCCGCCGTACAGGCCGACACCGGCTCCGTCGTCGGCAGCATGCAGGCCATCACCCCGCTGGTCGGCCGCGGCGTCGACATGGCCACCGCCGCCGCGGCCTCCCTGCGCGAAATCAGCGCTGGCGCCGAAGCCACCGTCGTCAAAGTGCGCGACGTCGCCAGCGCCACCGCCGAACAGAGCCAGGCCGGCACCAGCGTCGCCCAGCACGTCGAACGCATCGCCCGCATGGCCGAAGAATCCGCCGCATCGGTACGGGCGGCGGATGAAGACGTGAAGCGGTTGGAAACGCTGGCCAGCGAACTGCGGGAGTCGGTGGCGCGGTTCAGGTTGTAAGCGGGCGAGTCCTTGCGCGAGAGCAATGAGGAGCGGCCGGCCTGCACTTAGGCTGGCCGACTCTGAGGCGAGACCAGCCCTCAGTGCGTTCCGTCGTCAGACGGAAACTGGGCCGGGAGGTCTCGTGCACCGTGCAGGATGCGGACCACGAGCACCGCACCGGCTGTGGCCTCGAAGAAAATCACATAGTTCCCATAGGCGCAGGAGCGAATGCCCTCCGCCAATTCCGGGCGTAACCGGTAGGCTTGTGGCGTCAGGGCAATCCGCTCGCACTGCTGACGCAATTCCCGCACAAAGCTCAATGCCCGGCGTGGGCTGTCGAGTGCAAAGTAATCGGCGATGGATTCGAGATCCTGTTCGGCCAGCGGCGTGAAGCGCAGGCGCATCAACGGGCCTTGGCTGCGTACTTGGCCTCGAGGCGGTTGAACACTTCATCGGCCGGCTTGGGCTCGCCACTGGCCTTGCCTGCCGCAATCTCGGTGCGCAGGGCTTCGAGTTCAAGCTGCCGTCGCTGCTCGCTTTCTTCGAGCAGGCGCAGGCCGGCGCGGACCACCTCACTTGCGTTGTTGAAGCGGCCCGTCTGAACCTGCTCCCGGACAAAACTCTCGAAATGGCTGCCCAGAGCGACACTGGTAGGCATGATGGCGGCTCACTAACTGTTAATAACATGTAGTAAGCCATCGAGCGTCACCAGCGTCAAGGCACGCCATAAAGCTGGCGGGAGTCGGTGGCGCGGTTCAGGTTGTAAGCTCACGCGCCCATCCATGCCACGCCTCTTAACGCTTTATGACACTTTACCCAAAGTGTGCACTAGTACCGCAGTCCCGCTCTGCGCCGTCGTTCCCTGCAAAATTCCCGCGTTAGTCTCTCGGGCGAAGGCGGGCCGGAGAGACCCCGTGCGAGAGAAGACGATGGCAGAAGCGCAGACTTTCAATGGTATCGACAGGCTGGAACGCAGCGACGACTGGGGTGTGTACAAGACCCTGCTCGAATCGACCAAGGCGATTCCATGGAAGATCAACTGGCAGACCAAGCAGTTCGACTACATCGGCCCGCAGATCGAAAGCCTGCTCGGCTGGCCGCGGGACAGCTGGCTGGGGGCGATGGACTGGATCGAGCGCATCCATGAAGAAGACCGGGAGCGCACCGCCAGTTTCTGCATCCGCCAGTCGGAGCAGGGCGTCGATCACGAAGCCGACTACCGCGCCCTGAAGGCCGACGGCAGCTATGTGTGGATCCG
Source organism: Pseudomonadota bacterium (assembly GCA_018241725.1). GTDB lineage: Bacteria > Pseudomonadota > Gammaproteobacteria > Burkholderiales > Rhodocyclaceae > Zoogloea. Next base: position 63,258 of record JAFEDI010000114.1, on the reverse strand, counting down.
CGACGTGGTGCATGTGATCCGCGACGCGAACGGCGCCACCACCGACCTGGTCGGCTTCATGTTCGACATCACCGAACGCAAGCAGATGGAAGACAAGGTGCTCCAGCTCAACCGCAAGCTCGAAGCCCTGGCCAAGCAGGACGAGCTGACCGGTATCGCCAACCGCCGGATGTTCGAGCAGACCATCGCCGCCGAATGGGCGCGCGCCCGGCGCAGCGGGCAACCGCTGTCCCTGTTGATGTTCGACGTGGACTACTTCAAGAACTACAACGACCACTACGGCCACGTGCGCGGCGACGCCTGCCTGCAGCGCATCGCCGAGGCGATCAGCGCCATGCCCGTGCGCTCCAGCGACCTGTTTGCCCGCTACGGCGGCGAAGAGTTCACGCTGATCCTGCCCGAAACCCCGGCCGACGCCGCCCTGCAGATCGCCGAGAAATGCCGCCGGATCGTTGCGGATCTGGAACTCCCCCACGCCATGTCCCCGGCCGGTATCGTCACCATCAGCGCCGGCCTCAGCACCATGGTGCCCGACGGCCCTGGCGATCACGTGGCCATGATCGAACGTGCCGACGAGAAGCTCTACCGGGCCAAACGCAAGGGGCGGAACTGCGTGTGCGCGTGAGGGCACTCGCCCTTACGATTCGAACTGTGGAAGCCCGGCCCGCTGGGAGAGCGACGGGGCCGCGGCTGTACGGAACGACAAACGCCGACGATCGAGCAGGCTTTACGCGCCGATAACCCGGTCCCGTCCGAGGCGCTTGGCCTCATAGGCCGCTTGATCGGCCCGGCGAACAAACGTCTCGGCCGTGTCATCCGCTTTCAACTGGGTAACGCCGACGCTGAGCGTACTGCCATGGGTCACTGCGTCGGCTCCGTTGCCGTTTAATTGCCGCCATTCCTCAACCAATCGCGTTGCGGCGGCGTGCGCCGCGGCCGTATTGGTCTCCGGCAGGATGACCGCAAACTCATCCCCGCCAAACCGAAACAGATGGTCGGCCTCGCGCTGCCACTGGCGCAGGTGCTCGGCAATCAGCCGCAGGACGCGGTCGCCTTCCTGATGCCCATGGGTATCGTTGATCTGCTTGAAGTAATCGATGTCAAACACCATCAACGACAGGGGATGGGCGTAGCGTGCGGCCCGCGAAATCTCGGTGTCGAGCACCTCATGAAACCGGCGCGAATTGTAGAGCTGCGTCAGATCGTCGACCCAGCTGAGCGCCTTGAAGCGTTCATTGCTCAAGTGCAGGGCCGTCTCGGCCTGCCGGCGCGCCGTCACATCCTGCAAGGTTTCGATCGCTCCGATGGGCGTGCCATGCACGTCGCAGATGCGGACGGCCGTGAAATACAGCCAGCGCCCTTCCTTGCCAAAGTCGGGAAAGAAATCCTCCGCCTCATAGGTGCCGGGGATGATTGAAGAAGGCCGGAACTTGCCGTGGTAGAGCGCATCGACCTGATTGTTCGCCGCGCCATCGAGGACCAGATCGGCCATGACCATCCGGTCGCAGCCGTAGAACGCCTTTCCCTGATCCTTGGTGCCTACGATGGCCCGTGCAGACACGCCGGTCAGAATCTCGCACGCCATATTCCAGTGGATCACCCGGTGTTCGCTATTGATCAGGAAACACGCAACGGGGAACGCGTTCAGCACCGAAGCCAGAAGTTGCAGCAATTCATCACTGTTGTGATTGCTGTCAAAGCGTTCCGTCAGAAGAGAATGCAAAAGCATGGGACGAATGAAGTCAGTGCGGCGAATACCTGCGGATTGTCGTGATTTTACCGTGTGGGGTGTGCTTGAATGCAAAAACGTCTGGCGGTCCCGATTGGGGGCGCCAGACGTCAGGGCTTGCTACGGTGCGGCAGGCTTAAGCCGATGCAGTCCCGGAATCCGTGCCGTTCCCGTCCTCCGGCACGCCGGCTTCCGGCTCCGCCGTCTGCAAATCGCTGGCGTTGGCCGCCTTGTTCGCAAGTTTCTCGCGACGCTTCTCTTCCTGCTTCTGCTTCTTGGCCAGATCTCGCTGGCGCTTCTCGAACTGGTAGTTTGGCTTAGCCATGATGGCTCCTACTGAGGGCCCAATAGGCCGGATGAACGACGATGTTCCGCGCGGAAAGACGGGCGCGTCCGATACGTTTTAACGGCGTTGTGCCCGCGGCGCGTGGGGCGTGCGGCCCTCGATATGGCGGAAGGTGATCCGGCCCTTGCTCAGATCGTAAGGGGACATTTCGAGGGACACCTTGTCGCCGGCCAGCACGCGGATATGATTCTTGCGCATCTTGCCGCCGCTATAGGCTACCAGCATGTGTCCGTTATCGAGGGTGACGCGAAAGCGCGAATCCGGCAGCACTTCCATCACGACACCTTGCATTTCAAGCAGATCTTCCTTGGCCATTGTCATTTCTCCTGGGGTAAATTAGGTAAGCCCGAAAGAAACGGGGCTCAGGGGTGATGCTTATTCGGTCGGCGCAAAGCCGTAGTAAGAACCGTAGGGCGAAGGCTCCGGCGCATAGGCCGCAAGCTTGATCGCGTCCGCCAGAGTGACCTGGTTGGTGAAACCGTCGATCCCGCCGGCCTCCCCGCGCCATCGTTCTTCCACCTCTCGGTCGCTCAAGCCATGCAGATCGAGGTTCCTGTCGAATCGCTCGGAGCGGTATTCGAAAGCCGTGTCATGGGCAATGAACAAGGTATGGGGGCAGGCAGTGATAAGGGTTTCGTCCACCGGGTCCGCACCCATCACCCGCGTGCCGCAGAACGGACAATGGACCGGGGTGTAGTAGAAGGTCCTCAGCTCGGTTCGCTGAATGGCATTGGTCATGCTGTACTCCATGTCGTTGAAACGGCGTGCGTTGAAGGCCGCTCGCGCGCCGCTTGCGTCTCATCGCAGGGGGCTGGATAAACGATGAAGGTCGGCATGAGACAGACCGGCCAATTCGCGACGACCCGATTGAGGCATCGGGCGCCACCAGGCGTCTTCGCAGGGCAGGGCGGCAATGGGCGCGTGTGGGAATAGCGCGCATGAGCCTTCGCTCCGTGCTGCTGTGGATTGATTGATTTATTGCTGGATTTGCATGGAAATCGGGAAGAACCGATTCCATGCCTGTGCCGACCAATCAAGTCGGCACAAGAGCTTGCAAGCGGCTGACAGGACTCAGCCGCCTTTGAGACAGACGCCGGAAAAATCAGGCGATCTGGATGTTGCTGGCTTGCTTGCCCTTCGGGCCGGTCGTCACGTCGAAATTGACGCGCTGACCTTCGGCCAGGCTCTTGAAACCCGAGGATTGAATCGCGGAAAAGTGGGCGAAGAGGTCATCGCCGCCGTCGTCCGGCGTAATGAAACCAAAACCCTTGGAATCGTTAAACCACTTCACAGTACCTGCTGCCATATCTTGAATCTCCGAAAAAATGACGGGGCGTAGCCCCTGAATGGGGCGAGATCGAGAGGGCCAGGTAAAAATGGGGGAATGCTGCCGCAGGACTGCGGATACTAGACCAACAAAATCACGACACAACTGGAAATCGCTGTGTTTCACCATACGCACTATTGAGTGACATAGCAAACTAAATCTGAAAATAAAATCATCCCTGGAGTCCTGCCCATGCCTCTTTCATTCACGCTCCGCCCCGCCCAGCCTGCCGATGCGCCCGCTATTGCCGGCCTGATCGGCCAAGGCGTGGCCCGTGCCCTGTGGCAACGCCTCAAGGCCGGCGCCGGCGACACCTCCCGCTTCACGGTGAATTCGTCCCTCCATGCAGTGCCCACGTACGCGGCCTTCGGCTTCGCCCCCACCGCCGAAGCGCAGGCCAGGAACGGGGTACGCTATCAAGCGATGGCGCTGGAGGAAGCCTGAGCACAAGATTTCGAACACATCCGGGTTCGGAACGAAGTGCTCGACCTTCCGATTTGAACCATCGAAGCCCGGACTTGAACTTGTTCAGCTCAGACGTGGACTCGAGATCCCCGGACCTGAACTTTTGACGCGGCGAGCGGAGCTCGAGATCCTCGGAGATGAGCTATCGGTGCTCAGAGGGAGGCTCTTGATGCTCGGAGGGAGGCTGCCTCCAATCGGAGGGAAGCTGGTTCCAATCGGAGGGAGGCCGGCTCAACGGTGATTTGAACTTGTTCAGCTTGGAGCGGAGCAAGTTCAAATCGGAGCATCAAGGGTGGGGCGCAGAGGGAAGTGATCGCGGCTGGGAGGGAAGTGGGTTCAGTGTGGAGGGAGCTGCACTGCGTGAAAAGCTCCGATGCTTGGGCGCGGGGGGCAGTGGGAGCAATGTTCTGGTCGGTAAGTGCTGCTTGGCCCAACGACATCGGATTTCCCGAGCGACGAGGCCGCGACCAAACTGATCTGGCTGGCCCTGCGCAACATCACCGCGGGCTGGGGTGGGCAGCCGGGGACTGGAAAGAGGCAATGAACCGTTTTGCCATCCTTTACGCCGAACGCTTTGAAGCGATACGCGACTAGAATAACTACCGACTTCTCCACCGAGCCCCCTGGCGGCGGCTCGGTGGAGAAGTCTCTTCAAGCCTCACACACAGAAATTCTGACACTCCCGGGTCCTAGAACCTCGTAACTATCCAGAGTTGAAGTGACGTTTCTGAAAAAACACTCAACAATAAGATCCAATAACGATGTTGCGCCCCCAATGGAATGGTGCAGCTTTGTATTTGTGATGCTGTTAAATCCATCTTCGCTTGATTTTAATCTGCGCTCAGGGCAATGAATCTCGAGAGCGAAAAAATATTTTCTGGTTGAAGATGCTTGCGAAATGCAGGGTGAATTTCCCAGTCGTAGCCAAAGTCACGAAACTCGGAAGAGATGTATCTATTCTCTTCAAAGTATCTTCTTTCAATTAGTCCATCGCTGTCGTAGTCTTTTCTTGCTATTAGAAAATTGATTTTGTATAGGAATTGCGCCAATTCTTTTGGGGTGGCTTTTGTTCCGCTTGAAAATGTGAACGAGCCTTGTTGGCAGATGTTTGCAATTTTCTTGTTTAGAGCATCTGTGCTATAGATCCAGCCCTTGCCCTCTTTGACTTCTTTAGCTGTTGGCCTCATGCCTTCAATGAGCCTTTGAATCTGAGGGAGTTCGCTCTTGTACTCATTGAATGTGTCTTGTGATCTGCCTTGGGAATACTCTTCGAATATTGCCTCAAAGTCTTCTGTGTAGATCTTAGACTGCCCCCGCTCATGAGCATGCCGCGCAGCTAAAGAGCACAACTTCACCAAGTCTCTGGGGCGACGCCTGATAAGTGTCATCAGAATTCTGTGTATCGGGGCATTTTCCCACTTTCCTGCACCATGGAATCTTTCCTCCATGACTGGCAATAGAAATTTCGCTAAATCTCTTTGTGGAAGTTTTTCTAACTCATCGGGAGTGGTGCGTCCAAAATATGTTTCCACCCTTTTTGCTAGAAGTACAAGGATCTCATGATTGGTCCACGAGAACCAGACAACAGATCCTTCCGTCTTGTCCGTAGATTCATCCGACGTTCGATATAAAAAATAAACATCTGACCGAAGTGCTACTCTAAATTGGAGTCCAGGGTATTCTGTGCACATATCAAGAATGGCACTCAGGAGGGCGGAAATTCGATTGATTTCATCTTTCCTGGCCGCCCAGCCGCGGTCAAGATCATCAATGTATACTCGAATCTTTTTCTTTTCAAGAAACCGTCTTGCTATGCTTTCCTTTGTTGGTCCGATATTAACTCCCGTCTTCTGAAGAAAGCCTGAAATTGAATCGTGAATTAAGTTGAGCAGTTTCCCGCCGGGTTGTGTGAAAATCTGTAGTGTCGCGTTATCGCCAATCCCAAAGTCTTCGAGTGCTTTCTTTCCTATGACTTGGGAAAGCCCAGTCTTCCAGTCCTTAATTCGCTGAAGAAAGTCTACGTTGCTCTTGGCAACCTCCACGACATCGTCCGGCTTAATAAGGATCGGCAAAGTGCCATTCATATAATCTTCATGCATGGCATACCTTATTAAAGCGGACTTTCCAACACCCTTGTGGCCGACGATAATTCTTAAAGGCAGGTCGGCTGTTACTCGACTGTATATTTTGCTCTTGAAGTAGTACTCTCGGAGTCTGTCAATGTTCTCGTAATCGGCTGCTTCGTTACCAAAGAGTTTTTCTATTGTTGCGTCGTCAAATGTTATTGTTTTCTGTGTCATGTTTTATTTCTCAGTAGAATATTTATTGATTTTTGGTAGTGTTGAAAAGGTGTTTGAGGGCATTGCTCACTGCAGTCGTTGCTGAGCGATGTTTCGCTGAAATCAAGGGCCGCGATTTCGGCTGTGACGAGAGTCACTCTGCTTCCTTAGTTCGCTCCTCGCTGGGAACGTTGTTTTATGTCGGATATTATGGGGTATCTCACTAGGCTCGCCCCCTTTGCAGCGAACCACTTCACATTTTTCAAATTTCACAGACTCACCAGTTCTTTGACGATTTCCCCATTCGCCCCCGTCATCCCCCTCCCTTGACGCCCCCGCGACCCCCAGCCGATACTCCCGCCCGTCGCTGAAACAACAGCGATCAGGTTTGGCGACCTGCTGAAAACAAGGCGGATGGTGAGCCGCGTTGCGGCTTTTTTTGTCCGTGCACCCTTGGTGCGTCCATGATCAATGGCGGGCCGGGTGGGGAGGGCTTCGGCCCTGCCGGTTCCTTGTTTCCGGTTCGCCAACCCTGCTTTGGCCCGCCCCCCGTTTGGCGACGGAGAGCGGAAGTGTTCCAAACAAGGAGTCCGCACCATGGTCGTTTCCACCCTGGCGTGCGTCGGTTCGCACGCGTCCATCCGTAATGCCTTCGTAATTGTTTCGCCTCTTCCGCGCCGGGCGCGGGGCGAGGGGAGGGCGCTGCGATGAATACGCCGTTCACTTTCCCCGCGCCGGCGGGGCCGTTCTACCGGCTGGCCGAGGAGGCCAATGCGCTGGCCATCGTCGATCAGCTTTCCGCCCGTCAGGTGCAGTTGCTGTCCTTGCTGGCCATGACCTATGGCGACGCGGGGGATGCCTTCCGGCGCATGAATCCGACGCTGCAGGACAATTACCTGTGGGCGTGCTCGATGCTGGCCCAGGAGATGCGGGATCTGTTCGAGGCGCTGCGGGAGAGGAGGGGGGAGCACCCGCTGGACTGACGAGCGGGCCCGGATCGGCGCGGCGTGCTAATGTCTTGGTGGATTGGGCATGGGTTGGCGCTGCGCCGGAGAGGCCCGGCGGCGGGCTGGAGCGTTGAGGAGTGGCGTCGTAGTTGAGGGGAGTGCAGTGATCAAGCAGGTGAACAATTCGGGCCATATTTCACGTCTCGTGCTGCGTGGTTACAAGTCCATCGCGGAGTGCGATCTGCCCCTGGGCCGGCTCAATGTGTTGATCGGCGCTAATGGCGCGGGCAAGTCCAACCTCATCGGCTTCTTTCGCCTGATCAACCGGATTCTGGATGAACAGTTGCAGAGTGCGGTCGGGTTGGCAGGCGGGCCGGATGTGCTGCTGCACTTCGGCCGCAAGAAGACGGAGACCCTGGACGCCGAGCTGTATTTCGGCAACAACGGTTACCGCTTCACGCTGCGGCCCACCCAGGACAACCGGATGATGTTTGCCCACGAGGCGCTGTGGTGGAACCGGCACGGTGACTGGCGGCCTCGCTCCGGCCACTTCGAGACCTATGTGGAGGAGCAGAAGGCGCACACGCGTATCTATGACTACGTCGTGCCGCCGATGCGCAGCTGGCGCCTGTACCACTTTCATGACACGAGCGGCAGTGCGCTGGTCAAGCAGATCCACAACATCAACGACAACGAATACCTGCGGGACGACGCGCGCAACCTCGCGGCTTTTCTGCTCCGGCTCAAGAACCATCACGAGGCCCACTACCGGCGCATCGTGAAGGCGATTGGACTGGTTGCACCCTTCTTCGGTGATTTCCATCTGCGTCCCACGGTGGACAACCGGGAGAAGATCCAGCTCGAATGGACGGAGAAAGGGCAGGACGAGCCGTTTTCCGCGAGCGCTCTGTCGGACGGCACCCTGCGCTTCATCTGCCTGGCGACGGTGCTTTTGCAACCGGACGCATTCATTCCGGCGGCCATCTTGATCGACGAGCCGGAGCTGGGGTTGCACCCGTTCGCCATCAGCGTGCTCGGCGGGTTGATGAAATCCGCGGCGCAACAGCATCAATTGATCGTGTCGACCCAGTCGGTTGAATTGGTCAATGAATTCGATGCGGAAGACCTGATCGTTGTCGACAAGCGCGGAGGTGCGTCTGTCTTCAGCCGGCTGGATACGGGGGCGCTGACGGAGTGGCTGGGTGAATACAGCCTTGGGGATCTCTGGAAGAAGAATCTGCTCGGTGGGAGGCCGGGGCGATGAGCCGCGTTTATCTTCTGGTCGAAGGGCAGACGGAAGAAGCTTTTGTCACCGAACTCCTGGCGCCTCATTACGAGAGGCAGGGCCTGTACCTCATCCCCATCCTTGTGCGTACCAGCCCCGGCCACAAGGGGGGCGTCGTGAGCTACGCCAAGATCAAGCCCCAGATCGAGAAGTTGTGCAAGCAGGATGCGGGCGCCCACGTTTCCACCTTGTTCGATCTCTATGCGCTGCCCGGCGATTTTCCGGGCAAGGCTGAGCCGGCGTATCCCCGCAACGGGAACGGACACATGAAAGCCGGGTTCCTTGAGGCCGCATTGGGAAAAGATATCGGGGCCACGAATTTCATTCCCAATCTGCTTGTTCATGAATTCGAAGCGCTATTGCTGACTCAGGTCGATGCGTTCGCAGCGTGGACCGACAACGACCGCATGCTGGAGCCCCTGAGGTCTGCGCGAAGTGCGGCACCGCCTGAAGAGATCAATGATGGTCCGCAGAGTGCCCCATCGAAGCGTGTATTGGCGGCCATGCCCGGTTATCAAAAGACCATTCATGGCCCGCTCATCGCCTGCGATATCGGCTTGGATGCCATACGGGCCGCATGCCCGCATTTCGATGCGTGGCTGAAGCGGCTTGAGTCAGTGGCGCTGTAGCGATTCTGCGAATCGGCCTGCTGGCCTCCCAGCATGTTCAGGCGCACGTGTTCGCTTCTGGAGTCTGCGCAATTCGCTCCGCTGACACACGCCATCATCAGCATGAAATCCTGGCTGTCAGAGCAGTCAAGGCCCAACTGGCAGGGCAATAAGTTCTCGGCGCTCGCTCATGTCGAGCGAGCGCATGAATCCGACGCTGCAGGACAATTACCTGTGGGCGTGCTCGATGCTGGCGCAGGAGATGCGGGATCTGTTCGAGGCGCTGCGGGCGGCTGAGAGGACGTCCTGATCGGCCCGTGCCCGGACGCGTTCCGGGCGTGGGCATTCTCGTGGGGCGGTGAGGGTTCGCGATGGTTTTTTCTCGGGATTCAGGGAAGCCGGCGAGGTTTCATCTGGTACAAGCATGAACTTGTGAAACACACCGCTCGTTGGCCACTATCGGGGGGATTGGGCTTGCCGGCTTGATGCCATAATCGCGCGGAATCACAACCGATGCTGCCGAGAGAAAGGGACGAGGACGAGCGATGAATGACTGGACTGCGGGCTATGTGGCCGATATTGGGTATACCTATGGCTATTACACGGAACTGAATCCGCAGCGCGCCAGGCTCGCGTTCCTGTATCAGGGGCTCGTGTTCCCCGAGGTGGGGAGTGCCTGTGAGCTTGGTTTTGGTCAGGGCTTGTCGGCCAATCTCCACGCTGCGGCCAGTGTCGTGCAGTGGTGCGGCACCGATTTCAACCCCAGTCAGGCAGGCTTTGCGCAGGAACTCGCCGCCGCCTCCGGTGCTGGCGCCCAGTTGTTCGACGAGGCCTTTGCCGATTTTGCAGCGCGGACCGATTTGCCCGATTTCGACTTCATCGGCCTGCACGGCATCTGGAGCTGGATCTCGGACGAGAATCGCCAGGTCATCGTCGACTTCGTCCGGCGCAAGCTCAAGGTCGGGGGCGTTCTGTACATCAGCTACAACACGCAGCCGGGCTGGGCGTCTTTTGCGCCGATGCGCCATCTGCTCACCGAGCATGCGGAGGTTCTGGGGGCGGAGGGGCACGGTATCGTCAAACGGATCGATGGTGCCCTGGCTTTTGCCGACAAGTTGCTGGGCTTGAACCCGGCTTTCAGCCAGGCCAATCCCTTCGTGGCCGAGCGCCTACAGAAGCTCAAGGAGCATAGCCGCCAGTACCTTGCGCATGAGTATTTCAACCGCGACTGGCATCCGATGCATTTTGCGACGATGGCCAAGTGGCTGGCGCCGGCCAAGCTCGATTACGCCTGCTCCGCGCATTGTCTCGACCACATCGAGGCGCTGAGCCTGTCCGGTGAACAGCAGGCTTTCCTGAGAGACATTCCCGACCCGATGTTCCGCGAGACCACGCGCGATTTTCTGATCAATCAGCAGTTCCGGCGCGATTACTGGGTCAGGGGGGCGCGCAAGCTCAATGAGTTGGAGAGGGCCGAGGCCCTGCGTGCTCAGCGGGTAATCCTGACCACTGGTCGCCCCGATGTGTCGCTGAAGCTTCGTACCACGGTGGGGGAGGCGACGCTGACCGAGTCGGTCTATCACCCCATCCTCGATCTGCTCGCGGATCATCGGGTGCGTAGTCTTGGCGAGATCGAGCGCGCCGTGGCGGGCGCAGGACTCAGCTTGAGACAGATCGTCGAGGTCGTGATGGTGCTCACCGGCGCGGGGCACGTGGCGATGGTGCAAGACGACCGCGTGATTGCCCGGGCCAAGCCGCAGGCCGACCGGCTCAATGCTCACCTGTGCCGGAAAGCGCGGGGGAGCAATGAGCTTGGCTTCCTGTCCAGCCCGGTGACCGGTGGGGGGATCGCCCTGAACCGCTTCCAGCAGTTGTTCCTTGCTGCGCATGCGGCAGGCAAGGAGGAGCCGGCCGAGTGGGTACAGGACGCGTGGCAAATCATGGCAGTCCAGGGCCAGCGACTGGTTGTGGAAGGCAGGACGCTGGAAAGCCCTGAGGAGAACCTCGCCGAACTGACCGCCCGAGCGAGAGCTTTCGCCGCCAAGCAGCTCCCCATCCTGAAGGCGTTGTTGATCGCCCGGGTCCGATCAACTGAATCCTCCTGACCCGCTGACATGAGTGCACATCGTTTTCATTTCATCAGCGGCCTGCCGCGTTCCGGCTCGACGCTGCTGTCGGCCATCCTGCGGCAGAACCCGCGCTTTCAGGCCGGCATGAGCAGCCCGGTAGGCGGCTTTGTCAGTAGCCTTTTGGCTCAGGTCAGTGCCGGCAGCGAGTTTGCTGCCCAGGTCGACAACACCCAGCGCAAAAACCTGCTGACCGGCTTGTTCCATTCCTATTACCAGGGGGAGCAGGACAAGGAAGTCATCTTCGATACGAACCGCCTGTGGTGCGCCCGCATGCCTTTGCTGCAGGACCTGTTTCCGGAAGCCAAGGTGATTGCCTGCGCGCGCAATGTCGCGTGGGTGATGGACAGCATCGAGCGCAAGTACCGCAGCAACCCTTACGAATACACCAAGCTGTTTGGCGGCAACCCCGGCCGCAGCACCGTCTACCAGCGCCTGGAAAGCCTGGCGCAGCACGAGCAGCTGGTCGGCTTTGCGTGGGCGGCCCTGCGCGAAGCCTTTTACGGCGAGCATGCCAGCCGCCTGCTGGTGGTCGATTACGATTTGCTGGCCCAGGCACCTGAAAAAGTGATGCCACTGGTCTATAGCTTTCTGGGCGAGCCGTATTTCGAGCATGACTTTGAGCATGTCGAATACGACGCACCGGATTTCGATCTGCAACTGGGCGTTCCGGGCCTGCACCGCGTCCGGCCCAAGGTCAGCTTCAGCGAGCGCCGCTCCGTCCTGCCCCCGGACTTGTTTGAAAAATACAGCCAATTGACTTTCTGGACCGATCCGAGCGGCAGTGCCGCCAATGTCATCGCGCCGAAACCCAAAGCCAAGGAAATTGAATGATGAACGATGGCGTTTTCCCGACCGATACCCAATTTCAGATCCTCGGTGGCGATGTCAGCACGACCTCCCCGACGCCGACTGCGGCGAACCTCGATGACTTGATGGTTGTCAGTGACCCGGCGCTGGGCCTGGGGGCTCTGGCCCTGAATTCCAGTCGTCAGGAAGTGGTGTTTGTCGAAGGCAACCTGCCGAACCTGGATGAGTTGTTGCAAGGCATGGGCGCTGGCCGGGAAGTCCATGTGCTCGACCCGGAGCAGGACGGCCTCGCGCAGATGGCGCAGATCCTGGCCGGGCGCAGCGGCATCGACGCGATCCATCTGCTGTCCCACGGCAAGGCCGGCGCGGTAGACCTGGGCAGCCTGCTGCTGGACAAGACGCAGCTGGCGCTCCATCAGAGCGAATTGCAGCAGATCGGGCAGAGCCTGAGCCCGGATGCGGATTTCCTCATCTACGGCTGTAATGTCGGCGCCGGCGAGGCCGGGCGCGAACTGGTCAATGATCTGGCGATTGCCACCGGCGCGGATGTCGCCGCTTCAAACGACTTGACTGGTGCGGCAGCGCTGGGCGGCGATTGGGATCTGGAGGTAAAACTCGGCAATATTGAAACAGCAGTCGTGGTAGACAGCCGTCTGGCAGGTTTGTATGCCAGCGTGTTGGATATAGCCAGTGCGACTGTGGGTTTTGATTACAACAGCGCCAACTTGATCAGCACCGGGAGTCATAAGGACGCATCGGTCGATGTGGTGTATAGGATCAATGGCGATAGCAATTACGATCTCCATGCAAACGGTGCAACCCAGCCCGTTTACCACTACAACAACGGCCCAGGCGTCAATTATTTCCTGGTGGATGCCAACGATTCTGCGACGACGGGGGCGGGTGAAACCTCGGTCACCTTCAGTTTCGCCGCAGGAAATATGTTCACCGCCAACGCGGTTGACATTATGAATTATGGGACGAAGTCTCAAACGCTGGTTTTTCAAGGGTATGACGCATCCAACAATAAGGTTGGAACCGCAACCAATTTGGTGTTGTCGACCAAGGCAGCCACTGTAAACACCGCAACTTTTGCCGGTTTTACAGATATTACCTACTTGAAAATGACCGCCTTGAGCGGAAACATCCACTACGTAGCAGTGGACACGATTGCGCTGACCAATATAAAAGGCTTGGTCGTCGCCCCCACCACCACGGTGGCCTCGGCCTCGATGTCCGCTGACACGGGGGTGAGCAGCTCCGACTTCATTACCAATACTTCGGCTCAGCGCATCAGCGGCACCCTGTCCTCCAAATTGGCCACGGGGGAGTATGTCGAAGTCTCATTCGACAACGGCACCACCTGGAGCAATGCGACCAATTACACTGTCGACTCAAGCGACTGGTATACCGACACGACCCTGTCGGGCAGTAATACTTTCCAGGTGCGCGTGAGCAACAGCGGCGGCAGCGCAACGGCTTATTCGCATACCTATCAGCTCGACACCACCGCTCCGGCCACGCCGAGTACCCCCGATCTGACCGCCGGCACGGATATCGGGACCTCTTCGACCGACAACATTACCGACGCCACCACACCCACCTTTATCGGAACAGGTGAAATCGGGTCCGTGGTGTATATCTACGATACCGACGGCACCACCGAAATCGGTCATAGCACCGTCAATGGATCCGGCAAATGGTCCATTACCGGGTCCGGTGCCCTGAGTGGCGGGGTGCATACGATTACCGCCAAGGCGGGCGATACCGCCGGCAACATGAGCTCGGCAACAAGCGCCCTGACGGTGACCGTGGTGGATACCTCGCCGGTGGTCTCGTCCATTGCGTATGACGAGCGTTCCGGGGTGCTCACCGTTACCGGCACCGGTTTCGTCGCGCTCGCCAGCGGCAAGGATATCGACGCCTCGTTGTTCACTTTCAAGGGGCAAGGGGGCTCCTATACGCTGACCGACACGGCGGATGTGGAGATTTCGTCTTCCACCAGTTTTCAGATCGCCGTGTCGGCCACCGATCAGGCCGCTCTGCAGCAAATTCTGACCAAGAACGGGACCAGTTCTTTCAACGGTAAGACTTATTCGGTCAGCACGGCCGAAGGCTGGGATACCGGTGTTGCCGGCACGCAGGACAGCGCGTTCTCCGGCACGGGCATGACGGTGAGCGGGATTGCCAGCATCACTCAGGCTTCGTATGTGGTCAGCGGCGCTTCGGCGGGTTTGATGACCTTTGTCGGGAGCGGGCTCGACACGGTTAACGATACCGTCGATCCGACCAAGCTCACGCTGGAATTGATCGATTCCGGCACGACGAAGGCCAGCTATACCCTGACCACGCCCTACAGTGCGGGCGCGGTGACCGTAACGGGAACGACCGGCTTTACGATTCAACTGAATGCCGCCGATCAATTGTTCATCGATGGACTGATGAACCAAGACGGCACAAGCAATCTGAATGGGTATTCCTACCACATTGCAGCGGCCGCCGGATGGAATACATCGTTCGCTTACTCCCCGGACAACTATGCCGGCACGCCGGCAGTGATCAACCCGGGGTCGGCGTCGGGCGTAGTGGTGCCGACGATTTCCTCGGCGACCTACAACACCAGCACCCATGTATTGACGGCCACCGGGCAGAACATGGTTGCGCTGCAAGGCGCCAACGATGTGACGATTCCCAAGCTGACCCTGACGGGCCTGGGCGGAGTCGACTACACGCTGACGTCGGGCGATGTGGATGTGACGTCGGCGACCAGCTTCTCGGTGACGCTGAACAGCACTGACATTGCTGCCTTCTCGGCTTTGCTGGATAAGGACGGTACGAAGGCGAGCGACGGCAAAACCTATAATTTGAGTGCGGCGATCTACTGGAATACCGAAGTCACGACGGTGGCAGATACCACCAATGCCTTGACCGTGGTGACCCCCCCGCCAGTAATCTCCGAGGTGATCCAGACCTCGGGCGACAAGAGTTACAAGGTCGGGGACATCGTGACCTTCAAGGTCAGCTTCGACCAGGCGGTGGTGGTTGACGACACCAATGGCACGCCGCGCATTCTGCTTGAGACCGGTACCAACGACGAATATGCGGCTTATGTCTCCGGCAGTGGCAGCCAAGACCTGGAGTTTGCCTATACCGTTCAGGCTGGCGACAGCAGCGCCGATCTGCAGTATTTCGACACCGCTTCATTTGATTTGAATAGCGGCGCGATCGTCTCGGTGGCCAATGGCAGCGCGGCGGACCTGACCCTGCCCGGCACCAGCAGCGGTCATTCGCTGGCGGAAACCTCGGCGGTGGTGATTGACGGCATTGCGCCGGCGGCACCGTCGACGCCGGATCTGGATGCAGGCAGCGACACCGGCTCAAGTAACTCTGACGACATCACCAGCGATACCACGCCCACCCTGAGCGGCACGGCGGAAGCCAACGCCACCGTCACCCTCTACGACACCGACGGCACCACCGTACTGGGCACCGCCACGGCCGACGGCAGCGGAAACTGGTCCATCACCAGCAGTACCCTGAGCGAGGGCGGCCACACCCTCACCACCAAGGCCACCGACACGGCCGGCAATGTCAGCAGTGCATCTGCCGGCTTGTCCGTCACCATCGATACGACGGCTCCCGGTGCGCCATCGGCGCCGGACTTGACGGCGGGAACCGACAGCGGCGTGTCCTCCAACGACAACATCACCAACAAGACCACTCTGACCTTCATTGGCACGGGCACAATCGGCTCCACGGTGACCTTGTATGACACCGATGGCACCACCGTAGTCGGCACCGGCACGGTCAATGGTGCCGGCAAGTGGAGCATCACCAGCAGCAAGCTCGGCGACGGCGACCATACCATTGGAGCCAAGGTTTCCGATGCCGCCGGCAATCAGAGCGCGCTGTCGTCTACCCTCAGCGTCACGATCGACACTGCCGCTCCAGCGGCCCCGTCGGCGCCGAACCTCGATGCGGGAAGCGATACGGGCAGTTCGAACAGCGACGACCTCACTTCAGCGACCACGCCGACCTTCACCGGCACGGCGGAAGCCAATTCCACCGTCACCCTCTACGACACCGACGGCAGCACCGTGCTGGGCACGGCGACCGCCGACGGCAGCGGCAACTGGTCGATCACCAGCAGCACGCTCGCCGAGGGCAGCCACACCCTCACCACCAAGGCGGTGGACACGGCGGGCAACACCAGCGTCGCCAGCGGAGAGCTGACGGTCACCCTCGACACCACCGCACCGAGCAGCCCCGGCACGCCGGACCTGGCGAGCGGCAGCGACACCGGCAGCTCCAGCACCGACAAGCTCACCAACGCCACCACGCCCACCGTCACCGGCACCGCCGAAGCCAATTCCACCGTCACGCTCTACGACACCGACGGCACCACCGTGCTGGGCACGGCGACCGCCGATGGCAAGGGCAACTGGTCCATCACCAGCAGCACCCTGAGCGAGGGCAGCCACACCCTCACCACCAAGGCCACCGATGCCGGCGGCAACACCAGCGCGGCGTCCTCTGCGCTCAGCGTGACCGTCGATACCACGCCTCCCAGCACACCGGCCGCGCCGACGCTGTCCGCCAGCTCCGACTCCGGTGTCTCCAGCTCGGACGGCATCACCAATCTCACCACCCTGGACTTCTCCGGCTCGACGGAAGCCTTCGCCGCCGTCAAGCTGTTCGATACCGACGGCAAGACCGTCATCGGCACCACGACCGCCGACGCCTTGGGCAAGTGGTCGGTCACCAGTTCGAGCCTGAGTGCCGGTACGCACAGCGTCACCCTCGAAGTGACCGACGTGGCCGGCAACGTCAGCGCGGCATCCCCGGCCACCACCGTGGAGATCGACAACACGGCGCCCGCCCTGGCCAGTGCCATCAAGCTGTCCGACACGGCACTCAAGGTCGGCGACACCTCGACGGTGACCTTCACCTTCACGGAAGCGGTCAGCGATTTCACCACCGCCGACGTGACGGTCGCCAATGGCACCCTCTCCAAGCTCAGCAGCAGTGACGGCGGCACCACCTGGACGGCAACCCTGACGCCGACGGCCGACATCGAGGACGCCACCAACATCCTCACCCTGGACAACACCGGCATCGCCGACCTGGCCGGCAATGCCGGCACAGGGACGAGCAATTCGCCGAACTACAAGATCGACACCCTGCGCCCGAGCTTGGCATCGGCCATCACGATCTCGGACACGGCGCTCAAGATCGGCGACACCGCCACGGCCACCTTCACCTTCACGGAAGCGGTCAGCGGCTTCACCACCGCCGACGTGACGGTGCCCCATGGCACGCTCTCCAACCTCAGCAGCAGTGATGGCGGCACGACCTGGACCGCCACGCTGACGCCCAGTGCCAGCACCACCGCGGCGACCAACGTCCTCACGCTGGACTACACGGGCATCAGCGATGCGGCCGGCAACGCCGGCTCGGGCACTGTCGATTCGCCGAACTACGCCGTCGACACGCAGCGCCCGACCGCGACGATTTCGCTGTCCGATACGGCGCTCAAGATCGGCGACACATCCACCGTCACCTTCACCTTCACGGAGGCGGTCAGCGGCTTCACCACCGCCGATCTGCTTGCAGATAACGGCAAGATCAGCGACTTGAGTTCGTCGGACGGCGGCATCACCTGGACCGCCACGCTGACCCCCGATGCCAGCATCAGCTCGGCGACCAACGTCATCACGCTGGACTACACGGGGGTGACCGACACGGCCGGCAATGCCGGCACCGGCACCCTCGACAGTGCCAACTACGCGATCGATACGGTGCGCCCGACCCTTGCGTCGGACATCACGATTTCTGACACGGCGCTCAAGATCGGCGATACCGCCACCGTCACCTTCACCTTCACGGAAGCCGTCAGCGACTTCACCGTGGCCGATGTGACGGTCGCCAATGGCAGCCTCTCCAAGCTCAGCAGC
Source organism: Pseudomonadota bacterium (assembly GCA_018241725.1). Classification (GTDB taxonomy): domain Bacteria; phylum Pseudomonadota; class Gammaproteobacteria; order Burkholderiales; family Rhodocyclaceae; genus Zoogloea. The sequence continues at coordinate 45,382 of JAFEDI010000114.1, read as the reverse complement.
AGCGACGGCGGCACGACCTGGACCGCCACGCTGACCCCGACGGACAATGTCGCTGACACCGCCAACATCCTTACGCTGGACTACACCGGCATTACGGATGCGGCCGGCAATGCCGGTTCGGGGACCGTCGATTCGCCGAACTACGCCATCGACACGCAGCGCCCGACCCTCGCATCGGCCATCGGGATTTCCGACACGGCGCTCAAGATCGGCGATACCGCCACCGTCACCTTCACTTTCATGGATGCGGTCAGCGGTTTCACGACCGCCGACGTGACGGTGTCCCATGGCACCCTCAGCAATCTCAGCAGCAGTGACGGCGGCACGACCTGGACCGCCACGCTGACCCCGGCGGCCGGCACCACCGCCGCGACCAACGTCCTCACGCTGGACTACACGGGGGTGACCAACGCGGCCGGCAATGCCGGCACCGGCACGGTCAAAAGTGGCAACTATGCGATCGACACGGTGCGCCCGAGCCTCGCGTCGACCATCGCGATTTCCGACACGGCCCTCAAGATCGGCGATACCGCCACCGTCACCTTCGCCTTCACGGAAGCCGTCACCGGCTTCACCGCGGCCGATGTGACGGTCGCCAATGGCAGCCTCTCCAAGCTCAGCTCCAGCGACGGCGGCACGACCTGGACCGCCACGCTGACCCCGACGTCCAGCATCACGGCCGCCACCAACGTCCTTACGCTGAACAATAGCGGCATCACCGACCTGGCCGGCAATGCCGGCTCGGGGACGAGTAATTCGCCGAACTACGCCATCGATACCGTGCGTCCGAGCCTCGCCTCAAGCATCACGATCTCGGACACGGCCCTCAAGATCGGCGATACCGCCACCGTCACCTTCGCCTTCACGGAAGCCGTCACCGGCTTCACGACCGCCGACGTGACGGTCGCCAATGGCAGCCTCTCCAAGCTCAGCAGCAGCGACGGCGGCCTCACCTGGACCGCCACGCTGACCCCGGCCGCCGGCGCCACCGCGGCCAGCAACGTCCTCACACTGGACTACACCGGCATCGCCGACGCGGCCGGCAATGCCGGTACCGGCACGGCCGACAGTGCCAGCTACGCGGTCGATACCGTGCGCCCGAGCCTCGCCTCAAGCATCGCGATCTCGGATACGGCCCTCAAGATCGGCGACACGGCCACCGTCACCTTCGCCTTCACGGAAGCCGTCACCGGCTTCACGACTGCCGATGTGACGGTCGCCAACGGCAGCCTGTCCAACCTCAGCAGCAACGACGGCGGCCTCACCTGGACCGCCACGCTGACCCCGACGGCTGGCACCACCGCCGCGACCAACGCCCTCACGCTGGACTACACCGGCATTACGGATGCGGCCGGCAACACCGGCTCGGGGAGCGTCGATTCGGCCAACTACGCCGTCGACACGCAGCGTCCGACGGCGACGATCGCGCTGTCCGACACCGCCCTCAAGGTCGGCGATACGGCCACCGTCACCGTCACCTTCAGCGAAGCGGTCACCGGCTTCAGCAATGCCGACCTGAGCATCGCCAACGGCACCCTGTCCGCCGTCGGCTCCAGCGACGGCGGGATCACCTGGACGGCGATCTACACGCCGACGGCCAACGTCACGGACGCCAGCAACCTCATCACGCTGAACAACGCCGGCATCACCGACGTGGCGGGCAATGCCGGCACGGGCAGCACCGACTCGGCCCCCTACGCCATCGACACGCAGCGTCCGACGGCAACGATTGCGCTGTCCGACAGCGCCCTCAAGATCGGCGATACGGCCACCGTCACCGTGACCTTCAGCGAAGCGGTCACCGGCTTCAGCAATGCCGACCTGAGCGTCGCCAACGGCACCCTGTCCGCCGTCGGTTCCAGCGACGGCGGGATCACCTGGACGGCGATCTACACGCCGACGGCCAACGTCACGGACGCCAGCAACGCCATCACGCTGAACAACGCCGGCGTGGCCGATGCGGCGGGCAACGCCGGTAGCGGCAGCACCGACTCGGCCCCCTACGCCGTCGACACGCAGCGCCCGACGGCGACGATCGCGCTGTCCGATACCGCCCTCAAGGTCGGCGATACGGCCACCGTCACCGTCACCTTCAGCGAAGCGGTCACCGGCTTCACCAATGCCGACCTGAGCGTTGCCAACGGCACCCTGTCCGCCGTCGGTTCCAACGACGGCGGGACCACCTGGACGGCGACCTACACGCCGACGGCCAACCTCACGGACGCCAGCAACGTCATCACGCTGAACAACGCCGGCGTGGCCGACGCGGCGGGCAATGCCGGCACGGGCAGCACCGACTCGGCCCCCTACGCCATCGACACGCAGCGCCCGACGGCAACGATTGCGCTGTCCGACAGCGCCCTCAAGATCGGCGATACGGCCACCGTCACCGTCACCTTCAGCGAAGCGGTCACCGGCTTCAGCAATGCCGACCTGAGCGTTGCCAACGGCACCCTGTCCGCCGTCAGTTCCAACGACGGCGGGACCACCTGGACGGCGATCTACACGCCGACGGCCGGCGTCGAGAGTACCGCCAACCTCATCACGCTGGATAACGCCGGCATCACCGACGTGGCCGGCAATGCCGGTACGGGCAGCACCGACTCGGCCCCCTACGCCATCGACACGCAGCGCCCGACGGCAACGATCGCGCTGTCCGATACCGCCCTCAAGATCGGCGATACGGCCACCGTCACCGTCACCTTCAGCGAAGCGGTGAGTGGCTTCAGCAATGCCGACCTGAGCGTCGCCAACGGCACCCTGTCCGCCGTCAGTTCCAGCGACGGCGGCCTCACCTGGACGGCGACTTACACGCCGACCGCCGGCGTCACGGACACCAGCAACCTCATCACGCTGGATAACACCGGCGTGGCCGATGCGGCCGGCAACACCGGTGCGGGCACCGCCAGCACGCTCAACTATGCCGTGGATACCCTTGCGCCCGCGGCGCCGGACATCCACGTCGTTGCCGCCGACGACATCATCAACGCACAGGAAGTCGGCACCACGCTCACCGGCAGCAACGAGGCCGGCGCCACCGTCGCGCTGAGCCTGGGGGGCAACACGCGCACAGCCACCGTCGACGGCACGAGCTGGAGTTACACGCTGGTCGCTGCCGACATCGCGGCGATGGGCGAGGGCGTCAAGACGATCGGCGCAACCCAGACCGATGCGGCCGGCAACGTCGGCAACACGGCGACGCGCACCATCACGGTGGCCACGCTGGCACCCAATGCCCCCTCCGCGCCGGACCTGACCCCGGCCAGCGATACCGGCACTTCCTCCAGCGACAACCTGACCTCCAGCACGACACCGACCTTCGTCGGCACCGCTCAGGCCGGCATGGCCGTCGCCCTCTACGACACCGACGGCACCACCTTGCTCGGCTCGACCGTGGCGGACGACAGCGGCCACTGGAGCATCACCGCCAGTGCCCTGGACAACGGTGTCCATACGCTGACCGCCAAAGCCCTCGACACGGTCGGCAACGTCAGCCTCGCCTCCCCCAGCCTGTCCGTCACCATCGACACCGCGGATGACGGCGACAACGTTCCGTCCTCCACGGAGCAACTCGTCCCGGTACTCGAGGCCGGCGGTGTCACGGGGGATGGCAACGGCGATGGGGTCGCCGATGGCCTGCAGGCCAATGTCACGTCGGTACCGTTCCTCAACACCGACACCGCCCAGAGCCATCCGGGCGACGCCCCGCCGGTCTTCGTGACGCTGGTCAGCGACTCGATCAATGGCAAGACCGATACGACCCAGGCCACGCCCACGGTCCTCAAGGCCGTTCAGCAGCTCGACGCCCCGGCCGACAAGCCCGCCGACCTCGCCATGCCGCTGGGGCTGATCGGCTTCCAGGCGGAGCTCGCCACCGTCGGCGGGACGGAGCACTTCAGCCTGTATGTGGATGGCAGCATCCCCATCAACGGCTACTGGAAGCAGGATGCGGCCGGCGACTGGGTCAACCTGGCCAGCGCCCCATACGGCGGGCAGGTCGTCACCGAAGGCGGCAAGACGCGCCTGGACTTCCAGATCACCGACGGGAGCGAGTTCGACAGTGACGGCGTCAAGAACGGCGTGATCAGCGATCCGGGCGCGCCCGGCTATCGGGCCACGACCAGCAGCAGCGACAGCGACAACGATCAGTTCCCCGATGCGCTGGAAGCGGCCAATGGCCTGACCGTCGGCACCAAGGACAACGACGTCTTCGGCAGCACGAAGTTCTTCGTCATGCAGCTTTATCGCGACACCCTGTTCCGTGAAGCGGAAAGCGGCGGCCTGAACTACTGGATGGATCAGATCGGCTCAGGGACGCTGACCCGCGACGAGGTCGCCCAGCGCTTTCTTGAGTCGCCGGAATTCCAGGACGGCGCGGGAGGGCTCGCACGGCTTTACCTCGGCGCCTTCGGTCGCCTGCCCGACAAGGCCGGGATGGACTACTGGATGGCGGAACGTCTGAGCGACCACAGCCTCGCCACGATCGGTGCGGACTTTGCCGGCAGCGCCGAGTTCAAGGGCCTGTATGACGGGCTCGACAACGCCGGCTTCCTGAGCCAGCTCTACCAGCACGTGCTGGATCGGGCCCCGGACACGGCCGGGCAGACCTACTGGCAGGACCGCCTGACCAGCGGGAGCAGCCGCAGCGACGTGTTGCTGGAGATCACCCAGTCCGCCGAAGCCCGGGCCGCGACCGATCAGGCCGTCGGCGTGACGCTGGACTACGTCGGCCTGCTTGGACGCACCCCCGAGCCGGCCGGGTTCGACTACTGGATGGGCAAGCTGGATGACGGCATGCCCGTCACGGAGGTCATCGGCTTGTTCACGCAGACCACCGAGTACCACGACCGCTTCCTGCCGTAAGGCGCGGGGGCCAACAAGGCGATTCAGATCTTTGACGGGGGGAAATCCCCCGTCTTTTTTTGATCTCAAAATCGCGAGGCTGCATGCAGCCGCCGCCCCTCATGGTAATTTGCTGCGCGAGCATCGTGCTCCAACGCCCAACATTTGGTCATATCTACATAACCTGACCCGACGCCCCTTATGGCTGCCCCACCGCGAATTTACTGGATCACCGGCTTGCCTGCCGCTGGAAAGACGACACTCGCCCACGCGCTCGCCACCGCGCTGAAGGATCGAGGGCGGCAAGCTTTCGTACTCGATGGGGACGAACTGCGCAAAGGTCTGTGTGCCGACCTGGGGCTCTCGCCCGAGGACCGCAGCGAGAATATCCGGCGCGCTGGCGAAGTCGCCCGGCTGATGTGGAGCGCGGGGCTGGACGTGATATGCGCCTTTGTCTCGCCCTTCAGAGCCGACAGGGAACAGGCCAGAAACCGGGTTCCCAACGGACAGTTCATCGAAATTCACCTGAGCACGCCACTGGAGGAGTGCATGCGGCGCGACCCGAAAGGCCTGTACGCCAAGGCACGGGCCGGCGAGATCTGCGGGCTCACCGGCTGGGATGCCCCGTACGAGCCCCCCGAAGCGCCTGAATTCCGTCTGGATACGCTCAGCCTGGCCACTCCTGAAATCGTCCGTCAGGTAGTCAGTCACCTGGACATCATCTAGATTTCATCGCTACGCATGGTGCTCAGTTTTTCGTTCGATACGGCAAACCCTGGCGAACTCGAATTCTGCGCTTAGGCCACACCGGGGACATTCGACATCCACCTGGTGAGGCATTGGATTACCTGTGGGCGTGTTCGATGCTGGCCCAGGGGGTGCGGTATCTGTGGCGCGCCTGCCTCTCGTTTTGCCTGACGTTCGTCGCCCCCCATGTTGCACAGCACCTAAACCATCGTCTAATACCCCGCGTTTTCGTTTCCTTATAACTTTCCTCCACACGATCGAAACGCAGCGTCGCTTCGATCAGTCGCTCCGGTCGGCGCAGATCGACCGGATACGAGGGGGAGCTGCAGGGCTCCTGCATCCCGTTATGAAGGAGACATGAATGGCCGTACTCAATCGGATGGACTGGTATGACCTGGCCCGTTCCACCAACTGGACACCCAAGTACGTTACCGAGGACGAACTGTTTCCGCCCAAGCTGTCGGGCGAATTCGGTCTGCCGCTGAGCGCCTGGGAAAACTACGACGAGCCCTACAAGCAGACCTATCCGGAATACGTGAAGGTCCAGCGCGAGAAGGACGCGGGGGCTTATTCGGTGAAGGCGGCGCTGGAGCGCAGCCGGATTTTCGAGAATGCCGATCCGGGCTGGAAGTCGGTGATGAAGGCCCACTACGGCGCCATTGCCCGCGGCGAATACGCGGCGGCCAGCGCCGAGGCGCGGATGATGCGTTTCTCCAAGGCGCCGGGCATGCGCAACATGTCCACGCTGGGCTGTATGGACGAGATCCGCCACGGCCAGATGCAGCTCTACTTCCCTCACGAGCACGTGGCGAAGGACCGCCAGATGGACTGGGCCTTCAAGGCCTACGACACCAATGAGTGGGCGATGATCGCGGCCCGCCATTTCTTCGACGACATCATGATGACGCGGGACGCGATCAGCGTTTCCATCATGCTGACCTTCAGCTTCGAGACCGGCTTCACCAACATGCAGTTCCTCGGTCTGGCGGCGGATGCGGCGGAGGCGGGCGACCACACCTTTGCCAACCTGATCTCCAGCATCCAGACGGACGAGTCGCGCCATGCGCAGATCGGCGGCCCGGCCCTGAAGGTGCTGATCGAGAACGGCAAGAAGGAAGAAGCCCAGAAGCGCGTGGATATTGCGGTGTGGGGCGCCTGGAAGCTGTTCTCGGTGCTGACCGGTCCGATCATGGACTATTACACCCCGCTGGAGCACCGCAAGCAGTCCTTCAAGGAGTTCATGGAGGAGTGGATCGTCGCCCAGTTCGAGCGTGCCCTCACCGACATGGGCCTGGACCTGCCCTGGTACTGGGACATCTTCCTGAAGGACATCGGCCAGACCCACCACGGCATGCATCTGGGCTCCTACTTCTGGCGCCCGACCCTGTGGTGGAACCCGGCCGCCGGCGTGACCCCGGACGAGCGCGCCTGGCTGGAGGAGAAGTATCCCGGCTGGAACGACACCTGGGGCCAGTGCTGGGACGTGTTCATCGACAACGTGGTCGACGGCAACATGGCCAAGACCTATCCGGAAACGCTGCCCTACGTCTGCAACATGTGCCAGCTGCCCATCCTCGGCGTGCCGGGCAAGGGCTGGGACGTGAAGGACTACCCCCTCGAATACAACGGCCGCCTGTACCACTTCGGCTCCGAGGTGGATCGCTGGGTGTTCCAGCAGGAGCCGGAGCGCTACGCCGGCCACCTGTCCATCGTCGATCGCTTCCTGGCCGGGATGATCCAGCCGATGGATCTGGGCGGCGCCCTGCAGTACATGGGCCTGGCCCCCGGCGAGATCGGCGACGACGCCCACAACTATGCCTGGGCCGAGGTTTACCGCGCCCTGCGCGAGACCCGTAAGGCGGGTTGATCTTTCCCCATTGACCCCCTTATGCGGCGCGCCCGGCAGGCCTGCTGCCGGTGCGCCGCGTGCCACACGAGGAGATTTACACCATGGCCCTTTTTCCATTGACCTCCAATTTCGAGGGGGATTTCGTCCTGCAGCTGGTGCCCGTGGATACGGAGCACACCATGGACGAGGTGGCGGCTGCCGCCGCCGTGCATTCGGTAGGCCGCCGCGTGCGCGACCGGCCGGGCCACATCCTGCGGGTGCGTCGCCACGGCAGCACCGAGTTTTTGCCGCGCAACCTGAAGGTTGCCGACGCGGGTTTCAAGCCCACCGAGACGGTGGACATCATCTGGCAAGCCGCTTGAGGCACCTGCCGGATCGAGGAGCAAGAGCATGAGTTTCACCAAGGTATGTACGGTCGATGACGTGTGGGAAGGGGAGATGGCGCCCTACACCGTCAATGGCCACGAGGTGCTGCTGGTCTGCGCCGATGGCGGCGAGATCAAGGCCTTCCAGGCGATCTGCCCGCACCAGGACATCGCGCTGTCGGAAGGCAAGTTCGATGGCAAGAAGCTGATCTGCCGCGCCCATCTGTGGCAGTTCGATGCCGGCACCGGCAAGGGCATCAACCCGGACGACTGCGCGCTGGCGAGCTATCCGGTGAAGATCGATGGCGACGATGTGTTCGTCAGCACCGAGGGCGTCGAGCCCCTGTTTGCCCACAGCTGAGCGCCGCTGCAGGCCACCTCTATTTAAAAGGACACGAGCATGAGCACTGCAACTTCGGCGCAGGCCTATCACAACAACCTGGTCGGCCCGGTGATGCGCGCCGGCGATCTGGCCCAGGCGGTCATCGAGGCCGCCAAGGTGGACAACCCGGGCAAGGAAATCTTCGTAGATGACAAGCGCGCCTACATCCGCATCCACGCCGACCAGGAAATGATCCTGCGCCAGGCCACCATCGAAGAGGAACTGGGGCGCCCGTTCCGCATGAACGACCTGGAGGTGGACCTGAGCTCCTTCGCCGGCCAGATCGAGAGCCGCGACGACCAGATCCGCTTCTATTTCAACAAGACGCTCTGAGCGGCCGCAGACCGCCACCCCAGACAAGAACGACGCGAGGAGACACCGCATGTCCGAGATTCAAGTCCTGAAGCCCCAGAAGACCTGGAGCCACCTGGCCGCCCGCCGCCGCAAGCCGAGCGAATACGAGATCGTCAGTACCAACCTGCACTACAACGACAAGCGCCCGGACTCGCCCTACGAGCTGGACCCGAACATGTTCATGAACCAGTGGTACAAGAAGAACACCTTCGGTACCGCGCTGAAGCATGCCGACTGGAACGCCTTCCGCGATCCGGACGAGGTGGTCTACCGCACCTACAACCTGATGCAGGACGGCCAGGAGACCTATGTTTTCGGCCTGTTCGACCAGTTCAACGAGCGCGAGCACGACAAGGCCCTCGACCCGCGCTGGGCCGGCACGCTGGCCCGCCTGTACACCCCGGCCCGTTACCTGTTCCACACCCTGCAGATGGCGTCGGCCTATGTCGGCCAGGTGTCGCCGGCCAGCACGCTGACCAACTGCAATTACTTCCAGATGGCCGACAGCCTGCGCTGGCTGAGCCACACCGCCTACCGTACCAAGGAGCTGTCCCAGACCTTCGCCGACAAGGGCTTCGGCGCGGACGAGCGGCGCTACTGGGAAGAGGATTCCGCCTGGCAGGGCTTCCGCGAGCTGATGGAAAAGGCGCTGACCGTGTGGGACTGGGGTGAGGCCGTCGTGGTGCTGAACCTGGTGGTCAAGCCGGCGGTCGAGGAGACCGTGCTGCGCCGCCTCGGCGAATCCGCCCGTCACAACGGCGACACCCTGCTGGGCCTGATCACCGACGCGCAGCTGACCGACGTGGCCCGTCACCGCCGCTGGGCGACGGCCTTTGCCGCGATGGCCCAGGAGACGCCGGGCAACAAGGAGCTGATGCAGGGCTGGATCGCCAAGTGGGAGCCGCTGGCCGACCGCGCCATCGACGCCTACTGCACCGCGCTGCCCGATGTGCCGGGCGCCGCCGAAGCCGCCAAGGCCGCCACCCGCGACTTTCGCCGCGGCCTGGGCCTCTGATCGGGCCGAAACGCCATGAACGCGCCATTGATCCTGAATGAGCGGGACGGCAGCCGCTTCGAGCAGGCGCCGGGGGACACCATCCTCCGCGCCGCGCTGCGGGGCGGCATCGGCCTCTCCTACGAATGCAACTCCGGCGGTTGCGGCGGCTGCAAGTTCGAGCTGCTGAACGGTGAGGTCGAGGACCTGTGGCCCGACGCGCCGGGCCTCGGCGAGCGCGACCGCCGCCGCGGGCGTCATCTGGCCTGCCAGTGCCGGGCGGTGGGCGATGTGACCATCAAGGCGCCGACCGGCAAGGAGTACGTGCCGGCCATCCCGCCGAAGCGGCGCCGGGCGGTGCTGACCGGCGTCACCGACATTACCCACGACATTCGGGAGTTCCGCTTCCACTGCGAGGGCCCGGCGGATTTCCGGCCCGGCCAGTTCGCGATGCTCGATCTGCCGGGTGTCGGGACGTCCCGTGCCTATTCCCTGTCCAACACGCCCAACAAGACCGGCGAGTGGCATTTCCAGATCCGCCGGGTGGGGCAAGGCAAGGGCACCTACGCCCTGTTCAACCTGCTGCGGCCGGGCATGGAGATCGGGCTGGACGGCCCCTACGGCGTGGCCTGGCTGCGCACCGAGTCGCCGCGCGACCTGGTCTGCGTGGCGGGCGGCTCCGGTCTCGCGCCGATGATCTCCATCGCCCGCGGGGCGGTGGAGGCAGACATGCTCGGTCCGCGCAAACTCTATTTCTTTTACGGCGCACGGGAGCCTCGTGACGTGTGCGGCGAGTCGATGCTCGCCGCGCTCGACGGCTTCGGTGAGCACATCGTCTACTGTCCGGTGGTCTCCTCCCCGGGCGTAGAGGGCTGGGCGGGTGCCACGGGCTTCGTGCACACCCGCCTTCCCCAGGCCCTGCCGGCCGCCCTCTCCAGCTACGAGTTCTACTTTGCCGGCCCACCGCCGATGACCCAGGCCCTGCAGGAAATGCTGATGGTCGATCACCGGGTGCCCTTCGAGCAGATCCATTTCGATCGATTCTTTTGAGGTTCCGGCTGGAACCGATGCGGAGACAACAATGAGAAGACGGTATTCGAAGGGGCAGGGCGCGCAGCGTCGCGGTGTGGCCGTCAGCGCGCTGGCGCTGGCCCTCGCCGCGGCCAGCGGCAGCGCCTGCGCCACCGATGTGTTCCGCCTGGAGGGCTTCGGGGCGGTTTCCCGCAGCATGGGGGGCGCGGCGACGGCGTTCGACACCGGCCCCGCCGGCATGATGACCAACCCGGCGACCTTGTCGCTGATGCAGACCGACAACGCCTTCCTGCTCGGCGTGGATCTGGTGACCACCGACATCGACGTGCGCAACCAGAGCACCGGCGAGAGCGTGAGTTCCGGCAACCACAGCGCCAACCGTGGCCCTTACTACGCGCCGCAGGTGGCCTACAGCCGCCGCGTGGGCGAGTGGACCTTCGGCGTCGGCGCCTTTGCGCAGGGCGGGCTGGGCACCGAGTTCGGCCGCAGCAGCTTCCTGTCCCGCGCGACCGGCGGGCTGGATACCGGGCTGGAGAATTCGAGCCGCCTGCTGGTGCTGAACATTCCGTTTGCGGCCAGCTTCCGTGTGTCGGAAGCGCTGACCGTCGGTGCCGGTATCGACGCCACCTGGCAGGGCATGAACCTCAACCTGCTGCTGGGGGCCGACCAGGTGGGCAGCCTGATCGGCGCCGGGCGGGTGTCGGGTTCGCTGCTGCCGGTGCTCGGCGGCCTGCCGGACCTGCGTGGCGCGCACTTCAGCCTGACCCGCAATTCGCCGGTGGCGAGCGGCATCGGCGCCTGGGGCTACACGCCGCGGGTCGGCATGACCTACGCGGTCTCCGAGGCGACCCGTGTCGGCGCGGCCTACACCGGCCGCAGCCATGTGTCGGACATGGAGGGCCGGGCGACGTTGACGGCTGCCGATGGCGTGGCGGGGCAGGTGCCGCTGCAGGGCCGGATCAGCATCCGCGACTTCCAGATGCCGGCGGTGCTCAACCTCGGCGTCAGCCAGCGGGTGAATGAGCGCCTCACGCTGGCGGCGGATCTGTCGCGGGTGTATTGGTCCAGCGTGATGAAGGACATCAAGGTGGGCTTTGCTGCCGATGCCGGGGGCGACCTGAACATCCTGCTGCCGCAGAACTACAAGGACCAGACCATCCTGGCGGTGGGCGGCGCCTGGCAGGCAGATTCCCGCTGGACAATCCGCGGCGGCTTCCGTTTTGCGCAGCAGGCCTTGCCCAGTTCGACGCTGTTTGCGGTGATTCCGGCGATTCCGCGCAAGCATTTGTCGGCGGGCTTCGGCTATGCGGTGTCGCCGAATTCCAGCGTGGATTTCGCGTGGTCCCACGCTTTCCAGGAGAGCATGGATAACGGCAGCCTGCCTAACACCTCGGCGCCGATCCGGGTGAGCCACGCTCAGGACAACGCAACGCTGGCCTATACCTATCGCTTCTGAACGCGCATCCTTGGCAGGAAAAAGGGCGGCCGCGGGGACAGATTTTGTCCCCGCGGCCTGTCCGCATTGGGGGAAGACGGGATGAATCCCGACGACAAGATTTGCAGGGTGGCCAGGCAGACCTCGGTGCGTGGGGTCGTCATCGAGGCCGGCGATGCGATGGATGTGCGCCGCCAGAAGATGGCGCGGATCATCCTCGATTCCATGTACCAGTTTCTGGGCCTGCTGGACCTGGACGGCAATGTGCTGGAGATCAACCAGGCGGCGCTGGATGGGGCCGGCCTGGCGCTGGAAGACGTGATCGGCAAACCCTTCTGGCAGGCGCGCTGGTGGGAGGTGTCGGAAGAGGTGCGCCAGCGGGTCCGCGAGATGATCGAGGAGGCCCGCACCGGGCGCTTCGCGCGCTGCGACTTCGAGGTCTTTGGCGACCTGCACGGCAGCCGTACCATCGTCATCGACTTCTCGCTGACGCCCATCCTCGACGACGCGGGGCAGGTGGCCTTCCTGCTGCCCGAAGGGCGCAACATCACCGAGAAGATTGCCGGCAGCGCCGAGCTGTCGCGCAAGAACGGCGAGCTGCAGGCGGCGCTGGAGCGCCTGAAGGAGCTCGATGGTTACAAGACCCGCTTCTTCGCCAACGTGAGCCATGAGCTGCGTACGCCGCTGGCCCTGATCCTCGGCCCGGTGGAGCAGCTCATCCATGAAGGCACTGGCCTCGGCGAGCGGGAGCGCTTCCGCCTGGCGGCGATCCAGCGCAACGCGCGCTCCCTATTGCAGCAGGTGAACAACCTGCTCGACCTGGCCCGTATCGACGCCGACCGGATGCCGATGGCTTACGTGCAGGCCAACCTGGTGGCCCTGGTGCGCGAGATCGCCGCTGGCTTCGACGCGGCGGCGGAGGACCGCCGCATCACCCTGAGCCTGCGCGGCGAGGACGAGCTGTACGCCGACGTGGACCGGGCTAAGTTCGCCCGCGTGGTGGAGAACCTGCTGTCCAACGCCTTCAAGTTCACGCCGCCGGGCGGGCGCATCGCCTGCGGCTTCGAGCATCTGCCGGGCGGCCGTGTGCTGATCAGCGTGCAGGACACCGGGCCGGGGGTGCCGGACGAGATGAAGCAGCACATCTTCGACCGCTTCACCCAGGGGCGCGAAGGCCTCGGCGCGGGCGGCAGCGGGCTGGGGCTCAACATCGTCAAGGAGTTTGTCGAGCTGCACCGGGGTACGGTGGTGGTGGTCGATGCGCCGGGCGGCGGCGCCTGCTTCCAGGTGGAACTGCCGGCCCGCGCGCCGGATGGAGCCTTCGTGCGTGCGGGGGCGGGGCGCGAAGGCCTGCTCGCGGCGGAAGCTGTGCCGTCCCCTGCTGCGGGCTTGCTCTTGCCCGGTGAGGAGGCTTTCCACCCGGGCGCCTTCCAGCCGGGCAAGCCGAAGGTGCTGGTGGCCGAGGACAACCCGGACCTGCGCCTCTTCCTGCACGACGTGCTGTCGGACGAGTACAACGTGGTGCTGTGCGAGGACGGGGAGGCGGCCTTTGAGGCGGCAGTGGCCGATCCGCCGGACCTGATCGTCACCGACCTGATGATGCCGCGCTGGGACGGCGAGCGCTTCGTGCGGGCGCTGGCCGAGCGGCCGGACTATCCCAATGTGCCGGTGCTGGTGTTGTCGGCGCGGGCCGATGACGCGCTGCGCTCCAATCTCCTCGAGAACCTGGTGCAGGACTACCTGATCAAGCCCTTCTCGGCCCAGGAGCTGTGCACCCGCGCGCGCAACCTGGTGGCGGTGAAGCGCACCGTGGACATCCTGCAGCGGGAGCTCAACTCCCAGGCTTCGGACATCCTCGAACTCACGTCGGGGCTGGTCGAGAGCCGCAAGACCCTGCAACGCAGCTTTACCGCGCTGCAGGTGTCCGACCGGCGCTGGCTCGGCCTCTACGAGAACACCGCGGTGGGCATCGCGCTGGCCGACCGGGAAGGGCGCATCCTGTCGGCCAACCCGGCGCTGCAGCGCATGCTCGGCTACGGCGCCGACGAGATCGTCGGCGTGTCGTTGATCGAGATCACCGAGCCGTCCGAGCGCGCCACCGCCCAGCGCAACGTGTATGGACTGTTCGACGGCGAGCTGCCCGGCTACAAGACCCAGAAGCGCTACGAGAAGAAGGACGGCGGCTACCTGTGGGCCAACGTGTGCGCGTCGCGCATTCCGGCCATGGCCCAGGACGGGCCGATGCTGGCGGTGATCGTCGAGGATGTCACGCTGCGCATGGAGGCAGAACGCTCGCTGGCGGCGACGCGTGGCGAGCTGACCCGCGTGGCGCGCTTTACCGCGATGGGCGAGCTGGTGGCGTCCATCGCCCACGAGATCAACCAGCCGCTGTCGGCGGTGATCACCAACAGCCAGGCCGCGCTTCGCTGGCTGGCCCGGCCGGCACCGGACCTCGGCGAGGTGGAGGCCGCCCTGCAGCGGGTCAATCGGGACGCCAGCCTGGCCGGCTCGGTGATCTCGCGCATCCGCGGCTTTCTGCGCGCCGGCGAGATCCGGCGCGAGCCGGTGGACGTCGCGCGCATGCTCGACGAACTCCTGCAGATGCTGCAGGCGATGCTCGTCGACGCCGGTGTGCAGGTGCGTGTCGAGCTGCCGGCACCCACGCCATGCCTGATCGCCGATGCGGTGCAGTTGCAGCAGGTGATCCTCAACCTGATCGTCAACGCGGTGGATGCCATGCGTGAGCTGCCCGGCCACGAGCGCCTGCTGCACATCCGCGTCGAGCCGGCTCCCGCCGGCGGGCTGTTGTTCTCGGTGCAGGACAGCGGCCCAGGTGTGCCCGAAGGTGTGGAGGCCCGGCTCTTCGACGCCTTCTACACCACCAAGCAGGATGGACTCGGCATGGGGCTGGCGATCAGCCGCGGCATCGTCGAAAACCACGGCGGGCGCCTGTGGCTGGAACGCGGCGCCGGGCCGGGCGCCTGCTTCCGCTTCACGATCCCCGACAATTGAAAACACACGGAGACAGCATGGTGGACAGCCCCGAACGGGTATATGTGGTCGATGACGACCTGTCGGTGCGGGAGGCGCTGAGCAGCCTGATCCGCTCGGTCGGGCTGCCTGTCGAGACCTTCTCCTCGGCAGAGGACTTCCTTGCCGCGCAGTGCCCGCATGGCGTGGCCTGCCTGATCCTCGATATCCGCATGCCCGGCCTCAACGGGCTGGAACTGCAGACGCGGCTGGCGCAGGACGGCCTGTCGATCCCGATCATCTTCATCACCGGCCACGGCGACATTCCGATGGCCGTGCTGGCAATGAAGAAGGGCGCCGTCGAATTCCTGTCCAAGCCCTTCCGCGACGACGACCTGCTGGCCGCCATCCACGCCGCCCTCGAACGCGCGCGGGCGTCGTACAAGGACGAAAGCGAGGTCGGCGAGATCCGCCGTCGCTACGACTCCCTGACCGCCCGCGAACGCGAGGTGATCGCTTTCATCGTCAAGGGCGCACTCAATAAACAAGCCGCCGCCGAACTCGGCGTGTCCGAGATGACCGTCAAGGTGCACCGCCACAACATCATGCAGAAGATGGGTGTGACGCGGTTGCCGGATCTGGTGCGGATGGTGGAACGTTTGAGCGGGCTTGGCGCATGAAGCCTCAGAACACGCCTTTCTCGAATAGAAACTGGTAGCGCAGCAGATAGACGTTGTTGGCCGGTCCGCCGCCTTGTTCCCGGTGCCATTCGGCGGCCAGGCGGTGGCCGCCGGCGGGGCGCCACTGGACGACCGCGCCAATGGCGCGCAGGGCGTGGCCGGAATCGGCGATGCCCGACTGGTTGGCGACCAGGCCGGCGTTGGCGCCGACGAGGTCGTGCCGCGCCACCGTCCGTTCGACACGCAGGATGGTTTCCCAGCCTGGAGCCGGGCGCCAGCCGGCATCCAGCCAGCCGCCGTTGAGGGTGCCGGTGTAGCCCGGGTTGCCGTTGATGCCGTCCAGGCGTCCGTCCTCGCGCTTGAGCCACCATTCGCCGCCCACCCAATAGGGGCTTTCGGCTGGCTGCCAGCGGGCCGCCAGGGTGAGGAGCTGGGCGGTGCCGAAGAAGCACACCCGGTCGCTGGCGATGCGGGTGCAGCTGGGAACGCTGTGGGTGTGGCCCATGTTGCCGGTACTGAGCAGGGCACGGCCGTCCGCATTCACGTTGGCGTAGCCCGCCTCGATGCGCAGGCTGTCGTTGCGCCAGCCGCCGCGCGCGGTGACGAGCTTGAGACCGCCGGCGTCTGCACCCGGAAAGCCCTGGTTGCGCCAGGCGCCGAGGCCGGCGCTCCAGCCGCCGGGGAAATTCCAGTCGGCCTTGAAGCCGTCGGCCCGCCAGGATTCATTGACCGCGGCGCGCAGGGCGATGGGCGCAATGCCGAAGTCCCAGGCATGGGCGTGGATGGGGTTGAGCAGTCCCAGCGGCACAAGCTGGCGGCCTGCGCGCAGGCTGGCCCGATGGTCGGCGACGGGTTCGGCGTGGCCGTCCAGCCAGGCTTCCTCGGTTTCGTTGCGGGCGTCGCGGCCGCCGTGGTGGCCGACTTTGAGGTAGCCCTGGAGTTGATCCGTGAAGCGGGCGCGCAGGCCGATCTCGGCGAAGTCGAGGCCGTCGCGGCGCTCGTCGGCCCGCGGGCTGCCGGCTTCGAGTACGCCGGGCAGGCGGGGGCGCGGGTAGGGATCGTCGGCGTGCAGCGACATCAGGCCGATGCCGCCGATGATGCTCAGCCGCTCGCCGTTGCCGGTGTCGTGGGCCTCGTGAGCACCGGCCGGCCCGGCCAGCAGGAGCAGGAGGGCGGCGAGGCGGCTACTTGAACGGGTCGGCATAGCGGGGATTGGTGAGCAGGTCTTCATCGGTCAGGGTCTTGAGAAAGGCGATCAGGTCGGCCTTGTCGTCGGCGTTCAGGCGGATGAGGTCGAGCCGGGCGTCCTTGAGCGGGCTGCGGCTGCCGTCGCCGGCGCGGGGGCCGTCGGCGATGCGCCGGCCGTGGACGGCGTAGTGGTCGAGCACGGCCTCCAGCGTGGGGATGCTGCCGTCGTGCATGTAGGGAGCGGTGACGGCCACATTGCGCAGGCTGGGTGCGCGGAACTGGCCCATGTCGCGGGGCTGGCCGGAGAGTTCGAGGATGCCGCGGTTGTCCTCGGGGTAGGCGCCCTTGCCGTCGAGGTTGTAGAGGCCGGTGTTGTGGTAAGGGGTCTGCACCGTTCGCGTCTGGACGTCCGCGTGTTGGTCGCTGAAATTCGGTCCGCTGTGGCAGTTGCCGCATTGGCCGCGCTCCGAATAGAACAGCGCTCGGCCGCGGGCCTCGGCGTCGCTGAGGGTGAGCTGGCCCTGCAGGAAGCGGTCGTAGCGGGAATTCACCGACACCACGCCGCGCTGGAACACGGCGATGGCCTGGATCAGGTGGGCAAAGCTGATGGCCTCGTTGCCGGGGCCGAAGGCCCGCGCGAAGCGGGTCCGGTAGTCCGGGTCGGCGCGGAAGCGCTGCAGCACCGTTTCCTTGGTGCTGTCGTTGATGCCCAGCTCTACCGGGTTCTCGCCGAACATCGGGACGAGCATGTGGCGTTCGAGGTCGAGGATGGAGTAATTGGCCCAGGTCAGCGTGGGATACCAGGCGCTGTTGGCGATGGAAGGCGCGCTGCGGGCGGTGGTCTCGCCGGTGGAGCCGGTGGAGACGGCCTTGCCATCGGTGAAGGCGAGCTTCTGCAGGTGGCAGGAGGCACAGGCCTGGGTACCGTTGCCGGACAGGCGGGTGTCGTAAAACAGGCGCCGGCCGAGCTGGAACTTCTCTTCCGACATGGGATTGTCGGCGGGTATCCGCGGCGGCTTGAGATAGGCGGGCAGGGACCATCGCCAGGCTGGCTGCGGCTGCAGCACGTGTTCGGTGGCAAGGCCGGCGAGTACGCTCGAAGCCAGGGCGACGGAGGCGATCAGGGAGGCGTGGCGCATGATCGGGCTTTACTGGAAAGGATTGGCGAAGCGGCTGCTGGTGAGCAGGCTCTCGTCCGTCAGGGTCTTGAGGAAGGCGATGAGGTCGGCCTTCTCCTGGGCATTGAGATCGATGCGCGAGATCAGGTCGCTCTTGTACGGGTTGGCGCGGCCGTCGCCGGAATAGGGGCCGGTTGTCAGGTTGCGCCCTCCGGCGGCGTAGAAGTCGAGCACTTCTTCGAGGGTGGCGAGGCTGCCGTCGTGCATGTAGGGCGCAGTTACCGCTACGTTGCGCAGGCTCTGGGCGCGGAAGGCTCCCATGTCTTCGGCTTTGCCGGTGATCTCGAAGACGCCCCGGTTGGGCGATGGATAAGCACCCTTGCCGTCGATGTTGTAGAGGCCGGTGTTGTGGAAAGGGGTTTCCACCTCGCGGGAACCGGCGTGGCGCAGCTGATCGTTGAAGTTGAAGCTGCCGTGGCAGTGGAAGCACTCGGCCTTCTCGCCAAAGAACAGGGACCGGCCGCGCTCTTCAGCCGCACTGAGGGTGGTTTGTCCCTTCTGGTAGCGGTCGTACTTCGCGTCGCCGGACAGCATGCCTCGCTCGAAAGTGGCGATGGCCTTGATGATGTTGGTGAAATTGAGCGGGTTGGCCTCGCCGGGGAAGGCGCGGGCGAAGCGCGCCGTGTAGTCGCTGTCGGTCTGGAAGCGCTGCAGCACGATTGCCTTGTTGCCGTCATTGATGCCCAGCTCCACCGGGTTGGTGCCGTAGAGGGGCACCTCCATCTGCTTTTCCAGGGAGGTGAGCGTCGGGTTGGCCCAGGTGAGGGTCGGGTGGTAGGCTGAATTGGCGATGGGCATCGCGCTGCGCGCGGTGAGCTGGCCGGTGGAGCCAGTGGAGACGGCCTTGCCATCGGTGAAGGCGAGGTTCTGGAAATGGCAGGACGCGCAGGACTGGGTGCCGTTGCCGGACAGGCGGGTGTCGTAGAACAGGCGCCGGCCGAGCTGGAACTTCTCTTCCGACATGGGGTTGTCGGCGGGCACTGCCGGCGTGGCGAAATTCACCGGCAGGCTCCAGTTCCAGGATGCGTCGGTGTTGGTGGCAAGGCTGGTATCGGTGGTGGACGTGCCACCGCCGCCACAGCCGGCGAACACGAGGCTCGCGAGCAGGGCGGCGGCGCACGCCCCGGCGGGGGCGTGGCGTTTCATCGGAATGCTGGGCGGATGGCTTACTTGCTCTTCACGACGAACACGGTCTGGGCCGCACCGCCATTGATCGGCAGGCCGCTCGCCAGATCGATCTGCAGGGCCTGGAAGATGCCGGGGCATTCCGGGTCGGTGGTGCCGGACATGCAGCCGGCTGCGCCGCCGCCGTCGTAGGACAGGTCCGAGTACTTGAACAGCTCGGCCAGGTCGAGAACGATCTTCTGCGTGCCGGCATTGAAGGCCGCGAAGGAGAAGTCCATGCGGTTGGGGTTGGTGCACGCTGTCACCACGCCCTTGGTGGGATCTCCCTTGCAGCCGGTGGAGCCGAGGTGGACGTTCCAGGCGGTGGTGGTGCCGCTGGGGCGCACGATGGGTGCGTCCGGCACGAACTCGATCTTGCTGAACTTGCGGCCGGACTGCCAGGACCAGGCCATTGCCGAATTGCCCAGCAGCGCCGGGGTGGTCGCGGCGGTGGTGTCGCTGTGATTGAGGGCGACCTTGTCGGCGTCGGCTGAGCGGACCGGCACGCCGAGGGTCATCGCCACGCCGACGTAGTTGCCCGGCGCGACCTTGCCGGAGATGGTCTTGTAGGTGGCGGCGGTGCCGGTGCTGGTCGGGCACTTGCCGGTCGCATCTTCGAAGTCCACCAGCGCCACGCCGCGGGACTGGTTGGCGTTGTCGTCGAGCTTGAGCGGCACCGCGTTGCCCTGGGCATCGATCAGCATCACGTTGGCGATATAGAAGCGCAGGTCGCGGACCTGGCCGCTGGTCCCCTTGGTGCCGAGCCCGGTGAGGGTGGCGCCGCAGGTGACGGCCTGGCCGCCGGCGGTCACGTCGAAGTCGATGGAGACTGCCTGGGTGGCAGCTGTGCTGCCGTATTTCTCGTAGGCGACGCGCGCCTTCAGCGTATTGGCGCTGTCCGCGGCGACCACGCCGGTGGTGGAGAAGGTCGGGTTGGCCGTGTCGGTGGACGTGGCCGCCTGGACGGTGAGAGCATCTTCGGCCTGGGCGAGGAGAACCTTTTGCACCGCCTTGGCGCTGGTGTCGGACTTGAGCGTGTCGTAGCCGGCCTGCAGGGACGCGGCGATGACCTTGGCCGCTTCGTGGGCGCGGGCGAAGCGACCGGCCGAGGTGGCATCGGTCTGGACGGCGCTGCCCTGGGCGGCCACATAGTCGCTGAGCAGGCTTACCGCGTTGTCGTTGATGGCCAGCAACGCCTTGACGCTGTTTTCGGCGGCATCGAGGGTGGCGCCGGCGGCGACCTTCTGCTGGATCAGGGTCGTGAGCGGGCTGACGAAGCCGCCCTTGCCGGCCGGGCTGGACAGGAAGTAGCCCTTGCCGACGGTAGTGCCGGGGTTGTCGCTATCGACGGCGCTGGCCGGAACGAGGACCAGCACCGGGTACTTCGTCTCGTCGCCGGCCGTCACACCGGACAGGGTGTACTTGCCACCGTCGGCGGTGGTCGTGGTCGGCTCTCCGCTGTCGCACAGGCTGTTGGTATTGACGTCGAGGCACACTGTCGCGCCCTTCAGATAGCCGTCGGCTACCGTCCCGCTGAGTGAAGTGGTTGCGGCCCCTCCACCACCTCCGCCGCCACCGCAGGCGGAGAGGAGGGCCGTGGAAATGGCGGTCAATGCGAAACGGATGGCCGGTCTGCTCATGTGAGAATCCTCTGGGCATGTTGTCGAAATGGCCGTGGATTCTCTGGCGAGCGCTGCGAATCAACAATGCGGCATGACGTCGCATTGCGGAGGAGGGCGGAACCTCAGGCGCGGATCAGCACCACACCCAGAATCAGACACGCTGCGCCGGCCATCCGGATCAGCGTGGCGGGCTGCTGCTGGATGCCCAGCACGCCGAAGTGGTCGAAGGCCAGTGAGCCGATCATTTGTCCGACGACGATCAGGGCCAGCGTGGTTGCCGCGCCCAGGCGCGGGACCATCAGGATGGCGATGCCGATGAAGAGGGCCCCGAACAGGCCGCCGGTCCAGGAGGTCCAGGGCGCCGCCCCCGAAAACGATTCGCTGAAGCGCGGCCCCGGTGCGATGAGTGCGACGGCGAGCATTGCCGCGAGGCCGACCAGATAGCTGACGGAACCGGCCCACCACGGGGAACCGAGATGTGCGCGGAGATTGGCGTTTAGCAGTTGTTGCAGCGCGACGCTCGCACCGGCGAACACCACCAGCAGGTACGACAAGGCATGGGACGTGATGGACACGGATGACTCCGGAGACGTGAGTGGGGTGTTTCATTCTGTGGAGCGGGCCGGTATAAGACAAATACCAAATCGGCCCTCCATTCATCTCGTTTCGGCATGCCCAGCTTTCGGCAAATCCAGTATTTCCTGACCGTTGCCGATCTGGGCGGCTTCACCCCGGCCGCTGCCAGCCTGTTCATCGCCCAGTCGGCCTTGAGCCGGCAGATCTCGCAACTGGAAGAGGAGTTGGGCTTCATCCTGTTCGAGCGGGAACCGCGCGGCGTGCGATTGACGCCGGCCGGCGCGGTTTATCGGGAGCGGGTCGCGACCATTCCGACCACCCTGGCGTCCGCTGCGGAGGAGGGCCTGCAACTGGCGCGCGGCGAGTCGGGCGTGCTGAAGCTGCTGCACTCCAGCACGATTCCGGCGACGAGTTTGATGCCGGTTCTCGATGCGTTCACCGCACGTTGTCAAAAGGCGCGGGTCGAGCTGGACCGGGCGTCGTCCGAGGAGCAGGTTTCGCTGGTGGCCAATGGCAACGCCGATGTGGGCGTCATCCGGCTGCCCGTGCTGCGGCGGGATTCGCGCGTGCGCTTTGTCGAACTGGAGGCCGAGCCCCTGTGGGTCGCCTTCCCTGCAGATCATCCGATGGCCGGCCAGGAAAGCGTCCCGGTGGCCAGCCTTCAGCACGAACTGTTCGTTTCCGCCGTGTATCGGGAGCGCGGCGGCCTGGCGCGGGTCGTCACGGATCTGTGCCTGCAGCGCGGCTTCGTGCCCAGCACCGCCCGGATCGTTTCCCCCAAGACCTCGATGCTGAATCTCGTCGCTGCCGGGCGGGGGATTGCCATCGTGCCTGAGCGCATGACGACGCTCGGCGGCCAGAGCATCGTGTTCGTGCAGCTGAGCGACGAAGATGCCAGATCCACCTGTGCTCTTGTCCTCCCCATCCAGCCGACATTACTCGCACGGACCTTCGCAGACATCCTGACGAACTGAAAACCATGCACTCCACGCCACTTGGACCAATCGCGTGCTGCGGATGCTCCTGATCCATGACATCGTCGAGATCCACGGCGGCTCTTCTGCCGAACGGAGTACCCGCTGACCGCGCGCTCAGAGCGCCAACGCATACGCCAGTTCATGCAGTGGGTAGCCTGTCAGAGCGTCGATGATGCGAACCTGCCCGTTGGGTACGAAACCACAACTTTCGTACAGATGCCGGGCGGCCGGATTGTCTCGCATGCACCAGAGCTCCAGGCGGGCAAAGTGCTGTTCCCCGGCATCGCGGATGGCCTGTTTCACAAGCCCCAGGCCTGCGCCTTTCCGCCAGTAGGCAGGGTGAACATTCAAGGCCCACAGCTCGGCAACGGACTGATCGGCGTCATAGCGTGGGCGGCCCAGGATGGAGAAGGCGACCGGCTGCCCGTCAATTTCAGCGATGCGCAGCGTGAATGGCGGCGTATCCGCATGCAAGGCGGCGCGAAGTCCTTCGAGATTCGCACCTGGATCGAGAGCGGCGAGATAGGCGGCGGGCAGGAGGGCACGATAGCCGGCCCGCCAGGCTGCGACGCGGATCGCGCCGACGAGCTCGGCGTCTTCAGGTTGGGCAATACGGATCAGCATGGGCACTTTGTAGTGTCCCGATATTCGCTAAGGCCATTGTTTCTGAGCCGTCCTTGCCGCCTATGAGCCCGACTCGCGCCGCTCATTCCATTCCAGGGCTGTTCGTGCGAGATGTGCGAGAAAGACCGTGGCAACCGGCGAAAGCCTTTTGCCGCGGGGATACAGTGTGAACCACCGGGATTGGAGTGGAAAACCGTCCACATCCAGAATGGTCAGTTGATCGTCCGCCGGCCGTGCAGCAAGCGCGTGGCGCGAGATCACGGCAAGACCGAGGCCGCCGGCAACCGCCTGTTTGATCGCCTCGTTGCTGCCCAACTCGAGCCTGACCTGCGGCACGAAGCCCGCGCGCGAGAAGAACGCGTCGCATGCGAGGCGCGTGCCCGAACCACGCTCCCGCAGGATGAAGCGCTCTGCCGCGAGATCGGCGAGTTCCAGATGGCGCCCCTTCAGTCGGTGCTCCTCGGGGGCAATCAGGACCAATGGATTGGGCAGGAAGGCGTGCTGTTCGAGGTCGAGGTTCTCGGGCGGCATCGACATGATGTACAGATCGTCACGGTTCTCGCGCAGGCGTGCGACCACGCCGTCGCGATTGAGGATCTCGAGCGCGATCTCGATGTTCGGGTGTTCCGTGCAAAAGTTGCCCAGCAGGCGCGGCACGAAGTACTTCGCGGTGCTCACCAGCGCGACGCGCAAGCGTCCCTGTTCCAGCCCCTTCATGGCATTGAGGGTCTGCTCGAATGTGAGCCACTCGTCGAGCATCGCCCGTGCGGTCGTGGCCAGCGCCTCGCCGGCAGGAGTAAGGAACAGACGTTTGCCGATCTGCTCGTAAAGCGGCAGACCGGCAGCCTCGGCCAGCTCGCGCAACTGCATCGACACCGTCGGCTGAGTGACGTGGCAGGCTTCGGCGGCAGCGGTGATACTGCCGCGCTCGGCCAGTGCGAGGAAGAGGCGCAACTGGCGAAAGGTGGCGTTCATAGATATTTGTCGATCAATATCATTGCAAATATCGATTATTGCTTATTTCCTCCCGTCGGTAGTATTGCGTCCCAGCCCAACCGCTGGAAAGCCAGACACGACTCACCATGAAAACGCACACCTCGCAAACCCAGGCCACCGTCACCCCTGCACTTGCCCTGCAATTCCTCAAGGAAGGCAACGCACGCTTCGTCAACAACCTGCGCGTGAGCCGCGACCTGTTGCAGCAGGCCAATGCGACGCGCGATGGTCAGTGGCCGTTCGCCACCATCGTCAGCTGCATCGACAGTCGTACATCGGCCGAACTCATCTTCGACCAGGGCCTCGGGGATATCTTCTCCGTGCGTATCGCCGGCAATGTGATCAACACCGACATCCTCGGCAGCCTCGAGTTTGCCTGCAACGTGGCAGGGTCGAGACTCATCGTGGTGCTCGGACACTCCTCGTGCGGTGCCATCAAAGGCGCCTGCGACCACGTGGAACTCGGGAACCTGACCGAACTGCTGTCGAAGATCCAGCCCGCCGTGTATCAGGAGAGCCAGACGCTGGAGCCGGCAAAGCGCAATTCGAAGAACCCGGCGTTCGTCGAGAATGTTGCCAACCTGAACGTACGCCATTCGGTGCGCTCGATCATCAACCGCAGCTACATCCTCGAACACATGGTCACCGCCGGCAAGATCGGCATCATCGGCGCCAAGCACGATCTGGCCACTGGCGAAGTGACCTTCTTCGATGACACCTGGTTGAACGACAAGGCATCCATTCAGGCGATGGTCGGGTAGGGGGCCAGCCGGGCTCAGCGCACCACCAACTCTACCCGCCGATTGCGTGCGCGCCCATCTTCGGTCGCGTTCGTATCCAGCGGTGCAAGGCTGGCCACCCCCTTTGCCATCAAACGCCTGGCGTCGATGCGCTGATCCTTGACCAGGGCATCGACCACAGCCTGGGCGCGCTGTTGTGAAAGCAGCAGATTGGCATCGAGCTGACCCTGCCCATCGGTGTGCCCCACCACATAGACCTGTAAAGACGGCTGTGACTTGAGCAGCTTGCCCATCTCTTCGAGTTGCAGTTTGGAGTTGGGCTTGATCTCGGCCTTGCCGGTATCGAAGTACAGGCCATAGAAGGCCACCTTGCCGTCCTTCTGCAGGCCGGACTGGATGTCGGACGCCTTCAGCACGGTCACCTGCCCGGTCTGCATGGCCTTGGGCTCCACCACTTCGATAAAGGCCGCGCTGTAGTTGGTGTTCGCGTTGACCGCCTTGCTCACATACAGCAAGACCCATTTCTCGACGCCGCCCTGAACCAGTGTGCCGACCCACATGCGCCCTTCTTCGAATGCGACTGCGGCATCCGGGTTGTATGTGGCATTTGACCCCACTGCGGGAACGGAGCCGCGCGACCACACGAGGCCCTTGTCGAATTCAAGGGGGGTCAAGGCGAAGTACTGATCGCTGCACGCCACCTCGCACGAGAATTTCTTCTTGAACCCGGCTGCGCTTAATGCCTGCTCATGGTTGCGATAGACCTCGAGGGGGCTCTTGCCGGCCGGCGACAGGTAAACAGCACGCGTGCGCTTGCCCTCTACAGTGACCACATCCCGGAACGGCTTGCCCTGCATGTCTTTGTTGATAACCGCAGACACAGGAAAGCGCGCAGCCTCCCAGGGCTCGGCCTTGTAGCCGATCAAGGTGGAACCGGCGAAGCGCTTGATGAGCGCCGGATCGCTCGATCCCGGAACGTCCTTCGGGAAGTCTCCCGCATGGGCTGCTTGAAGAAGCGCCATCGCCGAAGCGGCGATGAACAATGTGCGCGCACCCAGGATGATTTTGTGCAACATGTCCGCCATTTCTTTTGTGATTGAAAGACTTGAAGGCAGTCTCACCGGCTCTTCTGCATCACGGAATGATGTCATCGTGCACCAACTCCTTCATGCGATTGGTTCAGAGGTTGGAAAACAGAGAAGCATGGCTGACGCCGTCGCTCGTGACCGTCAGCACCTGGCCGAACACTGTTCCTTATTCTCGGTGGTGGAGCGACGTTTCCGCAGCGGCGCAGTTTACATTCTTCACGTTCTGCATGCGATGCGAGTGATGCTGAATGAGTTGTTTGGCCAGCGCAGGACGTTGCGACAATGGGTTGATCGACTGTGCACGGGTTGAGATGTGATGCTGCTGCGCGCAGATAGGGGCGTGAGCAGTGCACGATGCATGCTGCATCTCTCTGCAAGCATCTTGCGGCGTGAACGGACAATGTTGCGGCGTGGCAGTCGAATATTGCTGTAGTGATATTGCACGGTGCGTTGTCAGTATTGAATGCTGCCGGCGCCTCGAAGCATATTGACATCGCAACATGGCATGTCGCCGCGTGCACGCTGTTCGTGCACCGGCCCGCATTCGATGCGCAGTCGTCAACATGACATCCGCACGCTCAAACATGTTCCATGGCGATGCCATTGAAGCGTCATGCCGCCGTCTTGCTGCGGCATCTTGTCGCATCGGCAATCATTTCGCGAGGTAAGAGAATCCGGGCCTGACGAAATTGAGTGGATAAGGAAGTCCCCATGCGACGTGTTGCGCCCGTGCCCTCCCGGCTTGCCCTGATGATTGCCTCGTTGTTCCCCCTGGTTTCCGTTCCGGTTGCGTGGGCGGCAGATGCGCCAGCCGAGTTGTCGGAGGTGGCGGTGTCGGCGTCGCGTGTCGAGCCCGTGAATGGTAAGCAGGGCGTGGAGCGGTCGTGGATCGCGCGCCAGCGGGCCGCGACGAGCGATTCGGCAGCCTTGCTGCTGGGTGTGCCGGGGGCGGCGATGTCGACGGCGGGTGGGGTGTCGAGCTTGCCGGTCATCCAGGGGCTGGCGGACGACCGTAATCGCATCCAGGTGGATGGCATGGACCTGATCTCGGCCTGTGGCAATCACATGAATCCGCCGCTGTCCTATATCGATCCGACGCGCATTGGCGAGATTCAGGTTTATTCCGGCGTGCGGCCAGTGAGCCTGGGGGGCGACAGCATCGGCGCGACGGTGGTCGTCGATTCCCGTGCACCGCGCTTTGCGGCGGCGGGCGAGGGTACGCTGACGACTGGCGAGCTTGGGGCGTTCTACCGTTCCAATGGCGATGCGCACGGCTTCAATACGACGGCGACCTGGGCCAGCGAGAACCTGAGCGTCACCTACGCCGGCTCGGAGGCGGAGTCGCGCAATTACCGGTCGGCCAAGGCCTTCAAGAGCGGGACGACGGCGCTCGATACGCTGGCCGGTTCGCACTGGATCGCCGGTGACGAAGTCGCCTCGTCGGCTTACAAGTCCATCAACCAGGCGCTGGATGTGGCCTTGCGCAATGGCAACCATCTGTTCGAGCTGAAGGCCGGGCTGCAGCACATTCCCTACCAGGGATTCCCGAACCAGCACATGGATATGACGGATAACAAGAGCTCCCGCTTTGCTTTCAATTACACGGGGACTTTTGCATGGGGCCGCCTGCAGGGGCGGATCTACCAGGAACAGACCCGCCACCAGATGGATTTCGGCAAGGACAAGCTGTACTGGTACGGCGCCGCGAAGAACGTGGCCGGCATGCCGATGGACACCAAGGGCAACAACATCGGCGCGCAACTGAAAGCCGAGATCAACCTCAACGAGCGCGACACGCTGCGCGTCGGCACGGAGTACCAGCGCTATCGCCTGGACGACTGGTGGTCGCCGGTGGCCAACTCGATGATGATGTCGCCGAATACCTTTTCGAACATCAACGATGGTCAGCGCGACCGTTTCGACCTCTATGGCGAATGGGAAGCCCAGTGGACGCCGCGGTGGGCCTCGCTGGCCGGTGTGCGCAGCAGCACCATGCGCATGAACGCCGGCACGGTGCAGGGCTACAACACGATGGCGATGATGTACGGCGCCGATGCGGCACGCTTCAATGCCGCCGACCGCCGCAAGACCGACGACAACGTGGATGCGACGCTGATGTTGCGCTTCACGCCCGTCGCCGGGCGCGTCTTCGAGGGCGGCTATTCGCGCAAGACCCGCTCGCCGAGCCTCTACGAGCGCTATACGTGGTCCACCAACGGCATGGCGATGACCATGAACAACTGGCTCAACGACGGCAACGGCTACGTGGGCGATATCGAGCTGAAGCCGGAGGTGGGGCACACCGTGAGCGTCAGCGCCGATCTCCGCGACACGGAGAGCCAGCGCTGGGCGCTGAAGATCACGCCCTACTATTCCTATATCGACAACTACATCGATGCGCGCTGCCTCACCACCTGTACGCCGCAGCGCTTCAATTACCTGAAGCTCGTCAATACGGATGCGCGCATTGCAGGCATCGACCTGTCCGGGCAGACGCTGCTGGCCGAGGGCGCGGGCTTCGGCAGCCTCACCGGCAAGGCCGTCGTCGGCTATGTGCGCGGCAAGAATGCGCAGACCGACGATCACCTCTACAACATCATGCCGCTCAACGCGCGGCTCACCGTCGAGCAGCGCGTGGGGGCGTGGATCAACAGCGTCGAAGGTGTCTTCGTGAAGGCCAAGGATGACGTATCCCAGGTCCGCAACGAGATCCGCACGGCTGGCTACAGCTTGCTCAACCTGCGCAGCAGCTACGAGCAGAAGCATTACCGCGTCGATGTGGGTCTCGACAACGCCTTCAACAAGCAATATGCCTTGCCGCTAGGCGGTGCGTATATCGGCCAGGGCACCACCATGGCCCTCAACGGTGCCGGCGCACCCTATGGCATTGGCGTGCCGGGCATGGGGCGGTCGCTCTACGCGGGGCTGACGCTGAAGTTCTGATAGGTCGCGCTACTCCCTGGAATGGCTTGATTCCACGCCGTTTCCATGCCAGCCTGAAAAGCTGGAATAAAAGGAGTCCTCCCATGAAAGGCGACAAGAAAATCATTGGCATTCTCAACGACCTGCTGGCGGGAGAGCTGGCGGCCGTTGACCAATATCTGATTCACGGCGAGATGTATTCGGACATGGGTTACGTGCACCTGTCCGAGAAGGCCCTGCACGAGTCCGACCACGAGCGCCAGCATGCGCGCGCGCTGATCCAGCGCATCCAGTTCCTGGAAGGCACGGCCTACGTGGACAAGCGCAGCGCGATCAAGGTCGGCAAGGGCGTGAAGGACATGCTGGAGGCCGACCTGGCGCTGGAATACCACGTGGTCGGCGAACTCAAGAAGGCCATCGCGGCCTGTGAGAAGGCCCAGGACTACGTGACCCGCGACATGCTGCTGGTGCAACTCGAGGACACCGAGATGGACCACGCCTACTATCTGGAAAAGCAGCTCCGCCTGCTCGATGCGGTGGGCCTGCACAACTACCTGCAAAGCCAGATGAAGCCTGGCCACCCCAACTAACAAGAAAGGTCCGCGATGAAAGGCGAAAAGAAGGTCATCGACATCCTGAACAAGGCGCTCACCAACGAGCTGACCTCGATCAACCAGTATTTCCTGCATGCCCGGATGTTCCGCAACTGGGGCTTCGAGAAGCTCAACGACTACAACTACAAGCAGTCGATCCGGGTGATGAAGGAAGCGGACGAGATCATCGAGCGCATCCTCTTCCTGGAAGGCCTGCCCAACCTGCAGAACCTGGGCAAGCTGCTGATCGGCGAGAACGTCAGGGAATGCCTGGAAGGCGACCTCAAGTACGAGCAGGACGTGCAGCACCCGCTGCTGGTCGAAGCCGTTGCCCTGAGCGAGTCGCTGGGCGACTACGTCAGCCGCGACCTGCTGCAGGAGCTGCTGGAAGCCTGTGAAGAAGCCATCGACTGGCTGGAA
Source organism: Pseudomonadota bacterium (assembly GCA_018241725.1). Taxonomy (GTDB): domain Bacteria; phylum Pseudomonadota; class Gammaproteobacteria; order Burkholderiales; family Rhodocyclaceae; genus Zoogloea. Next base: position 15,644 of record JAFEDI010000114.1, on the reverse strand, counting down.
ACCCAGCTGTCGTTGATCGACGACGTGACCCTGCCCAACTACCTGCAGTCGCAGATGGAGCCGGGTGGCAGTTGAGTTGCCGTCGGACGGACTCATGACCGAGTGCCGTCCAGGAAATGAAAAAATGCCGCTCCCGTGAGGGGGCGGCATTTTTCATGCTGGTGGCGGTCGGCGGCGCAGTGGAGCCAGCAGCGGCTTGAGCCCGTTGTGGTCGAGCTCGAGCATCAGCGCCAGCAGCTGGCCCAGCCGCCCGGGCGGGAAGCCCTGGCGGGCGAACCAGGCCAGGTAGTTGCCCGGCAGGTCGGCCAGCACGCGTCCCTTGTATTTGCCGAAGGGCATCACGTACTCGACCAGCGCCTGCAGATCGTCCGGGTTCATCGCGGGCTGCGGGCGATGTCGGCGAGGATGGCGGTGAACAGCTGCCAGGCGCGGCCGACGGAGTCGATGTCGACGCGCTCGCCGGGGGCGTGGGCGCCACGGATCGTCGGCCCGAAGGAGACCGTGTCCAGCCCCGGATACTTGGCGCCGATGATGCCGCACTCCAGCCCGGCGTGGATCACCTTCACCTGCGATTCGCCGCCGAACTCCCGTGTGTAGGCTGCCTGGCATAGGGCCAGCAAGGGCGAGGCGGGATTGGGCGTCCACCCCGGATAGTGGCCGGAGATTTCAGCCGGCGTGGCGGATAGTGCGAACAGGCTGACGATCTCTTCCGCCAGCGCCGTGCTGCCGCTGTCGCGCAGGGAGCGCACCATGAAGTTGGCGCTGCCTTCGGTGGGGCTCACGGACACCACGCCCAGGTTGTTGGACGTTTCCACCACGCCGGGTACGGCCAGGCTCCAGCGCCGCACGCCATGGGGCGCTGCGTGCAGGGAGGCCAGCCACACCGCCTGTTCGGTCTCGGCCAGTAGCATGTCGGCGGTGGCCGGGCCCGTGTGCAGGCTGACACCGTCGTCCACGCCGGCCAGCTCTTCGCGCAGCAGGGCCTGCCAGCCGGCGAGGGCTTCCTCCAGTTCGGCGACCTGTGTCGTCGGCAGGGCCACCACCGCCTGGGCTTCGCGGGGCAGGGCGTTGCGGGCGGTGCCGCCCTGCAGGCTGGCCAGGCGCAGCGGAAAGTCCGCCTCCAGGCTGCGCAGCACGCGCACCAGCAGTTTGATCGCGTTGCCGCGTTCTTCGTGGATGTTCACGCCGGAATGGCCGCCGCGCAGGCCGCCGAGGCGGATCCGCCGGCAGATGAAGCCGGTGGGCAGGCGTGCCGGGTGGCCCGGGCGATGGACGTTGACATCGGCACCGCCGGCGCAGCCGAGGTAGAACTCGCCCCAGTCTTCCGTATCCAGGTTGAGCATCAGGCTGCCTTGCAGCACGCCGGGAGCCAGGCCCTGGGCGCCGCCCATGCCGGCTTCCTCATCGACCGTGAACAGGGCTTCGAGGGGGCCGTGGATGAGGGCTTTGTCCTCCAGCGCGGCGAGGATCAGCGCCACGCCGATGCCGTTGTCGGCGCCGAGGGTGGTGCCATCGGCCACCAGCCAGCCGCCGTCGCGGCGCGGGCGGATCGCATCGCGGGCGAAGTCGTGGGGCGTGTCGGCATTGGCCTGGCAGACCATGTCCAGGTGGCCTTGCAGTACCACGCCGGGGGCCGCCTCGTGGCCGGGGCTGGCCGGCTTGCGGATGATCAGGTTGCCGGCACCGTCCACCGCGGCGGCGAGGCCGCGGCCCTGCGCCCAGTCGAGCAGGTGGTCGCGCAGCGCGTCCTCCGCCTTGGATTGACGGGGAATGCGGCACAGGGTGGCGAAATGGGACCACACGGCAGCCGGTTCGAGGCCGCTAAAAACAGAGTCGGACATGGGATGCGAAGGCGTCGGTTGATCGGGGAAGGCCTCAAGCCTTGCAGACCTGGGCGGCGATGTCGAGGGCGCGCAGGCGCAGGTCCGGGTCGAAGACGTCGCTGACCAGCATGAACTCGTCGGCGTCGGTCGCTTCGGCGAGGCGGGTAAGGCCGGCGCGCACGCTGTCCGGGCTGCCGATCACCGCGGCGCCGAGGAAATCGCCGATGGCGGCGCGTTCTTCCGGATGCAGATTGGCCATGAAGTGCTCTTCGGGCGGCTGCAGGCGGCGCCGGTCGCCGCGCAGGATGCCCAGCACGCGGCGATAGGTGCTGCTGGCCAGGAAGTCGGCCTCCTCGTCGGTGGGGGCTGCGATCAGCGGTACGCCGACGATGGCGTAGGGCTTGGCGAGCTGTTCCGACGGGCGGAAGTTGCTGCGATACATGTCGAGGGCCTGCAGCAGCAGGCGCGGCGCGAAGTGGGATGCGAAGGCGTAGGGCAGGCCGCGTTCGGCGGCGAGACGGGCAGAGAACAGGCTGGAGCCGAGCAGCCAGATCGGCACATTGGTGCCGGCGCCGGGCATGGCGATGAGCTTCTGGCCGGGCTGGGGGGCGGCGAGCAGCTGCTGCAGTTCGGCCACGTCGCGGGGGAAGTCTTCTTCGCGCTCGATGCGGTCGCGGCGCAGGGCGCGCATGGTCAGGCCGTCGGTGCCGGGGGCGCGGCCGAGGCCCAGATCGATGCGCCCGGGGTAGAGCTCGGCCAGCGTGCCGAAGGCTTCGGCGACCACCAGCGGGGCGTGGTTGGGCAGCATCACGCCGCCGGAGCCGACGCGGATGCGGTTGGTGCCGCCAGCGATGTGGCCGACCAGCACGGCGGTGGCCGAGCTGGCGATGCCGGCCATGTTGTGGTGTTCGGCCAGCCAGTAGCGGGTGAAGCCGAGGGACTCCACGTGGCGTGCGGTGCGCAGGGAGATGGCGAGGGCATCGGCCACGCTGCCGCCTTCGCGGACGGCGACGAGGTCGAGCATGGACAGGGCGATCTGGTTGAGGGCTTTCATGGGCGCATTGTCGGCGGCTGGCGCCGGCTCCGCTAATGGGGAAAGCCCTTGAGAGTCGTGGTCGCGCGTGCGCGTTCCCTTGCCCGCTGTTTTGTCCCGCCGCCGGTGGGCCGGCAGCGGGACGTTTCAGCGCCCGATCACACCCTCCAGCGGCGAGCTGGCGCTGGCATGGTACAGGCGGCGCGGCATGCGGCCGGCCAGGAAGGCGTGGCGGCCGGCTTCCACGCCGAAGCGCATGGCGGTGGCCATCCGTACCGGGTCGCCGGCGGCGGCGATGGCGGTGTTCATCAGCACGCCGTCGCAGCCCAGCTCCATCGCGATGGCGGCGTCCGAGGCGGTGCCGACGCCGGCATCGACGATCACCGGCACGCGTGCGGCGTCGATGATGAGGTTGAGGTTCCATGGGTTGAGGATGCCCATGCCCGAGCCGATCAGGCTGGCCAGCGGCATGATCGCCACGCAGCCGATGTCCTCCAGCATGCGCGCCTGCACCGGGTCGTCGGAGCAATACACCATCACCCGGAAGCCGTCGCGCACCAGCACTTCGGCGGCCTTGAGCGTTTCCGGCATGTTGGGGTAGAGGGTTTCGGCGCTGCCCAGCACTTCGAGCTTGACCAGGTCGTGGCCGTCCAGCAGCTCGCGGGCGAGGCGCAGGGTGCGGACCGCTTCCATCGCGCTGTAGCAGCCGGCGGTGTTGGGCAGCAGGGTGTATTGGCGCGGGTTCAGGACGTCGAGCAGGCTCGGCTGGGCCGGGTCCTGGCCGATGTTGGTGCGGCGGATCGCCACGGTGACGATCTGGGCGCCGCTGGCCTCGACCGCGTCGCGGGTCTGGGCGAAGTCCCGGTACTTGCCGGTGCCCACCAGCAGGCGCGAGCGGAAGGTCTGGCCGCCCATGATGAAGGGCGTGTCCAGCGGTGTAGTGACGTGATGTGCTTCGTGTTTTCCCATTTTCCCCATGTCAGCCTCCTCCGACTGCGACAACGATTTCCACCCGGTCCTGCCCGACCAGCGGGGTGTGGGCGTAATGGCTCTTGGGCACGATCTGCCCGTTCACTTCGACGGCCACCCGCTTGCCGGCGTAGCCGAGGTCGATGACCAGGTCGGCGACCCGCCACGGGGCGGGGATCTCGCGGGTCTGGCCGTTGAGACGGATCGGGATGCTCATGATGTGCCCTCCGCGATCAGCCCGCTGCCGGCGGCCAGCTGGTCGGCCCGGTAGGAGGAGCGCACCAGAGGCCCGGCGGCGACTTCGACGAAGCCCATCTCCAGCGCGATGTGCCGCCAGCGTTCGAACTCCTCCGGCGGCACGTAGCGCTCCACCGGCAGGTGGGAGGCGGACGGGCGCAGGTACTGGCCGAGGGTCAGGATGTCGCAGTGGTGGGCGCGCAGGTCGCGCATCGCGGCGAGCACTTCCTCGTCGGTCTCGCCGAGGCCGAGCATCAGCCCGGACTTGGTGGGCAGCGCCGGATGGCGGGCCTTCATGTCGGCGATCAGGCGCAGGGACGCGGCGTAGTCGGCGCCGGGGCGCACCGCCCGGTACAGGCGCGATACGGTTTCCAGGTTGTGGTTGAAGACGTCAGGCAGCGCGTCGGCCAGGGTTTCCAGCGCGAGCTGCTCGCGGCCGCGGAAGTCGGGGGTCAGGATCTCGATCTGCACTTGCGGCGAGGTGTTGCGGATCGCCGCGATGCAGGCCGCGAAATGGGCGGCGCCGCCGTCGCGCAGGTCGTCCCGGTCCACCGAGGTGATGACCACGTAGCGCAGCGCCATCGCCGCCACGGTGCGTGCCAGCCGGGCCGGCTCGTCGGCGTCGAGGGGGGCGGGGCGGCCGTGGGCCACGTCGCAGTAGGGGCAGCGGCGGGTGCAGATGCTGCCCATGATCATGAAGGTGGCGGTGCCGCGGGCGAAGCACTCGCCGATGTTGGGGCAGTCGGCCTCCTCGCAGACGGTGTGCAGTTCCTGCTCACGCAGCAGCTTCTGCAACTCGCGCACGGACGCGGTGCCCGGATCGCGGGCGCGCAGCCAGGGCGGCTTGGGCGGCGAGGCGCGCTGGCTGTCCACCTTCACGGGGATGCGGGCCAGCTTGTCGGCGCCGCGCAGGCTGACGGGCGTGGCGTGGGCGGTGGGCATGATGTCTCCTTGGGGTGGGGGCTTGCGGTCCGGTTCAGGCCGGACTCCGATGTTTTCAGGCCTGCGGCGGCCCACGCGGCAGGGCGGACACTAACCCACGGGGAGGGGGGGTACCCGTGGGCCGGCGTTCCGCCCGCCGGCGGAGCCGGTCAGCCGACGAAGCGGGCAATGGCCCGATTGACGTCGTTGGCGGCTTCCATCTGAACCATGTGGCCGCGGTTGCCGAGCACTTCCACCTGCACCTTGCCGGACACCGCGTGGGCGTGGGCGACCGGGATGATGCGGTCTTCCTCGCCCCAGATCACCAGCACCGGCTTGCCCAGTGCGGCCAGCTGGTCGGCCATCACGCTGTTCTGGCGGCCGTCGGCGAACAGATTGCCGGACAAGGTGGCAAGGGCCTCGCCGACGCCTTCCAGGCGCTTGTACTTGAGCAGGTCGTCCACCAGTTGGCGGGTCACCAGGCTGCTGTCGGCGAACAGGTCGGCCAGCAGCGGCTTGAGCGCGTTGCGGTTGGCGGCGGAGACGAAGCCCTGGATGTAGCCGGTGTTGATCTCGTTGCCCAGGCCGGCGCTGCCGATCAGGCTCAGGGAGCGCACCTTGGCCGGGTGGCGCAGGGCGACGGTGAGGGACACCGCACCGCCCATCGAGTGGCCGACCAGGTGGGCCGAGGCGACACCGACCGCGTCGAGGAAGGCTGCCACGGTGTCGGCCAGCGCAGCCAGACTGCCCTCGCCGACGTCCTTGGTGGATTCGCCGTGGCCGGGCAGATCGAGGGCGTACACCTCCCGGTCGGCGGCCAGGGCTTCATGGTTGAACAGCCAGTTGTTGAGGTCGCCGCCGAAGCCGTGGATCAGCAGCATCGGTTCGCCGCCTTCGCCGCGCTTGAGGTAGCGCAGCTTGTGGCCATTGACCTCGATCTTCTGGGTGGTCGGGCCCTGGTCTTCCTCCTCGCCGTCGGCCGGCTTGAAGTTGGACAGGAAGTCGGCGACGAAGGCGTCGATGTCGGCGTCGGACACGCTGGCGTCGGCGATGATGCCGAGCAGGCCGCCGACCGGCAGCACGTCTTCTTCGTTGGCGAGCTGGCGGCGCAGCACACCGGTGGCACCGGCTTCGACGGCACCGGCGATCTTCTCGCTCTCGACTTCGACGATTTCCTGGCCTTGCTCGACGGCATCACCGACCTGCTTGAGCCAGCCGTTGACCTTTCCCTCCTGCATGGAAAGGCCCCACTTCGGCATGGTGATGGTTTGGATGGCAGACATTACTTGTACTCCTTGACGCTCTTGACGGCGGAGACGATCTTCGCCGCGCTGGGGATGTAAAGCTCTTCCAGTGCGTCGCTGAACGGCACCGGAGAGTGGAAGCCGGTAACCTGACGGATCGGTGCCTTGAGGCTGTCGAAGGCCTGTTCGGCGACCAGGCCGGCGACGTCGGAGGCCATGCTGCAGCGGGGATGGGATTCATCCACGACGACCAGGCGGCCGGTCTTCTCGACGCTTTCGAGGATGGTGTCGGTGTCCAGCGGCGAGGTGGTGCGCGGGTCGATGATCTCGCAGTGGATGCCCTGCTTCTGCAGGTCGGCTGCGGCCTCCTGGGCTTTCTGCACCATGCGGCCGAAGGCCACGATGGTCACGTCGTGGCCTTCGCGGACCACGGCGGCTTCGCCGAAGGGCACGGTGTACAGCTCTTCCGGCACTTCGCCTTCCATCGTGTAGAGGGCTTTGTGTTCCAGGAAGATCACCGGGTCGTTGTCGCGGATCGACTGGATCAGCAGGCCCTTGGCGTCGTAGGGGTTGGAGGGCACCACCACCTTCAGGCCCGGGATGTGGGTGAAGATGTTGTACAGGCACTGGGAGTGCTGGGCCGCGGCGCGGAAGCCGGCGCCGTACATGGCGCGGATGACCACCGGGGTCTCGGCCTTGCCGCCGAACATGTAGCGGAACTTGGCGGCCTGGTTGAAGATCTGGTCGAAGCACACGCCGAGGAAATCCACGAACATCAGCTCGGCCACCGGGCGCATGCCGCAGCAGGCGGCGCCGATGGCGGCGCCGACGTAGCCGGATTCGGAGATCGGGGTGTCGATGACGCGGCCCGGATGCTTGGCGTACAGCCCGCGGGTCACGCCGAGCACGCCGCCCCAGGCGTCCTGCTCGCCCGGTGCGCCGGAGCCGCCAGCCACGTCTTCGCCCATCACGATGACGTTCTGGTCGCGGCTCATTTCCTGGTCGAGAGCCTCGTTGATGGCCTGTTGGTAGGTAATCTTTCGTGCCATTTTTATGTCTCCTGGATTCTTTGGGCGGGCGTGATCAGTAGCTCACGTACACATCGGTGAGCAGGTCGGCTTCGGTGGGTTTCGGGTCGGACTTGGCCTTGACCACGGAGCCGTCGATGAGGGCCTTCACTTCGGCGTCGATGGCGTCCAGTTCGGCCTGGGCGAGCTCGCCGCTGGCGGTGACGCGGCGGGAGAACTGCAGCAGGCAATCCTTGGTGTCGCGGATGTTCTGCACTTCGCCGGGGGCGCGGTAGGTCTGTTGATCGCCCTCGAAGTGGCCGTAGTAGCGGGACAGCTTCACTTCCACCAGGGACGGGCCGCCGCCGTTGCGGGCACGCTCGATGGCTTCGCCAGCGGCTTCATGGACGGCGAAGAAGTCGAAACCGTCTACCGTGATGCCGGGCATGCCGAAGGCCGAGGCGCGGTCGGCGATGGTGTCGCAGGCCACCGAGTAGTTGTAGGAGGTGGCTTCCGCGTAGCCGTTGTTCTCGGCCAGGAAGATCACCGGCAGGTTCCACACCGAGGCCAGGTTCATGGCTTCGAAGATGGTGCCCTGGTTGGAGGCGCCGTCGCCGAAGAAGCACACGCTGACGTTGCGGGTGCCGCGCAGCTTGGCCGCCAGCGCGGTGCCGCACACCAGCGGGCCGCCGCCGCCGACGATGCCGTTGGCGCCGAGCATGCCCACCGACAGGTCGGCGATGTGCATCGAGCCGCCCTTGCCCTTGCAGGTGCCGGTCTTGCGGCCCCAGATCTCGGCCATCATGCCGACCGGATCGACGCCCTTGGCGATGCAGTGGCCGTGGCCGCGGTGGGTACTGGCGATGTGGTCGTCCTTGGTGAGGTTCATGCACACCCCGGTGGCGGACGCCTCTTCGCCTGCATAGAGGTGGACGAAGCCCGGGATCTCGCCGGTGGCGAAGTCGGTGTGCAGACGCTCTTCGAATTCGCGGATGGTGCGCATGGTGCGGTAGGCCGTCAGCAGGTCATCGCGAGTCAGTTTCTTGGTCACGGTTGTCTCCAGATTGTGGATTTTTGGGTGGTGCTTCCGGTGCGGAGCGGGCTGCCCGCGCCGGGGTCGGTGGCGGTCGGCGCCACGGGGCGCCGTCCGGGGTTGAGGGCTGCGGGTGGGCCGCAGGCGGGAATAAAGGGGGGCTTCATGCCGGCAGCTCCGTGGCCAGCGGTCGCCGCAGCGCGCCGTGGTGGACCGCTGCGGCGAGGGTGGCGCGTACGTCCAGCGTGCGCGGGCCGTCCAGTTCGAGGGTGACGCTGGCCGGCTGGCGGCCGTTCAGTTCGATTTCCCGTTCGCCGTCGAGGGCCAGGCTGCCGCGCAGGCAGCGCAGCGGGCGGGGCTCGCCGGGCAGAAGCAGGCCGTGGTTGGCCACCGGCACCGGCACGACCAGCCCCGGCGCGATGGGGGCCAGCACCGACGAGGTGGCGCCGTCGCATTGCACCCAGGCGCCGTGCCACTCGTTGCGGCCCACCGGGGCGAGCATCGCGGCGATGCTGGAGAGGCCGATGGCGTCCGGTTCGGCGAAGCTGACGAACAGCTCGGCGATGCTCGACGGGTCCCACACGGCGCGGGCGCCCACGTGGTCCAGGTGGGTCACGCAGACATCCACCAGCGCAATTTCTTCCCGATCGCCGACGCGTACGCGCAGCTGCTTGTTGGGCACCGCGGCCTCGTCAATACCGACGGCGCCGCTCGCCAGCAGGCCGGCGGCGAGGCCGGTCAGCGTCGCTTCGCGCAATTCGGGAAAGGCGTTGTTGGTGCCGGACGACAGGGTCGCCAGCGGGATGTCGCCGCATTCGGAGGCCACCACGCGGTGCGTGCCGTCGCCGCCGAGCACCACGATGACCGCCACGCCGGCCGCCCGCATGCGGCGGATCGCCTCGGTGGTGTCGCTGGCGTCATGGCGCAGCGGCATCTGCAGGAACTCCACCTGCGGCCACGGCTGGCCGCGGTCGGCCCGGTGGCCGTCGATGGCGCGGGTCAGGCCGGCGGCGATGCCCACCACGTCCGGCATCATCACGACCCGCTGTACCCCCACCGCGCCGAAGGCGCCGAGCAGGCGCTCGATCATGTTGACCTTCTCCACCGTCGGAAAAACCAGCGCCTTGCTGGTCAGCCGGCGGATGTCCCGCCCCGAGGCGGGATTGGCCAGGATGCCGATCGGAGGAATTTGGAAGTCGTGTTTCACAATTGGGCTTCAATTGGTTGGCGAATTACGCTCCTTTGTGCACGGGGCGTGCCAATTGCCGATTGAATACCGGATTTGTGCACTGCTTTTTTTGTAAGCAGGTGAAATGTATGGAAGTTTTATTTTTGATCTTGCTGTGCGGTGAAATGAGACCTGAAAAGAAAGAGTGAGAAATGAGGCGAAGGGGCGAGAAAGAGACGAGAAACTGAGACAGGTGTCTCAATTTACGGAGACAAACGTCAGCATTGATTTAATTGCCGTAGCGGAATACGCTTTGCCGTTACCAAAGGATGTTTTTCCTAAAACACTCCCGATATATATGGGGGAAATAAAATGATGCGGGGACAAGGTGATATCGCCCGCCACGTGGAACGCGTGGTCGAGGTGGTGGAGAGGGGCGCGCGGCTGCCCAGGCATCCGGCGCAGGACCGGCTGACGCGCTCGTGGCAACGCTCGTTGAGCAAATACCAGGTCGATCCGGGGCTGGCGACGACGCCCCAGGTGGTGACTGCGCAGGAATTGCGCGAGCACCGCGATCGTCTGGATGCCTTCATGCGTATTGCGCGGGAGGGTATGGACCGCCTGCATGAACAATTGCGCCCGTCGAATTATTGCGTACTGCTGACCGACGCCACCGGCGTCACCGTTGACTTCCGGACGGTGCCGGAACTGGACAAGGAATTCCGCGCCCAGGGGTTCCGCAATGGCACGCGCTGGTCCGAAATGGATGAAGGTACCTGTGGCGTGGGCACCTGTCTGGTGGATGGCCAGCCGATCCTGGTGCACCGGGGCGAGCATTTCCGCTCCCACAACATCGGCTTCACCTGCAGCTCGGCGCCTATCCTCGGCATCGACGACCAGCCGCTGGCGGTGCTGGATGCCTCGGCGCTGTATTCACCGGAGAACCGGGACAGCCAGCTGCTGGTGTTCCAGATGGTGGTCGAGAAGGCGCGCCTGATCGAGGATGCCTTCGCGTTCCACAGCCTGCGCCAGTACTGGATATTGCAGTTCGGCCGCAGCCCCGAGCTGCTGCACGTGCAGACCGACTACCTGCTCGCCTTCGACGATACCGGCATGATCGTCGGCGGCAATCGGCGGGCCCGCAAAGAACTGCTGCAGCGGCCGGGGCGGATGATCAGCTGCGTGTCCGACCTCTTCGAATGCTCGGCCGCCGATCTGCTGGCGGCGGCCCACGCCCAGCCGGGGCAGGCCATTCCGCTGCGCGTGCAGGACAGCGGCGAACGGTTCTTCGCGCTGCTGCGGGTGCCCGATGCGCGGCGCCGTGCGCCGAGCGATGTGGAGCACGGCTCGATCAACGACGACGGTTGCAACGAGGTGCGGGGCTTCGGCCATCTGGCCACCGACGATTCGCGGGTGCGTACCAACGTGAGCCGTGCCCTGAAGGTGGCCAACCGGGATATCCCGGTGATGCTGCTGGGCGAGACCGGCACCGGCAAGGAAGCCTTCGCCAAGGCCATCCACGACTGCAGCAGCCGCCACCGGCAGCCCTTCATCGCCCTCAACTGTGCGGCGATCCCGGAAAGCCTGATCGAGAGCGAGCTCTTCGGTTATCGGGACGGCGCCTTTACCGGGGCGCGGGCCAAGGGGGCCCGCGGCAAGATCGTGCAGTCGGACGGAGGCACCCTGTTCCTCGACGAGATCGGCGACATGCCGTTGGTGCTGCAGAGCCGCCTGCTGCGTGTGCTCGCGGAGGGAGAGGTGCTGCCGCTGGGGGCCGAACAGCCGATTCCGGTGAAGCTGCACATCATCTGCGCGACCCACCAGAACCTGCCGCGCCTGGTGGAGGAGGGACGCTTCCGCGAGGATCTGTACTACCGTTTGAATGGCGCGGTGTTCGTGCTGCCGCCGCTGCGCGAGCGAGAGGACATCGGCACGGTGATCGACCGGGTGCTGGAGGAGGAGGTCAAGGCGATGGGGCGGGAATCCCTACGCCTGGCACCGGAAACCCGCGATGCGCTGATCCGCCACGGCTGGCCCGGCAATATCCGCCAGCTGCGCCACGCGATGCGCTACGCCTGTGCGATCTGCGAGAGCACGCTGCTGCACACCGCGCATTTCCCGCCGGACCTGTTCTTCGGCCCACGCCTGGTGTCGGCACGGCTGGCGCCGCGGGATGAGCACAGCATCCACAGCCCGCGCGAATCGCTGCCGGAACCGCCCGCGCCGCCGCTGAAGGAGAAGGATGCCCGGCTGCGCGAGCGCATGCTGGAGGTGCTGCGGCGTAATCAGTGGCAGGTGACGGTGTCGGCAAAGGAACTGGGCCTGTCAAGGGCCACCTTCTACCGCAAGCTGACACGCCTCAACATCGTGCCGCCCAACCGGCGGGACCACTGACAAGCGCGTTTCGTCTGGCCGAGTGAAATGCCCGTCCGGCACCCGAAAGGGGAGGCCGGACGGGCATTTCCGCTTTTACGCCGCGAAGTCGAAACGGCCGTCGGCCACCAGCTCGGCCAGCGGGCGGCGGGTGTTGGGTGTTTCCCGCGCCTGCAGGGCTTCGGGCAGGCTGGCCTTGTCGCCGAGCTTGCCCACCGCGATGACTGCCTCGACCGCGTAGTCGTCGGGAATGCCGAGGCTCGCGCGCAGGCCGTTGGCGTCGAAGCCGCCGAGGCCGTGGGCGTGCCAGCCCGACAGGGTGGCCTGGAAGGCCAGGCTGGCCCACGCGGCGCCGGTGTCGAAGGAATGCCATGCGTTGGGCTGGCTCTCGGCGGCGCCCGGCGCGGTGTACTGCTTGTGGGACAGCACGACGACCAGCGCCGCGGCCTTGTGGGCCCAGCCGCGGTTGAACTCCACGAGATTGTCGAAGACCGGTTGCCAGCTCGGCGTGTCGCGGCGGGCGTAGATGAAGCGCCACGGTTGCGCGTTGTAGGCCGATGGCGCCCAGCGCGCGGCCTCCAGCAGCGCGAGCAGGCTTTCCTCGGGGATCTGTTCGCCGGTGAAGGCGCGGGGCGACCAGCGTTGTGTGAACAGGGGATCGATCGGGTAATCGGTTTGGCGTGCCTGGGTCATCGGGGGCTCCGGGGAAGTGATCGAAGAGACGCCTTCATCATGCATCCGGACCTGTGCCGGGGTGAAACAAGGAATCCTGGGATGCTTGTGACGCAAAACTAAGCTGCGAATCCGAATTGCCCTGTGTGGCATTCAACCGGCGATCGCCTGGGGCAGCGCTGCGCGCATCACGTCGATGAAGCAGCGCAGGCGGGCCGGGTAGAAGCGGGCGTAGGGATAGACCAGGCTGACCGGCAGCGGTGCGGCCTGCCAGTCTGGCACCAGCTGCACGAGGCGTCCGTCGGCCAGGGCTTCCGTCATCACCCATGCCGAGCCGACGCCGACGCCCAGGCCCATCAGGGCCGCGCTCTTCAGCGCGTAGAGGCTGTCGGTGCTCAGGCGTGGCTCGATCGGCACGACGCGGCGCTCGCCGGTCGTCACGTGGCGCAGCGCGATCTCGTGCCGGTAATAGGTGCGCAGGGCCAGCCACGGCAGGCTGGCGAGGTCTTCCGGCTCGCGGGGCATGGCGCCGGCGGCGAGCACCGACGGCGCCGCCACGACGATGCGCGGCACCTCGGCGAGCTGGATGGCGACCAGCGAAGAATCGTCGATCTCTCCGACCTGGATCGCGCAGTCGATGCCGGCGGCGATGAAGTCCTGGATCGCGCTGTCGTCGTGCAGCAGCCATTCGACCTTCATGCGCGGGTAGCGCTGCAGATAGGTGGCGAGCGGGCCGACCAGACGTTCCTGGCCGAAGGCGTGGGGCGCCACGACGCGCAGCACGCCTTCCGGTTCCTCGCGGGCGCCTTTCAGACCCGACTCGAAGGCTGCCCAGTTGGCCAGCAGGGCCTTGGCGCCTTCGTAGCAGCGTTCGCCGTCCACCGTCAGGCGCATGGTGTGGGTGGAGCGCTGCAGCAGGCGCACGCCGAGGGATTTCTCCAGGGTCTGCAGGCGCCGGCTGATGGTCGGCTGGGTCATGCCGAGCTGGGTGGCAGCGGCCGACAGGTTGCCGGCCTCGATGATGCGCACGAAGGTCTGGATCAGTTCCAGGCGGTCGCCGGTGGCTGATGCGGCGGCGGGGGCATCGGCACGGGCGCGGGGTTCGCCGGGGGCGGTGATGAGCGTCTTCTTCATGCGTCAAACGTATAACAAATCTGCATGTCAGGCTACTACCGTGGTGGCCGGGCGACGGGCAAGCTTCGCTCACCCATGAAACAGGAGTTTTGCCATGACTTCCATTTGTAAGGCGCATGACCCGCTGGCCGTTCCGCTGGTGCCGGAGCGGCCCGAACTGCCTGAGCGGCTCGAAGCGGCGCAGCCGGAGATCCGCAAGCCGGCCCGCTCGCTGATCTTCCTGCTGGCCACGGGCGCCGGCCTGTCCGTTGCATCCCTGTACTACAGCCAGCCGCTGCTCGGCGTGCTGGCGACGGAGTTCGGCGCAGGGGCGCGGGAAGCCGGCTTCGTGCCGACCCTGACCCAGCTCGGCTACGCGCTGGGGATCCTGCTGCTGGCGCCGCTGGGCGACCGCCACGACCGCCGCCAGATCATCCTCGGCAAGTCGGTGCTGCTGATGCTGGCCCTGCTGGCGGCCGGGCTGGCCGGGGATTTCGGCGGTTTCCTGCTGGCCAGCCTGGCCATCGGCCTGACCGCCACGCTGGCCCAGGATTTCGTGCCGGCCGCCGCCAGCCTTGCACCGGAGCAAAGCCGCGGGCGCATCGTCGGTACGGTGATGACCGGTCTCTTGATGGGCATCCTGTTGTCCCGTGTCGTCAGCGGCCTGGTGGCCGAATACTGGGGCTGGCGGGCGATGTTCGCAGCGGCGGCGGCCGGCATTGCGCTCATCGGCCTGGCCGCGTGGCGGTGGCTGCCGCGGTTCGCACCGACCACGCAACTCTCCTATCGGGCGCTGCTCGCGTCGTTGCCGGCGCTGCTGGGCCGCCATCGGGAGCTGCGCCGTGCGGCGCTGGCCCAAGGGCTGCTGTCAGTGGGTTTCAGTGCCTTCTGGTCCACGCTGGCACTGATGCTGCACGGCGCTCCCTTCCATCTGGGAAGTGCCGCGGCCGGAGCCTTCGGGCTGGCGGGCGCGGCGGGTGCGCTGGCCGCGCCGATGGCCGGCCACCTGGCGGACCGTCGCGGGCCGGCCCTGGTGATCCGCCTGGCGTCCGGCCTTGCGGCGCTGTCCTTCGGTCTGATGGGGCTCGGCACGCAGCTGCCGCCGACCGTCCAGCTGGTGCTGCTGGGGATTGCCACGGTGGGCTTCGACCTCGGCGTGCAGGCCTCGCTGATCGCCCACCAGAGCATCGTGTATGGCCTCGACAGCGGTGCGCGGAGCCGGCTGAACGCGGTCCTGGTGGTCAGCATGTTCGTCGGCATGGCGGCGGGGGCGGTGGCCGGCAGCCTGCTGTTTGCCCAGTGGGGCTGGCTGGCGGTCACTGGCCTGGCGATGCTGACGTCCCTGGCGGCGCTCGCCGTGCGTGGGCTGCGCGGCTGATTGGGGCTGCGGTCGCGGTGGGCATGGGTTTGCCACCGCGTGTTCCGGACAGAAATACTGCCAGGTATGGCAGTATTTCTGTCAAAAAACTGCCAGTTCGGCGTACTCCACCTGTGCCGACGCAGGCCAAGCCCTTGATCGCAGGCGATTTCCGGAAGCCGGACCGGATGGCACGGATGTTGTTATGGATCGGGTGACCCGCCACGGCTGTGTGCAGCAGAGTCTGTCGTGGTGCCGACCCATTTCAACGCGAGTTCCTTGCAGCCATGAGCGAAGCAGACCCTCGAACCATCATCCCCCCCGATACCCAGGCCAAGGCGCGGGCGGAAACTGAAGATACCCTCTACGCGGTCCGCCAGAAGGTTTACCCCCGTGCGGTGACGGGCCGTTTCGCCACCTGGCGGTGGATCCTGGTGTGGGCGACGCAGATTCTGTTCTATGGGCTGTGCTGGCTGCCGTGGAACGAGCGGCAGGCCGTGCTGCTGGACGTGGTGCAGCGCAAGTTCTACATCTTTGGCTGGATCTTCTGGCCGCAGGACGTGTTCTTTCTGGCGATCCTGCTGATCATCAGCGCGTATTCGCTGTTCTTCTTCACGGCGGTGGCGGGGCGGCTGTGGTGCGGCTATTCGTGCCCGCAGACCGTCTATACCGAGATCTTCATGTGGATCGAGGA
>JAFEDI010000113.1 GCA_018241725.1 Pseudomonadota bacterium | reverse complement strand
ACCGGCAAGCCCAAGGGCATCGCCTATTCGCACCACCAGATCATTCTCGCCATCGACGCCCTGCTGGAGCGCTTTCCGACGGTGCGCTGCGACGCGCGCATGGTCTGCTGGTTACCGCTTGCAAACCTCTTTCAGCGCATCCTTAACCTCTTCGCCTTGAGCTGTGGTGCCCGAAGCTATTTCGTCGACAGGCCCGAAGACGTCCTGCGGCTCGCACCCGACATCCGGCCGACACTTTTCGTCGGCGTTCCACGCTTCTTCGAAAAGCTGCACCAAGGCATCCTCGCGCGAGTCGACCAGCAGCCCCGTGCGCTGCGCGCGCTCGTTCTCGCGGGCTGGGACATCGGGTGCCGGCATGCCGCGGCCTCGCGCAGCGGCGCGCGTGCGCCGCTTTGGGTGCGGATGCTGTTTCCACTTTCCAGCTCGCTGCTTCGTCGCATCCGGTTGCTGCTGGGCCCGGACCTGCAGTTCATGGTCAGCGGCTCGGCCGCCCTGCCACCCTGGCTGCTGGAGCACTTTCACGGCCTGGGCTGGCTCGTGCTCGAAGCCTACGGCATCAGCGAAAACGTCATGCCGGTCGCCATCAACCAGCTCGAGGATTACCGTTTCGGCAGCGTGGGGCGGCCGCTGCCCGGCAACGAACTGCGCTTCGCCTCCGATGGCGAACTGTTGTTGCGCGGACCCGGCGTGTTCCGCGGCTATCTGCGCGACACGACGCCGCCCGACTCGCTGGACGCCGACGGCTTCCTGCACACCGGCGACTTCGCCCGCCTGGATGACGACGGCTATCTGTGGCTCGAGGGGCGAAAGAGCGAAATCTTCAAGACCTCCACCGGCCGCCGCATTGCCCCAGTCCCCATCGAGACCGCGCTGAAGCAGATCGACGATGTCGATCACGCCGTCGTCGTCGGTCGCGATCGGCCGTTCCCGGTCGCGCTGCTGACGCTGGACCCGCGCTCGTCGCGCCTTGCCGCGCTGGGCGCGCCGACGACCCGGACCGCGATCGCCCACGATGTTTCCGCAGCGTGCCGCGCCTTTCCCGAACATCAACGTCCAGGCGCAGTGATCGTGTCGAGGACGGCCTTGACCGTGGCGGGCGGAGAACTGACCGCCAACCTGAAACTGCGTCGCCGCCAGATCGAGGTGCGTTTCGCCGCCGAAATCGACGAGGCCTATCAAAAAGCATCGCAGCAGATGCGCCGCGCGCGCGCTGCACCGCCCATCATCGAGGCGCCATGAACCGCTATTTCCTCACCGGTGCATCAGGCGCGGTAGGCAGTGCCATCGTGCCATTACTGCTTGCCGACCCCGAGACCTCGGTGCGCCTGCTACTGCGCGCCGACTCGGCCGAGCATCTTGCGCAGCGATTCGAGGCACTGTGCGAATTCTGGCGCCTCTCCCCATCCGACCCCGCTCGCGCCCGACTGCAGCCGCTGCGCGGCGACGCCACGCTGCCCGACTTCGGCCTGGACGCCGACACTTACGGCGAACTCGCTGCCGACACAACCCATATCATCCACTGCGCCGCCAGCGTGCGCATGAACGACCCGCTCGAGAAGGCACGCCAGTCCGCCGTCGGCTCGGCCCAAGCCATCCTTACGCTCGCCCGCAGACTGGCCGCAAGCGGCACGCTGAAGAAAGTCGAATTCGTCAGCACCGTGGGCATCGCCGGAAAACGTCAAGGTATCCTGCCCGAGCAGTGGATCGACGAGCCGCGAACCTTCCACAACACCTACGAGCAGTCCAAGGCCGAAGCCGAAGCGCTCGTCCGCGCTGCGGTCGAGCACGAAGCGCTACCCATCACCGTTCATAGACCGAGCATGGTAATCGGCGACTCCCGCGACGGCCGCATCATCCACTACCAGATCTTCTACTACATCTGCGAGATCCTGTCGGGTCGCAAGACCTTCGGGCTCTATCCGGCACTGGGCAATGTTCGGCTCGACGTGATCCCGGTCGACTGGGTGGCCGACGCCATCGTCGCCGCCAGCAGGGAAACCGATACGGCGGGACACATCCTCAACCTGTGTTCAGGCCCGGACAAATCACCAACCCTCCGCGACCTGAGATTGCTCGTCCGCAAGGATTTCCGCGCACATGGGAAACGCCCGCCGGTGGGGCTGAAGATTCCGCGAGCGTGGTTCGCCGCGCTGCCGCGACTGGCAGCGCTCCTCGCGGCGCCCGGCAGGCGCACTCCGCTATCGACGCTACCGATCTACATGGACTACCTCGCCGACAGCCAGGGGTTCTGCAACGCTCGGTATCTGGCGCAGTTGCGCGCGCACGGACTTGCGCTCCCCGACCCGCAGTTCTATCTACCCGCGGTGATCGCGCATTACCTCAACAGAGTTGACCGAAGTTAGCCGATGCTGAGAATCCATAGGGAAGCCACGCTGTACCGGCCGATTCATCCTTCGGCGCCTCGAACGTGAACCGCTCGACTGACACTCCAGCAGCCGGTACCCCTTCGACCTCATGCTCATCGGCCGATTCATCCGTGCGAATGGACTTGATCCGCGCGACGTGGCCGAACTGACGGGTGACATGCAGCAGATGCCCCGCTGCGACGTGCAACAGTACAGCCGGTGCGTCCACCTGACTGCAGTTCCGCTTTTCACCTATGGCCGAGAATCCGAGCATGCGCGTGTAGAAGCCAACATGTCGCGGATTGCACTCGACGATGAAGTCAGTCAGGTGCCAGCGGTCGCATCCCGCCGCCGCAACCTTCCCGACCATGCTCAACAGCAGAGTCAGTGCCGGTGTGCGGGAGTCCATCGCCAACCGCCCGAACTCACCCAGCCTGTCGCCACGGCGGCGCAGGCGATTCAGTTCGTCACCGTAGATCTCGTCCGCCTGCAAGCCTGCAGGACCATCGCGCCACAGCGAGAGGGTGCCGATCATCTTGTGGTGGCGCTTCGCAGCCGCAGTCAGGCTGTCGGCCGTCGTCGGCCTGAGGCTGTCAGGGCTGGCATACCCCGCCTGCCGGTAGTTCTCGCGGACGAAATCCAGCGCCTCGGAAACATGGTTCTCCGAAGCGATCAGGCCCGTACGAAACTTCATCGCTCCCTTGCCATGCCAGGATTCGCTCTCCATACCGTCGTGCGGATCATGCACGTCCACGTGGTGGGGCCGCATCGGGTCGTTGAGATGTGTCGACGAAAAGTAGCCGCCGGCCGAGCCGAGCGGAAGGTGGGCAGGAGCGCGCATTTCCAAAAGATGTCCTTTCTCGTTAAGCCGTCAATTTACCTGGAGAGGCGCCCAGAGGGCCCCAAGCCCCATCAAGCATCATGGGCACCGACACACTGGGCGACAGCTCGCAGGTGATTTTGATCAGCGTCGGCATCAGAAAACCGCTCGATTTTAGCCATCACACGGGCTCCACGCTTTACCGCGCTCCTGCAATAAATGTAAGCGCGTTTGTTACGCGTGGTTCTGACAGCCATCAAGAGCTTCGCACGCAACTTGATACACCGACCTGAGAAGCGGATCAAGATTATCGATCACTTCACGCACATCCATCACCGCCGGCGCCCGCAGGCCACGATGCTCGATCGCGCCCCCGATCTGGCGGTTGGTGATGCCGATCTTGTTGAGGTGGCGCAGCAATCGGGGCTCGGAGAGTAGGAACAAGGTGTCGAGCCCGTGATGCTCCGCCATCGCGAACACCCCCATGTACAGGCCCACCAGCGGCCACGGAAAACGCGATCGCCCCCCACCGCCGAAGTCGCTGTCCTGCAGGGTACCCGGCGTTCGCTCCTCGCCGCGGCGGCGGCGGTACTGGCCGACGATGGCAAGGCGCGACACCTCGGCGATCCGATCCCTCGACATAACATCGAGTTCGATGATCGATCGATCGATTGTATCGGCACAGGTCTGCTCGAAGGGCAGTGGCACCTGCGGATCGTCAGCGTCTGCTCGGACCAGCCGCACGCAGCCGATGTGCTCGCCTGAACTTCGGCTACGCACGAGGCAGTGCAAGGATTGGACGTCATACGCGTCGGTCTCCATCCCGTTCGAACGCGCGGGTTCCCAGCCGAGATCCTCACAATAGACGCTGTGCCGGATGCGGAACGCTGCCTCCTTCTGGGCGTCGTACATCGCCGGTACGATTTCGAAGTACTTGCTGAAAGCGTCGCCAAGATTGGCGGATTTTGAAGAATTGATCATATCGTCGTCGTGGCTAGTATTAGAACGAGGCCGTTCTCGGCATCGTTGGGCCTTGTATCGCGCAGGAAGGCGACATGTCCCCGTACCCCGCGAACGGTTGGCTCGCATGCGTCGCATTCAGTGACGCGGCATTCACAACCGAACCAAGCATCACAGCCCACTAACTTACGGCACTTGGCGCAACTTCTTGATCGCATGCAGACACCGCGAGTCAAACGAGGATCTGTCGGAATATTTTACACTCTTGCCATAGAACGAGCTAACGGAGACGCCCCGCTACCGCACTTCAACCATTATTCTTGTCAAAATCATCACCTTACGGATTATGACGCAATCTTGGCACGACTCCTGCTTTCATTTTTCAGTGCTGACGCGGTCAGCGCTTTCAAGGAGAAATATTATGAGCATCATTAGGAAAACCCTGGCCGCAGCTGCTGTGGCTGCCGCAGTGACGGCTCCGCTATCTGCCAACGCAGCTTTGGTCGACGCTTGGAAATTCAATCTAAGTCTCCTCAATGGGACAGCAATCGGCGCAAACGTAGTGACCGGTGCAACGAACGCTTCGAATATCGACCACTTGGTCATCAACGGCCATTCCACCGTGAATCAAACCGTTGTAGGAGGGTCCGCGCTGGGTCAGCCGTTTACCGATAGCGGCGCTCTCCAATTCATTTCCAACGACCCGGAAGGACTTGGCGCAGTTATTCCCCTCAATTTTGGTACGGCCGGAGTAGGAGGAGCTTCCCTCACCGGCTACCTCCAGTTCAGCGGCCTGACAGGCGTACTGAACAACGACGGCTCGATCACGTTCAATCCGGGGTCGGGTAGCGTGGGCTTCTTTATTGAAGATGATGGTGACCTCAATTCCGCCACAGGCAACGTCATCACCGCCGCAACCTACAAGCTGATAGCTCCCTCCGGTGGTTCCAACTTGGACTTCTTCGGGGGTACGGCTGCAAACGCAACAGTCGACGTAACGCTGGAATTGTTGTCGACTATCAACCCCAACCTCTTCACCGACAGCGCCAATAATCCGCTTGGGCTGCTGACGCTGCATTTGGTGAACGTCGATTCGCTGCTGGATCCGAACTTTAGTCCGAATCCGGATAACACAGGCGTTATCGGTGGGAATGGCACTTCGATAATCCATGTCCAGAACGCGGGACAATACAACATTACGACAGTACCGGAGCCGGGTTCTCTCGCGCTGGCTGGCCTTGCCCTCGCCGGCCTCGGCACCTTGCGTCGTCGCAAGAGCGCCTAAGGTACTCTGCTTCATCGAAAACAGTAGCCCGCCTAACGGTGGGCTTTTTTTTGGCAAGCCAAAAGCTACTGGTGCAAGACACGCCACAGATGAATGTCGTTACGATCGTCCATCGTCAACTGGCTGTAGTGTCTTCCTATGCACGCACCCTACCAAATCCCGGGTGTTGCACTTCATTCTGGTGCTCGCCAATCATCGAGTAGGGGACGGGGTCACCCCCGTCGCCCTCTCACACCACCGTACGTGCGGTTCCGCATACGGCGGTTCATGAAAGACACTGGAGCCGTCGCGTTGTATCGAGCAGCGACACCAGACCCAAACGATCAAAGAAGGTCTTCGGGAAGGCCGCGTTCATGTGGCTGGCGCCACTGTTCCACCACGGCCCACGTTGATTGAGCGCCGAGCGAAACGCGCGCTCCTCCTT
>JAFEDI010000112.1 GCA_018241725.1 Pseudomonadota bacterium | reverse complement strand
GGGGGGGGGGGGGGGGGGGGGGGCGATCTGCGCCCAGCGCCGAAATTGATTGTGAATTACGTCACTGGCTTACAGGAATGCATCTTTGATAGCCTCCCCGCGCGTTACAACAAAACCAAATTGGGGATTCTTAAATGGCGCTTGCTCGTCAATTTCTCGCTGTTTCCGCGCTTCTGGCAATGTCCGGATGCGCCTCTATTACTGGCTCGAAAATGCAGCCTATATCCGTCCAGACAATCCAGGACAACAAGGAGGTTGCTGGGGTCGGCTGCACTCTCGCTAATGATGCTGGTAAATGGTTTGTCACTTCTCCAGGCTCAGTAACCATTCAAAAGAGTACCGCCGATCTGGCCGTGACCTGCAACAAGGACAACCAAGTAGTTGGATCAGAAACAATCGTATCTAAGGCGAATGGCAGCGTCTGGGGCAACATCGTTGCTGGTGGGATCATCGGTTATGCCGTAGATCGCAGCACCGGGGCGGGGTTCGACTATCCGCAGATGATTACGGTGATGCTCCGCAAGGTTGGCGAAGCTGTCGGAATTTCGACTCCTGCTCCGATCAATACTGCGCAATCGGATACAGGCGTCACCAAGAGCCAATAGGCCCTTTCTCATAGCCCGCAGCCCTGCTGGCATCTTGCACAGGTGAACACATGCGATACGTTATCCTCACAGCCCCCGCTTTTGCTCTTTCGGGATGTGCGGATGACAACGGGAAACCAGAGTATGGTGCAAAATCGGGGCTGCCGGCCAATTGCCGGGCATACGTTCAGGTAGTAATCGATGACTATCGATCTGGCAGGTATTCCGCGGATGAGGCCATGAGAGGACTTGAGCGGAATTGCGGCCTGGATTCGTAGGCGGACAAGCGTGCATCAGATCGTATTTTTTCACGTCCTCAGCATGGTGACGCCTGTTCAACGCACTGGCGCTGATGGATGGATGCTCCGGCTCTGCGGGTGACGTGCAGCGGCTGGTCGGCATTGCGTAGCGGATTTCATCCAGAGGCTGAAGGCCGCAACCGACCCGCCCGTGTGGCAGGTTTTTTTAATGAGATGGTCAGCCCGATCCCTACCCAGCGGACTACGCTGAGTAGGGATTTTGCTTTTTTGGAGGCCATCATGACTGCCGTGACGTTGATCGGAATCGACCTGGGCAAACACAGCTTCCACCTGCACGCACAGGATGCGGCGGGTCGAATGGTGTTTCGCAAGAAACTCACGCGTAGCCAACTATTCAGCCAACTGGCGAATCTCCCCGCCTGTACGGTGGTGATGGAGGCCTGTGCGGGTGCCCACTGGGTCGCGCGCCAGCTTGCGGCGCTCGGGCACACCGCCCGGCTGATCTCGCCGCAGTTCGTGAAGCCCTTCGTGCAGGGCAACAAGAACGACTTCAACGATGCACAGGCGATCTGCGAAGCGGCCAGCCGGCCGAGCATGCGCTTCGTGCGCCCGAAGAGCGAGGCCCAGCAGACGCTGTCGGCGCTGCACCGGGTGCGCGAAGGTCTGGTTCGGCAGCGCACGGCCGCGACCAACCAGATCCACGCGTTCCTGCTCGAGTTCGGCATCAGCCTGCCCAAAGGCCCAGCCGTCATCAAGCGGCTGCCGGCTGTGCTGGCCTTGCATCCTGATCTGCCCGTACGCCTGATTGCGGTTCTGGAACGCCTGCAGGCGCACTTCAAGTACCTGGACGAGCAGGTTGCCGAAGTGGAACGGGAGCTGGCTCAGCAATTGAAGGAAGACGAATCCAGCCAGCGTTTGCTGGCGATCCCCGGCATCGGGCCGATCACCGCCAGTGCGCTGAGCATGGAGTTGGGTGATGCCCATCAGTTCGGCAGCAGCCGGCAATTCGCCGCCTCCCTGGGGCTGGTGCCACGCCAGTACAGTACGGGTGGCAAGCCGACGCTGCTGGGCATCAGCAAGCGCGGTGACAAGAACCTCCGACGCCTGCTGGTGCAATGTGCCCGCGTCCTCATGCAGCGCATTGATAAACGCGAAGACGCCCTGGGACTGTGGGTCCGAGATCTGCTCAGCCGACGCCACTCGAACGTAGTGGCCTGTGCGCTGGCCAATAAATTGGCGAGGATCGCCTGGGCTATCCTCGCCAAAGGGACGCATTACCAGCCCGACCCCGCGGTCAATGCCGCTTGATCGGTGCAGACCGATTTACCTGCAGTAGCCCATCTGGTTTTGCGACGGTAGAAAATGTGATGACCTGAACGGCTCAACGGCCTGGCAAAGAACCTGACACACAAAACAGCGGACAACGCTGAGGTTTTTTTGAGGTTTGCCAGGCGCGGCTCTCATCATGGGGCGGGCAGACAAGCTGCCTACCACGACCCCGGATAGATTTAAGCAAGCCCACTATAGGCCACGCACATCTGCCTTGCAAAAATCGGGCTGACCATAGATTTGTGTTCGCTGGATAGCCCGGATTTGGCTACATGGTGGCTACACCGCCCGCCAAAGCAAAAAGGCCAACCCTTGTGGATTGGCCTAAATGCCTGAATCTGTTGGTGGTGATGGGCGGAGTCGAACCGCCGACCTATGGGTTATGAATCCATCGCTCTAACCATCTGAGCTACATCACCGACCGGAGAAGGCCGCTATAATAGTGTCTTGATGGTTGTTGGTCAACATGTGATGAAAAAACTTTATATCCGGACTTTCGGTTGCCAGATGAACGAGTACGACTCGGACAAGATGGCGGATGTACTCGGGGCGGCCGATGGGCTGGAAAAAACGGACAACCCAGAAGAGGCGGACGTGATCCTCTTCAACACCTGTTCCGTGCGCGAAAAGGCGCAGGAAAAGGTCTTTCACGACCTCGGGCGGGTCAAGCATCTGAAGCAGCAGAACCCTAACCTGATCATTGGCGTCGGCGGTTGCGTGGCGAGCCAAGAGGGCGAGGCCATCGTGGCGCGCGCTCCTTATGTCGATCTGGTGTTCGGGCCGCAGACCCTGCATCGTCTGCCCAAGCTGATCGCCGAGCGCAAGGCGTCGGGGCGCTCGCAGGTGGATATCTCCTTCCCGGAGATCGAGAAGTTCGACAATCTGCCGCCGGCCCGTGTGGAAGGGGCGAGCGCCTTCGTGTCGATCATGGAGGGCTGTTCCAAGTACTGCACCTTCTGCATCGTGCCCTACACCCGCGGCGACGAGATCTATCGTCCGCTGGCCGACGTTCTGGCCGAGGTGGCGGGCCTGGCCGCCCAGGGCGTCAAGGAGGTGACCCTGCTCGGCCAGAACGTCAATGCCTGGCGTGCGCCGGTGGATGGCGACAGTGGCGAGATGGCCGACTTTGCCTTCCTGCTCGAATGTGTGCATGAGATCCCGGGCATCGAGCGGATCCGTTACACCACCTCCCATCCCCGCGAGATGACCCAGCGCGTCGTCGATGCCTACGCCAAACTGCCCAAGCTGGTGTCGCACCTGCATCTGCCGGTGCAGGCCGGTTCCGACCGGGTGCTGGCGGCGATGAAGCGCGGCTACACGGTGCTCGAATACAAGTCGCTGGTGCGCAAATTGCGTGGCGCCCGGGCGGACATTTCCCTGTCGTCCGACTTCATCGTCGGCTTTCCCGGCGAGACCGAAGCCGATTTCGAGGCGACGATGAAGCTGATCGACGACCTTGGCTTTGATACCTCCTTCAGCTTCATCTACAGCTCGCGCCCCGGTACGCCAGCCGCCGATCTGGCCGACGACACGCCGCAGGACGTCAAGCTGGCGCGCCTGTCCCGCCTGCAGAAGCGCGTCGAGGAGAACGCCGCGAAGATCAGTGAGAGCATGGTCGGTACGGTGCAGCGCATCCTCGTGGAAGGACCGTCGAAGAAGGACCCGAACGAGCTGGCCGGGCGCACCGACAACAACCGCGTCGTCAATTTCGCCGGCAATCCGCGCCTGATCGGGAATTTCGTTGACGTCTCCATCGTGTCGGCGCTGCCCCATTCCCTGCGTGGCGCGATCATCACCCGGGACTGAGCTGTCGATGATCCTGTCTTCCCCCGCGGGCGCGGGTCTGGCAGCATGTGTCCGATGAAACCGACCGAAATCGTCCTGCATCCCCTCGACAACGTGCGCCTCGCCAATCTGTGCGGGGCGCTCGATGAGAACATCCGCCAGATCGAAACCGCCTTCGACGTGACCATCGCCCGCCGTGGTGAGCGCTTCACGTTGAACGGCGAGCCGCCACAGACCCAGATCGGGGCGCGGGCGCTGCGCCATTTTTATGGCCGCGCCGATAACCCCCTGTCGGTGGACGACATCCAGCTCGGCCTCATCGAGTTGAGTAACCTGTCCCAGGCCAACCAGCCGGCGCCGGCCCTGCTGACCCGCAAGAGCGAGCTGCATGGCCGAACGCCGCGCCAGGTGGACTACCTGCGTCAGATCCAGGAGCACGACATCACCTTTGGCATCGGTCCGGCCGGTACCGGCAAGACCTATCTGGCGGTGGCCAGCGCGGTGGACGCCTTCGAGCGTGAGCACGTGGAGCGTATCGTGCTCACGCGCCCGGCTGTGGAGGCCGGCGAGCGGCTCGGTTTCCTGCCCGGCGATCTGGCACAGAAGGTAGATCCGTACCTGCGACCGCTGTATGACGCGCTCTACGACCTGATGGGCTTCGATCGCGTGACCAAACTGTTCGAGCGCGGCTGTATCGAGATCGCACCGCTTGCCTTCATGCGCGGGCGCACCCTGTCACGGGCCTTCATCATCCTCGATGAGGCGCAGAACACCTCGCCGGAGCAGATGAAGATGTTCCTGACCCGCATCGGCATCGGCTCCAAGGCGGTGATCACCGGCGACCTGACCCAGGTGGACCTGCCGCGTGGCCAGAAGAGTGGCCTCGGCGAAGCCGTGCAGGTGCTCGCCGACGTGCGCGGTGTCGCCTTCACTCAGTTCCTCAAGGAAGACGTGGTGCGCCACCCGCTGGTGGCACGCATCGTCGCCGCCTACGAGAGCCACACCCAGCACCGCAACCAGCAACAGCAGAGCCAGAGCCAGCAATGAGCGAAATCAAGCTGCCCCGCCGCCTCGATCTTTCCGTGCAATACGCCTGCAACAGGGAGGGCGTACCCTCTCGCGCCGAGTTCCGCCGCTGGTTGCGGGCGGCCGAGCCCGGTGCCGCGCGGATCACCGTGCGTATCGTCGATGAGGCTGAAGGTCAGGAACTCAACCGGGATTACCGGGGCAAGGACTACGCCACCAACGTGCTGACCTTTGCCTATGATGAAGGCGAGGATATGCCCTTGCCGGAAGGTTTGCCGCTGATGGGCGATCTGGTGCTGTGCCGGCAGGTCGTCGAGCGCGAGGCGGCAGAGCAGGGCAAGGCCCTGGGCGCGCATTACGCTCACTTAAGTGTGCATGGTATGCTGCATTTGCAGGGCTTTGACCACGAAGAGGATGCCGAGGCCGAGGAGATGGAGGCGCGGGAGCGCACGATCCTGGCTGAACTGGGTTATGCGGACCCCTACGCGGGGGAACGCTAGCAGGAGACTCGATGGTGGGCTGAGCAATGCGCCATGGGCAATGGTGGACCGTATGGTCGGCCATTGCCCATGGCCCATTTCTCATCCACCCTTTTTATGGAACCCTATAGTAGTAAACCGTCTTTGCTCGAACGGCTGTCCGCACTCCTGACCCGGGAGCCGGAAGACCGGGAAGAGTTGTTGCACCTTCTGCATTCCGCCCACGATCGCAACCTGTTCGACGCGGATGCACTGGCCATCATCGAGGGAGCCTTGCAGGTTTCCGACATGAAGGTGCGCGACGTGATGATTCCCCGGGCGCAGATGGACGTCGTGAATGTGGACGACTCCATCGAAGACATCACCCGTTTCGCCATCAACGCTGCCCACTCGCGCTTCCCGGTAATCGGCGAAGGCAAGGACGACGTGGTCGGCATCCTCCTCGCCAAGGACCTTTTGCGGGTCTTCGCCGGCGAAGCCTTCGATCTCCGCGACATGCTCCGCCCGGCCGTCTTCGTGCCGGAATCCAAGCGACTCAACGTACTGCTGCGTGATTTCCGCGTCAGCCGCAACCACATGGCGATCGTCGTGGATGAGTACGGCGGCGTGGCGGGACTGGTGACCATCGAGGATGTACTGGAGCAGATCGTCGGTGACATCGAGGACGAGTACGACTTCGACGAGACCGCCGACAACATCCGCCTCGACCAGGCGGGCCGCTACCGCGTCAAGGCCGGCACCGAGATCGAGGATTTCAACGAAGCCTTCAGCACCACCTTCAGCGATTCCGAGTACGACACTGTCGGCGGGCTGCTGATCCGCAAGCTCGGGCGCCTGCCCAAGCGCAACGAGGTGGTCGACCTGGAAGGATTGCGCTTCCAGGTGCTGCGCGCCGACAGCCGGCGCGTGCATTCCCTGCTCGTCGAGCGTCTGCCCGATCCGGAAGCGGTCAGCGGCTGATGCGGTTCCTGCGTCAGGGTGTTGCCCTGCTGGCGGGGGGCGCGTCAGTCTTTGCCTACGCCCCGTTCGAGCTGTTCCCCATTGCTGCTCTGGCGCTGGGCCTCCTTTACTGGTTGCTCGGCGCGGCGGTGGCCGACAGCCGGCGCCCGATGCGGACCGGTTTCTCCATCGCCTGGGCCTGGGAGCTCGGTGCGATGCTGGCCGGCGTTTCGTGGCTGTACGTGGCGCTGCACCGTTTCGGCGGCATGCCGATGGCGCTGGCGGCACTGGTGATCCTGTTGTTCTGCGCCTTCGTCTCGCTCTATGCGGGCCTGGCGGGCGTCCTGTTCGCCCGCCTGCGGCGCGGCCGGCCTGGCTGGGATACTGCGTTGTTCGCCGCCCTCTGGCTGCTTTCCGAATGGTTGCGGGGTTGGGTGTTCACCGGCTTCCCGTGGCTGGCCAGCGGCTATAGCCAGAGCCCGCCGAGTCCGCTGGCGGGCTTCGCGCCGCTATTCGGTGTGTATGGCATCGGTGGCCTGCTGGCCCTGCTGGCGGCCCTGGGGGTTGAGGCGTTGCAGCGACGCAGCGGGCGTCTGCTGGCGGGGGTCGCGGCCATGCTGGTGGTGGGCGCGGGCCTGCGCCAGGTGGCCTGGACCGAGCCCGTCGGCGAACCGGTGAAGGTCGCCCTGCTGCAGACCAACGTGGAGCAGAGCCTTAAGTGGCGCCCCGAGATGCTGCGCCACTGGCTGGAGCGCAATCTCACGATGCTGCGTGACAACCCTGCCCAGCTTGTCGTGTTGCCGGAAACCACCATCCCGCTGTTGGTGGACGATCTGCCCCCCGGCTACCTGGACGCGGTGCGGCAGATCGCCGTGGCAAACGGCGCCGACGCGGTGCTCGGCACTTTCACCCGCGACGGGGACGGACATATCTTCAACGCGGCGATCAGCCTGGGGCTGTCGCCGTCCGGTCACTACGCCAAGCAGCATCTGGTGCCTTTCGGCGAGTATTCGCCGCCGATGTTCCGCTGGTTCTACGACTTGGTCAGCATTCCGATGGCCGACCAGACCCGTGGTGCCGCGCGCCAGCCGCCACTGCGCCTGGCGGGGCAGAAGGTGGCCATCAACATCTGCTACGAAGATGTCTTCGGCGAGGAACTGATCCGAAGCCTGCCGGAGGCGAGCGTGATGCTCAACATCTCCAACCTGGCCTGGTATGGGGACTCCTGGGCCCAGCCCCAGCATCTGCAGATCGCGCGGATGCGTGCCCTGGAAACCGGGCGGCCGATGTTGCGCTCCACCAACACCGGCATGACCGCGGTGGTCCGGCCGGACGGCAGCGTGCAGGCGGTGCTGCCGCCCTTCGAAGCCGGCGCGCTGCATGCCGAGGTACGCGGCTACCAGGGGCTGACGCCTTACGCCCGCTGGGGCAACTGGCCGGCGGTGGGGCTGGCCGTGCTGATTGTGGCGACAGTTGCGGTGGGCGCTCGCCGACGCGCTTGAGTTCGTCGGGTTATCATCCGGATTATCCAGTTTCAATGCAGTGCGCTGCAGCCCGCCACCGAGAGGAGGCGGGCCATTCCGTTCGATAACAAGACCAACACAAGGAAGATCTCGCCATGACCGATAGGATCAAGTACCAGCTCGACGAAAGCCGCATGCCCAAGTCCTGGTACAACATTGCCGCCGACCTGCCGGTGCCCCTGCCGCCGCCGCTGCATCCCGGCACCCTGCAGCCCCTCGGTCCGTCCGACCTGGCGCCCCTGTTCCCGAACGCGATCATCGAGCAGGAAATGTCTACCGAACGCTGGATCGACATTCCCGAGCCGGTTCGCGACGTGCTGTGCCAGTGGCGGCCGAGCCCGCTGTTCCGCGCCCGCCGCCTCGAAAAGCTGCTCGATACGCCAGCCAGGATCTACTACAAGTATGAAGGCGTGTCGCCGGCCGGCAGCCACAAGCCTAACTCCGCAGTGCCCCAGGCCTGGTACAACGCCCAGGAAGGGGTGAAGCGGCTGACCACCGAAACCGGCGCGGGGCAGTGGGGTTCGTCCCTGTCCTACGCCGGCGGCCTGTTCGGCCTGGACGTGACGATCTTCCAGGTGCGCGTGTCCTACGACCAGAAGCCCTACCGCCGGGCCCTGATGGAAACCTGGGGCGGCCGCTGCGTGGCCTCGCCGTCCAACGAGACCGAGTACGGGCGCGCAGTGCTGGCCCAGTACCCGGACCATATCGGTTCCCTCGGTATCGCCATCTCGGAAGCGGTTGAAGTTGCGGCCAAGAACGAGGACACCAAATACGCCCTCGGCTCAGTGCTCAATCACGTGCTGCTGCACCAGACCATCGTCGGCGAAGAAGCGATCACCCAGCTGGAAATGGCTGGCGACGATCCGGACGTGGTGATCGGCTGTACCGGCGGCGGCTCCAACTTCGCCGGCATCGCCTTTCCCTTCATCGGTCTGCAACTACGCGGCGGCGCCAACGCCAGGAAGCGGCGCATCGTCGCGGTGGAGCCGTCGGCCTGTCCGTCCCTCAGCCGCGGCCAGTACGCCTACGATTTCGGCGATACGGGCCGTATGACGCCGCTGGTCAAGATGCACACGTTGGGCAGCGAATTCACGCCGCCGGGCTTGCACGCCGGCGGCCTGCGCTACCACGGCATGGCGCCGCTGGTCAGCCACGTGAAGGAGCTGGGCCTGATCGAAGCGCGCAACTATCACCAGACCGCCTGTTTCGAGGCTGGCGTGATGTTCGCCCGTAGCGAGGGTATCGTGCCGGCGCCGGAGTCCAACCACGCAGTGCGTGCGGCCATCGATGAGGCCCTGCGCTGCAAGGCCGAGGGCAAGAGCGAGACCATCCTGTTCTGCCTGTCCGGCCACGGCCATTTCGACATGAGCGCCTACACAAATTACCTGTCGGGCAAGCTGGTGGACCAGGACTACGACGAGAAGGAACTGGCGATGGCCCTGTCGGGCCTGCCCAAGGTCGACTGATCCGGCTAGCCGGACGGGCTTCGTCCGTCCGGCTCCACCGCTATGACGCCTGTCGATCCGCCGGGCTGGCATGCCCGCTCCCATCAGGAGGCCTTCGCGACCTTCCAGTCGAGCCCGCTTGATGGGCTGACCGAGGAGGTCGCTGCTGAGCGTCTGGGCATCCACGGCCCTAACCGCATCGACTCCCGGCCGGGGCGCGGGGCGGTGCTGCGCTTCGCGCTGCAATTCCATCAACCGCTGATCTACATCCTGCTCGCCAGCGGGGCGATCGCCGCCTTCCTGCACGAATGGGCCGACGCCGGTGTCATCTTCGGCGTGGTGCTGGTCAATGCGCTGATCGGCTTCATCCAGGAAGGGCGCGCCGAGGACGCGCTGGCGGCTCTGGCCCGAAGCGTCGCCAGCGAAGTGACGGTGCTGCGGGCCGGCCAGCGTAGGCGCCTGCCGGCTGTCGAACTGGTGCCGGGCGACGTGGTGTGGCTGGCTGCGGGCGACAAGGTGCCGGCCGACCTGCGTCTGTTCGACACCCGTGCACTGCAGATCACCGAGGCCACCCTCACCGGCGAGTCCACGGCAGTGGGAAAGGGCGTCGAGCCAGTGCCAGCGGACAGTGGCCTGGCCGAGCGGAGCTGCATGGCCTTCGCCGGGACGCTGGTTGTTGCCGGTCAGGCGGCCGGGCTGGTGGTGGCCACCGGCCGCGGCACCGAGACCGGGCGCATCGCCGACATGCTGGAGCAGGCCGACACGCTGGCTACGCCACTGACCCGGGCGATGGCACGTTTTTCCAATGCGCTGCTGGTACTGATTCTGGCGCTGGCGGCACTGGGTTTCGTGGTCGGCAGCCTGCGCGGAGAGCCCTGGCTGGACATGCTGATGGCCGCCGTGGCGCTGGCGGTCGGTGCGATTCCTGAAGGCCTTCCGGCTGCCGTGACGGTGACCCTGGCCATCGGCGTGGCGCGCATGGCCCGCCGCCGGGCGATCATCCGCCGCCTGCCGGCGGTGGAAACCCTTGGCAGCACGACGGTGATCTGCTCCGACAAGACCGGTACCCTCACCGAAAACCAGATGACCGTGCGCGCTGCCTTTGCCGGCAGCCAGCGGTATGACTTCAGCGGGGACGGTTATTCACCGCGGGGCGCGGTGAGTGCCAACGGTACAGGACTGGCCGAGCCGCCAGCCGCCTTGCGTGAACTCCTGCTGGCTGGTGTGCTGTGCAACGACGCGGGCCTGCGCGAAGAAGAGGGCGGCGACTGGCAGATCACCGGCGATCCCACCGAAGCGGCGCTATTGGTTGCGGCCCGCAAGGCTGGCTTCGACGAGGAGGCGCTGGGCACGGCAATGCCCCGGCTGGACGAGATCGCCTTCGATTCGGCGCGCCAGTTCATGGCTACGCTGCACCGCAGTGACGGAGGCTGCGTTGTCATGCTGAAAGGGGCGCCGGAGGTTGTGCTGCGCCGCTGCACGAACATGCGTGACAGCGACGGCGGCATGGTTCCGCTCGACGCGCAGGCCGTCCATGAGGTGGCGCGTGGCATGGCGACCGAAGGGCTGCGGGTGCTGGCCTTCGCCTGTTTGTCGACTGCGGCGGAAACGCTGGACGAGACCGCGCTGGCCGACGGCCTGTGCTTCCTCGGCCTGCAAGCCATGCTCGATCCGCCCCGTCAGGCGGCTATCGGCGCCATCCGCGCGTGTCACCGGGCCGGCATCACGGTCAAGATGATCACCGGCGACCACGCGGTGACGGCGCTGGCGATCGCCCGCCAGTTGGGCCTGGTAGAGGAGGGGGCGCGGGCCCTGACCGGCCGCGAACTCGCCCGGCTCGATGCGGACGGGCTGCGCGGCGTGGTGCGCGACGTCCATGTTTTCGCCCGCGTCGAGCCCGAGCAGAAGCTGCGCCTGGTGCGGGCCCTGCAGGCCAACGGCGAGGTCGTGGCGATGACCGGCGACGGGGTGAACGACGCGCCGGCCCTGAAGGCTGCCGATATCGGTGTGGCGATGGGCGGGGGGGGAACCGAGGTCGCCAAGGAGGCCGCCGCGATGGTCCTCACCGACGACAACTTCGCCAGCATCGAGGCCGCGGTCGAGGAGGGCCGCGGCGTCTACGACAACCTGGTGAAGTTCATCATCTGGACGCTGCCGACCAATTTCGGCGAGGGCCTGGTGATCCTCTTTGCGGTGCTGGCAGGCGTGACACTGCCGATCACGCCGCTGCAGATCCTGTGGATCAACATGACCACTGCCGTTTTGCTGGGCTTGGCGCTGGCCTTCGAGCCGATCCAGGGCGATGTGATGGGGCGCCCGCCACGCCCGCCCGGCACGCCCATCGTCGATCGCCTGCTGGTGCGGCGCATCGTGCTTGTCGGGGCCTTGCTGCTGATGGCGTCCTTCGGCCTGTTCCTGCGCTGGCGGGGCCTCGGGGCGACGCTGGAGGAGGCGCGCACGGTGGCGGTCAATGTATTCGTAGCCGGGGAGATCGCCTATCTCTTCAACTGCCGCAACCTGCGCGGTCCGTTCTGGCGCTGCGGATGGTTTTCCAACCTCTGGTTCTGGGCAGGGATCGCTGTGATGGTGGCCCTGCAGGGACTATTCACGTGGCTGCCAGCGATGAATCGGGTCTTCGCATCTGCGCCACCCCCAGTCGCTGCGTGGGCAGAGATTGCCGCCGCCGCGGTGCTGATTGCCCTCGTTGTCGGCCTGGAAAAAGGGTTCGCAAAAGAACACGGGAGCGAATGAGTTCGCACCCGTGTTGTCTGCCGTGCTTCCGTTCCGTTCAGACGCGGAAACGGCCGATCTGATCTTTCAGGCTGAACGCAATCTTCTCCAAGCCGACAGCTGCATCAGCAGCGCCGCGGATGTTCTCCGTCGTGCTCTCCACCATCGTTGATATCTCCTCAACGCGCTGGGCGATGGAGGTGCTGGCGGCACTCTGTTCCCGCGTCGCGTCGGCGATCTCGCGGACCCGTTCGAGGGTCTGGCGGGCGCCGCTCTCGATGGCGTGCAGGGCTTCGGCAGCAGATGCGGCCAGCGCGACGCCCTGATCCACTTCGGGCAGCGCGGCGTTCATCGCCTCGACGGCGCTGCTGGTGTCGCTCTGGATACCGGCGATCATCTGCTCGATCTCGGTGGTGGCCGAGGAGGTCCGTTCGGCCAGCTTGCGCACCTCGTCGGCGACCACTGCAAAGCCGCGCCCCTGCTCGCCTGCGCGGGCAGCTTCGATGGCCGCGTTGAGGGCCAGCAGGTTGGTCTGGCCGGCGATTTCCTTGATGACGTTGGCGATCGACGAGACCTGTCCGATGCGCTCTTCCAGGGCCAGGATCCGGCCGGAGGCGCTGGTGACGGTTTCTGACATCTTGCGGATCGCACCGGCTGCCTGGTCCACCCGCTGGCTGCCTTCGGCAGCCAGGCGCATCGCCTCCTGGGAGTTCTCTTCGGTTTCAAGCGCACTGGCCGAAATGTGGCTGGAGCTGACGGTCAGCTCTTCCATCGCGGCGGCCATTGACGTGGTGGCGTCAGACTGCCGTTCGGCGGCTTCGGCAACCTCGCTTGACACGCGGCTGATGTGGTCGGCGTTATGCACGAGCTGGTTGGCGCCGCTGTTGATCTCACCCATCATGCTGCGCAGAGCGCTGACCATGGTGTCGAGGGCGCCGAGCATGCTGCCGCTCTGAACTGTTCCAAGGTTGGCGGTCAAGTCACCGTAGGCGGCGCGTTGCATCACTGCTGTGGCTTCGGTTGGTTCGCCGCCGAGCTGGCTGGTGACGCTGGTGCTGACCCGCCAGCCGACGATGCCGAGCAAGGCCAGCAGACCGAGCGAGATGCTGCCGAGCAGGCCGGCGATGGAGCGGAACTGGCTGTCCACATCATCCACATAGATGCCGGTACCCAGCACCCAGCCCCACGGGGCAAACGGGGCTGCGTAGGACAGCTTCGGTTGCGGCGTGGTCTCGCCGGCCTTCGGATACCAGTAATCCACAAAGCCACCGCCCGCTGCGGCGACCCTGACCATCTCCGTGATCATTGTCTTGCCATTGGTATCCTTCTGGCCGCTGGCATCGGTGCCTTCCCGCTCCGGCTTGGGGGGGAGCATCACGTAGTGGCTGCGGTTGTCGACGATGAACAGGTAGTTGTTGCCGGCATAGCGGACATTGCGTAGGGCGTCTTTGGCTGCCTTTTGCGCGTCGGCTTCGCTGAGGGTGCCGGCTTGGGAGAGCTTGTGATAATGGTCGACGACGCCCAGACCACTTTCCACAAGGTATTGGGTCTGCAATTTGCGGTCGTCCATCATGCTGCTGTGCAGATGGGCCAGGCTCACGGCGCACAGGGCGACCAGGCCGAGCAGGGTAAGCGCGACGAGTAGCCGCATGCGCGTGGATACGCGCAGGCTTTCCAGTTTCATGATGGATCCTCTCCTCAAACCTGATTTGCTCAGGGTGCCGCCGGTTTGTTGGGATACCGGCTGACCGATGTTGTATGTATGTTTGCTTATTTACGGCCGATATGTCTCATTTCTTGACAGAAATCCATGTTGCCAGCTGATCGGGAGGCGGGTCGGCTTCCAAGCGTCAGTACTCCCCTGTACGCAGAAACCCAGTAAAATCCGCGTTTTGCCCAAATTCGCGCGGCTGTCCGCCGCGGAGCGCCCATGTCCGTCCAAAAACCGACTTTCCAGCAGATCATCCTGCGTCTCTCGAACTTCTGGGCCGAGCACGGCTGTACCCTGCTCCAGCCCTACGACATCGAGGTCGGCGCCGGCACCTTCCATACCGCCACCTTCCTGCGTGCCATCGGCCCGGAACACTGGAATGCCGCCTACGTTCAGCCGTCCCGTCGCCCGAAGGACGGCCGCTACGGCGAGAACCCCAACCGCCTGCAGCACTACTACCAGTACCAGGTGGTACTCAAACCGTCGCCGGCCAACATCCAGGAGCTCTACATCGACAGCCTGCGTGCGCTGGGCATCGATCCCAACGCCCACGACATCCGCTTCGTCGAGGATGACTGGGAATCGCCCACGCTGGGTGCCTGGGGCCTGGGGTGGGAAGTCTGGCTGGATGGCATGGAAGTCACCCAATTCACCTACTTCCAGGAAGTCGGCTCCCTGTCCTGCAAGCCGGTGCTCGGCGAGATCACCTACGGCCTCGAGCGTCTGGCCATGTACCTGCAGGGCGTCGAGAACGTCTATGACCTGGTGTGGTCGATCGGCCCGGACGGCACGCCGGTGACCTACGGCAATGTCTATCACCAGAACGAGGTGGAGCAGTCCACCTACAACTTCGAACACTCCAACGTGGAATGGCTGTTCCGCCTGTTCGGCGAGTACGAGGGCGAGGCCAAGCGCCTGCTAGCCGTGCCGCTGGTGCTGCCGGCTTTCGAGATGGTCATGAAGTGCTCCCACACCTTCAATCTGCTCGACGCCCGTGGGGCGATCTCCGTCACCGAACGCGCCGCCTATATCGGCCGCGTGCGTGCGCTGGCCCGTGAAGTGGCCCAGGCCTATTACAACTCCCGCGAAGCCCTCGGCTTCCCGATGCTGAAGAAGGAGGCCGCGTGATGACCGGCGCGACCCTGCTCGTTGAACTGCTGACCGAAGAACTCCCCCCCAAGGCCCTGCCCAAGCTCGGTCAGGCCTTCTCCAACGGCATCGTCGCCGGCCTGCGCGCGCGTGGCCTGGTGGCGGCCGATGGTGCTTTCCGCTGGTTCGCCACGCCGCGCCGGCTGGCGGTGAGCATCGCCCACGTGCTGCCCGAGGCGGCCGCCAAGGACGTCACCGAGAAGATCATGCCGGTGTCCGTGGCGCTGACCGCCGATGGCCAGCCGACCCCGGCGCTGACCAAGAAGCTGGAGGCCAAGGGCATTCCGCTGTCCGCCGTGGTGAGCTTCGAGCGCCGCATGGACGGCAAGGCCGAAGCGTTGTTCCACACCTCCACCGTGGCCGGTGCCAAGCTGGCCGACGTGCTGGCCGGCATCGTGCAGGATGCGCTGAAGCAGTTGCCGATCCCCAAGGTGATGCGCTGGGGCGACGGCGACGCCACCTTCGTGCGTCCCGCCCACAAGCTGACCATGCTGCACGGTGCCGACGTGGTGCCCGGGTTGGTGCTCGACGTCCAGTCCGGCCGCACGACCCGCGGCCACCGCTTCATGAGCAAGGGCGACATCGAGATCGCCACGGCCGACGCCTATGAGCCGACCCTGCTGGCCGAAGGGAAGATCATTCCCGACTTCGCCGAGCGCCGCGCCAACATCGAGAAGCAGCTGGTTTCCGAAGCTGGCCGCCAGCATGCCACGCTGGGCGAATACGCCGACCTGCTGGACGAGGTGAGCGCGCTGGTCGAACACCCGACCGTCTACGTCGGCGAGTTCGAGGCCGAGTTCCTGGCCGTGCCGCAGGAATGCCTGATCCTCACGATGCGCGCCAACCAGAAGTACTTCCCGCTGTTCGACCAGACCGGCAAGCTGCTCAACCGCTTCCTGATCGTCTCCAACATGGAGCTGGCCGACCCGACCAACATCATCGCCGGCAACCAGCGCGTGGTGCGCCCGCGCCTGTCCGACGCGCGTTTCTTCTTCGAGCAGGACATCAAGGCCGGCCTCACGCCGCGCGTCGTCAAGCTCGGCTCGGTGGTCTATCACAACAAGCTGGGCTCCCTCGGCGACCGCGTCGAGCGCCTGTCCGCCGTGGCCCGCAAGGTCGCCGGCCTGCTCGGCGCCGACGAGAACCAGGCCAACCGCGCCGCGCTGCTGTCCAAGGCCGACCTGCTGACCGACATGGTCGGCGAGTTCCCCGAGCTGCAAGGCACCATGGGCCGCTACTACGCGCTGGCCGAAGGTGCTGCGCCGGTGGTCGCCGAGGCTATCGAGCAGCATTACCGCCCGCGCTTCGCCGGCGATGCGCTGCCCGACAGCAACATCGGCCGTGCGCTGGCGCTGGCCGACAAGCTCGATGCGCTGGTCGGCTTCTTCGGCATCGGCCAGATCCCGACCGGCGACAAGGACCCGTTCGGCCTGCGCCGTGCAGCCCTGGGCGTGTTGCGCATCCTGATGGAAGCGCCGCTGCCCCTCGACTTGGCCGAGCTGATCAAGGTTTCCGTGGCTGCCTTCACCCCCGGCGTGCTGACCACTGAGGTGGATGGCCCGCTGTACGACTTCATCCTCGAGCGCCTGCGCAACACCCTGCGCGACGCCGGCCATGCCCAGGACGTGGTGGACGCGGTGCTGGCCCTCAAGCCGACCCGCATCGATCTGGTGGTGCCCAAGCTCGAAGCCGTCGTGGCCTTCCAGCAACTGCCGGAAGCGGCTGCATTGGCCGCAGCCAACAAGCGGATCGTCAACATCCTCAAGAAGGCCGAGGGGGCGATTGGCGAACCCGATGTGGCGCTGCTGGTGGAAGAGGCGGAAAAGGCCTTGTTCCACGCCATCGTCGAGGTCGCGCCGCTGGCCCGTTCCCACTTCCAGAACGAGGCCTACACCGACGCGCTGCGTGTCCTCGCTGGTCTGCGTGCGGCGGTGGACCGCTTCTTCGACGAGGTGATGGTGATGGCCGAGGAGCCGCTGGTGCGTCAGAACCGCCTGGCCCTGCTGAACCAGCTGGCCGGCCTGATGAACCAGGTGGCTGACATCTCCCGCCTGTCCGCCTGAGGAAATCTGTCCATGAAGCTGATCGTGCTCGACCGGGACGGCGTCATCAATTTCGACTCCGACCAGTTCATCAAGTCACCCGAGGAATGGAAGCCGATTC
The DNA here is from genome assembly GCA_018241725.1 of Pseudomonadota bacterium. GTDB lineage: Bacteria > Pseudomonadota > Gammaproteobacteria > Burkholderiales > Rhodocyclaceae > Zoogloea. The sequence continues at coordinate 24,581 of JAFEDI010000112.1, read as the reverse complement.
CCGGTTCCCTGGAAGCCATTGCCCGCCTCAACGAGGCGGGCTGGCGGGTGGTGGTGGCCTCCAACCAGTCGGGGGTCGGGCGCGGCCTCTTCGACATGGACACCCTCAACGCCATCAACGAAAAGATGACCAAGGCCCTGGCCCAGGTCGGCGGCCGGCTGGACGCAATCTTCTTTTGTCCGCATCCAGCCGACTCCACCTGCGAGTGCCGCAAGCCCAAACCGGGTATGTTCGTGCAGATCGCCGAGCGCTTCAACGTGGATCTGACCGGCATGCCGGTGGTCGGCGACAGCTTGCGCGACCTGCAGGCCGGCGTCGCGGTAGGCTGCAAGCCCTACCTCGTGCTGACCGGAAAGGGGGGCAAGACCAAGGCCGATCCGGCACTGCCCGAGGGCACCGAAATCCATCCTGACTTGGCGGCCGTTGTTGCGCAGCTTACCGCCTGAAAGTGTCCGCTCCGTGGTTCTGATCCGCAATCTGCTGTTCATGCTGGCCCTTGGCATCTTCACGCCGCTGTATGCGTTGATTGCCATGGCTACCTTCCCCTTCGGGCCGAAAACCCGCCACAAGATCATCCGTGGCTGGCCGCGCATCATGGGCTGGGTCATCAAGCACGTGCTGGGGATTCCCTACCGCCTGATCGGTGCCGAGAACATTCCGACCCAGGGCCCGGCTATCGTGCTTTCCAAGCACATGTCGGCCTGGGAAACCATCATGCTGCAGGACATCTTTCCGCCGATGGTCTTCGTGATGAAGAAGGAAATCCACAAGGTGCCCTTCTTCGGTTGGGGCATCGCCCAGATGCCGATGATCGCGATCGACCGGGCCGCCGGCAAGGATGCGCTGGCCCAGGTGGAAGCCCAGGGGCGCGAGCGCCTGGCCGATGGCCTGTGGGTGACGATCTTCCCGGAGGGCACCCGCGTCGCGCCGGGCAGCAAGAAGCGTTACAAGGCCGGCGGATCGTGGTTGGCCGCACAGACCGGCACGCCGGTGGTGCCGGTGGCCCACAATGCCGGTGAGTTCTGGCCGCGCAATGCCTTCTTCAAGCGCCCGGGCGAAGTGGTGGTGAGCGTCGGACCGGTGATCGATACCACCGGTCTGTCCGCCGACCAGATCAACGCCCTTGCCGAGAAGTGGATCGAGGCCGAGATGCGTCGCCTGTTTCCGTACCACTACCGGGACCATTCCCGCAAGGAAGCGGTCCAGGCGTGACGGCGCCGGCCGTCGAGACCCGCGAGATAGTCCTGAACGGACAGCGGGTCGTCTATCGGCTGCGCCGCAGTGTGCGCAAGACCTTGGGGTTGCGCATCGACGATCGTGGCCTGACTGTCGGTGTGCCGCAGCGGGTGAATCTGCGAGACGTTGAGGTCTTCATCCGAAGCCATGCGGATTGGGTCGTCGACAAATTGCATCATCGACCGCAGATCACTTCGCTGCCGACCTTCGTACCGGAGGACGGGGCAACACTGCCGTTGCTTGGTGATACCTGGCAGCTCCGTCTCGGGCGGGGCAACAACCGCGTGTTGTGGCATGAATCCGGCCCCGAGCGCATTCTCGAACTGGCCCTGCGCAGTGGTGGCGACGCCCGCCAGTTGCTGCTGCGCGGCTTGCAGCAGCGCGGCCTGGAGCTGTTTTCCAATCGGGTCGAGGAGTTCTGTCTGCGCCTGGGGCGTTCGGTACCCACCGTGGGGCTGACCAATGCGCGCACCCGCTGGGGCAGTTGCAGCAGTCGCAGCGGCATTCGCCTGCACTGGCGGCTGATCCATCTGCCGCTGGGGCTGATCGACTATGTGGTGGCCCACGAGGTCGCTCATCTGGTCGAGATGAACCACTCGCCGCGCTTCTGGTCCGTAGTGGAGTCGTTGTACCCCGATCACCTTGCCGCCCGCCAGGCGCTCCGCCAGGTGGCGGCATCCCTTCCGCACATTTGAAGCGAGGAAAGCTCCATGCGCCTTCTGCACACCATGCTCCGGGTCGTCGATCTCGATCGATCCATCGCGTTTTACACCGAAGTGCTCGGCATGCGCCTGCTGCGCCGTCACGACTATCCGGAAGGCAAGTTCACGCTGGCTTTCGTCGGCTATCAGGACGAGTCCGAAGGGGCGGTCATCGAGCTGACCCACAACTGGGGCGTCGAGTCTTACGAACTCGGCACGGCCTACGGCCACATCGCATTGGAAGTGCCCGACGCCTACGCCGCCTGTGAGGCGATCAAGGCGCGCGGCGGCAAGGTCGTCCGCGAGGCCGGCCCGATGAAGCATGGCACGACGGTGATTGCTTTCGTCGAAGACCCGGACGGTTACAAGGTCGAACTGATCCAGGCCCGGAACTGAGCGGATTACCGGGGCGGGAGGCCGAAGGCTTCCCGCAGCGAGACCAGTTCCTGGTGCAATTCGGCGAGAATGGCCGGTGCATCGGCCAACTGTTTCTCGCGGCCCAGCCGCTCCAGTTGCTGGGCCTTGGCCTGGGCCCGTTCGGCGCAGAAATTGGATACAGCCCCCTTCAGCGCGTGGGCCGCGTTGTAGAGCGCCTCGGCATCGCCGGCGGCCACGGCGGCATCCACGGTGGTCACCATGCGCGTTTCGTCTTCGGCATACATCTCGATCAACTGGTCCAGCAGCTCTTCGTCGTCACCCAGGTTGGCGAGTACCTTCTCGCGGTCGAAAATCGGAGCGTCAATTGGAGCTGCTTCGGTGCTCGGGAGCGGGGCCGGATCGCCGTGCCCGACGTTGTTGATCAGAACTTCAACCAGATCGGGGGCATGGACCGGCTTTGACAGGTAACCGTCCATGCCGGCTTCCAGGCAGCGTTCCCGGTCGCCTTTCATGGCGTGGGCGGTCATGGCGATGATGGGGGTGCGGGGCATACCGGCAGTTTCTCTTTCTCGTATCCGGGCGGTGGCTTCGAAGCCGCCGAGGACGGGCATCTGGACATCCATCAGGATGATGTCGAAATGTCCGTGGGCATGCAGTTCGACGGCTTCCGCGCCGTTGTTGGCAACCTCGACCTGGTGTCCGAGTTTTTCGAGCAGGCGCAGCGCGAGGGTCTGGTTCACGATGTTGTCCTCCGCGAGCAGAATGCGCAACTGCCGTCGTTGCTCACGCAGGCTGTGGCGCGTGATCAGGCTGCGGTCGTGCTCTTGCGCATCGACGGATTCGATCGACAGCAGGATGGCGTTCAGCAGGTCGGAGGCTTGTACCGGCATCGGTAGGTAGGCAGAGATCCCCAGCTCCCGGCAGCGGGCGCCGTCGCCGCGCCGGCCTTCCCCGGCCAGCATGATGATGCAGGGTTGCGGCTGGGCGACCCGCCGGATGTCCCCGACCAGTTCGAAGCCCTCGGCGTCAGGGAGTTGGGTGCTGACGATGACTACCTGGAAGGGATGGCCGTTGGTACTGGCCTCGGCCAGCTCGCGTCGGGTGCTGGCCGCATCGGGCATGGCCAGCGGCGCCATCCGCCACTGTTCGAGCAACTCCACCAGCATCGCCCGTTCCGCCAGGTTGTCCACTGCGACGAGTACCGGCAGGTTGTCCAGGTGGGCTTCGTCATCGATCGCCACGGCCTGCTGGCCACGATCGAAATGGGCGGTGAAATGGAAGGTGCTGCCGTTGCCGGGTGTGCTTTCCACTCCGATGTGGCCACCCATCGTTTGAACCAGTTGGGCGCTGATCGTCAGGCCCAGCCCGGTACCCCCGTAGCGGCGTGTGGTGGAGGTGTCAGCCTGGGAGAAGGCTTCGAAGATCAGGCTCTGCTTTTCGGCGGGGATGCCGACGCCCGTGTCGCGAACGCGGAAATGGATCGCGGCCTTCCCGTCGCCGCCGGCCTGACCGGGCTGGACGATCAGTTGCACGCTGCCAGCCGTCGTGAACTTGATACCGTTGGACAGCAGGTTGATCAGTACCTGACGCAGGCGGTGCGGGTCGCCCACCAGGGCATCGGGGACGTCGGGAGAAACCTGGGCGGTGAGCTGCAAGTCCTTTTCGGCAGCTCGCTGCTGCAGCGTGCGTACGGCTAGCGCCACGCAGTCGCGCAGGCTGAAGTCGATGTGCTCGAAATCCAGCTTGCCGGCTTCGATCTTCGAGAAGTCGAGAATGTCGTTGATGATGCCCAGCAGCGCGTTGGCCGAACTCTTCACCAACTGCAGGTATTCCCGCTGTTCGTCGTCGAGCTGTGTGTCGAGGGCCAGGTCGGTCATGCCGAGGATGGCGTTCATCGGCGTCCGGATCTCGTGGCTCATGTTGGCCAGGAAGTCGCTCTTCGAGCGGCTGTTGGCCTCGGCGGCCTCCTTGGCCTCGCGCATGTATGCTTCGGCCGCCTTGCGCTCGCCGATGTCCCGCAGGTACGCGGTGACGAGCCGCTGGCCGTTGCTTTCCACGGCGACCAGGGCCACTTCCACCGGAAACTCGTCGCCACCCTTGCGCATGGCGATGCCTTCGATGCGCTGACTGGTGTGCTCGGGGCGGGGGTCGGTGAGCTGTCTGGTGAGCTCGATGTCATAGGTGTCCCGCAGGCGTTCGGGGAACAGTAGCCGGGCATAGGGCTGGTGCAGCACCTCGCTGCGAAGGTAGCCAAAGGTACGCTCGGCGGCGGGGTTGAACTCGATGATGTTTCCTTCGCGGTCCACCGTGATGATGCAGTCTAGTGCCGCTTCAGTGATTGCCCGATTGCGGGACTCGCTGGCGCTGAGGGCCGCCTGGCCATCGAAAAGACGAATGGAGGTCCAGTTCAGGGCATCCACCAGCTTGTGGATCTCGTGGATGCTGCCAGGCTCGGCCAGTAGTGCGCCCTGGTTGTTCTCGAGGGATTCCGCAAAATGGGTGGCGCGTTCGAGACTGCGCAGCGGCCTGCGCAGGAAGTACAGGATGGCCAGCGTGGCGGCGAGCAGCGTCAGCAGGCTGGCCAGCGCACTGTCCTTGATGATGTGCTGGAAGCTCTCTTCAGCGGCCACCGGCTTCATCTCGACGCGCAGCCAGCCGAGCGGGGCATGCTCGCCGATAGCCGACCAGGAAAGGATCGTCCGCTGCGCCCGGGGCTGGGGGGCGCTCGCCTGCCGGTTGTCCGTCGGCAGGAGCAGTGGCGTGGCGGCCATGGCTTCGGCCTCCATGGGGGCATCTTCGTGCTTCCGTGCGGCGCTGGCGATCGGGACGCCCTGGCGGTCGGTCACGGTGACCCGCAGGATGCTCGGGGAGGGCCGGAGCTGCAGCAGGCGGGATAGGATCTGCGGGGCATCACCGGTTGCTACGTAGGGTTCGAGGGCTGTGGCCATCTGCTGCCCGAGCTCGTCCCCATGGCGGCGCTCGAGGCGCTCCACGTAAATGGCCTGCCCGGAGCCGACATAGAGGGAGTAGGCACCGATCGACAGGGTCAGCAGCAGCGCGAACAGGAAGGTGAGTTGCTGGCCGAGGGAGCGCAGGCCGAGGCGGGATGCCAGGGCGTGAAACGGGGCGTTCATTCCTGGTCTTGGTATCGCTCACGAATGACCAGCACTGCAGGCCATTGTTCCAGGAGAGCATCGACGCAGACCGGGTCGAAGTGCGTACCGCGCCCTTCCTTGAGTAGGTTCACTGCCCGATCCAGTTCCCAGGCCGGTTTGTAGGGGCGTGCGGAGGTCAGGGCATCGAACACGTCGGCAACGGCGACGATGCGCCCGCTCAGCGGAATTGCCTCACCTGCCAAGCCGGACGGATAGCCGCTGCCGTCGAATTTCTCATGGTGGTGGAGGGCAATCTCGGCGGCCATCTGGATCATCGGTGAGCTGGAGCCGCTGAGAATGTCATGCCCGATGGTTGCGTGGCGGCGCATGATGACCATCTCGTCGTCGGTCAGGCGGCCGGGTTTCAGCAGGATGTGATCCGGCGTGCCGACCTTGCCCACGTCGTGCATCGGTGCGGCGCTGAGCAGGCGTTCGCAATACTCCGCGTTCAGCCCGATCTGGCGGGCGATCAGTTCTGAGTAATGGGCCATGCGCAGGATGTGGGCGCCGGTTTCAGGGTCACGGTACTCGGCTGCGCGTGCCAGCCGGGTGACCGTCTCCCGTTCGCGGGCAACGATTTCTGCAGTCTTACGCGCGACCGCAGCGATGAGGTCGTCATTCCAGTCGCGCATGCGCTTATGGCTTTCGCGCAGGGCCAGCATGGTCCGTACACGGGGGTCGAATTCGTGGCGGTCGATGGGCTTGGTCAGGAAATCGTTGGCGCCAGCGGTCAGGCTCTGGTAACGGACTTCCTTCTCGTGGGCGGCGGTCACCATCAGGATCGGGACTGCATCGGCAGGGTGGCGTCGACGGACGGTTTCGATGAATTCGATGCCGTTGATGTCGGGCATCATGTAATCGACGATGATCAGGTCCGGTTCGTTTTCCCCGCACCACTGCAGGCCCTCGACTGGAGAGACGAAGGCGTGGAGTTCGGTTCCGGCGGGAGTCAGTTTTCGCACCAAAGCCTGGATCAGTGTGAGATTTACGGGGGTGTCGTCGACGATGACTATGGCCATGGGGGCTCCGCGGGTGCGCTACGCTATGGTGAAGCGCGTACAAGAAACGATATCGGTCAATGCTCGGGGAAATTGAGTGCCTGCATTCTTGGGCGCCTCCATCTGACCCGCTATGTTGCGCGTACCACCTGCGCCATGGTCTCGAAACCCATGTCGTAGAGCCGTTGCAGCAGCGGCGCCATGCGTTCGAGCGTCATGATCAGCATGCCGAGACCGACCGTGAGGGTAATCGGAAATCCGATGGCAAAAAGATTGAGTTGAGGGGCCGCCTTGGTGAGGATGCCGAGAGCGATGTTGGTGATCAGCAGCGCTGTGACGATAGGTAAGGCCATCAGCACGCCACTGCCGAAGATGACACTACCGGAGCGGGCCAGCAACAGCCAGCCTTTGCTATGGACAGGGGTGGCGGCAATAGGGAGCCACTCGAAGCTGCGGGCCAGGGCGTCCACCAGCAGCAGGTGACCGTTGAGGGCCAGAAAAATCAGTGAGGACGTCAGGGTCAGGAACTGACTGACGACGGCAGTCTGGCCGCCTGCCGTCGGATCGAAGAAGGTCGCGAACGACAGGCCCATCTGCAGGCTGACGAGTTCGCCCATCACTTCGAGGGCTGCCAGCACGATGCGCATGGTCAGTCCCATTGCCAGCCCAATCAGGGTTTGCTGACCGATGATCAGCAGCCCGTCCCAGGAGCCCAGCGGCACGCTGGGCACTGCGGGTAGTGCCGGTGCCAGGCCAATGGCAATGGCCAGCCCAGCCATCAGCCGGATGCGCCGCGGCATCCCGTCGTTACCAAAAATCGGGGCCATGCTCACCAGCCCGAGGATGCGTGCCAGGGGGTAGGCCAGCACGGCCAGCCACGCATCGAGTTGAGCGGAGGTGATGGACAGCATCGCTTGCAGAGCTGGCGTCAGCCGATCAGCGTGGGGATGCTGTCGAACAGGCGGCGGATGAAGTCGGTCATCATCGTGATCATCCATGGGCCCGCCAGTACCAGGGTGATGAAGGTTGCGATCAGCTTGGGTACGAAGGACAAGGTCTGTTCGTTGATCTGGGTGGCGGCCTGGAAGATCGATACGATCAGGCCGGTGACGAGGGCTGCGATGAACAGCGGGGCCGACACCAGCAGGGTGAGTTCCAGGGCTTGCCGGCCCAGATCGATGACGGTGGTGGGGGTCATGGTGGAATCCTTGCTCAGCCGAAACTGCGTACCAGGGAACCGACCAGTAGATCCCAGCCGTCCACCAGCACGAAGAGCATGATCTTGAAGGGAAGCGAGACCGTGGCCGGGCTCATCATCATCATACCCATCGACATCAGCACGGAGGCAACCACCATGTCGATGATCAGGAAGGGGATGAAAACGATGAAGCCGATCTGGAAGGCGGTCTTCAGTTCGGAGGTGACGAAGGCCGGGATGACGACGCGCATCGGCAGATCCTCCGCCTTTTCCACGCGGGGCGTCTTGGCGAGCTTGGCGAACAGGTTGAGGTCCGGTTCGCGGACCTGGCTGAGCATGAAGGCCTTGACCGGTACGGTGGCGCGGTCGAGGGCGTCGTTGAAAGTGATCCGGTTCTCCGACAGGGGGACCCAGGCTTCGGTGTAAACCTTGTCCGCGACCGGCGACATGATGAAGAAGGTCAGGAACAGGGACAGGCCGATCATCACCTGGTTGGGCGGTGAGGTCTGCGTGCCGAGCGCATGGCGCAGCAGGGACATGACGATGATGATGCGCGTGAAGCAGGTCATCATCAGCACCATGGCCGGCAGGAAGCTCAGGGAGGTGAGCAGCAGCAGGGTCTGGATCGACAGGCTGTACTGGGTGCCGCCACTACCGGCCGGAGTGCTGGTGAGGGCCGGCATGGCCTGGGCGAGGACCGGCAGGGGGGCAAACAGGCACAGTGGTGCGAGGCGGCGTAGTAGCAGCAAGGTACGGTTCACGGCCGGCGCTCCAGGGTCTGCTTCAGCCAGGTCTGGAAATCCTTGCCGCCGGAGAGCAAGGTCGTTTCACCTGTGGCCGGAGGCAGTTCGGCTGCGTCAAGGGTGTGTAGCGTGTTGACCTGTCCCGGGGCGACACCGAGGACAAGCACCTTGCCCGCGACTTCCACCAGTACGACCCGCTCCCGCGGGCCGACGGGGGCTGCACCGCGTATCTTCAGCAGGTTGGCGCCTCCGGCGGCACCAGCTCCGAAGCGCTTGAGGAAGAGCAGCGTGGCGTACAGCAGCCCGAGAATCAGGGCGAGACCGAGGAACATCTGAAGAACACTGCCGGCAACGTCCATGGTGCTGTCCGCAGCCAGGGCAAACGTGCTCGGAGCCAGCAGGCCGATGGAGGCGAGCGTGGTGGGGCGCATGATGGGTCGATACACGATGGGGAGGCTAATAAACGAGCTTAGAGGGAGCTGGCTCGAAACGAAGTCCAGATTAGGCGCCCAAAACGGTATTTTTTCATGCTTTTCAGTTCATGCGGCTGAACCGCATGCTATGCCCACACTCAAACCGAGCATAACGTCCTGGAGGTGTGATCATGTTGCTCTGGCATCGTGACATCCAGCCCAAGGCTGGCGCGTCTGAAGGAAAGGTGGAGGCAATCGAGACTTCCGCAGGTTATGAAGCCAAGCGCCAGCGTGCGCTGCAGATCCTGGGGGAACGCTGGTTGCTCCACCGTGCCAATGCGCCCGACCGTCGACCGGTGCGTTCCGTGCTGTCCCGCCTGCACGGGGATGCCGCGATTCCCTGACAAGCGATTGCCGAAGGGAAGAAAAATACCGGCCCATAAGGAGGGGCCGGTAGCGTCGTTTTGACACTCAGTGTGCTCAGTGACGCAATTTGCGGATGCGCTCTGCGGGCGTGATGATGTCGGTAAGGCGGATACCAAACTTGTCGTTCACCACGACCACTTCACCTTGGGCGATCAAGGTCCCGTTGACGAGTACGTCCATCGGCTCGCCGGCCAGACCGTCGAGTTCGACCACCGAGCCGTGGGCGAGCTGCAGCAGGTTACGGATTGCGATCTTGGTGCGTCCCAGTTCCACGGTGAGCTGTACCGGGATGTCCAGGATCATGTCGTAGTCGTTGATCGAGCCCGACTTGGGGCCGGACTGGCCGAAGTCCGGAAACAACTGGCTCGCCGGTTTGGCCTGGTAGGGGGATTCGTCAGCGAGGCCGGGCTGTGCCGGGTCGGTGAGACCTTCGGCGGCGGCCTGCTCCTGCATGGCGGCTGCCCAATCGTCGTCGCTGATCTGGTTGTCGTCGTCTGGCGTGTCTGTTTCTGACATCTCGTGCTCCTAGCCCTTCGGGGCGACTTCTTCTTCCTGCGCCAGGAAGCGCTCCACCTTGAGGGCGTATTGGCCGCGCTGTACGCCGTAGTGGCATTCCATGAACGGGATGCCGTCCACTTCGGCCTGGATCAGGGGCGGGATCGTCAGCGGAATGACGTCACCGGGTTTCATGTTGACGATGTCCCCGAGGGTCACCCTGGTGTGCCCAAGGCGTGCCGTCAGGGTTACTTCGGCGCTTTGCAATTGCTTGCCCATCATGCTGACCCAGCGGTTGTCCTGGGTGATGTGGTCGCTCTGCATCGTCGAATAGAGGGTTTCGCGGATCGGCTCCAGCATCGAGTATGGGAAGCAGAAATGCATTTCCGCCTGTGAACCGCCGAACTCCAGTGTGAACGATGCGGCCACGACGATCTCGCTGGGCGTTGCGATGTTGGCGAACTGGGGGTTCATTTCCGAACGGACGTACTCGAATTCCAGTTTCTTGACCGGCAGCCAGGCCTTTTCGTACTCGGTGAAGGCTACTTTCAGCAAGCCCTGGATGATCCGCTGCTCGGTGGGCGTGAAATCGCGCCCTTCGACGCGGGTGTGAAAGCGCCCGTCGCCGCCGAACAGGTTATCTACCACCAGGAAGACCAGGTTCGGGTCGAGGACGATCAGCCCGGTTCCGCGCAGCGGTTTGGCAACGAAGAGGTTGAGGTTGGTCGGTACCACCAGGTTGCGTACGAATTCGCTGAATTTCTGTACCTTGATCGGTCCGACCGAGACCTCGACGTTGCGATGCATGTAGGAGAACAGCCCGACCCGCAGGTAGCGGGCGAAACGCTCGTTGATGAGCTCCATCGTGGGCATGCGCCCACGGACGATGCGCTCCTGGGTGGCGAGGTTGTAGTCCCGCACCCCTCCCGCATGTTCTTCCGCGTGGTCGGCTTCTTCACTCTCCCCCGTGACGCCCTTCAGCAGGGCATCCACTTCTTCCTGGGAGAGAAAATCCTGGGCCATGATGAAACCCCGTTACTGCACGATGAACTGGTTGAACAGGACGGCCAGCACGGGGCCGTCGTCCTCAGGACGGTTACGCTTGTTCTTCTTTTTCGGGTTGGGGGCGTAGCCGAGTACGTCGTTGGCTTCGTCCCGGACGTCGTCGGCCAGTTGTTCCTTGCCTTCCGATGTGGCCAGTTCGGAGGGTTTCTTGGAGGACAGCAGCATGACGATGCGGTGCTTCAGCTCTGGCATGTAGAGCTTCAGTGAATCGCCGATCTTGGCATCCGAAACTCGCAGCACCATTGTGGCTTGCAGGAAGTGTTCGCCTTCTTCCGGCGCCAGGTTGACGGTGAATTGTTCCAGCGGCACGAAGACCGGTGGATGGGACGGGTCGACCTTGACCTTCGGCGGCTCATGTGCGGCTTCTTCCTCGCCTTCTTCGCCATCCGCGTGCTTCTTCTTGCCCAGCAGCATGAATGCGCCACCGCCGGCAATCGCCAGGATCAGCACTGCCGCGATGATGACGATCAGTTTCTTCTTGCCACTCTTGGCGGGCGCTTCGCCTTCGGCGGCTTCCGCCTTGGCAGGTGCTTTCGACATGCTGGAACGCTCCTTATCTCACTGCATTGTTATCCATCACGTCCCCCCGCCAAGCTGGAAATAGGGGCGTGATCGCCCGCCATTTACCTCATTTCAGGCAAACGTGTCTACCAGGCCGTCCCCACGGCGGATCCATTGCGGAGCGGTCACGCGGGACATCGATCCGTCGTCGGTGCCGCGCTGGCCACCCCAGGCATGGCCTCGCCGGCCGTCGCCGGAATTGTTCGACTGGCCCGAGGTGCCGACGTCGGTCTGACCAAGGTTGATCCCACTTTGCTCAAGGAGTTCGCGCAGACGGGGCAGGCTCTGTTCGATCAGCTCCCGTGCCGCGGGGGTCGCAGCCACGAATTGTGCACTGGTCTGGTCGCCGCTGACAGTGATCGATACTTCGATCTTGCCCAGTTGCGGCGGAGTGAGGGTGAGTTGGGCGTGGCTTTCCTCGTGTCCGACCATCCAGCTGACGCGACTGCCGACCTCTTCGGGCCAACCTGGACTTCCGGCCGGGGTGGCGACATGCAGTGGAACGGGTGATGTGGCCGGTGCGGCCGATTCTCCACGCAGATTGGCGAGGGCTGCGGCGTGGATGCCGGCAAAGTTGTTGGTCGGCGTGTTTTCTCCGGCGAGATCCGGATACTTGCCGCTGGCCTCGTTCGCAGCGGCAAGTTTTGCCGTGGTGTCGGTAAGCTCTGCCTCCAGGGCGGTGCTGCTTTGACCTTGAGCTGGGTTGGTCAGCGTCTGGCGGCTCAGGGGCGAGTCGGCGAGATCCAGGCTGGCGTGGCGGCGTTCCCCCATACTGCCGAGGACAGTTTCGTCGGCGCTCCGTTCGCCGGCGAGCGTGACTGTATTGGTCGATGTCGCAGGGGGCCGTCCTGCGGCGAGGAGCGCCGCGAGTGCCGTGTCGGCGGCGGGCTGCGATTCCGTGGGCTGGTTTGTGAGCAGTGTGTTGCTGTCGTCGTTGTCGTTGTCGTCGTTGCGGCGGGTGGATGGTGCATTCACACCAGGGGGGGGCAGGCTGCCAAGGAGGACGGTCGTGTCCGAGGAGGGTAGTTGCGCATCGGCTGCTGTAGCGTCTTCCTTGGTCGAGTCCGCGGTTGCCGTCACCTCGCTGTCCGTGCGCTTGCCGCCGCTCGTTTTGCCGGCGGATGCGGGTGTGGCACCCGTTGCACCGGAGGAGTGGGGGCTCAGGAAGGCGACGGTGCCATCAAGGCTCTGGGGGGCTGTACCCGTTGTGCCGGAGGATGGTGCGTTGGCTCCCGAGGTGAGCAGGCCGCCAAGGAGGGCTGCCATGTCCGGGGAGGGCGTTTGCGCATCGCCTGCTGGAGCGCCTTCCTTGGTCGAGTCCACTTCTGGCGCAGCCTTGCTGTCCATGGGTTTGCCGTCGCTTGCCTTACCGGTGGACGTGGTGGGAGCAGCGTCCGCAGTGCCGGAGGACTGGGTGTCGCGGTCGATATGGCGCTGCAGTTCGCGGGAGAAGCCGGTATCAGCCGCGTCTTTGCCGGATGCCGCCGCGTTGTCGCCACGCGCGGTGTCCGTGCTCTTGGCGGCGATGGCCATGTTCGCGAGAGGATTCAAAGCCGGACCGGACATGATGATGTTCCCAGGGAGGATGCAGACACCACCAGCTCAGCAAGCTGCATGCCAGCAGCCGGTCTGCCGTTGATCAGTCGTCCTGGCCCCGATCGCGGAACTGTTTGGCTGCGTGTTCGTCGGTGAGCTTCTGTTCTTGCCGGGCTTCCTTGCGGGCCTGCTGGCTCTGGTGGCGCTGGGACAGGGTGTCGAAGGCCTTGACCTTGTTGCGCTGGTCCACCCAGACCTGCTGCCCTTGCTCGACACGCTGCCGGGAGTCGGCTACCACCCGCTGCTGGACGGTGATTGCATCGTCCAGCTTGAGGAGGAAAGCGCTGTAGTTGCGCCAGGCATCAGGGCCGATGCCGTTACGTGCGGCCTCGACGAAGCGGGTCTGATATTCCTTGCGGTAGTCCACCAGAAGGGAGAGTTTCTCTTCGACAGCGCGTTCGCTGGCAATCAGTTCGCCCAGCTTGCGCGCAGCTTCGTCCATCCGGTTGTTGGCCAAGTCCAGCAAGGTTTGCAGCGGGAAAGGCTCGGACATTTTCAGATGCTCTTTGTGTTATCGGGTCGAGGAGGAGCTCTTTACGGGAACGTAAGCATAGCCTTGGCGCCATCGCTGCGTTACGGCGTTGCGCCGAAGAGTGTGTAAAGCTTCTCGACCGCGGAATCGTAGGGTTCGCATTCGTCGATGCGTTGCTGCAGGAAGGCTTCCAGGCGCGGGTACATGGCTACCGCCTGATCGAGGACGGGGTCGGCGCCGGCCTGATAAGCGCCGACGGCGATCAGGTCGCGGGAGCGCTGGTAGCGGGAGAACAATTGCTTGAAGCGCCGCACGACATCGAAATGCTGGCTCTTGACGAGGTTGTGCATGGCCCGCGAGATCGATTGCTCGATGTCGATCGCCGGGTAGTGGCCCTGGTCGGCCAGGCTGCGCGACAGCACGATGTGGCCGTCGAGGATGGCACGTGCCGAGTCGGCGATCGGATCCTGCTGATCATCGCCCTCGGCCAGCACCGTGTAGAAGGCGGTGATCGATCCGCCGCCCTCCGGGCCGTTGCCGGCGCGCTCGACGAGGGCCGGCAGGCGGGCGAACACCGATGGCGGATAGCCACGGGTCACCGGCGGTTCGCCGATGGCCAGCGCGATTTCCCGCTGGGCCATCGCGTAGCGGGTCAGGGAGTCCATGATCAGCAGGACCTGCTTGCCTTGATCGCGGAAGTACTCGGCCACCGTTGTTGCGTAGGACGCGCCCTGCAGGCGCATCAGCGGACTGCAGTCGGCCGGTGCGGCAATGACCGCGGAGCGGGCCAGGCCTTCTGCGCCGAGGTTGTGCTCGATGAACTCCTTCACTTCGCGGCCCCGTTCGCCGATCAGCCCGACGACGATCACGTCGGCAGCGGTGAAGCGCGCCATCATGCCGATCAACACCGATTTACCGACGCCGGAGCCGGCAAACAGGCCCATCCGCTGGCCGCGGCCGACGGTCAGAAGGCCGTTTATGGCGCGGATGCCGACGTCGAGGGACTGGCTGATCGGGGCGCGCTGCAAAGGGTTGATGGGACGCGATTGCAGGGAGCGGGAGTGGCGGGTGTCCAGCGGGCCGAGGCCGTCCAGCGGGCGGCCAGCGCCATCGACGACGCGGCCGAGGAGTTCGTCGCCCATCGGCAGGTGCTTGGCCCGGTCGGAGGCGCGGCGGCGCGGCTCGATGCGCTCGCCGGCAATCAGTTGCGGCTGGGTCGGTTCAAGGGGGAAGACCTGGGCGCCCGGCGACAGGCCGAAGACATCGTCGGTGGGCATCAGGAAGATCTTTTCACCGTTGAAGCCGACGACTTCCGCTTCGACTGAACTGCCGCCCGGGATGACGATCCGGCAGCCCGAGCCGAGGGGCAGTTTGAGGCCGGAGGCCTCCATGACCAGGCCGTTGATGCGCGTCAGGCGGCCAGCCACCTGGTACGGCGGAGTGGCGCCGATGAGCTTCCGTGCGTCACCCAGGAAGGTGCGCCAGGTCTCGGTGCCGTGGTTCATCAGGATTCACCCTCATCCCAGGGCACGTTGTGGCCGAGATTGTCCATGATGCGGCGCCAGCGGGTCTGTACGGTGGCGTCGATCTGGCTGCTGGAGGTTTCGATGCGTACGCCACCACGGCTGATCGTGGCATCCTCGACCAGTCGATGGCCAGCGTGGGCCATGTGTTCGCCGAGATAATTCCGCGCCATCTCCACGTCCTCCGGATTGAGGTGGATCTGGGCATGGGTCTGGGGCATCTGCCCGAGGGCTTCGCGCAACAGGTCGGCGATCGCATCCGGCCGGGTGGCGATGGTGTGGCGCACCATCTGGCGGGCCAGTTCGGTGGCCAATGCGAGGATCTCCTCGGCGACCTCCTGGTCGAGAGCCGTCAGAGAGTCTTCCATCCCCTCGACGAGGCTGTGGAAGTGCATTGCTTCGATACGGCCGCGGGCCGTGCCTTCCTCGTAGCCGGCGGCATAGCCTTCCTTGCGGGCTTCCTCGTGGATGCGTTCGATGTCCTCGGCGGTGGGTAGCTGAAAAACAGAGGAGTCCTCCTCCAGCAGCTCATCAGGGAGCATGTCAGGCAGAGGAGGGGGCTCCGGTGTCGGCTCGGGCGGTGGGGGCTCGACGACAGACGCTTCGACGGCCGGTTCGGATTCCGGCAGGGCTTGCTCCTGTGACGTCTGCGGAGCGGCGGGCTCGTCGAAGGAGGGCGGAATCCAGCGCCGGTAGATGCCGACGGCCTGGTGGCGGTCCATGCTCATCGGAGGGCCCCGCGCTTAGACGAAGGCATCGTCGCCTCCACCGCTGGACAGGGCGATCTGGCCTTCTTCCGCCAGGCGGCGGGCGGTCTTGAGGATTTCCTTCTGCTCGGCCTCGACCTCCGACAGGCGTACAGGGCCGCGGGAGTCCAGGTCTTCCCGCAGCATTTCGGCGGCCCGCTGGGACATGTTCTTGAAAATCTTCTCGCGCAGTTCGGGCGGGGCGCCCTTCAGGGCGACCACCAGCGAATCGCTCTGGACTTCCCGCAGCAGGGTCTGGATGCCGCGGTCGTCCAGGTCGAGCAGGTTCTCGAAGACGAACATCTCGTCGAGGATCTTCTGGGCCAGGTCCGGGTCGTACTCGCGCACATTGTCGAGAATGGCGGTTTCCGCCGCCGAGCCGACGAAGTTGAGGATTTCGGCCGCGTGGCGGACGCCGCCCATGGCGGTTTTTTTGACCGCCGATGCGCCCGACAGCATGCGGGTGAGGGCTTCGTTGAGCTCCTTCAGGGCCACCGGCTGGACGCCGTCGAGGGTGGCGATCCGCAGCAGGACGTCGTTGCGCAGACGGTCGGTGAAATGCTTGAGGATGTCGCCAGCCTGGTCGAACTCCAGGTGCACCAGGATCGTGGCAATGATCTGCGGGTGCTCGTTCTTGATCATGTCGGCCGCGGTTGGGGCATCCATCCACTTGAGGCTCTCGATACCGGCGGTATCGGAGCCTTGCAGCACGCGGCTGATCAGGTGGGTGGCGCGTTCGTCGCCAAGGGCCTTGGTGAGCATTGCCTTGATATGCTCGTGGTCGGCCTCGATCGGCGAGCCCTTGTCCGCATAGGCGATCAGTTCGTCGAGAATGCCCTCGACCCGTTCGCGCGGCTGGGCCTGCATGGAGGCCATGGCGGCACCGAGTTTCTGCACTTCCCGGGGGCCGAGTTGCTTGAGCACCTCGGCGGCCTCGTCGGCGCCCAGGGTCAGCAGAAGCAAGGCTCCCTTTTCCAGCCCTTCATCGTTGCTGCTCATTGGCTCCCATCCATTCCTTGATCAGATTGGCCACCATCCGCGGATTCTCCTTGGCGAGGGCCAGCGCCTTGGCAAGCTTCTCGTCGTAGGCGAGGCGGGCTGCAGCTTCCGGCGACAGGGCGACATGGGCCCCTTCCTCGCCTTCTTCACCTTCTTCGCCCTCGGCGCCTTCTCCACCTTCTCCAGGCCCGGTACCTTCCCCTTCTTCCTCTTCCTTCACCTCCGGCTGCGGCAACACCTGCTTCATCAACGGACGGATGATGCCGAAAGCCACGAAGGCAATCACGCCGGCGATGACCAGGTATTTGGCCAGCTCCTTGAAAAGGGGGAGGTTGTCCGGATCCTTCCAGAACGGTATTTCGAGCTGATCCTTGTCGGAGGCGACGAAGGCGCTGCTGGCCACGCTGATGGTGTCGCCCCGGTCCTTGCTGTAGCCGACGGCCTCGCGGACCAGGTTCTCGACGCGCTGGCGTTCCTCTTCGGGGATCGGTACGGACTTGACGTTGCCGTTCTTGTCCTTTTCTTCCTTGTTATTGACCACAACCGCCACTGACAGACGCTTGATCTGGCCGAGGGCCTTGCGCGTGTGCTGGATGGTCTTGTCTACTTCATAGTTGATCGTGGCGCTTTTGGTTGACGTGAGTGGTGCCTGGCCGCTGCCCGTGGTCGGCGGCACCGCCGGCGTGGTGACCGGTGCCGTGGCGGGGACTGGCGGCTGATTGGTCAGCGCGCCCGGCACACCCTGCGGCCCCTGATCACGGGTCTGGCTCTCGCTGCTCTGCTGGCTGCGGATGGCCTGTTCTGGCGAGGGGTTCGGGCGGTAGGTCTCGGCGGTCTGCTCTGTCTGGTTGAAATCCACGTCGGCGGATACCTGGGCGCGGAAGTTCCCCTTGCCGTACAGCGGGGTGAGTATGGAGTTCACCCGCTCGATGTAGCCTTCTTCGAGTTCATGGGTGTACTTCAGTTGGCTGGCGTCGAGGTTGCCGCGCAGCGGGTCGGGCTTCTTGGTCAGCAATGCGCCGTCCTGGTCGATCACGCTGACGTTGTCGTTGGTCAGGTTGGGGACGCTGGAGGCGATCAGGTGCACGATGCCCGCGATTTGCGAGGGGTCGAGGGCACGGCCGGTGCGAAGGTTGACCATCACCGACGCGGTCGGCTTCTGCTCGTCGCGCAGGAAGGCGGTCTGTTTCGGAATCGCCAGGTGCACACGGGCCCCGGCGACGCTGGCGATGGACGAGATGGTGCGCGACAGTTCGCCTTCGAGGGCGCGCTGATAATTGATCTGCTCATGAAACTGGGACAGCCCCAGCTTCTGGTTCTCCATCAGTTCGAAACCCACCAGCCCGCCCTTGGGAATGCCCTGGGCGGCCAGACGCAGGCGCAGGTCGTGCACTTGGGGGGCTGGGACGAGAATGGCATTGCCATTTTCGGAAAACTTGTAGGGGATGTTCTGCTGCTGGAGGCTGGCCACGACGGCGCCGCCATCCTTTTCCTCGAGATTGGAAAACAGCACGGAATATTCCGGTTGCCGGCTCCACAGCAGCACGCCGACGATCAACGCAATGCCGAACGCCAACGCCGCGCCGGCGGCGATCTTCTGGCGTTGAGACAGATTGCGGATGTTCTCCAGCACCTGTGCCAGCGGTGAGGCAGGCGGCGGAGCTGGAGCGGCGGCGGCGTCTTCTGCTGCCATGGACACACTTCCTCTTATCGGATGCCCGCATTGTCCGTCACCAGGAAGATTTTAAGTCAGGGATAAGCGGCGTTTTTTGCCGCCTATTTGCCGCCTTGCCGTGTGCCGGGCAGGCCTAAGCTGCGAAGCGGTGAATAACGCCCCGGATTGCCCATGACCTTGCCTGCTACCGATGACCGTCTCGACGCCCGCCAGCTGGCCGAAGCTTTTCGCCAGTTCAGCGAGGCTTCGGAGGCGCTGACGGGTGCCTATGCCGGTCTGCAGACCCAGGTCGGCCAACTGACCGAACGCCTCAGCGTATTGATGGGCGCATTGCCGGCCGGGGTGGTGGTCCTCGACCGCGAGGGTCAGGTGGTGCAGGCGAATCGGGCGGTCGAGGCGATGTTCGAGACCTCGCTGGCTGGTGTGCCATGGGAGGTGTTCTGTGCGGCGCATCTGCAACCGACCGAAACGCCGGGCGAGTGGCAGCTCACCAGCGACAGCGACACCCTGCGCGTCACCCGCGTCGATGCGCCCCTCGAGTCCGGCGACGGTTATATCGTGCTGCTGACCGATGTGACCGAGGCGCATCGCATGCGCCTCGCGGCGGAGCGCCAGGAGCGGCTGGCGGCAATGGGCGAAATGGTGGCGGGCCTGGCCCACCAGCTGCGTACCCCGTTGTCGGCGGCGCTCCTTTATACCGCGACCCTTGTCCAGCAAGAGATGGGGCCGGCTGATCGGGAGCGGATCGGCAACCGGGCCATCGAGCGGCTCCGGCATCTGGAAAAGCTGATTCGCGACATGCTGCTGTTTGCACGTGGTGAGACGCTGGGGCGAGAGCCCTTCGCCATCTGCGATCTGGTGGCTGAACTCGCCCAGACGCTGGAGCCGGTGGCTCGCGCCAAAGGGCTGGCTTTCGCGCCGGACTGTCACTGTGGTGTCTCGCAGGTGGTGGGCGAGCGCAAGGCCATCGTCGGTGCGCTGACCAACTTGCTGGAGAACGCCGTTCAGGCGACCGAGGTCGGCGGCAGCATCCGCTTCGATGCTGCGCTGGACGGAGGGTTCGTACGTTTCAGCGTGACCGATACCGGTAAAGGTATCGATCCGGCGCTTCAGTCAAGGCTCTTTGAGCCGTTTTTTACAACTCGACCCGATGGTACCGGGTTGGGTCTGGCGATCGCGCGGGGGGTGGCCCGTGCCCATGGTGGCGATATCGGTATCCAGTCCGAGCCAGGCCGTGGCACCACCTTCACCCTGACCCTCGCCACGGGCGGCTGACGCTCGGTCGTTTCCCAGTTTTGGAGAGAAGTCCAATGCCCGATACCCTGAACATCCTGGTTGTCGAAGATGATGCCCCCCTGCGCGACGCGGTGTGCCTGACGCTTGAAGTTGCCGGTCACGCGGTTACCGGCGTTGGCGACGGGCCTGCCGCATTGCTCGAAGTGGAGCAGCAGGCTTTCAACCTGGTTCTGTCCGATCTGAAGATGCAGCCGATGGATGGCCTGCAACTGCTGGCCGAACTACGCCAGCGCCTGCCGCAACTTCCGGTGTTGCTGATGACTGCGTTTGGTGATGTGGAAAAAGCGGTGGATGCGATGCGTGGTGGGGCCTGCGATTTCCTGATGAAGCCTTTCGAACCCAAGGTGCTGCTGGAACATGTACAGCGTTATGCCCGGACTCGCCAGGAGGAGGGCATGGTGGCGGCCGATCCGCACACCCGCAAGCTCCTCGCACTGGCCGACAAGGTGGCAGAAACCGATGCGACGGTGCTGCTGAATGGCGAGTCGGGGACCGGCAAGGAAGTTTTTGCCCGATATCTGCACGAGCATTCGCCGCGCCGCAATGGACCTTTTGTGGCGATCAATTGTGCGGCGATTCCCGATTCCTTGCTGGAGGCCACGCTGTTTGGCCATGAGAAGGGGGCTTTTACTGGCGCCGCCGCGTCCCAGGCCGGCAAGTTCGAGCAGGCGGAGGGGGGGACGCTCCTGCTCGATGAGATTTCCGAGATGCCGCTGGGCCTGCAGGCCAAGCTGCTGCGGGTGCTGCAGGAGCGGGAGGTGGAGAGGGTCGGAGGCAAGAAGGCCATTGCCCTCGACATCCGTGTGCTCGCCACTACCAACCGGGACATGACCAAGGAAGTCGCCGCCGGTCGTTTCCGTGAGGATCTGTTCTATCGCCTGAATGTCTTTCCGCTGCAGATTCCGTCCCTGCGCGAGCGTCCTGGGGACATCATTCCGCTGGCCCGTCATTTCGCCGCAATGCACGGTGAGCGCCTGAAGCGTTCCGCGCGCCTGTCGCCCGAAGCGGAGTCGGTGCTGGTGACCTACCATTGGCCGGGCAACGTGCGGGAGCTGGAAAACACGGTGCAGCGCGCCTTGATCCTCAGTGGAGGAGATGCCGTCTCTGCGGATACGATCCGGTTGTGCCTGCCGCACTGGAACGGCGAGCCGGTGCGTCTGGTGCCGCCCCCTCCGGTTTTGCCGGCGGCATTTGCCGGTGAGGTGGCAAATTCTGCCGTGGAAGTACTGCAGGCGAACAAGGAGGTGGCCCGTCCGGCCAGCATGAAGGATCTTGAGCGGGAGCACATCCTGCAGGTACTCAAGGAGGTCGGTGGGTCGCGCAAGCGCGCCGTAGCGCAGCTCGGGATCTCCGAACGAACCTTGCGCTACAAGCTCCAGCAGTACCGCGAGGAAGGGCTTTTCAGCGATTGAGCCTGGCGCCCGTTGCTTGGCACGTGCTTTGCTCTGCTATAGTGGAGAAAAAGGAGCCGAACCATGGATACCCGCGGGATCGATCAGATGTTGTCGGAACTGCGCGCCACTTCGCAGGTGGCGACGGGCAAGCCTGCCCAGGCTGCGAGCGCGGCTGGCGAGACGGACTTCGGTCAGGTTCTGCAGAGTGCCATTGATCAGGTCAGCTCGGCCCAGATGCAGGCGCAGGAAATGGCCAAGGGCTTTTCGTCCGGTGATCCGAACGTCAATCTGCAGGATGTCATGGTCAATCTGCAGAAGGCCAACCTGTCCTTCCAGCAGATGGTGCAGGTCCGCAACAAACTGGTTACCGCCTATCAGGACATGATGAACATGTCGGTCTAATGATGTTTTTTGTGGTTTTCTGATTCCAAGTTTTTCCTTTTAAAACAACGAATCAGGGGCTGGTAGGGTCCGGTAAGGTTCATGAAGTCTCATCGGTTAGTGTATAAGTCGGTGTGTATGCTACGCACAGCCACCGACCCTGTATGCACACGCCAGCCACAAATCTCTCCATCCTCACCGAGCTGACCCGGCGCGAGAAGCTGTCGGGTGAGACCTTCGCCAGAGCGCTATCAGCCGCGAAGGTTGAAAAGACAAAGCAGACCGACAAGCCGGTTCAACTCCCGGACGGCGGTGGACTTGTCCTTCACATCCCGCCGACGGGCGCAAAGATCTGGCGCTATCGGTTCCGGCTCTTGGGTAAGGGCCAGATACTCACCATTGGTCAGTATCCGGAAGTGTCCCTTGCCCAAGCCAGAGATGCTCACCGCGCGGCCCGCTGGCTGGTGGCGCGAGGCACGGCGCCACTTGCGTACATCAATCAAGAGATAGAACGCCGGTATGCCGAAGCGCGGGCCGGTTCCGAGAACAGTTTTGGCAACGTAGCCAGACGTTGGATGGCCGCGACCGAAAGCACCTTGTCGACTCGGACGGTCAAGCACCGTCAGGCAATGCTTGAGAAGCATATCTTCCCAGTTCTGGCAGATCGTCCTATTGCCGAGCTCGTGAAGAAAGAACTTCACGAGCTGCTGGTCGGCATTGATCAACACGCGCCAGAAACGGCGAAGCACTGTCGAGGTTACATCAAGCAAATTTTCGAATACGCCATAGATGCGGAACTCGTTATGGGTGACCCGACGCCGCGTCGAAAGTCGTTAACTAACGCATCGAAGCGAAAGGTCGTTCCGCGCAAAAAGATCGTCTTGGGGCGGATTGGCGAGTTTCTAAAAACGCTGGAAGATGCGCCGGAGACGGATCCCGTTACTAAAGCAGCGTTAAAGCTGCTTGTTCTGACGTGGTGCCGAACATCAGAGGTTGTTGATGCCCGTTGGAATGAGATCGACCTGGATGCTGGGACGTGGATTATCCCGGAGGGTCGGATGAAGGCTCGCGAGGAGCATCGTATATTTCTCAGTCGGCAGGCGGTTGAACTCCTGCGTGAACAGCGGCAGCTTGCACCGCATGATGTGGTCTTCCCGAACCGCAGAAGACCAAGCGAGCCCATGCACCGCATGACCTTGACGGCTTGGCGCAAACGTCATGGGTTTGCCGACGAGATGGAGATTCACGGTTTTCGTTCAACGGCTTCGACGTGGGCGAATGAGTCCGGGCGCTTCAATCCTGATGCCATCGAGGTTGCGCTGGCCCACAAGGAGGCTGACCGCACGAGAGCGGCCTACAACCGAGCAGAGTTCATTGATGATCTGAAGAGGCTTTGGCAGGACTGGGCCGACTTATGCGACCAGAAGGTGGCCCTGGCGAGAGCCGCCGGACTGGATGAGTCGGCTGGCTAGTTCCAAAGCTCCGGCACTCGTTCCAAGAATGCGCCGCTACGATAACTCCTGACACAACAACTTCAGGAGTTATCGAAATGAACCCGCTGATCCGCCTTGCCCAAGTCATCGAAACCACCACTCTGTCGAAGGCCTCGATCTACCGCCTGATGGGGCTTGAGAAGTTTCCCGCTCCAGTGAAGATCGCAGAACGCCGCGTTGCGTGGCGCCAAAGTGATATCGCTGCATGGATGGAAAGTCGCGCCTGACAACGCGGCCCGTTGCCAGTCATTCAGCCGAAGCTCTAGCGCCCTTCTTGTAAGCGTAGAAGGTCTCCCGCGAGATGCCGTACTCACGCGCAAGAGCGGCGACCTTCTCACCAGCGGCAGCACGGGCCAGCATTTTCTTGACCTGCTCATCCGTCAGAGCAGGTTTCCGACCTTTGTACTTGCCTTCAGCCTTCGCAATGGCGATCCCTTCAAGCTGACGCTCCCGGATCAGGGACCGCTCGAACTCAGCAACAGCGCCAAGCATCGAGAGCAGCAGGTTTGCCATTGGTGAATCTTCGCCCGTGAAGGTCAAGCCTTCCTTGTGGAACTTCACGGCGACACCCTTACCTGTCAGCTCCCGGACAATGCGCCGAAGGTCATCAAGGTTCCGGGCGAGGCGGTCCATTGAGTGAATGTGCAGGGTGTCGCCCTTCCTGCAGTGGGTTATGCACGCTTGGAGTCGTGGCCGGTCGGTGTCTTTGCCGGATGCCTTGTCTTCGAAAACTTCATCAAGCTCGATGCCTTCGAGCTGGCGTGCAGTGTTCTGGTCTAGTGATGACACGCGGCGATACCCGACTTGTTGGCTCTTCATGGTGATTCCTCCTGATATGGCGGAACGTCCGCCGAAAGTGTCAGGATAGAGTCTAAAAGTCTTGGTTTGGTAGTGTCAATAAATATATATCCGATCCTATCTTGACATCTTTTCTGTCAGGTTAGCTTGTGTCGTTGGACTACACCCCAATCTGACAGATTGGGTTACAGGATCTTCGGCGCGGGCTTGGTTGCAGTCAGTAGCGACCGGCACCAGCGGATAATCCGAGTGGCGAACACGAGCCTCAACAAATTCAAACACATAATCGTGGATTTCGAAAATTCGAAAAAGCCCGCGAGCCAATGCCAGCAAGGCATGGGCAAAAATCAATGAGTGTTAAATTTGCGAAGGAAATTCACAATTATGAAAATCAGGGTCTTCGCGATATTGGTGGCAGCCGCGCTCTCTTCGAGTGCTTACGCCGCGCCGAAGGAAATCTATGTGGGTGACAATAGATTCGCGTGCTCCGGCAGTCGGCAAGAGTGCGCAGCTACTGATCGCAAGAACGAAGAGCGTGAAGAGAGACGCCGGCAAGAACAGAGCCAGCGCCAACAGTTGGACGAGTTACGGAAGCAAACTGAGATCCTGCGCGAGATGCGCGATAGCCAGGAACGAAATACCGGAAGATGGTAAGGAGTAAGGAAGTATTGCTCGAACGCCGCAGAGGCCAGTGTAAGTGCATGCTTACATAGATTGGAAATTCCTTCACATGCTCAAAGCCTTGAAGCCCGCTAACTGCGGGCTTTTTCTTTAAAGACTATGCGGGAAATTGTTTGTTGGAATGGCTAATTCCAAATTTAGGAATTGAGTCGAGTATG
>JAFEDI010000111.1 GCA_018241725.1 Pseudomonadota bacterium | reverse complement strand
CGTCAGCGTGCCGGACGGGCCGGTCGGCACGCCCATCTGCAGGCCGGCACCGCGGGCCGGGCCGCCGGTCTGGATCTCGGTCTTCTTCTGCTCTTCCTGGTTCTTCAGCAGCTGCTGGATCAGCTGGCGTTGTTCGGCCAGCTCGCGCTTCAGCGCGTCGACCTCACTGTCGGCAAAGGCCGGCGCGGCGGCGCCGGTGCCGAAAGCGGCGAGCAGCAGCAGGCTCAGCGGGCGGCGGGCGATGGATGGTTGCTTCATGGGTACTCCTCCCTTTTATATGGATCGATGTCCGTGCTTCTTATGGCTTTGGAACCCGTCCAGGCGGACAGGCGGGGTGTATCGGATGGGTGGCGATGGCGTTTTCAGGGCGCAGCAGTCCTCCTCTCCCTTGACGGAGAAAAATGGGGCTCAACGGGATTGAAGCGGGCGCGGCCGGGCTGGCGACGGGAACGGCAGGCCGCCCCGTCGCCGGATCAGGCCCTCAGCGCTCGTCGAAACTCACCAGCAGATGCCCGCTGGTGACGCGGGACTGACAGGTCAGCACGAAGCCGGCCGCCACTTCGGACGGGTCGAGCGTGAAGTTTTTGTCCATCGTCACCTGCCCTTCCACCACCTTGGCCCGGCAGGTGCAGCACACCCCGGCCTTGCAGGAAAAGGGCAGGTCGAGGCCAGCGTGCAGCGCCACGTCGAGCACGTGTTCGTCGGGGCCGATCATCAGCTCGTGGCGCTTGCCGTCGAGCACCACCGCCAGCGGAATGGTCCGCTCGGCGGCGCAGGCCTGGGCGGTCCTGCTGCGCGTACCGACCGGATGGGCACCCGGCGGCAGGCCGACGGTGAAGCGCTCGGTGCGCACCCGCTCGGCGGGCACGCCGGCCTCGACCAGGGCCGCCTCGGTGGCGGAGATCATCTCGTCCGGCCCGCAGATGAAGACTTCGTCCATCGACGCCACCGGCAGCAGCGCGGCGATGATGGCGCGCACCTTGTCGCCGTCGATGCGCCCCTGCAACAGATCCACCTCCTGGGCCTGGCGGGACAGCACGTGGATCAGCGTCAGGCGGTCCCGGTAGCGGTCCTTGAGGTCCTGCAGGGCCTCGTTGA
Organism: Pseudomonadota bacterium; assembly: GCA_018241725.1. GTDB lineage: Bacteria > Pseudomonadota > Gammaproteobacteria > Burkholderiales > Rhodocyclaceae > Zoogloea. Next base: position 21,918 of record JAFEDI010000111.1, on the reverse strand, counting down.
ACATCACTGAGGACATACGCCGGTTGCCATACACCAGCGTGAACTTGCTGTCCGGCTGCTCTTCCAGCGTGGACGCGGCGATGGACAGGATCGGCGTGATGCCCGAGCCGGCGGCGAAGCCCACCCGGTGGATGGCGCGCTTCTTCTTCACCGTGAAGCGGCCGTCCGGCGGCATCACCTGCAGCGTGTCGCCGGCCTTCAGCGCCTGCGCCGCCCAGTTGGAGAACAGCCCGCCCTCCACCGGCCGGATACCCACCTCCAGTTCGCCGCGGCGGGCCAGCCGGCTGCGCGGACTGCTGATCGAGTAATTGCGGCGCACGTCCTGCCCGTCGATGGTGGCGCGCAGGGTCAGGAACTGGCCCGGCTCGAAGGCGAAGTCGTCCTTCGCGTCGTCGGGGATGGCGAAGGTGATCGCCACCGCGCCGGCCGCCTCGGGACTGACGCGCTTGACGGCGAGATCGTGGAAACGGAGTGCTGTCATGATGTTTTAAGCTCCGAAAGCTCTGAACAGATCGAGCCCGTGAAGGAATCGTGGCGAGCAGGCCTGAGCTTGCGATGAGGTGCAGCGCTGTACGTGATGTACAGCGCGCACCGGAGTCGCAAGATCGGGACGCGCAGCAGATTCATTCATGGGCGTCAGTAGGGCTTGAAATAGTCGAAGGGTTCCTGGCAGTCGAGGCACTTGTAGAGCGCCTTGCAGGCCGTGGAGCCGAACTGGGACGAGACGACGGTATGGGTCGAGCAGCAGTGCGGGCAGGCCACCGGGTCGGGCGGAGGACGCCGGCGCACGAACTTCACGACGCTCTCGGCCGGCCGCGTACCACTTGGCGGGGCGATGCCGTAGGCACGCAGCTTCTCCTTCGCCGCGTCGCTCATCCAGTCGGTGGTCCATGCCGGGGCCAGGCGGGTGACGACGCGGGCCGGGATGCCGGCCTGCGCAAGGCAGGCCTTCACGTCATCCTCGATCTGCCCCATCGCCGGGCAGCCGGTGTAGGTGGGCGTGATGACCACCTCGACGCCGTCCGCCGTTGCCGTCACGTCCCGCAGAATGCCCAGCTCGCGCAGGGACACCACCGGGATCTCCGGATCGGTCAGCGGCGACAGCGTCGCCCAGGTCCGCTCCACCAGCGTGCTCATCGCCCTGCCCTCACCAGGTGGCGCCCGGGTGGGCGCGGGCCAGGCCCTGCATCTCGCCGAGCAGGTAGCCCAGGTGCTCCGAGTGGCGGCCCAGCTTGCCTTCCGGCACGTAGCCGCGCACGGTCGGACGGCTCAGCGTGGCTTCCGCCAGGGTCTCGTCCACCAGCGCATTCCAGTCTGCCCGCAGACTGGCCACATCCACGCCTACCCCCGCCGCGACGGCTTCCGTCTCGGCCGGGCTCGGCAGCCAGAACTCCTCCGTGTAGCGGAACAGGTGATCCACCGCCGCCTGCGCACGGGCATGGGATTCGTCGGTGCCGTCGCCCAAGCGCACCACCCAGTCGGCGGCGTGGTGCAGGTGGTAGCGCGCCTCCTTCAGCGACTTGGCGGCGATGGCAGCCAGATCGGCATCGGCGGAGCGCGTCAGGCCGTCCCACACCAGCACCATCAGCGCGCCGTAGAAAAAGTTGCGCACGATGGTGACGGCGTAGTCCCGGTCCGACGCGGCATAACCGACCAGCGGCCCGTGGTGCGGCAGCTCCAGCAGCGTGTAGTTGCGGAAGCCGGTCTCGTCGCGGAAGTAGGCCAGGCTGTCCTCGCTGGCACCGCCGCCCATCCGCGCGGCGGCCAGCTGGTACAGCAGGCGGGCCTGGCCGATGTGGTCCAGGCTCACGTTGGCCAGCGCGATATCCTCTTCGAGGATCGGCCCATGGCCGCACCATTCGGCGTTGCGCTGGCCGAGCACCACGGCGTTGTCCGCCAGGTGCAAAAGGTAGTCGACAGGCGCGTTCATCACATGTGCCCCACTTCGTCCGGAATCGCGTAGAAGGTCGGATGGCGGTAGATCTTGTCGGCGGCCGGGTCGAACAGCTCGCCCTTGTCGTCCGGGTTACTGGCGGTGATCGCCGCGGACGGCACCACCCAGATGCTCACGCCCTCCTGGCGGCGGGTATAGACGTCGCGGGCCATGTGCAGCGCCTGGGCCGCGTCGGCCGCATGCAGGCTGCCGCAGTGCTTGTGTTCGAGGCCCTGCTTGCTGCGGACGAAGACTTCCCACAGGGGCCATTCCTTGAGTGCCGGGGTGTTCATGCTGCCTCCTTGTTGGTGCGTTCCTGTTGTTTGCGGGCGTGGGCCAGGGCCGCGTCGCGCACCCACTGGCCGTCCCGGTGGGCCTTCACGCGGGTCGCCAGGCGTTCCCGGTTGCAGGGGCCGTCGCCTTCGACGGTGGCCCAGAATTCGGCCCAGTCGATCTGGCCGTAGTCGTAGTGCTGGCGGTCCTCGTTCCACTTGAGGTCCGGGTCCGGCAGCGTGACGCCAAGCACCTCGGCCTGGGGCACGGTGGCATCCACGAACTTCTGGCGCAGCTCGTCGTTGCTGATGCGCTTGATGCCCCAGCGCTGGCCCTGGGCGCTGTGGGGGCTGTCGGCATCCGGCGGCCCGAACATCGCCAGGCACTTCCACCACCAGCGGTTCACCGCGTCCTGCACCATCGCCTTCTGGGCGTCGCTGCCCTTCATCATCACCAGCAGCGCTTCGTAGCCCTGGCGCTGGTGGAAGGACTCTTCCTTGCACACGCGCACCATGGCCCGCGCGTAGGGGCCGTAGGAGCAGCGGCACAGGGGGATCTGGTTCATGATCGCGGCGCCGTCCACCAGCCAGCCGATCACGCCCACGTCGGCCCAGCTGAGGGTCGGGTAGTTGAAGATCGAGCTGTACTTGGCCTTGCCGCTGTGCAGCGCGTCGAGCATCTGGTCGCGGCTGGTGCCCAGCGTCTCCGCAGCCGAGTAGAGGTACAGCCCGTGGCCGCCCTCGTCCTGCACCTTGGCGATCAGGATGGCCTTGCGCTTCAAGCTCGGCGCGCGGGAAATCCAGTTGCCTTCCGGCAGCATGCCGACGATCTCGCTGTGGGCGTGCTGGCTGATCTGGCGCACCAGGGTCTTGCGGTAGGCCTCGGGCATCCAGTCCTGGGGTTCGATGCGGCCGTCGGCGTCGATGCGCGCCTCGAAGGCGGCGTCCTGCGCGTCGGGGGTCCGCGAGACGCCGGCCGGTTTGGTGGCAGCGTCGGGTATGTCCATTGCCTGGGTATACATCTGTTCTCTCCTTTACGCGGGCCGGTCGGCGCGGGGCTCGCCGGCCCTGGTCTTCAGGGCTTGCCGGGTCCGGCCATCCAGGCCGGGGGACGCTTCTGCAGGAAGGCCGCGAAGCCTTCCCGCGCCTCTTCGGTCGTACGTTGGCGGGCGATGCGCTGCGCGGTCTCCTCAGCCGTCGCCGCGTCGAGGGGACGGCCGGCGATTGCCGCGATCAGGGCCTTGGCGGCCCCTTGCGCCAGCGGCCCGCCAGCCAGCAGCGCATCCGCCAGGCGACCGACCGCGTCGTCGAGCCGCTCGGCGGGGACCACCTCATGTACCAGGCCGATGGCCTTGGCCTCGGCGGCCGCGATCCGCTCGGCGGTCTGGAAGTAGCGCAGCGCCTGGCGCGGCCCGATGGCCCGCAGCACATAGGGGCTGATGACCGCCGGGATGATTCCGAACTTCACCTCCGACGTGGAGAACACCGCGTCGTCGGCCGCCACCGCCATGTCGCAGGCCGCCGCCAGGCCGGTGCCACCGCCCAGCGCCGCGCCCTGCACGCGGGCGATGGTCGGCTTGGACAGCCCGGCCAGCGTCTGCAGCATGGCGGCGAAGCGGCGTGCATCTGCGAGGTTGTCGGCTTCGCTGCGGGCCGCGGCGCGCTGCATCCAGTTGAGATCCGCCCCCGCCGAGAAATGGCGTCCGCGACCGGCCAGCACCACCACTCGCACGCCGGCATCGGCGTCCAGCTCGGCGCAGGCCGCGGCGAGTTCGTCGATCAACTGCTCGTCGAAAGCGTTGAACACCTCCGGCCGATTCATCCACAGCGTCGCCAGCGGGCCCCGGCGCTCGATCTGGAGATGCGTGTAAGTGGCGCTCATGACGTGCCCCTCCTTCGTCATCGCTCAGTTGCTCAGCGTCCAGTCGCCGTTGCGCACTTCGAGCATGCGGAACGAGGACAGGTCGAGGCCCATGTGGTCGCTGGCGGACATGCTGACCTTGCCGCTGGTGCCCACGTAACCGCGGGTCGCTTCGAGGGCGTCGCGGACCTTGGCCTTGTCGGTGGCGCCGGCGCGCTTGATGGCCTCGACGGCGAGCATCAGTCCGTCGTAGGCGTAGCCGCCGAAGGTGGACACGTCCTGCTTGTAGCGCTCCCGGAAGGCCTTGTCGTAGGCCACGACCACCGGCTTCTGCGGATCGGCGGCGGGCAGCTTGTCCGGCACCAGCTGGGCCGGCGACGGCAGGCGGACGCCTTCCGCGGCCGGGCCGGCAAGCTTCAGGAACTCGTCCGAGGCCACGCCGTGGGACTGGTACAAGGGCAGCGCGATGCCGAGCTGGCGGTAGTTGCGGGTCACGATGGCCGGCCCCTGCCCCAGGCCGAACACGAAGATCGCCTGCACACCGGGCACCGCCTTCAGCTTGGTGAGCTGCGGGCTCATGTCCGTATCCTTGGGCCCGTAGGTCTCGCTGGCCACCAGGCTGATGCCGTAACGACTGGCCACCAGCTCGGCTTCCTTCTTGCCGGACTGGCCGAAGCCGCTAGTCTCGGAGAGCAGCGCGATCCGCGTGAGGCCGCGCTTCTTCATGTCCTCGAAGACCTTCTCGGCGGCCATGCGGTCGGTGTGCGGGGTCTTGAAGACGAACTTCTTCACCGGCTCGACGATGACCACCGCGCCGGCCAGGGAGATGAAGGGCGTGCCGGACTTCTCGGCCAGCGGCACCATGGCCATCGTCGCGCCGGTGGTGGTGCCGCCGATCAGCAGATCCACCTTGTCGTCGTCCAGCAGGCGCTTGGCGAAACCGTTGGCCTTGTTGGCGTCGCTGCCGTCGTCGTAATGGACCAGTTGCAGCGGCCGGCCGAGCACGCCGCCCTTCCTGTTGATGTCCTCAACGTACAGCTGGAGGGTCTTCAGCTCCGGGTCGCCGAGGAAGGCGGCCGGGCCGGTGACCGACAGCACCGAGCCGATGCGGATCGGCTCGACGGCCTGGGCCGCCAGGCTCGCCAGCGCCACGGCCGCGCCGGCGGCGAATTTCCTGAAAGTCTTATGCATGGGGTGTCTCCTCCGTCTCTTGCTTATGGTTTTTCAGATCCGTTCGATGACCATCGCGATGCCCTGTCCCACGCCGATGCACATGGTGCACAGGGCATAGCGGCCGCCGCGGCGCTGCAGTTCGTAGAGGGCGGTGGTGACCAGGCGGGCGCCGCTCATGCCCAGCGGGTGGCCCATCGCGATGGCGCCGCCGTTGGGATTGACCCGCGCCTCGTCGTCCGCCAGCCCCAGTTCGCGCAGCACCGCGAGGGACTGGGCGGCGAAGGCTTCGTTGAGTTCGATGACGTCCATCTGGCCGAGGCTCAGGCCGGTCTGGGCCAGCACCTTGCGCACCGCCGGCACCGGCCCGATGCCCATGATCCGCGGCGCCACGCCGGCGGTGGCCATGCCGACCACCCGCGCCCGCGGCGTCAGGCCGTGGCGGGCCACTGCCGCACCGGAAGCCAGCAGCAGCGCGCAGGCACCGTCATTCACACCGGACGCGTTGCCGGCGGTGACGCTCAGCTCGGGGCCATTGACCCCCTTCAGGCGCGCAAGGGATTCCAGCGTGGTGTCGGGGCGCGGATGCTCGTCGGCAGCGAACTGCAACGACTCGCCCTTCTTGCGCGGGATCTCCACCGGCACCAGCTCGTCGGCAAAGCGCCCCGCCTCGTGAGCCGCCGCCCAGCGCTGCTGGGAGCGCAGCGCGAAGGCGTCCTGGTCGGCGCGGGAGATGCCGAAATCGGCCGCCACGTTGTCGGCGGTCTGCGGCATCGAGTGGGTGCCGTGCAGCTGGTGCATCAGCGGATTGACGAAGCGCCAGCCGATGGTGGTGTCGTAGATCGCCGCCTGGCGGGAGAAGGCCGCGTCGGCCTTGCCCATCACGAAGGGCGCGCGGGACATGCTCTCCACGCCGCCGGCGAGCATCAGGCCGGACTCGCCGGCCTTGATCGAGCGGGCCGCCAGGCCGACCGCGTCGAGGCCGGAGCCGCACAGGCGGTTGACCGTCGTGCCCGGCACGTCGATGGGCAGCCCGGCGAGCAGGCCGGACATGCGCGCCACGTTGCGGTTGTCCTCGCCGGCCTGGTTGGCGCAGCCGTAGATGATGTCGTCCACCGCGGTCCAGTCCACGCCCGGGTTGCGGCGCATCAGGGCCTTGAGGGGCACGGCGCCGAGGTCGTCGGGCCGCACGGCCGCCAGCGTGCCACCGTAGCGGCCGATAGGGGTGCGGATCGCGTCGCAGATAAATGCATCAGCCATTCTCATTCCTTAAAAAACGCTCGATTGAGCGTGCGCAGAAATCGTCGCGAGCAGGCCCGAGGTCGCAATGAGGAGCGGAGCTGTACTGGAGTACAGCGAGCACCGGAGTTGCGAGATCGGGTCGCGCAGTAGATTTATGCGCATGCTCAAAGGAGCTTGGGGCGCTGATCGATGACGCGGCGGGCCTTGCCGGTCTGGGTGCGCGGGATGGTGTCGAAGTCCATCACCTGCACGCGGGTCGAGATGCCGATGATGGTCTTGATGTGCTGGGCCACACTGCGGCTGATCTCCTCGATGGCGCCGCGGCCCACCTTGCCGGTCAGCTCCCGCTGCAGCTCGCAGCGCACCTCCACGTTGTCCAGGTGGCCGTCGCGGGTCAGCACGATCTGGTAGTTGCCGGTCAGGCGCGGCTCGCGCAGGATCTGCTCCTCGATCTGGGTCGGGAAGACATTCACGCCGCGCACGATCAGCATGTCGTCGGAGCGCCCGACGATCTTGTCCATGCGCCGGAACGACCGCGAGCTCGGTGCGAGCAGGCGGGTCAGGTCACGGGTGCGGTAGCGGATGACCGGGAAGCCCTCCTTGGTCAGCGACGTGAACACCAGTTCACCCTGTTCCCCGTCCGGCAGCACCTCGCCGGTTTCCGGGTCGATGATCTCCGGGTAGAAATGGTCTTCCCAGATCACCGGGCCGTCCTTGCTCTCGATGCATTCGCAGGCCACGCCGGGGCCCATGACCTCGGTCAGGCCGTAGATGTCCACCGCGTCGAGCCCCAGCTTTCGCTCGATTTCGGCGCGCATGCCCTGCCCCCACGGCTCGGCGCCGAAGATGCCGACCTTGAGGGAGATCTCCTCCGGCGGGATGCCCAGGCGCTCGAACTCCTCGGCGATCACCAGCGAATAGGACGGCGTGACCATGATGATGTCCGGCCGGAAATCGAGGATCTGCTGGACCTGCTTTTCGGTCTGGCCACCGGACATCGGCACCACGGTGCAGCCGAGGCGCTCGACGCCGTAGTGGGCGCCGAGGCCGCCGGTGAACATGCCGTAGCCGTAAGCCACATGGACCATGTCGCCGGACCGGCCGCCGGCCGCGCGGATGGAGCGGGCGACCAGGTTGGCCCAGTTGTCCAGGTCGTTCCCGGTGTAGCCGACCACCACCGGCTTGCCGGTGGTGCCGCTGGACGCATGCAGGCGGCGGATCTGCTTGACCGGCACCGCGAACAGCCCGAAGGGGTAGTTTTCGCGCAGGTCCGACTTGGTCATGAAGGGGAAGCGGCCGAGGTCGGCCAGGGACTTCAGGTCGTCCGGGTGGACGCCCTTGTCGACACACTTGCGGCGGTAGGGCTCCACGTTGTCGTAGGTGTGGCGCACGGACCACTTGAGGCGCTCCAGCTGGAGCGCGGCGATCTCGTCGCGGCTGGCGGTCTCGATCGGGTCGAGCTCGCCGGGTTGGGGCAACTTGGCGGTCACGGGGTGTCTCTCCTCATTCTCTGTTGTCGATCACGTCGCCGGAAATCCGGTAGCTCTTGCCCCGGAACAGGGCGAGGGTCCGGCCCTCGCCGTCGCGCACGGTGACGTCGTAGACGCCGGTGCGGCCGGAGGCGGACTGTTCGACGGCCTCAGCCTGCAGCGTGTCGCCTTCCCGCCCGGGGGCGAGGAAGTCGATATGGCACGCGGAGGCGACCGTGTTCTTGTTGTAACTGTTGCAGGCGTACGCAAAGGCACTGTCCGCCAGCGTGAAGATCAGGCCGCCGTGGCAGATGCGGTGGCCGTTGAGCATGTCCTCGCGGACCGGCATGGAGATCCGCGCGTAACCGGGGCGGATCGCCTCGATGCGCATGCCGAGGGCCTGGGTGGCCCGGTCGCGGGACCACATGCTGTCGGCGACGGCCTCGGCCAGCGCCTGGGCGGCGTCGGAAGTGCGTTCAGTCATGGATCTTCCTTCCGGCCAGCACCCGCTGCTGGATCAGCGGCGAGACCCGGTAACGGTCTTCGCCATAGAACTGGGCGAGATTGGCGAGCACTGCGCAGATCACCGGCAGGCCGGCCAGATCGGCCCAGGCCAACGGGCCACGGGGGTAATTGACGCCGAGGCGCATCGCCGCATCGGCGCCGGCCGCGTCGCAGACGCCCTGGTTCACCGCATCCGCCGCCTCGTTGGCGAGCATCGCGACGGTACGCATCACCGCCAGCCCCGGCACGTCGCCGAGGCGCGAGACGGCGAAGCCCGCCGCCTGCAGCAGGCCGATGGCCGCGCCGACGGCTGGCGCCCAGCCATTGACCGCAGCGCCGACGGCGATGCGCGTCGCGTTGCGGTAATCCAGCGCCAGGTCGATCAGCACCAGGTTGGCGATGCCGGTCTCCGCCGCCCGCCGGGTCGCCGTGCGGCCGTCGGTGACGAACAGCACCGCCTCGCCGACCGCCGCGATGCGCGTATCGCCGACCTCGTCCCAGGTGTAGGCAACGCCGCGCTCGTGGAGCCGGTCGGCCAGGGCCAGCGCCGCTGGGGATTCTCCGTACAGGGTGATCGCGCCCGACACGGTCTGGGCGACGGCCTCCTTCGGCTGGGGCCGCTCGGCGCCTTCCCGGTAATCGTAGAAACCGCGGCCCGCCTTGCGGCCGAGGAAGCCGGCATCCACCAGTTCCTGCTGGATCAGCGACGGCGTGAAGCGCGGGTCGTTGTAGAAGGCTGACCACACGGAGCGGGTCACCGCGAAGTTAACGTCGTGGCCGATCATGTCCATCAGCTCGAAGGGCCCCATGCGAAAGCCGCCGGCGTCCCGCAACAGCGCGTCGAGGGTGGCGCAGTCGGCGCCGCCTTCGCCGAGGATGCGCAGTGCTTCGGCGTAGTACGGCCGGGCGACCCGGTTGACGATGAAACCGGGCGTCGAGCGGGCGTGCACCGGCGTCTTGCCCCAGGCCGCGGCGGTGGCGAACAGGGTTTCGGCCACGGCTGCGTCGGTGGCCAGGCCGGAGACGATCTCCACCAGCGCCATCAGCGGCGCCGGGTTGAAGAAATGCAGGCCGGCCAGGCGCTCCGGCCGCTGCAGCGCGGAGCCGATGGCGGTCACCGAGATGGACGAGGTGTTGGTGCCGAACAGGCAGTCCGCCGTCACGATGTCTTCGAGGCTGCGGAACAGGCGCTGCTTGGCGCCCAGGTCCTCGACGATGGCCTCGATCACCAGCGCGGCGTCGGCCAGTTCCTCCACGGCCTCCACGGCGATCAGGCGCGCACCGGCGGCGCCGGCCGCCTCCACGCTGAGGCGGCCCTTGTCGGCCAGCCGTGCGAACTGGGCGCGGATAGCCGCAACGGCCTGGGCCGCTGCGCCGGGCCGCTTGTCCACCAGCTTGACGACATGCCCGGCGGCGGCCGCCACCTGGGCCATGCCGGCACCCATCGCACCGGAACCGACCACGGCAACGACGGCAGAGGGATTCAAGGCAGCACTCACACTCATTCCCCCGTGAACTTCGGCGCGCGCTTTTCCATGAAGGCGGCGACGCCCTCGGCGTAGTCGGCGCTCCAACCCAGCTCGCGCATGAAGCCGCCCTCGAAGGAGAGCTGCTGTTCCAGTGTGTGGCCGGGCGCCGCGTGCATCGCCTGGCGGGTGCGCACCAGCGCCTTGGTGGGCATCGCGGCGAGCTGGGCGGCGAGACCGTCCACGCGGGCGGCGAACTCGGCATCGTCGTAGGCGGCCCAGATCAGGCCCCACTCGGCGGCCTTGTCGGCCGGCAGCTTCTCGGCCAGCAGCGCCAGTCCCATCGCCCGCGCCATGCCGACCCGCTGGGGCAGGAACCAGGTGCCGCCAGTGTCGGGCACCAGGCCGATCTTGCTGAAGGCCTGCAGGAAGGACGCCGAACGGGCCGCCACCACCAGGTCGCAGGCCAGCGCCACGCTGCCGCCGGCACCGGCGGCGATGCCGTTCACCGCGGCGATGGTCGGCACGCGCAGGTTCTGCAGGCGCAGCACCAGCGGCTTGTAATTGCGCTCGACGACATTGCCGATGTCGGGCATCGCCCCGTCGGCTGTCCTGGCCATGTCCGGGTCGGCCAGATCCTGGCCGGCGCAGAAGGCACGCCCCGCGCCGCTGAGGACCAGCACGCGCACGGCCTTGTCGGCCTGCAGCGCGTCGAGGGCATGCCGCAACTCGGCGTGCATCTCGCCGGTGAAGCTGTTGAGCTTGTCCGGCCGGTTGAGGGTCAGGCGAGCAACGCCCTCCTCCACCGTGTAGAGGATGTTCCGGTAATCCATGTCGGGGCTCCTTCAGGCGTGGTAGCGGCGCTGCACCACGCGGAAGCGGTTGGCGACGAAGGCCGAATCGGCGTAGGCCGCGTTGGCCGCCGGGTTGCCGCCGGTGCCGTGGTAGTCGGAGAAGGCCGCCGACTGATTGACGAACACGCCGCCGCTCAGGTTGATGGACAAGGCGACCTTGCTGCGCCAGGTAGCCGCAGTCATCGCATCGAGCACTTCCTGGCGCGTCGAATAGACACCGACCGTCAGCGCGCCGTGGGTGGCGACGACCCGCTCGGACAGCGCGATGGCCGCCTCCGTGTCGGCGGTTTTGACGATGAAACTGATCGGGCCGAAGCGCTCTTCCATATAGAGCCGCTCGTCGGCCGCGTCGCAGGCCAGCAGCACCGGCGTGCGCACGCGGGCGGCCGGGAAGTCCGGGTTCTCCAGCGTCTTCGAGGCCAGTACCACCTGCCCCAGCTCTCCGCTGTCGGCCAGCGCGATGCGCTCAAGGGTGTCGTCCGACTGGATCGCGCCGAGCACCGCGTGGGCGACATCCGGCTTGGACAGGAAGCGTTCGACGGCGCGGGCCAGGTCGGCGCACACCTCGTCGTAGCTCTTGTGGCCTTCGTCGGTATCGATGCCGCCGGCCGGGACGAAGATCGCCTGGGATGTGGTGCACATCTGCCCGGAGTACAGGGACAGGGTGAAGGCCAGATTGCCCAGCGTCGCCTTGTAAGCGTCCGTCGAGTCGATGACGATGTTGTTCACCCCGGCCAGCTCCGCATACACCTGGGCCTGGCGGCAATTGTCGATGAGCCATTGGCCGAACACGTTGCTGCCGGTGAAATCCACCGACTTGATCGCCGGATGGGTCGCCAGCGCCTGGGTGGTGGTGCGCTTGTCGGTGACGCACAGGCTGACCAGGTCGGGGTCGAGGCCGTTCTCGGCCAGCACGGCGCGGATCGTCCGCACGGTAATGGCGGCGGGCAGGATCGCGTTGCTGTGCGGCTTGACGATCACCCCGTTGCCGGTGGCCAGCGCGGCGAACAGGCCCGGATAGGTGTTCCAGGTCGGGAAGGTGCCGCAGCCGATCACCAGCGCCACACCACGCCCGACGATCTCGAAGTGCTTCTTCATCACCAGCGGCGGGTTCTTGCCCTGGGGCTTTTCCCAATGGGCCTCGGCGGGGACGAAGCTCTGCTCGCGCCAGGCGTAGGCGAGCGCCTCGAGGCCGCGGTCCTGCGCGTGGGGCGCGCCGGCCTGGAAGGCCATCATCCAGCCCTGCCCGGTGGTCTGCATCACCGCGTGGGCGATCTCGAAGCTCTGCTTGTTGAGGCGGTCGAGGATCTCCAGGCAGATGCCGGTCCGGCCCTGGGCGCCGATCGCCTGCCATTCGGTCATGGCCGTCTGTGCGGCTTCGATCAGCGCGTCCGGCGTGCACACCGGGTAAGTCGTGCCCAGGTCGATACCGTAGGGCGAAGTCTCGCCGCCGTGCCAGCCGGTCTGGCCGGGCTGCCCCAGCTCGAAGTGCTGGCCCTTGTGGGCCTCGAACGCGAGGCGGCCGTCTTCGGGCGCGGTTTCGCCGTACAGCTTGGGGCTGGGCATTTCCGGGTAGGCCGACCAATAGCCCCGGGTGGCGATGGCCGCCAGGGCGCCATCGAGCGTGCTGCGATGCTTCTCGAACAGGGGGTGCGTCATCTTGTGTCTCCGTCGGGTTTGTTCTCCTGATCTAAACGTTACAAATTGAACTGATCTAAGTCAATGCTTGGTATCGAATTTTTCTGCTAGAAAGATTCTGAGTTACGTTAAGCAGAACTAGTTTCTCTGTTTATTTTTCTTTTAGAACATATATTTAGTGAATTTCTTCGACAATCAAAGCCGGCACCCCGTGCAACAAAGCGATTCAATCCGTGCTCATCTTGAGATTAATTTGATACATTTTTATTGACCTGAATTATTTTTATGTATCACTATTAACCCCGCGTACCGGATGGTCTTGCCGACCGGGCGCAAACACACCAATCAAACAGGAGGAGCACGATGAGCAGTCACAAGGAACGTTTCGCCGACAAGATGGAATTTCCGCCGGCCACCCCGCAGCCCAACGTCTATCCGCTGTCATGGCACAGCCATACGAAGAAGTTGCAGGAAGTGTGGGAAGCCTCGCTGCGCGAGAACTGGGACCCGGAAAAGCTGCCGTGGGACACGCTGGATCTGGACAGCTACAGCTGGGAGGAGCGCGAAGCTATCGCCTACTGGTGGAGCCTGCTGTCGGTGTTCGACGCCTCGGCACCGCCGGTTTTTGCCGAGGCATTGGTCAAGACCTATGAAGTCCATGAGGAAGACCCGGTGCGCAAGTGCTTCTTCTCGGTGACCCGCGACGAGCAGAACCACGAAATCATGTGCGGGCTGGCGATCACCCGCCTGCTCGGCCACCCGGATCCGCTGACCTACACACCGAAGACCGAACTCGGCAAGCGCCTGCAGAAGAACGTGCACTGGCTGTATTTCAACGGCGGCCGCTACTGGAGCGGCTACAAGCAGGCGGTACCCAAGTACGACCTCGCCGTGCTGTTCAGCTCCTTCCTGATGGGCGAGATCGCCGCCGCCACCATCTTCAAGCAGATGTACGAGAACTCCCGCGAGGCGGTGTTCAAGGAGGGCTTCCGCAACATCGGCCGCGACGAAGGCCGCCACATGGCGATCTGCATGGCGGTGATGGAGCGCGACTATCCCGGCCTCGCCCCCGAGACGCGGGCCGTCGTCACCAAGCAGATCCGCGCCGGCTACCTGTTCCTGTCCGCCGTGCTGTTCGAGCCGCCGATGGAGTTCTGGGACCTGCCCGCCGACTTCATCGCCAACCAGCGGGAGGCCGAGGAAGTGGCCCGCACCGCCGGCTTCGGCATCCCCACCTATGAGGCCAAGCTGCAGAACTGGAAGAACGCCATGCTCAACCTGAAGGGCGTGCTCGACCGCTACGACATCCCCTTCCCCGCCATTCCCGAGGTCGGGATCTCCGGGCAGGAGATCAGCGACATCGAGATGGAAGACATCATCCCGGTGTTCTGACGGAGAGGCCGCCATGTCCCGCATCATCATGCAAGCATCCGGCCGCTCGGTGGACTGCGCCTACGGCGACACCGTGCTGACCGCCCTCGAAAAGGCCGGCTACGCGCTGCCCAACAACTGCCGCGCCGGCGCCTGTGGCGAATGCAAGGTCAAGGTCGTCTCCGGCCAGTTCGATCAGGGCATGGTCCTGGACATGGCCCTCTCCGCCGACGAGCGTCGGCAGGGCTACGGCCTGATGTGCATGGCCAAGCCAATCTCCGACGAGCTTGTCATCGACTGGGGCAGCGAAGACGCCCGTCCCAAGCTGTTCCCGCCGCGGGAAGACGCGCTGTTCGTGGTCACCGACAAGCATTCGGTCGCCGCGCGGGTGGTCGAACTGCGCCTGCGCCCGGTGGGGCAGCCAATCCGCTACTGGCCCGGCCAGTATGTGACCCTCGGCAACCCGCGCGCCGGCATCCCGGCCCGCGCCTATTCCATCGCCGGCGCGCCGCGTCCGGACGGGGAGATCGTGCTGCAGGTCGCCCGCGCAGACGACGGCCTCACCAGCGCATGGATCCACGACACGCTGGCGGTTGGCGACAGCGTCAAGCTGTCCGGCGCCTACGGTACCTTCATCGGCGATCCGGGCGTGGATACGCCGGTTCTGTGTCTGGCCGCCGGCACCGGCCTCGCACCGATCCTGGCCCTCACCGAGGCAGCGCTGCGGCGCGGCTTCCGCCGTCCGGTCACGATTCTGTGCTCGGCACGCACGGAAGCCGACCTGTACGGCCGCGGGCTGATGGCCTGGTGGCGCACCAAGCACCGCAATTTCGACTACGCCTTCACGCTGACCCGCGAAGAACGCGCAGGCTACCTGCACGGCCGCATCGACGCGGTGCTACCGGCACGTTTTCCGGACCTGTCGCGGCATACGGTGTTCGCCGCCGGCAGCCCGGCCTTCGTGGACTGCTGTGTCTCTGCTGCACGCGCGCGGGGCGCAGCGCCGGAGCGGATCCACAGCGAAGGCTTCTTCGCGCAACAACAGGCGGCCGAAGTGGACGTAGCCCCGCTGCTCGCGCTCTGAGTTCCGTGGCCCGCCCTGCCCGGCGGGCCGCGCTACCCAGACCGGGAGGGAGTCGCTACACTCCCCGGCTTCGCCGAAGATCTGCTACTCCGTCCCGTGCTCCCCCCGATCCAGCAACGCCTCGAAGACTTCCGCCAGCAGGGCCGCGTGCAGGCTGGCTCCCTGATCATCTCCGTATTCGGCGATGCGGTGCTGCCACGGGGTGGCCGCATCTGGCTGGGCAGCCTGATCCGCCTGCTCGAACCCATCGAGCTCAACGAGCGGCTGATCCGCACCTCGGTGTTCCGGCTCGCCAAGGAAGAATGGCTGCGCACCGAACCTTCAGGCCGGCGCACCGACTACCTGCTGACGCCGTCCGGGCAGCGGCGCTTCGAAGAAGCCTCGCGCCACATCTACGCCTCCAACGCGCCTCTATGGGACCGCCGCTGGCGTCTGATACTGACGGTCGGCGAGCTGACACCGAAGGAGCGCGACCATCTGCGCCGCGCGCTGTTCTGGCAGGGCTTCGGGGTCCTCGGCGGAGATTGCTTCGTGCACCCCGGCGCGGACCTGTCCACCGCCTTCGACGCGCTGATCGCCGAAGGCCTGGGCGACGTGCTCGGCAAGCTCAAGCCACTGGTGGCGGCCGACGCCCAGCTCGGCGGCTCGGCCAGCGACCACGACATGGTGCACGGCGCCTGGAACCTGCAGGAGCTGGCCGACATGTACGCCGGCTTCGCCGCCCGCTACCAGCCGGTGCTCGGCCAACTGCGCGACGGCCAGGATGCGGTGGACGACGAAAGCGCCTTCCTGCTGCGCGTGCTGCTGATCCACGACTACCGGCGCCTGCTGCTGCGCGACCCCGAGCTGCCCGACGTGCTGCTGCCGACAGGCTGGCCGGGGCAGCAGGCGCGCATGCTGTGTCGGGAGATCTACCGCCGCCTGCTGGCCCCGTCCGAGCGCCACCTGGACCGGCACTTCCAGCTGGCCGACGGCCACACGCCGGAAGCCTCGCCGGCCCTGCTCGAACGCTTCCGCGAGGCCGACCCGCTGGCTTGAGTCAATCTTCCGGGGCCAAGTTCGAGCCCGGCCGAACTTGCCCTTGTCATGCAGCGCGCCAACGCGTTTAATACGCGGCTTTTTTCATTGAAGGGGCCGCAAACGATGTATTCCTCGACCTTCATCTTCGCTGCAAAGCCTTTCGACGCGGAATTCCACCGTCTCGACGATGCCATCGCCAGCGCCGCTCGGACGATTCCGGGCTACCTCGGCGAGACCACCTGGGAAAATCCGCAAACCGGCCTCGTCTCCAATGTGTACTACTGGGACAGCCTGGAGGCCCTGCAATCCCTGGTCACCCACCCCCTCCACCTGGAAGCCAAGGAGAAGCAGGCACGCTGGCTCGACGGCTACCAGGTCATCGTCTCCCAGGTTCTGCGCACCTATGGAGACGGCCGCCTGGGCGGATTGCCCGGGCCTTTCTGACGGGCCCGTTCACTATTCCTTCTGCCGCAGGGCCACCAGCGGCACCACGTCTGGAATATGGATGCGCGGGCGGTCCGGCTCCACGGCGGTCAGCGGCGTGGTTTCGACCAGCGTCGCCAGGCAACGGCGGGTCAGATCGTGGTAGGTGGCGGTGCCTTCACCCTTCCAGCGGATCTCTTCTTCAGTCAGCGCCCGCACGACCTTGGCCGGCATGCCGGCCACCAGCATCCGCGGCGGGATCTCCATGCCGGCCTTGACGAAGGCCGAGGCAGCGACGATGGCTTCTTCGCCGATCACTGCGTTGTCCATGATCACCGCGTTCATGCCCACCAGCGCATTGCGCCCGACCCGGCAGCCGTGCAGCACTGCGCCGTGGCCGATGTGGCCGTCCTCCTCGACCACCGTGTCGGTGCCGGGAAAGCCGTGCATCACGCAGGTGTCCTGCAAATTGGCGCCACGCTCCAGGATCAGCCGGCCGAAGTCGCCGCGCAGGCTGGCGCACGGGCCCACGTAGCAGCCGGGGCCAACGATCACGTCGCCGATCAGCACTGCGGAAGGATGCACATAGGCGCTGGGATCGACCACCGGCACGATGCCGTCGATGGCGTAAACTTTCAGGGAATTCACTGCTGTTCTCCTTTTTAGGTTGTTGTGTTACATCTTCATCGACATTTTCGTATTTTTGTAATTATTTCAGCGAGCGAACGATGAGCGAAGACCTGGAAGGGAAACACGGCGTGCAGTCCCTTGAGGTGGGCATGAGCATCCTCAGGGCCATGACCACCGGCAGACGCTCGATGATGCTGAAGGACATCGCGGCCGCCGCCGGCATGCCGCCCTCCAAGGCCCACCGCTACCTGGTCAGCCTGATCCGCAGCGGCCTCGTCGAGCAGGACCCGCAAACTTCCCGCTACGACCTCGGCCCCTTCGCGCTGAGTCTCGGACTCGTCGCCCTCGACCGTATCGACCGCATCCGCCTGGGCCTCAACGCAATCACCGATCTGCGCGACGCGGTCAACGAGACCACCGCCCTCGCCGTGTGGAGCGACAACGGGCCGGTGGTGGTGCGCTGGGAACGGCCGCGCCGGCCGATCACCGTCAATGTGGTGACCGGCACCACGCTCGGCCTGCTCAGCTCCGCGGTCGGGCAGGTGTTCTGCGCGTGGCTGCCGGAGCGCCAGGTCGAGCCGCTGATCCAGCGGGAGATTGAAGCCGGCCGCAGCCAGGCCGGCATCGCCAGTATGGACGACGCGCGCCAGCTTCTCGCAGACGTCCGCGCCCGCGGCCTGGCGGTGATCTCCGGCAACTACATCCTGCGCGGCGTCGAGGCCGTCGCGGCGCCAGTCTTCAACTTCAAGAACGAGATCACGCTGGCCATCGTGCTGGTCGCCGTCGAAGGCTCGATGGATCTCGGAGAACACAGCCCCACCCTCGCCGCCCTGCGCGACGCAGCCCACGCCCTGTCCCAGCGCCTCGGCGCCACCCTCTGATCCTCTCTCCCTAAAGCAGGCCTGCCGCTTCGTCCGGCAGCGCTTTCGCTCGCCCATTCGAAAATTAGATACATAAATTTTCGTTGACCTTGTTTTTTGTATCACTTCTAATAAACAGAACAAATTACAAAATACAGAACACCGTCAGTGTCCACGCTGGCGCCATCCAATGAGGAGACCCCGATGAACACCCCACCCGCCGCCCATCGACCGGAAGGAGCGAGATGATGCTTGCCCAGTTCCTGCAGTTCCTCTTCTCCGGCGTCACCGTCGGCGCCACCTACGCGCTGGCGGCCCTCGGCTTCACGCTGATCTACAACGCCAGCAACGTCATCAACTTCGCCCAGGGCGAGTTCATCATGCTGGGCGGCATGCTTGCGGTGTTCTTCGCCCAGTCCGGCCTGCCGCTGCCGGCGGCGATGCTGCTGGCGATCCTGATACCGGCCGGCGTCGGCGTGCTGATCGAGAAGCTGGCCATCGAGCCGGTTAAGGGCGCCGAGACGGTGAGCCTGATCATCATCACGATCGGCGCCTCGCTGGTGATCCGCGGACTGGCGGCGGTCGGTTTCGGCAAGGGCACCTTCAGCCTTCCGGCTTTCTCCGGCGACACCCCGATCGACGTACTCGGCGCCACGCTGATGCCCCAGAGCCTGTGGGTGCTGGGCGTCACGGCCGCGGCGGTCGGCGCACTGTGGTACTTCTTCAACTACAGCCTGGCCGGCAAGGCGATGCTGGCCACCGCCTGCAACCGCACGGCGGCGCAGCTGGTCGGCATCGACACCAACGGCGTGCTGTTTCTCAGCTTCGCGCTGTCGGCGGGCATGGGCGCCCTCGGCGGCATCCTCATCGCCCCGCTGACCCTCACCGCCTACGACGTGGGCGTGATGCTGGGCCTCAAGGGCTTCGTCGCGGCGGTGCTGGGCGGCCTCGGCAACGGCCTCGGCGCGGTGGTCGGCGGCCTGCTGGTCGGGCTCATCGAAGCCCTCGGCGCGGGCTACATCTCGTCGGCCTACAAGGACGCGATCCCCTTCGTGCTGATCCTGCTGATCCTCTTCTTCATGCCCCGCGGCCTGTTCGGCGCGCGCCTTACCGAACGGGTGTAAGCCATGCGAACCTCTGCCTACTTCGGCCTGCTCATCGTCATCGCGATCCTCGCGCTTCTGCCCTTCGTGCTGCCCAACAGCTTCTATCTCGACCTGGCGATCCGCATGGCGATCAACGCGGTGATCGTCCTCGGCCTCAACCTGCTGATCGGCTTCGCCGGCCAGATCAGCCTCGGCCACGCCGGCTTCCTCGGCATCGGCGCCTACGCGTCGGCGGTGCTGCCCACCCACTTCGGCCTGCATCCCCTCCTCGCGATGGGCGCTGGCGCCGCACTGGCCGGCCTGCTCGCCGCGCTGGTAGCACGCCCGATCTTCCGCCTGAAGGGCAACTACCTGGCGATGGCGACCCTCGGTCTGGGCATCATCCTCAACATCGCGCTGCGCAACGAGGCGGCGTGGACCGGCGGCCCCGACGGCATGCCCGTGCCGGCCTTCGGCCTGGCCGGCTTCGAACTGAGCAGCGACCGCCAGTGGTACTGGGTCGCCGCGGCGTTGCTGACGGTCAGCGTGTGGGCCTCCCTCAACCTCATCGACTCGCCCTTCGGCCGCGCGCTGCGCGCCCTGCACGGCTCCGAGGTGGCGGCCCGCGTGGTGGGTGTGGACGTGGCCCGCTACAAGCTCGCCATCTTCGTGATGTCGGCGGTCTTCGCCAGCCTGATGGGCAGCGTGACGGCCCATTACGTCGGCTTCGTGACGCCCGGCGTAGCCGACTTCTTCCACTCCATCGAACTGGTCACGATGGTCGTCATCGGCGGCATGGCCTCGGTGTATGGTTCCCTCGTCGGCGCCGTGCTGCTCACCGCCCTGCCCCAGGCGCTGACCGCCTTCGAAGGCTGGGAGACGGTGGTCTTCGGCGCAATCCTGATGCTGTGCATGATCTTCCTGCCCCGCGGCCTGGTCCCGACCCTGGCTGCCCGTTTCGGGAGGGCTGCCTGATGCCGCTGCTCGAAGTCTCCGGCCTGTCCATCCACTTCGGCGGCGTGAAGGCCGTGCAGGACGTCAGCTTCACCATCGACGCCGGTGTGGTGTATGCGGTCATCGGCCCCAACGGCGCCGGCAAGACCACCCTCTTCAACCTGATCACCGGCGTGTACCGGCCAACCCACGGCGACATCCGCCTGGACGGCGAGACCATCGCCGGCCGCTCGCCGGAGGCCCTGGCCCGGCGCGGCGTGGCGCGCACCTTCCAGAACCTGCAGGTGTGCATGAACATGAGCGCCCTCGAAAACGTGATGGTCGGCGCCCATCTGCGCCTCGACCGCAACCTGCTCAAGGCCGCGCTGCGCTTTCCCGGCCTTGCCCGGCGGGACGCCGAACTGCGCGACGAAGCCGCCGAACTGATGCGTTTCGTCGGCCTGGCCGACTACCTGTCGGCCCGCGCCGACGCCATGCCCTACGGCGCCCTCAAGCGCCTGGAGATCGCCCGCGCACTGGCCATGCGGCCGCGCCTGCTGTTCCTCGACGAACCGGCCGCCGGCCTCAACCCCAGCGAAACCCTGGAGGTGGACGCGCTGGTGCGCCGCATCGCCGACTCCGGCGTAACCGTCGTACTGGTCGAGCACGACATGAAGATGGTCATGAACCTGTCCGACCGCATCCTGGTGCTCGACTACGGCCGCAAGCTGGCCGAAGGCAGCGCCGCGGAAGTCCGCCGCAACCCGGACGTGATCGCCGCCTACCTGGGCGCCCACGCCTGAACCCCGGAGCATCGCCCG
Organism: Pseudomonadota bacterium; assembly: GCA_018241725.1. Lineage (GTDB taxonomy): Bacteria > Pseudomonadota > Gammaproteobacteria > Burkholderiales > Rhodocyclaceae > Zoogloea. Next base: position 1,282 of record JAFEDI010000111.1, on the reverse strand, counting down.
ATGGAAATCACCCTCTCCCGCAGCGCCGACCCCATGGCCACCTCCACTCCGCTTCAGATCCCATCGGATCAACTTGCCGCCAGCAAGGCAGCACCGCTGCTGCGTGTCGAGGGGCTGACCAGCGCCTACGGCCGCATCCAGGCCCTCAAAGGCATCAGCGTGGAGCTGCAGCGCGGCGAAACCGTGGCCCTGGTCGGTGCCAACGGCGCCGGCAAGACCACCTTCCTGCGCTGCCTGTCCGGCGTACAGCCGATCAGTGGCGGCCGCATCCGCTTCGACGGCGAGGACATCTCGACACTGCGCGCCGACAAGCGCATGCGCCGTGGCATCTGCCAATCGCCGGAAGGGCGCCAGGTCTTCGGCCCGCTGTCCATTGAGGACAACCTGCGCCTCGGTGCCTACACCCAGCCACGCCAGCAGGTGGCCGGCGATCTGGAGCGGGTCTATGGCCTCTTCCCGGTGCTCGCCGAGAAGCGCCGCCTGCCCGCCGGCACCCTGTCCGGCGGGCAGCAGCAGATGCTGGCCATCGGCCGCGCGCTGATGGGTCGGCCGCGCCTGCTGCTGCTCGACGAACCGTCAATGGGCCTCGCCCCGCTGCTGGTGGAAGAGGTCTTCGCCGTGGTGAAGGCCCTCAAGGCCGAAGGCATGAGCATCGTGCTGGCCGAACAGAACGCCTTCGCCGCCCTCGCCCTCGCCGACCGGGGCTATGTGCTGGAAACAGGCACCGTCACCCTCGAAGGCAGCGGCGCCGAGTTGATCGGCAACGAGCAGGTACGCAGCGCCTACCTGGGGATGTGAGCAGGCTCCGGGTATCGAGCAGCTTGCTCTCTCGGGAGGCTTGCCCGGTAAGGCAAGCCCGCCCCATGGGGTGAGATCATTTGCCCCACAGGGAGGCTGAAGCAGCCCCGGCGCTGCCGGCAACGGTCCCGCCCGCAGCGCCGTTCAGGCTTTAGAACACGTGGTTCACACCGAGCATGTAGCCGTTGGGATCGTAGCCCGGCTTGGCGACCGTGCCGACCAGGTTGCCGCCATCGGTCAGGCTGTAGCTGGCGTTGGCCTTGTTGAGCACCTTGCCCCAGGTGCCATAGAGGGTCGTGCTGTCCTGCAGCTTGTACACGTAGGCAAGCCCCAGCAGGTTGGCGTCTCGGTTCTTGATGGACTTGTCGTCGAGCTGGCTGTAACTCACCAGCGCCTTGCCGCGCCACACCGGGATGCCGGCGCTGACGCTCCAGCCTTCGGCTTTCGACAGCGTGGCGGTGACGTTCTCGTAGTTGCCGCCGCT
>JAFEDI010000110.1 GCA_018241725.1 Pseudomonadota bacterium | reverse complement strand
GCTGAGTGAAGGCGCGCATACCGTTACCGTCAAGCAGAGCGATGCGGCGGGCAATGTCTCGAGCGCCAGCAGCAGCCTGGCGGTGAGCATCGACACGACCAGCCCGTCGGCGCCGGCCACGCCGGTGCTGTCGGCCGGCAGCGACAGCGGTACAAAGGGCGACTTCCTGACCAATGTCAGCACCCCGGTGATCACCGGCACGGCCGAGGCCAATGCGAGCATCAAGCTGTACGACACCGACGGCACCACCCTGCTGGGTACGACCAAGGCCGACGGCTCCGGCAAGTGGAGCATCACCAGCAGCACGCTGGTCGACGGATCGCACAGCCTGACCGTCAAGCAGACCGACGTGGCGGGCAACGTCTCGAGCGCCAGCAGCACCCTGACCCTGGACATCGACACCAGCGTCCCGTCGGAGCCCGGTACGCCGTCGCTGGCGGTCGGCAGCGACAGCGGCACGCTGGGCGATAGCCTGACCAAGGTCACCACGCCGGTGATCACCGGCACCGGCACGGTGGGTGACACGGTTTCCCTGTACGACACTGACGGGACCACCGTACTGGGCACGGCCGTCGTGGATGGCTCGGGCAACTGGAGCATCACCAGCAGCACGCTGAGCGATGGCGTGCATACCTTCACCGTCAAGCAGAGCAACGCGGCGGGGACCGCCTCGTCGGCCAGCAAAGCCCTGGCGCTGACCATCGACGCGACCGCACCGACGGCGCCGGGCCGGCCGGTGCTGTCGGCCGGCAGCGACAGCGGCACGCTGGGCGACAACGTGACCAAGGTCACCACGCCGGTGATCACCGGGAGCGGCGGCGAGGCCAACGCGATCATCAAGCTGTACGACACCGATGGCACCACCCTGCTGGGTACCACCACGGCCGACGGCTCGGGCAACTGGAGCATCACCAGCAGCACGCTGAGCGACGGCGTGCACACTGTCACCGTCAAGCAGACCGATGCGGCGGGCAACGTCTCGGTGGCCAGCAGCGGCCTGGCGCTGACCATCGACTCGACCTCGCCGTGGGCGCCGGGGACGCCGGCGCTGTCGGCCGGCAGCGACAGTGGCACGCTGGGCGACTTCCTGACCAATGCCACCACGCCGGTGATTACCGGCACGGCCGAGGCCAACGCGATCGTCAGGCTGTACGATACCGACGGCACCACCTTGCTGGGCGCGACCAAGGCTGACAGTTCCGGGAGGTGGAGCATCACCAGCAGCACGCTGGCCGACGGATCACACAGCCTGACCGTCAAGCAGACCGACGCGGCGGGCAACGTCTCGGTAGCCAGCAGCCCCCTGACGCTGGACATCGACACCAGCGCCCCGTCGGCGCCGGGCACGCCGGTGCTGTCGGCTGGCAGCGACAGCGGTACGCTGGGCGATGGCAAGACCAAGATCGCCACGCCGGTGATCACCGGTACCGGCGAGGCCAACGCAACCATCAAGCTGTACGACACCGATGGCACCACCCTGCTGGGCACCACCACCGCCGACAGTTCGGGCAAGTGGACCATCACCAGCAGCACGCTGAGCGATGGCGTGCATACCCTCAGCGTCAAGCAGAGCGATGCGGCGGGCAATGCCTCGGTGGCCAGCAGCGGTCTGGCGCTGACCATCGACGCGACAGCACCGACGGCACCGGGCCTGCCGGTGCTGTCGGCCGGCAGCGACAGCGGCACGCTGGGCGACAACGTGACCAAGGTCGCCACGCCGGTGCTTACCGGCACGGGTGAGGCCAACGCGACCGTCACGCTGTACGACACCGACGGCACGACCGTGCTGGGCACCACCACCGCCGATGGTTCCGGCAAGTGGAGCATTGCCAGCAGCACGCTGAGCGACGGCGTGCATACCCTCACCGTCAAGCAGACCGACGCGGTAGGCAACGTCTCCAGCGCCAGCAGCGGCCTGGCCTTGACCATCGATTCGACCGCACCGTCGGCGCCGGGTCTGCCGGTGCTGTCGGCCGGTAGCGACAGCGGCACGCTGGGCGACAACAAGACCAACGCCACCACGCCGGTGATTACCGGCACGGCCGAGGCCCACGCGACCATCAAGCTGTACGACACCGACGGCACGACCGTGCTGGGTACGACGACCGCCGACGGTTCCGGCAAGTGGAGCATCACCAGCAGCACGCTGGGTGACGGATCGCACAGCCTGACCGTCAAGCAGACCGACGCGGCGGGTAACGTCTCGAGCGCTAGCAGCCCTCTGACGCTGAACATCGACACCAGCGTCCCGTCGGCGCCGGGCGCGCCGGTGCTGGCGGCTGGCAGTGACAGCGGCACGCTGGGCGATGGCACGACCAAGGTCACCGCGCCGGTGATCACCGGCACCGGTACGGTGGGTGACACGGTGGCCCTGTATGACACCGACGGGACCACCGTGCTCGGCACGGCTGTCGTGGACGGTTCGGGCAACTGGAGCGTCACCAGCAGTACGCTGAGCGATGGCGTGCATAGCCTGACCGTCAAGCAGACCAATGCGGCGGGGACGGCCTCGACGGCCAGCACAGCGCTGGCCTTGACCATCGACGCCACCGCGCCGTCGGCGCCGGGTCTGCCGGTGCTGTCGGCCGGCAGCGACAGCGGCACGCTGGGCGACAACCAGACCAAGGTCACCACGCCGGTGATCACCGGTACCGGCGAGGCCAACGCGACCATCAAGCTGTACGACACCGACGGCACCACCCTGCTGGGTACCACCACCGCCGACGGTTCCGGCAAGTGGAGCATCACCAGCAGTACGTTGAGCGACGGCCTGCATACCATCACCGTCAAGCAGAGCGATGCGGCGGGCAACGTCTCGGTAGCCAGCAGCGGCCTGGCCCTGACCATCGATTCGACCGCACCGTCGGCGCCGGCCATGCCCGTGCTGTCGGCCGGCAGCGACAGCGGCACGCTGGGCGACAACCAGACCAAGGTCACCACGCCGGAGCTTACCGGCACGGGTGAGGCCCACGCGACCATCAAGCTGTACGACACCGATGGCACCACCCTGCTGGGCACCACCACCGCCGACGGTTCCGGCAAATGGAGCATCACCAGCAGCACGCTGGTCGATGGATCGCATACAGTCACCGTCAAGCAGACCGACGCGGCGGGTAATACCTCGGTGGCCAGTAGCGGCCTGACACTGGACATCGACTCGACCGCGCCGTCGGCACCGGGCCTGCCCGTGCTGTCGGCCGGCAGCGACACCGGCACGCTGGGTGACAACAAGACCTACCTCACTACGCCGATCGTCACCGGCACGGGCGAGGCCCACGCGACCGTCACGCTGTACGACACCGACGGCACGACCGTGCTGGGTACCGCCACGGCCGACGGTTCCGGCAACTGGAGCATCACCAGCAGCACGCTGGGCGAAGGGGTGCATACCCTGAGCGTCAAGCAGACCGATGGGGCGGGCAACACCTCGGTGGCCAGCAGCGGCCTGGCGCTGACCATCGAGGCGCCTCCGGGCACCATCATCGACGGCGTGATGGTCGAGCAGACGCCGACCACACTGCCTGGCGGTGGCTCCGGCACCCAGGTCAGCATTCCGGTCGTCACCAGCGACCGCGTGGACGACACCGGCAGCGCGGGCCTTGCCGACATTCCGCTGGTCACCCAGGACACCAGCACCCTCCTGTCGGCCCATGTGCCGCAGGGTTTCGGCCTGAGCGCCACTGGCGGCGACAGCCAGCCCGCCGGCAATTCGCTGGAGCATCTGATCGCGGCCATCATCGCGGCGACGCCGAACAATGCGCCAAGCGACCAGTCGCACCTGACCGGCAATGGCCAGAGCTTCCTGAACCTGCTGCCTGCGTCGGTACCGCTGCTGGTGCAGACCGTGGCGCCGACCGTCGGTAGCACGGCCCCCACCCAGGCCCTGACGCTGACCGGCACCAGTTCCGACTCGCAACACACTGCCCTGGTGATCGACGCCAGCCAGTTGCCGTCCGGCTCCAGCATCAGCCTTCAGCAAGTGGACTTTGCGGCGATCATTGGCTCGGCCAGCGTGACCGGCAATACCAGTGGCCAGATCCTGACCGGCGATGCAGCCAACCAGCATTTCACCATTGCGAACAGCAGCAGTCAGGTGTTCGCGGGTGGCGGTGACGATGTCCTGCAGTTCGGCGCATCGCCGGCGCCTCAAAGTGCGACCATCGGGGCCACACAGGTCACCACCACCGTGCTGCATGGCGGACAGGGCAGCGATACCGCCGTCTTTTCCGGTGCCCGTGCCGACTACACGATCGAGAACCACGATGGTTACGTGATGGTCACCTCCAGCGCGCAGCCCGATCAGCAGACGCTGGTGATCAACGTGGAAAACCTGACATTCAGCGACGCCACGGTGGCGGTGCAAACCCGCTCGGTGCTCGACACCATCGACGGCCTGTACCAGAGCGTCCTGGGCCGTCAGGCGGACTACCTGGGCATGGATTACTGGGGCACGGAGGAAAAGAACGGCGTCAGCCTGGGCAGGATGGTGCTGGATCTGATCAACTCCGCGGAAGCACAGGCCAAGCATCCGATGGTCTTCAACGGCGACGCCGCGCACGACGTTGAACTGCTGTACCAGGGCGTCTTCAATCGGAGTGGCGACAGCGGCGGCCTGGCCTATTGGGTGGATGCGATGGCCCACGGCACGACGCTGGAGCAGGTGGCCCAGAACTTCGCCACCGCGCAGGAAATGGAGGTCCACAAGGTCGGCGTGCAGAACTGGGATTTCCTGGTGTAAGCACAGGCATGAGGCGGCTGCGAAGCATGGCTCGCGACCGCCTCATGCGGAAGGAAGGCAGCAGAACTTTCCAATCCCGAGCATTTCCCGAAAGCCGCGTTCATCGCGGCTTTTTTTATGGAGCTTTGCTCCCACACGCCATGTTTCATGCGCAGGGCCGGCGGGCGTCGAAGCGGTCTTTACTCCGGAGTATGGGGTCGCGAGTACCGCCGGGATACTCGCGACTATCCCGGAGGTACTCGCGACCCCCGCCGGGGTGGTCCGTCCTGTATCGGAAGTCCTCGATCGGGTGCGGAGGATAGGGCGGGTCTGTCTCGGCGCTGCTCGCGAGGAGCCCCCGGACAGTCGGTCCCTATCCCGGTGGGCCTCGCGAGCAGCTTTGAACTCCTCGCGAGGAGCATCCGGATAGGGCGGGAGTATTGGCGGAATAGGGGCGATCTGTCCCGGAGGGGATCGCGAGGGATTCACGGATAGGGCAGGACACTCGCCAGGCTCCTCGCGACGAGCTTGCGGAGGGTCGGGACGGCTTTGGGGGATGTCCTGCGGAGCGGATTGCCTGTGCGGAGCAGCTCGACGGGGGACGGGCGGACCGCGCTGGGGCGCGGCAGGATAGCCGGGCTATCGAAGCGCGGTGAGCAGAAACACCGGGAAATCCCCCCGGGGCTTATGCACCACGCTGGCCGAAGACGTTTGAATCATCCGGAACCCCGCCGCTGCAGCGGACTTCGCAAATTCACTGCGGTCAAAACCGAAATGATGGACGCCGGTGTCTTCCGTATGGAAGCTGCCATCCTCCCGATCCAGGTCGGACAGGGCGATGAAGCCACCGTCCTTCAGCAGCAAGTGGAACTTCCGGAACATCGCGTCCGTGTCCCGGATGTGGTGCATCGTCATCGAGGAAATGATGCCGTCAAATGCGCCGCTGAGTTCGGACGTTTCGAGATCGATCTCCATGATCTCCAGCGCGCAGCCCAAGCCAGCCTGCTTTGCCAGGAGTTGCGCGTTCATCGAACTGGAGACATCCACCGCGGTGATCTTCCCGACATACGGCGCGATCCGCTCCAGCAGCAGGCCGGTGCCCGAACCGAAATCCATGAGATGCATGGACCGGTCGAGCGTGATGGCATTCCGGATGGCTCCGGCAATGTTCGCGACGTTGTCCACCCGGCTGGGGTTCCCGTCGTAACTGCCCGCCTTATGGGCGAAGTGGTCGATGCTCATCGTATGTGCTCTCAATTCCCGCGTCTGTTGTGAGATGAATGTTCATGACATCAAGTGTAATTCGTTCACCGGGTTCGATCCGGCTTTGTCCGGACGATGAGCAACGTGCTGCATCGAGACCGCAGCCTGGGATGGTGTCGCATCAGCCATGACTACGAAGATAAGGCGTATAGAAAGGCATGGCCGCCATCACCAAAACGCCGATGGTCGCAAGCAAGGATGAGGAATACCTTTTCTCGCCGATCTGGCCAAGGCGCAGAAAGGTGAGGAATGCCAGTATTGGTGCAAACAAATATAGGACGGGTTCAGCGGAAAGGAACACGGGCCTTGATTCCACCGCCATATAAATGCCGTGGGCGCCGCGAGCCAGCAGATTGGGAAAGACAGGAAGGCACAGATTCCCTGCGGGGTGTCGAACCAATAGCCTTGTCGACACCACCTCTTTATCGCGTCAAAGTTGCTCATGGGCTTCCATGCGAAGGTGATCTGTGGAGCTATCTGGCAAAAGGGCTGGTACACCACTGCTGTTCGCATGGCACTCCATCGTGGTTGCCGTCCATCTGGACGTTGGGGCAGTTGCGCAGGAAGTAAGTCGCTTCGGCGCATGACGTCATTTGCGAACAATGGGTCCGACCATCGCAGCGGAAAGGCGACGGGGCTGTCTGATCGGCAGACACAGAAGAGACCGCCGGCTGCGGTGCGGTGCGGTGTGTGTATTTGTCGTAGCCGTAACTGGCCAGCGCGATGATGACGAAAAGTGGAACGATCCGGCCAAGCAGGCTTCGCTTTTCTTCTTTATGACGGCGTGGGGCGAGGGGGCGTACAGGGCGCGTGGCGGGACGGTCAGGGCAGAGCAGATTTCGCGCGCGCTTCTTGCCGGTATTGTCGGTCTCTATTTCGAATGTCAGTCGTTCTCCGACAGTCGGACGATGTCCATCCTTCGGAAATACCGAGATATGCACGAAGACTTCCGGCTCCCCATTGGCGGGGGTAATGAATCCAAAACCGCGATCATCGTTCCATTTTGTGAGAGTGCCTTCGATACGCATAGGACAAAATGATGTTGTAATTCAAGTTGCGTGGAGACATACCTTAACATGTCGATAACGCAATTGGCATTCATGCGGATGCCGCTTACTCCGCCCACTCGATATTTCGGGGCGCGATATGAAGCGAGCGAGGAGCCTGCTCGTTCCTACGCGGGGTCACGGGGCTCCCACCTGCAGCCACAGGCGCCGCAAGCGCTGATCGTCCGGATGGGCGCGCATCAGTTCCGGAAGGGCGGCCCGGGCCGTCGCCGTCTGGCCGCTCTGTATCCACAGCGCCGCGAGCGCATAAGCCACGTCGGCGTTATCGGGAAACTCCGCGCGCAGTGCCTGCAGTTCCGTGCCGGCCTCGGTCCAGCGTGACAGACGGAGCAGCACCAGCGCGTGGCTGTAGCGGGCACGCGATGCCGCGGGATCTGCACGTACTGCGGCGGCAAACGCCTGCTCGGCCTCGGCAAATCGGCCTGCCTTCGACAGCAGGGTGCCCAGGGCGAGCTGCAATTCCGCCGGCTTGTTGGTGAGGGGAATGCCTTCCTTCAAGGTTGTTTCTGCTTTGGCGGCGTCGCCGAGGGCCGCCTGCAATCGCGCCAGTTCGAGTCGGGCCGCTTCGAATCGGCTGTCCATCCGCAAGGTGGACTGCAGATGGTCGATGGCGGTGTCGACGGCGCCTTGATCGCGGGCGAGCAGCGCAAGGTTGAAGCGCGCGGACGGAAAGTCGGCCATGACCATCTGGGCCCGCTTGTATTCGTCGAGGGCTACCGCATAGGCCAGGGTGCGGTCCGGCGGGATGGATTGCCCGAGGGTGAGGAGGCTGCGCGCTGCTGCCATGCGTACAGCACGTACCGGATCGTCCAGCAGCTCGATCAGTATTTTGCCGCTGCCACGGCCTGCCGCGACTGCGGCGGCGGCATAGGACCGGACCAGCGGATCGGCATCGCGGAGGGCCGGTTCCGGAATTGCCACGCCGAGGGTGCCGAGCAGATCGACGGCGGTGGCGCGGATGAGGGCGGGGCGCGTCTGGTCGGCCACGATGAGGGTCAATTCACCCACCGCGGCTGCATTGCCCTTGCGCGCGCGCAGGAAGGTCGCTGCGAAGTCGTACTGGGCGTTGTGCCGGATATCGGCAGGCACGGAGCGGCCGGCGAGCACGTCGGCGGCCCAGCGTGGGCCGCGCCCGGCATGGCATTGGTCGCAGGCGTTGGGGGTGCCCAGTTCGCTGCTGAGGTCCGGGCGCGGAATCCTGATCGCGTGGTCGCGACGGGCATGGACGCCCATGTAGGTGCGCGTGGGCATGTGGCAGTCCACGCAGTCGCTGCCCGGTGTGCCGGGTTGATGTCGATGGTGGGAGGCGCCGTCGTAGCGTTTCAGCGCAAGCGTCGGGAAGCGCGGATTGCCGGCGGGGCTGTGGCACGTCGTGCAGGTGGCATTGCCTTCGCGCTTCAGTTTCCCGCCGTGCGGGTCGTGGCAGTCGGTGCATCCGACGCCGACGGCAAACATCCGCGACTGCTTGAAGGAGCCCACCTCGAAGACTTCGCCCTGCTGCTGGCCGTCGGGAAAGTACAGGCCTTCGCGCAGCACTTCGGGCCGGAACTGGTCGAGCAGGGGATGATCGGGCCGGTCCGCTTCGACCAGCCGGCTGCGGACGGTGTGGCAGCGGGCGCACAGGTCGACCTGTCCTTCCGCATGCCCCTGCGTCGTCTGCAGGACGGGCATCGGCACCTTGCTGCCCCGGCGCGCCGCATCCACATGGGCTTGTCCTGGGCCATGGCAGGCCTGGCAGCCGACCCCGAGCGCATCCCAACGGGTCTTGTAAGCATCGGTGGCGCTGTCGTAGCCCTTGCGCAGGCCGGTGGTATGGCACTCGGCGCACATGAGGTTCCAGTTGCGGTAACGCCCGCTCCAGTGCATCGCGTCGCCGGGCTGGGCGCCGGGTTCGGCAAGGCTGAACCAGCGCCGCTGCCTGACATCCCACGCGATGGTGAGGGTCTGCAGGCGTCCGCCCGGCGCGGCTACCAGGTACTGCTGCAGCGGGCTCACGCCGAGGGTGTAGAGGATGCGGTGCTTGCGGCGCTGGCCGTCTGCATCCGTGGCCCAGGCGTAAAAGGCATCGCCCTGCTGTTCCAGCTGCACGCTGTCTGCTCCATCGTCCACCGTGCCGGCCGAGAAATCACCCGCCACCGTGCGGCGGGTGGCGGTTTGCATGGCCGATGCGTGGTGGGAGGCCTGCCACGTGTTCGTCACGCTGGCATGGCATTCGCCGCAGACCCGCTCCGTCACGTAACCAGGGGGCGTGCCCGTGGATGGCGTCGCTTCGCTGCCGGGCGCCACAAAGACGCTCAGCAGCAGCAGGACTCGGAGCCATCGAAGCAGGCAGATCACGGGCACGCCAGCCGGAAAACTACTTCGTCGCAGCCGAGGCCCTGGGCTTCTGCGCAGCTTCCACCGCCAGATCCTCGTAGTAGCGGCCCGCATTGCTGTAGCCCGGCCGGTTGGCCAGTCCCTCGATCTCCAGCGTGCCTGTTTCGGCGACGTACTGCTTCCACGCGGCCAGCAGTTCGTTCAGCTTGTCCGGCATCGCGGCGGCGAGATCATGGCTTTCGGTGCGGTCCTGGGCGATGTTGTAGAGCTCCCAGTGACCGCTACCCCATGGCTGATTGGCATACACGATCTTCCAGTCCCCCTTGCGCAGCGCCTTGCGTCCGCCCAGTTCCCAGCCAATCGCCTCGTTGGCGTCATGGACGTTCGGCGCTTCCCCTTTCAGGTAGCTCAGCAGGGATTTGCCGCGCACCGGCAGGATGGACTTGCCGCGATACTCGGTTCCCGGATGGTGCGTGCCGGCCAGTTCATAAATGGTCGGTGCAATATCCGATACATGAGTCAGCGCGCCGCGTTCGCTGCCCTTGATGCCGACGCCGGGGCCCCAGGCGATGGCCGGCACCGAGATGCCGCCTTCGTAGGTGAAGGCCTTGTACATGCGCATCGGCGTCATGCCGACCTGCGCCCATCCGGGCCCATATTCGACAAAGGAACCGGGGCGGCCGGTGTTCTCGATGCTGTTGTCCATGTCCCGATGCAGCCACTTCCGCGTTTCGCCCACGTCATAGACGGAATTGCCGTCCGCGCCATTGTCGGACAGGAAGAACACGACCGTATTGTCCAGCTCTCCCTTCTTCTCGAGGTAGGCAAGCACGCGGCCGATCTGGCGGTCCATGTTGTCCACCATCGCGGCATAGACGGCCATCCGTTTGGCTTCCGCGCGCTTTTCAGCGGGCGACAGGGAGTCCCACTTCGGCCAACGGGAATTGCCCTCGAAGACCGGCGTATTCGAATCCAGCAAGCCCGCCTTCTTCAGGCGTTCCACGCGTTCGCGACGGATCTCGTCATAGCCGCCCTTGTAGCGATCGACGTATTTCTGGATATCGGCATCGGGGGCCTGCAGAGGCCAGTGCGGCGCTGTAAATGCGAGATAGGCAAAGAAGGGCTTTTTCGTGCCGTCGGTCTTGTCCAGGTATTCCATGACCTTGTTGGCAAAGACCTCGGAGGAATAGAAACCTTCCCGGGGAATATCGATGGACTTTCCGTTCTCCCGGTAAAGTGCCTTGGGTGGCTTGTTTGCGTCGAGCGCGACGATGCCCGTCTGATCCCCGAAATGGCTGGCGCCGCCTTGCACCATCGCGTAGGACTGATCGAAACCGCGGGCTGCCGGGCTTTGATTTTCGGCGGTGCCGAGATGCCACTTGCCGGCCATGACCGTGCGATAGCCCGCGTCGTGCAGGACCTGCGGAATGGCGAGTACCCGCTCGTTCAGGTAGCCCTCGTAACCCGGCTTGCCCTTTTGTTCGGGCAGCAGGAGTTCCGCCATGTCGCCAAAGCCCGCCAGGTGATTGTCGGTGCCGGACATCAGCATCGCCCGCGTCGGCGAGCAGAACGGCGAGGCGTAGAAGCTGCTCATGCGTGCACCGCCCTTGGCCAGGCGGTCGAGATTGGGTGTCGAGATTTCCGAGCCGTAGGCGCCGACGTCCGTCAGCCCGAGATCGTCGGCGAGAATGAGCAGGATATTCGGACGATGGACGTCGGCGCCAAATGACGGGGATGCGAACGCGGCGGAAAGCAATGAAAGGCCCAAAAGGCGTTTGAGTTTCATGAACTGTGTCTCCTTTTGATCGTTAGAAACTTGCACCGATGGACAGATTCACGAAATCGCGATCGCGCATCGGGTCATACGTGCCGCCCCATGCCGATTGCGCCGTCACATCCACCCAGTATTTCTTGTTCATGATGGCGCGCACCGAGAGATTCATGATCTTGCGCCCCTGATTGAAGATGCCTTCGTCGGACCAGCCCTTGACGTCTTGTCCGAATGAAAGCGTCGGCACCAGGTCGGCGCCAAAAATGGCGCCTGCGTAACGGGCACTTCCGCGCAAGCGATAGCCCCACATGGTGCTGGAGGCAAAGCCGTCGGTGCTGCACTGGGCCGAACCCTTTGTCGAGCCGCCCTGGCATACGCCGCCAATGGGGCCGATTCCGAATACGGTGGCCCGGCCGTAACGTACTTCATTGACGTCGGGCAGCCCATCCACGTGCCTGATGCCGACTTCGCCGTACAGCGTGAATTCCTGCGCGCCGATCACATTGTCGAAAGCACGCGTGGCTGCCAGCTGCAATTGGCTGACCTTGAAACGGTCGAAGCCGTGGAAAGGCTGTCCCAGCGGCGCATTCTGTGCAGCGGACCGCAGCGGTGTCGCCGCACTGTAGCTGGCAAATGCATTCAATATGTCGGGGCCATTCAGGGAAACGGGCTGGTTGGGGCGATAAGTCAATTCGCCCGAGATCTTTGTCTTGCCAATCTGGCTGTTGAAGCCCAGGCCAAAGACCCTGATATCTTCTGGATATTCCAGGAAATAGCTGACGTTCGAGCCGAGCGGATCGCCATTGATCAGCGGGTTGGTCGGGTTCGTGCTCTTGGTCACCCCGATCAGGCCCATGCGCGAGGCGTAATTGGCGTAGTGCAATGAAAACTGGGTCTTGATCGGCTCCAGCGTGAAGCGATAAGCCAGGCCGTATTGACCATGGTCGCTGGCGTGGAGATTGCCGGGGCGGGTCAAGTACTGGCCGATGAGGTCACGCGACGCATCCGAACCCGGTCCGACATAGACCTTGTTGCAGCCATCCGCCTGAAAGTCGGCCGGCGTGGCGAATGTGCCGCACAGGGGCAGCGCATTCTCGGCTCGTCCCAGCTGATAGAAGGCCTCGACGGTGCCGAGATCCGCCGACGCGGCCTTCAGTGCGATCATCGGAAATGGGCGGAAGATTTCGCCGGGCAAGGCGCCCGGCCTGGCCGCGGCCGCGAAATCCCGTGGCTGGAGGGCAGAAAGGCCGCCGCCGAAGGCGAATCTCTCGCCCCATCCGGTCAATACCTGATTGCCGATGGAGACATCCGAAGCCACGGTGCCGAGCCGCATCTTGGCCTTCACGTAGGCATCGAGCAGACTGATGCCCGACGCCCGCGCCAGGGAACTTGCGCCGTGCTGGCCCAGCGCTTCGCCCGCTGTGTATCCGTTGATCGAATTACCGTAGGGAACGCCGCCGTCGCTCAACTGGTAGTCGTACCAGGCCTTGGCCTTGACGATCCCTTCGAATACGTCGCCTTTCAGGGACGATTCCAGAAGGACTTTCGCGACCGTGGAGGTCTGGTCGCCACGCTTGAAGTTCAGGTTGCCGTCGTCGTTATTGCGCCCAGTTGCGCCGCTCGTATTTCCACTGCGGCCGATGGTTGCCGCGTTGTTGTTATTGAGGAGTTCGGCACTGGGCGACGAGGTCCTGAATTGCGTGCCGATCGTCATGTCGGCTTTGAAGCTTCCGGCCGCACCGGCCACTTCAAAGTCTGTTGCCGCATAGGCATTGTTCAGCGCGAGTCCGCAGGGAATGGCAAGGCGAATGAAATCCGCCGGCCTGAGGGCGTGGCGCCCGCATGGCAGCTTGGTCTTCAACTGATTGTCTCCTCGTTATTTTGTTTTTCGGGCTGCTTGATTCGATCGTCTGTCGTCTTGGAGGGATCACCTTCCTGCGGTGAGAGGCCCGTCTGCCACGTAGCGACGATGAAGCTGTTTTTTATTCAGCCCGTGTCACGGAAAAGTCCGGCTTGATCAGCCTGGCTTTTCGTGGGATTCAGTTTTTCAGCGATGTGTCGCTTGCACAATCGACAAGCGCGCCCGTGTCACCAGGTGAAACCATGTACCGATGCACGTGCTTCTCGACTTGTGTGCGTCGGGGCTTTTTGCTACAGCCAGGTCACATGCGAGGAGGGGCCGGCTATTTCGCGGGGGTGAGCCGACGTCGATAGATGAGCGCCCAGGCGAGCGTCAGGACGCCGATCGATTGCGCGTAAACGGCAATCATTGCGGCCAGCTCGGGGCGATGGATGATGTCTTCCGCGAGGATCAAGGCCAGCGGCACATTGTGCACGCTGGACTCATTGGCCACGGCGAAGCGCGCGTCGGGGGCGAGACGGCTGAGGCGGGAAAAGAGATGAGCGCAGGCCAGCATGGCCAGACAAAGCGTCAGGGCCGCCGGAACCATCTGGCTGAAATGGGCGATCAGTACCTGGGCGTTTGCAATACAGACGATGACGAGAATGAGCGCCATCATGATGCCAGTGCCGGCTCGTGCCCATCTGCTGATCCGCTCAACAGATCGGCCAGCAATACGCTGAATGGCGAAGCCGCTGACAATCGGCATCACGATGATGAAGGCGATATGGGCCAGCGTCTCTGCAACAGGCAAGCGGATAGCTGTGTTCTCCTCGGCCAGAAGCGCAAAACCTGCGCTGGCGATCAAGGGCACGGTGACCAGGCTGACGAGCGCATTGATCACCGTCAGCGACACGGATATGTCGATGCGTGCCCCGGCAAAATGCACGATTGCGTTCGCGATTGGCCCGCCGGGGGCGGCTACAATCAAAACGATGCCCAATGCTATTTCGCTCTGATCGTGAAATAGCAGGGCGACCGTGAATCCCACCAGGGGAACGACAAGATTCTGGGCTGCCAACCCCACCCATAGCGGCAAGGGATTTCTGAGAAGGGATCGCCAGGAGGCCAGCGGAAAATCCAGTCCGACGCAGAGCATCATTGTGACGACACAGGCCACCAGAAGTGCTTGGAGATCGGCGTGCATGGGCGTGACTTCCTGAGGCCGGGTCGATGAATTTTCTGATTTAATCTCGAGATTTGTCAAACGGGCCGACGGTGATGAAGACCATCAACACGCTGGAACGCGGGCTGCTTGTACTTCAGGAACTGGATGAGCTGCGCGGGCAGTCCCTTGCCGAACTGTACGAAAAAACGGGCATTCCGAAGGCCACGCTGCTGCGTATCCTCGAAACGCTCCGGAAGAGCCGCTTCATCTGGCGCGCGATGGGTGATGGATGTTATCGCCGCACGATCTCGATTGCCGCGCGCCGGCAACTGGACGAACGGACCCTGCAGCTTGCCGAGATCGCCGCGCCGTTTCTCGTCCAGTTGCAGAAGAAAGTCATCTGGCCCTCCGACCTGACGGTTCCTCGGGAGGGCTGCCTGGAACTTGTCGAAACCTCACGCCGCTACGCCGGGCTCGGTATCGCGGAATACGAGCTGGGCTATAAGGTCGATATGTTTCTGGCGGCCCCCAGCCGCGCCTATCTTGCCTTTTGCCGTGACGAACAGCGCGAGGCCGCGATTGCCCGCGCGCGCGCCAACCCGCCTGCGAATCCCCGCAGTCGTCAGGTGCTGGAACGGGAACTGGACGCAATGCTTGCCGAGACCCGCGCACAGGGCTACGGCGCCCGTGATCCACTGTTCGGCGGATCGGACCTGGACAAAAGCTTGCGTGACGACCAGCTCGACGCCATCGCCGTACCCATCTTCCATGGCGATGACGTGATCGCCTGCATCAGCCTGCTGTGGCCGCGCAAGTTCCAGCTCCGCGCAAAGCTGGTCCAGGCCCATCTCGCCGACCTGAAGGAGTCGGCTACGGCGATCGGTGCAGCGCTTGCTGTCAGCTGAGCCTTTGCTCTACCTCGTGCCAAAGCGGTTGCCGGGCGCTCGCCACAGATGAAGCGGTGCAAGTCCAGCGAGGTGTGGCGGGTATGACGGTTACAGGGGGCATGAAGCTGGATGTTCTCTGATTGCGAGTTTTATTCTTTAAAAATGGTATTTTTGTTAAAATTATCGTTTTTCAGGATTCCGCGTCGCCATGGAGTCTCCCGACCACGCCACGCTCGACCGCCTTCTGCGCGGAGTCGACATCCCGCCCTGTCCTGCGGTCCTGCTCTCCCTGCAACAGGAAATTGCCTCCCCGAACGGCTCGCTGGGGCGCATCGCACAAATCGTGGGCACCGACGTTGCGCTGGCAGCCTCGGTGTTGAAGGTCGCCAATTCCCCCGCTCTGGGCCTGTCACGCCACGTCGGCAGCATTTCCCAGGCCGTGTCGGTATTGGGTATGCGGGCGCTGTCCGCGTTGACGGCCGGGATCATGCTGCGCGCCGCGCTCTCCGGTGGCAGCAGCCTTTACCTCGAGCGCTTCTGGGACTCCGCCGCGCGCGTTGCAAGCTTGTGTGCGAACCTGAGCCGCGAGTTCAAGGGCGTGCCGACCGAGATGGCTTATTCCTTCGGCCTGTTCCACGACTGCGGTATCGCCGTGCTGATGAAGCGCTTCCCGAGTTACACCGAGACGCTGGAGAGTGCCAGTGCGGCCTATGACCAGAGTTTCACCAGCGTCGAGGAAGCGCACCACGCGACCAACCACGCCGCGGTCGGCTACTTCCTGACGCGCACCTGGGGCCTGCCCAAGGAGATCAGCAAAGCCACGCTGCTGCATCATGACCTGTCGATCTTCGATGGCGATGCCGACCATACCGCCGCGCAGGCGCGCACCCTGGTGTCCTTCGCGACCCTTGCCGAGCATATCGCGCACAGCCAGCGCTACCTCACCGATGACACCAACTGGAGCCGTGGCAAGTCCGCGGTGATGGCCCACCTCGGCATCTCCGAACAGGACGTCTGCGATCTCAAGGAAAGCTATTGCGACCTATGAGCGTCGCCGTGCTGTGCGAAGTATCTCGCGCGGCGCCCCTTGTTGAGCGCGACTTTTTGGATGAAATGAAAGCCTGCCTTGACCATGCTCTCGTGCTCATAGAACCGATGTGCATCCCCCCTTTTTCATGCTTGAATCGAGATGGATCTGCGAGCAGGTTTGGCTCGCAGCATATCCCCTGAGTCAGGTGATCAGCTTGGCGGCATGGCTCTGGGATCGATGGTGCGGATGAACCGAAAGGCTGTGCAGGGAGTCGTTCAGCGGCTCCTTTGGGGATTGGACGACTCCGACGCAGGGGGCGTATTCACAGAATCCGGTGGTACGTGAGGAACACCTGATCCCTTTCGTACCCGAGAGATGTGTAGAGCCGTTGGGCGGAGGTATTGGTCGTGGCGGTTTCGAGTGTCAAGCGTTGGTATCCCTGCTCCTTGGCGTGCTCAATCAGGTACGAAATCAGGACTTTTGCATAGCCCTTACGCCGCGCTGAAGAATCGACGAACAAATCCGACAGATACAGGAAGGGCTTCATGGACGTTGAGCAATAGGTGGCATAAAGCTGGGAAAATGCCACCACTTGACCATCATCGTCCTGGAGCAGGAACACGAGCGAACGGTTTTCGGAGATGTTCGCCTTGAGAAATGCGGTTGCTCCGGCCAGATCGCTAGGCTGCTCGTAGAACATTCTGTACTTGTTGAACAAATCTGAAGCGGGGAGCAGATGTTCCGGCGTGCACTGGAAGATTTTCATGATGGATTTCAGTTTGCAGCTTGTAGAAGATGGAGGGCCCGTTGTTCTTGGGCTGGACCTGCATCGATATCTTTATCGTGTATGACTAGATCATTGTCCGTCAACATCCAGGTTTACAGCCCGCCGTCACGACACTGCGTCCTGCTATCTTCATCTTGTTGCGTGAACAATCGATGTTGAGTCTTCGGCATCGAGTATCAGTGCCGCATTGCTCACCATTCCAGCGTCAACTTCTTAATAGCGCCCCAGTGCATTCGATGTTGGCCACACAGTATTGAACTTGATGCACTGAACATCGAACATTCCGTCGTCAACATGGAGTGCGCGCCCGCCGACATCGAATGTTCACCACGCAACATAGATCTCGCCGCCCGCAACATCCTTCGTTCACAGCAAACATCCCCAAGCAGCCTGGGCCACTTGGGGACGCGGGGGGACAACATGAACCGAGCGGCGGGCTAGGTGCCCAACGCAGCGGATACCATCAAGTCCTGACCCGCGACTTCGTCGGGTCGTAGTGCGGAAATGCGACGACTTTTGCGTCCAGCCGTTTGCGGTGTCCGTCCAATTGGCCCACTTGCAGCTCGGTGTCGAGTGCCGAGTAGGCGACATCAACGCGGGCCAGCGCGATCTGCGTGTCGAGGACCGGCGAGCGGGTGGTGCTGGTGATTTCGCCGACCCTGGCGCGGCCGACGTAGAGGCCGTCGCCGTGGCTGGCGGCTTCGTTGCTGGCGATGGCGAGCCCGACCAGTTTGCGGCGCGGGTGGGCCTTGCGTTCTTCGAGGGCGGCCTTGCCGATGAAGTCGTCTGGCTTGGATAGGGCGACGGTGAAGCCGATGCCGGCCTCGAAGGGGTCGGTCTGGTCGCAGAATTCGTGGCCGGCGAAGGCGAGGCCGGCTTCGATGCGCAGCATGTCGAGGGCGTCGAAGCCGAGCGGCACGATGCCCAGCGGGGCGCCGGCTTCCATCACGGCGGACCACAGGGCCGGGCCGTCCTTCGGGGCGCACCACAGCTCGAAACCCAGCTCGCCGGTGTAGCCGGTGCGCGAGATGATCAACGGGATGCCGGTGGGGCCGCCGAGGCGGGCGGAGGCGAAGCGGAACCAGCCGAGTTCGTTCGGCGTCGGTTGCAGCGGGCCGGTCCACAGGATCTTCTTGAGCAGTTCGCGGCTGCGCGGGCCTTGTACGGCGAGGTTGTGCAGCGCGTCGGTGGCTTCGCGGATGTGCACGTTGAAGCCCGCGGCGGCGGCCTGTTCCTTGAGCCACAGGCCGGTGGTGTCTTCACCGCAGACGAAGCGGAACACGTCGCGGCCGAGGCGGAACACCGTGCCGTCGTCCATCATGCCGCCGTGGGCGTGGCAGACGGCGGTGTAGACCACCTGGCCGACAGCCAGCTTGCGCATGTCGCGGGTCTGCACCTTCTGCAGCAGGGCTTCGGCGTCGGGGCCGGTGACGTCGAACTTGCGCAGGGCCGACAGATCCATGACCGCCACTTTCTCGCGGCAGGCCCAGTATTCGGCGAGGGTGCCGTGGCCGACGAAGCTGCGCGGCAGCCAGTAGCCCTTGTAGTCGATGAAGTCGCGGGTGAGGGTTTCGGTCGCCGGCGCGAAGGCGGTCGGCCGGGTCAGGCGGACGGGGGAGTCGGGTGTCATGCGGTGGGCCATCGCGCGGGGAAAGGAATGGGCGGCGTCGTAGATGCGCGCCTCGATATCGGTGGGCTGCCAGGCGTTGGCGGGGTCGATGTCGTCGGCGCAGGACGACACCGCCACCACCAGGTCCTTCAGTGCTCTGAGCAGCACGTAGTCGCCGGGTTTGGACCAGGGTTCGGCGAAGCCGAGGCTGCCGCAGGGCTGGATGAAGGTGTTGTAGAAGAAGTTGATGGCCGGCCAGCCGGCGCGCGGGCGGATGCCGAAGCTGGCCAGCGCGGCGTTGAAGTTGTCGCTGCAGTTGGCGTGGCCGGGAAAGCCGGCATCCTCGTAGTACTTGGCGGTGCACGCCAGCGCGAAGGCGTCGTGGCGGCCGACGGTGTCCTGCACGGTTTCGAGCAGCGGCTGCATGCGCGCGTCGAAGTACTTGGCGTGGAGGCCGGGCTGGGGATAGGCGGCGCCGGCCAGGGTGCGCGTCACCGTCGGGTCGAGGCCCCATTCCTCGCCGGCGGCCAGGGCCGCGGCGTCGAAGGCGAGGAGGTCGGAGCACTGGCGGCCGTCCACGTCGATGACCTGGAGGTATTGCCCGGCCTTCACTTCGAAAGCGCGGGCACTGGCGGCGGTGATGCGGATCGCCGCCAGCGGCTCGGGAAAGTCTTGGGCGAAGCGCGGTTCGGCCTCGGCAGCAAGCAGGAAGGGGTCGCCTTCCTGCGCCATGTCCGTGGGCGGGACGAGGTCGTTCATGCGCACACCTCCCGCTCGGCCAGGCGCCGGTAGCTGCCGCCGGCGAAGACCAGCGGCTCGCCGTCGCGGCAGCGCAGTTGATGAACTTCGGCGACGAAGATGGTGTGGTCGCCGCCGGGATATTGGGCGAAGGGCTGGCATTCGAATGTGGCCAGCGCCCCTTCGATCAGTGGCGCGCCATGCTCGCCGGCGCCGTAGACCAGATCCACCCACTTGTCGCCGCCACCCCGTGCGAAGCGGTTGGACAGGGACTCCTGTTCGTCGCCGAGCACGTGGATGGCCAGCGGCCCGCCGGCGGCGAAGGCTTCGCAGCAGGCCATGTTCTTGGCCAGGCTGAAGAGCACCAGCGGCGGGTCGAGGGATACGGAGTTGAAGGAGCTGACGGTCGCCCCCACCGGCCGGCCCTCATCGTCCCAGGTGGTGACGATGGTGACGCCGGTGGGGAAGAGGCCGAGGACCCGGCGGAACAGGCGCCCGTCGAAGGGTGCCCGGTGGGCGGCGATGGGCTGGCTGGTGGTGGCGTGCATGGCGGCGGGGCTCCTTAGGCTTGCGCCTCGGCGAGGAGCTTGGAGGCGAAGGCAGCCTTCTCTTCCTTGCTCATCTTCTTCAGTTCGTTGTTGAGAACGCGCTGGTTGACCGACTGGTTCCAGTAGTCCAGCACCTCGAAGCCGAGCAGCGCGGCCTTGCCGACGAACTGGCGCAGCACTTCGTTGGTGGGGCCCATCACCCAGCCGGCCTTGCCGTCGCGCAGCAGGCGCTCGATGCCGAGGGCCGGCTTGTAGCCGGTGCCGCCGCAGGCGTGGAGCATCTTGTCCACCACGAAGGTGACGTTCTTGGAGGCGAAGAACTTGACCTGCCACAGCCAGTTGAGCAGCTCGGTGCGCGGCAGGTGGTCGATCTTGGCGTGGGCGGACCAGTCGCAGTTGTTGGTCTGCTCGTCCAGCGCCTTGGCGGCCAGATACACGTAGCTGCGGCTGGCGTTGGTGTCGATCAGGCACTCGCCGACGTAGTCCTGGATGGTCGGATAGTCGGCCACGCGCATGCCCACATCGTTATGCACCTTGCGGGTGGTGTGGTTCTTGGTGATGTCCATCGCGGCGAGGCAGATGCCGTTCCAGCACGCGGAGGAGCACACCAGGAAGAAGGGGTCGACCACTTCGTCGTTGGACTTGGCGCCGTCGCCGATCGGGCCGACCAGCGCGTCCTGGGCGATCTCGACGCCGTCCACCGAGATCGGGCCGGACTGGTTGCCGCGCATGCCGAGGCCGTCCCAGTTGGCCGGGTCGGCGTGGATCTGGTCCTTGGTGACCAGGAAGCAGGACAGGTTGGAGTAGTCGCCGCCGAAGTCCGGCGAGGTGGTCTGGATGATGTACCAGTCGGCAAAGCCGCCGGAGGTGGTCCACGAGGCCTTCTTGAAGACCTTCCAGCCGTTCTCGGTGCGCTCGGCGCGGGACGACATCGGGTACCAGAAGTGGGAGCCGGTTTCCGGGTCGGAGTAGGACAGGGTGCCGATCAGCACGTCCTTGTCGACGCGGCGCAGGATGTCCTTCAGGCGCTCGTTGTCGTGGTGGCGCAAGAGCGCGGCGGCGCAGGCACCCAGGTGCATGGTGTAGCACATGGCGGTGGAGGGGCAGCCGTAGCGGCCGATGGTCTCGACCACCATCGCGGCGCACAGGTGGCTCTCACCGCGGCCGCCGAGTTCCTTCGGGATGGTCAGGCTCAGCAGGCCCATGGAGGCCAGGGCCTCGAAGTTCTTGCGCGGATAGACGTACT
The DNA here is from genome assembly GCA_018241725.1 of Pseudomonadota bacterium. Classification (GTDB taxonomy): domain Bacteria; phylum Pseudomonadota; class Gammaproteobacteria; order Burkholderiales; family Rhodocyclaceae; genus Zoogloea. Next base: position 63,667 of record JAFEDI010000110.1, on the reverse strand, counting down.
TCTTGTCGCTTTCGATGGCGTTGGGGCGCAGCGTGGTTTCGCACAGGGCGATCAGGTCGGCCTGCAGGGCCTTCTGCTCGGGGGTGAGCAGCCACTGGGGGCTCCATTCGGAACCGATGCCGGTGGGGGTCATTTGGGTGATGGCGTTCATGGCTGTTTCCTTTTTGTGGTTTCGGGGTGTCGTGGAATGCGGATTTGCGGATGGATCGGATGCGTCTCAGCGCGGGCTGAGGGTGGTGATGCCGGCTTCGGTGCCGACGGGCAGTTCGCGGCCGTCGTCGTGCTGGGCCAGCCATTCGAGGGCGGCCGGGAGGTAGCGGGTGAGGCCCTTGTATTCGACGAGCTGGGGCGGCAGCGAGGACAGCACCCGGTGCAGGCGGGCGCCCCACTTGGGCACGCGGGCCAGGTCTTCGAGGGAGGCCAGGTAGCAGCGGATCGGGAACAGGATCGCGTTGCTGCGCGGCAGGCGCCACAGGGTCTGCAACTCGACACGCAGGTGCACTTTCTGGCCGGCGTTGTCGGGGGTGACGCTGGCGCGGTCCGGGCCCCACTCGGGGTAGCTCTCCGGCGAGGTGTCGAGACGCGGGTTGATGCTCATGGTCCAATTGAGGCGGCGCACCGGCTGGCCGAGGCGCAGCATCAGCAGGTATTTCAGCGCCCGCTCGAAGACGCCGCTCTGGTGGGCCAGCGGCACCGGGCCGTGCCATTCCATGAAGCTCATGCCGACATCGAACTCCAGCGACCAGTCGGCCTGGGAGGTGACCATGCCGGCGTCCATGTAGAGGTTGTCGTCGCGCTGGTCGCAGATCGCGAAGTCGCCCTGGGCCTGGCGGGTGATGTACTCGAAGGGTTCGCAGGGCAGGGTTTCGGCATTGCCGAAGATGAAGCTCTGCTCGATGCCCAGCGGGCGGTTGATCCAGGTCCACCGGCTGCCGAAGTCGTCGCCTTCCTTGATCAGGGAGAACTGCTCCGGATAGTCGGCGGACAGGCTCTCCATCAGCAGCTCCAGGGTGTCCCACTGGGCCATCATCATGTGCGGAAGCACCTGGCAGCGGCCGGGGTCGCGCTCCAGCGTGATGGCCTTGTCGCGGCACTCGGCGATGTAGTGCTCATCCACGTCGAAGGGGCGCAGGAAGACGTCGCTCGGGCCACTGCGTACGTGCGGCTCGATATTGACGCTGTACATGTAGCGGTCTTCCGGGAAAGGGAAAGGGAAGCGCAGCACGGCGGCGTCGCTGTTGCGGTAGCTGTAGTCGCCGCGGAAGGTTTCTTCGGGTTTGAAAGCGATGCTCATGTCGATCTCCTCGGGGGCGCTCAGGGGGATGTCACAGGTCCAGAACCAGCCGTCCGCTCCGCGCCCGCGACACGCAGGGCAGGATCAGGCGGCCGGCTTCCCGCTCGGCGGCGGACAGGTAGTGGTCGCGGTGCTCGGCTTCGCCCTCCAGCAGTGGCGTCACGCACACGCCGCAGGCGCCGCCGCGGCACAGGCAGGGGGCTTTGACGCCGATCCGTTCGATGGCTTCGAGCAGGCTCTCGTCTTCGCCGACGCTGACCTCGACGCCGGACTTGGCGAGGAAGGCGTGGAAGGCTTCGCCACCGGACAGGGCGCTGCCGAAGTGCTCGCAATGGACATGGCTGGCGGGCCAGCCGGCGGCTGCGGCAAGTTCCAGCACTTCGTCGTTCATGGCGGCCGGGCCGCACACATAGAGGTGGGTGCCGACCGGCTGGGCGGCGAGCAGGGCGGGGATGTCGAGGCGGCGGCCGTCGGTGTCCCAGTGCACGCTGACGCCGCTCTTGCCGGCCAGCCAGGGGTCGAAGACGTGTTGCTCGTCCTCGCGGCAGCACAGGTGCAGCGCGTAGTCGGCGCCGCCGAAGGCGAAGTCGGCCAGGTAGGACAGGAAGGGCGTGATGCCGATGCCGCCGGCGATCATCAGGTGGCGACGGGCGGTGCGCACCGGGGCGAACAGGTTGCCGGGCCAGCCGGCTTCCAGCACATCGCCGACCTTGATCTGCTCGTGGATGAAGGCCGAGCCGCCGCGGGAGGCGGGCACGCGCCGCACGATGATCTCGTAGGCGTCGCGGGCGCCGGGGCGGCTGATTAGCGAATAGGCGTTGCGGTGGGTCCGCGTGGCGCCCTTCAGTACGAGCTGGAGGTGGGCGCCGGCCGCCGCCGGAGGCAGCTTGCCGCCGTCCGCCGCCACCAGGCGCAGGTGGCGCAGGCTGGGCGAGATGGCGCAGGCAGCGGCCACCTTGAGCCGGAGGGTTTCGCCGATCATGCGAAGTTCTCCTCGACGGCCGGCACTTCACCCGGGGCTTCCGCATCCACCATCACGCCCATGAAGGCGCCAAGGCGGCGGGAGAAGTGGTCGCGCACCAGCAGATGGCGGTGGCAGCCGGCACAGCTGGCGATGCTGGTGGTGACGTTTTCGGTGACGGTATGGCAGTGGGTGCACCACACCCGGCGGCGCAGGCTGCCGGCGTGGTGCAGGTGGATCTGGTCGGCGCTGAAGCCGATGATTGCCGCGGCCTTGGCCACCGACCACAGGAAGGGCTCGGTGCCCTGCACGTAGAGGCGGTCGCCGATGCCGTAGCCGCGGGTGGCACAGGCGAAGGCATCGACCACGTCGGCCACGTCGGGCAGGCGCCATACCTTGCCGAGGCCCAGGCCGCCGGCCTGAGTGCCGACCAGCCAGGTGTGCAGCTGTTCTTCCACCGGGGCGAAGGTGCCGGCCAGGGAGTCGAGGCGGCCCGGCAGCACGGTGTCGCCTTCGACGATCAGCAGGTGCTGGCTGCCGGACAGGTCCGGCTCCAGCTGGGTGTAGATGGGGCGGCTCTTGATGTCGGAATGCAGCATGGTCGTTCTCCTCAGATCACCGCACAGGCGTGGGCGATGGCCACCACCGCGGCGCCGCCGGCGAGGGTCAGGTAGGGCAGGATGCCGGCGCGGGTGCCGACGCCTTCTTCGCTGCCGAGGTGCATGTCCTCCTGCATCGCGGCGGGGAACTGGCCCTTGTCGGTGACGTAGTGGCGGTACAGGAAGACCGGCACGATCAGCGCGGCGACGAGCAGGCCGGAGGCCAGCGTGCCGGCGCCCCAGATGTCGGCGCCCATGCCCATCAGCCACAGGTTGGCGAAGGCCAGCACGGTGCCGATGGCGATCAGCCACAGCGGTGCCTTGAACGGGCGCGGCCAGCTCGGGCGGTCGAGGCGGTGGATCCAGGCGGCGTTGAGGTTGAGGAAGTTGAAGAGGATGTAGCAGACGTTGGAGATGGCCAGCACGAAGACGTAGTCGGACATCAGCAGCAGGATCAGGTTGAAGCCGAGGTCGGTCCACATCGCCGGGATCGGCGCGCCGTTGGCATTCACGTGGGACAGATACTTGGGCAGCCAGCCGTCGGCGGAAGCCTGGTAGAGGGTGCGCGAGGAGCCGGCCATCGAGGTCATGATGGACAGCACCAGGGCCAGCACCAGCATCGCCATCAGCACGTGCTCGACCAGCGCGCCGCCGCCCAGCATGTGGGCCATGGCGTGGGCGACGCCCATGCCGCTGTAAATGTCCGGCGACAGGATGCCGTCGTATACCGCCGGGGTGACCACGTTGCCGGCGGCGTCCTTCACCTCCGGCGTGACCAGCTGGCCGAGGCCGATGTTGCCCTGGAAGGCCAGTGGCACGACGGTGAACACGAAGATGCACAGCAGGCCGGAGTACAGGATGGCCTTGAAGGTGTCGGTGCGTGGGTCGCGGAATTCGCGGGTGTAGCACACCGCAGTCTCGAAGCCGTAGGTGGACCAGGCCGCCATGAACAGGCCGCCGGCCATCAGGGTCAGGCCGCCCATGTCCCAGGTGCCGTCGATCACCGCACCGCTGGCGTCCTTGGCCAGCGGAAACAGCGGGGTCAGGTTGGCGGCCGGCACATCACCGGAGAGCAGCGGCCACAGGCCGATCAGCATCAGCGGTGCCAGCGCGGCGATGCCGAGCACCATCTGCATGCGCGCCGCCTGCAGGATGCCGCGGTGCTGGATGGCGAAGGCGGCCAGCAGCACCGCCGCGCCGAGCACGAAGGTGGCGTTGATGCGCAGGGACAGGCCGCCCTTGATGAAGCCCAGGTCGAGCAGGGTGATCTGCCAGGTGTTGATGGCCGCGTCCGGCGCGAACAGGATGGACAGGATGTAGCCCGCTGCCAGCCCGGAACCGATGGCCAGCACCGGCGACCAGGCCAGCCAGTTGCACCACACCGACAGTGGCGCCAGCAGCTTGCTGTAGCGCACCCAGGCCACCGCCCCGTACACCGAGGCGCCGCCGGACTTGTGCGGGAACAGGCCGGCGATCTCCGCGTAGGAGAAGGACTGCAGGAAGCCGAAGGCGATGGAAATGATCCACACCGCCCAGGACGGCTTGCCTACCGTGGCGGCAATGGAGCCGATGGAAAACAGCACCAGGGCCGGGACGCCGCTGGCCACCCAGAAGGCCCCGGCCCAGCCGATCTTGCGGTGGAGCGTTGCGCTCGCACCGCCGATGCCGCTCGCTACGGCATCCACTGTCGTCGTGTTCATCTGCGTACTCCTCGATGTCGAAAAAATGCGATGGGACTGCAATGGCCTGCACTGTCCGCCGCCGGGCGGGGGGCGAACAATTCGACTTTGGGAGTAGGTCCGAGGGGGAATTGAGGGAGTAGGCGCGCGGGCGTGAAATGGCTGCCATCCCAACACCGACAGAGGCAAAAGCATGAAAACCGGCATGAAACCCGCGAAGAAGACCGCCCTACGGAATGCTGTCCGGCACCTTGGCTACTGTGCGCTGCCGGCCATCGCCGCCGCCGCGCTGGCCGCGCCGGCCCATGCCGAGGACGCACCGGCGCCCGCTCCGGAACTGACCAGCAACATCGGCGTAGTGTCGGAATACGTGTTCCGCGGCATCCGCCAGACCTGGGGCAACCCGGCGATCCAGGGTGGCGTGGATTACGCTCATGCGTCCGGCCTCTACGTGGGTACGTGGATGTCCAACACAAGCGGCAACCTTTACGCCAACGCCAACATCGAGGTCGACCTGTATGGCGGCTACCGCGGCGCGGTGGGTGACTTCAGCTACGACGTGGGGGTGCTGCAGTTCATCTTCCCGCAGGCCAACTACGACAAGATCACGCCGGCCGGCAGCTATGCCAAGAAGACCTACGACTCCACCGAGTTCTACCTCTCCGGCACCTGGCAGTGGCTCAACCTGAAGTATTCGCGGGCAATGACCAATGTGGGTTACTTCGGGTTCACCGACAACAACGCCGGCCCCGGTGCCTTCCCCAACAAGCCGGGGGCGGGCGTGACCGGCAAGGACACCACCGGCTCCTGGTACATCGAAGCCAACGTGAACTACGAGTTCCTGCCGACATGGACGGCCACGCTGCATGCCGGTCGTCAGACCATTGCAAATTCGAAGGGCTTGGACTATTCCGATTACAAGGTCGGTGTCACCAAGGCCATGCCGGGTAGCTGGACGCTGGGCCTGGCCTATACGACGACGGCCGGTGCCGATTACTGGAAGAACTACCCCAGCGTGGCCGGCAACGGCACCACCAAGGACATGAACGCCGGCACCTGGATCGCGTCGGTCAACCGGGTCTTCTGATCCGGGCTCCGTTTCTCCTCAGGCAAGTTGGCACCTGATTCGGCCCGTTGGTGACAGCGGGCCGTCTTTTTTACCTGAGGCGTCTAGGCGTGCTCGGTGGGCGCCTCGATCGGCAGCGTGACGGTGAAGGTGCTGCCTTTGCCGACTTGGCTGCTCACCTCGATGCGGCCACGATGGCGGTCGACGATGCCCCATGACAGGGACAGGCCGAGACCGGTGCCCTTGCCGATCGGCTTGGTGGTGTAGAAGGGCTCGAAAATACGCTGCAGGTCTTCCGGCGGAATGCCCTTGCCGGTGTCGCTGATGCTGATCTGCACCGTGTTGTCGCCGCTCCGCCGGGTGGCCAGGGTGATCGTGCCCTGGCCTTCGATGGCCTGGGCGGCGTTGATGATCAGGTTCATGAACACCTGATTGAGCTGGGACGGCAGACAATAGACCTGCGGCAGTTCGCCGTAGTCCTTGACCACCGAGCAGTGGTACTTGAGCGCATTGGCGGCGATGTTGAGGGTCGATTCGAGGCCGGCGTGCAGGTCGGCCCAGTGCCAGTCGGCGCTGCCGGTGTGGGAATAATCCTTGAGGTCGCTGACGATCTTGCGGATGCGGTCCACGCCGTCGGCGGATTCCTTCAATAGTTGTAGGGCGTCTTCCTTCAGGAAGTCATAGTCGAGCTGGCGGCGCAGCGCCTCGACGGCCGCAACGGCCTCGGGCGTGCTGGTAGCCAGCGCCGCCTCGTAGGCGTCCACGATGGCGAACAAGTCCTGCAGGTAACGCTCCAGGCTGCCCAGGTTGGAGCCGACGAAGCCGATCGGGTTGTTGATCTCGTGGGCGACACCGGCTGCGAGCTGGCCGAGGGAGGCCATCTTCTCGGACTGCAGCAACTGCATCTGGGCGGTTTCGAGGGCCTTGGCACCGCCTTCCACCTTGTGCCGCAGGCGCTGGTTGTTCTTGTCCAGCATGTCGCGGGCTGCCTTGGCTTCCAGCTGGGCACGCACCCGGGCGCGCACGACGATCGCGCGGATCGGTTTGTGGATGTAGTCGCAGGCGCCCAGCTCGAAACCGCGCTGCTCGCTGTCGTCATCGATCAGTGCGGTGACGAAGATCACCGGAATGGTGGCTGTGCGGGGATCGCGGCGCAGCAGCTGGAGGACTTCGAAGCCGTCCAGGTCCGGCATCATGATGTCGAGCAGGATCAGGTCGGGCGGCGGGTCCTGGACCGCCGCCTGCAGGGCTTCCGTCCCGTTGGCGGCCTTGATGACCGTGTAGAAGGGTTCGAGGACGCGGCCCAGCACCAGGCGGTTCACCGGCTCGTCGTCGACGACGAGCACCACGCTGCGGGTGGTGCGGGGAGGCTGCATGCTGTCCTGGGCATTCATGGAGGCATCCAAGGTGCTGGCGGAATAGGTAGTGCCGTTTTTCGGGGGACATGTGGTGCAGGGCAGGCCCGTCGACATGTCTGTAGGTTCCGTGCACGAGAGGATGCCTGATTCCGCGCGGTGCGGGGAGACATCCCGCGTGACCGCGTTTATCCTGAACTCCATGCTTGCAGACCCCACGGAGACAACAATGAATTTCCCTGCTCACCAGCTGACCATGACGGTGCTGATGACGCCGGACATGGCCAACTTTTCCGGCAACGTGCATGGCGGCGCCATCCTCAAGCTGCTCGACCAGGTGGCTTACGCCTGCGCGGCGCGTTATTCGGGCTGTTACGTGGTGACCCTGTCGGTGGACCAGGTGATGTTCCGCCAGCCCATCCACGTCGGCGAACTGGTGACTTTCCTGGCGTCGGTTAACTACACCGGCAACTCGTCGATGGAGATCGGCGTGAAGGTCATCGCCGAGGATATCCGCACCCAGGTCGTGCGCCATGCCAACAGCTGCTTCTTCACGATGGTCGCCGTGGACGAGAACCGCAAGCCGGTCAGCGTGCCGCCGCTGCGTGCCTTCACTCCGGACGAGAAACGCCGCTATCAGGCTGCCCAGGCCCGCAAGGAGCTGCGCCGCGAGCTGGAGCAGCGCTACACGGCGCTGCGCGATGGCCTGGTGGAAGGCCTGCGCGGCGAAGGCTGACGCCCATGCAGTCCTTCTCACCGGCGGATGTGGCGGAGAAGCTCCCCAAGTCGTTCGCGGACCATGGCCTCCGGGACAGGCCCACTACCGTGGGCCGCGGTGGGGGATTGACGCCGGGCTTCAGGCGACCTGGAACTGGCCCATGGTCTGTTCCAGCTTGCCGGTCGCAAAGCCGGTGAGTTCGGCGCTTCGCGCCGATTCCCGCGTGGCGTGGCGCATCGCCTCGGCGGCGGAGGAGATGGACTCCACCCGGTCGCCGTAGGCATGGGTCGCCGCGGCGATCTGGTTGATGGTGATGAACAGGCGCTCGACGACCGCCTCGATCTCCCGCTTGTCGGTGCTCGCCGCCGTGGCCAGGCGCAGGCCTTCCTCCATCTCCGACATGCCGCTTTCCATCGTGCGTACGGCTTCCTCGGCCTGGCTCTGCACGCCGTCGATCATCTCGCGGATGTCGGCGGTGGCGCCGCGGGTGCGTTCGGCCAGTTTGCGCACCTCGTCGGCCACCACCGCGAAGCCGCGCCCGGTCTCGCCGGCGCGGGCCGCTTCGATGGCCGCGTTGAGGGCCAGCAGGTTGGTCTGGTCGGCGATCTCGTTGATCAGCGTCACGATGCGGCCGATCTCCAGCGTGCGCTGTTCGAGCTGGCGGATGGTCGTGGCCGACAGGTTGACCGAGCTGCGGATGCCCTGACTGCGGGCTTCGACCAGCGCGAATTGCTCGCGCGCCTCTTCGCTGACGCGCTGTACGACTTGTTGCATGGTAGCGGTGTTGGTGGTGGCGGCGTCGATCTCGCTGAGCTGTACGCGGATCGCGTTGAGGATGTCGTCGATGGCGCCCTGCATGCTCGTCGACACCTGGTCCGCGTGGCTGTTCTTCTGCAGCATGTTGCGGTTGGTATCGCCGATTTCGCTGGTGGTCTTGGCGACCTGGCGGATCATCTGTTCCAGGTTGTCGATGAAACTGTTGGCCCACTGGGCCAGCACGGTGGCTTCGTCGATGCGCTCGCTGGCCCGCGGCAGGCGTTGGGACAGATTGCCGCCGCCTTCGGTGGTGGAACGCAGCACGCGGGTCGCCTCGCGCAGCCGCTGGCTGACCGGCATGCAGCCCAGCTGGTGGAACAGCGCCGCGCCGACCAGTTGCAGCGCCAGCCCGGTGCCGAGCACGGCGGCCTGGCCGAGGCCGGCCAGCTCGGCGAGCAGCCCTGCGACACCCCAGCTGCCCAGGGTGATCGCCATGTACAGGCGCAGCAGGCGGAAAGGGATGCTGCGATAGCGGTAGACCTCTTCCAGGTCGGCCTCGCACATCATCCCCCAGGTGTCCGGCGAGCCGGGCAGGCGGAAGGTGACGCCCTTGCCGATGACCGGCACGTGGCGGTAGTCGGAATAGCCCGGGTAGGTGACGAAGAGGTTGTCGCCCTTGCGGATCGTCTCGCGTACGCCGGGGTGGAGCTGGCCGGTGGCCGGATCGTTGAAGACCAGTTCGAGTTCGGTATGCTCCTGCACGCGCACGGTGCCGAAGGTCGTGCGCACGCCGTCCTTCAGGTTGTCGCCGCCGGTGAAGGTGGCGTCCTCGAAGCGCGAGCGGGACAGGGCCGTGCCGGGGGCGATCTGCGGGTCGAAGACCGACTTGACCATGAACAGGTAGTTGTCGCCGGACTCGTGGAAGATGTGGCCGGCCTCGCGCTGGATCAGGTCGCCAAGTACGTCGTTGGGCACGCGGCCACACAGGGCGCCGACGATGCTGCCATCCACGCTGATCGGCTGGTAGAACATCAGCGTCACCGCGTCGTGGAAGCGGGACGTGGACTGCGGCAGGCTCTGGGTGACTGGGTCGCGGTAGGGGCCGTGCAGGAAGCGCCCGGCCAGCCCCGCGCGCAGCGGCGCGGTGGCGGCCACGCGGGAGCCGGCGCGGCCTTTGGCAGTGGAGCCGATGATCATGCCCTGCTGGTTGACGACGAACAGTTCGGAAAAGTCCTCGGCGCGCTCGCGGCGCTGTTGCAGCAGGCGGGCATCCACGTCCGGCCAGCTGCCGGCCAGTTCGCGGGCCAGCCCTTCCAGGTGGGCCCACTGCTGGTCGGCCCAGGTGCTCAGGATACGGACGCGGGTCTGCGCGAAGGCCTCGAAGGTCTGTTCGATGGCGGGGTAGCGATGCCGGTTGCGGGACGTGGCCCAGCCCATGGCGATCTTGCCGGTCCGGCCGAACCACGGCAGCCAGGCTTTCTCTGCGCCGCTGAGGGACATGTTCTGACTCTTGAGCATTGACGGATTCCTGCTACAAAACTAAGCAGGATCGTTAGCAAGAGCTGCGCCTGTTTTGCCCTAAAGCGTCGTAGCGGCCTGCACCGCCTTGGTGAATCAGGTGCTTAGGACTTTACGTTATGCAATATATTTTCCCTGCTGGCGTCACGGAAATTCACACATATGCACCATATGTGTGCGGTTTCTGGCTGACATCCATAATTTGATACCCACAAAGGAGTATTTGCACCGCAATGGTGCCAGGTGTCGCCGGGCGTTTCCCGGCCGGACAGGTGGTCCGGCAGGCCGGAAAATGTCACGGCCAACGGGCGTCCTGCGGCGTGGGCCGGAAGCCGGCGGTCCGTGGCACCATCCTTCCGTTCATCCATCATTCCCCGGCCGGAGGTTTCCATGTCAGTCCGTACCCTGCACTGCGCCGTCGTCCTGCCTTTGGTTCTGACTGGCGTGCCTGTGCTCGCCGGTCCCACCATTCAGCCGGGGGGCTGGAAGGTCAAGACGGTGGTCACCGCGCGCGAAACCCCGGCCAGTCCGGTCCGCACCGTATCGGAGATGAATACGCAGCTCTGTCTAACACCCGCCTTTCTGGCCCGCGATCCCTATCTGACGCCTGGCATCGATCAGGACAAGATGGAGAAGCAGGGGGCGCACTGCCGTATTTCGGATGCCACCCGCAGCGAGGCCCAGGCCGGCTGGAAGATGAGTTGTACGATGGCCGACGGCAATTCGGTGGAGATGCAGATCCACAACACCGTGGCGCCGCGTCACCTGCGTTCCGAGGTCCAGCAGCTTGTCCATAAGGGTGGCCAGGACGTGCAGATCCGTATCACGATGGATTCGGTGTATGAAGGGGCGTGCACCAAGGACATGCTGCAGTTGTGAGCCGGCGGTGGTTTCGGTGCGGCAAGCTGCTGAGAACTCGTGGATCATGCGCGGGTCTGTTCGGCGCTGATGAACACCACGGCGGCCCGGCGCCTGGGCGAGCTGCGTGTGGCCTGGCCGCGTCAGTTTCGGGAGGTGTTCGTTGCCGAGTGGGGGTCAGGCTCCATTAACGGTTTCGCCGCTGAGCAGGCCAGCGGCATCCGCGAAGACTGACAGCAGCGCGTCGGCGACCGTGCGCACCCGTGGCGAACGGCGCACGTCCGGATGCATGACCAGCCAGATCGGACGTAGCGTCGGACAGGGGCCGCCGGCCAGTGGCGCCAATGCGGGATCGCCGGCACCCAGGAAATGGGGCAGCGCGGTGATGCCATGGCCGCTGCGGGCGCCCTGCAGCAGCGCGGCGAGGTCGTTGCTGCGCAGGATGAAACGGCGCCCCGCGGCAACCTCGTCCAGCCATTTCTGCTGCGGCACCTGGCTCAGGCTGTCGTCGTAGCCCAGGAACTGCCAGGCATCCGCCGGCCGCGCCGCGTAGCCGGGGGTGGCGTAGAGCCCGTAGCCGAGCTGCCCGAGGGGGCGGGCCACCAGGCCGCCTGCGCTGGGGCGGGATAGTCGCACGGCCAGGTCCGCCTCGCCGCGGGCCAGGTTGGCTTCGCGGCTCTCGCCGACGATGTCCAGCGTGATGCCCGGCCAGGCCTCCCGCCGCGGCAGCAGGCGCGGCACCAGGAAATGGCTGGCGATCACTGGCGGTGCGGAAATGCGCACCGTGCCCTGCAGGGCGCCAACGCCCAGGGCCAGGCGCGAGAAGGCCAGCGCCTCGTCCTCCATGCGCCCGGCCTGTTCGGCCAGGGCTTCCCCTTCCGGCGTCAGCGTCCAGCCCCGCGGCAGGCGGTCGAACAGGCGCAGGCCGAGGGCGTGTTCCAGCGCCTCCACGCGGCGCGCCACCGTGCTGTGTTCGACTGCGAGCCGGCGTGCGGCGCCGGACAGGCTGCCGTGGCGGGCCAGAGCCAGGAAGTGGCGCACGTCGTCCCACTGCAGGACTGCAGCAGCGGCCGGATTGATTGGGCTTTTTTGCACAGAAAGTGTTTACGTATTTGGAATTGTTGAGTGATTTTGCGCGCCGTACGCTGTGCCTGCAATCCCATCGGGATGCCCACTTCAACTCCCAGGAGCAGATCATGAGCAGCAGCACCGCATTGTCGGGCGACAGCAGTTCCTTCGCCCCGGCCACCCAAGCCGTCATCCATCGCTATGGCGGCGCAGGGGAAATCGAACTGGAAACCGTCCGCCTGCCCGCGCCAGGGGCCGGCGAGATCCGCGTGCGCCATACGGCCATTGGCGTCAATTTCGTGGATGTCTATCACCGTACCGGTCTGTATCCGTTGCCCGCCCTGCCGGCGGCGCTGGGCGTCGAGGCGGCGGGTGTCGTCGAGGCCATCGGCGCTGGGGTGGAAGGGCTCCAGGTGGGCCAGCGCATCGCCTATGCGGGCCCGCCTGCCGGCAGTTACGCTACGGCCCGCAACCTGCCGGCGGCACGTGCCGTGGCTCTGCCGGAGGATGTGGCCGACGACACCGTTGCGTCCCTGCTGTTGCGCGGCATCACCGCCCACATGCTCCTGACTCACGTTCGCCCGGTGAAGGCTGGCGACACCCTGCTGGTTCATGCGGCGGCCGGTGGCCTGGGCCTGGTGCTGGTGCAGTGGGCCAAGGCACTTGGTGCGCGGGTCATCGGCACCGTCGGTTCGCCGGCCAAGGCCGAGCTGGCGCGCCTCCATGGCCTGGATCACGCCATCCTGTACCGGGACGCGGATTTCGTCGGCGCGGTGCAGGACCTGACCGGAGGCCAGGGTGTGGACTACGCCATCGACGGCATCGGCGGCGCCACGCTGACCGCGACCTTGGGCGCGGTGCGTCCTTACGGCATGGTGGCCAGCATCGGCCAGGTGGCCGGCGACAGCGGTCCGCTGGATCTGGCCCAGCTCGGTCCTGCCCGCTCCATCGCCCTGTCGCGGCCCGGCGTGTTCCGCTTCATGGCCGATCCGGGGCGTTACCGGGAAGGCGCCGCTGCGACGTTGGCCCGCCTGCAGTCCGGCCTGCAGGCCTGCGTCGGTGAAGTGCTGCCCCTGGCCCGTGCCGCCGATGCGCAGCATCTGCTGGAGTCCGGCCGCAGTCACGGAGCGATCCTGTTGCGGCCCTGATGGTCGATTGGCGGTGGCATGGGCCTCGCGGCGATAATGGCGTCCTCGTCACAAGAGACAAGCATCGTTGTGGGCATGAACAGGTTCAACAGGCGTACCGCCATTCGCATTGCCGCCGTCAGCCTGTTGCTGGCGGCGATCGCCAGCCCGATCGCCTGGTTCGTGGCCCGCGAAAACGCGGAGGAAGCCACCGTTTCCCTGGCCATGGAGGAGTCGCGCCGTTTGCTGCGCTATTTCGGCGCCGTCACGTTGAATGGTCCCAAGGCGCAGGAGAAGGCCGCCAAGGCGGCACGTACCATCGCCGGTGGGCTGTTCGACATCGCCGAGATCTACGATGAACACGGCAACAAGCTTGCCGAGGCGATGACCGACGCTGGTGCTGCCGTGGAGGAGCGGCTGCCCGGACACGGCCGGCCGACCTACCAGGCGGCCTCCTATGAAAGCCTGAGCTTCGGCGATGCGCTGTGGGTGTTGCGGGTTTTCGTGCCCTTGCAGGAGGCGGAAGCCGGTGGCTTGAGCCGCATCAGCGGCTATTTCGAGGGTGTGCGGGTGGTGTCCGCCTGGCAGCGTGAGCAGATGCGGGCCAATGCGCTGAGTGCGGCCCTGCTGGCCGGGCTGGCCTCGCTGCTGTGCGGCGCGGTGATCTATCCGGTGGTGGTGCGCCTGTCGGCGGACAACCAGCGCAAGGCCCGCGAGGTACTCGACTCGCACATCTCGATGATGGACGCCCTCGGCCGCGCCATCGCCAAGCGGGATTCGGATACCGGCGCCCATAACTACCGGGTCGCCTGGATCGCCACCCGCATCGCCGAGCGGCTGGGCCTGCACGGCCAGGCAATGCAGGCCCTGATCGCCGGCAGCTTCCTGCACGACGTCGGCAAGATCGGCATTCCGGATGCGATCCTGCTCAAGCCGGGCAAGCTCGATGAAGCCGAGTTCGACACCATGCGTACCCATGTGCAGCAGGGCGAGGAGATCGTCACCGGCATCGGCTGGCTGGAAGGTGCCGCCGCGGTGGTGGCCGGTCACCACGAAAAATGGAATGGTGCCGGCTATCCGCGCGGGCTGGCCGGCGAGGCGATTCCGCTGGCCGCGCGGATCTTCGCGGTCGCCGACGTGTTCGACGCGCTGTGTTCCAAACGTCCCTACAAGGCCCCGCTGGGTTTTGAGGCCGCGATGGCGATCCTGGACAAAGACAGCGGCAGCCATTTCGATCCCGCCGTGATGGACGCCTTCCGGCCCATCGCGCGGGAAGTCTTTGACCGCCTGGCCGACTGCGATGAAGACCAGGCCAGGCAGTTGCTGGACGAGCGCGTCCGCCTGCATTTCGGCATTTAAGGAGATTTTCTGATGAGCATCACCGAGCTTTTCGGCATCACCCTGCCAGTTATCCAGGCCCCGCTGGCCGGCGTGCAGGGGAGTGCGCTGGCTATCGCGGTATCCGAGGCGGGCGGCCTCGGCTCGCTGCCCTGCGCGATGTTGAGCCCAGAGGCGCTGGAGAAGGAACTGTCGGCCATCCACGTGGCCACCGACAAGCCCTACAACGTCAATTTCTTCTGCCACCGCCCGCCGCAACCCCACGCCGAGCGGGAGGCCACGTGGCGCGCCGCGCTGGCGCCGTACTACGCGGAGTTCGGCATCGACCCGGCGGGCATTCCGGCCGGCCCCGGCCGCAATCCGTTCACTGCCGAGACGGCGGACATCATCGAGGCCTTTCGCCCGCCGGTGGTCAGCTTCCACTTCGGCCTGCCGTCCGCCGAGCTGCTGGCGCGGGTCAAAAAATGGGGTGCCAAGGTGCTGTCGTCCGCCACCACGGTGGAAGAGGCCCTGTGGCTCGAAGCCCACGGCGCCGATGCGATCATCGCCCAGGGCCTGGAGGCGGGCGGCCACCGCGGCCATTTCCTGAACCATGACCTGAGTGTCCAGTCGGGTACCTTTGCACTGCTGCCGCGTGTGGTCCATGCGGTGAAGGTGCCGGTGATCGCCACCGGCGGCATCGTCGACGCCCGTGGCGTGAAAGCGGCCCTGGCCCTCGGTGCGGCCGGCGTGCAGGCAGGCACCGCCTACATGCTGTGCCCCGAAGCCACTACCAGCGCCGTGCACCGCGCTGCCCTCAAGAGCTCGGCCGCCGGCCACACGGCCCTCACCAACCTGTTCACCGGCCGCCCGGCGCGGGGCATCGTCAATCGCGTGATGCGCGAGCTTGGCCCGCTCAGCCCCGCGGCGCCGGAATTCCCGCTGGCCACCTCGGCCATCGCCCCGCTGCGTGCCGCCGCCGAAAGCCGCGGCAGCGGCGACTTCTCGCCGCTGTGGTGCGGCCAGAACGTGCTCGGTTGTCGGGAGGTTGGCGCGGCGGAGGTGACGCGGAGCCTGGTCGAAGGTCTGCGCTGAATCAGGGCTCGTCCGGCCAGCGTGCCTTGATGGCCAGGATGTCCGGCAGTTTGTCGATGAAGCACTGCACCAGAGCCGGCTCGAAGTGCGTGCCCGCATTCTGGCGCAGGCTGCCGACCGCGTCATCGACGTCCCACGCTTGTTTGTAGGGGCGTGCGCTGGTCAGCGCATCAAAGACATCGGCGATGGCGACGATGCGGCCTTCGAGTGGAATGGCCTCGCCGGCCAGTCCGTTCGGATAGCCACTGCCATCCCACTTTTCGTGGTGGCTCAGGGCGATGCTGCGGGCCATGCGCAGCAGCCCGGACGGATGTTCGCCGATGATCTCGGCGCCGATCTCGCAGTGGCGACGCATGATTTTCCACTCGGCCTCGTCCAGTGGGCCCTGCTTGAGCAGGACGGCGTCCGGAATGCCGATCTTGCCCACATCGTGCATCGGCGCGGCGAGGAATATGTCGTCGGCGGCCTGCTCGCTCAGGCCGGCGCCGAGCGCCAGGATGCGGGCGTAATGGCTCATGCGGATGACGTGCAGGCCGGTCTCGTTGTCGCGGAACTCGGCCGCCCGTCCCAGGCGCTGAATGACCTGCAGGCGGGTGGTGGCGAGTTCCTCGACCCTCACCAGCGACAGGTGGGTGCGCACGCGGGCACGTACCACGGGGGCGCTCAAAGGTTTGGTGATGTAGTCCACCGCACCGGCTTCGAAGCCTTCCGTCTCGTTCGTCGAGTCGTTCAGGGCGGTGACGAAGATCACCGGGATCGTCGCCGTGCAGGGGTTCTGCTTGAGCTGGCGGCAGGTATCGAGCCCGGTCAGGCCCGGCATCATCACGTCGAGGAGGATCAGCGCCGGTTGTTCTGTGCTGGCCAACTCGAGCGCACGGGGGCCGTCCTTGGCGAAGAGCAGGCGGTAATCCTGTTGCAGGATATGGCGCAACACCTGCAGGTTGGTGGGTTCGTCATCCACCAGGAGCAGCTTGGGACGGTGGTCGCATCCGGACGATGTGGGGGTGTGGAGCTGTTCAGTCATACAGGGCCAGCAATTCCTGCTGGGCGGTCTCGAATTCGAAGTCGTCGATGGCCCGCTCGATTGCTTCGGCGGCAGGGCGGCGTCCATCGGCGTGCAGTGTGGAGAGAAGTTCGCCCAACATGTTTTCGTCGAGCTCTCCATGTTCAAGCAGAGCGTGCAGTTGGCTGGCCAGCGCAGTGACGTCGGTCCGGCCGTTGCTTGGTGCCGGTGCTTCAGGGTGACCGGGGCCGCGGCGCGAGAGTTCCGTAACCACCGCGTCGATGGCATCCCGCAGGGTGTGGAAATAGGGAGCGAGGTGTTCGCAATGCGCCGCGCCGGCTTCGCTTTCGATGCGTTCCGCGACGCTGCTGACGACGGACAGGCACAGATTGGCGGCTGCTCCTCGCAGGCGATGGGCGGCGCGTTCGAGCGAGGTATGGTCCGCGTCCATGGCCAGCCTCGACAGTGCTTCAGGTGCGCTGGCGTGGATGTCGACAAAACGGCGCAGCGCCTGCTCCAGCGCATCTGCGTTTCCCCACAGGGCGATCCCGCGCTGCCAGTCGATGGCGTCGCAGCTCGCCGGCGTGTGGGCCGGAGGGTGCCCGGTAACGGTGTGCCCGGTGGTGCGGGAAATTTCGGCCAGCAGTCGCGGTATGTCCAGAGGTTTGGAGGCGAAACCATCCATTCCTGCCTGCCGCGCGGCAATCCGGTCCTGGTTGAGTACGCTGGCGGTGAGGGCGATGATCGGCGTAGGGCTGAGGCCGTGCTGCCGTTCGTGGGCACGAATGCAACGCGTGGCTTCGAGGCCGTCGGTGTGCGGCATCTGGACATCCATCAGCACCACGTCGAAGCGTCCGGCCACGAAGAGCGTCAGCGCTTCCTCACCGTCACTGGCGGTGACCAATTGGTGGCCGGCCCGGCCGAGGGCCAGGGTCAACAGTTCGAGGTTCTGCGGCACGTCGTCGGCAACGAGGATGCGCAGGGGTGGCAGGGCAGGTAGGGCGGAGTCCGGCGCACTGGCAATCGGGCCGCCTCGTTCGAGGGGAAGCTCTACGATGAAGCGGCTGCCGACCCCGACTTCGCTCTCCACGTCCAGCCGCCCATGCATCAGCTCGATGAGCTGGCGGGCGATTGTGGTGCCCAATCCGGTGCCGCCGAAGCGACGGCTGGTGGATGCGTCGGCCTGTGCAAAGGGCTCGAAGATGCGGGCGATCCGGTCGGCCGGTATACCGATGCCTGTATCCGCGACGATCAGGCGCACGGCCCCGGCCTCGCCCTCGGCCGACACCTTCACGCTGCCGCGTTCGGTGAACTTGATGGCGTTGCCGAGCAGATTGGTCAGAACCTGCTGAATCCGCAAGGAGTCGCCCCTGAAGTGTTGTTCGCCGAGGGAGGGTGCGTAATCGATGTCCAGCGTGAGCCCCTTGGCCTCTGCGCCGAGACGCAGGGAGGCGGCAACCTGGAACACGACGTCGTGCAGCGAGAAATCCATGTTCTCGATCTCCATCGCGCCACGTTCGAGCTTGGCGGTATCGAGAATGTCGTTGAGCAGCCCCAGCAGGGAGCGGGCCGAGCGGCTCACCGTGTCCAGGTGACGGCGCTGCTGGGTGTCCAGCGGCGTCTCGAGCAACTGCTCGGTAAAGCCGATGATGGCGTTCATCGGCGTGCGGATCTCGTGGCTCATGTTGGCCAGGAAGGCCGTCTTGCTGGTGGCGGCCAGTTCGGCGCGGTCGCGGGAGTCGCGCAAGGCCTGTTCCAGTTCCTTGTACTGGCTGATGTCGGTGATGAAGCCGACGAACAGGGTTTCGCCCGGTACCTCGGTCCGCCCGATGGCGAGCCGGATCGGGAACACGCTGCCGTCCCGGCGCATGGCGGTGACTTCCCGGCCAGTGCCGATGATCCTGGCTATGCCGCTCTCCATATAGTTGCTGAGGTAGCTGTCGTGGCGGGTGCGATGGGGTTCCGGCATCAGCATGTTGATGTTGCGGCCCACCACGTCTTCCGCCTGCCAGTTGAAGATCCGTTCGGCGGCATTGTTGAAGCTGCGCACCAGCCCATGGCGGTCGATGGTCACGATGCCGTCCACCGCGGTGTCCAGAATGGCCTGCAGCCGTGCTTCCTTCGACTCGACCTGGCGGTATAGCTGCTGGTAACGCAGCAGGCCATTGGCCACCGCCACCAGCAGGGTCAGGCTGAGGGTCGCCAGCGTGACGGCGACCGTCAGGAAGCTTGGGTCGGTATTGACGGGATTGTCTCCGGTCACCGGGAGGACGACGACGCGTGCCGCGGCAATCCCGATGTAATGCATGCCGGCTACCGCACAACCCAACACGATGCCGCTGATCAGCATGCCCGCCCAGCCGGGCAGGCGGTGACGCAGGCGGCGCAGCCGGAAGCGCAGCCACAGTGAAAAGACCGCCAGCGCGATGGCAGCCACGATGGACAGCGCGAACCACCACGGGTCGTAGCGCAGCTTGCCGGCCATGACCATCGCCGCCATGCCGCTGTAATGCATCATGCCGATGCCCGTACCGACCAGCGTGCCCCCGGCGAGCAGTTGCTGCCGGCTGATGTGGTTGTGGGCAAGCAGATGCAGGGCAACCAGCGCCGCCGCCAGGCCGGGCAGCATGGACAGCAGCGTGAGCGGGGGGGAATAACTTACCGGGGTGCAGAACTCGAAAGCCTGCATGCCGATGAAGTGCATCGACCAGATGCCGCCGCCCAGTGCGACGGCACCGGTGCCGACGAGGATCAGGCGTTGTCTGCGGTTATTGGCACGCCGGGCCAGGCCCGCCGCGTAGAGGGCGCTGAGGGAGGCAACCACCGCAATGGCTACGGACAGTGCGATCATCCACGGGCTGAAACTGCTGTACAGCAGCACGCCGGGAGCCGAATCCAGTTTGAAGAAGTCGCTGGGGGAAAACATGCCAAGGTTATGTCTTGTTGGCCCTTGATTACGGCATAAACCGGAAAAACTGAAATCCCGGACAGGCGTCTTCCTGTTTGCTGCCTGTATATGATGTACGGGAGGGGGCGTGGATTCGCCCCCTCGGAAATAGCCGGCCTACACCGTCAGCCGGGAGTGCCCTACGCCACCGCCCTTGTCCACGCGGATCTGCGCGGGGATGCGTTCCTTGAGGCCTTCCACATGGCTGATGATGCCGATCATCTTGCCGCTGGCGTTGAGGGTATCGAGGGCGTCCAGTGCGATGTCGAGGGTTTCGCCGTCGAGGGTGCCGAAGCCTTCGTCGAGGAACAGGGAGTCGATGGAGGTCTTGTGGCTGACCAGGTCCGACAGGGCCAGGGCCAGCGCCAGGCTGACCAGGAAGCTCTCCCCGCCGGACAGGGTGCGGGTGTCACGGGCGGTCTCGCCCTGCCAGCTGTCCACGATGTCCAGCTCCAGTTCGCCGCTGCTCCTGCGACGCAGCAGGTAGCGGCCGTGCAGGCGGGCCAGGTGGTGGTTGGCCAGGTGCAGCAGGTGGTCCAGCGTGAGGCCCTGGGCGAACTTGCGGAACTTGTCGCCCTTGGCGGAACCGATCAGGCCGTCGAGGCGCAGCCACAGCTCGGTTTCGGCAGCCTGGACGTCGATCTGGGCGAACAGGGCCTGCTGGCTGCGGCGGCGCTGGGCATCGCTGTCGAGCAGGGCGCGTTCGGCGCCGTGGCGTTCGTCGAGTTCCCGCAGGCGGCTTTCCTGTTCGGCCAGCAGGCGTTCCAGTTCGATCAACGGTAGCGCCGTGCGGGCTTCGGCGAGCAGGTCGGCGTGCTTGCCGCGGGCTGCGCGCAGCAGGGTGTCGGCCTGCTGGCGGGCCTGCTGCAGCTTGTCCTTGTGCTGCTGCAGGCGTTGGCGCTCGTCGGCCGGCAAGAGCGCGGCGAGGAAGGCGTCCCGGTCGGCGAAGGGGCTGGCGGCGAGGGCGGTTTGCCAGTTCCCGCTGGCCGTCATCAGTGTGCTGCGTTGGTCGGCCAGGCTGCGTTCCAGTTGCTGGCGGCGGCCGTGCAGCGCGGCGAGTTCGGCGGCCAGGCTGCCGATCCGTTCGGCGCAGCGGGCCAGCGCGGCGGTGGCATCGTCGCCGGGGGGCGATAGCTCGGCGACGGCCGTGTCGCGCATCTCCTGCAGCTTTTCCCAGCGGGATTCCCATTGGGCGGCGTCGGCATCGGCGGCCTCGCAGCGGGTCTGCTGGCGGCTGAGTTCGGTGGCCAGCAGCTGGCGGCGTTGCTGCACAGCTTGCCACTCCTGCCATTCGGCGTCGCGTTCGCGCAGCCATGGGCCGGGCTCGCTGGGCAGGCTGAAGCCGGCGTCGGCCAGGCTGGCGCCGAGGCGGGCGTCGAGGGCGGCCAGCTCCTGCCGGCGTACGTCGAGCTGCCTCGTGTTGTCGGCGTGGCGGGTCCGGCTGGTGGCCAGCGCCTGGCGGGCCAGTTCCAGCTGGCTGCCTGCGGCCTGCCAGGCTTGGCTGCGAGTGTGGGCGATTTGGGTGGCCTGCTGGACGAGGCGCTCGCCTTGCTCGGCGCCCTGCAGGGTCTCTGCGAGGTGGTTCAGGGCCTGAGTTGCGGTGGCGCGGGCAGCTTGCAGGCGTTCTGGATGCTGCCAGTCGTTGGTGGCCAGCGCATCGCCGAGCGCGGCGTGGCGCTCGGACCACTCGGCGGCCAGGCGGGCCAGCTCGCCGCCGAGTCGGGTGTGCTCGGCCTGCGCAGCGTCGCGGCGGGTTTGCAGCGCGGTCAGCTCGTTGCGGGCTTTCTGGCCCTGCTCGATGAGCGCCTCCAGCTCGGCCTGCCGGGCCTTCAGCGCGGCCTCGGTGGCGGAGATGTCGAGGGCCAGGTAGGCGGCGACGGCCGGGTGCTCGGTGGCGCCGCACAGGGGGCAGGCCTCGCCCGGCTGCAGGTGCTGGCGGTGGGCTTCCAGGCTCTGGATGCGCCGTTCCTGGTCGAGCATCTTCTGCTTGTCGGCGACCTGTTCCTTGAGGACCGCGTGCTTTTCCCGCAGCGCGATGAGGGCCTTGTCGCGGGCCTCGATGACGGCCTGCTCCCGCTGCAGCTGGCTGCTCAGTTCGGCGTGGCGGGCGGATTGTTCGCGGCGCCGGCCGGCCAGCTCGTCGAGCTGCTGCCACAGGGCGACGGCGCCCTGGGCGTGCTGCCAGCGCTGGCGCAGCTCGCCGAGGCTGGTGCCGGCCAGGCGCTGGAGCTGGGTCGCCTGGGCGGTGTTGAGTTCCGCTTCGGCCTGCGTCCGGGCCTGCCCGGCTGTAGCCAGAGCTTGGGTCTGTTGGGCGAGCCGGGTTTCGTGCTGGAGGATTTCCGCGGCCAGCGCGTCGACGCTGCGTTGCCCATCGCTCAAGGCCTGCTGCAGCGTCTGGCGCTGCTCGAACTGCTGGCGCCAGGCGCCGAGCTGCTCGCCCAGTTGGGCGCGGCGGGCATGGCTGGTGCAGAAGGCGTCGAGGCGCAGCTGCTCATCCTGCAGCTGCTGCCAGTACCGGCGCGTGGCGGCGGCGATGTGACGGGCCAGCTGGTCGGCGGTGGCGTGCTGGCGGTCCTGCTCGCCTTCCAGCATGAGACGCTCGGTGGCGAGTTGCTGCAGCTGCGCTTCGCCGTGGCGGACGGCGGCTTCGGCCTGCTGCCATTGCTCATGCACCGGCTTGAGGGCTTCGGCGGGTTCGTCGGCGGCGAGCCGGTCGAGCAGCGGGGCGGCGTCGGCGATGGCCTGGTCGGCAGCCTGCAGGCGGATGGCGGCGGCGCCGGTGTCCTTTTCGGCGTCGTCCACGCCGCTTCGCCACTGGCGCAGGGCCAGCGTGGCGTCCCGTTCGCGGCGGGTGTCGGTTTGGACGTTGGCGAGGGCGGCGAGGGCCTGTTCCTTCTCCGCGCGGGTTTCAGCGTTCAGAAGTTCTACGCCTTCGGCTCGGGCCTTCAGGTGGTCGAGTTGCTGGCGGGCTTCCTGGGTCTGGCGGTAGACGCGCTCCGAGATCAGGCCGTAGATGTCGCTGCCGGTCAGCTCTTCAAGCAACTCGGCGCGTTCGTTGGCGCTGGCGTTGAGGAAGGCCGCGAAGCCGCCCTGGGCGAGCAGCATGGACTTCGTGAAGCGCGCGAAGTCGAGCCCGGTGATCGCCTCGATGCGCTTCAGCTTGTCGTTGATCTGGCTGCTGAGGATCCTGCCTTCGCCGCTGGCGGCATCCACTTCGGCCAGTTCCACCTTGGGCGCCTGCAGCGCGCCGTCGGGCTTGTTGCGCGCCCGGCGCTGGCTCCAGAAGGCGCGGTACACCGCGCCCTTCACCTCGAACTCGACCTCCGCCAGGCAGTCGGCGGTGTGGCGGGTCATGATGTCGTTGGCCGATGCGGAGATGCTCTTCAGGCGCGGCGTCTCGTGGTAGAGGGCCAGGCAGATGGCGTCGAGCAGTGTGGACTTGCCGGCACCGGTGGGGCCGGTGATCGCGAACAGGCCGTTGTCGGAGAAGGGGGGCCGCGTGAAGTCGACGGTCCACTCGTCCTTGAGGGAGTTCAGGTTCTTGAGGCGCAGGCGCAGGATCTTCATGCCGGGTTCTCCTCCAGGCCGGCGAGCACGCCGCGGAAGCGCTCGGTGAGGGCGGCGCGCAGTTCGTCGGACAGCTCTTCCAGGGCCAGGCGGCGTGCGAAGACGTCGTCCGGCGTCAGTTCGTCCAGGGTCTCGCGGGCCTCGGAGACCAGGCTGGCGGCAGCGGTGCCGCGGGCGCGGCGGATGCGCAGCACTTCCACCGGCAGGCCGTCGGTCAGGCTTTCGATGCGGGCCGGCAGGTCGGCCAGGTAGTCGTCGGTGCGCACCACCACTTCCAGCCAAACCGGGTTTTCTGGATTGCCGTCGAGTGCGGTGGCGGCGACGGCGGCCTGCAGTTCGTCGAGGTTGCCGGTCAGGCTGGCCAGGGCCTGGAAGCGCGGCACCGGCAGCGGCGTGACCGCCTGCAGGCCGGCGGCGTCCAGGTCCACCAGCAGCATTTCCTTGTGCTGGCCGGCCTCGTCGAAGGACAGCGGGATCGGCGAACCGCTGTAGCGGATGTGCTCCAGCCCGCCGACCCGCTGCGGGCGGTGGATGTGGCCGAGGGCAATGTAGTCGGCCGGCGGAAAGGCGCTGGTCGGAAAGGCCTCCAGCGCACCGACGTAGATCTCGCGCACCGATTCGCTGGCGCTGGCGCCGACGGTGGTCAGGTGGCCGGTGGTGATCAGCGGCAGGCTGCGACCCAGCTCGGTGGCGAGTGCGCTGCGGCGGGCCTCGGCGGCGGCGAAGACGGCGTGGTAGTGGGCCTGGATCGCCGCCTGCAGTGAGGCCTGCTTGTCCTCCGCGCTGTCGCCGGCCTGGCTGCGGATCACGTCGCGGGGTCGGATGAAGGGGATCGCGCAGACCACGCAGCCTGGCGTACCGTCCCGCCGGGGCAGCACGCGGACCTGCTCGTCTGCCACGTCGGCGGCTGGCACTACCGTGGCGCCGAGGCGGGCCAACAGGTCGCGGCTCTCGCCGAGGGTCGCCACCGAATCGTGGTTGCCGCCGAGCAGCAGCAGCGCCACGCCGGCTTCGTGCAGGCCCACCACCAGCTGCGAATACAGCTCCCGTGCATAGCTCGGCGGCGTGCCGGTGTCGAAGATATCGCCGGCGATCAGCACCGCATCCACTTTTTGTTCCTCCACCTGTTCGAGCAGCCAGGCGATCAGCGCCTGGTGCTCGGCCTGGCGGGTCTTGCCGATGAAATGCTGGCCGAGGTGCCAGTCGGAGCTGTGGAGGATGCGCATGGAATCGGGGCAGAGGGCGACAGGGGCGCTAATTTACTCCACTGCGACCCCCGCCGAGGACCTCGCGACTATCCCGGTGGGACTCGCGCCGGGTTGATTATGCTGTTCGGGATCTTCCGCAGTTGCGGGTGGCAAGACCACGTCTATTGGGACGGGCTGATAAATGGTCTGTCACGTCAGGTTGTTGCCAGGCCTTTGCTGCCGTTCAGGCGCTGAAGGTGATCAATAGCTGCTTACCCGTTTGACCAACAACCGGACCCGACCCGAAGCGGCCTATCGAATGGCTGGCCAGCATACGTGACGACCGTCCGCTTCTGGTCGACATTAATCAGCCATTACGCAGTTTCTACCATTTTCCTTGGCACGATAAAGTGCCTTATCGGCTCGGATAAGCCAGGTGTCGATCGATTCGTCGGCCTTTAATTGTGCAACGCCGAATGAGGCAGTAATCGTCAAAGGTCGAGGATGCCCTAGCAGAGGCGTACTCGCCAAATGGCCACGTATGCGCTCGGCGAGATTCAGTGCAGCGGGTAATTCTGTCATCGGCAATACCAGCAAGAACTCTTCGCCTCCATAGCGTCCGAAAGTATCGCCTAATCGTATTTGCGACTCAGTCTGCCGGCTGAAGGCAACCAGTACCTCATCGCCCGAGGCATGCCCAAACTGGTCGTTGACCTGTTTGAATCGATCGATATCAATCAAAACGATGCTGCATGGATTTCCATGGCGCCTAAAAAGATTTAGTTGCTGCTTCAATTGATCAACGATGAAATGCCGGTTGTACAGGTCGGTCAAACTGTCGTGAGTGGCAGTCACACTGAGCTGCCTATTAAGTTCATCAAGCTCATTGTTCCGCATTTCCAGTTGTAGGGCGATTCGTCGATTCAACACTAACTGTTTCGCGCCATCGACGAACTGTTGGTAAGCATCCCACCCAAATTGGAGTGTGACCAGCAGCAGTATGGTGGAGCCAGTAGCCAGCTTGATATGGATCGGGTCGCCCAACCAGAAGTAATAGCAAATCGGGACTATTAGCAAGCAGAAGGTAAAACCGAACGAGGTACGAAATGAAGGCGCCGTATTGACAATGCCTGCGGTGGCGACGGCAACCAACACCAACAAGATGGTCATGTCGTGAACCAAGGAAACAGGCCACGCCACATGGAAGAAGATCACAGCGGATCCCCAGCACAATCCCTGCAAGGAACGAAGGGCGATCTGCAAGTTGTGCCAATAGGTTATCTGCTGGTTGGGGAGCGGGCGCTTTATCAGACGCGAGGTCAGAATGAAGGTAATGGTATCTGGCAAGGTATTGAGGATGATCCAGGCCAGCACGAGCTTCGCCGCCACGATCTCGTGTACCAGCCAGAACATGAATCCTGTGCCTATCGGCGACAACATCGTCGCCTTGCGAGCACGCTCAAACAGAGCAGTCACGCAAATAGTGTCAACCTCCAATTGATCTTCCTGGGTGGGGCTGACCGCTGGTTCCTTGTTCATTTTTATTGATTCTTGCGATAACAGTCAGGAGTCTAATCGGTTATTCTCGTCCGGTACCAACACAGATCAACCAGGTAGCTGGACTCCGTGAAGCTAACCGGGTGTCTCAGTCGTCCTAACCGAACCGGCGCAAAGACAGCTCCTGTTCTGGGATCGACTCACGCCAAGTCAGCGAAAATGGCCACTGCGGTCAAAGCTGGGGCGGTCAGACGCAGCAATTGGCTTGCGGCCACGAATGGCCGAGGTCCAACTGCTGATCCGCGGTGCTTTGCCACGGCCAAACCCGACCTTGGCCCGGCGATCTGAATCGGGCGGCAATGAGATTGCTGTTGCTTTCCGGAGTGGTGTCAGAACCTGCTCCAGTGGAGTGCCGCTCTCGGACGATTCAAATCGTAAGCCCCCAGGAAAGCGATAGAGCAGCACGTCTCCACATGCATCAAGGCTGAATATTTGGTCAATCTGATTTTTGAGGTGCATTTAGGACCAAAAGGTTGTGCAGGCGCAGAAATGCCTATGTGATTTCTTATTTGTCGGCGGACTGCTTTCCGGCCGCTCCTGGCCGACAGTGCGTCGTCCACCTTGATGCCGAGATACCTGACTGTGCTTTCCAACTTGGCCTGCCCAGGCTGCAACTTAACTGCCCGCAGGTTCTTTATGTGCTTGTAGATCAGGGGGGCGACTCTCGAGACCGTTCCTGTGGACGGGCCATCGCCCCATAATTGCCATGCAATTTGAATTGCAGCAAGATGCGCGCATGCAACTGCAGCTATCGTCCGATAAACATTCAGACAATTCGAGGGATTTTGCCATGGGACAATTTACGTGGGCGTGGATGAAGACTGGTACCGTCGTCTCTGCGCTCGCTGCACCGGTGGCTTGCCTCGGGGCCGAACTCGCAGCCCCGATCACGGCTGTAGCTCTTTACCCTGGCAGCGCAACGGTAGTGCGCACAGCGCAGGTCGCACCGGGCACGACGCAGCTTGTAGTCGCCGGTCTCTCCGCACAACTTGACCGTCAGACGCTGAGGGTGGAAGCCGGATCTGGTATTCAGATCGGTGAAATCGTCGTGCAGGAGATCGCCACGCTCCAAGCGGCCAGTCCGGCCGAGGCGGACCTGGAAGGCAAGATACAGATGCTCCAGGATCAGGTGGCTACCCTCGATGCCGAGGCCAAATCGGCGGGAATCGTGACGGGTTACCTGGAGCGATTCGGCAGCAACGGAACGGCGGGCGATCATCCGACCGCATCCATCGACGGCAAGACACTGGGCGCCATCATCGATACCTTGGGACGGGGCGCTCAGGAGGCGTTTGCCAAGATGCAGCGCATCGCAGTGCAAAAGCGCGAACTCACCAAAAGGATCGATGCACTGCAACGAGACTTGGCGCGGCTTCGTACAGGCGCCAAGGACACGCGGATGGTCACGGTCAACCTGGTGGCGGATCGACCAGGCACCCTGAAAATCTCCTATCAGGTCCATAACGCTGGATGGAAGCCCGCATATCGTGCAGGGCTGGATTCCGCATCATCCAAGGTTGAACTGGAACGCTTGGCAACCATTTCTCAAAAGACAGGTGAGGACTGGCGCAACGTCAAACTCTCTCTATCGACGGCCCAGCCCGGACTCTCGCCACAAGGCATCACACCCCAGCCTTGGCTGCTGTCCTATTCGTTACCGCAGAAGTTTTCAGAATATCGGGTTGCTCCCGCCGCCGTTGCGGCCGCACCGATGGCGGCAAAACAAAAAGAGGAGGATCGGGAGGAAGGCTATAGCCCGCCGACCTTCGAGACCAACAGCACCTTTGCGACCGAATTTGAAGTGCCGGCGCGGGTGACTCTAGCCGCTGATGGGCGCGAAACCTCCGTCGTTTTGTCAAAGCAAACCTTGCCGGTTCGGCAGGAGGTGCGGGTGGTGCCACGGTTCGACCGCACTGGCTTTGTCAGTGCCGAAACGGAGCGGCCACCAGGCGTTTGGTTGCCTGGCAACATGCAACTTTACCGGGATGGCAGCTATGTCGGATCGAGCGATTGGGATCCCAAGGCAGCGGAGCGCTTTGTAATTCCTTTTGGTCGAGACGAACTGCTGCGGGTGACGGTTAATCCGGTGAAAAGCATCTCCGGGGCAACGGGAATATTGGAAAAGCACAACGAGCGTCGTATAGGCGATGTATTTGCGCTCAGCAGCGCCCATAAGACACCAGTGGATGTGCTGGTCCTGGAGTCGTCCCCGGTGAGTACGGCGGACGAGATCAAAGTGAAAGCAATGTTTGATCCGAAACCGACCGTGGAAGCTTGGGAGCAACGACAGGGGGTAGTCGCCTGGAAGAAGACGCTGGCCCCATCTGAAACCGCAACCTTCAAGGTCGAGTACAACATCGAATACCCGAGGGAGGGCAGTATCTATGGATTGCGCTAGCCCTCATGCGTTGGATGTCAGCTCACGGGGAAATCGAGGGATCTTGATGGGCGTCTGCCGACTTCTGAATTCGGCCACAACCGGTCATTGCCAATCTGTCCCGACAGCAGGCGTCCCTGCCGCCTGCGTGGCTTCCGCGTGGCATAACATCAAGTTATGTCGGACCACGAAATGAGTGGCGCGGAGCCTGTGATGGGTTCAGTATTCCGAAAGCAAAGCAAATTCATATTGCATTTTCGACCCTCATGGTATGCTACAGATATAGCCCATGGATGGAGGTGGATGATGCCCTTGACCCCGACCCGGAATATCCAAACTGGCAGCGACACACTCGATAGTTACGTGGCAGCTGTGCGCGCAGTTACAGCTCAGCTCGGTCGCATTGCGGCCAGCAAGCAGGCGATAAGCGGTAATCTAAGCCGTGCCGCAGCTGCTCTCCGGTCGATGGCTACGCCACATTCGTCGCAAAAGAAAGCAGCCCTTCATCGCTGAGCCGATTCGAATGACTGCTGACCAGCTGCTGATGCGGCACTGAGCGCCGTGGGTTCATCTTTTCGTTGAGCCAGTTCAACCCGGACTTGAACTTGTTCAGATCCGGATATCGAAAGTTCAAGTCCGGACAGCAATGGTTCAACTCGGCGCATCAAACGCCTTCTTCGCCGCCTCCGAGGTAGCGGCGTGCATAGCGGCGTCCCAGGCTGGTCAGGATCTCGTAGCCGATGGTGCCGGCTCGGGCGGCGATGGCATCCACGCCATTCAGCGGGTCGGCGAGGTCGAGCAGTTCGCCTTCCGCGATGCGTCCTTCCGGTAGGTCGGTGATATCGACAATGAGGGTGTCCATGGAGATGTTGCCGATAAGGGGCAGCGGGATGCCGTCCCAACTGACGGTGCCGCGGTTGCTCAGGCTGCGCAGGTAGCCGTCGGCATAGCCGACTGCCACGGTGGCGATGCGCGAGGGGCGTTGTGCGGTCCAGGTGTGGGAATAGCCGACCGCTGTGCCGGTTGCGATGGTGCGCGTCTGCAGCACCTTGCCCTGCAGGCGGATGACGGGTCGCATCGGGTTGGTTTGCCCGGCCACCGGGGCAACGCCATAGAGTGCGGCGCCCGGGCGGACCAGGTTGAAGTGGTAGTCGTCGCCGAGAAAGATCCCGGAGGAATTGGCGAGGCTGCCGCGCACGCCGGGCAAGCGTGCCATGGCCTGGCGAAAGCGCGCGAGCTGCAGGGGATTGGCCGGGTTGTCCTGGTCTTCGGCACTGGCCAGGTGGCTGATGATGAACTTGAGCGAGAGCCTCAGCAGCAAGGCCGGGCTGGCCACCACGCGTTCAAATTCGTCGGGGGCGAGACCGAGGCGGGCCATGCCAGTGTCCACCTGGAGGATGGCTGGCAGGACGGTATCCAGGTCGCGGGCGAGGGCCTGCCAGGCGCCGAGTTGCGGCAGGCTGTTGAGGACGGGAACGAGCCGGTGGTGGACGAACTCGCGTTCGTCGCCAGGGTGGGGGCCGTGCAGGACATAAATGGATGCATCGGCGGGCAATGTGGGGCGGAGCGCAATGCCTTCGTTGAGGTGGGCGACGAAGAAGTTGCGGCAGCCGGCGCGATACAGCGCCGGGGTAATCCGCTCGGCGCCCAGGCCGTAGGCGTCGGCCTTGACCACGGCGGCGCATTCCGCATTTGCCAGCCTTGCTTTGAGGCTCCGCCAGTTGTCGCAGAGGGCGTCGAGGTCGATGCTGAGCAGGGCGCCTGCCCTGATGGGGTGCTGGTCGGTCATGCCGGGGTCCTTCGAGATGAGGCGTGAGTGGGCGGCGTCGAACTGCCCCGCCCGGAGGCGGGGCCGGGGGGAATCAGGCGTTGGTGGCTACGAGCTGCGGTCTTCCGGCCTTGCTCAGGCGATAGCCGATGCCTAGCAGGGCGAACCAGGCGGGGGCCACGTAGAGGGCGACCCGCGTGCTGGGATCGAGGGCGAGGAGGGCGCCGACGGCGACCATGAAGGCGACCACGATCCAGTTCATGTAGGGGGCGCCCGGCATGCGGAAGGCCACCGCCCTGGCTTGCCCGGCGGCCACGGCCTTGCGGTAGCCGAGGTGGGCGATGACGATGATCGACCAGGTCCACAACGCGCCGATGAGGGAGATGCTGGTCACCCAGACGAAGACTTCCTCCGGCACGATGTAGTTGAGCACTACGCCGATACTCATCAGGGCCGCCGAGAAGGTGATGGCGTTGGCCGGCAGGTGGTGCCCGTCCACCTTGCCGAAGGCTTGTGGCGCCTGGCGGAACTGGGCCAGGGTGTAGAGCATGCGGCCGGTGCTGAAGATGCCGCTGTTGCAGGACGATGCCGCTGCGGTGATGACGACGAAGTTGATCAGCCCGGCGGCGCCGGGAATGCCGATGCGCTCGAAGACGAACACAAAGGGGCTGATGCCGGGCTTGAGCTCATTCCACGGCACGAGGGCCATCATGACCACGAGCGCACCGAGGTAGAAGGCCAGGATGCGCCAGATGATGCTGTTGGTGGCGCTCGGCAGGACCTTCTCCGGGTTCTGTGCCTCGCCGGCGGTGACGCCGATCAGTTCGACCCCCTGGTAGGCGAACATGACGATCTGCAGTGTCATCACGACGCCCAGGATGCCGAAGGGCATGAAGCCCTGGTGGCTCCACAGATTGGAGAAGCTGGCCGTATGTCCGAGGGGCGTCAGGTCGAAACAGATGATGGCCAGGCCGATCAGGATCATCGCGACGATGGTGACGACCTTGATCAGCGCGAACCAGAACTCCAACTCGCCGAACAGTGCCACCGAGATGCGATTTACCGAATACAGCACGGCGAGTGTGACGAGCGCCGGTATCCATTGGGGAACCCCTGGAAACCAGTAGTGGATATACACGGCGACGGCGGTGATCTCGGCCATGCCGATGGTCACCCACGTGAACCAATAGGACCAGCCGGTGGCGAAGCCGGCGAAGGGCCCGACGAACTCTTCCGCGTAGGTGGCGAAGGAGCCGGCCACCGGGCGGTAGAGCAGGAGCTCGCCAAGCGCGCGCATGATGAAAAAGATGATCAGGCCGCCGAGGGCATAGCTCAGCAGCAGCCCCGGCCCGGCAACGGCGATGGCCCGGCCGGCGCCCAGGAACAGGCCGACGCCGATGGCGCCGCCGAGGGCGATCATCTGGATGTGCCGGTCCTTCAGGCCACGGTGGAGATCCCTCGCCTCGTGACGGCCTTCCTCGGCAAGCAGTGCTTTGACATCTGTCATGACAAATTCCTTTCAGTCCGGCCCCGCCGGATCAGACGATGGGACGCGCCGTCAGCCCAGGCGGGCAATGGCTTCGATCTCGACCTTGACGTCGCAGGGCAGGCGCGCCACTTCGACCGTTGAACGGGCTGGCTTGTGGGTGCCGAAGCGGCGCTCATAGACGGCGTTGAGGCGCGCGAAGTCATTCAGATCCCTGACGAAGACGGTGCATTTGACGACCTGGGCGAGGGACGCGCCGGCCGCCTCCAGCACGGCGCTGAGGTTGTCGAACACCTGTTCGGTCTGGGCTTCGATATCGGTGGCGAGCCGCTCGCCGGCGGCCGTCAGCGGGATTTGCCCCGAGCTGAACAGCCAGCCGTCGACAACGATGGCCTGGGCGTAGGGACCGATGGCCTGGGGGGCTCCGGATGTGGCGATGACGTGCATGGTGGTGTCTCCTCGGTTATGGATTGGTGTGGGTATTGCAGGGGATCAGGCGTAGCGCGCGACGCTGAGGTCGGCCACGGGAATCTCGGGTTTGCGGCCGCTGAGCATGTCCGCCACCACGCGGCCGGTGCCGGCGGCCATCGTCCAGCCCAGCGTGCCGTGGCCGGTGCTGAGGGTCAGGTTGTCGAAGCGGGTCTTGCCGATGATGGGCGTGCCGTCCGGCGTCATCGGCCGCAGGCCGGTCCAGAACTCGGCCCGGGAGAGGTCGCCCCCGTGGGGAAAGAGGTCGGACACCACGAACTCCAGGGTCTTGCGCCGTCCCGCTTCGAGGCCCAGATCAAAGCCCGACAGCTGCGCGGTGCCGCCGACCCGGATCCGGTCGCCCAGGCGGGTGACGGCAACCTTGTGGGTTTCGTCCATGATGGTGGACTCCGGCGCCATGGCCTGGTCGGTGATGGGCACGGTGATGGAGAAGCCCTTCACCGGATAGACCGGAACGTCGATACCCACCTGCTTGAGGAGCCGGGTCGAGTAGCTGCCGAGGGCGAGCACATACTGGTCGGCCGCCAGCGTACCGGCGCTGGTGTGGATGCCGGTGATGCGCTGCCCATCCTGTTCGATGTCGGTGATGGTGGTTCCGAAGCGGAACGTCACGCCCAGCGACTCGGCCATGCCGGCCAGATTGCGGGTGAACTTGTAGCAGTCGCCGGTCTCGTCCCCCGGCAGGCGCAGGGCCCCGACGAACTTGTGCTTGACCGGGGACAGGGCGGGCTCGTAGGCCAGGTAGCCGTCCCGGTCGAGCACCTGGAAGGGCACGCCGGATTGGCGCAGGATCTCCACGTCCTTGCCGATGCCGTCGAACTGCTTCTGGGTGCGGAACAGCTGCAGCGTGCCCTGGGTGCGCTCGTCGTAGGCAATGCCGGTGTCGGCGCGCAGCTGTTTCAGGCAGTCGCGGCTGTACTCGGCGATGCGCACCATCCGGCTTTTGTTGACCTGGTAGGCAGATTCCGTGCAGTTGCGAAGCATGGCCATGGTCCAACGCCACATGGCGGGGTCGAGCATGGGCTTGATGACCAGCGGGCTGTGGTGCATCAGCATCCACTTGATCGCCTTGACTGGAACGCCTGGCCCCGCCCACGGTGCGGAATAGCCGGGTGACACTTCCCCGGCGTTGGCAAAACTGGTCTCGAGTGCCGGTCCGGGCTGGCGGTCCACCACCGTGACCTGGTGCCCAGCCTTGGCCAGGTAGTAGGCGGTGGTGGTCCCAATGACGCCACTGCCGAGGACGAGGACATGCATGGAAGTTCTCCTTGATGAAACGGGTTGCCATTCGATGAATGCCATTTAGCGATTCCCGTGCCATCAAGAAAACTTCATTAAAAACAATTGGTTGCTTGATTTCTTGGTTGTTCTTCAGAAAATTTCGTATTGATATCGTTACGAATTGATTGGCGCAGGCTTGCTTTGCTGCTGATTACCCTTATTACTCAGTGACTTGAATGATCCGTATCATTATCGATACGCTGTATCGAATTCATTACGGGCTCCTTCATGCGCATCGATGTGTTCTTTTCCGATCGGGTCGGGATCGCCCAGGAAGTGCTGGCAGAGCTGGCCCGGCGCAGCTTCAACGTGACGGCGGTGGAGGTGGACCCGCCGCATATCTTCATTGAGGCCCCGGCCGTCGATCAGGCCAGCCTCGACGAGTTGCGCGCCCAGTTGATGGGGGTTGCAGGGGTGCGCAGCGTGGAGCCCGTGCAGATGCTGCCGGGCGCCCAACGGCGCCTCTACCTCGACGCCCTGCTTGCCTCCCAGCCCGACCCGATCTTCGCAGTCGATGAAGCAGGTTGCATCGTGGTCGCCAACGGCGCGGCAATCGGCGCCTGCAGCCTGGACGAGGCACGCCTGATCGGCACCTCCATGCAGGAACTGATCGGCAACCCCGAACTGCTGCGCGAGCTGGTCAACGGGGGCTACCACCTGCCGGTGTGCGAGGTCGTCATGAACGGCGAGCCCTACTTGCTGGAAACGATGCCGCTGCATGAAGCCGGCGGCCGCGTCGCCGGTGCGGTGATGACCTTGCACGCCCCGAGCCGCATGGGCGAGCGCATGAGCGCCTTGCAGAACTACGATGCCGGCGGTTTCGAAGCCGTCCTCGGCAGCTCACCCGCCATGGAGCAGCTCAAGCAGCGTGCCGCCCGCATGGCCACGGTGGATGCGCCGCTGCTGATCACCGGCGAAACCGGTACCGGTAAGGAGCTGCTGGCTCACGCCTGCCACGCCGGCAGCAGCCGCAGTGGCCAGCCCTTCTTCGCCCTCAACTGTGCGGCCTTGCCGGAAAGCCTGGCCGAAAGCGAACTCTTCGGTTACGCCGCGGGCGCCTTCACCGGCGCCCTGCGCGGCGGCAAGCCCGGCCTGCTCGAACTGGCGCACGGCGGCACGGTGTTCCTCGACGAAATCGGCGAGATGTCACCGTATCTGCAGGCCAAGCTGCTGCGTTTCCTCAATGACGGCAGCTTCAGGCGGGTCGGCGGCGAGCGGGAGGTGAGGATGAACGTACGCATCATCAGCGCCACCCATCGCAAGCTCGAAGACATGGTGAGCAGCGGCCATTTCCGCCAGGATCTGCTGTTCCGCCTGAACGTGCTCCACCTGCACGTTCCGCCGCTGCGCGAGCGCCCCGGCGACATCCTGCCGATCGCCCACGCCTTCCTCGGCCGCGCCTGCACCCAGGCGTCGCGCCCACCCATGCGCCTGTCCCAGGGCGCATGCGCCGCCATGCTGGCCAACCCGTGGGTGGGCAATGTACGCCAGTTGCAGAACGTGATCTTCCGGGCGGTGACGATGACGGAGCGCAACATCATCAACGTGGAAGACCTGGAGCTTGCCCAGGTCGCCGCGCCTGAGCCGGCCGGCGATGAGCGAGAGGTTGCGACTCTGGAACAGGCCGTTGCCGATTTCGAGAAGAGCCTGCTGCAGCGCCTGTACCGCGAGTTTCCATCGAGCCGCCGCCTGGCCAAGCGCCTTGGCACCTCCCACTCCGCCATCGCCAACCGGCTGAGGCGCTATGGCATCGATTAAGGCCTGAGCCCCAACCACGCCCTCCACCCGCCGTACCCGGTGATGTCCTCCGCTCCCGTCAGTCCGCCGCTTTCGCAGATGAAGCCGCAGACCTGGCTGCCGTCTTCCAGTTTTACCTTGCCGATGCCCAGCGGGGCGGGGATGGCGGCGACGAAGCTGCCGAAGTGATGGGCGGGGAGTTCCCAGATTTCCATTTCGATGCTGGCGCCGCCTTCGGCGACGCGGACCATGCCGGGGCGCTGGGGCGGGCTGCCGGCCAGCGCGTAGAAGCGGTATTCCGGCGCGGAGCGCACGCTGCGCAGCAGGCGGCCGCCGCGTTGGGTGAGCTGGCCGTTGAGGGGCAGGCCGGACAAATGGGCGCCGCAGACGGCGACCTGCACCATGCCGTCGGCGCCGGGCACGGCGGGGAAGGCCTGGTCCGGCAGCGGCTGGCCGGTGGCGCCGAGGGGCAGGCCGGTGTCGGCCTGCCAGCGGGCGGCCAGTTCGAGCAGCGGCAGATCCTGGTGGGCGGGGGCGAAGAGGGTCACGCCGAAGGGCAGGCCGTCGGGCCGGAAGGCGGCGGGCACGGCGACCGCGGCGTAGTCCAGCAGGTTCATGAAGTTGGTGTAATGGCCCAGCTCCGTGTTGATGCGGATCGGCTCGCTTTCGACGGCGGCGATGGTCGGGTGGTAGCCGGCGGTGGGGGTGAGGATCAGGTCCACCTCTTGCCAGGCGGCGTCGCAGCGGCGCTTGAGGGCGCGCAGCCGGTACTGGGCGTCGAAGGCGTCCACGGCGCTGGGCGTGGCGCCGCTGAGGGTGATCGCCCGCGTCACCGGGAAAAGGGATTCCGGCTGACGCTCGATAAAGTCCTTGATCGCGTGGTAGCGTTCGGCGACCCATGGGCCACCGTAGAGCAGGCGGGCGGTTTCCAGGAAGGGCTCGAAATCCAGCTCCACCGGCGTGCCGCCGAGGCCTTGCAGGCGGGCTGCTGCAGCGGCGAACAGGCCGGCGTTGTGGGCGTCGCCGAAGAAGGCCAGCTGGTCCGGGCGCGGCACGCCGAAGCGGAAGGGCTGGCCGGCCGGGAAGCGCCGGCCGTGGGCCTCCGCCGGGCGGCTGTAGGCGTCGGTTTCATCAAAGCCGCGGGCGACGCCGAACAGCGTGGCGGTGTCGGCGGCGGTGAGGGCGAAGATCGAGACGGTGTCGAGGCTGCGGCAGGCCGGCACGACGCCGGTGGACGACAGCAGGCCGCAGCTCGGTTTGAGGCCGACCAGGTTGTTGAAGGCGGCCGGCACGCGGCCGGAGCCGGCGGTGTCGGTGCCCAGCGCAAAGCTCACCTGGCCGGCCGCCACGGCGACCGCCGAGCCGGAGCTGGAGCCGCCGGAGATGTGGTCCGGCTGGAAGGCGTTGCGGCAGGCGCCGTAAGGGCTGCGGGTGCCGTTGAGGCCGGTGGCGAACTGGTCCAGGTTGGTCTTGCCGAGGGGGATCGCGCCGGCGGCGATCAGGCGCGCCACCACCGCCGCGTCGGTTTGCGGCGCGTAGGCGAAGTCCGGGCAGCCGGCGGTGGTCGGCAGGCCGGCCAGGTCGATGTTGTCCTTCACTGCGAAGGGCACGCCGTACAGCGGCAGGCTGGCCGGGTCCTGGGCGTCCAGTGCGCGGGCGCGGGCCAGCAGTTCGGCCTCCGGCATGAGGCTGATCCAGGCGTGGTGGGTGTCGGCGGCGGCCCGGGCGTGGAGGTGGGCGAACAGGGCGCTGGGCTTGAGGCCGGCGCGGTAGGCGGCGGCCAGGGTGGTGAGGTCGAGGCTGGTGGGCAGCATGGTCATCTCTCCGCAATCAGTGGGTGGCGGTGCGCAGGATCAGCAGATCCTGGCCGGCGGCGACGGGGCTGGCTTCGCGGCACAGCAGCTGGAGCACTTCGCCGTCGGCGGGGGCGGTCACGGTGAATTCCATCTTCATGGATTCGACGACCGCCAGCGGGTCGCCGGCCCTCACGTGCTGGCCGGCCTCGACGAGCAGCTTCCAGATGTTGCCGGGCACGTAGCTGGCCACCAGCTGGGCGCCTTCCGGCAGGTCCAGTTCGGAGTCGGCGGCCGCCGCGGCGATGTCGGCCTCGCTGATGTACTCGGCCTGGCCGGCGGCCTTCCAGCGTTCCCGCTCGGCCTCGAAGGCGGCCTGCTGGCGGGCCTTGAAGGCGCCGATGGGGGCGGCGTTGTCGGCCAGGAAGCGCCGGTAGTCGGCCAGGCGGAATACCCCGTCCTCGATGCGCAGGCGGGCGCGGCCGGCGGCGAAGTCCTTGCGTAGCTGCAGCAGCTCCTCCTCGCCCACCGGCACGAAGCGCACCTGGTCGAAGAAGCGCAGCAGCCAGGGCTTGTCGAACTGCTCGGTGCCGCGGGCGCCGTGGTTCCAGCGGTTCCACATCTGCACCGTGCGGCCGACGAACTGGTAGCCGCCGGGGCCTTCCATGCCATACACGCACATGTAGGCGCCGCCGATGCCGACCGCGTTCTCCGGCGTCCAGGTGCGCGCCGGGTTGTACTTGGTGGTGACGAGGCGGTGGCGCGGGTCCATCGGCGTGGCCACCGGCGCGCCGAGGTACACGTCGCCGAGGCCCAGCACCAGGTAGCTGGCGTCGAAGACGGTGCGGTACACCTCGTCGATGGAATCCAGACCGTTGATGCGGCGGATGAACTCGATGTTGGACGGGCACCAGGGGGCGTCCTTCCGCACCGACTGCATGTACTTGTCGATGGCCAGCTTGGTGGCCGGGTCGTCCCACGACAGCGGCAGATACACCGTGCGGCTCGGCACTGCCATGTCGTCGATGGCGGGCAGCGCGTCTTCGGCGGCCTGCAGTGCGGCGAGCAGCGCGGCGCGGTCGGTGCGGCGGGCGTCGAAATGGACTTGCAGGGAGCGGATGCCGGGGGTCAGGTCGACGATGCCGGGCTGGGGATGGGCCTTCAGCCAGTCCATCAGCGCATGCACGCGGAAGCGCAGCTCCAGGTCGAGCACCAGCGGGCCGTATTCGATCAGCAGGTAGGCGTCGCCGGCCTGGCGATAGACCACGTGGGGGTGCTCGCCGGCGGCCGGCAGCTCGGCCAGCATCGGCGTGGTGACGGTGTCCGGCTCGGCGATCACCGGCAGCGCGAGGGGCCCGTCGGCATGGGCCAGGGCTGCGTCGGCAGCGGCCAGGCGCCGTGCCGCGGTAGCGGCGCTGACCGGCACGAAGCGCAGGGTGTCGCCGGGGCGCAGTTGGCCGAGCTTCCACAAGTCGGCCTGGATCACCACCGCCGGGCATACGAAGCCGCCCAGGCTGGGGCCGTCCGGGCCGAGGATCACCGGCATGTCGCCGGTGAAGTCGATGGCGCCGATGGCGTAGGCGTTGTCGTGGATGTTGGACGGGTGCAGGCCGGCCTCGCCGCCGTCGGTCCGCGCCCACTGGGGCTTGGGCCCGATCAGGCGCACGCCGGTGCGGCTGGAGTTGTAGTGGATCTCCCAGTCGGTGGCGAAGAAGCCAGCGATGTCCGGATCGGTGAAGAAGTCCGGCGCGCCGTGGGGGCCGTAGAGCACCGCCACTTCCCAGTGATGGCCATAGGCGGGCGGCTGCAGCGCGACGGGGGCGGGCAGGGCGGTGGTGGGCTGGATCGCCAGCACGTCGCCGAGGCGCAGGCAGCGCCCGGCGTGGCCGCCGAACTGGCCGAGGGTGAAGGTGGATTTGCTGCCCAGGTAGTCGGGCACGTCGACGCCGCCGGCGATCGCCAGGTAGCTGCGGCAACCGGCGTCGATGACGGCGCCGACCTTCAGCGTGGAACCGGCCTTCACCGCGTGGGCCTGCCACCAGGCCAGCGGTGCGCCGTCCAGCGTGGCGGCGGTGGGCGCGCCGGTGAGGGCGATCACAGTGTCGCAGTTGAAGCGCAGGGTCGGGCCGCTCATCGTGCATTCCAGGCCGGCGGCGCCTTCCGGGTTGCCGACCAGGCGGTTGGCGGCGCGCAGGGCCAGGTCGTCCATCGGGCCGGATGGCGGCACGCCCACGTCCCAGTAGCCGACGCGGCCGGGCCAGTCCTGCACTGAGGTCTGCACGCCGGGCTCCAGTACGTCGCAGGTGGCCGGGCGGTAGTCGAAGGTATTCAGGTAGCGGGTGGTCTGGCGGCCGGCGCGGAACACCTCGCCGTCGAGGATCTGGCGCAGGTAGGCGCGGTTGGTCTCGATGCCGTACACGCGGGTGGCGTCCAGCGCGGCGATCAGCTTGTCGGTGGCGGCTTCGCGGCTGTCCGCATGGACGATGATCTTGGCGACCATCGGGTCGTAATAGGGCGGCACTTCCGAGCCGGTGGCGACGGCGGTTTCGACGCGCACGCCGGGCGGAAAACGCACCTCGGTGAGCAGGCCGGAGGATGGCTGGAAGTTCTTGGCCGGGTCTTCGGCGTAGAGGCGCACCTGGATGGACGCGCCCCGCGGCTGTGGCGCGGTGGCGGGCAGGGTCAGGTCGCCGGAGGCGAGCAGCACCATCCATTCCACCAGGTCGATGCCGGTGACTTCCTCGGTGACGCCGTGTTCCACTTGCAGGCGGGTGTTCACCTCCAGGAAGTAGAACTCGCCGCTGTCGGCGTCCATCACGAACTCCACGGTGCCGGCGGAGCGATAGGCGACGGACTCCATCAGGCGCACCGCGGTGGCGGCCAGCCCGGCGCGCTGGGCGGCGGACAGGCCCGGCGCCGGGGTTTCCTCGATGACCTTCTGGTTGCGGCGCTGCACCGAGCAGTCCCGCTCGCCCAGGGCCAGCACGCGGCCGCGGCCGTCGCCGAAGACCTGAACCTCGATGTGGCGGGCGGCGGTGACGTACTTCTCCAGGTAGATGCCGGCCTCCTTGAAGTTTGCGCGGGCCAGGCGGTCCACCGACGCGTAGGCCTCGTCCAGCTCGGCCTCGCCGCCGATCAGGCGCATGCCGATGCCACCGCCGCCGGCGGTGCTCTTGAGCATCACCGGGTAGCCGATGCGGGCGGCCTCGCGGTGCGCCTCGTCGACGCCGGACAGCAGGCCGCTGCCCGGCAGCAGCGGCACGCCGGCCTGCTCGGCCAGCTCGCGGGCGGTGTGCTTGAGGCCGAAGGCCAGCATCTGGGCGCGGGTCGGGCCGATGAAGGCGATGCCGGCGGCCTCGCAGGCGTCGGCGAAGTCCGGGTTCTCGGACAGGAAGCCGTAGCCCGGGTGGATGGCCTGGGCGCCGCTGGCGCGGGCCGCGGCGAGGATGGTGTCGGCCTTGAGGTAGCTGTCGGCGGCGGGGGCCGGGCCGATGCACACCGCCTCGTCGGCGAGGCTGACGTGCAGGGAGTTGGCGTCGGCTTCGGAATGCACGGCCACCGAGGCGATGCCGAGCTTCTTGAGCGTGCGGATCACCCGGCAGGCGATGGCGCCCCGGTTGGCGATGAGGACTTTGCTGAACATGGTGGAGGCTCTCGGAGCGAGGGGGCGGGTCGTCCCGCCCGGTCATCCTGTCCGCCCGGGTCGTCCCGGGGGCCGGCGAGTGCCGGTTGATAGTCGATACAGCCTGGCCTTGGTCGGCCGCAAGAAAACGCCGGGTCGCCCCAAGTTTTCTTGCGCCCCCCTTGGGGGGTGGGCCGGGCCAGGCCCGGCCCTCGGGGGCCGTCATTCCCAGATCAGGAACTGCACCGGCGTGGGGTTGTAGGCGTTGCAGGGGTTGTTGAGCTGCGGGCAGTTGGAGACCAGCACCCACAGGTCCATTTCGGCGCGCAGTTCGACGTACTTGCCGGGGCCGGACACGCCGTCGTCGAACTTGAGGCCGCCGTCGGCGGTGACCGGCACGTTCATGAAGAAATTGACGTTGGGCACCAGGTCGGCCTTGGTCAGGCCGGAGTCGGAGTGCTGGATGGCCAGAAGGTAGTTGTCCCGGCAGCTGTGCATGTACTTCTTGTGCAGCGCGTAGCGCACGGTGTTGCTCTCGGCGGCGCAGGCACCGCCCAGCGTGTCGTGGCGGCCGCAGGTGTCGGCGACGATAGTGAGCATCGGGCGGCCTTCGTTGCTCATCAGCACCGAGCCGGTGGTGAGGTAGATGCCGCCCTGTTGCAGCAGGGTCTGGGTGGCGCTGTAGTGCTCGTCGGTGTCGTGGCGGTTGTAGAAGATCACGTCGGCGGCCTGGTTGCCGGCGAGGTCGACGATGCGCAGGGTCTGGCCCTGCTTCACCTCGTGCAGCCAGGGTTCGCCGGCGGGCAGCACCACGTCGGTGACGGCCCGGGCCGGGTCGAGTTCGCTTTCCCGGAGGCGGATGGCGGTGGCGGTCATGGCGGTCTCCTCAGGCCAGGTAGTGCAGATCGGTGTTGTGCAGCGCGCGGGCGCCTTCCGGGCGGAACTGGCGGCAGTAGTCGTCCGCCGCCGCCGGGCCGGAGCGCCAGGCGACGATGCCCACCGGCGCCGGCGCGTAGTCCGGGCGCGGGTCGAGGGGGTGCGGCGCGGCGGACACGGCGACGATCACGTCCATGTCGAGGCGTACTTCCACCATCGCGCCGGCCGGCGCGTGGCCGGGCTGGAAGTGGAAGCGGCCTTCCTCGTCCACGCTGACCTTGCTGAAGAAGTTCACCGGCGCCACCAGGTCGCGGCGGCCCAGGCCGTACTTGCCGATCTCGATCAGCAGGCCGTCGCGGCCGGCGCGGTACATGCCGTTGCGGTACTGCTGGTAGGGGTGCTGGCCGTATTTGTCGTGCATGCGCGGGGCGTCGAGCAGCAGGCCGAGGGGGTCGTGCCAGCCGAGGCTGTCGGCGGTGATGGAGGCCATCGCGCAGCCCATGTCGCTCATCAGTACGTGGCCGCGGCCGTAGTGGGCGGTGTGCTGGGCCTTGAGGGAGTCGGGCATGTTGTAGCGCTCGAGCGGCTGGCGGGCGTTGTAGAGCACCATCGACAGGTTGGCGCCGGCGGCCTGGGCGACCAGGCGCAGGGTGGTGCCGCGGGGCAGGACCCACGACCAGTGGCAGCCGCCGGGGACCACGTCGGAGAACAGAATCTTGTCTTCCGGCAGGTCGGCGGCGAGCTGTTGCCAGCGGGTGTCCACGTCGACGGCGTCGGTGGGGGTGAGCAGGGCGTTCATGGGTTCAGTCCGTGGTGAGGGCAGCGTCGGCGCCGACGGCGGCGTTGAGGCGGGCGAGCTGCTCGAGGTCGGTTTTCATGCCGGAGGTCTCGCGGATGCGTTCCAGGATCTCGCGCTTCAAGGCGAGAAACTCGGGGGCGAGCTTCATGTCCTGGTGCCGCTCGGCGGGCAGGGGCACGTCGTAGAGGGTGTCGATGCGGCCGGGGCGGGGCGCCATCAGCACGATGCGCTG
This sequence comes from Pseudomonadota bacterium, assembly GCA_018241725.1. GTDB lineage: Bacteria > Pseudomonadota > Gammaproteobacteria > Burkholderiales > Rhodocyclaceae > Zoogloea. Next base: position 21,535 of record JAFEDI010000110.1, on the reverse strand, counting down.
GCCCAGGTAGATGGCCTCTTCCACGTCATGGGTGACGAACACGATGGTGCTGCCTTCCATGCGGTGCACGTGGCGGATGAGGTCGTGCATCACCTCGCGGGTCTGGGCGTCCAGCGCGCCGAAGGGCTCGTCCATCAGCAGGATCGGTGGCCGGCTCATCAGCGCGCGGGCAATCGCCACGCGCTGCTGCATGCCGCCCGACAGCTGGCTCGGGTAGGCATCGGCGACATGGCTGAGGCCCATCAGGCGGATCAGCGCGTCGGCGCGGCCGGCGGCCTGCTCCACGTCGGCCGAGGTCCGATCGTGGGTGTGGGCCTTGAGCTGGCGGCAGAACTTGATGTTCTGGGTCACCGTCAGCCACGGGTAGAGGCTGTAGTGCTGGAACACCATGGCCCGGTCCACACCGGGGCCGGCGATGGGCTGGCCGTTCACCGCGATGCTGCCGCGGCTGAGGCTTTCCAGCCCGCCGATCATGCGCAGCAGCGTGGATTTGCCGCAGCCCGAGGCGCCGACGAAGGTGACGAACTCGTTGGGGCGGATGGCCAGGTTGGCCTGCTCCAGCGCCTGGATGGCCTGGGTGCCGTGGCCGAAGGTCTTGAAGGCGTCGCGGATGTCGATGCTGGCGGTCATCGGTGTCTCCCGGCGAGGTAGGGGAAGGCCTTGCGATGGACCAGGCGGAAGCCCTGGTCGATGAGGAGGCCGATCAGGCCGATCAACAGGATGCCGGCGAAGATCTTGTCGGTCTGCAGGAAGCGCTGAGCCTTGAGCACCGCATAGCCGAGGCCGGAGTTGGAGGCCACCAGCTCGGCCACCACCAGGTAGGTCCATGCCCAGCCCATGGTTACCCGCAGGGTGTCGAGCAGGGCTGGCTTGGCCGACGGGACGATGACCTTCTCGAGGATCTCGCTGCGCGTGGCGCCCATCGTCTGGGCCGCCTCGATCTGCGCCAGCGGCACCCGGCGCACGTCCTCGGCGACCATCAGCACCATCTGGAAGAAGGTGCCGATGAAGATGATCGCCACCTTGGAGCCTTCCTCGATGCCGACCCACAGCATGACCAGCGGGATGAAGGCCACCGCCGGCATGTAGCGGACGAAGTCGGTGAGGGGCTCCAGCAGCGCCTGCACGGCCCGGTAGCTGCCGATGAAGAGGCCCAGCGGCAGCGCGATGGCGGCGGATAAAGCCCAGCCGGCCACCACGCGCCAGGTGCTGATCGCCACGTCGGCGGCCAGGTCGTCGTCCGTGGCCCAGCTCCAGATGCGGGCCAGCACGTCGGCCGGGCCGGGCAGGAAGACCTTGTCGGTGCCGTCCAGCTGGCTCGCCACCAGCCACGCGACGAGCGGCGCGACCAGCCCGAACAGGGCCAGCAGCCAGTACTGGCGCGGGTCGATGGCGGAGCGGATCTGCCACAGGGAGCTGCCGCCCCCGCCGGCTCGCTTGCTTGCGCTCATGGCCGCCTCACTTGCCGAGGGCTTCGGCGAGCAGGCTGGCGTCGATGCCCTTGGCGGCGTCGGGCTTGCCGTCGATCAACTTCTTGTCGAGCAGGAAGGCCGAGATGGTCGGGGCGACAGCCTGCAGGGATTTGGCGTCAGCCGGCGTCAGCGCGGCCTGGTTGGCTGCTGCGTCGAAGAAGCGCGTGCCGGGCAGGAAGACCTTGTAGTCCTCGGGCTTCATGCCGACTACCTTGGCCATGATCTTGGCCGCCTCGTCCGGGTTGTCGCGGATGAACTTCTCGGTGTCGAACCAGGCCCGGATCATGCCGACCAAGTCCTTGTGCTTGGTCTTGATGGCCTTGTCCTGGGCCACCAGCAGGTCGGGGATCAGGCCCGGCATGTCCTTCGACGTGAACAACGGCTTGCCCTTGCCGCTCTTCTCGATCTGCGCGACCCACGGGTTCCACACCACGGCGGCGTCCACGCGGCCGGCCAGGAAGGCCGCCGCAGCGTCGCCGGCGGACAGGTTCACCACCTTCACGTCCTTCTGCGTGAGGCCGTTTTTGGCCAGCGCGGTGGCGAGCACGAAGTGGGAGATGCTGAACTCTTCGAGGGCGATGCGCTTGCCCTTCAGGTCGGCGAAGCCCTTGATCTTGTCGCTGACCATCAGTGCGTCGTTGCCGGCCGAGTTGTCATTGACCAGCACCGCCTTCACCGGCACGCCCTTGGCCAGCGGGCCCATGGTGTCGGACCAGGTCTGGCAGTTGGCGTCGAGCTGGCCGGAGGACAGCGCAGAGATGGAGTCGGTGTAGTTGGCGAACCACACCAGCTTCACGTCGGCTTTGTATTTCTTGAAGAAGCCCTTCTGCTCGGCCACGTACCAGGCCACCCAGCCCGGCCAGTCGGACACGCCGACCTTGACCTCGGCGAGGGCCGGCGCGGGTGCTGCGAGCAGCGCAGTGCCCAGGCCGAGAACGGCGAGGGTGGTTTTGAGGCGCTTGAGGAGGGATGAGGTGGTGGTGGCGCGCGTGTCGCGGAGGACGGTCGGACGAACGCGGCGGGTGTCGGTCTGGTACATGAAGGGCTCCTGTCGTTGGGACAAAAAGGGCGAGAGGGCGCTTCATCCAAAGCGTTCCTCCCGGGCTTTTATCCCTCCGTGGAGCCACGACATGCCTGCTCGGCTTATCGTAGCCGGCAGCTCTCGGACCAGACGTCCCCCGATATGTGCGCATATCCGAAACGGGACCGGAACCCTAGCCACCCTTCGATGAAGCGAACGCGATACAGCGCGATTCGCTCCCTCTCGCCCATCGTTTAGCAATAGCGGTGCCAGTTATCGTGACGATCCTGTGAAAGCCTTGTGGATACTGGCGTGCCAGGCTTTCGCCGGGTGGGCCGCAGGTGGCCACCGGGGCGGCGGGCACGCCATGCAGGCGGGGTGAATGCACCGCCGTGGTGCCGCCCGGAATGGGCAGGCACGCCGCGGGTGCATCGTTCGAGGGTGGGCTGCGCCCGAATGGGGCGTGGCGGAGGTGCCTGCCATGTATATGCAAAAGTCGGCCCGCTGCTGCCCCGCGCCGGCTGGCCCGCTTTTTGCTAGGAGGACGGCGCGCATATCCGGAACCTTAATCGGAGTCTTCTCTCGTGATGCTTGATAAAGCCATCGCAGGGTCCCTGTGCGCCCTGTCCCTCCTCGCCAGTTCCGCCAGTCCCGTCCTTGCGGCCGATGAAGCCGCGCCGCCCTACACCCTCACTGGGCATGTCGATCTCGCCAGCCGCTACTACCTGCGCGGCGCGACGACGACCTACGGCAACGCCAAGCCCGGCCTCGGCAACCAGGGGGCGGACGCCCCCGAGTCGGACCGCTTCACACCCCAGTGGGGCGTCGATTTCACCCACGAAAGCGGCTTCTACCTGGGTTACTGGGCGTCGGCGATCAACTACTCGTACAAGCAGCTGGGCCGCTCCTACGACCAATACGCGGCCACCGGCAACGTGGCGGTCAGCGACTTCCAGGACGGCAAGTCGGTGGAGAACGATCTCTACGGCGGCTACACCGGCAAGCTCGGTGACGTCTCCTACACTCTGGGTCTGACCGCCTACTACTACCTCAACGGCCGCCACGCCAACGCCACCGAGACCAAGCTCGGCCTGGCCTGGCAGGAATACGCGCTGAACGCGCAGACCCTGCTCAACGACACCGTGTGGGGCAACCGCGGCGACACCTACTGGACGCTCAACTACACTCGCCCGCTGCCGGCCGAACTTACTTTCACGGCCAGCCTCGGCTGGTACACCTACGCGCGGGAGGGCAAGTACCTGGGCACCGGTGATGCCGCCAGCGGTGCGTCCTGCGCGCCGGGCACCGCCTTCGTGGTCAACGGCTGCTTCGCCGGCAAGGGGCCGATCAGCGACGGCTTCCGCCACCTCGTCCTCGGCCTGTCCCAACCCATCGGCAGCACCGGCCTGACGTGGACGCTGCAAGGCATCATCGGCGGCGACAACCGCTTCGGAGTGAACCAGGTCAGCAAGCTGGTGGGCTTGATCAGCTACGGGTTCTGAGACGGGCCTTGATGGTGTGAGGGATCAGCCCGCCGCCCGGCGTGGCGGGTTGATCCCCGCCCCCTACTGCGCCAGCAGATACAGGCAGGCCGAAATGGTGACCAATGAGCCGAGGGTCGTCAGCAGGATCACGCGCGACACCAGCGCGCCATCCCGACCGTAGAAGTTGGTCAGCATGAAGGGGCCGGTGCCGGTCGGCAGCGCGCTCAGCAGCAGGGCCGAGTGAGCCCACAGGGCTGGCAGCTCGAACACCCGGAACGCGAAGAAGGCGGTGATCAGCGGTTGCAGCAGCAGCTTGGCGAACACCAGCCCCGCAGTGCCATCGCTCCGCCCGCTCTGCTCGTGGGCCAGGAAGGCGCCCAGCGAAACGAGGGCGCAGGGCGTCGCCGCCATTCCCAGCAGGCTCAGGAACTGGTTGGCGGGCGCCGGCAGCGGCAGGCCGCCGGTGGCCCAGCCGGCGCCCAGCAGCGGGGCGACCAGCAGGGGATTGCGTAGCAGCGCGCGGCTCACCTTGGCAGCGGCCCGCAAGGGGTGTTTTTCGGTCTGCAGGCTGATCTCGACGAGGACGATGCCGACGGCGAACAGCAGGCAGGCCACGATCAGCGTGGCGACGATGGCCGGCAGCAGGCCGTCGTCGCCGAGGACCAGCACGCACAGGGGAATCCCCAGGAAACCGGTGTTGGAATAGGCGGCGCTGAGCCCGTCGATGCTGGCATCGGCCAGCCCGCGCGCGCGCCGCAGGCGGTGGACGACGGTGGCGCCGAAGACCAGCGCGCAGCCCGCGCCGACCGAGGCGACGAAGCCCGGTTGCCAGATCTGCGCCCAGGTGGCGGTGGCCGTCACCTTGAACAGCAGGGCCGGCAGCGCCAGCCAGGCGACGAAGCGGTTGAGCTCGGCGGAGGCCGTTTCGCCGAGGCAGCGGCTGCGGCGGCACACATAACCGGCCAGGATGAGTCCGAAGATCGGCAGGACGACGTTGATGATGGAAGACATGGCGGTGGCGGTGGGAAGACTCGCTGCAGCTTAGGATTCCAAATCGATGCAGTCCAATGTTATATGTGTGCTTGATCAATACGGAATCCGTATCAATGGCCATCGACTTTCGCCAGCTCCGCTACTTCGTAACCCTGGCCGACACGCTGCATTTCGGGCGCGCTGCCGCGCTGTTGCACATCTCGCAACCGCCCTTGAGCCGGCAGATCGCGGCGCTCGAAGAAGAACTCGGGGTCACGCTGTTCAAGCGCAGCTCGCGGCAGGTGGAGCTGACGGTTGCAGGGCGGCATTTCCATCAGCAGGCCGTCCGCATCATCGAGGCGCTGGACGGCGCAGTGCGCAGCACGCAGGCCACCGAACGCGGCGAGCGCGGGGTTCTGCGCATCGGCTTCACTATGAGCGCCGCATGGAGTGTGCTGCCGCCGCTGATCAAGGCCTACGGTGATGGGGCACCGGAGGTGGACGTGCAGTTGAACGAGGTGCTCCCGCGGGAGCTGAACGATGTACTGATCTCCGGCAAGGTGGATGTCGGCATTGCCTTTCCGTGGCAGCGGCCTGCGGGACTCGAATACCTGCCGATCCACGCGGAGCCGCTGTGCGCCGTGTTGCCGGCCGCTCACCCGCTGGCCCGGCAGACGGAGGTCGCCGTCGCCGACCTCGCCGGCGAGCCCTTCATCACGCTCCCCGCAGCGACGGCGCCGGCGCTGCACGAACTGGTGATCGGCTGCTGCCGGGAGAGCGGCTTCGAGCCGCGCATCCGCCTGGAAACCCATCTGCAGCAGACCATCGTCAATCTGGTGGCGGAAGGTCTCGGCGTGTCGCTGGTGCCCTGGTCGATGAGCAAGATGCAGTTGCCGGGCGCGGTGTTCCGGGCGATTTCTGTGACGCGGATGGTCGAGCAGGGCGTCATCTGGGCTGCCGGCAACGACAATCCCTGCCTGCCCCATTTCCTGGCTTGCGCACGGGTGTTCGGCCGTTGAGCCGTCGCTTGCCGACGGTGTTTCCCCGCCGCCGGCGACGGAATTGACCGGAGTCAATTCCCCGATCTGTATCGGCAGTAAACCATTTCATCTGTTCCTTCTGTGGCCGGGCCGGTGGCGAAGAATGGCGGCTGCCGAGCAATGGGGAAAATGATGACTGCCGATACCATGACTGCAACCGTAGCGGGACCGGGCTTCGAGGAGGCGCCGGGCGGGCGGATTCCCGGCAACAAGGGGATCTGGGTCGGGATCGGCTGCGAGTTCGTCGAGTTTCTGGTGCTCTTCGCCGTCTATTTCGTCGCCCGTGCCCATTTCCCGGAGGCCTTCGAGAAGGGGGCGGAGGGCTTGTCCGCCACGCTGGGGACGGTCATCACGCTGGTGATGATCAGCAGCAGCTTCTGCATCGCCTGCTCCACGGCGCTGATCCGCGCCGGGCGGCGCAGGGCGTCGATCGCCTGGCTGGTCGGCGGGCTGGTGCTGGCGCTGGGCTATCCGCTCGCCAAGATCGTCGAGATCCAGTGGAACCTGGCCCACGGCATCGACGGGCAGGCCGGCATCTTCTCTGGCGTTTATTACTACCTGACCTTCAACCACATGGTGCATGCGGTGTGGGGCATCCTCGGCATCCTGTGGGTGCTGGCGCGCCACCTGGCCGGCGGTTATTCCGCCGACGACTACAGCGGCCTGGAGGCGCTGGCCTGCTACTGGCACGCCACCGACATCATCTGGCTGGTCATCTTCTCCTTCTTCTACGTGCTGGTGTGAGCATGAACGACATGCATCGTGAATCGGCGGCCCCGCTGGCGCCGCTCGTCAAGACCTGGCTCGGCCTGCTTGCGCTGACCGGGCTGTCCCTGCTGCTGGGCCACGTGCTGCACGGCCAGGCCGGGTTGCAATGGCTGGTGGCCGCCATCCTGTGGCTGAAGGGCTGGCTGGTGATCCGCCATTTCATCGAGGCCAACAGCGCCCATCCGCTGATCCGCCGCGTGCTGTACGCCTTCATCACGATCACGCCGGTGCTGCTGCTGGCAACGGCCCTGTTCGGCCGCCAGCTGGCGCGGCTGACGACGCTGTAGGCAGGCGCGGCCTGCACTGTCGCGGCGGTGGCCGCGGAGATCACATGTAATCCACCAATAATTGCCAGATCCCGATAGCCGCCTGCCGTTTCCGGACAGGCGGCAGCCTTGTCCCGACATATCGTCCTTCCGCCCGCCCGGCCTCCGGGTTTCAGGGCGGGCGCGTCAAGCGGACCACAACGATATGAGGAGACAAGGCATGACGGTAAGCACGTTGACGGCCGTCCTGGATTCCGTACTGGACCAGGCGGTGAACCGGGCGGGCGGCGTGCCCGGCGTGGTGGCGATGGCCACCGACCGGGACGGTAATTTCTACGAAGGCTGTGCGGGCCTGCGGGAGCTGGACGCCGAGCCGGCGATGACGCTGGATTCGGTTTTCGCGATCTTTTCCACCACCAAGGCGCTGACCGGCACCTGCGCGATGCAGCTCGTCGAGGAGGGGCGCCTGTCCCTGGCTGATCCAGTGCGCAAGTACCTGCCGGAGTTTGCCGAGCTGCAGGTGCTCGACGGTTTCGACGCAGCGGGCCAGCCGCGCACGCGGCCGCCGAAGCGCGAGGTGACGATCAACGACCTGTTCCTGCACACCTCCGGTCTCGGCTACGAGTTCTTCAGCCACGATGACCTGCAGTACCGCACGGCGAAGGAGATCCCGACCATCGTGTCGTGCGAGTTTCCGTCCATCCGCACGGTGCTGCTGCACGATCCGGGTGAGCGGTGGACCTACGGCGTCAACATCGACTGGCTCGGCCTGGTGGTGGAGGCGTTGCGCGGCCAGCGCCTTGGCGAGGTGATGAAGGAGCGGATCTTCGCGCCGCTGGGCATGGCCGACATCGGCTTCACGATGTCCGAGTCCATGCGGGACCGTCGCGTGAGCATCCACGAGCGGGCCGCCAACGGCGCGCTCAGCCCGCTGCCCGAGCTGGTGCTGCCGCAGCCGCCGGCAATGGATTGCGGCGGCCATGGGCTGTATGCGACGGTCGGCGAGTACATGAAGTTCATCCGCATGCTCCTCAACGACGGCGCGGGCCCCCACGGCCGCGTGCTGCGCCCGGAAACCGTGGCATTGATGGCCCGCGATGGGCTCGGCTCCCTCGAATGTACGGGCTGGTCCACGTCGATTCCGTCCCTCGCCAATGCCGGCAGCTTCTTCCCCGGCGTGCCGAAGGGCTGGGCCTACACCTTCATGACCAACCGGGCGCCGACCCCGTCGGGCCGCCCGGCCAATTCCCTGGCCTGGGCCGGGCTGGCCAATTCCTTCTACTGGATCGACCGCCAGACTGGCATCGGCGGCTACTGGGCGACCCAGTTGCTGCCCTTCCAGGACTGCGTGTCCTACCCCCAGTTCGTGGAGTTCGAGACGGCGGTTTACCACCACCGCTGAACCCCTTCCGAAAAATTGCCGGCGCGCGACAGGCGACTGCCGGAACAAGGCAAGACCCGATCCGGGGCCTGCCACAGTAGGCCCCAGGCGTCAGGCCGTCCCGAACGCGAGAGACGGCCGCCGCCACCAGAGGAGAGTTGGAGACATGAAACGACGTACCCCCATGGGCCGTCGCGGGCACGCTGCTGCCTGCGCCGTGGCCCTCGCCCTGCCCGGACTGGCTTGTGCCGTGACCATCGATGCCGGCGACTACACTTACCTGCCGGCTGGCACCAGCCTCGCCGTCGGCTACTACCAGCATACCGAGGGTCGCCAGCTCTACGCCGGCGGCAAGAAAGTGGCCGACCAGGCCCGCGTCGAGGCGGACGTGGGCATCCTGCGTGGCGTGCATTACGTGGACGTCGGCGGCCTGACCATGGCGCCCCAGTTCCTGCTGCCCTTCGGCCGCGTGCATACCGGCGGCGACCTGGCCGGCGTGGACGCCACCAATGGCGTCGGCGACCTGATCCTGGCGTCCACCATTCACCTGATGAAGGATCCGGAAGGCCGCCGCGCCTTCGCGGTGACGCCCTGGCTGTGGCTGCCCACCGGCCGCTACGACCGCAACGCGCCGCTCAATCCCTTCGGCGAGAACCGCTGGAAGTTCGCGCTGCAGACGGGCTGGATCACGCCGCTGTCGGAGCGCTTCACGCTGGACCTGATCGCCGACGGCCAGGTCTTCGGTCGCAACGGCGACTATGGCCCCACCGGCGCGACGCTCCGGCAGCGCCCGGCCTGGGAGCTGCAGTCCCACCTTCGCTACAATCTCGGCGCGGCCACGTGGGTGGGCGGCATGCTGTCCCAGGCGGGCGGCGGTGAGACGGAGATCGACGGCATCGCCCAGGGCGACCGCCAGCGCCGTAGCAAGGCCTTGCTGAGCGTGGCGCATTTCGTGGCGCCGGGCTGGCAGGTGCTGACCTCGCTGGGGCGGGATCTGTCCGTCCGCAGCGGCGTCAAGGAGGACGCGCGGCTCAACCTGCGCTTGCTGAAAGTGTTCTGAGTTCGCCCTTCGCCCCGGGAGCGCCGCCCGGGGCGGTCGCAAGGTCCTGGGAGCTGCCATGGAAAGCCTGTGCAATGCCCTCGTCGTGGACGCCGGCGGACGGCCGACCGACGCCCACCAACTGATCGTCACCCGCGACTTCGACGAGTTGGAGGCGTGGACCCGGCGCGTCTACATGCCTTATTCGGTGCGCCCCACCGGCAACATCCTGGTGCCGAGCTCCGACCTGCACGCGGTGCATATCGGCAGCATGATCCTCAGCCGCTTCTCCTATGGCATTCCCGTCCATCTCAGCGACTTCTCGGAAGGGGCCGGGATGGGCATGGCGCTGACTACCGTGCGCGGCGCCGGCAGGCACTGGGTCGACAGTCACGAGCCGGCCGAGACCGCGGCCGGTGAGAGTTTTCTCGTCGATACCAGCCGCACCGAATATTGGGCCGATTTCGATCCGGACCACCTGCAGGTGAACATCACCTTCCCGCACCGCTACCTGGAGGAGCTCTACCTGCGGTGGACCGGCCAGCCGGCTCACGATGCCCTGTGGCGCCTGAAGATCCGCTTCGGCGGCGCCGGTTCGCCGTGGCATGCGCTGCTCGCCTACTGCTGCCGCTGCGTGGCGGAGTATCCGCGCCAGGTCAGCGAGGGGCCGCTGGGGCGCCAGCTGGAGGAGATGCTCGGCACCCAGATGCTGATGGAGTGGACCCGCCGCTGGGGCGAGCTGCCGGCCCGCCCGTGTGCGCTGGCGCCGCGCTATGTGCGGCAGGCCGAGCAGTACATGCGCGAGCATGCCCGCGAGGCGCCGACCCTGAGCGCTGTGGCGGCAGCGGTGGGGATCAGCGTGCGGGCGCTCAGCGGCGCATTCCGGGAGTTCCGCCGCACCACGCCGATGGCCTTCCTGCGTGAGGCGCGCCTGCAGGGCGTGCGCCAGGCGCTGCTGGCGGCCCCGCCGGAGAGCACCGTCGCGGCGATTGCGGAGCAGTGGGGCTATTACAGTCTCGGTGTCTTTGCGGCGCGCTACCGGGCGCGCTTTGCCGAGAACCCGTCGGACACCTTGCGGCGCATGGGGCGCTGATGCGCGCCGCCGCGATGGATCAAAAACCACAATCATGGTGTGGTTTATTACAAAGTGGCACGTTCATGTCTGCCACAAAACTGTGGAGCGCACTCTAATAGTTGATATAACAAAATTTATATAACTGGTACGGAACATGCAGGCGGTTGGTTCCTTGTTCCTGCAGGTTGTCGGCGACAGAACCGGCACCGCGGAACAGATGCTGATCGCCTAGTGATTTTTATCGGAGAAAGGATTCGTCTCATGTTCCGCCGTTTTGTCAGCCTCGCGCTTGCCCTGCTGGGTGCGTTCGCGGCTACCACCGCCTTTGCTGGTCCCGACTGGTACCTGATCGAACATGGCCGCCAGCTGAAGCGCGCCGCCCTCGCCAGCGGCGAGGCTCAGGTTGTCGTCCAGCCGGTCAGCTACGGTCCGCGCGCCCAGCCGGTGGCGGCCAACCGCAGCATTGAGCAGGCTCCGGCAGTCGCCGCGCCCACCAAGCTGGCCTGCGGCCAGACCGCGGCTGCAAGGGGCTGCTGAGGCGCCGCTGCCGCTGGCAGCCCGCTTCCATCGGCCATCGCGGGCGTATCGTCCGCGATGGCCGATCTGCTTTTTGAGGTGCGGGATTTCAAGTTGCGGCTGCAGATGGATGAACCTGCGTTTATGGGAGGCGGTGCGCCAGGGCCGGGTCGAGGCTGGCCATGAAGTGTTCCACGGCGCGGGTATAGGCATTGTCGAGGCCCAGCTGGCTGTTGATGTCGCCGTGGGACAGATCCTCGCCGAGCACCTGCACTTGCATGCCCAGCCCGTCGGCGCGGCCGGCGAGGCGCCGGGCCTGCTCGCAGGAGTCCTCCCGCCGCGTCGAGCAGACTGCCAGCAGCGGCGCGGCGCCCGGCGTCAATGCGTGGTAGGGCGATAGGGCGCGCCAGTAGGACGGGTCGGTGCCGAAGGGGCGGTCGTAGAGGCGCAGATGGCGCTGGTTCATGATCGCCTCCACGTCCATCGCGGCGCTGTCCAGCGCCACCGTGCCGAGTATGGGCAGCGGTTGCGGCGTGAAGCGGGCCGACGGCGAGACCGCCAGCAGAGCGGCCAGGTGGGCGCCGGCGGAGTGGCCCATCAGCACGAAGCGCTGAGGGTTGCCGCCCCAGGCCACGGCCTTTTGCTGGGCCATCGCCAGAGCCCGCGCCACATCGCTCAGCTGCACGTCGACGCCGGCCTGCGGCAGCATGCGGTAGTTGATCGAGATGAAGACGATGCCACGCGTTACCCAGCGTGCCACCTTGGCGTCCACCACGCGCTCCATGGCCTTGTCGCCGATGGCCCAGGCGCCGCCATGGACCATCAGGATCACCGGTGCGTCGTGGGCCTCGGCCGGAATGTACACGTCCATCGTCTGGGCCGGATCGGCACCGTAGGCGACGTCGGTCAGCTTGCGGACGCCGGCGGGCAACGCGTTTGTTGCGCTGGCGCGGGCCGCTTGCCGTTCGCGCAGGCGCTCGAGCAGCGGACCGGCGTCGGCAGCCTGCGCCAGAATGGCGAGGGTGAGGGCCGCGCACAAGCGGAGGACGATGGGCTTCATCGGGGCATTCCTCATGATGGCCTGAGTCAGCGCGAACACGGAATCGGAGTGCCGGCAGAGTCGCTGCAGGTCCCAGTGTGGTTCACGCCGTCGCTCCGGCTGTAGGTCGTGCTGCCCTGGTAGGTATTGCCCTGTGAGCCGGTGCCGGTCGTCGTGCGCTGACCGCTGATGTCGCCGTCGGTGCTGCGCGTCATGCTGCCCTGGCTGCGTACCGAACCGTTGGGGCCGCTGGCTGCGAAGCCTCCCGTGCGTTCAGCGCTGCCGTCTGCATTGCGGGTAAGGTGGCTGGCACGCATGCCCTGGCGACCTTCGGTGCCCCGGAAGGCGCCGCCACGGAACGATTCCCGGTTGCCGGCTCCGTCGCCATGCGTGACGCGTCCGTGGACGACGGCACCGCCATCGGCACCATGGAAGCGGGTGATGCGCTCACCGGCGTGGGCTGCCGTCGTGAGGCCGAGGGTAAGGCTCAGGGCCGCAAGGGCCGCAAACCGGGGAAGCGTTACGGACATGACGTACTCCTTGGAAAGGGGGTATGCCAATACTCTAGCCCGGTCGCCGGTTGCCGGCGATTCTGGCAGTGGCTCCGTTCGTTAGGTTTTGTGATGCTTCGTCGCTTTTGTCATCGTTTGCAATAAACCCGTGGCGCCGCTTGCCTGCACCTTGAATACCGGCCGGCGGCACAATGGTGACTCTACCCAAATCCAGTTCCGCCATGCCCAATGCCCGCATCCTGGTCCTCGACGATGAAGCTGAACTGCGCGCGCTGCTGCAGCGCTACCTGAGTAGTCAGGGCTTCGAGGTGCGCCAAGTGTCCGACGGTGAGCAGCTCGACCGTCTGCTGGCCCGGGAACCCTATGACGCTCTGGTGCTTGACCTGATGTTGCCCGGTGAGGACGGGTTGTCCATTTGCCGGCGCCTGCGGGCCAACGGGGAGGCTATCCCGATCCTGATGCTTACGGCCCGCGGCGATGCCGTGGAGCGCATCATCGGGCTTGAGATGGGGGCCGATGACTATCTGCCTAAGCCCTTTGAGCCCCGCGAACTGGCGGCCCGGCTGCGGGCCTTGTTGCGCCGTCAGCAACTGGCCCGCGGCAGTGCGTCATTGGCGGGCGACGGCGTGGTGCGTTTCGGTCCCTTCGTCCTTGACCTGGGTGCCTGCCGGTTGAGTCGGGATGGCCGGGAGGTGACGCTTACCTCAGGCGAGTTTGCCCTGCTGCAGGTATTGGCGAAGCACCCAGGCCGGCCCCTCGGGCGGGAGCGCCTGCTCGATCTGGCCTTCGGATCCCGCAAGGACAACAGTGAGCGTAGCGTGGATGTGCAGGTTCTGCGCCTGCGCCGGGTTCTTGAGGAGGACCCCGCCACGCCGCGTTACATCCGTACCGTCTGGGGGGCGGGTTATGTCTTTGTCGGCGATGGGGAGACCCCCCCGTGACGCCGCGCATCGGTTGGCCCCGGAGCCTGTTTGGCCGTCATGTGCTGCTGATCATCTGCTTGATCCTGTGCGCCGAGTGCGGCGTTGTCACGGCTTACTACGTCTTCGTCCAGAAGCCCCGTATCGAACGGATGAGTGAGGTCACCCTGCGTTACCTGAATCTGTTGTCGGGGGCCGTGGCCCACATGAGCGTCGCCGAGCGGCAGCGCTTCCTCGCCGATCTGGGGCGGCAGAATGCGTCGGCGTGGGTCTCGCAGGGGCAACCCGAAGGATTGGTCACCCCTCCCACGCTGCTGATGCGGTGGGCGCTTGAGCGCCTGCAGGCACGCTTGGGGCCGGATGTCCGCCTTGGCTGGTCGGCGGGGCCGCCTTCTCTCCTGTGGGTTCGTACCGACCTGGGTGGCGAGTCCTGGTGGCTGGGGCTGGAGGCCGGCGGTCTGGCCGCGGAGCGCAGCAGGCTGGTCCTGGGGGTAATGGTCGGCGCCGGCGTGCTGGCGATCCTTGGTGCAACGCTGATTCAGCGTCATCTTCACCGCCCACTGGCGCTCCTCCAGCAGGCAGCGGAGCGTCTGGCGGCCGGCGAATACCCGGTGATACATATCGCGGCCGCGCCCACCGAGATCGCTGGCTTGGCGATGGCCTTCAATGGCATGGTGCGCCAACTGGAGGCCAACGAGAAGGAGCGGGCGCTGATGTTGGCGGGGCTGTCCCACGACCTGCGGACGCCACTCGCAAAATTGCGGCTGGCGGCGGAAATCCTGGACGTGGAAGGCGAAGACGAATTGCTCCGGGGCATGGTGCGCAATATCGGGGTGGCGGAGCAGATCATCGAACAGTTCATCGATTTTGCCCGTCTGGGGGCGGAAGAGCCCCGTGTGCCGTGCGACGTGGACGAACTGGTGGGCGATGTCGCCGCCAGTTTGGCAACGCCACGTCTCATCGCGGAGAGACCGGCGAGCACACTCCCGACCCTGGTTTGCCGGCCGCTGGCTTTGCGCCGGGCGGTGGTCAATCTGGTGGAAAACGCGCTGAAATACAGCGATGCCACGGTGTGGATGTCCGTGGGTACCGGCGTGGATACATTGCTCATCACCGTACGCGACCAGGGGCCCGGGATTCCTGAGGAGGCGTTGAGCGCGATGCGACAACCCTTTGCACGCCTGGACCAGGCTCGCGGTGGCCCAGGCGGGGCGGGATTGGGGCTGGCCATTGTCGAGCGCGTCATGGCCCTGGAAGGGGGGCGCCTGGAACTGATCAATCGGAACGGCCTCGAGGCGCGGCTCGTGCTGCCTATGGAGAGCGTAACGTGATCACGTCCGTGGCCAGCATCACGCGCCCTGGACTTGATCCACGGTTTTCTCGTTGAGCATGCCCTCTATACGTTCGTAGAGCTCCTGGGCCTTGATCGGCTTGGTCAGGTAGTCGTCCATGCCGGCGTCGAGGCAGCGTTCCCGGTCGCCGTTCATCGCATTGGCGGTCATCGCGATGATCGGCACCCGCGGCTGCCCGGCCGCCTGTTCCAGGCTGCGGATCTGGCGGGTGGCTTCGAGGCCGTCGAGTACCGGCATCTGCATGTCCATCAGGATCACGTCGAAATGGCCGGCTCCGACCATGTCCACCGCGTCGGCACCGTTCTCCGCCAGGCTCACCGCGTAACCGCGCTTCTGCAGCAGGACCTGTGCGAGGCGCTGATTGACCGGGTTGTCCTCGACGAGCAGGACCCGCGCGCCGCTGGCGGCCGCCTCTTCCGGCGGTGTGGCCGCTGAGCTGGCAGGCGCGGCGGTGTCGGCTACGGCAGCCGTCCGGCAGGGCAGCGTGAAGTGGAAGGTCGAACCTGCACCCGGCGCGCTGACCACCCAGATACGGCCGCCCATCAGCTCGATCAGGCGGCTGCAGATCGACAGACCCAGGCCGGTGCCGCCGAACTTGCGGGTGATTGACGTATCTTCCTGGGAGAAGGCGTCGAAGATGTGTCGTTGGGCCGCCGCGGCGATGCCGATGCCGGTATCACGCACCGAGAACAGCAGTTCCTGGCCGTCGCCGCGGCCGACCTTTACCGCCACCTCACCGGCCTCGGTGAACTTCACCGCGTTGCTGAGCAGGTTGATGAGCACCTGGCGGATCCGTACCGGGTCGCCGCTGAGCATGCGCGGCACGTCGTCGGCCACCTGGAAGCGTACCTGCAGGCCCTTCTCCTCGCCCTGCAGCGTGACCGGGCGCAGCGCGTCCCGCAGCAGTTCGCGCAGGTCGAAGTCGATGTTCTCGATGGCCAGCTTGCCGGCCTCGATCTTCGAGAAGTCCAGGATGTCGTTGATGATGGTCAGCAATGCGCCGGCGGAGGAGCGGACGATGTTCAGGTAGTCCCGCTGTTCGTCGTCGAGCCGGGTGTCGAGGGCCAGCTCGGTCATGCCGATGATGCCGTTCATCGGAGTGCGGATCTCGTGGCTCATGTTGGCCAGAAAATCGCTCTTCGCGCGGTTGGCTGCCTCGGCGGCGTCGCGGGCCTGTTCCAGCGCGAGGCGGCCGGCCTCCCGTTCGGCGACCAGCCGGCCGATGGCGGCGGTCACCGCCTCGATGTCCTGGTCGGATGGCGTGCTCGGCGCCGGGCTGGGCAGAGCCTGCAGGCCGGCCAGTACCTCGCGCAGGGAGGTCAGCGCCTTCTCGCGCTGGCTGAGTTCCTGCTGCAGGCGGGCGGCGGTCTGGTTGAGCACGTCGAACATCGGGCGGAATTCCAGCGGCAGGTCGGCGAGCAGTTCCTCGTCGTCCTGGGGCACGCGCGCTTCGTGCCGGCTTTCGTCGAAGCCCTTCACGCGGCCGAGGCTGCCCAGCCACAGCTTGAGGGGGAACCAGATCAGTACGAGGCCGCCGGTGAAGCCCAGCAGGGTCAGCAGCAGCGCCGTGCGGAACAGCCGCCACAGTCCGCCGGCGATCATGTCCACGTCGAATTCGAGGCGTAGTACGCCGTAGTCGCGGCCGCCGGCCGAGATGTTGCGATTGACCTCGTAGAGGTCGGCGGCAACGCGTTTGCGCAGCCAGTCCGGCGGTGCGACCGGTGGCTTGTCCCGGTTTACGCTGCGCAGGCCGCCGCCGGTCAGATCGATGAAGGTGGCGGAGGCAAACTGGGAACCGAGGATGGATTTGTCGAGGGTACGCTGGATGGTGTCGTAGTCGCCGATCACCGCGCTGTCGGTGATGGTCTGGGCAGTCACCTCGATCAGCATCGTGGCCGACTGCTGGGCGGTTTCCAGTTCCTGAGCGAACTGGTACTGGTAGAACATGACGAGCCCGCCGCCGATGAAGAACAGCAACGCAACCGAGTACAGCGCGTAGATGCGTGTGACCAGTGACTGCGGCAGCAGCCTCGAGAGCTTGCCCATGGGCCGGGGTCTTTATCCGTCAGCGCAGGGCGGCGGGTGCGCTCTGGTAGAACTTGCGATACGACACATAGTCCGCGCCGCTGGCGGGGATGAAGTAGGCGTCGCTGCCGAGGCCGACTTCCTGGGATGCGCGGTGCAGGATCTCCTGGCCGTGGGGATCCCTGTGCATGCCGAGGAAGGCTGCCGAGACGGCTTTCAAGTCCTTGTCGGGCACCCGGCCGGAGACCATCAGCGCCAGGTCGTGGTAAGGCTCGGAGGTCCATAGCACGCGGAACTTCTTGCCTTCCCGGTTGGCGTAGCCTTCCACCAGCATGGAGTTGCTGCCCACCGCTCTGGCCTTGCCGGCGAACAACTGGGCCATCGCCGCGTTCTGGTTGCCGCCGAAGACGGTCTTTACGTCCACGCCCCTCGACAGCAGGTAGGCGTACGGCACCTTGTAGCCGATGAAGGCTTCGGGGCCGGCAAAAGCCACTTCCTGACCCTTGAGCTCCTCGATGCGGGTGATCGGCGAGTCGGCCGGCACAACGATCTGGCCGCGCAGCGGTGGCGCATTGCGTCGCCCGAAGACCTTCCAGCCCAGGGATTCGCGCTCGGGGCTGAACAGGTGGTTGGTGAACACGAACTCCACTTCCTGGGCCAGTACGTAGCTGGTGGTGTCGGCCGACGTGCGGCCGATCTTGAGCTGCAGTCTGACCCCGCTCTTCTCCGAGACGTACTGGATGATCGGGTTCCAGTAGGCGGCCGTCTTGTTGATGTCCCACTGGTTGACCGGCGAGAAGCGGTAGACCGGCTCCTCGGCATGGGCGCTGGCGATGCTCAGGGCCAGGGCGAGGACGGTGGCGAAGCGGACGAACATGTCGGATCTCAGCAAAGGAAAGCGTCGCCGATTATAGACATTCAATCCCGGCGCCGCCTTGGCGTGCCTCATGGCGCCAGCCGCATTTTGTGCCAGCTCCCGTCCGGCTGCAGGCGGTAGGCGATGCGGTCGTGCAGGCGTGAGCTGCGGCCTTGCCAGAATTCCCAGTAGTCCGGCACCAGCCGGAAGCCGCCCCAGTGGGGTGGGCGCGGCGGGTTGAGGCCGAAGCGCAGTCCGTATTCGGCGGCCCGGGCGACCAGTACGCCACGGCCGGCAATCGGCTCGCTCTGCGGCGAGGCCCACGCGCCGACGCGGTGGCTCAGCGGGCGGCTGGCGAAGTAGGCATCGGACTCCTCAGCGGAGACCTTCTCGACGCGGCCCTCGATGCGCACCACCCGTTCCAGCTCGACCCAGTGGAACTGCAGCGCGGCGAGGGGATGGGCCTCCAGCTCGCGGCCCTTGCGGCTGGCGTAGTTGGTGTACCAGACGATTCCACGCGCGTCGTAGCCCTTGATCAGCACGATGCGGGTGGACGGCCGCCCGTCGGCACCGACCGTCGCGACGGTCATCGCATTGGGTTCCGGCAGGCCCCTGTCCAGTGCTTCCTGCAGCCAGGCGGCAAACTGCTTCAACGGGGAGTCGGCCGCCTCGTGGTCGTCGAGGCTGCCGTGTTCGTAGCTCTTGCGCAGGTTGGCAAGTTTGGGGTCGTCATTCATTGCGGCTTCGGACAGCGGTGGAGATGCGGAATTGTGGCACTTCGCGGGCATGTTGGCCGGGCTGCCCGCGGAAATGGCGCGGTGGTATCGTGAGTGCCCCCGTCCGAGGAGCCCGTCGATGGCCGCTGTTCCCCATCTCCGCGTGATGTTCTCCAGCCGAGCACTGTCGCCTGTCTTTGGTGGTGAGTTGCTGACCGACCTGCGCCTGGAACTCAAGGCGCGTATCGAGGGCATCCGCGTTGGCGAGCATCAGCTCTTCGAGGTGTGGATCCATGAGGACGATCCAGAGCCGGCCGGAAAGACCATCCTCGAAGGCTCGCTGGAGGAGATCGCCAAGGCCGACATCGTGCTGGCGCTATACACCGGTGAGGCCGGCAGCGCGGACCGCGGCAGCGAAATCGGCATCTGCCACGCCGAACTGCAGGAGGCGCTCACTCATCGGCGCGACGTCGTGTCGGTGATTTCACTGGAACCGACCTTTCCGGCGGTGGAACATCGTGACAAGGTATTTCAACAGTACGTTGCCGCCCGGCGCCTGATCCACACGCGGGTGGCTGATCGCGACGCGCTGTTCGACGCCGCGCTGCGTCTTGTCCTGCAACGGGCTGTCGAGTTGGCCAAGCGCGGTGCGCGGCCAGCCGGTCGGCGCGTCGACCAGGGGGCGGCGCTGGACTGGGCGCGCCTCAATCTGCCGGGGCGCGCCGAGGCGATGCGCGCGGCCCTCGTCGAGGCGCTGGATGGCGAGGTGGCGGAGGACTGCGTCGTGTTGTCCGGCCTGGGCCTGTCTGGACTGGCACCGGCCCGCCTGCTGCTGCGCGTCGAGGCGATCCCGGCAGCGCTGGGCGTGGCTGCGGCGCGGGAACGGGTCGGCCAGCCCTTCTACCAGGACCACGACTACGCGGCGCTGCTGACGGAGGCGGACGCCGTCGGGCCGCTGCATGTGATCGCCTGCCACCGGGGCGTCACTGAATCCCAGGCCCTCAGGTTGCTCGGTACCAGCAACGCGGTGGCGGTGGCCTCCGAGTTCGGCGTGTTCGTCGCCGAGGACGTCATGCAGACCCAGCTTGTGCTGTTGTCCCACTGCGTCGAGGAAGGCGCCATCCGCCTCGGCCTCAGGCGCTTCCGCGAATGGCTGGAGCGGGAGGGGGAGGCCGCGAACCTGTTGCGCCGTGCGCGGGCCCGCCGCGGCATCGTCGAGGCCATCGCGCGGGGGCGGGCCGCCCTGTGAGGATGCCACTACCCAAAATGTGTTGTTACAGGATCGACCTTGAAGAAGCGTGGACCGGCCTGCCAGCATGAAGCACTGCCTGCCATGCGGGCCTTCCATGATCCCAAGGAGAACCACAATGAAACGCCTCAAGCAGACTCTTGCTGCCCTGCTTATCGTCAGTACCACTCACGTGGCCTTCGTGCAGACCGCCCAGGCCACCATGATCGGCACCGAGCAGGTCGCCCAGGCCAGCCAGGGCACAACCCGCAGCGGCGCCGAGGCGCGCGCCCACCTGAACGAGCTGCTCGACCGTGCCGACGTGCAGTCTCGTCTGGAGAGCATGGGCGTCAAGGCGGCGGATGCCCGCGAGCGCGTCGCCGCGCTGACCGACGAGGATGCCAGCCGCCTCGCCACGCAGATGGACAAGGCGCCGGCCGGCGGTTTCATTGAGGTGATCATCTTCCTGTTCCTGCTGCTGCTGGTGACTGACATCCTCGGCTTCACGAAGGTCTACCCCTTCACCCGCTCCATCCGCTGACCTTGGCGAATAAATCTACTGCGCACTCCGATCTCGCAATTCCGGTGCTCGCCGTACTCATGTACGGCTGTGCTCCTCGTTGCGACCTCGGAGCGCTCGCTACGATTTCTTCGCCAAGGTCGAACCTATGAGTAAGTCTCTTTTTCTCGAAAAACGGCGGCGTTTGCTTGGTGCGGCTGGTGCGCTGGCGGTGCTCGGGCTGAGCGGGTGTGCGGCGCAGACGGCGGCTTTGCGGGCGGCGCGGCCGGTCGGGGTGCCGCCGCAGGTTGAGCTGGCCGCGGTGCCGTATTACGCGCAGGAGGATTACCAGTGCGGGCCGGCGGCGTTGGCGATGGTGTTGGGGGCCAACGGCTTCGGCGTCACGCCGCAGGCGCTGGCCGGGCAGGTCTTCCTGCCGGGACGGCAGGGTTCGCTGCAGATCGAGATGTTGGCCGGCGCGCGGCGCCAGGGGGCGCTGGCGGTGGAGATCCCCGGCACGTTGGAGGCCTTGATGCGCGAGACGGCGGCAGGGCATCCGGTGGTCGTGTTGCTCAATCTGGGGCTGTCGTGGGCGCCGACCTGGCATTACGCGGTGGTGATCGGCTACGACCTGGACGACGAGTCCTTCCTGCTGCGCTCCGGCCCGATGAAGCGCCAGGTGATGCCTTTCCGGACGTTTGAGCTGACCTGGGAGCGGGCTGGCAAATGGGCCTTCGTCGTCGTGCCGCCGGGCCAGCTTGCCGCGACGGCCGATGAGGCGCTGACGACCAGCGCGCTGGTGGCCTTCGAGAAGGCGGCGCCGGCCGGGCGTGCGGTGCCGGCCTACCGGGCCGCGCTGGCCCACTGGCCGGATAACCTGACGCTGGCGATGGGCCTCGGCAACAGCCAGTACCAGATCGGCAACCTGCGCGGGGCGGAGGCCGCCTTCCGCGACGCGGCCAGACGCCATGACGCGCCTGCCGCATGGAACAATCTGGCCAACGTGCTGCTCGAGCTGAGGCGCCCGGTCGAAGCCCGCAAGGCCGCCCAGCGCGCCGTCGAGCTTGGCGGCCCGACGGCGGATGCGGCGCAGGACACCCTCAAGCGCATCGGCCGCTAGCGGCGCCCAGACCTTTCATGCGTACCACCCTGGGCTGCAAGGGGTGCCGCTGCGGGTCTGCGCCCGCGCGTGTCGTCTGCCAGCACCGCCGCACCTTCTACCGGTGCCGATCAGAACACCACGTCGTAGGTTGCGGTGAGCAGGCGCGCGTTGCCGAAGCGGTTGAAGCCGTCCACGGTGTAGTTGGGGCCGCTGCGGTCCTTCTGGAAGTCGAGCTGGACCTTGACGGCGCTG
>JAFEDI010000010.1 GCA_018241725.1 Pseudomonadota bacterium | reverse complement strand
TCGAAAACGCCCTCGACGCGCTGAGAGCCGACGGCGACACGCCCGAGCGCGAACGCCGGCGCCTGCTCGACCTGCTCGATCGCCCCGACATCGCCCGCTTCAGCTTCGCACCGGCGCAGCGCTGATACCGATCACCGCTTCGCTTTTCAGCCCATCGTCCCGCGTGGGCATGGGTATCTACACAAACCGGCAATTCCCGCGGGCAACGGGTCTCGGCACCAAGGCTTCGGTCTCCCCTCTCCCCTTGCGGGAGAGGGGGCGGGGGAGAGGGGGACGCTGGCAGCAGCGCCAGCCGCTGGCCCCCTCTCCCCAACCCCTCCCCCGCGAGGGGGGGAGGGGCTGAAAAGCAAAGCGCTCTGGTGTGATCGGTATGAATCGCGCTGAAGCACGCTGATCCGCGCCGGCCGGCCGTGGCCGGCAAGCCGTTGAACCTTCTGCCCGGCGCAGCGTTCGGATTGCGCATGACCACACATCCGGCAGGAATCGCGGTCGTCATGGCCTGCACGCACCGATCCGCAGCGCGTGCTCCGGCCCGCAGCGTCCGCCCGCCTGCCCTTGTCCACGGTCTGCCGGGGCCGATGACCGGACCCGTCGCCTGCGCCGCCGCCTCGATGCGGCGGCGCACCGTCAGCGAAGCGCCGCGCACGCTGCCCGTCCCGGGGCCGGCCGGAACGCGCAGCGGCATTCGCGTCCGCAGGGTCACGGCCGAGGGCCACCGACCCGCCACCATGACTGCCGCGCACCCGTTGCCGTGGCCCTTCGCCACGATCCGTCAGCCGGGGCAGCCGCAGTCGAAGGAGTGAGGATTCGTCATGAGCCAGATCGTTTCTGCCGTGTATGCCACCCACGCCGATGCCGAGGCCGCGCGTCAGGCGCTGATCGTCGACGGCTTCGAGGCCGCCGAGGTCCACATCACCTCGCTCGCCACCGGCGACGACACCACCCCGTCCGCACAAGGCGGCGGCGTGCGGGGTTTCTTCCGTTCGCTGTTCGGACTCGAACCCGAGCATCCGGAGGTCGAGCGCTACGTCGCGGCCGTCGACAGCGGTCGTACCGTCGTCAGCATCGAGGTCGATGACGACGAGGCGCTCGCGGCGCGCACGGTGCTGCTGCGCTACGGGCCGGTCGACCTGCCGCCCGGCGAGGGCTACGTGACCGATGCCGACCGCCTGCGCAACGGCGATGCCGAGTCCGAGTACCGCACGACGATGCCGTTCGGCGAGAGCATCTGCGCCGGCGCGGCCGGGGCGGCCGGCGAGCCGGGCGCGCGCCCGGGCACGACGCCGATCCCGGAGTCCGAAACCGAGGCGCGGCTCGCGACCCCGCCCGGCCTGCGCGAATCCCCGGCCCTGGCGCCGGCCGTGCCGCCGGCTTCGGTCTATGAGGATCCGCTGCTGAGCGAGGACCCGTCGCGCACGCAGCCCTTCGTGCCGGTCGTGACGCAGCGCGTGCTGCCGGACCCGCTGCTCGACGAGCCGCGCCCGACCGACCTGTACGCGGCGCGCGATGCGTCGATCGAGACCGGCGAGCGGGCCGCGGATGCCGTCTACAGCGGCGCGGCGCACGAGCACGAGCCGGTGCTCGCGCCCGATGCGCTCGATGAGGGCATCAGCCACGCGCCGGGGCTCGAAGAAACGCCGCCGACCGATCCGGCGAGCGTGGTCGGGGGCTCGATCGCCGAGGACCAGCATGAACCGCCGCACACGGTGCCGCCGCTGGCGCCGATCGTGCCGCCGGTCGCGCCGATCGCAGCGCCGCACCAGCCGGAACGTCGCCGCCAGCCGCGCTGAGCGATCTGCAGGGGGCCTGCATGGGGCCTGATGTCTGGTTTGCGTGCGTTCCGCTTCCGGTCGATGCGCGCGTGCCGCGACGGCCGGTTCCGCGGAACGGGTGGGCAACGGCGACCCTGCGGGGCCGGTCGCCGTTGTCTGCCGATCCGGGCCGCCTGCGACCGCAGCGGCCTGACCCGGCCCCGCGTCGACCGGAGCCCAGGCCATGACCGCCCAGTCCCTCGGCACCGTGCTGCTCGGCGCGGCGCTGATCCACTACCTGATCCTGCTCGCGTGGTTCGCCGTGTTCACCGGCGCCCACGACGCGCTGCACCGCCTGCACGGCCGCTGGTTCCGGCTGCCGGTCGAGCGCTTCGACGCCATCCATTACGCGGCGATGGCCGGCTACAAGCTCGGCGTGCTGCTGTTCTTTCTGGTGCCGGGGATCGCGCTGAAGCTCTGGTGATGCCTTGCCGGGGATTCGGGGCGAAGACGGCGCCTGCGCACTACAGCCAAGCCATGCAGTCGGGCGCAATCGACGCCGGCACCTGGCGACCTAGGCTGCGGCATGCCCACGCCGCCGGATACTCCGATGACTGCCGTCGCCCTTGTCACCAATGCCCTCGAATTCGCCGGCCCGCCGGCCGTCGCCGCGCTGCTCGCCGCCGGTTTCCGGCTGGTCGTGCACGATCCGGCGTTTGTCGATGCCGTGCAGCGCACGCAGTACGCCTCCGCCAATGCCGACCTGACCGTGCTCGCCGAACAGCAACCCGACGACATCCTGAAGGCGACGCTGGCACAGGCCGGCCGGCTCGACGTGCTGGTCAGCAACGACGCCTTCCCGGCCATCCACGGCCCGATCGCCGCCGCCGCGGTCGAGGACCTGCACGCGACGCTGGAGCGGCTGGTGGTGTTTCCGTTCGCGCTAGCGCGTGGCGATCCCGGCCCTGCGCGCGGCACTGGCGGCGCGGGTGGTGATGATCACGTCGAACCGCACGCGCCTGCCGATGCCAGGCGGGGCGATCCCGGACGCGGCGCGCGCGGCGCTGAACGCACTGGTGAAGTCACTGAGCCTCGAACTTGCGCCCGACGGCATCCCGGTCAACGCCATCGCGCCGAACTTCCTGTACAGCGAGACCTACTTCCCGCGCGCGCTTCGTCGATGATCCAGCCGGTCGCGACTGGATCGCGCAGACCGTGCCGGCCGGCCGGGTCGGCCGGCCCGAGGAGATCGGCGAACTGGTGTGCATGCTCGCGATGCTGAGGGGCACGTTCATGGCCGGCGCCACGCTGGATTTCTCCGGCGGCTGGCCGGCCGCGCCGCGGCGGCCGGGCGGGTGAGCCGGTCATGCCGATCACGGCTGTAGTAGCCCCTAGACAATCGCCAAAACCGACCGAATGCTGCGGCTGGTTTGCACTCCGGTACACTGGGTTGTCAAAACCTTGGTCTGTGCGATGCAAGTTGCTGATTCAGATATGATAATGACAGTAAAGGAGGTCGCTGACTACCTTCGGGCAAGTCAGCGCGTGGTCTGCCGCTTGACGGTGCTCCGGAAGCTGCCGGCGTTCAAGGTTGGCGCCAACTGGTGGTTTCGACGTTCCGAACTTGATGCGTGGATTTCGGCTCAGTGGCCCGCTGACGGTCTCAGTGGCGCTGCTGGTGGGTGCGAATCGCAAGGACGGATCCAGTGTGAAGCTCGTCCATAACAGCGGAGCTGACTGCGCCATTGACCTGTTACGCCCGAATCTCAAGCCGGGCCAGTCGCTGGCGTTCATGACGCCGACCTTTTCGCTGTATGCCTTTGCTGAATTGCGTGAGGCACTGGCTCGGCTGAATCGTACCCAGCTTATCCTGCCATCGGAGGCGAACAACTTGGAGTTGCAGGGCACTGAAAGCGATCGGGCAGCGCGCAACCGCCTGCAGACCCGGTGGCTGGCCAATCAGTGTGCGACATGGCTGAGAGGCAAGGTTGAAGTGCGCCGCGCACCAGAGCGAATACCGCAGGGAACTGCGGTTCTGCGGGACGCCGACGATGTGCCTATTCAGGTCATCATGGGAGCCGTCGCGTTGAGCACCGACGGTCTCGGGTTGCTGCCTGGTAACCCGTTGAGTCTCACGCAAGCTTCCGAGAGCCCGGCAGAGGCTGCCATGCTGGCCCAGTGGTTCGATCAGCAGTGGAAGACGCTTCAGTCGGACCCCGAAGCGGCTGAAGCCGCGCGTCAAGCCCTGTCTGCTCAGTTGCAGAACATCGGTGAGCAACGTGCGCCCTTCGATATCTATGCGCTGATGCTGAGCTACCTGTTCGGCGATCGGGAAGATGTGCTCGACGAAGAGCGCATCGTCAAGTCAGCCACTGGCATTCGCAATACGGTGGTCTGGAAGAAGCTGTTCAAGTTTCAGCGGGATGGCGTGGTCGGCGCCATCGACAAACTCGCCCGTTTCGGTGGCTGCATCATCGCGGACAGCGTGGGCCTGGGTAAAACCTTTGAAGCCCTGGCCGTCATCAAGTATCACGAGCTGCGCAACGACCGCGTGCTCGTGCTGGCGCCCAAGCGCCTGCGCGACAACTGGACTCTTTACAAGGCCAACGACAAACGCAACATCCTGGCGGCGGACCGGTTCAACTATGACGTGTTGAACCACACTGACCTGTCGCGCGACGGCGGCTATTCGGGCGAGATAGACCTGACCCACGTGAGCTGGGGCAACTACGATCTGGTAGTCATCGACGAGAGCCACAACTTCCGCAACAAGAAGTCGCCCCGACAAGGCACCGAGACGCGCTACGACCGTCTGATGCGCAAGATCATCAAGGAGGGCGTCAAGACCCGTGTGCTAATGCTGTCGGCTACCCCGGTGAATAACCGACTGACCGACCTGCGCAATCAGATCGCCTTCGCCACAGAAGGCGACGACACCGCGCTTGCCGATTACGGCATCAACAGCATTCAGCAAACCACGCGCAAGGCCCAGATCCAGTTCAACCGCTGGCTCGGCCTGGAAGAGAACGAGCGTACGCCCAGCCGCTTGGTCGAAATGCTGGGTTTCGATTACTTCACGCTGCTGGACCACCTGACCATCGCACGGTCGCGTCGACACATCCAGAAGTACTACGGAACCCAGGAGATAGGTCGCTTCCCCGACCGCCGGCCGCCCATCAACATCAAGGCCGATGTAGACCGGGCGGGCCAGTTCCGCGCCATCAGGGACATCAATCTGGAGATCCGCCGGCTGAACCTAGCGGCCTACGCCCCATTGCGCTACGTGCTGCCTCACAAGCAAGCTGCTTACAACACCAAGTACAGCACTGAGATTCGCGGCGGTGAGAGCTTTTTCCGACAGGTCGATCGGGAAGAGAGCCTCATCCACCTGTTGCGGGTGAACGTGCTCAAGCGCATGGAAAGCGCCGTGTCGTCGTTCGCGCTGACGGTGCAGCGGCAACTGCGCGACGTGGAAGCCGTGCTTGTGCAGATCAAGCAGCACATCGGCCAGTCCGCCAACGGCGACGGCATCGAAGAGCTGGACATAGCCGATGTGGACATCGACGACCCTGCCTTCGAGACGTTGCTGGTCGGCCGCAAGGTCAAGGTGCTGCTGGGGGATGTGGATCTCATCCGGTGGTGTCAGGATCTGACGGAGGACCGCAACCGCCTAGATACCCTGCTGACCGCCGCCCAGCAGGTGGACGCAGCACGCGACGCGAAGCTTGCCAGGCTGCGCGACATGGTCGAAGAGAAGTGCCGCTACCCCATCAATGACGGCAACCGCAAGATCATTGTTTTTACCGCATTCTCGGACACGGCTCAGTACCTCTACGCTAATTTGGCACCCTGGGCCAAGGCGGCGCTGGGGGTCGATTCCGCTCTGGTCACCGGCAGTGCAGGCATCCAGACCACGCTGCCCGGCCTGCGCAAGAGCATGAGCAGCGTGCTGTCCGCCTTCGCGCCGCGCGCCAAGGAGCGTCCTGTCGACATGGTCGGTGAAGGCGAGATTGACTTGCTGATTGCGACCGACTGCATCTCCGAAGGTCAGAACCTGCAGGACTGCGACTGGCTCATCAACTACGACATTCACTGGAACCCGGTCCGCATCATCCAGCGCTTCGGCCGGATCGACCGCATCGGCTCATCCAACCGCAGCATCCAGCTTGTCAACTTCTGGCCGAACATGGCGCTGGACGAGTACATCGGGCTGGAGCAGCGCGTCAGCGGGCGCATGGTGCTGCTGGACGTGTCGGCTACTGGTGAGGAAAACCTCATCGAGCAGCAGTCTGGCGACCCGATGAACGACCTGGAGTACCGCCGCAAGCAACTCCTGAAGCTGCAGGACTCGGTCATCGAGATGGAGGATCTAAGCAGCGGTGTCTCCATCACCGACCTGACGCTGACCGACTTTCGCATCGACTTGGCGCAGTTCATGCGTGACCACCCCTCGGCACTGGAGGGCATGCCGCTGGGTGCGTACGCGGTCACGAGCAGCATCGACGCCGACATCGAGCCCGGCATTATCTTCTGCCTGCAGGCCGATGACCCCGGGACAGGCAAGGTCCCGGCCGGCGCCGGATCTGGCGACTATCCACTGGCTCCGATCTACCTTGCGCACGTCGGTGACGATGGCACCACGCTGCTGGCATACCCGCAGGCTAATCGCATCCTCGACCGCCTCAAGCGCCTGGCGCTGGGCCGCGAACTGCCCGACATTGGCGCAAGCAACCGCTATGACAAGCTGACCCGTCACGGGGAGGACATGCGGCATGCCCAGAAGCTGCTGGCTTCCGCCGTGGCCTCGGTGGTCGGAAAAAACGAGGAGCGCGCCGTTGCCAGCTTGTTCTCGCCCGGTGGTACGCACGCGATGAAAGGCGAGTTTTCAGGCGCGGGTGATTTCGAGGTGCTGGCCTTCCTGGTGGTGCTTCCGGGCCAGAGCACGCAGGGAGGGACACAGTGAAGTGAGTTTTCGAACCGCAGAGCCCGCATTGAAGGATATTCTCGACGGCATCGCCGCCGGTCAAATTCAGCTGCCCGACTTCCAGCGCGGCTGGGTCTGGGATGACAACCACATCCGGTCGCTGATCGCGAGCCTTTCCCTGTCGTACCCCATCGGCGCCGTGATGTTCCTGGAGGCCGGCGGCGTGCCGTTCAAGCCCCGGCTGTTCGCTGGTGTGCAACTGCAGCCCGCACCCAAGCCCAAGACCCTGGTGCTGGACGGCCAGCAGCGACTGACCTCGATGTACCTGTCGTTGCGCAGCGGCCAGCCCGTGTCCACGCGAACCGAGAAGGGCGCCGACATCCGCAGGCTCTACTTCCTGGACATGGCCAAGTGCCTGGATCCGGACGCCGACCGCGAGGAGGCCGTGATCTCGGTCCCCGAGTCGCTGCAGGCTACCTCGGACTTCGGCCGCAAGGTCGACCTCGACGTGAGCACGCCTGAACTGCAGTACGCCCAGCGCTTGTTCCCGGTGGCGCTGCTGTTCGACATCCAGGGCTTCATGACCTGGGAGAGCGGCTTCAGTGCCCACCACCAGTTCGGCGCGGAAGCCATGCAGTTCATGCAGAAGTTCCGCAACGAGATCTG
>JAFEDI010000109.1 GCA_018241725.1 Pseudomonadota bacterium | reverse complement strand
CTCAGAACCGGAACGACAGTTCCAGCATGCCGAGATTCCAGCGCCGGTCCGTCTCGCGCAGATTTGCCTCGGCCGGACTCAGCCAGCCCGTGCCTTCGACATGATGCCATTCGGCACGCACGGTGAGATCCGGACTCAGATCCCAGTTGATGCCGAAGGTCAGATCCTTCGCATAGCGATTGTGTGCCGGTCCCCTGCCCTGACGTTCATATTCATGTCCCCAGCGATCCTCCACGTCGACAATCATCAGGTCATAACGCAGGAAGGATTCCAGCGTCGGACTCAAGCGGTAGGCACCCTGCAGATAGGCACTGAAGCGATCGATGTTGTCGAAGGCCTGTCCATAGCCGGCTTCCGACGTGATCCGCCAGTCCGGCGTCGAATACTGCAGTGAGGCGGCCATGACCCTGAAGGAAAAGTTGAAAGCATCACGCCCCAGCGAGCGGGGTCGACTGAAGTCATACGAGTAGTACAGATAACTCAGGGCAGCACTCCAGCCTTCAGTGCTGCCAGCACCATCGTACCGCACCTGGGCCGTCACCGCCTTGTCCGGCTCGAACTGGCCGCTGAGATCATTCCCGAACAGGATGTATTCCAGCGATGCACCGCCGGGTATCGGTTCACCGAATGATGCCTTCAGCGCCAGAGTGCCGGTATCCGTGAAGAAATCCGCATGTGCCAGTACTCCCTGCGACGCCATCGCAAACGGCCGTCCCCGTTCGGTATACAGGGATTGCGGCAGCAGCACGCCTGGGCGGGTGAAAGGCACATCGCGCGTTTCATTGAAGAATCCGAAGGGATTCTTGAAACGTCCGATCGTGACGCCGTAATTCTGATTGCCGCTGACGGCGGCCTGACTGTAGTCAATGAAGCCATAATCCAGCCTCACCCCGTCGTCATCCGCCACCGGCACATCCCGATACAGCAGTTGCGCTGCCATGGACAGGCGATCATTGACCTGCCAGCGGGTGTTGACCGCAGCCTCCCGCAGATCGAAGGATCCACCCTGCTGATTGCTGGAATTGAAACGATTGGTATTGGACAGAGAATAACCCTGACTCAGAAAGCCGTTGAACGTCCATTCTCCCGGCCATGCGTCCGTTGCATCCTTGGCTGATGCGACCAAAACCGGCAGGAACCACATCAGCCCCAGCAATGCCAGCGCTCCAGGCCGGTCCGAGACAAGCATCCTGTTCATTGCATCACCGTTCCCGTGTGATTGGCAGAATCTTGACGCCAGGCGTCACCGCCTTGCGGTGTACATATCCGATGGCCTGCGGCGAGCTGGCTATGGCCGCAACCATGGCTTCTTCCGTGGCTACCTGGATGGCCGGTGAGGCAATGCCGGTATAGGCAACCCTATCCCAGGCAAGCCGCAGGGAAGCCGGGTAGGTTCCGAGTACATGACGACAGAATTCACCATGCGTCTCATTGTCATCAGGCAAGGCATAAACGCGAATCCTGCTGCCATCGGGCCAGTTGCGCAGGCGCAGGGAATAGATATATCGCAGTCCGTTCGGTGTCAGGCTCAGGATGTTCACGTCACTGGAAACAATGACGACAATCTCGTCGTCCTGGGCCATCAGGGACTGGCCGAGAGTCGCTGCCAGCAGCAGACCTCCGGCCAGCAGCCAGCGCAGCCAGAAGCTGATCTTGGGATTGGAGATTCGATCCATCATCAGCCGATCACGGAATCATGCCGGTTGACAACATCCGGATGCCCCGATGCGGGCAGGAAGCATCACACGCAGCGGAATGAAGTCCGGAAGCGAGCCTTGCACTGCCTGATGCTGCTTGGGATCCGGGCATCAATGCCTCCCTGCCTTTCTGACGCTGGATCGCCAGTGATGCGATCAGAGCGTCACCAGCTCTGGTGCGATCGGGGTGACCTGATCGATATGAACGCTCAAGTCAATGATTTGCAATGCAACCCTTGATGTTATGGCATGGGTTGGTGCAGCCCGGCAGTGTACTGCTTTTTTCCATCTGCTGGCGGGACAGGATATGAATGTAGCAACTTGCTACATGTGATGAGTCAGCGTTGTTTCCAGGTGTCGAGCAGTCTGCGACGCCCCCCAGGCCATCACCCCGTAGAGAACCATGGCAAACCCGTAGGCTTCGAGCGGGTGGCCCAGCCATTGCGGATCGCTCAGCGCAGCCCGGGTAGTGGTCATCAAATCCAGCAAGCCGATGACCAGCACCAGCGATGTGTCCTTGAACGTGCCGATGGCGATACCGGTCAGGGCCGGTATCGCCGTACGCATTGCCTGTGGCAGTGCAATCAGCCATGCATAGGAACGTCTGCCAAAGCCCAGAGCCGCTGCAGCTTCCCGTTGTCCGGCCGCAATGGCGACCAGTCCTCCGCGAATGGCCTCCGCCATGTAGGCAGCAACGAACAGGATCAGGGCACCGAGGGCCCGCAGCATCTTGTCGGGAGCAGAAGTTTCCGGCATCAGCAGCGGCAGCATCACCGATGCCATGAACAGCACGCTGATCAGTGGCACAGCCCGCAATGTTTCGATGTAACACATGGCGAATGCACGCAGGACATATATCCGGCTGGTTCGTGCAAATGCCAGTGCAATGGCCAGAGGTAATGCTCCCAGCAGGGCACCCAGTGTGAGCAGCAAGGTCAGCGGCAAGCCACCCCACAGGGCCACAGGAATGGATGGCAGAAGGCCACCACCGGCGATCAGCCAGACATCCAGCAGCAGGATCAGCAGTCCCGCCGGGTATTTCGTGCGGCCTGGCTGACGTATCAGCCAGAAAAAGCCGGGCAACATCAGCAGCGCGACAGTCGGTCGCCATTGTTCGGATGGTGGATAAAGACCGAACAGAATGAATCTCCATTTTTCGGCAATGAAGATCCAGCAGGCCCCAGCTTGTGAATGGCAGGATTTTGATTCGCCTGACCAGACGGCATCAATGATTGCCCAGCGGATCAGAAAATACAGTGCCGTTGCCAGCAGGGCACACAACAGAACGAATATTGCACTGGCAGAAAAAGACTTGGATTGCTGGATCTGCCGGTAGATTCGCCATAAACTCGGCATCTTCAAGGAGAATCAGCAAGGCAATGGATCATTGGTCAGAATCCGGTAGAACGCGTTTTCCCTTGCGAGGCTTTGCCGTCGCGAGTGCCTGCAATTCGAGCATT
>JAFEDI010000108.1 GCA_018241725.1 Pseudomonadota bacterium | reverse complement strand
AGCGGCGGCAACTACGAGAACGTCACCGCCACGCTGTCGAAAGCCGAAGGCTGGAGCGTCAGCGCCGGCATCCCGGTGTGGCGCGGCAAGGCGCTGGTGAGTTACAGCCAGCTCGACGACAAGTCGATCAAGAACCGCGACGCCAGCCTGCTCGGCCTCGGCTACGCCTACAAGCTGCAGGACAGCACGACCTTGTACGGCACCTGGGGCAAGGTCCTCAACAAGGCCAATGCCAGCTACAGCCTGACCGATGGCGGCAACTTGGTCGGCACCGTCGCCAAGCCGGGCTATGACCCCAACGGCTACATGCTGGGCGTCAATCACGTGTTCTGAACCCTGGCCGGCAAGGCTTGGCGGCGTGAGGGCAAGGGAAGTAGGCTTGCCTTCACGCCGGAAACGCGTGCGTTCAAGCCAAGCGGGGCTGG
This sequence comes from Pseudomonadota bacterium, assembly GCA_018241725.1. GTDB lineage: Bacteria > Pseudomonadota > Gammaproteobacteria > Burkholderiales > Rhodocyclaceae > Zoogloea. Next base: position 176,030 of record JAFEDI010000108.1, on the reverse strand, counting down.
CGGCGAGGCGTCTTGCCTCGCGCCCGAGCGCTGTGCCGCTGCGGGCAAGGCCGGATGTGTCGGGGCCGGCGCCCTCCGGCTTGCGCGCGAGTGGGCGCGGGTTGGCCGCAAGGTAAAACGTCTTGGTCGCCAGGCAAAACACCTTGGCCGCAAGCCAAAAAGCCTTGCGGCCGGGCCCGCGGGGCTTGCGTGCAAGCGAGCCGGGGTTGCAGGCGGACGGCGAGTGCTTGCGGCCACGGCCGGCGGCGTGGGCAGCAGGGGAATCGCCCAGGTAAGCGGGCAAAAAACACTCCACCATCGGCTATTAGCGATGGACAGGGGATGCTAAGGTTGCGTCATGGCTTCCATCCCCGATCTGAATGCGCCCCTGGCGTTGCTGCGCCCCGATGCCACTCCGCTCACCGGGCAGGAGATGGCGGGCAGCGACGAGGCGGGTTCGTCCTTCGCCGAACTAGTGTCCCAGAACATCAAGCGGACCACGGTGAATGGCCTGCGCACGGATTCCCGCCACATGGCTTTGCCGCCGCCGGGCAGTACCGACGACGATTACGACGAGCGGGTGCTCAACGTCTTGTCGGAGCGCCAGCAGGTGATTGCTTCCAACATCGCCAACGCCGACACACCCAACTTCAAGGCCCGCGACGTGGACCTGCACGATGCGCTGCAAGCGGCGCTGACGCCGCCGGTAGCGCAGCTCAAGATGACCTCCACCACCGGGGGGCATCTGCCCGGCCGCACCGAACGCATGGCCCAGGCGCTGGCCCTCAAATATCAGGTGCCCGGTCAGGGCGCGGTGGACGGCAATACCGTCGAGATGGATACGGAGCGCGCCAAGTTCGCCGAGAACGTGCTGCGCCTGGAGTTCTCCCTGAACCAAGTGCAAGGGGGCTTCAGGGATCAGGCCAAGCTGCTCAGCAGCCTGAAGGACTGATTACCCGGGCCCCATGCGCCACGGCAGCGGCCTGCCAGCAATTGCCCTCCCTGGCCCGGCAGGCAGAAGTCATCGCCCACTGCCCGCCGGCCTTTTCCAGACTTGCGTGCAGTGGGCTAGATCCGATCAGTCGGCCAATACCGGATAGTCCGTGTAGCCCTCGGCGCCGCCTCCGTACAGCTTGTCCGCGCGCAGCTCGTTCAGCGGCGCGTTTTCCTTCAGGCGGCGGACCAGGTCGGGGTTGCTGATGAAGGCTTTGCCGTAGGCGACCAGGTCGGCGTCGCCGTTGGCAACGGCCTCGAAGGCGCTGCTGCGCGTGAAGCCGTTATTGACCATCCACGGGCCACCGAAGGCGCGGCGCAGGGCGGCGTAGTCGAAGGCCGGGGCGCCTTCGGGCGCGCGTGCGCCGCCGGTCTCGCCCTCGATGATGTGCAGGAAGGCCAGGCCCTTCGGTGCCAATTGCCCGATCACGTAGTCGTAGAGGGCTTGCGGGTTGCTGTCCACCGCCGAGCTGCCGCCGAAGGTCATCAGCGGGCTGAGGCGGATGCCGGTGCGGGCGGCGCCGATTTCGTCGGAGATCGCGTCGACCACTTCGAGCAGCAGGCGCGCCCGGTTGGGGATGCTGCCGCCGTAGGGGCCGCTGCGGTCGTTCACGCTGTCGCGCAGGAACTGGTCGAGCAGGTAGGTGTTGGCGGCGTGGATCTCGACGCCGTCGAAGCCGGCCTCGATGGCGCAGCGGGCGGCGTGGCGGTAGTCGGCGACGATGCCGGGCAACTCGTCGTCACGCAGCGCGCGGGGCGTGGACACCGGCACGAAGCCTTCACGGGTGAAGGTCACGGTCTCGGCGCGGCGGGCGGTGGACGACACCGGCGCGGCGCCATCGGGCAGCAGGGAGGTGTGGGAGATGCGGCCCACGTGCCACAGCTGGATCACGATGCGGCCGCCGGCGGCGTGCACCGCGTCGGTGACCTTGCGCCAGCCGGCGACCTGCTCGGGGGTGTAGATGCCCGGGGTGTCGAGGTAGCCGTGGGCGGTCGGGCTGATCGGGCTGGCTTCGGTGACGATCAGGCCGGCGCTGGCGCGCTGGCGGTAGTACTCCACCATCAGCTCGTTGGGCACGCCACCGGTGGCGCGGTTGCGGGTCAGCGGTGCCATCACGATGCGATTGGCGAGTTCGATGTCGCCGATGCGGATGGGGTCGAAAAGGGTCGTCATGGTCGGGTTCCTTGTCGTTGAGGGGCTTGCTTGAGGGGGCGTCGGAGGGGGAATCAGAGGGCGGCTTCGAGCACGCGGCGGCTGAGGGCCAGGTCCACGTCCTGGCGTTCGCCGAGGGCAGTCATGCCATGGGCTTCCAGTTGCGCGACGAGGCGCGGCACAGCGTCGGCGCCGATGCCGTAGTCGCCAAGGCGGGTCTTCACGCCGAGGGATTCGAAGAAGGCGCGGGTCTGGGCGATGGCCGTATCGATGCGCTCATCGGCGCCGCCGGAATGAATGTTCCACACGCGGGCGGCGTACTGCAGCAGCTTGTCGCGCTTGGCCTCGCGGCGCAGTTCGAGCATGGCCGGCAGAACGGCGGCGAGGGTCTGGGCGTGGTCGAGGCCGAACATGGCGGTGATCTCGTGGCCGATCATGTGGGTGGCCCAGTCCTGCGGTACGCCGGCGCCGATCAGGCCGTTGAGGGCCTGGGTCGCCGCCCACATCAGGTTGGCGCGTACGTCGTAATCCTGCGGCGTGGCCAGGGCCTGCGGGCCGACTTCGATGAGGGTCTGCAGCAGGCCTTCGGCGTAGCGGTCCTGCACCGGTGCATTGGCTGGGTAGGTGAGGTATTGCTCGACGACGTGCACGAAGGCGTCCACCGCGCCGTTGGCGATCTGGCGGGCGGGCAGTGTGTAGGTCTTGACCGGATCGAGGACCGAGAACTGCGGGAAAACGTGGGGGCTGGCGAAGGGGAGCTTGGCGTGCAGGGACTTGCGGCTCACCACCGAGAAGTTGTTCATCTCGGAGCCAGTGGCGGGCAAGGTCAGTACGGTGCCCATCGGCAAGGCATTTGCGATGTGGGCGCCGAATGTTTCGAGGATATGCCAGGGATCGTCGCTGGCGCTGTAATTGACTGCAGCGGCGACGAACTTGGTGCCGTCGATCACCGAGCCGCCACCGACGGCGAGCAGGAAATCCAGCTTTTCGGCGCGGATCAGCGCGACGGCTTCCATCAGCGTCTCGTAGGCCGGGTTGGGCTCGATGCCGCCAAAACGCTTGACGATACGGCCGGGGAGGGCGCTTTCCACTTCGGCCAGGGTGCCGTTGCGCTCGGCGCTGCCGCCGCCGTACAGCACCAGCACGCGGGCGTCGGCGGGGACCAGCTCATTGAGGCGGGCAATGCTGCCTTCGCCAAACACGATGCGGGTCGGATTGTAGTAATCGAAGTTCAGCATGGATATTCCTTTCGTATGAATAGACCAGTCGTCTAGTTTTTCGGCAAGTGATGTCTCGGAGCGGAAACCTGCGTAAAGGTTCAAAGGGACAGGATCTTTTTTGTCGCGCCCATCGCGTGTTCGAGGGGGCATTCGGTGCGATGCAGCTTGGCCAGCAGACTGGCGCCCAGCCACAGTTGGTACAGCGTCCGCGCGGTGTCCTCCGGATCGAGGGCAGGCAGGGAGCCGTCGGCGGCGCCGGCAGCGATGCAGTCCGCCAGGCGGCCGATGATGCGCTCGGTGCCGTCGCGCAGGGTCAGGCGCATGGCTTCGGACAGGTCGGCGACCTCTGCGCTGAGCTTGACCACCATGCACTTCTGCTCATCGCAGCCCTCGCACTGGGTGTCCCGCCATTGCTGCCAGTAGCTCAGCAGGCGCTCGCGGGCGGGGAGCTCCGGGTTGCCGAACAGGGTGTCGATGAAACCCAGGTAGCGGGTGAAGAAGTCTTCCAGCAGAGCCTGGCCGAACTGTTCCTTGGACTTGAAGTAGTGGTAGAAGGAGCCCTTCGGCACCTCCGCCGACTGCAGCACCTCGTTGAGACCCACGCAGGAAAAGCCCTTCGCCGCGATCAGATGGCTGGCGGTGTCGAGGATGTGCTGGCGGGTATCGGTGTAAGGCTGCTTCATGGAAGTGAATCCTAGATTGGATTAGACCAGTCGTCTATAGATTTTTGTTCGTGGCGAAAAATATTCGACTCCAGACGAAAAGAAGCCCGAGAAACCGGGGAGGTTGCTCGGGCTTAAATCCACACCAAAGGAGGAGGGTGGAGGAGACAGGTTTCATACTAATGAAATTGATGTTGCGGCGCAATATATACATGTAACGAGCCGTAACAAACTTCACGGTTATTGAGGGATGCGTGTTTGTTGCGCCGCAAACAAACTCTGCAGCCACTCGATGAAAACACGGACTCGGGGAGACAACTGGCGGTTCTGTGGGTAAAGGACGGTCAATGGAAGAGACGGTGGAGGGTGGTCGGGGAGAACCTCCACCAACGTACCGGCAGCAAGTTGGCGGGTTACGTGGTAATGGGGCATCTGGACGATGCCGAAGCCGGCCTCGCAGGCTGCCACGTAGGCGTCGCCGTTATTGACGGCTACCGTGGAAGGCAGGCTGCGGGTCACGACAGCCGCGCCTTCGGTGAACTCCAGCGGGATGGACTTGCCGGACGAGGCGGACAGGTAGTCCACCATCCGGTGGGCCTCGAGATCGTCCAGCGTGCGCGGTGTGCCATGGCGGGCGAGGTAGTCGGCGCTGGCGCAGCTGAGCTGTTCGAGGCGCCCGAGCGGCCGGGCGACCAGGTTCGAGTCGCGCAGTTCGCCGATGCGCAGCACGCAGTCCACCCCTTCCCGTACCAGGTCGATCTGCCGGTCGCTGACGCTGATCTCCAGGGCGATCAGCGGATAACGGGCGCAGAACTCTGGCAGCGAAGGCATCAGCACCAATCTGCACAGGGAGCCGGACATGTCTACCTTCAGGCGGCCGCGCGGGTCGCGGGCGGCTTGGGAGAAGGAGGTTTCCATATCGTCGATGTCGGCCAGTATCGCCACGCAGCGATGGTAATAGGCGTCGCCGTCGAGGGTCGGGCGGACCTGACGGGTGGTGCGCAGCAAGAGCCGCGTACCGAGGTGGGCTTCGAGCTGCTTGATGATCTGCGTGGCCGAGGCCCGCGGCAGGTCGAGCTGTTCCGAGGCGCGACTGAAACTACCCAGTTCGACGATGCGGGTGTACAGCCGCATGGCTTGCAGATGGTCCACGGCGTATCGATTGTTTGTTTGAGGCAAACAGTGTTGCCGTTTTCAACGCATTTATCAATCCATCGCCAATACTCATAATCCTTCTCAAGATCCGCATTGCATCAAAAGGAGATATGGCATGGATTACGTACGATTCGGTTCCACCGGCCTCAAGGTGTCGCCCCTGTGCCTGGGCTGCATGACCTACGGCAAGTCGAGCTGGCGCGAATGGGTGCTCGATGAGGAGGCCGGCCGCGGCTTCATCCGCCAGGCGCTCGACGCGGGCATCAACTTCTTCGACACCGCCGACATGTATTCCCTCGGCGCCAGCGAGGAGATCCTCGGCCGCGCGCTGCGGGATTTCGCATCGCGGGACGACATGGTGATCGCCACCAAGGTCTTCTACCCGATGAGCCCGCGGCCGAACGACCGCGGTCTGTCGCGCAAGCACATCATGGCCAGCATCGATGCATCCCTGAAGCGGCTGGGTACGGACTACGTGGACCTCTACATCGTCCATCGTTTCGATCCGGAGACACCCATAGAGGAGACGCTGCAGGCCCTGGACGACATCGTCCGGGCCGGCAAGGCGCGCTACATCGGCGCGTCGTCCATGTATTCGTGGCAGTTCATGAAGATGCTGGCCTTCCAGGAGCGCCACGGCCTGGCCCGCTTCGTGTCCATGCAGAACCACTACAACCTGATCTACCGGGAAGAGGAGCGCGAGATGCTGCCCCTGTGCCGGGAGGAGGGTATCGCCGTCACGCCCTGGTCGCCGCTGGCCCGTGGGCTGCTGGCCGGCTCGCGCAAGACGCAGACCACGCGAGCGAATACCGACAACCTGGCCCACGCCTGGTACGACCAGCAGGTCACCGAGGACGCCATCGTCGCGGCGGTGGAGGCGGTCGCGCAGGAACGCGGCGTGCCTGCCGCGCAGGTGGCGATTGCCTGGGTGGCGAGCCGGGCCGGCATCACGGCGCCCATCATCGGCGCATCCAAGCCCCATCACCTGCAGGACGCGCTGGCCGGCATCTCGCTCGAGCTGACGGCGGAGGAAGTGGCCCGCCTCGAAGCCCAGTACCGGCCGCGTGGGGTGGCCGGCCATGACTGAGCGTGTGTTGCGGGGCTGGCGCAGCGGCGACACCGACGCGGATCAATCTTCCCAAGGCGTGGAGAAGAGCATGCTGAGCAAGGACTGGTCGGTCTCGTCCGTCACCGCGGGCTTCCTGGCGGTGCTGATCTCCTATTCGGGGCCGATGATCATCTTCTTTCAGGCCGCCCAATCCGCCCATGTGTCGCCGGAGATGATTTCCTCGTGGGTGTGGGCGGTGTCCATCGGCGCCGCGCTGTCGGGGATCTTCCTGAGCTGGGCGCTGAAGGTGCCGGTCGTCACCGCGTGGTCGGCGCCGGGCACGGCGTTGCTGGTGACGCTGTTTCCCGGCCTGTCCCTCAACGAGGCGGTTGGGGCCTATATCAGTGCTGCCTTGGTGATCTTCGTGATCGGCATCACCGGCTATTTCGACCGGGTGCTGAAGCACGTACCGAAGGGTATCGCCGCCGGCATGATGGCGGGCATCCTGTTCCAGTTCGGCAGCAACGCGTTCAAGTCGGCCGGCTCCATGCCGCTGCTGACCTTCAGCATGGTGGCCGCGTACGTGATCCTCAAGCGCCTGCTGCCGCGCTACTGCATGGTGCTGGTGCTGCTGCTCGGTGTCGCGCTGGCGGTGGGCATCGGCGGGGCGGATCTGAGCAAGGTGCAGCTGAGTTTCGCCACGCCGACCTTCATCCGGCCGGAGTGGAGCTGGAGTTCGACGCTGAGTCTGGCGCTGCCACTCGTGCTGGTCAGCATCACCGGACAGTTCCTGCCGGGCATGGCGATCCTGCGCAGCTCGGGCTATTCGACGCCGGCGCGGCCGATCCTGGCGGTCACCAGCATCGCATCCCTGATCGTGGCCTTCTTCGGCGGCATCACCATCGTCATTGCGGCGATCACCGCGGCGCTGTGCACCGGGAAGGACGCCCACGACGATCCGGCCAAGCGCTACGTAGCGGGGATTTCCAACGGGGTGTTCTACCTGATCGGCGGCTGTTTCGGGGCGACCATCGTGTCCTTGTTCGCGGTATTGCCGAAGGAGTTCGTCGCGCTGCTGGCCGGCCTGGCGCTGATCGGGGCGATCACCGCCAACATCATGGGGGCGATCAACGAGGCAGACCATCGGGAAGCGTCGATCATCACCTTTCTGGCGACCGCATCGGGGATGAGCTTCCTGGGCCTCGGTTCCGCCTTCTGGGGCGTGGTCATCGGCTCCTTCGCCTACCTGGTGCTGCACCGGCAATGGTCGGTGCGCCAGGCGTCCTGATCGGCGGCTGGGGATCCGCAAAGCATGTTGATCCCCGCCGCGCTGGGCTTACTGCAGTTCGGCGAACAGGTCGGGCCCGAAGACTTCGTAGTGGATACGGTCGCGGGATACGCCCGCATCCAGCAATTTGCGTCGCTGCTCCTGCATGAAGGGTAGCGGGCCGCACAGGTAGAAGTCGCCGTCGTCGGGCAGTTCGACGGAACCCAGGTTCATGCGGCCGGGCAGGGCCTGCGGATCGGTGTCGGTATCTTCCAGCCACAGGTGGTAGCGGGCGTCTGCCAGTGCCTCGACGCAGGCTTCCACTTCGTCGCGATGGGGGTAGCGGTCGGCGGCAGCGGTGGCGTAGGCGAACAGCACCGGCCGTTCGGGTTGCGTCGCTGCCAGGTGGCGCAGCATCGAGACCATCGGAGTGATGCCGACGCCGGCACTGATCAGGGCGACCGGGCGCGTGTCGCCCAGCAGGCGGAAATCTCCAGCCGGCGGCCCGACGCGGATCTGATCGCCGATCTCGATGTTGCTGTGGATGAGGCTCGACACCGCGCCGGCCGGGGCTGCATCGCCTTCTGCGACGCGCTTCACGGTGATCCGCCAGCCGTCTTTACCCGGTGCATCGGACAGGCTGTACTGGCGCACCTGGGTCAGCCCTGCTTCCGGGATCGGGAGCGCCACGCTGAGGTACTGGCCGGGCACGAAGTCCGGTAGTGCCGCGCCGTCGCGGGGCTTCAGCGTCAGGGCCACGGTATCGGCACTGGTGACTTCCTTGTGGGCGACGTCCATTACCGGCCAAGCCTGGCCTGCCTGCCAGTCGCGTTCCTGGTACAGGCGCGCTTCGCGGGCCACCAGCTCGGTGGCCATCAGCCAATACACCTCGTCCCAGGCGGCGGCGATTTCCGGGGTGATCGCCGCGCCGAGCACTTCGCCGAGGGAGGCCATGAGGTGGCGGCCGACGATGGTGTACTGCGCCGGCGTGATGCCCAGGCTGACGTGCTTGTGGGCGATGCGGTCGAGCACGGGGCCGATGGTTTCCGGCTTGTCCATGTGCTTGGCAAACATATACACGGCGCTGGCCAGTGCCTGGGCTTGGTTGCCGCTGGCCTGGTTGCCCATGTTGAAGAGGTTCTTCAGTTCCGGGTGGTGGCTGAACATGCGGGAATAGAAATGGCGTGTGATCGCTTCGCCGTTAGCCAGCAGGACGGGGACGGTCGCCTCGATGAGCGGGCGGGCGGTGGTGGACAGCATGGGGAAGGGATCCTCTCTGTTGGGATTGTTTTGTCGAACTGCAGGGGGCGATGGGGTTCGCCCCCGTTAAGGGAAATCAGTAAGCGTGGGTCTGCTCGGCATGGACAGCCGTAGCAGGCTGGCCGGCGGTCAGCGCGATACGGCAGATGTGCTCCAGTCGTTCCACGTGCTCGAAGGCCTCCCACGGAGTCCGGCCGACGGCAACAACGCCGTGGCGATCCAGGCCGACGATATGCGGCGCCGGGCCCAGTGCAGGCTGAAATGCTGCTTCGCAGGCTTCGGCCAGTTCCACGCTGGTGGCGGCCAAGGCCGGCACGTCAGGGCCGACGCGGGTATAGCGGGTGACTTCGGGGAAGCCGGCCGACAACTCAGTGAGGCGGTGGCCGGCATACAGCGCAGCGACGATGTGGGTCGGGTGCAGGTGGAGCACAGTCAGCTTGCGGCCGCCGAGGAGTACCTGCAGGCGGCGATGGAGCTCCAGCTCGCCCGACGGCCGGGGATAGGCGTCGTCCGCCAGCGTGCCGTCGGCCGGGATGAAGACGAACTGGGTCGGCACCAGCGCGTGTTTGATGACACCGCTGGCCGACATCAGAAAGCCGCGCCCGTCAGTCATGGCGACGGAGATGTTGCCGTCGCGAGTGCTGATCCAGCCGAGCTTGTAAGCGCGCCGCATCACAGCGCAGGCCTGTTCAAGTGTCGGGTGTTCCGGGGACGTGTTGCGCTGGGGCTTCATCGGGTCTCTCCGTGTTTGTTGGGCGTAGAATTTAAGTTGACTTTAAAATGCATCTTTAAAAGAGTCAACTAAAATGAATCTTTAAGGGAATCCCCTATAATCTGAGCAATCGATGCCCGGAACGGGCGTGTTTCAGAGTTCATCGCCGGCCATGCACATCACCCAGCACACCGATTACGCCCTGCGCGTCCTGATTTTCCTGGCGTCCAACGAGCATCGCTTGCCGACGATCCAGGAGATCTCCGAGCGCTTCGAGATCTCCCGCAGTCACCTGATGAAGGTCGTCAATCAGCTGATCCGCAACGGCTTTGTCGACGGGATCCGCGGCAAGGGTGGCGGGCTACGCCTCGCCCGGCCGCCGGCGGAGATCGGGATTGGCGAAGTGGTGCGCAAGATGGAGGTGGATCTGGCGCTGGTGGAATGTTTCACCGAAGGCAGCCGCTGCCTGTTGACCTCGCGCTGCCGCTTGAAGGGGGTGTTCGACGTGGCGCTGGAGGCCTTCTTCAAGTCCCTCGACACGGTGAGCCTGGCCGAGGTGCTGGGGCCGGCCCAGCGTGAGATCCTGCATGTGCTGATCCGAGTCGAGTAGGGTCCGGTAGCAGGCTTGCAGCGGCGCGTCCCGGGCGGAGCGCGCCGCAGGCGGGATTACTCGCCTTCGTTGATGATGCCGCGACTCTTCAACCGATAGACCATTTGCGGCCGGGTGATGCCGAGCAGGCGCGCGGCGGCGGCCACGTTGCCCTGGGCGCGCTCGATGGCGCGCTTGAGGAGGAGGGTTTCGATCTCGTCCAGCGACACCTTGTCGCAGTCGTCGTGATCGTCGAGGAGCAAGTTGCTGACGCGCCGGCTGACCCGCTCGACCTCCCGGTCCTGGGTCAGTTCGGTGACGAAGACTGACGGGTCCATGGCCACCAGCTTGCCGTCCTTGTTGATGGTGAAGCGCTGCTCGGTGAAGCGCTCACCGCTGGTGAACAGGTGGGGGGCGTCGATGGCCCCGCCCTCCGGCGCGAGGATCACGCCACGCTCGATGACGTTTTCCATTTCGCGGATGTTGCCCGGCCAGTCGTAGGACAGCATGGCGTCCACAGCCCGTTGCGTGAAGCCGGTCAGGTGGCGGCCATGGCGGGCGTTGAATTTGGACAGGAAGTGCGTCATCAGCAGCGGGATGTCTTCGCGGCGCTCGCGTAATGGCGTGATGCGCACCGGGAAGACGTTGAGGCGGAAGAACAGATCCTCGCGGAAGCGCCCGGCCTTCACCTCGTCGCGCAGGTCCACGTTGGTCGCGGCGATCACACGCACGTCCACCTTGCGGGTCTGGGAGTCGCCGAGGCGTTCGATCTCGCCTTCCTGCAGCGCGCGCAGCAGCTTGCCCTGGGCGCTGGCGCTGAGGGTGCCGATCTCATCGAGGAACAGGGTGCCGCCGTCGGCCCGCTCGAAGCGGCCCAGGCGGCTCTGCAGTGCGCCGGTGTAAGCGCCGCGCTCGACACCGAACAGTTCGGATTCGATCAGCTGTTCCGGGATCGCCGCACAGTTAACCGCAACGAAGGGTTTGTCGGCGCGGGAGCTGAGGCGGTGCAGGGTGCGCGAGAAGACTTCCTTGCCAACGCCGCTCTCGCCGAGGAACAGCACCGTGGCCTGGGTCGGCGCGACGCGGCGGACCAGGTGCATCACCGAGTTGAAGCTCGGCGACATGCCCACCGGCATGTCGGTCGGTATCTGTTCCGCACCGGGCTGGCCAATGGAGCAGGCCGGTCGCACCACATTCGGCGGTACGCCCAACTGCAGCGTCTCCGGCATCATGTAGCGCAGGTCTTCGGCGGCTTCGGAGCCCCATTCCTCCACCAGCTTGCCAATGATGCGGCAGACGGAGTGGCCCATCGACTGGCACTCGACTTCCCGGTAGAGCACCTGGCGGCCCATGAACTCGGACGAGAAGCCCGACGCGTAGCCGATCTGCATCCAGCAGGCCGGTTCGGTGCCGATGGAGAAGTGGCGGATGTGCTCCTCGTCCTCGACGGGGCTGGTCCAGATGAACTCACCGTAATGGATGCCGCGCTCCACATCGCACTCGATGCGCACCGCTTCCGACACACCAATGCCTTCCAGGCAGTGCATCTGCGGGCCGACCACGAACATGTCATGGATCGAGGTCTTGGGGCGCACCTTGCGGGCCAGCTGCGCGTCGGCGACGCCGGCGTAGTAGCCCATGCGGGTCATGAAACCGCGGGCCACGTCGAGGCCCAGCAGTTCGATCATGTCCCGGCGCAGCATGCCCAGTGCTTTGGCGTGGACCAGCAGCATGCGCTGGTCGTCCAGCCAGATGCGGCCGTCGCTGGTGGAGAAGTGCAGGCGCCCCATCAGGTCGTTGACCTCGGGGAAGTGCGGCTTGTCGGTGTCCACCTGTTCGGGCGGCACGACCGGCAGATGGCCTTGCGGAATCACGGGGGGACGGCTGGCCGATTTCACGGACGAACCTCCCGGGCATTGCGGGTTCTGGCGTGCATTGTGTCTCCCTCCTCAATGCTTATAGGTCTGAATCAGAGCCGCGGGTAGTAGCACGTGGCGTGCCTGAAGCCGATTCGATGTCAGCAATACCGAAGATACGCCGGTTGGCGGGTGGGGAACAACTCTGAATGACCCCGCCGCCGGCAGGGGCGTGAATGCATTGATTCATTGTGCAGTGCATTATTAATGGGTGGATTAAAGCATTTGATTCATTTGCTGAGGTGCTTCGATGCCCGGCGAAGCATACCTGTGCCTCTCCAAAAAATCTCGAGAATTGACCTAAATCCCGCGCCAGATCTGGGCTGCACGGATTATGTCAAATGACTCGGTTCGGGAGCTGGCACGTCTTTCGCTATTAGGTCTCCCGTAAGGCCTGATTCAACGGAATGCTCGATCGACCAACGAATTGAGCAAATCCGGAGTCCGGCGAACAGGACAGAGCCTTGCAGACAAGCAGGCCACGAATGGAGACGAGAACCATGCCGCAGATGCTTTCCCCCCGCGATCCGCCCTAGGCGGTCGCCTCCCGGCCGCCATCTGGCGGCGCCTTTACCGCAGCCTTTTTTGCCCCTCGTGCGTGTCGACCTGCCAGGTCGGCGGCAGGGCAGGGCAGGGCTCGGCTCGAAGAAATCGTTTTGCACCAGCGCCCGTGGGCGATTTTTGATTCAGACCGCGAATAGGAGACCAGCGTGACCCAGATCCGCCACGACACCCAGACCCGTCTCGACAAGCTCGATGCCTTGCTTGAAGAAGATCCCGTCAATCACATCTACCGCCTGGATCGCTCTGCCTTCACCGATGAGGAATGGTTCGAGCTCGAGATGAAGTACGTCTTCGAGGGCAACTGGGTCTATCTCGCCCACGAGAGCCAGATCGCCAACGTCAATGACTACATGACCGTCTACGTCGGCCGTCAGCCGGTGGTGCTGACCCGCGACAAGACCGGCAACCTGAACGCGCTGCTCAACACCTGCACGCACCGCGGCGCGCAGCTGGCCCGTCACAAGAAGGGTAACAAGTCGAGCTTCACCTGCCCGTTCCATGGCTGGACCTTCAACAACGCCGGCAAGCTGCTGAAGGTAAAGGACCAGACCCCGGACGCCGGCTATCCCGAGAGCTTCAACTGCGACGGCAGCCACGACCTCGTCAAGCTGGGCGCTTTCGAAAACTACCGGGGTTTCCTGTTCGGCAGCATCAACCCGGACGTCAAGCCGCTGGTCGAGCACCTGGGCGAAGCGGCCAAGATCATCGACATGATCGTGGACCAGGCTCCGGAAGGTATCGAAGTGCTGCGCGGCTCCGGCTCCTACGTCTTCGACGCCAACTGGAAGCTGCAGGCCGAGAACGGCGCCGACGGCTACCACGTTACCGCCACCCACTGGAACTACGCCGCCACGCAAGGGCGCCGTACCACCGACGGCAAGGTCGACACCATCAAGGCCATGAGCGCCGGCGGCTGGGCGCGCAAGGGCGGTGGCTCCTACTCCTTCAAGCATGGTCACCTGGTGTTGTGGACCAACTGGGCCAACCCGGAAGACCGCCCGCTGTGGGCCAAGCGCGATGAGTGGGTCGAGAAGTTCGGCGAAGCCAAGGCCGACTGGATGCTCAGCAAGTCCCGCAACCTGTGCCTGTATCCCAACGTGTACCTGATGGACCAGTTCAGCTCGCAGATCCGCGTGCTGCGCCCGATCTCCGTCGATAAGACCGAAGCCACCATCTACTGCATCGCCCCCAAGGGCGAAGCCCCCGAAGCCCGTGCCCGCCGCCTGCGCCAGTACGAGGACTTCTTCAACGCCACCGGCATGGCCACCCCGGACGACCTGGAAGAGTTCCGCTCCTGCCAGCAGGGCTTCAACGCCCGCGCCGTGAAGTGGAACGACATGACCCGCGGCTCGGTGCACTGGGTTGAAGGCGCCGACGACAACGCCAAGGCGATCGGCCTCAAGCCGGAGCTGTCCGGCGTCAAGACCGAAGACGAAGGCCTGTACACCGTGCAGCACAAGTACTGGGTCGAAGCCATGAAGAAAGCCATCCACGCTGAAGAAAACAACGGAGACAAGTGATGCTGTCCTACGAAGCCATTCAAACCTACCTGTACCAGGAAGCCCGTGCCCTTGACGAACGCCGCTGGAACGACTGGCTGGCCTTCTACGCTGAAGACGTGGAGTTCTGGATGCCGTCCTGGGATGACGACGGCACGCTGACCACCAATCCGCAGAACGAAGTCTCGCTGATCTACTACGCCAACAAGCAGGGCCTGGAAGACCGCGTGTTCCGCATCGAGACCGAACGTTCGAGCGCGACCATTCCGGACACCCGCACCGGGCACGCGATCAGCAACCTGGAAGTGCTTTCCCAGGACGACAGCACGATCCGGCTGCGCTTCAACTGGACCACCCACAGCTATCGCTACCAGATCGTCGACACCTACTTCGGCACCTCCGAATACACCCTCGACGTCACCGGTGAGAAGCCGCTGATCAAGCGCAAGTACGTGGTCCTCAAGAACGACCACATCCACCACGTGCTGGACATCTACCACATCTGATGTACCGGGCCCGCCGGAGGGCGGGCCCTTGTTTTACTCCACGACAGAGGGGCGCTCACCATGACCTACAACATTGCGCTGCAGTTCGAAGACGGGGTTACCCGCATCATTCCCTGCGAAGCCGACGAGCTGGTGGCGGATGCCGCCTACCGGGCCAAGATCAACATTCCGCTGGATTGCCGCGACGGCGCCTGCGGGACCTGCAAGTGCCACTGCGAAAGTGGCCGCTACAACCAGGGCGTGTACATCGAAGACGCCCTGACGGACGATGAAGCCGCGCAAGGCTTCATCCTGACCTGCCAGATGCGCCCGGAATCCGACTGCGTGATCCGCGTGCCGGCCTCGTCCGCCGCCTGCAAGACCGAAGTGGCGACCCACGGCGGCAAGCTGACCAAGATCGACCGTGATTCCGCGACCACCGTGTCCTTCGCGCTGCAGGCCGACAAGCCGCTGTCCTTCCTGCCGGGCCAGTACGTCAACCTGAACGTGCCTGGCACCCAGGAAACCCGCGCCTATTCCTTCAGCTCCGCGCCTAACCGCAATGAGCTGTCCTTCCTGATCCGCGACGTCCCCAACGGCCTGATGAGCACCTTCATGCGCAGCAAGGCCAACACCGGCGACGCGATGAGCTTCACCGGCCCCTACGGCAGCTTCTACCTGCGTCCGGCCCAGCGCCCGATCCTGATGCTCGCCGGCGGTACCGGCCTCGCGCCCTTCCTGTCCATGCTGCGCTGGCTGCAGGACAACCCGACCACCCAGCCTATTTTGCTGGCCTATGGAGTGAATACCAACGACGACCTCGTCGAACTAGCGACGCTTCAGGCTCTGAAGGCGGCGCTGCCCAATTTCGACTACGTCACCTGTGTGGTGGACGCGGCCAGCGGCCATCCGCGCCTGGGCTACGTCACGGATCACCTGACGCCTGCCGATCTGAACGACGGCAATGTCGATGTGTACGTCTGCGGTCCCCCTCCGATGGTCGAAGGCGTCCGTAAATGGATGGCGGGCGCCGGTGTGAGCCCGGCCAACTTCTACTTCGAGAAGTTCTCCGCCGCCAGCGAAGGAGCCGCAGCATGAGCCGGGCCGATCGCTTTACCGACAAGGTCGTCATCGTCACCGGCGCCGCCCAGGGCATCGGCCGCGGCGTGGCCCTCAACGTGGCCGCCGAAGGTGGTGCGGTGCTGGCGGTGGATCGCTCGCCGCTGGTGGACGAGGTCGTCGCCGAGATCACCCGGGCCGGCGGCAAGGCCGCGGCCTTTCAGGCCGACCTGGAAACCTTCGCCGGCGCCGAGTCGGTGGTGGCCGAGGCGCTGGCCCGTTTCGGGCGCGTCGATGTGCTGATCAACAACGTCGGCGGCACGATCTGGGCCAAGCCCTTCGAACACTACGAAGAGGCGCAGATCGAGGCGGAGATCCGCCGCTCCCTGTTCCCAACCCTGTGGTGCTGCCGTGCCGTGCTGCCGCCGATGCTGGCGCAAAAGAAAGGCGTCATCGTCAATGTGTCGTCCATCGCCACCCGCGGCGTGCATCGCGTGCCGTACTCGGCGGCCAAGGGCGGCGTCAATGCGCTGACCGCCTCCATCGCCATGGAGCACACCAAGGACGGCATCCGCATCAACGCCACCGCGCCCGGCGGCACCGAGGCGCCGCCGCGCCGCATCCCGCGCAACCAGGCCCAGCCGACCGAGCAGGAGCAGGTCTGGTACCAGGGCGTCATCGACCAGACCATCGATTCGAGCCTGATGCACCGCTACGGCACGATCGACGAGCAGGTGGCCCCGATCCTCTTCCTGGCTTCCGACGAGTCCTCCTACATCACCGGTCTGGTCGTGCCAGTCGGTGGTGGCGACCTCGGCTGAAACCCGTCGTTTCTCCCTCCCCATCCATTTACATAACAAATACATAAGCGAGACAACATGGCACAGATCGACGTACACAAGCTCACGGATCACGCACGTTTTGGCGGCTTTCATGGCCTCGTGCTGTTCTGGTGCGCCCTGATCATCATCTTCGACGGCTACGACCTGGCGGTGGCCGGTATCGCGCTGCCGTCGATCATGAAGGAGATGGGCGTTTCTCCGACCAACGCCGGCTTCATGGTCAGCTCGGCCTTGTTCGGCATGATGTTCGGCGCGATCTTCCTCGGCACCATCGCCGACAAGATCGGCCGCCGCTGGGCCATCGCGATCTGCATGCTGTTGTTCAGCGTGTTTACTGCCGCGGCAGGTTTGGCCAGCGATCCCGTCAGCTTCAGCATCACCCGCTTCCTGGCGGGGCTGGGTATCGGCGGAGTGATGCCCAACGTGGTCGCCCAGATGACCGAGTACTCGCCGCGCAAGATGCGCAGCACCCTGGTGACGCTGATGTTCAGCGGCTACTCGGTGGGCGGCATGCTGGCGGCGCTGCTCGGCAAGGGGCTGATCGAGAGCTACGGCTGGCAGTCGGTGTTCATCGCTGCCGGCCTGCCGGTGCTGCTGATCCCGTTCATCCTCAAGTCGCTGCCGGAGTCGATGGCCTTCCTGATCAAGCACGGCCGTGCCGAGGAAGTGAAGCGCATCCTGCCGCGCATCGAGCCGTCCTACGTGCCGTCCGCCGGTGACGAGTTCGTGCTGCCCCATGCCCACCACGCCCATGGCGCGCCGATCGGCAAGCTGTTCCAGGACGGCCGCGGCTTCAGCACCACGATGTTCTGGGTGGCTTTCTTCATGTGCCTGTTCATGGTCTACGCCCTCAGCTCCTGGCTCGCCAAGCTGATGGCCGGTGCCGGCTACAGCCTCGGCTCCGCGCTGACCTTCGTGCTGGTGCTCAACTTCGGCGCGATGATCGGGGCCATCGGTGGCGGCTGGTTGGCCGACCGCTTCCACATCAAGTACGTGCTGGTCGGCTTCTACGCGCTGGCGGCGGTGTCCATCACGCTGCTCGGCTACAAGGTTCCGACCGAAGTGCTGTACCTGCTGGTCGGCCTGGCCGGCGCCTCCACCATCGGCACGCAGATCCTCACCTACGCCTACGTCGGCCAGTACTACCCGATGGCGGTGCGCTCCACCGGTATCGGCTGGGCGTCCGGCGTCGGCCGCAGCGGCGCGATCCTGGCGCCGATCGTGATCGGCACCCTGGTCGGCATGGCCCTCCCGCTGCAGCACAACTTCATGGCCATCGCGATCCCCGCAGTGATCGCCACCCTGGCCGTTTCCATGATCAACCACGGTCGTTCCGCATCCGCCCACCACTGAGCGGAGCAGGGCCGAACCCACAACCCAACCAGGAGACAAATCAAATGGCACTTACCGGCGTATTGCGCCCCGGCCACATTTCCCTGCGTGTGCTGGAGCTGGAACCTGCGCTCAAGCACTACAAGGACGTGCTGGGGCTGATCGAAGTGGAACGCGATGCCCAGGGCCGCGTGTTCCTCAAGGCCTGGGACGAGCACGACCACCACAGCATCGTGCTGCGCGAGGCGGACAACGCGGGCATGGATTACATGGGCTGGAAGGTCGATTCCGTCGCTACCCTCCACAAACTGGCTGCCGATCTGGAAGCTTGCGGCCTGTGCTCCGACCTCGGCTGGATCGAGGCCGGCGAGCATCCCAAGACCGGCAAGCGCTTCCGCTTCACGGTGCCCACGGGCCACGTGATGGAGCTGTTCGCCGAGAAGGAACAGATCGGCAACAACTGCGGCACCGACGGCCCGGACGTCAATCCGAACCCGTGGCCGGACGGCCTGGTCGGCATCTCCCCGTCGCGCTTCGATCACTGCCTGCTGTACGGCGACGATCTGGACGGCTCCGTGAAGGTCTTCACCGAGGTGCTCGGCTTCTACATCACCGAGAAGGTGGTGCTGAAGGGGCAGCCGGACTTCATGATCGGCACCTTCCTGACCTGCGCCAACAAGGCCCACGACGTGGCCTTCATCCGTCAGCCGGTGAAGGGCAAGCTGCATCACGTGTCCTTCGAACTGGGCAGCTGGGAGAAGGTGCTGCACGCCGGCGACGTGCTGTCCCGCACCCACACCTCCATCGACATCGGGCCGACCCGCCACGGCATCACCCGCGGCGAGACGATCTACTTCTTCGACCCGTCGGGCAACCGCAACGAGGTGTTCTCGGGCGGCTACATCGCTTACCCGGACAAGCCGGTCATCACCTGGTACGACGAAACCCTCGGGCCTGCGATCTTCTATCACGACCGCAAGCTCAACGAGGCTTTCCTGAGCGTGTTCACCTGATCTGCGCACTACCCATGGCGGCGCCCGCGAGGGCGTCATCATGGGATAACAACAGAATAAAAAAATATCGAGATTTTAATAAAATCTCGCTAAACTAGACTCAATCGATCGACCGAGGCAGAGAACAGCGCCCCCGCCGAGCGATCTATCCGGAAGAAGTGTCCAGCTCCCGTCGGGCCGTGCCCGCCCAGGTGCCGTGACCAGCCGGGCCCACGAGACCTCAGACAGTGAGAAAGACATGAAAGAATTCAAGAACTTCATTAACGGTGAGTACGTCACCAACGTCAGCGGCAAGACCTACGAGAACCGCAACCCGGTGGACAACTCCCTGATCGGCCTGGTCCATGAGGCCGGCAAGGCCGAAGTGGATGCCGCCGTGGCCGCCGCGAAGGCCGCGCTGCACGGCCCCTGGGGCAAGCTGTCGGTGGTCGAGCGCTGCAAGATGCTCGATGGCATCGTCGCCGAGATCAACCACCGCTTTGACGACTTCCTGCAGGCCGAGATTGCCGACACCGGCAAGCCGGCCCACCTGGCGTCCCACATCGATATTCCCCGCGGCGCGGCCAACTTCCAGATCTTCACCGACACCATCAAGAACGTCTCCACCGAGTCCTTCGAGATGCGCACCCCCGACGGCAAGACCGCCCGCAGCTACGGCGTGCGCACGCCGCGCGGCGTGATCGCGGTGATCAGTCCGTGGAATCTGCCGTTGCTGCTGATGACCTGGAAAGTCGGCCCGGCGCTGGCCTGCGGCAACACCGTCGTTGTGAAGCCCTCCGAAGTCACCCCCGCCACCGCGACCCTGCTGGGCGAGGTGATGAACAAGGTCGGCGTGCCCGCCGGTGTGTACAACGTGGTCAACGGCTACGGCGTGGATTCCGCCGGCGCGCTGCTGACTGCCCACCCGGACGTGGACGGCATCACCTTCACTGGCGAGACCAAGACCGGCACCGCCATCATGAAGGCCGGCGCCGACGGCATCCGCCCGGTGTCACTGGAGCTGGGCGGCAAGAATGCCGCCGTGGTGTTCGCCGACTGCGACTTCGAGAACGCGGTCAATACGGTCACCCGTTCCGTCTTCGAGAACTGCGGCCAGGTCTGCCTCGGCACCGAGCGCGTGTATGTCGAGCGCCCGATCTTCGACAAGTTCGTGAATGCCCTGAAGGCCAAGGCCGAGGCGATGAAGCCGGGCCTTCCCTTCGATGCGGACACCAAGATCGGCCCGCTGGTCAGCAAGGTGCACCAGAAGAAGGTGCTGTCCTACTACGAGAAGGCCAAGGCCGAAGGCGCCACCATCGTCACCGGCGGCGGCGTGCCGCTGATGCCGGACGAGCTTAAGGACGGTTGCTGGGTCGAGCCGACCATCTGGACCGGCCTGCCGGAAACCGCCTCCGTCGTGCGCGAAGAAATCTTCGGGCCGTGCTGCCACATCCAGCCCTTCGACACCGAAGAAGAAGCGGTGCGTATGGCCAACGACACCAAGTACGGCCTCGCCACCTCCATCTACACCCAGGACATCAGCCGCGCCAGCCGCCTGGCCACCCAGATCGAAGTTGGCCTGTGCTGGATCAACAGCTGGTTCCTGCGTGACCTGCGCACGCCTTTCGGTGGCTCCAAGCAGTCTGGCATCGGCCGTGAAGGCGGCCTGCACTCGCTGGAGTTCTACACCGAGCTGCGCAACGTGATGATCAAGTACTGAGTCCATCCCGCTCCTCCTGGCGCACCGGCCCCATGGTGCGTCCGCCGGCCCCGGTTCCCTCCCGCTGGGGCCGGCACCTACACCCAACAGACTGACGGAAGCCTTCCATGAACCAGAACAAGATCGAGCAATACGGTGACGAGCTCTATAACGCGCTGATCACCCGCACCGCGGTGGACCCGCTCACCGACCGCGAACCCGAGATCACCATCGAGGACGCCTACCAGATCCAGCTGCGCATGATCCAGCGCCGCCTCGATGCCGGCGAGACCATCATCGGCAAGAAGATCGGCGTCACCAGCAAGGTGGTGATGGACATGCTCAAGGTCAATCAGCCGGACTTCGGCCAGATGACCTCCGGCATGATCTACAACGAGGGCGAGGCGATCCCCGTCGATAGCATGATCGCCCCAAAGGCCGAGGCCGAAGTGGCCTTCATCCTCAAGCGCGACCTGCAGGGCCCCGGCGTCACCGCTGCCGACGTGCTGCGCGCCACCGAATGTGTGGTGCCGTGCTTCGAGATCGTCGACTCCCGCATCCGCGACTGGAAGATCAAGATCCAGGACACCGTCGCCGACAACGCCTCCTGCGGCGTGCTGGTCCTCGGCGGCGTGCGCAAGAGCCCGCGCGACCTGGACCTGGCGCTGGCTGGCATGGTCCTCGAGAAGAACGGCGAAATCATCAGCACCTCCACCGGCGCCGCCGTGCAGGGCTCGCCCGTCAATGCGGTGGTGTGGCTGGCCAACACCCTCGGCCGCCTCGGCATCGCGCTGAAGGCCGGCGAGGTGATCCTGTCCGGCTCCCAATCCCCGCTCGTCCCGGTCAAGGCCGGCGACAGCCTCACCTGCAGCGTCGGCGGCCTGGGCGGCACGTCGGTCCGTTTCATCTGATTTCCGAAAGCACACTTCCATGAAACTCGATCACGCCACCATCCTCTCCCTCGCCGAGCACCTGGAAAGCGCCGAGCTGCAGGCCCGCGACGTCACCAAGATCACCGACGACCATCCGGACATGGACTGGGACGACGCCTACGCGATCCAGGACGAGATCCGCCGCCGCAAGGAAGCCCGTGGCAACAAGGTCGCCGGCCTCAAGTGCGGCCTCACGTCCTTCGCCAAGATGAAGCAGATGGGCGTCGACGTGCCGGTGTTCGGCTTCGTCGCCGACTACATGGCGCGCCCGGACGGCGGCGATATCAAGCACAGCGAGCTGATCCACCCGAAGGTCGAAGCCGAGATCTGCATCGTCACCAAGGCCCCGCTGAAGGGCCCCGGCTGCCACGTGGGCGCCGTGATGGCAGCGGTGGACTTCGTGCTGCCGGCGGTGGAAGTCATCGACTCCCGCTACCGCGACTTCAAGTTCGACCTGAAGAGCGTCATCGCCGACAACACCTCGTCGTCCCGCTTCGTGGTCGGCAACACCATGCGCGACCTGGAAGGCCTCGACCTGCGCACCCTTGGCGTGGTTATGGAAATCAACGGCGAGATCAAGGCGATGGCTGCCGGCGCCGCCGTGCTGGGCCACCCGCTGACCGCCGTGGCGATGCTCGCCAACCACCTGGGCGCCCGCGGCCAGGAGATCCCGGCCGGCACCTTCATCATGACCGGCGGCGTCACCGAAGCCATTACGGTGAATCCGGGCGACCACGTGAACGTGCGCTTCCAGGATCTCGGCTCCGTCTCGATGCGCTTCGTCTAAAGCTGTGCCGCAGTGCCCGGCGGCGTGGAGTCCGCCGGGCAGCAAATCGCTGCACCTGATCCTCCATTCCTGAATTCCGGCCCATGCCGGCGGCTGGCGACGCTCCTTGCGAGCGAGGCCGGCTTCCGTTCGGCCTGCAGAAATGGAGAGAGGAGGGCGGCGCGACCGGAGGAGAGGAGTTTTTCCATGTCATCCAAGCAAGACCTTTCGAACATCTTCACGCAGGAACAGGGCAGCATCAACCTGGGCGGCATCGACGCGCTGGTGCGCCTGAGCCTGGACCAGGTGCGCACCGACGCCCGCCGCGGCCTCAAGACCGGCATGTTCATCTCGGGCTACCGGGGTTCGCCGGTCGGCATGCTCGACGCCGCGCTGATCAAGCAGCAGAAGCTGCTCCTCGAAAACCACATCCATTTCGTCGACGGCCTCAACGAGGACCTGGCCGCCACCGCCGTGTGGGGCACGCAGATGATGCACACCGTCGGCAAGCCCAGGTTCGATGGCGTGACCGGCATGTGGTACGGAAAGGCGCCCGGTGTGGACCGTAGCGGCGACGCGCTGAAGCACGCCAACTACACGGGCATCGGCAAGAACGGCGGCGTGCTGGCGATTGCCGGCGACGACCCGAGCTGCAAGAGCTCGTCCCTGTGCAGCCAGTCGGAGCCGATGCTCTACCACGTGGGCATCCCGTCCCTGTTCCCCGGCAACGTGCAGGAGATCCTCGACCTGGGCCTGCACGGCTACAACATGTCGCGCCTGTCCGGCCTGTGGATCGGCATGAAGATCGTCACCAACGTGGCGGACGGCAGCGGCACGGCCAACGTGAATCCGGCGCGCCTGAACTTCGTGACGCCGGATCTCAACTTCGACGGCAAGCCCTTCTTCCCCAACATGAACCTGGGGATGAACGTGCGCGTCGAGGCGCTGGAGATGGAACAGTCCCTGTACACCCGTCGCCTTGAAGTGGCGCGCCGCTACGCCCGCGCCAACAAGCTCAACAACATCGTCTTCGAGAACAAGGACGCCTGGCTTGGCATCGTCACCGCCGGCAAGACCTACAACGACGTGCGCCAGGCCTTCCTCGAGATGGGCCTGGACGACGAAGCGCTGCGCCGCTACGGCATCCGCATCCTCAAGATGGGCATGCTGTTCCCGATGGAACCGACCATCGTGCGCGAGTTCGCCGAGGGCCTGGAAGAGATCTTCGTCATCGAGGAAAAACGTCCCTTCCTCGAGATGTTCGCCAAGGAAGTGCTCTATGGACGCGCCAACGCGCCGCGCATCGTCGGCAAGTTCGACGACGAGGGCCAGGAGCTCTTGCCGCACTACGGCGAGTTCGAGTCCGACGTGATCGCCCGTGCGCTGCTCAAGCGCCTGTCGCGCAAGGCGCGCATCGAATCCGCGGAAGCCTGGATCAAGCGCCTCGACGACATCCATGCGCGCAACAAGCTGCCGACCATGAACCGTACCGCCTGGTACTGCTCCGGCTGCCCGCACAACAGCTCCACGGTAGCGCCGGAAGGCAGCATCGTGTCGGCCGGCATCGGCTGCCACACCATGGCCATGTGGATGGACCGCAACGTGGTGATGGGCACCCACATGGGCGGCGAAGGCGCCCAGTGGATCGGCATGGCGCCCTTCACCGACACCCCGCACATCTTCCAGAATATGGGCGACGGCACCTACGCCCACTCGGGTAGCCTGGCGGTGCGCTACGCGGCGTCCACCGGCGCCAACATCACCTTCAAGCTGCTGGTCAATGCGCATACGTCGATGACCGGCGGCCAGGACATCATGGGCGCCCACCCGGTGGCGGCGATGGTCTCCGACCTGCTCGCCAACGGCGTGCGCCGCGTCATCGTGACCACCGACGACCTGTCCGACTACTCCGGCGTCCAGCTGCCCGGCCACACCGAAGTGTGGCACCGCGACCGCCTCGACGAGGCCCAGCGCGAGCTGGCTGCCACGCCGGGCACCACCGTGCTGCTGCACGACCAGGAGTGCGCCGCCGAGCTGCGCCGTGCCCGCAGCCGTGGCAAGGCCGCCGAGCCGGCGGAAGTGACCATCATCAACGAGCGGGTTTGCGAAGGCTGCGGCGACTGCGGCGAGAAATCCAACTGCATGAGCGTGGAGCCCGTCGAGACCGAGTTTGGCCGCAAGACGCGCATCCACCAGTCGTCCTGCAACAAGGATTTCTCCTGCGTGAAGGGCTTCTGCCCGTCCTTCGTGACGGTCACGCCGAACCCCGAGCCGGCCGCCGGCGACGCGCCGAAGAAAAAGAAGAAGGGCCGCATCCCGGCGCTGGAGCGGGACATCCCGCAGCCCGAATTCAAGATCAAGGGCGACTTCGGTGTGCACGTGATGGGCATCGGCGGCACCGGCTCGGTGACCGTCGTGGCAACCCTCGCCAACGCCGCGCGGATGGAAGGCAAGCACGTGGTCGGCCTCGACCAGACCGGCCTGGCCCAGAAGGGCGGGGCGGTGATCTCTGACATCAAGGTGAGCGCACAGCCCTTTGTCGGCGCCAACAAGATCTCCGACGGCAGCGCCGATCTCTACCTGGGCTTCGACATCCTCAACGCGACGGACCCGAAGAACCTGGACAAGTGCCACCCGGAACGCACCATCGCCATCGTGTCCACCACCGAGACGCCGACCGGCCACATGGTCTCCGACCGCCACGTGCATTTCCCGGCGGTGACCGGGCTGACCGCCGGCCTGAATCGCGTCACCCGCAAGGCCGACAACGTCTTCCTCGACGGCCAGGCGCTGGCCGAAGGACTTTTCGGCGACAGCATGGCGACCAACCTGTTCATGGTCGGCGTGGCCTACCAGGCCGGTACGCTGCCGCTGGCTGCCGAGTCCATCGAAGCCGCCATCCGCCAGTCCGGCGTCGGCGTCGAGATGAGTCTGGCCGCCTTCAAGTGGGGCCGCATGGCGGTGGTGGACCGGGCCTTCGTCGAGGCCGAGGTGGCCCGCGGCAACGCCCCGGTGATCGCGCTGCGTTCTGTGCCGGCCCTGACGCCGGCGGCCCGCGCCATCCTCGATACGGTCGGCGCCCAGGGCGAGCTCAAGCGCTTGCTCGAAGTGCGCATCCCCGAGCTGATCGCCTACCAGGACGAGGCCTACGCCAAGCGCTACGCCGAGGTGGTGAAGAAGGTGCATGGCGCCGAATCCCGCGTCGTGCCCGGCCAGAGCGCGCTCGCCGAAGCGGCCGCCCGCTACCTCTACAAGCTGATGGCCTACAAGGACGAGTACGAGGTGGCCCGCCTGCACAGCGATCCGGCCTTCCTGGCCCAGCTCGATGCCCAATTCAAGCACGGCTACACGCTCAAGTACCACCTGGCGCCGCCGCTGCTGGCCGACCGTGATCCGAAGACCGGCGAGCTGCAGAAGAAGGTCTACGGCCCCTGGGTGCAGAAGGCCTTCCGCCTGCTGTCCCGCTTCAAGAGCCTGCGCGGCGGCAGCCTGGACATTTTCGGCAAGAGCGACGAGCGCCGTGAGGAACGCCGGGCCATCGAGGACTACATCGTGCAGCTCGACGACATCCTCGCCCGGCTCGACGGCACCAATCACGCCGCGGCGGTGGACCTGGCCAGCGTGCCCGATGAGATCCGCGGCTACGGCCACGTGAAGGAGAAGAACGTGGCCGCCGCCAAGGCCCTGCAGGCCGAGCGCCGGGAGGCTTTCCGCAACGCCCAGCCGCTGCAGATGCGGGCCTGAGCGAGTACGCGCTACTGAGCAACACCGGGCCGGTAGCCATCGCTGCCGGCCCGATATACAGCCCCCACAGAGGGGCCAACCCATCCCGGCTAATCACCGGACCAAGGAAGAGACTGACCATGCAGAACAACACGCCCGCCACCCTCCGTCGCCCGCTGAGCCTGCTCTTGCTGGCCGCCTTTGGCACTGGCGCCGCCGCGCCGGCCTTCGCTGAAACGGAGATCGATGCGCTCAAGCGCGAACTGGCCGAACAGCGCCAGCTGATCCAGCAGCTGATGAAGAACCAGGAAGAGCAGAAGAAGACCGAAATCCAGACCGGCGGTCCGGCCCGGGGGGCCGGCCTGCAGATGGGCGTGCCGACCGGCCCGTCCGGCACGCTGACGATCTACGGCGTGGCGGATGTCAGCGCGTCCACGGTGAACAGCGGCTACGGCCAGAAGTCCACCATCGGCTCCGGCGGCATGTCCTCGTCGCGGATCGGCTTCAAAGGTGAGAAGGAACTCGGCGACGAGATCAAGGCGGTGTACCTGATGGAAGCCGGCCTGCTGTTCGACACCGGCTCTGTCGGTACCGGCGCGATCACGCCGGGCATCAACAACACCGCGGTGTCCAGCGGCGGGCAGACCAGCAACGGCAGCCAGATCTTCTCGCGGCAGATCTACGCTGGCCTGTCGACCCGTTTCGGTACCGTGACGGCGGGCCGCCAGTACGCCGGCTCCTACACCTCCTCGGTGATGTCGGCGGCAATGGGCGCCGGTTTCTTCGGCTCGTCGGCCGGGCTGCTGCCCGTCATTGGTGGCATGCCGACGCGGCTGAACAATTCCCTCGTCTACGCTTCGCCGAAGGTCGCCGGTTTCTCCGGCCAGCTGACCCTGAGCAGCGGCAGCGAGAACAATGTGAACATGGTGACGCCGGTAGCGGCCGGTTCAACGACCGTCACCACCGACAAGGCCGGCCGTGGCGGTGACCTGGCGCTGTACTACAGCGGCGGTCCGCTCAACGCCACGGTGACGGCGTGGAACGTGGACAACGCCAGCTACGTCGCCCCGGCGACGGGCCCGCAGGAAACGGGCTTGGCGAAGCGCCGCGGCTGGCAGGTGGGCGGCAGCTACAACCTGGGCTTCGCGACACTGTATGGCAACTATGTGGCCGGCCGGATCAGTGGCGGCAACTACGAGAACGTGACGGCCACGCTGTCGAAGGCCGAAGGCTGGAGCGTCAGTGCCGGCATCCCGGTGTGGCGTGGCAAGGCCTTCGTGAGCTACAGCCAGCTCGACGACAAGTCGATCAAGAACCGCGACGCCAACCTGCTGGGGCTTGCCTACGCGTACAAGCTGCAGGACAGCACGACGCTGTACGGCACCTGGGGCAAGGTGCTCAACAAGACCAACGCCAGCTACAGCCTGACGGATGGCGGCAACCTGGTCGGCACGGTGGCCAAGCCGGGCTACGACCCGAGCGGCTATATGCTCGGTGTGAACCACGTGTTCTAAGGCGGGCCAAGCCCTGCGGACGGATCGTCCGCAGGGCTCAGTTTCAAAGGCGGGACGGGTCCGAGGCGGAATCGCCCCCGCGGATGTTGGCCAGCAGGCTGCCCAACTGGGAGTCGAAATCCAGTCCCTTGTCGAAGGCCGTCATCGTCTGCTCGATCCCACGGGACAGAATGGCCAGCATCTGCTCTTCCTGGACGTCCGACAGGCCGAGGTACATCAGTTCCTTGGCGAAGAACTGGTTGAGGTCATGCAGGCTCAGGCGGGTTTCCGCCTGCAAGGCCCGGTACTGCTCGCGCAGGGTGACGATGGCGTGCTCCACGCCGGCGGCCGTGTCCTGCAGCAGGGCCGTCCGGGTTCGTATCTCGGTATCGCGCAGAAGTGCCAGCATGCTCGCCTCGCAGCCTTCGGCGATGATCGCCAGATGGTCGCGCAGGCGCCCGCAGCGCTCTTCGTCCTCAATCGGGAAGTTATTGACGAGGATGGAGACGTACGGGTAGTTGATGACGATCTTGCGGCGGAACTGGAAGATGCGTTCCATCTTGCGAACCTGCTCGAACACCGATTCCTCCAGCGGTGTCGCGGTCCCTGACGGGACGAAAGTCTCGGCCCGGCCAGGGGCGCCGAGTTGCACGTTGGCATCCAGGTCGTAGTCGCGCAGGGCGGCAATCGTCAGGCGCGCCAGGTCGGCCATATCCGTGCAGGCCAGGCCGCTGCGCAGGAACTGCAGCGCCACGCCGCTCTCACCCAGATTGGTGAGAAAGGACATGGCCATCTTCTGCATGGAATCCTTTTCGGACTGCACGCGCTTGCGCTCGGCCACCAGCGTGACCAGTGCGCGGACCTTGCGCAATACCTCCTCCGGCGCCGGCGGCTTGGCGATGAAGTCGTCGCCACCCGATTCATAGGCTTTGAGACGTTCCTCCAGGGTGTCGTGGCCTGAGAAGAAGATGACCACCGGCTGTTCGGTGGCGGAGGACCATTCTTCCAGCGCATGCAGGCGCCGGCAGGTCTCGTAGCCGTCGATGCCGTCCATCTGGATATCCAGTAACACCACATCGGGGCCGAAGCGGATCACATGGTCGAGGCAGGCTTCACCTGATGACAGGGTACAGGTCTCGAATTCGTCCTCCAGCAGGCTCTCGAGCAGGCTGGCGGAAATGTCGTCGTCGTCGACGATCATCACCCGCGCCCGGGGTGTACTGTCGGTGTCGAACAGATCCTCACTCATGTTTGCGTTTCCGTAGCGTTCTCCCGTGCGTCCCAGGTCTCCTTGATTTGCAGAAGCTGCGGGAGGATTGCGATAAATATCTCTATCAGGCGTGGCTCGAAATGGGTTCCCGAGTTTTCTTCGACGAACCTTATCACGCGCTCCACGGGCCAGGCATCCTTGTATGGCCGTTTCATCGTCAGCGCATCGAAAACGTCCGCCAGCGCCACGATCCGCGCCGATTCGGGAATGGCGCTGCCGGCGAGACCGTCCGGGTAGCCGCTGCCGTCCCATTTCTCGTGGTGGCGCAGGGCGAGCTCGGCCGCCAGTTGAAAAACCGGCGCCTTGCTCTTGCTGAGGATCTCGTGACCGATGGTGGTGTGGGTGCGCATGACGACCCATTCCTCCGCATCGAGTTTGCCGGGTTTGCGCAGCACAGTTCCGGGGATGCCGATCTTGCCGGTGTCGTGCATCGGGGCGGCGAGTTCCAGCAGCGCGCAGGCCTCATCGCTCCAGCCCGCGGCCGCAGCGATGGCGCGGGCGTAGGCCGCCATCCGCCAGATGTGCAGGCCGGTGTCGGTATCGTTGAAGTGCCCGGCTTCGCCGAGCATGCTGATGGCGTCCCGGTGGCTCTGTTCGAGTTCGGAGGCTCGCACCAGGTTGAGCTGGTTCGCGACACGGGCCTGGACGATCGCCGGGTGGATGGGCTTGGTGAGGTAGTCCACCGCGCCGACCTGGAAGCCGTAGGTTTCGTCCGGGGTTTCCGACAGGCTGGTCACGAAGACGATCGGGATGGCCGCGGTCTGAGGATCTGCCTTCAGTTGTTGGCAGACCTCGTAGCCGTCCATGCCAGGCATCTGGATGTCGAGCAGGATCAGGGACGGCGTGTGCCGGCGGGCGGCGATAAGCGCGTCGCTGCCGCTGGTGGCGAACACCAGCCGATAGCTGGCCTTGAGGGCCTCGCGAATGGCGTCCAGGTTCAGGGGTTCGTCGTCGACGACGAGGATCGGGCCGACTGCCATTACCGGCCTCCGTCGATTAGGCCACAAGCCTGGGCCAGTGCGGAAAGTGCTCGTTCGGCGCCGCGGAAGTCGTAGCGGGACACAGCGTCGGTCAGTGCTTTCAATGGCTCCTCGGGGACTTGAGACTTGAGTTGCGCGAGGAGGGGTTCCACATCGTCCGGCGTGTCCTTCTGCAGCGCCACGCGTATTTGTTCGAAGAGGGGTTGCAGGACGGCGGGCGTCGACTGTGGAGGACTCGGCTCGGCCTCGTCACTGGCCCGTGTGGCGGCGATGCGCGCCAGGGTCGCGGACAGTGCCTCCCTGAACGCTTCGAGGGTCGCGCCGCAATCCTGCCCCTGCTTGAGCTGCAGTTCGAGGGTGCGGGCCGTATCCGCCAGCCATTCCAGGCCGATGTTGGCGGCTGCCCCCCGGAGCTTGTGTACGAGCGCGGCCCGGTCGGTGTCGCTTGCCGCCGCGTCCAGGCGCGTTGCAAAGTCGCCGAACTGGTCGACGAATTTCTGCAGGAAGCGGTGGTGTTTTTCCGTGCTTCCCCACATCAAGGCGCCACGCTCGACGGCAATGACGGCCAGTCCCTGGGTAGCCGACGGTTCGTCGGTAGCAGCGGGCGGGGCAGCGGGTGTTACTGCGCAAGGGGAGTCTGGAGAAGAGGACATGGTGGTGTCGGTGCCCAGCCAGTGGAGCAGGGTTCGGTGAAGTAAGGGAGGTTCGACGGGCTTGGAGACGAAGTCGCTCATGCCAGCGTCCTTGCAGCGATTGCGGTCTTCTTCGAAGGCGTTGGCCGTCATCGCGATGATCGGGATGGTCTCGTAACCCGGCAGTGCCCGAATACGCCGGGTGGCCTCCAGTCCGTCCATGACGGGCATCTGCATGTCCATCAGGATGAGGTCGTAGGCTTTGAGCCGGACCATTTCAACCGCTTCCGCGCCATGGTTGGCGATGTCAGCAGTGAGTCCGGACTCGGCGAGGATTTCCTGGGCCACATCCTGGTTGAGTTCGTTGTCTTCCACGAGGAGAACCCGTGCATTGGTGCGTATTGGCGCATCGTTCGCCTCCGGTCCGGGGCTCTGGAGCAACATGTCCGGGGCTCCGAGGGATAGCCGGACCGTAAACCAGAATGTGCTGCCCACGCCGGGCTGGCTGCGCACGCCCGCGTCGCCTCCCATCTGCATCGCGAGCTTGCGCGAGATGACCAGTCCCAGCCCGGTTCCGCCGTACTTGCGTGATGTGGATGCGTCCGCCTGGCTGAAGGCCTGGAAGAGGCGTGTCTGCTGTTCGTCGGAAATGCCGATACCCTCGTCCTCTACCTCGAAACTTACTTCAACCATGTCATCGTGAAGCGCCCCAAGCCGGGTGCGAATGACAATACTTCCCCGGTCGCTGAATTTGACGGCGTTGTTTATGAAGTTGATGAGGATCTGTCCGAGCCGCATGGCGTCGCCGATGACGACTGTGTCGTTCAGGCGATCGTCGACTTCCTGGCACAGCTTGAGGCCCTTTTCTTCCGCCAGCATGGTGAGCATGCTGTGGGCGTGATCAATGACCGTCGGGATGCGGAACGGTAGGCTCTGAAGGCGTATCTGTTCCGCGTCGATCTTGGACAGGTCCAGGATGTCGTTGATGATTGCCAGCAGGTGATGTCCCGCAGAGATGATCTCGTCGAGCCGGACTGCGTGTGTGGTTCCCGCCATGGGCTTCTTGAGCAGTTGGGAGAAGCCGATGATCACGTTCAGCGGGGTGCGTATCTCGTGGGACATATTGGCGAGGAAGGTGCTTTTCGCCCGATTGGCGTCCTCGGCTTCCTCAACCCGTCTTTCGAGCTGCTGGTTGAGCTTCTTGATGGTGCGGGAGCGCTCTTCGACCAGATTCTCCAGGTGGTCCCGGTAGTTGGCCAACGTCAGTTCGGCGTATTTACGTTCGATCGCCAGGGAAACCAGTGTAGCGACGTGGCTGATGAGCTTGATGTCGTTATCGGTCGGTAGGGACTGGGTACGGTGGTAAATGGCCAGCGTACCAAGCACCTGATGGTTTGAATCCTTGATGGGTTCCGACCAGCATGAGGCGAGCCCGGCCTGGGCGGCAACGGCCCGGTATTTGCCCCAGAACGGGTGGGTCTGGATATCTTCGACGACCACCCGCTGGCCTGAATGGGCAGCTGTGCCGCAGGCGCCTTCACCGGGGGCGATGGGCATGCCGTCAATGGTCTTGATGTAGAACGTGGGCAGATTGGATACGGCAGCGTGCAGCAGCTGTCCGCCGCTCGGGCCGATCAGCAGGATGCTGCACAGGGCGGTCGGATCGATCTTCTCGATGCCGAGCACCGTGGCATTGAGGATCTGCTCCAGCGGTGCCCCCTCGACAATGAGCTGTAGTGCGCTGCCGCGGAATTTCTCGAGTTCCTCCGCGCGGTTGCGTTCAGTGAAGTCGGCCACATTGGCCAGCGCGAAATCCTGATTGTTATCGCGAAAGTGACTCAGACCGACTTCAATGGGAAACAGGCTGGCATTCTTGCGCTTGCCGTAAAGGGCATCGCCCTTGCCCATCTTGCGGTTGAACGGGTGGCGAAAATAGGCGGCAAGAAAGGATGCATGCACGTCGCGGCTTTCATCCGGTATCAGGAGACTGAGAGGGTGTCCGGTCAATTCCTCATGGGCATAGCCGAATATCCGGCTCAACTCCCGGTTGGCCATGACGATCCTGCCGTTCGCGTCCACCACCGCGAGGCCGTTGGAGTTGGCTTCGAAGACGACCTGGAAGTTCTGCTGAGCCTGGTAGAGCAGTTGGGTGGCCCGGGCTTCCTCACGGGCGATCTGCTCGGCGTAGTGAAGTGCGTTACGCTGGGTGTTCGAGATGACCAGTCTGCGACATCCGGCTGCAAACAGGGTCAGAAGGAGGAGGGTGCCAACCGAGATTTGCGACCAGACGTTCCAGCGCACCTGAGCGAGGCTCTCATCCGGCAGGCGGCTGATCACTGTCCAGATATTGCGGGTTTCGACGCGGCCCTTGTAGCTTTTCGACAATTCTATGGTGGACCACGTCCAGATATCGTCCGCGATGCGTTGCTGCCCTTTGTCTGCCGCGGTGATGGCCTGCCAGGCTTCGGGATAGCGAGTGCCGAAGGTGTTGGAGTGCTTCAGCATGAAGCCCCATTCCTCCGTCGGGTCGGTGCTTCGCAGCCAATAGCCGTCCTTATTGAGCAACTGCAAGCGGGAGGCGAGCGGTGCTGCGCTCTTGATGAACGTCTCAATGTTGTTACGTGCGGCAAGATTGATCAGCAGGAAGCCACGGACCTTGCCGTGCTCGTCGAATACGCGCTGTCCGACCCTGAGCGTCGGTGTGTAGGGCTCGACGATGTGAGCGCCTTCCATCAACAGGTCGAGGGGGGAGATGTAGACCAGGTTGTCCCGTATCCCCATGATGTCCTTGAAGAAGTAGCGGTCGCGCTTGTTCTGGAGCTGGGTTCGCGGCAGGGGTCTTCCGCCGACGCCGTTCCAGTCGACGCGAACCCGCTCCTGGCCGTCCTGGTCAATCCAGCGAACGGAGCTGTAGCCCGGGTTGCGCGACAGCAGCGTGATGAAAGCTTCCTGCATTGCTGCGAGTGTCTCTCTGGACGGGGACAGGTAGGCATTGCGGACCGAGGTCTCCGTCACCAGACTGCGGATGTGGTCCAGGGGAATGGCGAGGTCGTCCTCCAGGCGATGGCGAGCGGCTGATACATGCTCTTGTTCGTGGGCAAGGATCGGCGTGACCGCGGCCTGCTCCGAAGAGCGTCCCAACAGCCAGGCGCCCCCGATGACGATCAGCGCTACCGGCAGAAAAATGGACAGGAACTGGATGAGAAGATAGCGCCTGTCTATTTCACCAATGCCCTCCGGGGCTTTCGAAATGAAATAAATGGAACTGATTCTGGGCTCCTGGATTCATCCGAGAAAAATCGACCGGCTTTTCTTTCTGCCAATAGTATTCCCGGTGAATGCTGGGAGGTAGTGCAATGGGACACAATTCGGGATAGGCCTTACTGGCAATGCGCAAGAGAGCCCGGCTTGTCCCTGCTCGCCCGGAGCATGATGAATATACCCACCTCCAGAAAATGGTTTTTCCTGCCGGGTGTCACGGGAGGATGTTCTTTCTATATTTTGGCGGCTGCGGTCAGGAGTGCGACGCCACGCCTGCTGCGATTTTCGGCCTTCGAGGTGCCGGTCAGCCCCTGTTGGCTGCCTGCTTCAGCAGGCGCCCCACGACTTCCCGGAATTCCAGATCGATGTCGGTGGCCCGATCGAAATATCGATGAAAATCATCCTGCGCGGCCCGGAACAAATCGTCCAGATAGGCTCGCTGGATGTCCGTCAGGCTCATGCCGTCCAGCGCGCGTTCGAGATTTTCCAGTGGTTCGACAAGCAGGTGCTGTCCTTGGGACAGATTGTCGCGACTTTGCTCTGCGATCTGCGCGAATATCCGGCCGAATTCAGCCAGTTTTGGGAGACCATCGTTTGCCTCCAGGGGCTGACCATTCAGGGCCTCGATGTCATGAAGGCGCAGATCGGCGCATTCCGCCAGTGTAGATAGGTGTTCGCACAGGCCTGATCGTCGTTCAGGCTCGTCGGTCGGCAGGTTATGAATCAGGATGGCGATGCGCGGGTAGGTGACGAGCGCACGGCTGCCGAACTCAAAGAGGTGTTCCGAGTCGCGCCGGGTGGCGAGTACGGAGGCAGCCAGCGGTGACAGCGGGCCATCGGTCGTGCGATCCAGCGGGCCGTCGTGGCCGATCACTCGTACTGCGCCGTTCAGATCCCAAGCCCCGAGAATACGGATGAACAACTCGGCAACGGCTTCATGGCTACCCTGTGTTGCGAGCTTGCGCAGGGCGTCCACCACGGTGCTCAGATCTCCGACCCTGCTGAAGGCTTTCTGGAACAGGACTTTTGCGGTGCTCGATTGGCGGGCGAGGGCATGGATCGCTTCCCGGCCGGCGACGATGTTGTGCAGCTTGTGGCGCAACTCATGGGCCGCAACCGGCTTCAGTATGTAATCGTCGCCGCCGGCCTCGTAGGCTGCAATCCGGTCGTCCGCGGTGTCGTGGGCGGATACGAAGATGACGGTCGTTGCGTCGCTGCCGTGCCGTTTGCGCAACGCCCTGCAGGTATCGTAGCCGTCCAGGCCGGGCATGCCGATGTCGAGCAGCACGACCGCAAAAGCGTCAGTGCTGGCGAGAAAGGCATCGCCGTTTTCGAAGGTCTCGACCGCGTAGTCATTGCCCAGCAGTTTGCTCAGAATGAAGCGTTGCGGAGAATTGTCATCGACGATCGCAATACGAACCTTTTCACCCATGGTACTTCCTGGCCTCTCACGCCTTGATGTGGTTTTCGGTCGGGGCGCGAGCATGCGCTTACCTCACTTCTGCCGGTGCGAGATTAGCATGGAGATCCACCTGGGCGGGCCATGGTTCGTGCATTTCGGTGCTTGCTGATTTGCTGTTGGGGAGGCCGCATCCATGACTATTGGGGGAGCGTATTCACAATAGGTGAGCCTTTCTGCATGCCGGGCGTTGCCAGACAGTTTTTCTTGTCATAATGACGAGCTTGCGAGCATTGTCTGGCGCGGATCTTCTCGCTGTGCATTTTTGCTGGGGAGAAAAGCACAACGAGAATTATTTAACGGAATGGGGCTTGGTAGTGGATTTGGGGGCCTCGCCGTTTGATTTTTATCAACCGACCGGTGTTCTGACGGCGATTAGAATCTGTCCCCGACGATATAAAATTTTCATTTTTTCGTTTTTTTGATAAGCGGGTCTGCTTGGGCTTAATCGATGCAAATGAAGCTGGATCAGTGGTGCGAATTCCTGTCGATCGACGGGGATGTGCTGGATACCCTCAAGGAATTTCTCCCGCTCATCGAGGCCAATATCGATCAAATCCTGGATGTGCTGTATGCGAGGCTGAAAGCCAGCAGTGTGTCGGCGCGGGCTTTCGGCAATGAGGATACGCTCGTCAGGGCGCGGCGCAGCCAGAAGGATCACTGGCTAAAGCATGTCTTCGCCGGTAATTTCGACGACGATTATCTATCTGCGGCCCGGCGCATCGGCCGCACCCACCATCAGCTTGGCGTGGACCTGCGGCTCTACATGGGTGCCTACGCCATCGTGCTCAGCGAGCTGACCGGTATCGTTCAGGCCGCGATATCCGACAGCCGCGAGACGCGCCTGCGTTACATGAACGCGGTGACCAATGTGGTCTTCATGGATATGGGGCTCGCCACCTATGTCTATTACGACACCATGCTCTCCCACGTGGAGGAGATGGCTCACCAATTGAACATGAGCCTCGCCCGCGCGGGTGAATACCGAGACAACGAAACCGGCGAGCATATCGTCCGCATGAGCCGGATGTGCGAGGCCGTTGCGCTGTCTTATGGCAAGGATGAACGTTGGGCCGAGATGCTGCGCGTGGCGAGCCCGCTGCACGATGTGGGCAAGATCGGTGTCCCCGACAGCATCCTGCTGAAGCCGGGCCGGCTGACCTCCGACGAGATGGACGTGATGCGCCAGCACCCGGAGATCGGTGGCGACATCATCCCGGAACATCCTGCCGAGGTGATCGGGATGGCGCGGCGGATTGCGCTCACGCACCA
Source organism: Pseudomonadota bacterium (assembly GCA_018241725.1). Taxonomy (GTDB): domain Bacteria; phylum Pseudomonadota; class Gammaproteobacteria; order Burkholderiales; family Rhodocyclaceae; genus Zoogloea. Next base: position 139,816 of record JAFEDI010000108.1, on the reverse strand, counting down.
TGAGAAGTGGGACGGATCGGGTTATCCCATCGGCCTGCGCGGCAGCGAGATCCCGCTCGAGGGACGCATTGCGGCAATCTGCGACGTCTACGACGCCCTGATATCGAAGCGCCCCTACAAGCAGGCCTGGTCCAAGGAAGAGGCCATCGGCCATATCGTTGCCAGCAGCGGCACACACTTCGATCCCGACGTGGTGCGCAGTTTCCTGGCCTGTCTGTCGAGCATTGACGATATCCAGCGCCTGTATGGCGACCCCGAGGGCAAGAGTATCCACCCCGAAACCGGCGCGGAGTGCTGCTGAGGCGCGCCGGATCACGCTTTCGCGGCCTTCACTGCGAGGATAGGCGCAAGATATCGCCGGGATAAGGCAAAGCAAATGGTATCTCCATGGGCCGCTGCTAAGCTGTCCATCAAGCGGAACGTGTTTGTCGTTCTGCAAGTCCATTGAGTGTTTCGATGAGGAGGAGACAATCATGAGCGAACAACAAAAGTGCCCGTTTTCCGGCATGCACGGTGCACCGGCGACCGCAGGAGTGCGTTCCAACCGGGATTGGTGGCCGAAGCAACTCAACCTGGGCATCCTGCACCAGCACGCCCCAGCCTCGAACCCGATGGACCCGGGCTTCAACTACGCGGAAGCCTTCGGCAAACTCGACCTTAAAGCGGTCAAGCAGGACCTGACCGCGCTGATGACCGACTCGCAGGACTGGTGGCCGGCGGACTGGGGCCACTACGGCGGGCTGTTCATACGCATGGCCTGGCACAGCGCCGGCACCTACCGTACTGCCGACGGGCGGGGCGGTGGTGGTACCGGCAATCAGCGCTTCGCACCGGTCAATAGCTGGCCGGACAATGGCAATCTGGACAAGGCCCGCCGCCTGCTGTGGCCGGTCAAGCAGAAATACGGCAACGCGCTGTCGTGGGCCGATCTGATCATCCTGGCCGGCAACGTGGCGCTCGAGTCCATGGGCTTCAAGACCTTCGGCTTTGGCGGAGGCCGTGTGGACGTCTGGCAGCCGGAAGAGGATATCTACTGGGGGCCGGAGACCGAATGGCTGGGCGACAAGCGCTACAGCGGCGAGCGCGATCTCGCCAACCCGCTGGCCGCGGTCCAGATGGGTCTCATCTATGTGAATCCGGAAGGCCCCAACGGCAATCCTGACCCGGTCGCCTCCGGCCGCGACGTGCGTGAGACCTTCGCCCGCATGGCCATGAACGATGAGGAGACCGTTGCGCTGGTGGCGGGCGGTCATACCTTCGGCAAGGCCCACGGTGCCGGCGATCCGAAACTCGTTGGGCCCGAGCCGGAAGGCGCGCCGCTCGAACAGATGGGCCTTGGCTGGAAGAACGGCCTTGGCAGCGGCAAGGGCATCAACACGACTACCAGTGGCATCGAGGGCGCCTGGAAGCCCAATCCCACCACCTGGGACAACGGTTATTTCGACACGCTGTTCGGCTATGAATGGGAACTCGTCAAGAGTCCGGCGGGGGCCTCGCAATGGCTGGCGAAGGACGTCAAGGATGAGGATCTCATCCCGGATGCCCACGACCCGTCGATCAAGCACCGGCCAATGATGACCACCGCTGATCTGTCCTTGCGCTTCGACCCGATCTACGAGCCGATTGCCCGCCGCTACCACAAAGACCCGCAGGCTTTTGCCGAGGCCTTTGCACGCGCCTGGTTCAAGCTCACGCACCGCGACATGGGGCCGAAGGTGCGCTACCTCGGTCCGGAAGTGCCCGCTGAAGACCTGATCTGGCAGGACCCGATCCCGGCAGTCGGTCACCCGCTCGTCGATGCGGCCGATGTCGCCGCGCTGAAGGCGAAGGTACTGGCATCGGGCTTGTCCATTTCCGAGCTTGTGTCCATGGCCTGGGCCTCCGCATCCACCTTCCGTGGCTCCGATAAGCGCGGTGGTGCCAACGGCGCCCGCATCCGCCTGGCACCACAGAAGGATTGGGAAGCGAATGAACCGGCTAAGCTCGCCAAGGTGCTGGCGACGCTGGAGGATATCCAGCAGGGCTTCAACGCACAGAGCGGCGGCAAGAGAGTTTCCCTTGCCGACCTGATTGTGCTGGGCGGCTGTGCGGCCGTCGAGAGTGCTGCCAAGGCTGCCGGGCATTCCATCGAGGTGCCGTTCACACCAGGCCGCGGCGACGCGCTGGCGGAACAGACCGATGCAGAGTCCTTTGCGGTACTGGAGCCGCAGGCCGATGGTTTCCGCAACTATCAGAAGCAGGCCTTCCGCGTGCCGTCGGAAACCTTGCTGGTGGACAAAGCCCAGTTGCTGAAACTCAGCGCGCCCGAAATGACCGTGCTGGTCGGCGGCCTGCGCGTGCTCGGCGCCAACGTGGGCGGCTCCCAGCACGGCGTCTTTACCGCGCGGGCGGGGCAGTTGACGAACGACTTCTTCGTCAATTTGGTGGATATGGGCACCGAGTGGAGGCCGACGTCCGAAGCTGCCGGCACCTTCGAAGGCCGCGATCGCAAGACCGGAGAAGTCAAATGGACTGGCACGCGCGTCGACCTGGTCTTCGGCTCCAACTCACAGCTACGGGCGCTGACCGAGGTGTACGCCCAGAGTGACGCGCAGGGCAAGTTCGTGCGTGATTTTGTGGCGGCCTGGAACAAGGTAATGAACCTGGACCGTTTCGATCTGGCCTGAGTACCGTGCCATCCAGGCCTCAAGCTCACAGCAGCGTTTTCAGCAGGAGGCCGACGAGCGCGCACCCGGCAATGACATGAATCACGTTCGCCTTGACGCGGAACAGCGCGATGGTGGCCCCGAGGGCGACGAGTGCCGACATCCACTCGAACTCGCCTTCGAAGCCCTTCGGCCACAGCACGTGGTAGCCGAAGAACAGCGCCAGGTTGAGGATGACGCCCACCACCGCGGCGGTGATCGCCGTCAGTGGCGCCGTGAATTTGAGGTCGTTGTGGGTCGTTTCGACGAAGGGCCCGCCCATCAGGATGAACACGAAGGACGGCAGGAAGGTGAACCAGGTGGCCAGCGTGGCAGCGATGGCACCGGCCAGAAACAGGCTGTTCGGGCCGAACACCGCCTTCACGTAGCCACCGACGAAGCCGACGAAAGTGACAACCATGATCAGCGGCCCCGGTGTCGTCTCGCCGAGGGCGAGCCCGTCGATCATCTGTGGCGCCGTCAGCCAGCCGTAGTGGCCGACGGCGCCCTGAAACACGTAAGGCAGCACGGCGTAGGCGCCCCCGAAGGTCAGCAGGGCGGCCTTGGTGAAGAACCAGCTCATCTGCGTCAGCGTATGGCTCCAGCCGTAAGTGGCCGTGAGAAGTCCCATCGGCAGCAGCCATAACAGGCTGCCCACCATGGCGACGTTCGCCAGCTTCCTCCAGCTGAAACGTGCATGCTCGGGCGTCGGCGTGTCGTCGTCGATGAGTGCCTGGCCGAAGGATTTGTCGGTCTTGCCGTGTGCGCCGCCGGTCGTGAATTTATCCGGCGCGATGCGGCCGCCGAAATAGCCGATCGCTGCCGCCGCGGCCACGATGGCGGGGAAGGGCACGTTGAGCGCGAAGATGGCCGCAAACGACGCGGCGGCAATGGCCCACAGCACTTTGTTCTTGAGGGCGCGGGAGCCGATGCGGTGCGCCGCCTGCATGACGATGGCGGTGACTGCCGGTTTGATGCCGTAGAACAGGCCGGCCACCAGCGGTATCTCGCCGAAGGCGATATATACCCAAGACAGGCTAATGAGAATGAACAGGGATGGCAGTACAAAAAGTGAGCCGGCCACGATGCCGCCCCAGGTTCTGTGCATCAGCCAGCCGATGTAGGTGGCCAACTGCTGTGCTTCCGGGCCGGGCAGTACCATGCAGTAATTGAGCGCATGCAGGAAGCGCCGCTCCGAAATCCAGCGCCGGCGCTCCACCAGTTCCTGGTGCATGATGGCAATCTGCCCCGCGGGGCCGCCGAAGCTGATGAAGCCGAGCTTCAGCCAGAACAGGAAGGCCTGCCAGAAGCTGACGGTGCCGTCGAAGGATGCGGGTTTGGCTGCCGGGGGTGTGTTCATGGTTTCGGATCTTTTTCGAAGGAGGCCAGGAGACCGTCAAAGAGGTGGCCGGCGAGCTCCAGGAGTTGATCGTCATCGCGGATGTTGTCGCGCAGGCCGCTCAGGGCGCTTTCGATGCCAGCTGCCTCGGGTGGCTGCACGCCGCCGATGTCCAGGAAATGCACCAGGGCGCCGAGGCGTAGCAGGGCAGGGGTTTCGAGGCCGAAGCTGACGAGCAGGACCTCGAAGCTCACCCGGGCGCCCACATGGGTAAAAGTGGCGCCGTCGAAGTCGAATCCCTGCGCATCGGCCGGGCAGTCGCCGGGCGACGGCAGCCACAGGATGGTGGCCTGCGGGTCGATGAAACTGCGGATCAGCCAGGCGCTGGCCAATCTGTCGACCCATGGCCGCTGGTGTGTCGCCCACAGACTGCCTTGGTAGTCCTGAATGTTCAAGCGGGTGATGGGGGGCTCGGCAGCACGCGGCTCGTCCGGAGACAGGGCCCGGGCCGCCCGTCGTTCGAGCTCTTGCAGGGCTTCATCGGCCTGCTTCTGGGCTTCGCCGGGGAAGAAGTCGATGGCCGCGAGGTTGCCGAAAGTCTTGCGCAGCTTGCGGGCCTGCTTCAGGGCGTCGTTCGCCGTGTCCGGACTCAGGCCGTTTCGTGCAGTCGCGATGTCTCCGAGCAGCGCGGCGAAGTCGGTGCTGCGGTCGAACAAGGCGATAAAGTTGCCGTCGTCGGGCTCTTCAAGGCGAACGAGCAGCGCGGTTCCTTCTGCCGCTCGAATATCCGTCGCGACGGTGCTCAGCGCGTCCCGGCAATCCTCGCGTTCAGGCAGCAGATAGACCCCATCCCGCAGGACGGCGGCGCCCGATGCCTTTAGGTTGCGCCAGGCCCGCATGCGGGCGGTGGCGTTTCCGGTGGGCAGGCTGGTGATGAGTGCGATCCATGCGTTCATTAGTGGACTCTACGTTTTTGTAGAGATTTCTACAAATTCGTTCTTGGGGACACATAATGTTCGAGCTTTGAGTGCGTGCCACAATCTGCCCCTTACGTTCGTTCCCACCTCCATGAGTCCTCGCTTCAGTCCGGGCGTTGCCGCCGCACTCGTCGCGGCATTGCTGTTTGGCGCCAGCGCACCCATTGCCAAGTGGCTGCTTCAGGCTGCCAGCCCCTGGATGCTTGCGGGGCTGTTGTACTTGGGCTCGGGAGTCGGTTTGAGCTTGTACCGCCTGGTGATCCATGCACAGCCTGTCGGACTCCAGCAGACGGAAGCCGGCTGGTTTGCCGCCGCGGTGCTGACCGGAGGGGGCATCGGGCCGGTCCTGCTGATGTATGGGCTGACCGGCATGCCGGCATCGGGGGCCGCGCTGCTGCTCAATGCCGAAGGCGTGCTGACCGCTCTGCTCGCCTGGGTGGTCTTCAAGGAGAACTTCGACCGGCGCATCGCCCTCGGCATGCTTGCGATTGCCGGCGGTGCCATCATTCTGAGTTGGCCGGGTGATGCGCGATTTTCGGGAGCCTTACCTGCGCTGGCCGTTCTTGGAGCCTGCCTGTGCTGGGCCGTCGACAACAATCTGACGCGCAAGGTGGCACTGGCCGACGCGACCTGGATTGCCGCCGTCAAAGGCTCCGTAGCGGGCAGCGTCAACCTGGGGTTGGGGCTATTGTTGGGTGCGAAACTTCCGGATCTGTGGTCAGTTTCAGCAGCCTTGGTGGTGGGGTTGCTGGCTTACGGCATCAGCCTCGTTCTTTTCGTCATCGGCATGCGTCATCTGGGGGTCGCCCGGGCTGGCGCGTATTTCTCCGTCGCCCCGTTTTTTGGGGCTGTCCTTGCCGTACTGGGTGGGGAACCAGTTACTCTGCCGCTCCTTGCTGCCGGCGCCTTGATGGCGCTCGGTATCTGGCTGCATCTGACCGAAAGGCATGAACACACCCACGTCCACGAGGCGATGGAACATTGCCACGAACACATCCACGATGCGCACCATCAGCACGGGCACGATACGCCTGTTCCCCCTGGTACTCGGCATACCCATCGGCATCGCCATGAACCAATGGTCCATGACCACGCCCATTTTCCTGATGCGCACCATCAGGGACACCGCCATTGACGCTGCCAAATGGCCGGCCTGACATGGCATCAACTTTGCACAATAAGCCTGAAGCTATTCGAAATAGCTCGAGAGCATAAGAAATGTCTGGTTATGGAGCAGCTCCGCTGAAATCCATGACACTTTCGAAATGGCGTTGTACAGGGGAGCATCAAAGGGGAAAGTATGGCCATCAAGTTCAAATCGATTCAGCATCGTATTTCTGCGGTTGCCGGAGCGTGTCTGGTCGTTTCGGTGATATCCACGGTTGGCTTCGGCGTGTATTCGTCAAGTGACACCCAGCAACTGGTCAGCGAACGGGTCAGCGGTCTGGTAAAGGAGAACACGCTTGCCAGTCTGAAAGGGGTTGCCGGAACCCAGGCCGGTATCATTCAGGCTAAATTCGACGTGGCGCTGGATGCGGCGCGGACCATGGCCCATGTCTTCGAATTGGGAAAAAAAGAAAACGGTTTGAGCCTGGGGCGTAATCAGATCAACGCCGTGCTGTTGAACGTGCTGAAGAACAATCCCGATTTCAACGGCACATACTCTTGCTGGGAGCCGAATGCGCTGGACGGCCACGATGAGCAGTTCCGTACCGGCCAGGCTGGTAATAATGAAAGGACCGGGCGTTTCACGCCCTATTGGAATCGGGACGCCAAAGGGAATATCGCCGTTCAGCCATTGGTCGAATACGACACCATGGACAAGCATCCGAACGGTGTCCTGAAAGGAGGCTGGTATATCGGCCCGCGGGACACCAATACGGAAAGCGTGCTCGATCCCTTTCCCTATATCGTCCAGGGTGCCCAGGTCTGGCTGACCACGTTGTCGGTGCCGATCATGGTCAATGGCAAGTTCGTTGGTGTGGCCGGAACCGACTACAACCTGAACTTCGTCCAGGAGTTGTCCCAGCAGGCGGATCGTGGGCTGTTCAGCGGCAAAGGCGAAGTGCTGATTGTCAGCAACATGGGCCTGATCGTTGCCGACAGCGAAAAGCCCGAGATGATCGGCAAGCCCTTGCAGGAGTTGCTGCCTGGCAAGGACATCGCGGCCGTGCTGGACGATATCAAGACGGGCAAAGCGGATGCGCGCCTCGATGAGAGCACGGGTCTGATCACGGCGATGGCGCCGATCCAGCTCGGGCGTACCGGCAAGCCGTGGGCGGTGTTGATCCGGGTCAGCAAGGACGTGGTGCTGGCGGAAGCCTATGCGCTGGACAACAACCTCGCGGCCCAAGCCCGGGCGTATACGGGGTGGCAGGTGCTGGTTGGCCTGCTGGCGGCGGTGGGGGGCACGACTTTCCTGTGGTTCGCTGCCGCCTCTCTGGCCCGCCCTGTTCGTGAGGCCGAACAACTGGCCAACACTATTCGCCAGGGGGATTTTTCCAGCCGCGTCGAAAGCCGTTCCGATGACGAGGTCGGCCGTCTGGGTGTGGCCCTCAACGACATGGCAGCACGTTTGCAGGCCCGGGCCGATATCGCCGAACGAATCTCTCAGGGTGATCTGAATCTCCAGATCGACCTTGCTTCCGACCGGGACCAGTTGGGCATGGCCTTGCAGCGGATGCTGGACAACCTGAACGATGTCGTCGGGCAATTGCAGAACGGGGCGCGGGAGATCACCGCCAATGCCGAGCAGGTTTCGGATCTCAGCAATGAACTGTCGACGGGCGCCGCCCGGTCCGCGTCATCGGTGACTGAGATAGGGGCCGCGATGCAGCAGTTGACCTCCACAACGCGGGACAACGCCGACAATGCGGGCCAGGCGGACAGCCTTTCCAAGGCTGCGCAATCTTCGGCGGTGACTGCCAGCACGCACATGGGCGAAATGATCGCGGCAATGGGCGAGATCGAACAGGCCGGCGTCAGCATCAACGAGATCATCCGCGTCATCGACGAGATCACGACGCAGACCAATCTGCTGGCGCTGAATGCCGCCATCGAAGCCGCCCGCGCCGGAGAACACGGGCGCGGTTTTGCGGTTGTCGCCGACGAGGTACGCAACCTGGCGACGCGTAGCGCGGAGGCGGCCAAGCGCGCGTCCAGCCTGATTTCCGGCTCTGCCGAAAAGACTCGTCGTGGTGCGGCCATCGCCGATACGACGGCCACTGCGCTGGGTGAGATCGTCAGCGCGACGACAGAGGTTTCCAACCTGCTGTCCGAAATCTCGCGAGCCTCGCAGGAACAGGCTTCCGGCTTTTCCGAAGTGTCGATCGGCCTCGGTGAGATCGATAGCGTAACCAATCGCAACAGCGGTGATGCCGAAACCTGCTCCCGGGCGTCGGTCGTGCTGCGTCAACAGGCGACGAATCTGGTTGGCCTGGTTGGGCGTTTCCGTATCCGGAGTTGATCATCCCAATCGTGCATGTCGTCGCACACGTGCGTCTCCGGCGGAAGGCGCTGCACGGCCTTCCGCCTTGGGCCTGCCTCTGCTTTGATTTTGCTGAATTCGGCAAAGTCAAGTAATTGCTCCATTTTCGTTGGCTTCCAATCGGCACAACATCTGACTCCAACAAAAACACCGTGTTGGGGGTACCTTCGTTGTCCGCCGCTACGCTTCAGACCCGCTCATTGACGCAGATCCAGCCGACCGAGTATCTGGCGGTCCCGGTGCTGTTGAATCTGCGTGCCTCGCTCCAGCTTCCCCTCGCGCCGGATTTCCCGGATGGGCCAGTTGCCTGGGTTTCCTGTAGGGACAGCCAACCGGTTATGCAATCGCTGCCTTCTCTTAAGGAGGGCGAGACGGCCTGTGTCATCGCCCTCTATGAGCAGGGCGCGATGGAAGAAGCCCAGGGAGAGCTGCAGCAAGGCCTGCCGCTCACGCCAGCGTGGTTGCGTGCAGCCCTGCGGCGTGGCGAATGGGATGACGCCATCGCTGTAGGCCCCACGCTGCCCCCCGACGCCGCACAGCTGGCCGCTCAGTTCATGTACGCCGTTGCATCGGGGCGCGACGATGCAGACCACCTGACCAGAACACTGCCCCCGGAGGCGATCGACGTCGGGGAACGGGCTGCTCGACGATTTCGCGCGGAGGTTCAGGTTCTGGCGCTGGCAGACGATGAAGACGAAGCCACGCGGGCAAGCAGCGGAATGTCGGAATCCAGACTTGGAACTTTGTGCGATGAGTATTGCCAGACTGCCTTTACGACATCGTCAGACAAGCCTAGCGGCATAGCCGCGAACATCTTGCTGAAATGTTTCTGAGTTAGGCTCACAAATCAAACGCAAAAAAGGTACTCACCCTGCAAGTCTTCTCTGTTTCCGCTCCGTGTCTTGATCGGCCCGCCCGCCTGGCGCACGCATACGATGCGTTCGAAGCCGCGCAGCGTGCCGTGTGCCAGTTGCCGACGCCTGCGCCCGTGGTGGTTTCTTGCCGGTGTCACGCTGCGGCCAGGGAGTTGCCGGCTTATGTGCGTGGGGGGGCCATTACGTCCGCATCGGGATACGTCTTTCAGGCAAAGTCCGTGGCATTCCATTTCCCCGTGGGGGAGCGAGACGGCGTGGCCTGCGTCGAAGTCCTCATCCCCGGGCCGCGTTGCATCTCCGTGAGCTACCGCATCAATGCCGAAGGTGTCGTCGCGGGCCTGACAACGGACGGGGTTACGCAACTGCTGCTGCACGTCAAGGGCAAGACCAGCGTTCAGGATTTCTCGGTGCATCTGGCAACGCTGGTCGAACGCGCATTCACCGCGGGAGACATCATGTTGACCAAGGCGGCTACTGTGTCGCGCAGCAAAGCCGCACCTGCTTCCGTTACCCACACTCAGGATGTGTACGCCGGGATGATTCCTGGCTGAATACGCCTGAATCTTTACGCCTCGCCCGCCCTTTTATCCACCCGGTACTGCAGCTGGCCACGCCGTAGTTTGAGCAGGCGAGCCGCTGCGGACAGGTTTCCGTCGGTGCGGCGCAGCGCCTCGGCGATCGCCAGGGATTCGATTTCTTCAAGTGCCATGTTCGCGTCCAGAATCCGTTCGATGGCCTGATGGACCGAAAGGGATGCCCCCGGGCCCGCTTGTGGAAGCGTGACGCTTGCCGAAGGAGAGGGGTGTGGGGCGGTCTCGGGCACCTGCTCGCCGCCGGAGAAGAGATGCTCCACGTCGATGCTCCCGTTGTTCTCTGCGAGGATAACCGCGCGCTCGATGATGTTCTCCAGTTCCCGGATGTTGCCCGGCCAGTGGTAGGCCCACAGCTTTTCGCCGGCGCTTTGGGTGAGGCCGGCGATGGTTTTGCCAAACCTGACCGAATAGCGTTTGACGAAGGTGTCCACCAGCAGCGGAATGTCCTCACGGCGTTCCCTCAGAGGGGGAATCTTGACCGGAAATACGTTCAGCCGGAAAAAGAGGTCTTCGCGGAATCGGCCTGCCTCCACTTCGCTACGCAGATCGCGGTTGGTGGCGGCGATGATGCGAACGTCGATCCGGCGGACCTGGGTGTCGCCGACCCGTTCGAGTTCGCCCTCCTGAATCACGCGCAGCAGTTTCCCCTGCGCATGCAGGGGCAGGCTGCTGATCTCGTCGAGAAACAGCGTTCCGCCGCTCGCCCGCTCGAAGCGCCCCGGGCGTGACACGGTGGCGCCGGTGAAGGCACCTTTTTCCACGCCGAACAATTCGGCCTCCACCAGTTCCTGGGGAATCGCCGCACAGTTGATGGAGATGAACGGGTTCTCCGCTCTTGGGCCGAGGACGTGCAACGCCTTCGAGAAGCGTTCCTTGCCGACGCCGCTCTCGCCCGTCAGCAGGACGGTCGCGTCGGTCGGGGCGACACGTTTGATCAGGTAGGCCACCTCGTTGAAGCTGTGTGAAGCGCCGATCAGATCGGGCAGTTGCTGAAGGGTGTCCTTCTGCGGGCTTGGGGAAACAGGTTTTGCGCTACGCCGCCTGGGGGTTGAGATGAAGTGTTCGACCTGCAGGAAGCTCAGGTGGGATTCCGCGTCTTCACATTCTTCCAATGGCTGACCCACGACCCGGCAGCGGGCGTGTCCCATCGCCACGCACTCGACCTCGCGCCACAGGATCGGACGCCCCATCAAGGCTGTTGTAAAACCGGTGGCGTAGCCGACCATCATCCAGCACGCAGGCGCGCCGCTGATGCCGAACTGGGCGCGGTGTATCTCGGCCTCCCAGGAAGACTCCCAGTAGTAGTCGCTCCAGAAATCCCCGGTTTCCTGGTTGAACTGGACCCGATCGACGGCCTGGTTCCGCACGAAGCCTTCCATCTCGCGCAGGCGGGTGCCGTAGGCGAGGGTCCTTTCCATCTGCCCGTCCTCGGCTGCGTGGAGGCGGCGGGCGTCCTCTGCGCCTTGCTGGTAGCCCAGGCGGGTGAACAGCTCGCGGGTGCTCTCGCCACCGAGGCGCTCCATCAATTCCCGCCGCAAGGCCGCCAGGGTGAAGCCGTGGATCAGCAGCATGCGCTGATCCAGCACCAGGATCTGGCCGCTGTCCGGGTCGAACTTGACGTGCCTGGATATCTCCCGGTCATCAATCTCGTGGGGAATGAAGCGCAGGTGGGCAGCTGCTCGATGGGGCATGTAGCGGAGTCTCCGATATTCCGAAAACAGGTAATTTCTGTTTTACGAAATTAGATATTTTTGTTTTCAGCAAATTAAATTTTAGCGCCGCATCGACATAAAAGTAAAAATATTTATTAATCAATAAGCTGAAGTGATTTTCATGCTGTGGCATGGGGTTTGCGAAGTGAGAGGCAAGAGCCCGAAGTGGCCCACGTACTTTCATCCCAAAGGAGACCCCGGCTGTGTTGAGTCCTCAACCCATGCTTGCAGTGCGCGTGCTCGAAACGCGCGAAGCCGCAGTTGATGTTCTGAGTCTTGTCCTGGCACCCGTCGATGGCGGGCCGCTGCCTTCCTACTCGGCGGGGGCGCACATCGACATCACGCTGCCCAACGGCATGGTCCGTCAATATTCCTTATGCAGGGCCGATGCCGGCTCCGGCAGCTATGAAGTGGCCATTCTTCGCGATCCGGCAGGGCGGGGCGGATCGGCGTGTGCGCACCGGGACATCAAGCCCGGCGATACGCTGGGCATCAGCCACCCGCGCAATCTGTTTCCGCTGGTGTCCGCGCCTGTTTCGATCCTGTTTGCGGGTGGTATCGGCATTACCCCGATCCTGGCGATGGCCGAGGAGTTGCACCGTCAAGGCCACGACTTCGAGCTCCACTACTGCGCCCGCAGCCCTGAGCGCGCCGCGTACCGGGACTTCCTGGCGCAGTCCCCCTGGTCAGGACGGGTCCGCTGCTATTACGACAGCCAGCCCGATCAAGTCCGCTTCGACGCCCGGCAGATTCTCTCCGGGCGTGACGGCGGGGCACATCTATATGTCTGCGGCCCGGAGGGCTTCATTCGCCACGTCCGCGATGCGGCCGGTCAGGCGGGCTGGGGCGATGCCCGGATACATTTCGAACATTTCTCGGTGTCCGCCGCGCCGGTGACGGACAGCGGCGAGTTCGAACTCGTCCTGGCCCGTCGCGGCATCACCGTCCGTGTCGGTGCGCAGACGACGGCCGCGCAGGCGCTGCTCGATCACGGCGTCGATGTGCCCTTGTCCTGCGAGCAGGGCATTTGCGGCTCCTGCGTCCTGCCGGTTCTGGAAGGCGTTCCGGAGCATCGGGACGTCTTCCTCAGTGCGGCCGAACGGGATGCCAACCGCTGCTTCACCCCGTGCTGCTCACGCGCGCGCACGCCGAGCCTGCTCATCGATTTGTAAACGTGGCAGCAGTATCGCCACATCTCATTACCGGGCGGTCGCCCGGGATTCACACCTGGAGAAAAAAATGGAGACAACACGAAGCGTCACGTATCTCAAGAACGCGTGGTACGTCGCAGCCCTGTCATCGGAGGTGGGTGCGGAGGACCTGTTTGCCCGCAAGCTCCTGAATACGCCTGTGCTGATCTACCGCACGCAGGGCGGAAGCCCGGTGGCGCTGCTGGATCGCTGCCCCCACCGCTTCGTGCCGCTCAGCATGGGGGTGCGCAGCGGTGATGACGTGGTCTGCAAGTACCACGGCCTGAAGTTCGATTGCAGCGGTGCCTGCAATCGCAACCCCCATGGCAACGGCCATATCCCCCGCGCAGCACGTGTCCGCACCTTTCCGCTGAGCGAGCGCTACGGCTTCATCTGGATCTGGATGGGCGACGAGCCCGCCGACGAATCGAAACTGCCGGACGTCGGCCCGCTGACCGAAGGGCATCCCAACGGTGTGGGCTACACCTACATGCACCGGAAGACGTATTACGAGTTGATCACGGACAACGTGATGGATCTCAGCCACGTCGATCACCTGCATGGGGAGATCATTTCGACCCGCGGGCAGCTTACGCCCCAGGTGCCGCAGATCAGGGAGACGAACAGCACGGTTTCCACCCGCTGGGAATGGAAGCAGACCCCGCCGATCTTCATCCTGAACCAGTTCCTGCCGGAGCCTATGGCCGAAGCTCGGCACTTCGTCGAAGTGATATTCATGGCGCCGTCCACGGTCCAGTTGCAGATCGGCGCCACCCAGGACGACGGCGCCCTGGATCTCGAGCATTGCGTCGGGCAGTACGACCTGCACACCACGACGCCGGAAACGGACGGCACGACCCATTACTTCTTCGCGACCCGCAGAAATCACCTCGTCGAGGATGCCGAGTACAACGCAGCCAAGGTCAAGGGCATGCACGACGCCTTCGTGGACGAGGACGGCCCCTATGTCGATGCGCAGTACGTGGCGATCGGCAACGCCGACCTGATGAGCCTGAACCCGGTTCTGCTCACCAGCGACGTGGGGGCGGTACGGGCCCGCCGGATCTTGCGCAGCGTGATCGCCGATGAGGTCGCGTCTCTCGAAGGGCGCGCGTCCAGCTCCCAAGCCCTTGAGCACGCCTGAACGGGGAAGGTGATCATGCGAATGAAGCTCATGGCAAGGGCGGTCGCCTGTGCCTCCGCGGGCATGGCCCTGTCCGCTCCGGCATTGTCCTTCAATATGGAAACGGACTCCCCGGACCTCGCCATTTCCTGGGACAACACATTCAAATACAGCACGGCCTGGCGCGTGCGCAGCGTCAATTCGAGCGTTGCGCCGGCGGGTACCGCCGGATTGACGCCGCAGGTCAATACGAATGACGGTGACCGCAATTTCGGGCGGGGGCTCATCTCGAACCGGGTCGATATCCTCTCCGAACTGGGGGTGCGCTATAAGCGCGACAGCGGTTTCCGGATCAGCGCGGCGGGGTGGTACGACGATGTCTATCAACACCACAACGACCGTAGCGCCGCCGATGCTCCCGGCCTGAACCAGACCGGGCCCTACGACGAATTCAACAAGCACACCCGCATTGCCCAGGGACGCAACGCCGAACTGCTGGACGCCTTCGTCTATACGAAGAAATCGCTGGGGGAGATGAACCTCAACGTCAAGGCCGGGCGTTTCACACAGCTTTATGGGGAGAGCCTTTTCTTCGGCAACAACGGCATCGCCGGTGCCCAGACGCCGCTGGATCTCGCTCGTGCGCTGTCCGTGCCGAACTCCCAGTTCAAGGAGGTGGCCCGGCCCGTCGGCCAGGTCTCAGTGCAGCTCCAGATCACGCCCGACGTGATCTTTGGCGCCTACGTCCAGCCCGAATGGCGCAAGTCCCGGCTGCCGGCGGCAGGCAGCTATTTCAGCTTTGCCGACTTCGTGGATGACGGCGGAGAAATCCTCTACACCCCCTACGGGCCAGCCAGGCGCGGCAAGGACATCGAGCCCGGCAATTCGGGGCAGGGCGGCATGCAGCTTCGCTTCAAGGCCGGCGACAGCGAGTTCGGGCTTTACGCGGCGACTTTCCACGAGAAGCTGCCCCAGTTCTATGCCCGCTTCAATGCCGGGGCCGGCGGCGTCGTGCCGCAGGATTACGTCATGGTCTATGGGCGCAACATCCGTACGGTGGGCGGGAGCTTCAGCACCCTCGTCGGCGAGACCAATGTGGCGGGGGAAATGTCGTACCGGACCAACATGCCGCTGGTTGCAGCGGGCAGCTTTGTCTTTCCGATCAACGATCCCGCTGCAGATGGCGACCGGAATGCCCGTTTCCCGAAAGGCGACACACTGCATCTGAATCTGTCGGCAATCAGTGTGCTGGGTGCCAATGCCTTGTGGGACGGCGCGTCCTTTATCGGCGAGTTCGCCTTCAATCGTCGGCTGCGTGTCACCGACAACCCCGAGGCACTCGACCCCAATGCGACACGGGATGCGGGGGCGCTGCAGTTCGTATTCACGCCGGAGTATTTCCAGGTCTTGCCTGAGACGGATCTGCAATTGCCGGTTGGCGCGAGTTATGGCCTGTGGGGGCGTTCGTCGGTCAACGGCGTGCTGTTCCCGGCAGAGCATGGCGGCAGCGTGAGCGTCGGCGCCAAGGCGGTGTACCAGAAGGCCTGGCAATTGGGGCTCAACTACACCCATTACGTGGGCTCCGCGGGGTCCGTCGCCACGGCGACCGGCCTCAACTCCTATCAGAACTTCCATGGTGACCGCGATTTCGTGTCGCTGTCGGTTCAGCGCAGCTTCTGATCCCATCCCCGCCAAAATAGGAATCCCAACATGAAGAGCAAAACAATGATCTGCCTGGCCGCAGCCAGCACGCTGTTCCAGTTTCAGCTAGCCGTAGCCTCCGTTTCGGCGGACGAGGCGTCCCAGCTCAAGACGGTGCTGACGCCCCTTGGTGGCGAGAAGGCCGGCAACAAGGACGGCAGCATCCCTGCCTGGAGCGGCGGCGGGAGCAGCAAGGTCAGTGGCCCCCGGGTCGGCGACATTCCGGTCAATCTGTTTCCGGGAGAAAAGCCCGCTGTACAGATCTCTGCATCGAACATGGCTCAATACGCGGGCAAGCTTTCCGAAGGCACCATGGCGCTGCTGAAGAAATACCCGGACAGTTATCACGTCAATGTCTTCCCCACCCACCGGACGGCCGTCGCGCCGCAGTACGTTTACGATGGAACGGCCAGGAACGCCACCGGCTGCAAGACGATAGACGCCGGGATGTCGGTGGAAGGCTGCTTCGGCGGCATTCCGTTTCCGATTCCCAAGACCGGTATCGAGGTGATCTGGAACTACATCCTCCGCATCGAGCCCGAGTCTGTCGAATTCGGCTCAAAGAACATCGTCGGGACCTCGAACGGTGCGCGGACGATGGCCACGCGCACCGACAACTTCTTCCAGCATCCCTATTACTACAAGGATGGCTCGGCAAAGAACTGGACAGGGGAGTATTTCCTGCAGCGCTTCAACACCACCGCGCCCCCGTTCAAGGCGGGTGAATCCCTGGTTCTGCGCGACAGCATCAACGCCAAGCTCCCGCGACAGGCCTGGCAGTATCTCGTCGGGCAACGCCGCGTCCGCCGGGCGCCTACAGTGGCCTACGACACGCCGGACTTCGTCTCGTCGGGTGCCAATTACTTCGACGAGGTCATGGGTTTCATGGGGCACCCGGACCGTTTCGAGTGGAAGCTCGTAGGCAAGCGGGAGATGTATATCCCGTACAACAACAACGAACTCGTCACGGCAAAGGAATCCGAAGCCTTCGACAAATTCCATCTGAACTCGAACAAGCTCCGGTGGGAGCTGCACCGCGTCTGGGAAGTGGAAGCCACCGTCGTCTCCGGCAAGCGCCACGCGGTACCCAAGCGCAAGTACTACTTCGACGAGGATACCTGGCTGCTGGTGCTGATGGACGGCTATGACTCGGAGGGCAAGCTGTGGCGGACCTCTGTCGTTCCCACCTTCTTCGTGCCTGCAGTGCCGGCGGTGCTGGCCAAGCCGGTGACCATCTACAACCTCCAGGCTGGGACGATGAGCACGGTGCAGGGGCTGTTCCAGGACGAAACCTACAAGGTGGTGTCCCGCAAGAATGAGTCCTTCTTTACCGGCGATGCCGCTGCTGCGGATGCCGATCGATAACGCGTATTGAGCCTTCTCCGGCTGGGTCGCGGGACTCCGGGCCCGTGATCCAGCCGGCTCTGCGGGGCAGGCAGGGCTGCACTCACAATCAGCCTTTCGGGATGAACGCCTTCACCGGATAGACCCGGCTCTCCGGCAGCTGGGAACTACCGCCAGCCATTTCAACAGCGCGCCGTAGAGCTTGTCCGGGGCTACGGGCTTCGATACGAAATCATTCATTCCGGCGGCCATGCACCGAGCCTCATCATCACTGAATGCATTGGCAGTCATGGCGACGATGGGGATCTTCCTGCCGCTTTCGAGCTGGCGGATGACCTTTGTCGCCGTGACCCCATCCATCCTGGGCATCTGCATGTCCATCAGGGCCAGGGCGTATGTCCCCGGCGGGGCATCCCGAATCTTCGCCACGGCAACCTCTCCATCTTCAGCAAAGTCGCACACCAGGCCGATCTCTTCGAGCATCGCCTGGGCGACCATCTGGTTCACTTCGTTATCCTCGACCACCAATATCCGCGTGCCGGCATGGAGCTCCCGCAACTGCTCGGCCATCGCAGCCTCCGAAGTCGCTACGGATGTGGGGCTGTCGCCGTCCGTCTTCCGCAGGCGCACGGTAAGCCAGAAGGTGCTGCCTTCACCCACAACGCTCTCCACGCCGGCGTCTCCGCCCATCAGTTGGGCCAGCCGCCGGGTGATCGCCAGGCCAAGGCCCGTGCCGCCAAAACTGCGGACGGTGGATGCGTCAGCCTGCTCGAACGGAGTAAACAATCGGCTCATCGTCTCCCGGGAGATGCCGATACCCGTATCGATGACTTCGAAACGGAGCACGATGCTGTCGTCGTCCTCGTGTTCCTGGACGGTGCGCACGGTGACGGAGCCCGTCCTGGTGAACTTGATGGCATTGCCGACGAGGTTGAGCAGCGCCTGAGTCAGGCGAGTCGAATCCCCCAGCAATCGCGGCGGCAGGCTCTCAACCTCGGTCTTGAGTTGGAGTCCTTTCGCGTTGGCCGCCTCGGCGACCATGGAGCACACATTGAAGGGCAGGACGCGGACATCCAGTTCCTCTTCCGACAGCTCGAGCTTGCCGGCCTCGATCTTCGAGAAGTCGAGAATGTCATTGATGATCGACAGCAGATGTCTGGCCGACGCCTTGCTGTTGTTGAGCCAGTCGAGCTGCTTCGGATCGGTGGCGCGGTGCGTCGCAAGCTCGATCATGCCCATGATGCCGTTCATGGGGGTCCGCAGCTCATGACTCATGTTGGCGAGAAAGGCGCTCTTGGAACGATTGGCGGCCTCGGCCGCTTCGGCGCGGTTGGCGAGGTCCAGTTGCATCGCCCCGATCTTGATGGCCATGCCGTTGAACGACCGGGCCAGATCGGAAAATTCATCGCTGCCGCCATCCTCGATCCGGTATTCCAGATTCCCTTCGGCGATCTTCTGCGCGCCGGCGTGCAAGGGCAGCAGGCGGTTCCGCAATAGTTTGCTCAGATAAAGGGTGATCAGGATGGAGCCGATGCCGAGCGTGAAGGCAAACAGGATCACTGTGATGGACAAGCGTCGGTAGGTTGCCTCGACGCGCTCGTCAGTCGCGTTCTGCAGGGCCAGCGCTGCATTCTGCTGACCGTTGGCCTTCATCAGCAGTTGGCTGTACAGCCGCCTGTCGAGCTCATCGAGGATGAGCTTGTTGGCGCCCGGCGCTTTCATGGCCTCCGTGTTCTGCACGATTCGCTGGAACAACTGCGTTGCATCGTCCGCGTTCCTGCGCAGCTGCTCCATAAGCCGCTTTTCCTTGTCCTGCGTGAACCTGTCGGCGGCTTCCGACAGCAATTCATCGGCGATCCGTTTCCTCTTCTCCCATGCGGCCCGCAGGCGACCTTCGCGGAACAGGAAATACTGGTCCCGAAATGCGGCGCGCTGGAAATAATTGTCGCTGATCGTATTGGCCAGCGCCGCATTGCTCTTGGCGAAATTGAACTCGCGAAATGCGCCAACGAGAATTCCGCCCAACGCCAGCAGCGCCACTGCCACAAGGGCCGAGAGGATTCTTAATTTGGCAGAAACGCTCATGGGACCCTACTTGTGGATGAAAACTGCATCCGGCTTCACTGCCAGGAGCCCGTCCAGATAGACATAGCTCGCATAGTCCGGCATGTCCGATTGTTCGGTGAGCCTGTTCTTCAGCGCCCACCGGGTTTCATCTTCCAGGGTCAGCAGCAGTGTCTGGTCCAGAACGACCTTGTAATTGGAGGCGTCCCAGACCTCCCGAACCAGCTGTATGTCGATCTTTGCCGCTGCGGCAACGATGTTCTGCGCGTCCACCGGGTATTTCTCGACAAACTCCTCTGCCTTGATCAGCGCGCGGAGGAAGCGTTTGACCGCTTCGGCGTGCTGGTCGACGAAGTCCTGCTTGGCCACGATATTGAAAGTCTCGGTGTAGATCTGCCGGTCATAGAACACCACGCCGCTGGTGCCCAACCGATGCTTGATCTGGGTGAGGGGATAGTTCCACGTCGAAACCGCATCGACCTGACGGCTCAGCATCGCCTGTTGCATTTCATCGGGTTTCAGCGCCACGGCCCGTATGTCACCTTTGCCCAAACCTTTGGTTGTGAGCATCGAATCGAGGAAGAATTCGGAGGTGGTGCCGGCGGTGTAGCCGATGCGCTTTCCATTCAGGTCTTCCGCCGTCTTGATGCCGGCGTCCATGTTGGCGACGATGGCGTTGTTGAGGGTGCTCGACTCGATATTGGCAAGGACAAAGATCCTGGCGCCGCTGAGGACGCTGAACATCACCGGTGTTTCCGCCACGGTAGCAATGTCGGCTTGTCCATCCAGAACCGACTGCAGCGCTGCCTTGCCATGGGTATGTTGCAGCAACTGCACATCCAGGCCCTCTTCAGCGAAATAGCGCTGCGCGGCCGCCACATGGATCAGCGTGCTTTGCGGTTGGTAGGTGTAGGCAACCCTCATCTTCTGGGACGCTGCCGTTGCAGTGTGGGTCGGGTTTGATGGTGTGGAGTCGTCGCAACCCGCTATGATCAGCGTGGCAGTGATGGCCAGCAGTGCTTTCCACATCGCGCTCCCCTTTTTGACCGCAGGCGTCCGTATGCATCCCGCGTTGCCAGGGAGCGTCTCATCCCAAGATGGGCTGTCGCTATGAAGTGCTGCACTGCCTCAGCCTGGACCCGCTTACTCCATGCTTCAACAGGAACGGTAGAGCCGTGCGGGTGTGGAATGACCGGGCAAACTTCTTCTGCATCCAGGTACCTTATTTGGCGACACATGTCGCTTCGGCCGGCGTCCCCAACGCCGTGATGCGATTCCCGAAAGCACCTATAGCCAGCCCTTGGTGATGAACTCCATCACCGGATAAACCCGGTTCTCCAGCCGATGCGCATGCACCGCCTCGACGATGCGCGCCATGCCGCTGGCGTAAGGCGTATCCCCATAGACCCGCGTTTCCATCTGCACGCTGCACGCGCCATCCTCGATGCGGATGCGGTGGAAGGCATGGCGGGCGAGCTGGTTCTCTGGGATGTGCAGCGTGTCGTGCTGTACCGACGGCTTGCGGACGGACTGGATCGCCTCCGGCGCCAGCCCGAGCGCATGGGCCATGCTCACCGCCGTGCCCGGCACCGACGTCTTCGATGCCTGGTGGGATTCCACCAGCTCGATCTTGTAGCCGTGGAACAGCGGCCCCGACGCCTCCAGCATCGCCATGAACTTGAGCATCAGGATGTTCGTGTTGGGGCACAACACCACCGGAAACCCGAACTCGCCGCCCTCGACGTCCGACCCCGTGGACAGCTCGATCAGCGGCGACCCCGTGTCTGCACAGAACGCACTCACCTCCGCCAACTCCCGCCCCGACCCCGCATGGACCACGATGGCCTCTCCATCGCCCGCAGCGCGCTGCTCCCACGAAACGACCTGATAGCGCGTGTCCAACTCCAGCGAACCGAGCAGCTCCTTCGCCAGCTTGCCGGCCCCTACGATGATGACTTGCATGACTACCGCTTGAGATTGAAAGCGGGGGATTGTGAGGGAAGGGCGTGAGCTTGTGTTGGAGGGATTCAGGGACTCGTCGATGCCCTCTACTGTTCCGCTGTGGTGGATGCGGAAGGCGTCACCTTGTCGCGTTCGATCTCGCGCATGGGATAGACCTCTTTTACATAGAAGTAAAAGAAAGCCACCGACAGCGCCAGCACCAGCAGGCCTACGATCTGCGACGTCATCTCCATGCCTGCGGGCCCGATCTTGAGGGTCGAATTCGTTGTTGTGGGTGGGGCAGATTCTTCGCTGGTGGATTCGGCGGCCGGCGCCTGCCCAGCCTGTGCATTGGCAGCTTTCGCCTTTTTGGCATGCGCTCGGCCCGTGTAGTCGCGCTTGAACTGCAGGTAGGTGATCCACAGTCCGAAAGCGACGATACCCATCACGATGCAGAACAGGAGTTGCGTGGAGAACAGATGCCATTCCCAGCCGCGCCTCTCGTAGTCCCGTTGCCATCGGATGTGGGCCGCCTGGTCCTTCTGGTCCAGTTCCACCAGGGTTTGGGGCCTTGTCGGCGTGCTCGTTTCCTGAGCCCCGACCGCATATTTCTTTGCCGTGCCACTGACGTCGATGACCACCCCCAAGGTGGTCGTCGGATTACCGAGCAGTACCGAGCACAAGCATGCACCAGCGAGCATTCGTATCGCCACCGACATGCTCACACCCCTCCCGTGACCTGGGCCAGCAGGTCCAGGTAGTAATACAGCTCCTTGTAAGGGCAGTCCTTCGGAATGCCCGCCTCGAAAGGTGCAAGGTCGGCGGCGTTGTTCCTGCGGATCAGCTCTGTGAGCACCTTGCGCAATGCCCGCAATTCTTGCGGCGTACCGGCATAGTTGCTCCGGCACGCGTCCCCGGTGGTCAGACCCGGCGGCGTCGGCAAGGTTTGCTGCATGATTTTCGTCGGGGTGCACCCCAGGCTTCCCAGATTCCCGATCACGGTCATCTGTTGCTCGGGCGACAAGGTGACGCCCCTGAACACATCGGCCTTGAAAGCCTCATGTTTCTCGACCGTCAATTTGCTGGCATCGATGGGCTTGTATATCCGTAGCTCCGCCGCCTTTGGCGGCGTCTGCTGTTGCGCCTGTGCTGCAGATATGCCGACCACACCGATGGCCGCGCACAAGATGGCCTTGCACAGAGTTGCCGGGATCCAACGCCGCACCTTGCACGAGTTCATGGCAACCTCCCCACGGACGTTCATGCATTCCTTATAGGGGAGCGATGCTGCTTGCGCAAGGCTCACACCCAGACGCGCGGGGTGCCGGCATGGGCTGCCAGTCAATAAGATGTCGATACCGCTCAGAACTGTATTTTTATTCAATACTCTGCCACTATACGACCCCCCAATTTTCCCTTGCGGGAAATGCACGTCGTCGAGCAATGGCTTCAAACAAAGCGCATCACGCCACAGGTTGGGCCGCAGCGGTAATCGCGGCAGCGGTGGTCGCCCACGCCGGCGCGGGTGGCCCATATCAGATGTGGAGCGCGTTGAGCTTTTTGATGGGCTTTATCGGCAGCACCGCGCCCGACTGGCTGGAGGTGGCCTGGTGGTCCAGGTCGCGCCGTTTATGGATCACCCATCGCACCCTGACGCATTGGGGCCTGGCCTGGATCGCGCTCCTTTTCTATTCCTATGAGCAACTCGGCAAAAGCACGCCGGCGCCGCTGGGCGTGGGCTTTGCCATCGGCGGGTTGATGCACCTGTTGGCCGATTGGCCCAACCCCCTCGGTGTGCCGTGGCTGTGTTGCCGCCATTCCCTCAATTGGTGGAAGAGCGGGCGCTGCGATCTGCTCGTCGTTGCCGCGTCTTGGATTGGTGCTTTTGCGTGCGCGGATTACGTCTGGTTCCACGGGATTCACTGTGCGTGGATCATGGAGTGCGTGCGCTCGGCAACCCGATAGCTGGCCGGGTTGCACCTCCTTTATCGGGAAAGGGACCAAACCATTTGGAAACGGAGGATGTCGAGGAGGGCGGGAGATGAGTCTGTCTTAAGCCGGTATTGTCACTTCAAATATCGATCCGCCTTCAGGACGATTCGCTGCCGTGAGCTTTCCCTTGTGGCGCTCGACGATGGCTTTGCATAGTGCCAGCCCGAGGCCAGTGCCGCCGGCGCCGGTCGCCGTGCGCGAACTCTGGTAGAAGGGTTCGAAGATGGCAGTCAGCTCCTTTTCGGGGATGCCACACCCCTCATCAATGATCTGGATGCACAGGGCCATGGCGCTGGACGGGGTAAGCTGAATTTGAGCTGGCTTATCTTGGAGTTTGACGATGACCGTCGATTGCTCCGGTGAATAGCGCAGGGCATTGCCGATGAGATGCTCCAGCACCTGGCGCAAAAGTGCTTCATCGGCAAAGATGACCGGGAGCGAAGAGTGATTTTCTATCGCGATATTCTGCTGTCGCTTCCGTGCCGCTCCGTCCATCAAGGTACAACATTGAAGAACGAATTGCGCTGGCGATAGCTGGCGTAGATTTTCAGCTGCCACGACTGAATACTCGGTCCAGGCGTCCTCGGCGAGTTTCAATAGCGACTCGATCAACTGGTGCAACCGTCGCCCAGACTGCTCGATCTTTTCGAAATATTCGTGCAGCTTTTCCGGAGGTGCGTTGCCGACCCTGCCTTTGCCGATCTGCACAAAGCCGAGAATCCCCTGCATGGGCGTACGCATCTCGTGGCTCACGTTGGACATGAACCGGGTCTTGACTGCATTGGCCGACTCGGCCTCCGCACGTGCCGTAGCAAGTTCTGCAGTGCGCACCAACACCCGGCGCTCCAGTTCGATTTGGGCCTGCTTGCGTTCGGAAATGTCGCGAAAGAGGAAGACAAATTTGTCGACCGGTACGGGTATGTAAGTAACGCTGACCTCAACGTCGAGCAAACGCCCGTCGCAGCAGCGATGCCGGCTTTCGTAGCGATCGAAACCCTTCTCTCGAAGCTGGTGCAACATCTCTGGAGTGCTCTCTGAGCCACTCATCTCCTTGATGTCCCGTATGTTCATGCGCAGTACTTCCATACGCGCATAGCCCAGCATCCGGCAGTAGATTTCATTGACATCGATACAGCGGCCTTCCGCATCCGCCAATATGAAACCGTCCGGCGTGGTGTTCAAGATTCCCTGGTACTCCCCCTCGACCGTAATCAATTTGTCCTGTGTCAGCTCCAATTGCATACCTAAATAGGCCATGTGGGAGACTGCGCCGGTCAATAGTCCAACTACCGCGATCAAGATGCCGCCATAAGTCGTCGCCATCATGTTCGCGTTGATTGCACCATAAGCAAGCTCGCTGAGGCGCAGCAGAAAACCGGCCACCAGCAGGCCGTGGAAACCAGCGATCACCCGCGCGCTGCGATTTTGAAGCCTCCGGCCGATCTGCCAGGCAAGGAAAGCTATATAGCCAAACAGAACCAGGAGTAGCGCATGGATGTACCCGATGCGAAGGACAGCATCATCGAGACCAACTCTGATGAACTCGAAGATAACGATGGACACGATGGCTCCGAGCACAATCCAGGGCGTTGGCCATGGCTTGCTGACCTCATGACGCAACGACTGAATACGAACGAGACTACCCAGAACAACAAGAAAATTCGCCAGCGGATAGCTTACCCAGGCCGGAACGTGCAAACGCAAGCCAAACAGGAGGGTCCCGATCCCTATCAGAATTCCGCTGGCACACCATAGCCCGAGCTTCTGCGATGGCGATCTGGACAATGCCCACCAGGTGAAGGCTGGCATGACAAGAATGATCATGCCGGCAAGCTGGAAGGCGGTCGGGATATGAAAATCACTCATGTTCGTAGTGCGTTTAATCGAGTGGCATTGAATGGGCGCATTGCTTTCGCTGGTGGCTCGGTGGAGAAGTCTCTTCAAGCCTCACGCACAGAAGATGTGCTGGTAGTCCACCGGACGGGCGCGGCGGCCGTCACGGATGAAAACCTGGGCAGGGCGCCTTGGGCTGACGGCATACGGGGGGCGGCGTGGTCGATGGATCGCGCGGAGCAAGCGGGAAACAATTATCACCGATATGGGTATCTGCACACCGTCGGGGAATGTGCCCTATCGCACACCTGGCAGCACGAACCGTGGTCGGTTGCGTGGGCTCTGCTGCGGCCAGCCATCACGGTGCCGCGTTGATCTGGAAACGGTTTCGGTAGGCGCCGGGGCTCATGCCGATGCGTTGCCGGAACAGGCGCGAGAACGAACTGGTATCGGTGTAGCCAACTTCGCCGGCGATGAGGTCCACGCTCAGGTCGCCGGTTTCGAGCAGGGCGCGGGCGGCTTCGAGGCGGAGATCCTGCAGGTAGGCCAGCGGCGTTTGCTGCAGGGCGGCCTTGAAGCGCCGGATCAGCGTGCGGTCGCTGACCGCCAGTGCAGCGGCAAGCGCCGAAATGCGGAGTTCCTGCGTCATGTGGCGCTGCAGCCACTGCTGCGCACGCTCCACCAGCGAATCGGCGTGGGGCCGTTCGGCCAGCAGCGGCAGGTAGGGCACCTGGCTGGTCTGGCTGACGTCGATCAGCATGCTGCGGGCCACCTGCGAAGCAATGGCCGGCCCGACGAAGCGCTCGATGACGCGGATGGCCTGCAGCAGGTAGGAGGCTGAGGCACCAGCACAGATCAGTCGCTCCGTTTCGGTCAGCACCGAGCGCAGCTGCAGGTCCACCTGCGGGTAGCGGGCACGGAATTGCTGTTCCAGCCACCAGGTGGTGGTTGCGGCCTTGCCGTCGAGCAGGCCGGTCTGAGCCAGGACGAAGGTGCCGGTGCAGTTGGCGGCGATCCATGCGCCGGCCTGCCACTGGCCGACCAGCCAGGCGCAGGTGTCGGCCTGGGCGGCGAGGATCTGCTCAAAGGCCTGCCGCCCGCCGTAGTGCAGGCTGGGCACTAAGACGAGGTCGTAGTGCTCACCGGGCTCCAGCCTGCGGGTTGCCAGTGGCAACCCATTGCTGGCCACGACGGGGTGACCCGTGATCGACACGAACTGCCATGCGAACTGTTCCGCTGCCGCGCCTTGTCGGCGCAGCAGATGAGCGTTGGCGACCTGCAGGATGTCGGCAAAGCCGCCGACGCTGGAGGCGTGGCATTGGTCGAAGGCAAGGATGGCGGCACGGATCATGGGGTGGCGGATATCGCACAGAAATAGTCGGTTTCGCCACTCTACACAGCAGGGGCCCGTTTCTAAACTGCGTCCGCATTCATCAACACCTACCCATCAGAAACGGAGCCAGTCCATGAAAGTGTTCATCGTTCACGCCCACCCCGAGCCGAAGTCCTTCTGCACGGCAATGAAGTCGACGGCAGTCGAGGAGTTCCAGCGCCAGGGCCACGAGGTGCAGGTGTCGGACCTGTACGCGATGGGCTTCCAGCCGGTGGCCTCGGCGGAGGACTTCGGCGCGCGCGCCAACCCGGAGTACTGCGTCTATGCCCTCGAACAACGCCACGGCGCCGACAACGGCACCCTCAGTGCGGACATCCAGGCCGAGCTCGACAAGCTGTTGTGGTGCGACTTGCTGGTGCTGGTCTTCCCGGTCTTCTGGTTCTCGACGCCGGCCATGCTGAAGGGCTGGATCGACCGGGTCTTCGTGTCGGGCCAGGTCTATGGCGGCAAGCGTGTGTACGACCGCGGCGGGCTGATCGGCCGCCGTGCCCTGGTCGGCCTTACGCTGGGCGGCCAGGAACACATGTTCGGGGTGGAAGGCATCCACGGCCCGCTGGACGGCATGCTGCGCCATCTGCTGCAGGGCACGCTGGGCTACGCGGGGCTGCAGGTGCTGCCGCCTTTCGTCGGCTGGCATATTCCCTACATCAGCGACGAGGCGCGCAACGGGATCATGGACGACTGGAAGGCCCGCCTCCAGACGATCGAGGGCGACGTGCCGCTACAGTTTCCGAGCCTCGCGGATTACGACGATCGGCTGAGACCCCTCGCCGTGGCTCATCAAGGCGCTTCTGCCGGGTCCGCTTCTGCCGGGTCGTAAGGCTCGACCTTGTCCTGCTCGGCCGGATCGTTGCGGGCGACGATCGCGCGGGCCGCTTCATCCTTGCTGAGGTTGATGGCCTGATGGGGCACGTCCGGTGGAATGAACAGGAAGTCGCCGGCGCAGCTGATCACGCTGTCGCGCAGCCCCGGGCCGTAGCGCGTCTCGACGCGCCCGGCGAGGACGTAGATCGCCGTCTCGTGGCCGCGGTGCAGGTGGGGCGTCGACATGCCGCCCGGCGGAATCACCACCAGATGCATGGACAAGCCGCCACTGCCGGCCGTGGCGCCGGAAATACCGACAAAATAGGGTAGCCGCTGGCTGGTGAGGACTTCGCTGTCGGGGCGCACCGCGACGACGGTCGGGGAGGGACGTGTGGGTGACATGCCGGACTCCTTGCGGACGCACCACGGCCAAATCATGGTGCTGCTGTAAAGCTAGCCAAGCCGGGGCGGAAGCGCCAGGCACTGAGGAAGAATCGTTCGTCGGCCCCGAGTGAGTTATATTGCGACGCGACAAAATCAACCGTCTGGTGCTCCCATGTCTCAAACCCCGCTTTCCTTCCCGCGTCGCATCGCGCTGGCCTGCGGCAGCTTCCTGTCCATACTGACCGATCCCGAATTCGCCGCACGGATCGTCGGCCTGCGGGATGGCCATGGTCATGCCCCGCAGCCGGCGCCTGTTGCTCCCGTAGCTCCGGTTGCGCCCGCCGCGCCGGTGGCCCCCGCCGTGCTGCAACGTGCCCCTCACGAGGCGGCGCAGCAGCTCCTGGGCCTGCTGCAACGGGATGCGCGCCTCATCGACTTCGTGCAGGAGGATATCGCCGCGTATTCCGATGCCGATATCGGTGCCGCCGCGCGGGTCGTGCATGAAGGCTGCCGCAAGGTGCTGAACGAGCACTTCCGCATCGAGCCGGTACGCAAGGAGAGCGAGGGCAGCCGCATCACGCTGGCCGAAGGCTTCGACGCCGCTGCGGTGCGTCTGACCGGCAATGTCGTGGGCAGTCCTCCCTTCACCGGCAGCCTCGGCCACCGGGGCTGGCGGGTCACCGAGAGCCGCCTGCCCAGCCTGGCCGACGGCCACGATACGTCCATCATCGCCCAGGCAGAGGTGGAACTGTGAGCGCCCGCTACACGATCGGCATCGATCTCGGCACGACCCACTGCGCCCTGTCCTACGTGGACATCGAGGCCAGTGACGGCGAAAAGGCCGTGCAGCAGGTGCTGGCGATTCCACAGCTCAACGGTCCGGGCACGGTGGATGAACGCCCGCTGCTGCCGTCCTTCCTGTATCTACCCCACGCCGACGAACTCGCCGACGGCGATCTCCATCTGCCGTGGTCGCGCAGCCAGGACTTCGCGGTTGGTGAGTTTGCGCGCAGCCGCGGCGCCGCCACGCCGATCCGTCTGGTGTCGAGCGCGAAGAGCTGGCTGTGCCACGCGGGCGTGGACCGCCGGGCGGCGATCCTGCCGGCCGAGGCCTCCGCCGACGTGCCGCGCATTTCGCCGCTCACCGCCTCGATCCGCTACCTGTCCCATCTGCGCGACGCCTGGAACCTGGCCCATCCGGAGGCGCCCTTCGCCGAGCAGGACGTGACCGTCACGATCCCGGCGTCCTTCGACCCGGCGGCCCGCGAGCTCACCGCCGAGGCGGCCCAGGCGGCCGGCTACGGCCCGATGACGCTCCTCGAGGAGCCGCAGGCCGCGCTCTACAGCTGGATTCAGAAGAGCGGCGGGCAATGGCGCAAGGAAGTGCGCAAGGGTGATCTGATCCTGGTGGTGGACGTGGGCGGTGGCACCACCGACCTGTCGCTGATCGCCGTGCTGGAACAGGAAGGCAATCTGGAGCTGCACCGGGTGGCGGTGGGCGAGCACATCCTGCTCGGCGGCGACAACATGGACCTGGCGCTGGCCTACGGCGTCGCACGCAAGCTTGCCGCCCAGGGCTCCCAGCTCGATCCGTGGCAGACGCGGGCGCTGGCCCACGCCTGCCGGGCGGCGAAGGAGACGCTGCTGTCCGATTCCACGGTTATGAGCGTGCCCATCGTCGTGCCGAGCCGCGGTTCGAAGCTGATTGGCGGTTCGATCCGCACCGAGCTCACCCGCGACGAACTGACGGCCAGCCTGATCAACGGCTTCTTCCCGCAGGTTGCGGCCACCGACCGGCCGCAGACGCGGGCCCGTGGCGCGCTGACCCAGCTGGGCCTGCCCTATGCGCAGGATGCGGCGATCACGCGCCATCTGGCCGCCTTCCTCGGCCGCCAGCTCGACGCGACGGCAGAGCTGGAAGGTTTTGCTGGTGCGTCGGCAGCCAATGCGAGCTTCCTGCACCCGACCGCGGTGCTCTTCAATGGCGGCGTGCTCAAGTCCGGGCTCATCGCCGACCGTGTGCTGGACATCCTCAACGGCTGGCTGGCTGCGGAAGGCGCGGCGCCGGCACGGCTGCTCGGCGGGGCCGACCTCGATCTGGCCGTGGCGCGCGGCGCCGCCTATTACGGCTATGCCCGGCGCGGGCGCGGCGTGCGCATCCGCGGCGGCACGGCGCAGGCCTACTACGTGGCGGTGGAATCGGCGATGCCGGCGATCCCCGGTATGGAGCCGCCGGTGCAGGCCCTGTGCCTCGCCCCCTTCGGCATGGAGGAAGGCACCGACGCGGCGCTGCCGGAGCAGGAGTTCGGCCTGGTTGTCGGCGAGCCGGTGCGCTTCCGCTTCTTCGGTTCCTCCGTGCGCCGTCAGGACCAGGTCGGCAGCACGCTGGACTTCTGGGCACCGGACGAATTGCAGGAGCTGGAGGAGATCGAGGCCACGCTGCCCGCCGAAGGCCGCGTGCCCGGCGAGGTCGTGCGGGTGAAGCTGCATGCCCGCATCACCGAAACCGGCACGCTGGAGCTCGAGGCGCTGCCAGTCGGCGGCCATGAGCGCTGGAAAGTGCAGTTCGACGTGCGCGGTGAAGGTGGCGCCTGAGCGGGAGGCCGTGAGCCGCTACACCGTCGGTATCGACCTCGGTACCAGCAATACGGTCGTTGCCTACGCGGCGCCGGGCGAGACCCGCATCGAGTTGCTGGCCATCGAGCAGTTCGTCGGCCGGGGCGAGGTTGCGGCTCGGCCGCTGCTGCCCTCGCTGCGCTACCACCCGGCGCCCGGTGAGCTGGATACGGCTTCGCTGAGCCTGCCATGGCAGGTGGCGTCGGAACGGGATGAGGGCCCGCCGGCGATCATCGGCAGTTATGCCCGCGATCTGGGCGCCCAGGTGCCAGGGCGCCTGGTGGCCAGTGCCAAGAGCTGGCTGTCCCACGCGGGCGTCGACCGCAGTGCGCCCATCCTGCCATGGGGGGCCGGCGACGATGTGCCGCGTGTGTCCCCGGTGGCCGCCAGCGCCAGCTATCTCGCCCATGTGCGCGCCGCCTGGGATGCGCGTTTTCCGGATGCCCCGCTGGCTGCCCAGGACATCGTGCTCACGGTGCCGGCATCCTTCGACGAAGGTGCCCGCGCCTTTACCGTTGAGGCCGCGCGGCTGGCCGGCCTGCCGCAGCTACGGCTTGTCGAAGAGCCCCAGGCAGCCTTTCATGACTGGTTGTTCCGTCACCGTGAGCAACTCGCCAGTGAACTCGCCGGGTCGCGCCTGGTGCTGGTCTGCGACGTAGGCGGCGGCACTACCGACCTCACCCTGGTCCAGGTGGAGGTTGGGCAGAGCGGGGAGGGCGGCGTGCCGCGGCTGACCCGCATCGGCGTCGGCGACCATCTGATGCTCGGCGGCGACAACATGGACCTGGCTCTCGCTCATCTTGCCGAGCGTCGCCTGGGCGGCTCCGAGCGCCTGTCTGCTGCGCGTTTTGCACAACTGGTGCAGCGCTGCCGGGCAGCCAAGGAACAGTTGCTGGCGGCAGACGGGCCGGAGCAACTCAGTGTGACCCTGCTCGGCGAGGGCTCCCGGCTGATCGGCGCAGCGCGCTCCGTCGTGCTGACCCGCGCGGAGGTCGAGGCGCTGGTCGTCGATGGCTTTCTGCCCGTCGGCGGCTCCGACGAAACGCCGCAGCGGCGCCGGGCGGCGATCGTCGAATTCGGCCTGCCTTATCCGGCCGATCCGGCGATCACCCGTCATCTGGCGGCCTTCCTGCAGCGCCATGCGAGTGCGGCACGAGCGGCCCTGGGGCCGGATGCGCTGCCCGCTGGTGAGCTCCCGGTGCCGGATACCGTATTGCTCAATGGCGGTGTGTTCCGCGCGGACGCGCTGAGCCGACGGCTGGTGGACGTGCTCACCGCCTGGCGCGGCAGTGCGCCGCGTGTACTGCACAACGACGCCCCCGATGTGGCAGTGGCGCGCGGTGCCGTCGCCTTCGCTCTGGTGCGAGAGGCGCGCACCGGCCTGGGACCGGCCATCGGTGGCGGTTCGGCACGCAGCTATTTCCTGGTGCTGGAGGAGGATGGGCGGCGGAGCGCGATCTGCGTGCTGCCGCGGGGTACGGAATCCGGCCGTGAAGTCGTATTGCCGGACCGCCGTTTTGCGCTGCAACTGGGCCGGCCGGTGCGTTTCCACCTTGTCTCGACCAGCGGCGACAGTCTCTGGCAGGCCGGCGATCTGGTCGATCCTGACCAGGCGGATTTCATTCACCTGCCCCCCGTCGCCGCGCTGCTGCCCGCGTCGCAGGGCAGTCGCCAGAGCAGCGTGGTCGTGAGCCTGGCCGCCACGATGACAGAGGTTGGCACTCTGGAGATGAACTGTGTCGGCACCGGCGAGGACCGCCCGCGCTGGAAGCTGGACTTTGCGTTGCGCGGCGAGGCCACCGAAGTCCCTCCGCCGGCTGCTCCAGGTCTCGCCGAGGCCATCGCGCTCATCGACGCGGTCTTCGGTAGCCAGGGCAAGGGTGCAGACCCGAGAGGGGGGCGCCAGCTGCGTACCCGCCTCGAACGTTTGCTCGGCCCGCGGGATGAATGGGACACGGCGCTGCTGCGCCCTCTCTTCGACGCCCTCGTCGAGCGTGCTAGACGCCGGCGCCGTTCCGCGGAGCACGAGCGGGTGTGGTTGAACCTGGCGGGCTACTGCCTGCGCCCGGGGCTCGGCGCGGCCCTCGACGAGTGGCGTATCGAGCGGCTGTGGGCGCTGTTTGGCGAGGGTATCCAGTACGTGAACGAGGGCCGCAACTGGAGCGCCTGGTGGACCTTGTGGCGCCGCGTGGCGGGCGGACTGCCCGAGGCTGCGCAATTGCAGGTGCTGGAGGTGCTGGCCGGCCATCTGGAGCCCGCCGCCGAGGGGCGTGCCCGTGCGCCGCTGCAGGCCAGCTATGAGGATATGGTGCGTCTGGCGGCGGTGCTGGAGGGGGTGCCGGTGATGCACCGCATCGAGGTCGGCAAGTGGCTCGTGGAGCGTCTGCAGCGTCCGGCCGAAAGGGCGCAGGCGTGCTGGGCGCTCGGCCGCGTCGGCGCTCGCGCGTCGCTGTACGGCAGCGCGCACCAGGTGGTGCCTCCCGAGATTGGCGCCGAGTGGCTGGCGGCCGTGCTGGCCCTCGACTGGAAGGCGCTGCCGCAGGCCGGTTTTGCGGCCGCGCAGATCGCCCGCCTGACTGGCGACCGCAGTCGGGATCTGCCCGATGAGTTGCGCGAAGAGGTGATCCGCCGCCTCACCGCGATCCGCGCACCGCAGGGCTGGATCACGATGCTGCGGGAAGTCGTCCGACTGGACGAGGCCGAAAGCCGCCTCAGCTTCGGCGAGGCCTTGCCGGCGGGGCTGCGCCTGATCTAGCGCCGTTCCCGGTCGATGCGGAGCCGGTCACCGTCGCGGACACCCTCCAGCAGTGGGTCGAGGAGACCAACGTGGACGGGTTCAACCTGGCCTATGCGTTGTCCCACGAGACCTTCGAGGACGTCGTCGAATATCTTGTGCCGGAACTGCAGCGCCGCGGCGTGAGCGTGTCCCCGAGGTGATCGCCGTCCCGGCGAAGGGGCTCGCGAGTACCTCCGGGATGGTCACGACCCCCTCCGGGATAGTCGCGAGTACCCCGGCGGTACTCGCGCCCCCCGCCGAGGGGGTCCGTCCTGTATCGGAAGTCCTCGATCGGGTGCGGGGGATAGGGTGGGTCTGTCTCCGGGATACTCGCGAGGAGCTCTCGGACAGTCGGTCCCTGTCCCGGTGGGCCTCGCGAGCAGCTTTCGGATGGGGCAGGAGTATCGGCGGGATAGGGGTGGTCTGTCCTGGAGGGACTCGCGAGAGATTCGCGGACAGGGCAGGACATTCGCCGGGCTCCTCGCGAGGGGCTTCCGGATAGTCGGGACATCCGCCGGGCTCCTCGGGAGGCGCTTCCGGATGGTCGGGACGGTTCCGGAAGCGGTCTGGCCGGGCGGATTGCCTGGGCGGAGTGGCCCGACGAGGAGCAGGCGCTCAATCCCAGGCCAGCGCACCGCCGGTCTGGTACTCCGTGACGCGGGTCTCGAAGAAGTTCTTCTCCTTGCGCAGGTTGGCTTGCTCGTCGAGCCACGGCAGCACGCTTTCGGCGCCGGGGAAGGGTTCGGCGAGGCCGACTTGGCGGGCGCGGCGGTTGGCCATGAAGCGGAACTGGGCGGTGTGCAGGTCCGCGTTGTAGCCGAGGATGGGCTCCCGCAGGATGTAGTCGGCGTAGGTGCGTTCGGCCGCCTCGGCTTCGTCCCACAGGGTGCGCAGCGCTGCCGGGTCGAGGGTGAGCTGTTCTTCCTTGAGCAGTTCGCGCACCACGCGGATGCCGAAGGCGCAGTGCAGCACCTCGTCGCGCATGATGTACTGGAGCTGTTCGGCGGCGCCCTTCATGAGGCCGCGGCGCTGCAGTGCGAAGATCGGCGAGAAGCCGTTGTAGAACCAGCAGCCTTCGAAGATCGCCGCGAAGAAAAAGTAGGACAGTGCGAACTCGTGCAGGTTGTCCCGCTCGGCGAGGTCGAAGTCCGGGCGCATGACCCCTTCCAGGCGCCGGTTGGCGAGGGCGATCTTGCCGTGGATGGCCGGCACGACCCGGTAGCGGTTGTAGATCTCCTGCTGGTCGAGGCCGATGGATTCGATGCAGTGCTGGTAGGTCCAGGTGTGCAGGGCTTCCTCGTACACCTGGCGGGCCTGGTAGATCTGCAACTCGGGGGCGCTCATCTTTTCCATCACCGCCAGGCCGATGTTGCGCATGGCCAGGATGTCGGAGGTGGTGAGGTAGGCGAGCACGTTCTCGAAAACGTGGCGCTCGGCGGACGTGAGCTTGTGGTGGTAGTCGTGCACGTCCTGGGCCATGGAGATTTCCAGCGGCGTCCAGTGGTTGCGGTTGGCCTTGAGGAAGAACTCCCAGGCCCACGGATACTTGAAGGGGGCGAGCTGGTTGATGTCGGTGTGGCCGCCGACGATGCGCTTGTCGGCGGCATTCACCGGCGCCAGCGCGGCGGACTGCGGCGCGCCGGCGGGGCGCAGGGGGGCGTCCCAGTCGTTGAAGGGGGCGTTCATTGGCAGGACTCGCATTCCGGATTGTCGATGGCGCAGAAGCGCGGAGCGTCGTCGGCGGCGGTGGGCGCGTGCTCGCGTTCGCCGGACTTCTCCATCTGGCTGGCACCGAGGGTGCGCAGGTAGTAGGTGGTCTTGAGGCCGCGCAGCCAGGCGAGCTTGTAGGTCTCGTCCAGCTTGCGGCCGGACGGCGTGGCGAGGTAGAGGTTGAGGGACTGGGCCTGGTCGATCCACTTCTGGCGGCGGGCGGCGGCTTCGATCAGCCACGTCGGGTCGATCTCGAAGGCGGTGGCGTAGCGGGCCTTGAGTTCGTCCGGCACCCGGTCGATGCGGGCCAGGGAGCCGTCGAAGTACTTGAGGTCGGCTACCATCACCTCGTCCCACAGGTCGAGGGCCTTGAGGTCGGCTACCAGGGCTTCGTTGACCACCGTGAATTCGCCGGACAGGTTGGATTTGACGTAGAGGTTCTGGTAGGCCGGCTCGATGCTGGCCGACACGCCGACGATGTTGGAGATGGTGGCGGTCGGGGCGATGGCGACGCAGTTGGAGTTGCGCATGCCGTGGCGGGCGATGCGCTCGCGCAGGGCGGCCCAGTCCAGGCGGCTGTCGCGGTTCACCTCCAGGTGGCCGGCGCGGGCCTCGGCGAGCAGATCGAGGCTGTCCAGCGGGAGGATGCCGCGGTCCCACAGGCTGCCGTCGAAGCTGGTGTAGCGGCCCCGTTCGCGGGCCAGCTCGGTGGACGCCCAGTAGGCCTGGTAGCACACGGCCTCCATGCTGCGGTCGGCGAAGTCGATGGCTTCGGCCGAGGCGTAGGGCAGGCCGAGGGCGTGCAGGCAGTCGGCGAAACCCATGATGCCGAGCCCCACCGGCCGGTGCTGCAGGTTGGCGCGGCGGGCCTTGGGGGTGGCGTAGAAGTTGATGTCCACCACGTTGTCGAGCATGCGCAGCGCGGTGCCGATGGTGCGGGCCAGCTTGTCGGTGTCGAGCTGGCCGTCCTTCAGGTGGGCGGGCAGATTGACGGAGCCGAGGTTGCAGACGGCGGTTTCGCTGTCGGAGGTGTTGAGGGTGATCTCGGTGCACAGGTTGGAGCTGTGCACGACGCCCACGTGCTGCTGCGGCGAGCGCAGGTTGCAGGCGTCCTTGAAGGTGATCCACGGGTGGCCGGTCTCGAACAGCATGGTGAGCATCTTGCGCCACAGCTGGACGGCCGGCAGGCGCTTGAAGAGGCGCAGTTCGCCGGCGTCGGCGCGGGCCTCGTAGGCCACGTAGGCGGTTTCGAAGTCGGCGCCGTAGCGCTCGTGCAGGTCGGGCACGTCAGACGGGGAGAACAGGGTCCACTCGGCGTTCTCAAGCACCCGCTTCATGAACAGGTCGGGGACCCAGTTGGCGGTGTTCATGTCGTGGGTGCGCCGCCGCTCGTCGCCGGTGTTCTTGCGCAGGTCGAGGAATTCCTCGATGTCCAGGTGCCAGGTCTCCAGGTAGGCGCACACCGCGCCCTTGCGCTTGCCGCCCTGGTTGACGGCGACGGCGGTGTCGTTGACCACCTTCAGAAAGGGAATGACGCCCTGGCTGTGGCCGTTGGTGCCCTTGATGCGGCTGCCCAGCGCCCGTACCGGGGTCCAGTCGTTGCCGAGGCCGCCGGCGTATTTCTGCAGCAGCGCGTTCTCCTTGACGGCCTGGTAGATGCCTTCCAGATCGTCCGAGACCGTGGTGAGGTAGCACGAGGACAGCTGGGAGTGGCGCGTGCCGCTGTTGAACAGGGTCGGCGTCGAGCACATGAAGTCGAAGCTCGAGATCAGCCCGTAGAACTCGATGGCGCGGGCTTCCCGGTCGATCTCGTTGAGGGCGAGGCCCATCGCGACGCGCATGAAGAAGATCTGCGGCAGCTCGATGCGGCGGCCCTCCTCGTGCAGGAAATAGCGGTCGTAGAGGGTCTGCAGGCCCAGGTAGCCGAACTGCAGGTCGCGCTCCGGGCGGAGGGCGGCGGCGAGGCGGGGCAGGTCGAATTCGGCCAGGCGCGGGTCGAGCAGCCCGGCGGCGATCCCGCGACCGACGAATTCCGGCAGCTGCTCGGCGTACAGCCCGGCCAGCGCATCCAGCTGCACGCCATGGCCTAGCACTTCCCGCGCCAGGCTGACCAGCAGCAGGCGGGCGGTGGCCTGGTTGTAGCCGGGCTCGCGTTCGATCAGCCCGCGGGCGGCGAGGATCAGGGCCTGGTCCACGTCGGCGAGGGGCACCCCGTCGTAGAGATTCCGCAGGGCGTGGTCGAGGATCGCCTGGGGGCTGACGCCGTCGCCAAGGCCGGCGCAGGCGGTCCGGCAGTTGGCGAGCAGGCGGGCAGTGTCGAGGGGAACGCGGCGCTTGCCGTCCAGTACGTGGAGGACAGTTGCGGTGGCGGTGTCCACCGGCACGGCGGCCCGTTCCGCCGCCCGGCGTTCCCGGTACAGCACGTAGGCGCGGGCCACGTCGTGCTCGCCGGAGCGCATCAGGGCCAGCTCGACCTGGTCCTGGATGTCCTCGATGGAAACCGTGCCGCCGTCGGGCAGGCGGCGGGTGAGGGCGCGCAGCACGGTGTCGGTGAGGTGGCCGACGATCTCGCGGACTCGGGACGAGGCGGCGCTGGCGTTGCCTTCCACGGCGAGGAAGGCCTTGGTCATGGCCACGGCGATCTTGTCGGCGTTGAAGGCGACGACGGCTCCGTTGCGGCGGATGACCTGCAGCGCGGCGACGGCGGTTTCATGGCTGCCGGCGTGGATCGGCGGGGATTTCAGGATGGCGGTCTGCAAAGCGGGTTCTCCGTGTCCGGGGGGCGGAGAGCCGAGGGCGCTGCCTTTGCACGATGGCGGGAACCCGGCAGGGTGGCCCGCCGCACGACGGCGGCAAGACTCCTCGTTTCAGGGACACCCCGCCCCAAAAGCGCAAAAGGATTGGGCCATGGCAGGTCTCCTGACTCTCGGGTCCGCGTGTCGTGCCGGCCTTCCCGGAGCGCATCCAGTGGCTGTGGGGGCACGAAACTCGCCGATTACAGTTGCGGGGGCAGTGCCGGCATTGAGACCGTGGTCTCGCACCGGCTTCCCTTTTCATCCCCTGGCGGGGAACCAATGACGGGGCGGAGTGTAGGCGGCGGCTGGTGGGGATGTCAATGCGCTGATCGGCTATTTAGTGATTGGAGTGGTTGATGAATCAACCGATAGTAGGTCTTGGTTCTGGGTGTATAGCTGGGTGAGCGCACCTGATCCTCCATGGGGATGCAGGCGTTGCGGCCGATGGATGTGCGGAGGGACACCTGCTTGCTGTCCGTGGCGCTGACTCCGGTGCTTGCATCCACGTAAGGATCAATTTATGTTCAAACGACTGTACGAGGACGGAGTATCAGAAGTGGCTGCACCGAAAGCTGTCGAAACCCCCAATGCGGACACCCGCGAACGAATTCTCGATGCGGCCGAGCGCCTCTTCATGGCGAACGGCTACGAAGGGACGTCGATGCGCCAGATCACCAGCGGGGCAGGCGTCAACCTGGCGGCGGTGAATTACCACTTCGGCTCCAAGGAGTCCCTGATGCAGGAGGTCTTCCGCCGGCGGCTCGACTGGCTCAACGATGAGCGCATGCGCATCCTCGACGCGCTGGAGCGGGAATCGGCGGGCAAGCCGTTGAAGCCGTCGCAGATCGTGGATGGTTTTTTCGGGACGCTGCTGCGCCTGGCCGACAACGAGGCCCGCGGCGGCATGACTTTCCTGCGCCTGCTCGGGCGAACCCTCACCGAGCCCACCGAGTTCATCCATACCTTTCTCGCCCGCGAATACCGCACCGTCGTCGAGCGCTACAAGGAAGCGCTGTTCAAGGCGCTGCCGGATGTGCCCAAGGCCGAGATCGTCTGGCGTTTCCACTTCATGCTCGGCGCCACCTCGTTCGCGATCGCCGGCATCGACGCGTTGCGCGTCGTGACGGACTGGCAGATCGAGGACGAGGCTGAGATGGACCGCTTCGACAGGCTGCTGCCGCGCCTGATGTCCTTCCTGCTCGGTGGCCTGCGGGCGCCGTTGCCGCAGTTTGGGGGCGTTGCGGACTGACGGAGCCTGGGTCCCGGCGTGATGTTTTTTGCAGCCGGGACCTGCAGCGGAGCGGGCGAACGCCTTTGAGAAGGGCGGCCCACCATCCTTTCCCTGACACCCTTGTCTGTGCAGGCACACAAAAAAGACTTGCCGGCTCGAAGTAGCATCCTTATTATTAAACGAACGTTTGAACTATGGTTGACTGGAAAAGCCTTGAGGTCGCAAGGCTGTTTTTTTGCCAAGAAATTAAAACGAACGTTTGCGCAATTTGGTTTCGATGTTCTTGCTTATTACAAAAGTACAAAAGGAGACGACTCGATGCGAAACATGGTGCAGCCCCGCCTGATCCCCTGCCTCCTGACAGGGCTGGCATTTTCCGGTGCAGCAACGGCCGCCGGCTTCCAGCTCATGGAGCAGAACGGCTCGGGCCTTGGGACGGCCTATGCCGGCCAGGCCGCAGTTGCGGAGGATGCCAGCACGATCTATTTCAATCCGGCCGGAATGACGCTGCTGTCGGGCACCCACAACTTCAGCGCGGTGACGACGGTGATCAACCGCAGCACGCGTTTCACGAATGAGGGAACCACGCCGATGCCGGTCATCAATCCACTGACCGGCACCCCCACCGGCGCCTTCCATCCGATCGGTGACTCGGGCGGCAACGGCGGCGGTGCGCACCTGGTGCCGGCGATCTACTACGCCTATGCCTTGTCGCCCGACTGGCGGCTGGGCCTCGGGATAGGGCCGACCTTCGCCGACGAGACGGAATACGACAGCACCTTCGTCGGACGTTTCTCCGGTCAGAAGACCCGCATTCGCCACATCAACGTCAATCCCTCCGTCGCCTACCGGGTCAATGAGCAACTGTCCCTCGGCTTTGGCGTCGATTACGTCGACAGCAAGATCGAATTCACGCAGGCCACTCCCTACGTAGGTGCGCCTGTCGGGCGGCTGAAAGGGGACGGCCGGGCCTGGGGCTACAACGCCGGCCTGATGTACCAGTTCGATCCGGCAACCCGGCTGGGCGTGAGCTACCGCTCCAAGGTCAAGGTCGACCTCGACGGCACGCAGACCGTCACCGGCCTGATCGATCGGTCGATCACAGCCTCCATCGAAACGCCGGACACCTTGTCCGTCGCACTGCACCACAAACTTGACGAGCGCTGGACCCTGCTGGGCGATTACACCTGGACCGGTTGGAGCAGCCTGCAGGCCCTTGCACCCAAGGTGGCTGCCAGCGGCGCATCGGCCACGGCACCGCTGCGCTACAACTTCAAGGACACCTGGCGCGTGGGCGTCGGCGCGACCTGGCAGTACAACCAGGACTGGAAGCTGCGCGCCGGCACCGCGTACGACAAGAACCCGATCCCCGACGATGCCAGCCGCACGATGACGGTGCCCGACGCGGACCGCATCTGGCTGGCTTTCGGCGTCAAGTGGACTGTGGCGCCCAACACCAGTCTGGATTTCGGCTACGCCCACCTGTTCCTCAAGGACACCCACACGGCGCGGGCGGTCACGAACACCGCCGAGACGGTGACGCTGCAGACCGTGCGCGGCAAATTTGAAAACAGTGTCGATCTGCTTTCCGTCCAGCTGAACTACGGCTTCTGATCCGTCACGAGGATCTCTCGATTACTCTTAATGCATAATTCTGATCACCAAAGGAGACAGCCCTTGAACAAGTTGATCGTAAGAAAGGCCGCGGTCCTCGGCGCCGGCGTGATGGGCGCGCAGATTGCTGCCCATCTCGCCAACGCCGACGTGCCCGTTGTGCTGTTCGACCTCCCTTCCAAGGACGGCGACAAAAGCGCGGTCGTAAGGAAGGCCCTCGACGGCCTCAAGAAGCTCGACCCGGCGCCGCTGGCGAGCAGGGACACGCTGCGCTACATCGACGCCGCCAACTACGAGGAGCACCTGCCGCTGCTCGCCGACTGCGACCTGGTCATCGAGGCGATCGCCGAGCGCATGGACTGGAAACACGACCTCTACGCGAAGATCAGTCCCTTCCTGGCCTTGGACGCGGTGATTGCGTCGAACACCTCCGGCTTGTCGATGAATGCGCTGGAACAAGGCCTGCCGGAAGCGCTGCGTTCCCGCTTCTGCGGCGTGCACTTCTTCAACCCGCCGCGCTACATGCATCTGGTGGAGCTCATCGCCACGGAGCACACCGATGCCGAGCTGCTTGATGCGCTGGAAACCTGGCTCACGTCCCGCCTCGGCAAAGGTGTGATCCGCGCGCTGGACACACCGAACTTCATCGCCAACCGCATCGGCGTCTTCTCCATCCTGGCGGTGATGCACCACACCCAGGCCTTCGGCCTCGGCTTCGACGAGGTGGATGCGCTGACCGGCCCCAAGATCGGCCGGCCGAAAAGCGCCACCTACCGCACCGCCGACGTGGTCGGCCTGGACACCCTGGCCCACGTCATCAAGACGATGCAGGACACGCTGCCCGACGATCCGTGGCACGCTTACTTCACGACGCCGGCCTGGCTGACGCGGCTGATCGAGCAGGGCGCGCTGGGGCAGAAGACCCGCTGCGGCATCTTCCGCAAGCAGGGCAGGGAAATCCAGGTGCTCGACCTGGCTGAGCAGGGCTATCGGACCTCCTCGGGCGAAATCGCCGAGGAGGTCGCCGCGATCCTCAAACTCAGGAGCCCGGCCGAGAAATTCGCCGCACTGCGGGCGTCGCTGCATCCGCATGCGCAATTCCTGTGGGCGATCTTCCGCGACATCTTCCACTATGCCGCCGCGCAGCTCGAAAACGTCGCCGACAATGCCCGCGACCTCGACCTGGCCATGCGCTGGGGCTTCGGCTGGGCGCAAGGTCCGTTCGAAACCTGGCAGGCCGCCGGCTGGTCAGCCATTGCCGAGGCCGTGGCCGCCGACATCGCGGCCGGCAAGGCGATGAGCACCGCGCCGCTGCCGGCCTGGGCGCTGGAAGCCGGCCGCAGTGGTGTGCATGCGCCGGAGGGTTCCTGGTCGGCCCGCCGGAATGCCTACGTGCCACGTTCCGACCTGCCGGTCTACCGCCGCCAGCTCTTCCCGGAGCGGGTGCTCGGCGAAAACGCGGCGTCTCCGGACCAGTCCGGCGAAACCTTGTACGAGAACGACGGCGTGCGCCTGTGGCGCCTACCAGCGGTCGACGCCGGCATCGGCATCGTGTCGATCAAGTCGAAAATGCACACCATCGGCAACGAGGTGCTGGACGGCGTCATCGCCGCGGTGCGCCAGGCCGAGACCACCCTCGACGGCCTCGTCGTCTGGCACGAGGCGCCGTTTGCCGTCGGGGCCAACCTGCAGCAGGTGGCGGAAGCCATCGGCGCCGGTCGCTTCGACGTACTCGAAGCGACGGTCGAGAAATTCCAGCGCGCCTCGCAGGCGTTGAAATACGCCCAGGTCCCGGTCGT
The DNA here is from genome assembly GCA_018241725.1 of Pseudomonadota bacterium. GTDB lineage: Bacteria > Pseudomonadota > Gammaproteobacteria > Burkholderiales > Rhodocyclaceae > Zoogloea. Next base: position 97,839 of record JAFEDI010000108.1, on the reverse strand, counting down.
TGCCACGGTGCAGGGCATGGCGCTCGGCGGCGGTTGCGAGTTCGTCATGCACGCAGGCAAGCGCGTGCTGGCGCTGGAGAGCTACGTGGGTCTTGTGGAAGCCGGTGTCGGCCTGATTCCGGCGGGCGGCGGTTGCAAGGAATTCGCGCTGCGCGCTGCCGGGTTGGCCGCCCAGTCGGCGACGCCGCAGGAGGTCTTCAACTTTCTGCAACCGGTGTTCCAGACCATTGCGATGGCGAAGGTCGCCAAGAGCGCCCAGGAAGCCATCGACTACGGCTTCGCGCGGCCGTCGGACACGATCCTGTTCAACGCCCACGAGCTGCTGTGGGTTGCCATCCGCGAAGCACGCGCGCTGGCCGATGCCGGTCATGCGCCACCGCCGCTGGCACGCGGCATCCCGGTGGCCGGCAAGAACGGTATCGCCACCTTCGAGATGATGCTGGTGAACATGAAGGTGGGCGGCATGATCTCCGCCCACGACTATAAGGTCGCCAAGGCCGCGGCAACTGCCCTGTGCGGCGGCGAGGTGGAAACCGGCAGCCTGGTGGACGAGGAATGGCTGCTCACCGTCGAGCGTCGCCTGTTCGTCGAGCTGCTGAAGGATCCCCTCACGCAGGCCCGCATCCAGCACATGCTGGAAACCGGCAAGCCGCTGCGCAACTGATCGGGCCAAGGAGACAAAACCATGAGCAAACAGATTCAAGACGCCTACATCGTCGCCGCGACCCGTCTGCCGGTGGCCAAGCGCAACGGCGCGTTCCGCAATGTCCGTCCGGACGACATGCTGGCGGCGGTCCTCAAATCCGTCGTGGCCCAGGTGCCGGGCATCGATCCAGCCTTGATCGGTGATGTCATCGTCGGCTGCGCGATGCCGGAGGCGGAGCAGGGCATGAACGTCGCCCGCATCGGCCTGCTGCTGGCCGGGCTGCCGACCAGCGTACCGGGGCTGACGATCAACCGCTTCTGCTCGTCCGGCGTGCAGGCGGTAGCCGACGCGGCCAACCAGATCCGTCTGGGCCTGGCCGATGTGATGATCGCCGCCGGTACCGAGTCGATGAGCGTGATGCCGCAGATGATGGGCAACAAGATGTCGATGAACCCGGCGATCTTCGCCCACGAGGAGAACCTGGGCATCGCCTACGGCATGGGGCTCACCGCCGAGAAGGTCGCTCAGCAATGGAAGATCGGCCGCGAGGCGCAGGACCAGTTCGCGCTGGCGTCCAATCAGAAAGCCTGCGCGGCAATCCTGGCCGGCCATTTCAACGCCGAGACGACGCCTTACAGTTTCACCGAGCATGTCCCCGATCTCGCCAGCGGCCAGGTCCGTGCCCGTCAGCGCACCGTCGAGGTGGACGAAGGCCCGCGCGCCGACGCCTCGCTGGAGAAGCTCGGCAAATTGAAGCCGGTGTTCAATGTGCGCGGCTCGGTCACTGCCGGTAACTCGTCGCAGATGTCGGATGGCGCCGGGGCAGTGATGCTGGTGTCGGAGAAGATCCTGCGGGAACACAATCTGACGCCGCTGGCGCGCTTTGCCGGCTACGCGGTTGCCGGCGTTGCGCCAGACATCATGGGCATCGGTCCGGTGGCGGCGATTCCGAAGGCGCTGGCCCAGGCCGGCATCCGCCAAGACGAGCTGGACTGGATCGAGCTCAACGAGGCCTTCGCCGCCCAGTCGCTGGCGGTGATGCAGGAGCTCGGCCTCGATCCGGACAAGGTCAACCCGCTCGGTGGCGCCATCGCCCTCGGCCATCCCCTCGGCGCCACCGGCGCGATCCGCACGGCCACGGTGGTGCACGGCCTGCAGCGCAGCGGCGGCCGCTACGGCATGGTGACGATGTGCATCGGCACCGGCATGGGCGCCGCCGGCATCTTCGAGCGCGTATAACGAGACAGGCTCCGCCAATGCTTGGCGGGGCCTTCCACCGTCCCATCCACCTTCACCGACCTATTACAAGAAGAGCAGACATGAAGCCCGCTTGGCTCGCCAAACTTCCGCCCGCGTGGCGTGCCCGCATGGTGCGCCTGGGCTTCAACCTGCACCCGGCCTTCCGTGGCACAGGCGGACGGGTCGTACATGTGGCGCGGGACCTGCGCCATATCCGCATCGCGCTGCCTCTGTCGTGGAAGACCCGCAACATCGTCGGTTCGCTGTACGGCGGCTCGCTGTTCGCCATCACCGATGGGGCGCACCCGATGATGCTGATGGCGGCGCTGGGCGAGGGCTACATTGTGTGGGACAAGGCGGCGAGCATCCGCTACCGCAAGCCGGGCTATACGACCCTGTACGCCGACTTCGTGCTGAGCCCGGAAGAGCTGGCCGACATCCGAGCTGCGCTGGCACAGCAGCCGGAGCTGGAGCGGACTTTCCAGGTCGAGTTGAAGGACGCCCACGGCGTCGTGCATACGGTGGTGGAGCGCACCGTCTATATCGCCGAGAAAAATTTCTACCGGAAGAAATCCGCTGGAGGAGAGCAATGAGTCAATTTCATCGTTTCGCCGGGGCCGCCTTGCTGGCGGCCCTGCTGGCCTCGCCCGGGCTGCACGCTGCGGAAGTGGCCGGCGTCAAGATCGACGAGCGGACCCGCGTCGGCAACAGCGAGCTGGTGCTGAACGGTGCTGGCCTGCGCAGCAAGCTGTTCATCAAGCTCTATGTCGGTGCGCTGTATGTGCCGCAGAAGAGCGGCACGGCCGCTGCACTGATCGACGCCACCACGCCGCGCCGCATGAGCCTGCGCCTGCTGCGCGACATCAGCGCCGACACGCTGCATTCGGCGCTGGAGGAGGGGTTGGTCCACAACAATACGCCCGCCGAACTGGAGGCCGTGAAGCCTCAGTCCGAACAGTTCGGCAGCCTGATGCGCAGCCTCGGCAAGGTGCACGAGGGCGACAGCGTGGCCCTCGATTTCAGTGGTGATGGCGTGGCCTTGAGCGTCAACGGCGAACCCCGCGGCAAGCTTGCCGGCGGCGCGTTCGCCAAGGCCTTGCTGAAGGTCTGGCTCGGCGACAAGCCGGCGGATGCCGGGCTCAAGAAAGCGCTGCTCGGCAACTGACCGGCCAGCCGAGGAGACAGACATGGACAGAATCTGGCTGCAAAGCTATCCGGCAGGTATCCCGGCGGACATCGATATCGAACATATTCCGTCGCTGGTGGCCTTGCTGGAGCAGGCGTGCAAGACCTATGCGGACAAAGTCGCCTACATCAGCATGGGCAAGGAGATGACTTACCGCCAGCTCGACGAGGCCTCCCGAGCCTTCGCCGGCTGGCTGCAGTCGCGGGGGCTGCAGAAGGGCGACCGCGTCGCGCTGATGATGCCGAACCTGCTGCAATACCCGGTGGCCCTGTTCGGCACCTTGCGAGCCGGCTGCGTGGTGGTCAATTGCAATCCGCTGTACACCCCGCGGGAACTGGAGCATCAGCTCAAGGACTCCGGCGCGGCGGCCATCGTCATCGTCGAGAACTTCGCCCACACGCTGGAGCAGGTACTGCCCCGAACGACCGCGCTGCGCCACGTCATCGTGACGCCGATGGGCGAGATGCTGGGCACGTTGAAGGGAGCGCTGGTCAATCTGGTCGTCCGCCGCGTCAAGAAGATGGTGCCGGCCTGGTCCATCCCGACGGCGATCGACTTCAGCACTGCCCTCGCTGTGGGGCAGCGCCAGCGCTTCAAGCCAGTGCCGCTCGGCCAGCAGGATCTGGCCTTCCTGCAATACACCGGCGGCACGACGGGCATCTCGAAGGGGGCGATGCTGACCCACGCCAACATCGCGTCGAACGTCACCCAGGCCTACAACTGGATCCGTCCGGCGGTGCGCGAGGGACGGGAGATCATCGTCACCGCCTTGCCGCTGTACCACGTGTTCGCGCTGACGGCGAACTGCCTGACCTTTCTGATGATCGGCGCGACGAACCTGCTGATTGCCAATCCCCGCGACATTCCTGGCTTCGTGAAGGAGTGGGCGAAATACCCGGTGAGCGTGTTCACCGGCGTCAATACGCTGTTCAATGCGCTGCTCAACAACGCCGACTTCGCCAAACTGGATTTCTCGACGATGCGCGTCACCCTCGGCGGTGGCATGGCGGTGCAGGCCCCGGTGGCCGAGCGCTGGCGCCAGATCACCGGCACACCGCTGCTGCAGGCCTACGGGCTGACCGAGACTTCGCCGGCGGCAACCATCAACCCCCTCGACATGGACGCCTTCAATGGGGCGATCGGCCTGCCGATCTCGTCCACCGAGATCTCGATCCGCGATGAAGCGGGGAGCGAGGTGCCCATTACCCAGGTCGGGGAGATCTGCATCCGCGGCCCGCAGGTGATGAAGGGCTACTGGCAGCGCCCGGAAGAAACCGCCAACGCCTTTCATCCGGACGGTTTCCTGCGCACCGGCGACATGGGCTATGTGGACAAGCAGGGCTTCGTCTTCCTGGTGGACCGCAAAAAGGACATGATCCTGGTCTCCGGCTTCAACGTGTATCCCAACGAAGTCGAGGAGGCGGTGGCGATGCATCCGGGCGTCGGCGACGTGGCGGCGATCGGCGTCGCCGATGAGCATTCCGGCGAGGCGGTGAAGATATTCGTTGTCCGCAAGGACCCGGCATTGACCGAAAAAGCGCTGATCGAGCACTGCCGCACCGTGCTGACTGGCTACAAAGTACCCAAACATGTGGAGTTTCGCGATGACCTGCCGCGCACCAATGTCGGCAAGATCCTGCGTCGCGCATTGAAGGAGGCTGCCTGAATGTCGATTCCCGCTTCGTTGAACAAGAACCTCGCGCTGCCGGTGATCTGCGCGCCGATGTTCATCGTATCCAACCCCGATCTGGTCATCGCCCAGTGCCTCAGCGGCGTCATCGGTTCCTTCCCGGCGCTCAACGCCCGCCCGCAGGAACTGCTCGACGACTGGCTGACCCGCATCCGCGCCACGCTGGCCGAGAGCCCGGCGGCCGCGCCCTTTGCGGTGAACCAGATCATCCATCCGTCGAACACGCGGCTGGAGCACGACATGGCCCTGTGTGTGAAGCACGAGGTGCCGCTGATCATCACCAGCCTGTCGGCACCGACGATGATCGTGCCCCAGGTGCATGCTTACGGTGGCCTGGTCTTCCATGACGTGATCAGTGTCCGCCATGCGGAAAAGGCGCTGGAGGCCGGTGTGGACGGCTTGATCCTGGTCTGCGCCGGTGCGGGCGGTCACGCTGGGACCTTGAGCCCCTTCGCGCTGGTCGGCGAGATCCGCAAGTTCTACGACGGCCCGATCGCCCTGTCCGGCGCCATCACCAATGGTGCCAGCATCCTCGCCGCGCAGGCCTTGGGGGCCGACTTCGCCTACATCGGCTCGCGCTTCATCGCGACGGAGGAGGCCAATGCCGCCGACGCCTACAAACAGGCACTGCTCGAGTCCACGGCCCAGGATGTGGTCTACACACCGTACTTCACCGGTGTGCATGGCAACTATCTCAAGAAGAGCATCCTCGCCGCTGGACTCAACCCGGAAGATCTGCCGGTCCGCGACAAGAGCGCCATGAGCTTCGGCAAGGACAACGACGCCAAGGCCTGGCGCGACATCTGGGGCGCAGGGCAGGGCGTCGGCACCATCGACGACGTGCTGCCGGCAGCGGATGTCATCGCCCGGATGAAGCACGAGTACCTGACTGCCAGGGCTGACCTGTTGGGCAGGTCCTTCTGACCCGTCGCCCGATTTGCTGAGCCGGTCCGGAGCGGGTCGGCGTGGCGGTCGGGATTGAGCAAGCCCCACAAACTTGATGTCTTGTTCCTGGCCGCCGTATGGCGGCACAGGGCTGAACCGATTACGCCTTCAAATTAAAACGAACGATTGACTAAGGAGAATGAAATGAGTGATTACCGCGCCCCGATCAAGGACATGCGCTTCGTCATGGACGAACTGGCCGCTTTCAACGAGATCACCAATCTGCCCGGTTGTGAGGAAGCGACGCCGGACTTGGCCAACGCCATTCTCGACGAAGCTGCAAAGTTTGCCGGCGAGGTGCTGGCACCGCTCAACCCCATCGGTGACAGGCAGGGCTGTACCCTCGGCGCCAGTGGCGTGGCGACGCCGGCAGGCTGGAAAGCGGCCTATCAGCAGTACCGCGACGCCGGCTGGAACGGCATCACGTTGCCTGCCGAGTTCGGTGGCCAGGGCCTGCCCGACCTGCTCGGCATCGCCGTCAAGGAGATGATCTGTTCGGCGAACATGGCCTTTTCCCTCGGCCCGCTGTTGACCACTGGCGCTGTCGAAGCCCTGCTGACCTGCGCCAGCGATGAACTGAAAGCGACCTACCTGGAAAAGATGGTGTCCGGCGAATGGACCGGCACGATGAACCTCACCGAGCCCCAGGCCGGCTCCGATCTGGCCCTGATCCGCTCCCGCGCCGAGCCGCAGGCCGACGGTAGTTACCGGGTCTTCGGACAGAAGATCTTCATCACCTACGGCGACCACGACATGACCGACAACATCGTGCATCTCGTCCTCGCCCGGCTACCGGACGCGCCGGCAGGCGTGAAGGGGATCTCGATGTTCCTGGTGCCGAAGTTCCTGGTCAATGCCGACGGCTCGCTGGGCCCACGCAACGACGCCCATTGCGTGTCGATCGAGCACAAGCTTGGCATCCATGCCAGCCCGACCTGCGTGATGGCCTTCGGCGACAAGGACGGCGCCGTCGGCTACCTGCTCGGCGAGGCCAACCGGGGTCTCGAGTACATGTTCATCATGATGAACCAGGCTCGCCTCGGCGTAGGCCTGCAAGGCATCGCCCTCGGCGAGCGTGCCTACCAGCAGGCGCTGGCCTACGCCCGTGACCGCAAGCAGGGCCGCGATGCGCTGACCGGTGAAGCCTTGGTGAGCATCGACAAGCATCCGGACGTCCGCCGCATGTTGATGCTGATGAAGGCCCGCGTCGAAGCCTGCCGCGCGCTGACCTATTACACCGCCGGCCTGCTTGACCTGGCCCACAAGCACCCGGATGCCGAGCAGCGCAAGCAGAGTCTTTACCTGGCCGAGCTGATGATCCCCATCGTCAAGGGCGGCGGCACCGAAATGGGTATCGAGGTGACTTCACTCGGCGTGCAGATCCACGGTGGCATGGGTTTCATCGAAGAGACCGGCGCCGCCCAACACTGGCGCGACTCGCGCATCACGACGATCTACGAAGGCACTACCGGCATCCAGGCCAACGACCTGCTGTTCCGCAAACTGATGCGAGACCAGGGGGCTACCGTCAAAGCGGTGTTCGGCGAAATCCACGCCATTGCCAAGGCGCTGGGCGCCTCCGGGCAGCCGGAACTGCAGGCCGTCGGCCACAAGCTCGGTAATGCGCTGAAGGCATGGACGATTGCCACCGAGTGGCTGGCCGGCAACGCCAAACACGGCCTTGGCGGCGTACTGACCGCCGCCGTGCCCTACCTGCATCTGGCCGTCACGGTCTGCGGCGGCTGGATGATGGGCAAGGCCGCGCTGGCCGCTGCCGGCCATTTGGCCAGCGGTAACGGCGATCCGGTCTTCTACCGCAACAAGCTCGCCACGGCCCGCTTCTACTCGGACCAGTTGCTGCCCCAGGCCGCGGCTTTTGCCGAGACCGTGATGAGCGGTGACGCGGCGATTGCAGAAGTAGGAGATGAGCTGTTCGCGTAGTCCGATTGATTGGACAGGCTGCCTCACCACGGCAGGCAGCCTGCGTACTCGGATCGGGATGTGCTGCGCCAGGCTGAATCAGCGACCGATATCGACGATGACGCGACCGCGCAGCTTGCCGGCGAGGATCGCCGGAGCCAGTTCGATGGCTTCGCTCAGTCCGATCTCGTGGGCGATCAGGCCCAGCTTGTCGATGTCCAGGTCACGGCCGAGGCGCTGCCAGGCCTCGAGGCGGCGCGGCCGGGGGCACATCACGCTGTCTACGCCGGCCAGGGTCACGCCGCGCAGGATGAAAGGCGCGACGCTGGCTGGCAGATCCATGCCGCCGGCCAGGCCACAGGCGGCGACGGTGCCGCCGTACTTCATGCTGGCGCAGACATTGGCAAGCACATGGGAGCCGACTACATCCACCGCACCGGCCCAGCGCTCCTTTGCGAGGGGCTTGCCGGGCGCGCTGAACTCGTCGCGGGACAGGACTTCGGCGGCGCCGAGCTGGCGCAGGTAAGGCTCTTCCTCCATGCGGCCGGTGGTGGCGATGACCCGGTAGCCCAGTTTGGACAGCAGCGCGACCGCGACGCTGCCGACGCCGCCACCGGCGCCGGTGACCAGGATGTCGCCCTGGTCCGGTGTCACGCCGTTGCGCTCCAGGGCCATCACGCACAGCATCGCGGTATAACCAGCGGTCCCGATGGCCATTGCCTGGCTCGGCGTGAAGCTGGTCGGCAGCGGAACCAGCCAGTCGCCGTTGAGGCGAGCCTTCTCGGCGAGACCGCCCCAATGCACTTCACCCACGCCCCAACCGTTGAGCACTACGATGTCACCGGCACGGTAACCCGGATGGCGGCTCTCCTCGACAGTGCCAACCAGGTCGATGCCCGGCACCATCGGAAAGCGCCGCACCACAGGGCTCTTGCCTGTGATCGCCAGTGCGTCCTTGTAGTTGAGCGTGGAATATTGGACCTGCACGGTCACGTCGCCGTCAGGCAGACCGGCTTCGTCGATGTCGCGCAGCGCGGTGCGGTAACCGGCCTCGTCCTTTTCGATCAGGATTCCCTTGAACATGTTCACCCTCCGTTTAAATTAGACTGATCGTCTAGTAATAGACAAAAAAACTCACCGGGGCAGCCCAGCGAAGAAAAAATCGGTGAAGACTTCCAGCGGCCTGTTCGATGCTTCCAGCTTGGCGCGTAGCACTGCGCCCTCCCAGCCGATCCAGAAGCAGTTTGCCAGGCGTTGGCAATCGGCGTCGGCGGCGATCGCGCCACCTGCCCGCGCCGCTTCCAGGCATGCGGCCACATGGCTTTCCCAGTCGGCAAAAACTGCCGAGAGCTGCAGGCGCAGGGCGTCCGGCAGGCTGGCGGTTTCCTGGCCCAGATTGCCGACCAGGCAGCCACGGCGGAATTCGAAGCGCGCCATACCGTCGGCGGCATCGGCGACGAAATTGCGCAGGCGTTGCAGTGGCGGCTGGCTTTCGTCGAGCAGGAAGCGGTCGAGCTTGCGGGCGAAGTAGCCGGCGTAACGCTCGATCAGCGCGGCGCCGAAGGCTTCCTTGCTGTTGAAGAAATGGTAGAAGGACCCCTTCGGAACGCCCACACGGGAGAGGATCTGGTCAATGCCGGTGGCGGAAAAGCCCTTTTCGGTGAGCACCTCCACGCCAGCGCGCAGCAGAGCCTCGCGGGTTTCACTGAAGCCGTTGGCGCTCTTTGGCGGACGGCCTCGGCGGCGCGGAGTAGCGGTGGAGGCGGGGGGCTGAAGGTCCATGGAATTAAATTAGACTGATCGTCTCAAAAAATCAACCCCCGCTTGTGAAGAAGTGGAACATGGCCCATCTCAGGGGAGCCCCGTTTTCGAGTATGGGTTTTCATCCCATGAAAAAATCATGAAAGAATAAAATTTTATAGATGCATAAGAACAATCAAAACACCCGAAAACGTAGTCGCAGTATTCTCAACGCGTCTCCTCCACCCCTCCTCCTTTGGTGTGGAATTAAGCCCAGGCCTCAATGAGCCTGGGTTTTTTTTTGCACTCTTTTCCTGCCGGACTGAGCGTTGCCAACGCGGCGTGTGGCACCTATGGTGATCTATGTCGGACAGGATGTAATGACGTTGCCGACGCTCCCGCCCGCGCCCAGCCTCATCGGCTGCAGGCAGAACATGAACCTGTTCTACGCTGCAAGGAGATCCCCATGAGCACGTACAAGGTCGGCTATTTCGTCGGCAGTCTGTCGAGTACTTCGATCAATCGATTGCTGGCCAAGGCGCTGGTGCGGCTGGCTCCGCCGGAACTGGAGCTGACTGAAATCCCGATCCGCGACCTACCGCTTTACAGCCAGGACTATGACGCGGATTTTCCGCCGGTCGCCTGTGGTTTCAAGAAAGCAATCACCGATTCCGACGCGATTCTCTTTGTCACGCCGGAATTCAACCGCTCCATTCCCGGCGGTCTCAAGAACGCCATCGACTGGGCAAGCCGTCCGTGGGGCAACAACTCCTTCGCCCGCAAGCCCGCAGCGGTCATCGGTACTTCACCCGGCGCCATTGGCACCGCGGTGGCGCAGCAGAACCTGCGCGGCGTGCTGTGCTTCTGCAACGCGCCGCTGATGAATACCGTCGAGGCTTACCTCCAGTTCAAGCCGGGCCTCATCACCGAAGACGGGCAGGTGACGGACCCGTCGACGGAGCAATTCCTGAGCAACTACATGAAGGAGTTCCACGCCTTCATCGTGCAGGTGTTGACGGTGCTGCCGCGCGAAAGCTGAGCTAGCCGGTCTCATCCAGCAAACCCGTGATTGTGTCGCGCAACCAGGCCACTGCCGGGTCGGCGTGGTTGCGCGGGTGCCAGGCCAGTCGAAGGCCAAATCCCCGGTCGTCGAAGGGCAGGTCGAACATGTCGAGCACGTTGGCGAAGCGGCTCTGCAGCATTGATGGCAGCGTGCACACGTAATCCGAATTGCGCAGGATTTCCGGCACCAGCATGAATTTCTCGACGGACACCGCGACCTGGCGGTGGCGTCCGCTTTCGGCCAGTGTCTCGTCGATGTAGCCGCTGAAGTGTCCGCCGAACTCCGTCACCAGCACGTGCCGCAGCGCGCAGTAGGCGTCCATGTCGAGGCTTGCCGTGCCGCGCGGATGACCTTTCCGTTGCGCCATCACGAAAGCGCCGTGGAGCAGGGGCCGGACCTTCATCGAGGCCGGCAGGAGGCGCTCAGACGCAATGAGCAGGTCGACGTCACCGCCTTCCATCTGCGCTGCGATCAGGCTGGCGTCGGGGTTACGGAAGGCGACGCGTACGCCGGACCCGGCGCAGGACGCGAGTTTCTCGATCAGCGGCAGCCCCAGCACGACCATCGCGGTATCGTTGGCGGCGATCTGGAACGTGCGTTCGTCCGTGAGCGGGTCGAAGCTCGGCCGATATTGCACGACCGACTCCAGATCCTTTAGCACGGAATGAAGGACTGGCCCCAGGGCCAAGGCTCGGGCCGTCGGCGTCATGCCGCGGCCGGCCTCGGCAGGCAGCAAAAGCGGGTCGTCGAAGATATGACGCAGGCGGGCCAATTGGGCTGACAGCGCTGGCTGGCTGATATGCAGGCGCCGCGCGGCGCGGGTTACGTTGCATTCGGCCAGAAGTGCATCGAGGGAAACGAGTAGGTTCAGATCGATCTGGCGTAGATCCACGATATGGTATCCGTCTGCTGGATTCGTCGAATATCAACAATCGATTTCAACTATATATCGATGATCGCCATACTCCAATCGAGCAGCGCAAAGCCATCAAACATTGTGAGGAAGATCATGGAAAACAGCGCCACCAAGACCCAGCCAGGTACTGCGAACCCCGTTATCCGCGTCGACCGCCGCCACATCCGGGCAGGAAATGAGGCTGCGTATGAAGCTCTTGTCGGCGAGATGTTCCAGCAGATGCAGGCCTGCCAGGGCTTTCTGGGTGCGGAACTTATCCCGGCCGCTGAGCCGGACGGAGAGCACCAGGTCATCATCCGCTTTGCATCGGAACAAGCGCTCGCCAATTGGGATGTCAGCGCGGCACGGTCCGGTCTGCTGGCCCGGATGCGCGAGCTGGCCGACACCGATCCGGAGTATCGGCGCCTTTCGGGGCTTGAGGCCTGGTTCACGCCCGCCGTGGTGCCTGCGACGATGCACCCACCGCGGGCGCGCATGGCGCTGGTGACGTGGATGGGCATCTTCCCCACGGTGTCGCTGGTCCTGTGGCTGATCGAGCCGTTGGTGCGCCCGTATCTGCCCTTCCTGCCCAAGGTTGCCTTGCTCACCGGGCTTATCGTCATGACCATGACCTGGGTCGTGATGCCGCGCCTGACGCGGGTGATGCGGGGTTTCCTGAACCCGCGTCCAGATTAGACCCGGTTGCTTCAAGTACACCGGATCGATCTTGAGGGCGCGGGCTGGTTTGGCGAACTTTGCTACTATCGCAAGCAAGCCACCAGAAAAGACGCCGAGCCGAGAATGAACGCCAGCGCCAAGTCAATTGACTACACCAGGTTGTTGCCCGGTGTCCCGCACATAGAATCACCTTTTTTCGCCAGAATCATCGAGCAACTGGAGTTGGATGCACCGACCCGGCAGATCGCTGTCGATCTCTTCATGAAGGGTTACGCTGTCATCGATTTCCCCGAGCCGGAGTTCGATGGAATCGCGGAGTCGATCAAGGCGGATCTGCACGATCAGTTCGACTGGGAAATGTGGCACTCCCATGGGCATCGGAATGGCGCGAGTTTGCGCATCATGGATGCATGGAAGACTAATCAGAACGTCCGCCGCCTGGCATCCAATCCAAAGGTGATGGATTTGCTGAGCCTCTTGTACGGACGGCGGGCATGGCCTTTCCAGACGCTGAATTTTCCGGTTGGCAGTCAGCAGCATGTTCATACCGATGCGGTCCATTTCAGTAGCAACCCAGAGCGTTTCATGTGCGGCGTGTGGGTCGCGCTGGAGGATATTACGGCGGAGAACGGTCCTCTCGAGTATTACCCTGGCAGCCATAAATGGCCGATCTACACCAACGAACATATCGGCCAATGCGTCAGCGAGATGCCGCAAAGACCTGGACAGGGTATCTACGAGGAGATGTGGCGGGCGCTCATCGAAGCCAATCACGCCAGGCCCGAGACTTTTGTCTGCAAGAAGGGACAGGCCCTGATCTGGTGTGCCAACCTTATGCATGGTGGCAGCATTCAGTTGAACAAGGATCTGACCCGCTGGTCTCAGGTTACCCATTACCTGTTTGAAGACTGCGCGTATTACACGCCCCTATGGTCGGATCCCTTTTACGGGCATGTATATTTCCGGCGCCCCACCGATATTTCCCGGGGTGAAGTCATGGCCAGCCGCTATGTTGGTCGAGAGCTTCCCGAGAACTTCATCGAGGAGTCGAAGAGGGGACATCTGGCATTCGACCCCGAGTTGTACCTGGCCGCCAATCCAGACGTGGCAGCGGCCGGCATGGATGCGTGGCTTCATTATGCATTGCATGGAAGAGGCGAAAAACGGCCGCTGCGACCGGAGCCCTGAGTCAAAAACTGACTGAAGGTTTGGCGGCGGCCGAAGGGGGATCAGCGCGCTGGTTTCAGCGTGAAGCCCGCATAGCCTTCCGCGGCACTGCGGCTGATCACCTCCTTGTAGTGCTTGCCGCCGCCCAGATACACCATGAACACGCGCGGCTTGCCAGGGATGTTGGCACCCAGGTACCAGGAGGTGGCTTCGGGCAGCAGGGTCGCATCCGCCAGCTCCTTGGTGTGCCGGATCCAGCGATCTTCTTCCGCCGTGTTCGCGCTGATCGCCGTGTAGCCGTGCTGATCCATGTAGGTGATGCAGTTGGCGATCCATTCACAGTGCATCTCGATGCCCAGCGGCATGTTGAACAGCACCGACGGGCTTTGCGGACCGGTGATGAAGAACATGTTGGGGAAGCCGTGGGCGCTCAGGCCATACAAAGTGCGCGGGCCGGCCGACCAGTAATCCTTCAGGGTTTTGCCGCCCTCGCCACGGATATCCATCTTGAACATCGCACCGGTGAAGGCATCGAAGCCGGTGGCGTAGATCAGGATGTCGAACTGGTATTCGGCGTCGGCGGTCCGCAGCCCGGTGGGGAGAATCTCCTCGATGGCGCTCTTCCGGATGTCGACCAGCTGCACGTTGTCCCGGTTGTAGGTCTCGAAGTAATTGGTTTCGCAGGGCTGGCGCTTGGTGCCGTAGGCCTGGCTCTCGGGCGGGCAGAGCAGCTCGGCTACCGCCGGATCCTTGACCCGCGAGCGGATCTTTTCACGTACGAAGTCGGCGGCGTATCTGTTGGCCGTCGGGTCGAATAGCGTGTCGCCGTAGCAGCCGATCCACAGGCTGAAGCCGCCATCTTCCCAGCAGGCCTCGTACTGCTGGCGGCGCGCCTCGGGGCTGTCGGCGAGGGCAGAGGGCTTGAGGCGCTCGAAGGGTACGCCGGCGAAGGAGTCCCAGGCTTGCTGCCGGAGTGTGCGATAGCGCTGTTTCACTTCGCGGTCTACCGCGGGATTCATCGGCTCATTACGCAGCGGCGTGCCGTAGTTGGGTGTCCGTTGAAAGACGGTCAGGTGCGCGGCCTGTTCGGCAATCACCGGAATGGCCTGCATGGCGGTGGCACCGGTCCCGATGATGCCGACGCGCTTGCCTGCAAAATTGACGCCCTCCCTGGGCCATTTGCCGGTGAACAGCACCTGTCCCTCGAAGCTGCCGTGCCCTTTGAATTGGGGGATGTTCGCGTCCGACAAGGTCCCGACGGCGGGAATGAAGAAGCGCGCAATCACGGTTTCGCCGCTATCCGTCGTGACGATCCAGCGCTGCTGCCCGTCGTCGAAATGCGCGGACTTCACGCGGGTATTGAATGTGATGTCCTTGTTCAGGTCGAATTTCCGTGCCACGAATTCCAGGTATTCGAGGATCTCCGGCTGGGCGGCGTACTTCTCCGACCATGTCCATTCTTGCTCGAGTTCCGGAGAGAACGAAAAGGAATAGTGGTGGCTGGGGATGTCGCAACGCGCGCCCGGGTAGCGATTCCAATACCACGTCCCTCCAACACCATCTGCACTTTCGAATACCCGCGCCTTCAGCTTCAGGGTGTCCCTGAGCAGATGCAGCATGTAAAGCCCGGCGAAGCCGGCGCCGACGACAACCGCGTCGGCAAAGGAAGGGGCCCGGTTTTCAGGGAGGGCTTGCGTCATGGTTTTGTCTCCTGTCTTGTCGATATGTATTCATGCAGGCGCTCGGAATTGCCGGAGCGGAAAGGGGGGAATGCCTGAATTCCGATCCGCTGCCTGCAGCGGGGCATCAAATGCCCGCAAGGCTAATCAGCAAAGCCTGTGCCAAAGAAAAATAGGCAAGACAAAACAGGGGCTTGAATAAAAATGGATGAATAAGGATCGACGAGCTGACTGTGTGTCGATTCATAAAATCATCAAGCGATTTCATGAAATTCTGAAATCGCCAATCAGGGATAAATCTATTGTGGGAGCTGGACGTGACGCGCCCCCGGACGCACAAGACAAATGCTGTGTTTCCGGGGGCGCGACGGCTGGAGGATTGATGTGTGGGGCGGGCGAGCCCGCTTGCGCTTTCTATTCCCCTTTGATTTTTTCCAGCCGATAGGCGAGTTGGGCCCGGGTCATGCCGATCAGGCGGGCGGCTTGTGTCACATTGTCGTTGGCCAGGGCCATGGCGTTGCGGGTGATCGCGGACTCGAAATCGGAAATGGAGAAGCCCTCGTTCAGTAATCTGACGCTCAGCTCGTCGTAGGGCGAGCGGGTCGGGGGGCGTTCCCTGTCCAGCTTGAGGGCCCCGGTCTGCGAAACGAGGGTATGGCCGGTATCTTCATCGGGCGGGGAGGCGAACAGCGAGTCGATGTCGATGCTGCGGTTATGGTCGGTCAAGATCACGCCGCGCTCGATCATGTTCTCGAGCTCGCGGATGTTGCCGGGCCAGGCGTAGTTCTTCAGTGCGCGCAGGGCCCGGTCCGAAATGCCCAGTGTGGTCTTCTTGTACAGCGCGTGGAACTTGCCGAGGAAGTGCCGGGCCAGCAAGGGTATGTCTTCTGCGCGCTCCCGCAGCGGCGGGATCGACACCGGATACACATTGAGCCGATAGAACAGATCGGCGCGGAATCTCCCCTTTTTCACGGCCTCCTGCAGGTCTTCGTTGGTGGCGGCGACGACCCGCACGTCGATCTTGCGCACGAAGGTGCCGCCGACCCGCTCCAGTTCGCCCTCCTGCAGCACTCGCAACAACGCGGCCTGGGCACCGGGCGTCAGTTCCACCACTTCGTCGAGGAAGATCGTGCCGCCATCGGCGCGTTCGAACTTGCCCTCGCGGCTGACATTGGCGCCGGTGAACGCGCCCCGTTCCACGCCGAAGAGTTCCGACGCGATCAGGTCAGACGGAATCGAAGCGCAGTTCACCGCCACGAAGGGCTGGGCGGACCGATCCGACAGCGCGTGCAGGCTGCGGGCGAAGACTTCCTTGCCAACGCCGGTTTCGCCAAGCAGCAGCACCGATGCGCGGCTTTTCGCACCTCGTTCGATGAGATCCTTTGCTTTCAGGAAGCCGGCCGAACGTCCGATGAAGCTGACCGAGTCGGTCGGCGAGGAGCGCGCCGCGCGGACCGTTTCCTGCAACTCCGAGACCTGGGTGCGCAGGGCTAGCAATTCTTCCGCTACCGAATCGGGCTCGTAGAATTTCTCCAGTTCGGCGCGGTCCGCCCATTCCTCGGCGGGCTTGCCGATGATGCGGCAGTGGGCGGCGCCACAGCCCGCGCAGGTCTCCTCCTTGAAGAGGATCTTGCGGCCCATGTAATAGCTGGTGAAACCGCTGGAATAGCCGATCAAGGTCCAGCACACGGGCTCTGCCGCCAGCCCGAACTGCTGTTGATGGGCCTCGGCCTCGTAGGATTCCGTCCATTCGAAGCGGCCGATGAAGGCGCCGGTGGACAGGTCGAAAGACAGTTCCAGCGGCTCCACTTGCACCAGCCCCTTGATGCAGGCCAGTTGCGGGCCGACCAGGAAGGCGTCCGCCGTCGTGATCTCCGGCCGCAGCTTGCGGGCGAGCGCTGCATCCTTGAAGCCGGCGTGGAAACCGAAGCGCATCAGCAGCCCGCGTGCCCGCTCCAGGCCCAGCGTTTCGATGAGCTCCTTGCGCAGGAGGCCCATGCCCGATGCGTGAAACAGGAGCATGCGCTGTTCGTTGAACCACACTTTGCCGTGGGGCGGGTCGAAACGGACCTGGGACAACAGGTCGGCATCCGATGGGTACTGGGGGCTACCGCTCTTGCTCACTGATCACGCCTTTCTGCCGAGGCCCGTTTCATCAATTCATGAATCGACTTCATCAAATTCTCAAAACCCCCACCGTGGCGGCGCAAGGAAAGGCCTTTCTCGATGCATTGCATCAAATCCTGTTATTGCATGATCAATATAGCTTTTTGCTTTCATTGGGGTCCAGTGGCATGGCCGTTGCTGATGGGCATGGGTGCTTTGCACATCACCAAAGGAGACAAGAACAATGCCACTCGATCAAGCATCGACACAGTTGCTGCAACAACTAATAGAAATGGGCGCCAAGCCGTTTCACCAGATGAGTCCTGATGAAGCCAGGCGCTTCATGGCCGGCTTCCGGCCCGCCTATGGCAGTGGGCCGTCAATGCACAGCGTCGTGGAGGAAATGCTGCCGATACCGGGCGGCCATTGCAGCGTGCGCGTGCTGATTCCGTCCGACGACATCTGTGGTGTGATTCTCCATTGCCACGGCGGCGGCTGGGTGACGCTGTCCATCGACGATTACGATGCCTTCGGGCGCACGCTGGCGGAGCAGTCCCGCTGCGCCGTCGTGCTCGTCGAATACCGTCTTGCGCCGGAGCATCCGTTTCCCGCCGCGCTGGATGACTGCCAGGCCGCATTGAACTGGATTGCCGAAGCCCGTAACCGGCTGTTTGGCCAGGCATCCCTGCCGCTCATCGTGTCGGGCGACAGCGCCGGCGGCAATCTCGCCGCGGTGCTGACCAATCGTGCTGCGCGGGGGCAGGGCCCCGAACTGGCGATGCAGGTTCTGCTGTATCCGGTAACCCAGGCCCGGTTCGATACCGACAGTTATCTCAATCCTGATTTTCAATTGCTGCTGTCGCGGGAAGACATGGCCTGGTTCTGGAGCCATTACCTGCCCGATACGACCCTGCGTAATCAGCCGGATGCGTCACCGCTCCACGAAGCGGACGTCTCCAAGCTTCCCCCCACGCTGATCATCGGGGCGGAAATGGATGTGCTCAATAGCGATGCCGATGCCTACGCGGCGAAGCTGGTGGCGGCCGGTGTGCCGGTGACCCACCGCCGCTTTGCGGGGCAGATGCACATCTTCGCCACCATGATCAACGTGCTGCCGGCCAGTGCCGGGGCCATCCGCCTGATCGCCGACGAGATCGACCGTGTCCTCGCCACCACGCTGGCGCACTCATAAAAGCAACCCATCGACAGAGCAGGGCAGGGCGGCACGCGTCGGCTTCAGGCGTTTGCCGTGGCCCCGTACGACCAAAAAAACGGAGACAACGGAATGAAAAAGAAACTCGTGCTTTGCAGCGCCGCGCTGGCGCTGGGATTGAGCATCGATTCGCGCGACGTGGCCGCCACCGAAAACGGCGCGACGAACTGGCCTCTCGGCGTCAATACCATTCTTCCCGCGCTATTGCCGCCGCCCGGCAATACGCAGTTCTATAGCTATACGGTGCGCTACAGCGCGAACCGTTTCGTGGATGGCGGCGGAAAGTCGATCATTCCCGGCTTCAAGCTGACGCAATACGCGCAAGCCTTCCGTTTCGTCCATACTTGGGATTACCAGACCGAAAGCGGTGTGCGCTTCAGCAGCGGCATGATTCCCTCGGCGGATTACACCAAATTGCGGATCGGCGGCATGCAGGACGATGCCACGGGATTCAATCAGGTCTACCTCACGCCGCTCTATCTGACCTATTCCCCGTCGCCGTCGTTGCATCTGCTCACCGGGTTCAGCGGATTCGTTCCGCTCGGCAATTTCGACCGTAATGGCCTGGCCAATACCACCAGCAATTACCGATCCTATGTGCAGGAATTCGGCCTCACGTGGTTCATTACGCCGGCGTGGGAGCTCTCCCTGTCGCCCACGCTATCCTTCAACGAGCGCAACAAGGCGACCGGCTATCGTTCCGGCAATGTGCTGAACACCGATTTCAGCGTCGGCTACCGGCCGGCATCAATGCCGCAACTGCAACTCTCCCTGGCCGGCTACCACACCTACCAGTTCTCCGACGACCGCGCCGAGGCCGGTGCTGCAGCCGGCGGAAACCGGTTGAAGAAGCTCGGGCTCGGCCCGCAGCTCTTCTACGCTTTCGACAAGGCGAGCGGCATCGTCTTCAAGGCCTTGCATGAAGTGGACGTGGAGAACGGGCCCAAGGGAAATTCGTTCTGGGTGCAATTCTCCACGCCGATCTGAAATCCCTCCCGGGTTCCGTGCGGTTGCAGATCACGCTAGCAGGCGTGCCCGCGCAGCTGCACAGCCAGATAATCCACGAAATGCGCGACCCGTGCCGCCAGGAAACCCTGGCGGTAGAACACCGCCCAGACGGGTTGTTTCCATGGCAGTACGGCGTCGGGCAGAACCTCGACGAGGCTGCCCGCGCTGAGATCGTCGCGGACCAGGAAATCGGACAGGCAGGCAATGCCGTTGCCGGTGCGCGCCAGGAAAGCCAGCGTCTCGCCGTTGGAGGCGGCAACGGTCGGCTCGATCGGGTAGCCGTCGGCGCCGGCGTGCTGCAATGGCCACAGATTCAGCGACGAGGGTTGGGTGAAACCGAGCAGCGTGTGCGTCGCCAGTTCGTCCACGTGCTGCGGCTGGCCACGGCGTGCCAGATAATCGGGCGCCGCCACAAGGCGCAAACGGCTCTCCAGCAGCAGCCGGGCGTTGAGTGTCGAATCCTGCAACTGGCCGACACGCAGCGCCACGTCGGCGCGCTGTTCGATCAGATCGACGATGGTTTCGCCGGACGTCAGCTCGAGCCGGATGCGCGGATAGCGGCGGCAGAATTCGGGCAACAATGGCGCCAGCACATGGTTGAACACCGGCGTGGCGGCATTGATGCGCAGCAGACCGGAAGGGTGCTCGGCGGCCGATTGCAGCGTCAGTGCCGTGGCCTCCAGGCGGCCGAGGATGTCGCGCGCGTTGTCGAGGAACCAGCGCCCCTCATCGGTGAGGTCGAGCCGGCGTGTCGTGCGGGCGATCAGGCGCACGCCGAGCTGTCTTTCCAGCTTGCCGATGCTGCGGCTGATGCCGGAGGGCGTCAGCTTCAGGCGTTCGGCGGCGGCGGAGAAGGAGCCTTCCTCAATGACGGCGACGAAGGCTTGCAGGGTCTCGGTTGCAAGCATTGTTGATCCGAAGTCACAAGATATTGGCTTTCTGACGCATTTTTCCCGGCTTGGCAAGCAAAGACAATGCGGACTCCCAATCCGAAACTGCTTCAGGAGTCCGCCATGCCCCTTGCCCTCTGGGCGCTCACGCTGAGCGCCTTCGCCATCGGCACCACCGAATTCGTCATCGTGGGTCTGATCCCGACCATTGCCGCTAGCCTCGATGTGTCGCTGCCCTCCGCCGGCCTGCTGGTCAGCCTGTATGCACTCGGCGTCGCCGTCGGCGCGCCGGTGCTGACCGCGCTCACCGGCCGCGTCCCGCGCAAGCTGCTGCTGCTCGGCCTGATGGCCCTGTTCACCATCGGCAACCTGGTGGCCTGGCGGGCGCCCGGCTACGAGGCGCTGATCATTGCCCGAGTGCTGACCGGGCTGGCGCACGGCGTCTTCTTCTCCATCGGCTCGACCATCGCCACCGGCCTGGTTCCCAACGAGAAGGCCGCCACGGCGATTGCGCAGATGTTCTCCGGCCTGACCGTCGCCCTGGTCACCGGCGTACCGCTCGGCACCTTCATCGGCCAGACTTTTGGCTGGCAAGCGACCTTCCTCGCCGTCTCCGGACTCGGGGTGATCGCTTTCGTCGGCAGTCTGCTGCTGGTGCCGGCGGACATCGCCCGCTCGGCGCCCGCGCCGCTGCTCAGCCAGTTCGCCGTGCTCGGCAAGCCTCGCCTGCTGCTCGTTTATGCGATGACCGCGCTTGGCTACGGCGGCTCGTTCACCGCCTTCACCTACCTGGCGCCGATGCTCGAACAGATCAGCGGCTTCCAGGCTTCGGCGACGGGCGTGCTGATGCTCATCTACGGCCTGTCGGTAGCAGTCGGCAACGTCTGGGGCGGCAAGCTGGCCGACCGCAAGGGCCCGGTACGCGCGCTGCAGATCATCTTCGCCGGGCTGGCCGGAGTCCTGCTGCTGCTCGCCGTCACTGCCGCATCGAAGTGGCTGGTCGTGCTGACCGTGCTGCTGTGGGGCGCGGTCGCTTTCGGCAACGTCGCTGGGCTGCAGCTCTACGTGGTGCAACAGGCGGAGCGGGCGACGCCCCATGCCGTCGATGTGGCCTCCGGGCTGAACATCGCCGCCTTCAACGTCGGCATTGCGTTCGGTGCCTGGGCCGGCGGTCACATCGTCGCCCAGCTCGGAATCATGGCCACCCCGTGGATCGGCGCGCTGATCGTGCTCGTCGCCCTCGGCCTGACCACCTGGTCAGGCTCCCTCGACCGACTGGCCGGGGCATCGCCGCAAGCCGCGGCCTGACCGAATTGAATTGCCGGTTCCGGACAGGGTGCCGGGCGTTTACTGGCGGGAATGCAAGATCAGGATGCTGCCGAGGGAGCGGAGGCCGATGACTTCCCCAAGCGCCATGCCGGCGCTGTGGATGAGGGCCTTCCATTCCGCCAGCGTGCGTTCCCGCCCGCGCGAGCCGACGAACATCTGCATGTCGAAGGAGGCGCTGGCAAGATCAGCCCTGCTTTCCGGCACCACCATTTCCAGTACCGCGACACGCGCGCCGCTGCTCCCGATGGCTTTGCGGAGGTTGCCGAAGGCTTGGATGCACGCCTCGTCGCCGAAACCGTGGAGGACGGCGGAGAGCAGGTAGATATCCCGCGGGCCGTTTGCCGTAGGTAGCGTGCTGAACAGGTCGCCAGCCTGGAAGCGCATGCGTTCGACGCCGTCGGCGCGATGTTGCGTCCAGTAGCGTTCGGCTTCCTCCACGACCTGGCGGCGATCCACGACCAGTGCCGACAGCTTGGGATGGCGCCTCAGGATCGCGAGGGCCTTGCTGCCGCGGGCACCGCCGACATCGATGAGGCGCTCGAAGCGGCTCCAGTCCATGTCGGTGGCGAAGCCATCGCCGGCCAGGGCTTCGACGCTGTCCATGGCTGCCGCGAAAGACCGGTCGAAGTCTGCATGGTGATCCAGGTAGTCGAAAAGGTCTTCCCCGTGGCTCAGCCGGAACGGCGGCGTGCCGCTGCGAATGCCAGCTTCAAGTTGCTCGAACCAGGGGCGGCTCATGGTCTCCGAGTTGTGCATCAGGATCATCGCGCGCACGCTGCGGGCGTCGTCGCGGCGCAGGCAGTCAGACAGCGCGTTGTTGCGGAAGACCATCGGCGCCGTTTCTTCGAAGACACCCATGGCCGCCAGCAAGCGCAGCAGGCGCCCGAGGGCATCGCCGTCGGCGCCGATCTGGTCGGCAAGATTCCGGGCACTCAAGGTTTGCGCGCCCAGAAAGGTGGCCACATCCAGCTGTGCCGCGACGAACAGCGCCCGCGACTGCCAGAAGGCACTGCCCATCTGCACCAGGCGGAAAGGGGCGGGCGTCAGCTTGTTGGGGATGGCCTGGAGCCAGGCACCGAACTTCATGGCCCTGGCAAAGCGGCGCACCGCGCCGGCGTTCATCTGGAAGCTCATGCTTCGTCTCCTGTGGTGTCGGCACCCGCCGGTGCCAGGCCGGCGGCGAACAGATGGCCGTTGAAGTCGGCGAGGCTGCTAAGGAAAGCCTCGTCCATGGGCCGTTCCATCTGCTCCTCGAAGATGTCCTTGAGCAGCATCGGCGTCATGGCCAGGCTGACGAAGGACAAGCGCAGGATGTCGGGGTCGATGCCCGGCGCGATCTGGCCGTGGCTCTTCAGATCCTCCACCTTGCGCGCGCCGCGGGTGCGTCCGCGTTCGAGCAGTTGCTGGATGAAGCGTCGGCCCGGCCCCTGGTGAAGGGCCAGCACTTTGAGGATGAGCTTCGGAAATTCGGGGTGCGCCGAGATGGTCTGGTAATACAGGTTCAGGAAGTCCCGGAAGCCATCGGTCGAAGCGAGCATCGGCCCGTCGAGGACGTCCAGCAGCGGGCTGAGGGTCTCGCGGATCATCTCCTCGTAGAGGCCCTCCTTGCTGCCGAAGTAGTAACGGATCATCGAGACGTTGGCGCCGGCTTGCTCTGCGATGCGCCGGGTGCTGACGCGGTGGTAGTCGTCGGCGAGAAAGCAGTCCAGCGCCGCCTTGACCAGGCGGTCCCGGACGGGTTCGGCAGCCTGCGGATTTTCCATGATCGGCTCGGGTGATTTCGATGCCGGCAAGGCTATCACCCGTCATGAACTGCCTCCGCCAACTTTCGTCAATCAATTTTGCGGGGATGATTGAATTGCGCGGATATGCGTGCAGACGTCAGCCAGTGCAAGCAGCGTCAGCAGCATGTCCACGACGCTCGCCGACACGCCCGCCGGGTCATCCGTCGGGTGGTTGGGCTGCAGGCGTGTGGACCGCTTGCCGCGCAAGCCGACGGCGGTGGGATGAGATCCTGAATGCGCATGATCTTCGACACCGCTGCCGCCATCTCCGGCGTCAGGCCAGGGGCGACGCCGGCCAGCGTGCCCTCAGTCGCCAGGGCGGACAGCAGCCAGTTGCGGAACTCGCCGATCGCCAGATTTGTCCGCCTCAACGGTATCCTGAAGCTACGCTGACCATGCTTCAGCTCATTCGGCAGATCGATCCGGAACGGCTGGCGGCGCCCGATATTCAGCAACCCACCGCGGAAACTCTTCCGCCGGCATGGGCCTGGCGATGAAATAGCCCTGGGCGATATCGCAGCCGAGTGCTGCCAGCATGTCCCAGTGCTCCCGGGTTTCCACACCTTCGGCAACGGTCTCGCAGCCGAGGTCATGGACCAGATCGATGGTGGAGCGCACGATTGCCGCGGAATCCCGGTTGCCCGGCATGCTGGCCACGAAGGACTGGTCGATCTTGATGAAGTCGACCGGGAGCTTCTGCATGTAGCTCAGCGACGAGTACCCCGTGCCAAAATCATCCACATAAAGCGGGATGCCTTCGTTACGCAGGTCGTGCAAGACACGTAATGCATACTCGGCATCTTCCATCACGGTGCTTTCGGTGATCTCCGCCTCGAGCAAGCCGCGTGCTACGCCACGTTCCGCCAGCCAGCTGCGGCATTTGCTGAACAGCTGGTCGTCGCGGAAGTTCCGTGCAGAAAGATTGATGGCAATCGGCAATGCGCATCCCTGCGACTGCCAGTCACGCAGCAAGTCGAGCGCCGCAAGGATCACCCATTCCGTCAGGGGCTTGATCAGCCCCGTCTGCTCGGCCAGGCCGATGAACATGCCAGGCGGGATCAAGCCAAGGCGGGGATGCTGCCAACGCACCAGCGCTTCTGCCCCACAGACGCGCCCGGAGGAAAAGACCACCTTGGGCTGCAGGAACAGGCGCAACTCCCCGCTGCCGATGGCCCGACGAAGCTCGCCGGCCATGTGCAGCCGTCCCGTCTGATCCTGTTGTTGGGCCGCCTCGAAGACGCACCGATCCAGCCCTCTGGCCTTCGCCTGATAAAGGGCCTTGCCCATGCGCCGGAGTAGATCCTGGGCCGTTGTTCCGTGCTCCGGGTACAGGGCGATGCCGATCTTGGCCGACACGTCCAGCTCGATGTCGGCGATGGGGAAGGGCCTGGACAGGCTGGCCTCCAGCGTATCGGCCAAGGCCATCGCGGCCATGCCATCCTTGGCGGATGTCAGAATAGCGAATTCGTCGCCGCGCAGGCGTGCCACCAGCGCAGCAGGCGGCACGCTCTCGCGCAGTCTCTGTCCGAAGGCCTGCAGGATCTCATCCCCGCGGCTGGAGCCGAGTGCGTCGTTGATTTCCCCGAGCCGCTCGACATTGAGCTGGAGGACGGCAAAGGGTTCAGGTGAAGCGGGGCGGTCGATCGCCGCCGTGAGGGCTTCAGTGAATTCGATGGCATTCGGGAGCCCGGTGAGCGCGTCGTGGCGCATCAGATGATGCATCGCCGCCCGCACACCCTCCTGTTCGGTCCGCGCACGCAGGGTCGAAATGCCAAAGGCCAGATCGTCGGCAGACTCGGTGAGCAGCCTGATCTCATCCTCCCCAAAGGTATCGGGCTCCGGATCGTAGATGGAGAGGGCGCCAATGATCTCGCCGTCCACACGCAGGGGACAGGCCAGGCCGGATGTCGCACCGAAAAGCCGGTCCCGCCAGACGGCATGGTTCGGGTCGGTCTGCATGTTGCGAACGAGCCCCACCAGGCCATTGCGGATGGCCGTTGATGTAACCCCCTGTCCTTGCGCCGCGTCCGATAGATTGAGGCCGAGCGCATCGAGTGCCGCCATCCCGCCCGGATAGCCACATTCCGCCATGGGGCGTAGAGCCTGGTCGGGGCCTTCGCCCTTGAACCACACCACGGCGATTCCGTAGCCGCCCTCGGTGACGATGGCCCGGCACATGCTATCGAGCAGCCTTTGTTCTTCGGAGGCCCGCAGCATCGCGCGGTTGCCGGCGCTCAAGGTGCGCAGGGCGCGGCTGACATGCTCCAGTTCCCGTACGCGTAGTCCGAGTTCGGTGTTGAGGGACTGGATCCGCTCTTCAGAGCGTTTGCGTTCGGTAATGTCCGTTCCGAGCACATAGTAGCCAGCGACCCTGCCATCGCCTTGAAACCGCGGGACGTACTGGATGGTTTGCCAGACGCCTGCAAAAGGTTGCCAGTCGTAGGATTGGGGCTCCCCGGCCAGGACCTTGTCGATCAGGGGGCAGGCTACGGCGTAACGGTCTTCGCCGAGAATCTCCCGTACCGTGCAACCCGTGATGTCTTCCCGATCCGGCGCGAAGCGCTGGCGGTAGTGGTCATTGACATAAACATACCGCCGTTCGGCGCCCACATAAGCAATGAGGGCGGGTACAGCACTGATCACGCTGCGCAAATGGCTCTCGCTCTCGCGCCATTGCTCGGTGCGCCGACGCACATCGGCCGCGAGCAGGGCATTCTGCTCGCGGATGATCCGCTCCGCGTCGCGCTCCGCGCTGACATCCCGAAACACCAGCACGACCCCGCAAAGCTGTCCATGAGTGTCGCGAATCGGGGCTGCACTGTCGGCAATCGGGCATTCGGTGCCGTCGAGGGCGATCAGCGCAGTGTGGTTGGCCAGTCCCTGGATCTCGCCCGTGGCGAGCACCGTCGCCACGGGGATTGGCGCAGGCTCACGGGTTTCCTCGTTGATGATGCGGAAGACCGTCTCCACCACACGCCCTTTGGCGTCCTCCAGCGACCAGCCCGTAAGCCTTTCGGCCACCGGATTCATGCGCGTGATCCGTCCATCGGCATCGGTTGCCAGCACGGCGTCGCCAATCGAATGCAGCGTCGTGCGAAGGCTTTCCTCGCTGTCGGCCAACGCCTGCTGGCCGGCCTCCGTGGCGCGCAACTGGCGGCGGATCAACAGGTAAGTCCCGGTCAGCAGGCCGGCCAGCATCGTCGAAACCAGTGTTCCCGCAGCCACCAGGGTCTGGCGTGCCTGGGCGTGGGTGGCTTCGCGCTGCGCCAGATGATGGCGTGCATTCGCGTCCATTTCCGACAACAACTGATAGGTGAGGGCTCGCGTCGTGCGAAGTGGGGCGTTGGCCACAAAGACGTTGGCCGCGTCTTGTCCTTGCGTCTTGCGCAGCAACTCCACCTGCCGCGCGATGGCCAGCCGCTGATCGAGCACCCTGCGCAATTCCATCCAGCGCTGCTGCTGCGCCACGCTCTCGACCGTCAGTTGCCGGATGCTTGCGAGGCTGGCCTCCCGCGCAGCTATCGCGTCGTCCCGTTCGACGAGAAGGGCCGGATCCCCGCTCAAGCGGAAGCCCTGCGTCGTCAGCTCGATCTGTAGCGAATAGCCTCTGACACGGGCCAGGTCGTGAAGGACTTCCTCACTGCGTGCCACCATCCCCGCCGCCTTCGCGGCATCGTCGGCGATTTTCCACGTAGCGCTAGCCAATGCGATCACGACCAGCATTGCCGCAACAAATGCGAGTGCCACTTTGGATTCGAAACTGGACCGAGACGTTTTCGTCCCCTTTTTTCAATGTGCGGCAACTTCATGGCTGAAGCTTGCCGATTTCCGGAGGACCTGCCTTTCAGGTCAGGGACGGAGTTCAAGCATTTCGCTTTTTTCCGTTTTGGAATCAGCCATTCAAAAAAATATAACGCACAAAATAGAGCTACATTGATCCAAGTTAAGGGAAATGCTGAATATTTGGTAGTTTCCTGGTCAGAGCTCCCGTGATCTCCCTCACGATCGTATCGCTCAGGTGCGGAGTGGCCTAATCTTGATGAATGGAAGGCATTTCATTTTTATCAGTATCTGGTCAATTGACGTAACGTCATGTGATGCAACCGTGTCCGACGTTCGCCGTCCTCAAGAACAGGAGGCTCCAAATGCTCTGGGATGCACTCGGTGTCGGACTTTTTACGCCGCTTCTTATTCTGGCTGCAATTCTCTTCCTTGGCTCGGCCATCCGCATCTTCCGCGAGTACGAGCGGGGCGTCGTCTTCATCCTGGGCCGCTTTCAGCAGGTCAAAGGGCCAGGGCTGGTGATCATCATCCCCGGCATTCAACAGGTCGTGCGGGTCGATCTGCGCACCGTCGTGCTGGAAGTGCCCACGCAGGACGTGATCTCGAAGGACAACGTATCGGTCAAGGTCAGCGCCGTCGTCTATTTCCGCGTGGTGGACCCGCAGAAGGCCATCATCCAGGTCGTCGATTTCATGAACGCCACCAGCCAGCTGGCGCAGACCATGCTGCGTTCGGTACTGGGCAAGCACCTGCTGGACGACATGCTGTCAGAGCGGGAAAGACTGAACCTCGACATCCAGCAAGCGCTTGACACGCAGACCGACACCTGGGGCATCAAGGTCTCCAATGTCGAGATCAAGCAGGTGGACCTCACCGAATCCATGATCCGTGCCATCGCCCGGCAGGCCGAGGCGGAACGCGAGCGGCGTGCAAAGGTGATCCACGCCGAAGGCGAACTGCAAGCTTCGGAAAAGCTGTTCCAGGCGGCGAAGATCCTGGCCCAGGAACCGCAGGCCATCCAGCTGCGCTACCTCGAAACGCTCACCGTGATCGGCGCCGACAAGAACACCACCATTGTCTTTCCGCTGCCGATGGATGTTGTTGCGCCGTTTCTCAAGAAGTGAGTCCCGTATTAGCCCGCCAGCGGCGCTGCCTCAGCAGCACATGCATGGCATTGGTCTTTACATGCTTTTACCTCAAGCCCCCTCAAATGCGCTTCGCTTTATGCCGATAACACAAACGGAAAAACATACATGATGAGGCCCTGAAATGGCATCCATTGCTATATCGTCCAGCACATCGGCCCTGTCCGGTTCCAGCTCCAGCAGTCGTACCAGTAGTAGTGGCGATGCACAGATTGCGGCGCTGCAAAAGCAACTTCAAACGTTGCAGAAGCAGCTGGAGACCGCGCAGAAGGACACCTCCGGCAAGAGCGCGGAGAAGATCAAGCTGCTGCAGCAGCAAGTCGCCCAGCTGGAGGCGCGTATCGCGCAGCTTCAGGCCCAGAAGAAGCAGGAGTCCGAAGGCACGAGTAAAACGACGGCCACCCAGTCTCCAGCGGAGGCGACAAGCGGCTCACTTGGCACCAACGTGAACGAGTTCGTCTAGGCGACGGGGGCAGAGGCCCCTCATGTGCGTCAGCGCCGGCTATTCACCGTCCTGGCAAACGCACGTCCAAGACCGCGCACGCCCATCTCCATTGCCTCGGGCGTCAGGTTGCCGAAGCCCAGACGCAGTCCTGGCACAGCCCGCCCATCAATCGCGAATGACCGGCTGGACGAGATGGAGACGCCTTCCTCGTGGGCCTTGCTCAGGAGCTGGTCTCCGTCGAGCATCGGGGCCAATCGCAGCCAGAGCGCCAGGCCACCGTCCGGCAGGCAGAAATCCGCCCATGGCTTGAGCTCCGATGCATACTCCGCGAATAACCGTCGGCGTTCCTGATAGACCCTCAACGCACGGCGAATATGTCTTCGCAGTTCGCCGCTGTGCATCAGGTCTGCAACGGCGAGTTCGGTCACGGCATTCCCCTGGCGGTCGATCCACTGGATTTCATTGGCACAGCGGTCCACCACCTCCCGGGAGCCGACGACATAGCCCACGCGCAAACCGGGCGCCAGCACCTTGGACAGGGAGCCGACATAGATCACCCGGCCGGTGCGGTCGCCGCTGGCCATCGGAAACATCGGGCGCCGGGCGAAATGGAACTCGTGATCGTAATCGTCCTCGACGACGGCAAAGCCGAACTGCTCGGCCAGGGCCAGGATGTGCATGCGCCGCTCGGCCGGCATCAGCACCGTGGTGGGGAACTGGTGATGCGGGGTGATGTAGATGGCGCGGATGCGCTGCTGCCTGCATAGACGTTCGAGGGCCTCCGGGCGCATCCCGAAGGCATCCATCTCCACCCCATGTACCTGGGCGCCTGCTGCGCGAAAGGCCTCCCGGGCCGGCGGGTAGCTCAAGGCATCCACCGCCACGTGGTCGCCGCTGCGGGCAAGCAGGCGGGCAGCCAGATAGATCCCCATCTGGCTGCCGCGCACGACACAGATGTTGTCCAGGCCTACCTGCAAGCCCCGCTCGGCACTCAGCATCGCCGCCAGTTCCTGACGCAATGCCGGTTCGCCGCGGGGGTCTCCATAGGCCAGGCGATTGGCGCGTGCGGCCGCAATCAAGGCCCGCCGGTAGGCACGACCGAGGACTTCGAAAGGGATCAACCGGGTATCCGGTACGCCATCGGAGAACGACACGCCGCCGCTCTCCCGCGGTGCGGCTTCATGGCGCTCTCCGTACAACGCATAGCCAAGCGCTGGGGTCTCGTCGGACTTGAGCGCTGAATCCATGGCCGGCCTGTGCGGCAACTCCAGCGCCACGAAGGTCGCCTGACGTCCTTCGGAGCGCAACCAGCCCTGCGCAATCAGCTCCTCATAAGCCAGCTGCACCGTCTTGCGGTTGATACCCAGCTCCTCGGCCAAGACGCGACTGCCGGGCAAGGGCGTCCCAGGGGCGAGACGGCCGCGGCTGATTTCATCGATGAAGTACTGGGCAATCTGCACATGAACGGGCAGACCCTCCCGGCGACGGACGGACAGATTCAGCTTCCAGGGACGCAACATGATTGCCGGACAAACCTCGGAGTGACGGAAGGGAGGGGGGATCCTGGACCAGTAGAGTTTTCAAAACTGGATGTTTTTGAGGGTCCATGGCAAGCCTAGCATGCGCCACATCGTTTGATCTGGAGCCCCTGCAATGACTGTCTTCCCTCCCTCCGGCGAGCGGGTCTTCCGCCTCGTGGAGATTGACCCACTTTCGACCGACGTCAGGCGCGTCGTGCTGGACACCGCAGACGGCACTCCGTTTTTCTATCGGGAAGGACAGTTTGTCAGCATCCGTCTGCCCGATGGCGTTCAGCGTAGCTATTCCCCCGCCAGTGCGTGCCGGGCCGACGGACGCATCGAATTGCATATCCGCCTGCTGAGCGGCGGGCATTTCTCCACCTGGCTCGAAGGCGGCGATCGCACCGGCAGTCTGGTGACGCTCGGCGGCCCTTATGGAGAGTGCGTCTGGCAGACCTCCGGTTCCGCTCATGCACCTGTCTTCATGCTCGGCACGGGAACCGGCATCGCCCCCCTCAAGGCCCTGCTGGAGCACGCCCTGTCCATCGACGGGCAACAGCCGATCACCCTCTACTGGGGTGGCCGCCAGGCGGACGACTTATACCTCCGCGCGCACTTCGACGCTCTGGCCCGGCAGCATGCCCGCTTCCGTTTCGTTCCCGTCCTCGCGGAGCCCGCGGAGACATGGCAGGGCCAGCGCGGCTTCGTGCAGGACGCCATCGCCGCCGAGTGCCCATCCCTGGCCCAGGCCACGGTGTACGCCTGCGGATCGCCGCTGATGGTGGCCAGTGCCCGCGCGTTGCTGGTCGACGAGCACGAGCTGGCGCCATCCCGCTTCCTGGCCGATGCCTTCGTGCCCGCCACCGCGCCTACGGTATCGGCCTCCGGGCGTCCGGCGCTGACGGTTCATGCGCACCGCAACGACGAAGCGCACCCGCTGGCAGTCACCGCTGGAGGCCCACTGATGCCGGCGCTGGCCCAGGCCGGTCTGCTCGCCGGTGTCTGCGGTGGGCAGGGCGCCTGCGGGACGTGCCGCGTGCGGGTTAGCTCTCCCTGGCGCGAACGGCTTGTGCCGCCGACACGCAAGGAGACCCGGCTTCTCCATGCCCTCGACAGCCTGCCCGGACACCGTCTCGCCTGCCAGATCGCCATGACCGCGGACCTCGATGGCCTTCAGTTCGACTGCGACTGACTCATTTTCTCAACCCCGTCCTGATGAAAGGAATCCCATGAGTACCCAAGATCAATCCCGCCTGGAAGCCGTCGGATCGGCTTACGACCCGGAACGTCTGCTGGCCGTCCGGGACAAGACCCGGGCCGCCATCCAGACCATAGCGGCAGCCGTCAAGCCGGGCATGGTGGAAGAAGACGCCGTCGAGATGGCGCGTGACATCCTGGCGGCGGAAGGAATGGTGCGCGGCTGGCACGACGTGTACGTCCGCTTCGGCAGCAACACCACCAAGACCTTCGGGGCGGCCTCCGATCCGGGCGTTGTGCTGGGTAAAGACGATATCTTCTTCATCGATATCGGCCCGGTCTGGAAAGACTGGGAGGGCGATGGCGGCGATAGCTTCGTCACCGGAACCGATCCCGACAAACAGCGTTGCGCCGACGACGCCCGCGCCATCTTCCATGAAGTACGTGGCAAGTGGCGGGATGAAGGCACCACCGGCCGGGCTCTCTACGCTTACGCCATGGCGTGTGCGGAAGCCCGCGGGTGGGTACTGAACATGGATCTGTCGGGACACCGCCTGGCCGACTTCCCCCATGCGGCAATCCATGAAGGCCCGCTGGCGGACGTGGACTTCACCCCGTCCAGGCTGCTGTGGGTCCTGGAGATCCACATCCGCCACCCGAGCGAGGCCTATGGCGCCTTCTTCGAAGATCTGCTGCTCGAAGACGCCTGCTTCGCCTGATTCCGGGCACCAGCCACTCACCGGGAACCGGTGGGTGGCCGTGCATGTCGCTCAGCAACACAGCGCACGAAGTACATTGGCCAGCTTCTTGACGGCAATCTCCAGTTCGTAAGGGGCATGAGCAGCAAACCCCATGAGAAAGCCCGCATGGTGCCGACTCGAAGCATGCAGTGCCGTCAGCCCCAACAAGTCGATGCCCTCCCTGCGTGCGGATTCGACCGCTTCGTGCTCAGGGATGTCACGGATGAACAGGCAAGGCATCTGCATTCCCCCGGCAGGAATCCTGGGTTCCACGAAATCAGCCAGATGCTGGCGAATCAGCCGCGCCAGCACGTTGCGCCGTTCGGCATAGACGGCGCGCATGGTGCGTACGTGGGCCCCGAAATGGCCGCCTTCGATGAAACGCGCCAGCGTAAGTTGTGGAATCGGTGCGCTGTGTCCGTCCAGCAGCGTGCGGGCCACGGTCATGGGCGCGACCAACGGTGGCGGCAGCACCATGTAGCCGATGCGCAAGCCTGGAAACAGTGATTTGGTGAAGGTGCCGATGTAGATCGTCCGCTCATATGGGTCGAGCCCCTGCACGCAGGCGGTGGGTTTGCCCTCGTAGTGGAACTCGCTGTCATAGTCGTCTTCGATGATCCAGCTCTGGTGTTGCCTGGCCCATTCGATGATCGCCAAGCGCCGATCCAGTGCCAGCGCAGCTCCGGTGGGGAACTGGTGCGATGGCGTCAGGAATATCGCCCTGGCCGCCTCACTCAGGTGTTCCACCCGCAGGCCATCGGCATCCAGCGGTACGGGCACGCACTCCAGTCCGGCGGCATCGAACGCCTTGCGGGCACCGTGATAAACAGGATCTTCGATAAAAATCCTGTCGCCCGCATCGAGCAGCACGTTCGCGCATAAGGTCAGGGCCTGCTGCGAACTGGTCAGCACCAGCACACGCTCGGCCGTGGCCTGGGCACCGCGTTCAAGATTGATGTAATCGGCGATGGCCTTCCGCAGGGGTTCCATGCCCTGTGGAGGGCTGTGCAGCAACGCCAGAGCGCCGTATTCCTTCAGCACCTGCCGATGCAGACGTTCCCAGATTTGCAGCGGAAAGCTGCGTGTCTCTGGCACACCGGGCGCGAATGGGCGCGGCGCCAGAAAGTCGCGCACGCCGCCGCCCTGAAACATGGCATTGCCACGCGAGCTGAGACGCAGTGCCGCCTTGTGCTCCTCACCCTTCGGCAGGAGCGTGCCGCGCTCCGGCAAGCGCTGGGCCCGCTCCGACACGAAGCTGCCGCTTCCCACGCGCCGTTCGATGAAGCCTTCCGCATGCAACTGGCCGTAGGACAACTCGACCGTATCGCGGGAAACGCCCAGAGACTTTGCCAAGGCACGCGACGCGGGCAATGGTTTGCCGACATCGAGAGCGCCATCCAGGATGAGCTGACGAATGGCGCGCTGAATGCGCACATGCAAGGGCAGGGCGCCATGCGCTGGATTGCCGATCCATGCCTTGACCGATTCGAGTTGCGCGTGCTTGAACAATTGGCCGGTATCTCTTCAGGAAATTGGAGGGGAATATCAGTCCATTTTAAATCTATAAACACGTTTCACAACTCACTTAACCCTTTGATCGGGGGTCCGTCAGGCCATGTCATCCGTCCTCTTGCCTTCATCCGTTCGCTGGAACGATCTTGCCCATCCCATTGTGGCCGGCCTGATCTCGGTCATCGTCAACTATGGCGGTACCTTCATCCTGGTATTCCAGGCCGCCAAGGTGGCTGGTCTCGGCCCCGAATTGACGGCTTCCTGGGTGTGGTCGATTTCCATCGGCGTGGGCGTGACCGGGATCATCCTGAGCTGGACAGCCCGCGAGCCCATCATCACCGCGTGGTCCACGCCGGCTGCGGCGTTTCTGGTCACGGCACTGGCGACGACGTCCTACGCAGAAGCGGTCGGCGCCTACCTGATATCGGCCGCCGCCTTCGTGGTGCTGGGGCTGTCGGGCTGGTTCGAGCGGGTCATCCGCCTGATCCCGTCGGGTGTTGCCGCCGGTCTGCTGGCGGGCATCCTGCTCCAGTTCGGCATCAAGGCCTTCGGCGGCATGAGCGTCGATCCTCTGCTGGCCGGCTTGTTGATCGTCACTTATGTGGTGCTCAAACGACTCTGCCCACGCTACGCGGTGGTCGGCATCCTGGTACTGGGGCTGGCCTTCCTGCTGCTGCAGGATCGCGTCGATCTGTCGAGGCTGACCCTGACACTGGCGGCGCCGATCCTCACCATGCCCGTGTTTTCGCTCAACGCCTTGCTGAGTGTGGCGCTGCCCTTGTTCCTGATCACGCTGACCGGCCAATACATGCCCGGCATGCTGGTGCTGCGCAACGATGGCTTCCGAACCAGCGCCAACCCCATCGTCACCATCACCGGGCTGGGTTCGCTGTTGATGGCGCCTTTCGGTTCGCACGCCTTCAATATCGCGGCCATCACAGCGGCCATCTGCACGGGCCGCGAAGCGCACGAAGATCCGTCCAGGCGCTGGATTGCCGGCATTGCTGCCGGGGTGTTCTACATCCTGGTGGGGGTGTTCGGAGTCACCCTGGCCGCAGTTTTCATGGCATTCCCGAGCACCTTCATCACCACGCTGGCCGGTCTGGCGCTCCTGGGCACCATCGGTGGCAGCCTCGCCAGCGCGCTGAGTGAAGCCCGTACCCGCGAAGCCTCGCTGATCACCTTTCTGGCGGCCGCCGCCAACATCAGCCTGCTGGGCATTGGTGGTGCGTTCTGGGGCCTGGTGATCGGGCTCGTGGCCTACGCGACGCTCAACGGTCGCTTGCCGCAGAGTGCGCCGAAGTCTGCCGTTGCCTTCGGCGCCTCCGGCACGGGGCCCAACTGATGTCATCCACAACGCAAACCCGTCACGACCTGCATGGCCGCTATCCCGAGGCCCGTTCGGTCGAGGACTTTCAACGCAATCTGGCCGCGGTGCACACGCGGATCAAAGCCGCATGCTGCCGCGCCGGCCGCGATCCCGCATCCGTGCGTCTGCTACCGGTGAGCAAGACCAAGCCCGAGCCCAGCCTGCGCCTCGCTTACGCGGCGGGGTGCAGAACGCTGGGAGAGAACAAGCCCCAGGAGGCCTGCCGCAAATGGGAAGCCATGCAGGACCTGACCGACCTGCACTGGTCCGTCATCGGCCACCTGCAGACCAACAAGGCCAGGCTGGTGGCGCGGTTCGCCTCCGAGTTCCAGGCACTGGACAGCCTGCATGTCGCGGAAGCGCTGGATCGCCGCTTGCAGATTGAAGGGCGGGGGCTCGACGTGTTCGTGCAGGTCAATACCTCTGGCGAGGCGAGCAAATACGGCCTGACGCCCGAGGAGGTTCCGGCCTTTCTCCAGGCGCTGCCGGTATTCAGCGCGCTGCGCGTGCGTGGGCTGATGACGCTGGCGCTGTTTTCCAGCGAAGCCGAGCGGGTGCGCCAGTGTTTCGTGCGACTGCGTGCTCTGCGCGACCGCTTGCGCCAATGCGCGCCTGCCGGAATCGGGCTGGATGAACTGTCGATGGGCATGTCCGGTGACTTCGAGATCGCCATCGAGGAAGGCGCCACCGTGGTGCGTGTCGGACAAGCCATCTTCGGTGCGCGCGCCATGCCCGACGGCCACTACTGGCCCGGCGAACCCAAACTTGAGGAGTCTTGAATGCAAACTACCCCATCCCACCTGATGCGGGCCTATGCCCGCCAACCGGTTTCCTTCGTACGCGGGCGCGGCGCGCAGCTCTGGGACGAGCGCGGAGTGGAGTACCTGGACGCCATTGCCGGTGTCGCGGTCACCAGTCTGGGCCACGCCCACCCGGAGATCGCGGCCGTGATTGCAGAGCAGGCGGCGCTGCTGTTGCATACGTCCAATGTTTTCCGCATCGACTGGCAGGAACGGCTGGGCGAGCGTTTGTGCGCACTGACGGGGATGCAGAGGAGCTTCTTCTGCAATTCGGGCGCCGAGGCCAACGAAGCCGCGCTCAAGCTGGCAAGACTGCATGGCCAGCGCAG
The DNA here is from genome assembly GCA_018241725.1 of Pseudomonadota bacterium. Classification (GTDB taxonomy): domain Bacteria; phylum Pseudomonadota; class Gammaproteobacteria; order Burkholderiales; family Rhodocyclaceae; genus Zoogloea. Next base: position 61,821 of record JAFEDI010000108.1, on the reverse strand, counting down.
ACAGATCGCGGAACCCAAGATCCTCGTCATGGAGAACGGCTTTCACGGCCGCAGCATCGCCACGCTCTCCGCGTCGGGCAATCCCGCCAAGCAACACGGCTTCGAGCCGCTGCTGCCCGGCTTCTTGCGGGTGCCCTATGACGACATCGACGCGGTGCACCGAATGGCCGGGCATTCGCCCGACATCGTGGCGGTGCTGGTCGAGGCAGTGCAGGGCGAAGGCGGCATTCATGTCGCCAGCGCCGACTACCTGCGCGAACTGCGTGCCTTGTGCGACCAGCACGGCTGGCTGCTGATGCTCGATGAGATCCAGACAGGCCTGGGCCGCACCGGAGCCTGGTTCGGGCATCGGCACGCGAACATCGCGCCCGATGTGATGACGCTGGCGAAGGCGCTGGGAAACGGCTTTCCCATCGGCGCCTGCCTGGCGCGTGGTGTGGCGGCCGACCTGTTCTCGCCCGGCCAGCACGGCTCCACTTTCGGCGGCAATCCCCTGGCCTGTCGGGTGGCATGCACCGTTCTCGACATCATGGCCCGCGACAGGCTGCCGGAGCGTGCTGCTGCGCTGGGTGGGCGCCTGCTGAACGGGCTGCAGAAAGCGCTCGCCACGCACCCGCACGTCGTCGCGATCCGCGGGCAGGGCCTGATGGTGGGCATCGAACTGGACAGGCCATGCAAGGAACTGGTTGGGCGTGCCCTGGCCGAGCAGCGTTTGCTCATCACCGTGACCCGCGACAAGGTCATCAGATTGCTGCCGCCGCTGGTCTGTGACGAAGCCCAGATCGACGCCATCGTCGGTCGCCTTACGCGCCTGCTGGCCACGACTGAGGGGAATGCCCCGAGCACATTGAAATCCGCCGCGCCGGTCGAACCGGCGGCATGACGCCCACGCTGATCCGCGATCAACGAACACACCCTCAAAACCCTGAATTCCAGACACACAGGACACACGCCCATGTACGACTCATCACTGACCCTGACCGACTTCGACCCCGAACTGGCGGAGGCCGTCCGCTGCGAAGAACGTCGCCAGGAGGACCACATCGAGCTCATCGCCTCCGAGAACTACGCCAGCCCGCAGGTGATGGCCATCCAGAACTCCGTCTTCGCCAACAAATATGCCGAGGGCTACCCGGGCAAGCGCTACTACAGTGGCTGTGAGAATGTGGATGTGGCCGAGCGCCTGGCCATCGAACGTCTCAAGACATTGTTCGACTGCGACTACGCCAATGTTCAGCCCCATGCCGGTGCCCAGGCCAACGCGGCTGTGTTCCTGGCTCTGACCCGCCCCGGCGACACCGTGATGGGCATGAACCTGGCGCAGGGCGGCCACCTGACCCACGGCAATCCATCCAATTTCTCCGGCCGCCACTACCGCATCGTTCCTTACGGGCTCGATGCCGGGACAGGGCTGATCGACTACGACGAGATGGAGCGCATTGCACTGGAAGCCCGTCCGAAAATGCTGATCGGCGGCTTCTCCGCCTACTCGCGGCACAAGGACTGGGCGCGGATGCGCGCCATCGCCGACAAGGTGGGCGCCGTATTCTGGGGGGACATGGCTCACGTTGCCGGCCTGGTCGCGGCAGGCGAATATCCCGACCCGCTGCCCCACGCCCATGTGGTCACCAGCACCACCCACAAGACCCTGCGCGGCCCACGCGGCGGCATCATCCTCGCCAAGGGGCAGGGTGACGCGTTTTACAAGCAGCTCGATTCAGCGGTGTTTCCCGGAATTCAAGGCGGTCCGCTGATGCACGTGATCGCGGCCAAAGCCGTGGCCTTCAAGGAGGCGCTGCGTCCCGAGTTCAAGACCTACCAGCGTCAGGTGGTGAGCAACGCCCGTGCGATGGCGGCGGTCCTCCAGCAGCGGGGCTACAAGATCGTCTCCGGCGGCACCGACAACCACTTGATGCTCATCGACCTCTCCGCCAAGCCCTATTCCGGCAAGGACGCAGACGCCGCGCTGGCCGAAGCCTGGATCACCACCAACAAGAACTCGGTGCCCAACGATCAACGCTCGCCCTTTGTCACCTCGGGGCTGCGTATCGGCACACCCGCCGTGACCACGCGCGGGTTCGGTGTGGCCGAATGCGAACACGTGGCGGGGTGGCTGTGCGACGTGCTGGACGCGCTGGAGAACAGCGGTACAGCGTTGCCGGAGGTGCGCCACCGAGTGAGGGAGCAGGTGCTGGCGCTGTGCCGCCGCCATCCCGTGTACCGATAGCGGCATCGGTACATCCACCACTTCAAGGGCGGGCTGAGGCTAAGCCTCATTGCACGCGATCTCCCGTAGCCAGGGCGCCGCCGATAGCCGCTCCGACAGGAAATCGATGAAGGCCTGAACCCGGGCAGGCCGGCTGCGCCCTGGCGGGGTGACGATGTGCAGCGCGATAGGATCGACCTTCCAGTCGCACATGACCGTCTCCAGTTGCCCCGACTGCAACTCATCCCACACCAGGAACTCCGGCTGCAGTGCCAGCCCGAGGCCGGCCTTCAGGGCGGGCATCATGGCTTCCGCGTTGTTCGCGCATAAAGGTGCCGGCATGGCCTGGGTGAATTCGCCCTGTTGGTCATGATGGAAACGCCAGCAGCCGCCGGTGCGCGAGTTCGAGTACATCAGTCCCCGGTGCTGTGCGAGCTCACGCGGATGATCGGGTTTGCCGTAGCGCTCGAAATAGGCCGGGGCGCCGACCAGCAGTATCTTTACCGCGTAGAGGCGGCGGGCCAGCAGGCTCGAATCCGCCATCGTCGAGATGCGCACCCCAAGGTCGAAGCGGTTGGCGACCAGATCGACGATCTCGTCGCCGAAGTGGAAATCGAAGCTGACGTCGGGCAGCCGCGCCATGAACTCCGGCAGGATGGGCGCCAGGTACGACAGCCCGAAGGACATCGGCACCGTGATCCGGATCGGCCCGCGCAGGCTGATGGATTGTTCCGTGACTTCGGCCTCGATTGCCTGTCCCTCCGACAGGATGCGCGTCGCCCGTTCAAGCGCGGCATCGCCGCTCTCCGTCAGGGACAGGCGCCGGGAGTTCCGATGGAAGAGGACCGTTCCCATGCGCTTTTCCAGGCGGAGTATCGCCTTGGAGACCGTGGCCTGGGAAAGATCGAACTCGGCGGCGGTGCGGGCGAAAGACCCCGTTTCCGCAACCTTGGCGAAAAGGGCCCATGCCTCCAGATCCGGTAACTTTTTCATGCGACCTTATTCCTTCGTCGGGGCGGATGAGGTCTTGCATGACCTCAAAAATGGAATGGATGCCATGCCGTTCGTCTCATTCTAAATGGGTCGGGCCTTGTCTATAGTGCCTCCATCAAGGCAGCGCTTCGACTGCCCCGGCGTTTTACAAGCGTTTTACAAGCCATCCCCAACCCCGTTCGTTGCACGAAATACAGAGGAGCCCGCCAGCATGACCATCGCCGCCACCCCCACGCCCAGCCCGCTGCTGCTGACCCCGACCGACCATACGCTGATCCTCATCGACTACCAGTCGCAGATGGCCTTCGCCACGCACTCCATCGACATCCCCTCGCTGCGCAACAACGCTGGCCTGGTAGCCAGTGCGGCGGCCGGCTTCGGCGTATCGACCATCCTCACCACCGTTGCCGAAAAGAGCTTCTCCGGGCCGATGTTCGAAGAGGTGACCGCGCCGTTCCCGGGCCAGGCGCTGCTGGATCGCACCTCGATGAACACCTGGGAAGACGCCGCGGTGATCGCCCAGGTCAACAAGATCGGCAAGGGGCGCATCGTCTTCGGCGGTTTGTGGACCAGCGTCTGCATCGTCGGCCCGACCCTGTCCGCTCTCTCCCAGGGCTTCGAGGTCTATGTGATCACCGATGCCTGTGGAGACGTTTCCGTCGAAGCGCACGAACGCGCGGTGCAACGCATGGTGCAAGCCGGCGCCCGCCCGATGACGGCGCTGCAGTACCTGCTCGAACTCCAGCGCGACTGGGCCCGCACCGACACCTACGAGCTGACCACCGGCATCGCCAAAAAGCTCGGCGGCGGCTACGGCCTGGGGATCACCTACGCCAAGACCATGTTCGGCGCCCACGAGGGCTGACAGAGGTAACGCCAATGAAACCCTATCTGATTTCATTGGCGGTCGGTGTGCTGGTGGGCGTGATCTACAGCCTGTTGAACGTGCGCTCACCAGCGCCACCGGTCGTCGCCATCGTCGGGCTGCTCGGGATGCTCATCGGCGAGCAGCTCGTGCCGGTCGGCAAACAGCTCTTGAGCGGTTCGGCCTTCACGGCCGCTTGCGACAGATCGCAAGCCACGGACCATGTGTTCGGCCAGCTACCAGGACGCCAGGCCATGCAACAGACCAAGGCGCCCGAGGAGAAACGATCATGACAGCACCTGCGACGGCCGACGTCATCCTGCGCAATGGCCGCTTCACCACGCTGGACACCAGCAAGCCCACCGCCAGCGCCGTCGCCATCAAGGACGGCAAGTTCCTGGCGGTGGGTGACGAAGCGGAAATCCAGCCCTTCGCGGACTCCAGCACGCGGGTCATCGACCTCAAGGGGCGCAGCGCGCTGCCTGGCCTGGTCGACAACCACACCCACGTCGTCCGCGGCGGCCTCAACTACAACATGGAGCTGCGCTGGGACGGCGTGCGCTCCCTGGCCGACGCCATGGACATGCTGCGGCGGCAGGTGGCGATCACGCCCGCGCCGCAGTGGGTGCGCGTGGTGGGTGGTTTCACCGAGCACCAGTTCATTGAGAAGCGCCTGCCGAGCATCGACGAGATCAACGCCATCGCGCCGGATACGCCGGTCTTCCTGCTGCATCTCTACGACCGTGCGCTGCTTAACGGCGCCGCGCTGCGCGCCGTCGGCTACACCAAGGACACGCCGGAGCCCCCCGGCGGCGAGATCACCCGCGACGCCAGCGGCAACCCGACGGGCCTGCTGCTGGCCAAGCCCAACGCCGCCATCCTCTACGCAACCCTCGCCAAGGGCCCCAAGCTCCCCTTCGACTACCAGCTCAATTCGACGCGGCATTTCATGCGCGAGCTCAACCGCCTGGGCGTCACCGGTGTCATCGACGCCGGCGGCGGCTTCCAGAACTACCCGGACGACTACGCCGTGATCCAGAAGCTGGCCGACGACGGCCAGATGACGGTCCGCCTGGCCTACAACCTGTTCACCCAGAAGCCCAAGCAGGAAAAGGAGGATTTCCTCAACTGGACGGCCAGCGTCAAGTACAAGCAGGGCACCGACTACTTCCGCCACAACGGCGCAGGCGAGATGCTGGTGTTTTCCGCGGCGGACTTTGAAGACTTCCGCCAGCCGCGCCCGGACATGCCGCAAGAGATGGAAGGGGAACTGGAGGAGGTGGTGCGCATCCTCGCCCACAACCGCTGGCCCTGGCGCCTGCACGCCACCTACGACGAAACCATCTCCCGCGCCCTCGACGTGTTCGAAAAAGTGGACAAGGACATTCCCCTCAAGGGCCTGAACTGGTTCTTCGACCACGCGGAAACCATCTCGGACCAATCCATCGACCGCATCGCCGCCCTGGGCGGAGGCATCGCCGTGCAGCACCGCATGGCTTACCAAGGCGAATATTTCGTCGAACGCTACGGCCCCGCCGCGGCGGAAGCCACGCCGCCCATCGCCCGCATGCTGGAGAAGGGCGTGAAGGTCTCGGCCGGCACCGACGCCACCCGCGTCGCCTCCTACAACCCGTGGGTGTCCCTGGCCTGGATGATCACCGGCAAGACCGTCGGTGGCCTGAAAATCTACCCGCGCCACAACTGCCTGGACCGGGAGACGGCGCTGCGCATGTGGACCGAGAAGGTGGCCTGGTTTTCCAACGAGGAAGGCCGGCGCGGCCGCATCGCGGCAGGCCAGTTCGCCGACCTGATCGTGCCGGACAAGGATTTCTTCGCTTGCGCCGAGGATGAAATCTCCTTCCTCACCTCCGAGCTCACCATGGTGGGCGGTCGCGTCGTCTATGGCGCGGGCGACTTCGCCCCGGAGGACGACAACCCCGTGCCTCCCGCCATGCCGGACTGGTCGCCGGTGCGCACCTTCAAGGGCTACGCAGCCTGGGGCGAGCCCGATGGGGCAGGGCGGCATTCCCTGCATCGCCAGGCGATTGCCGCCTGCGGATGCAGCAGCGCCTGCGGCCTGCATGGCCACGCGCACGCCAATGCATGGGGATCGAAGGTGCCGGTGGCAGACCTCAAAGGTTTCTTCGGCGCCCTGGGCTGCTCCTGCTGGGCGGTGTAAACCTATGAAGAAAAGACAGGCCCCATGACAGCCCAGACCACCACGGCCCCGGCCGGCAGCTTCGCTCCCCTCCGGCAACAGCTCTTCGCCGTGCTGTGGGTGGCCACGGTGATCGGCAACACCGGCAGCTTCATCCGCGACGTGGCCAGCGCCTGGCTGATGACCGACCTGTCCGTGTCGCCGGCCGCCGTGGCCATGGTGCAGGCCGCGGCCACCTTGCCCGTCTTCCTGCTGGCAATCCCCGCCGGCGTGCTATCGGATATTCTCGACCGGCGCAAATTTCTCATCGCCATCCAGGGGCTGCTCGCCACCGTCAGTATCTGCCTGATGCTGCTGTCCGCCTTCGGCCAGCAAACCGTCAGCTCGCTGATCGCGCTCACCTTTCTGGGCGGCATCGGCGCCGCCTTGATGGGCCCCACCTGGCAAGCCATCGTCCCCGAGCTGGTCGACAAGAAAGACCTCAAGAGCGCCGTCGCCCTCAACTCCCTTGGCATCAACATCGCGCGGGCCGTCGGCCCCGCGCTGGGCGGCCTAATCCTCGCCAGGCTGGGCGCCGCGGTCACCTACGGCGCCGACGTCATCAGCTACGTCTTCGTGATTGCCGCGCTGCTGTGGTGGCGACGCCCGGAAAAGGCCGACGATGCCTTGTCCGAACGCTTCCCGGGCGCGTTCCGCGCCGGTTTGCGCTACGCCCGCGCCCATCGCGAACTGCACGTGGTGCTGATCCGCGCCTTCGTCTTCTTCCTGCTCGCCAGTTCCGTGTGGGCGCTCCTGCCCCTGGTGGCCAGAAAGCTGCTCGGCGGCGGTGCCGGCTTCTACGGCGTGCTGCTCGGCTCCGTCGGCCTGGGCGCCATCGGTGGCGCCGTGTTCATGCCCAACTTACGCACGCGCCTCAGTCCGGACGGCATCGTGCTGATGTCGGCCATCGTCACCGCCGCGGTGATGGTCTTCCTGTCGTTCGCCCCCGCCCAATGGGCCGCGCTCATTGCGCTGCTTGCCCTCGGCGCCGCGTGGATCGCCGCGCTCACCACCCTCAGCAGCATCGCCCAGGCCATCCTGCCCAACTGGGTGCGGGGCCGCTCCCTGGCCGTCTACCTCACCGTCTTCAACGGCGCGATGACAGCAGGCAGCCTCGCCTGGGGCGGCATCGCCACGCTGATCGGCGTACCGATGACCCTGATCGCCGGTGCGGGCGGATTGGCGGTCGCCGGCCTCGCATTCCACCGACTCAAACTGCCCAAGGGCGACGCAGACCTGGTGCCCGCCAACCACTGGCCCGAACCCCTCACCGCCGCTCCGGTGGAGTACGACCGCGGCCCCGTGCTGATCCTCATCGAATACAGGATCGACGCAAGCGAGCGTCAAGCCTTCCTCGACGCCCTCACGGGCCTCTCCGCCGACCGCCGCCGCGACGGCGCCTACGACTGGGGCATCACCGAAGACGCCGCCGACCCCAGCCTGATCCTCGAATGGTTCATGGTCGAATCCTGGGCGGAACACCTGCGGCAACACCGCCGGGTATCAAAGGCGGCTGCAGACCTGCAGGAAGAAGTACTGCGCTTCCATCGGGGAGAGCAGGCGCCGGTGGTGCGGCATTTTCTGGCTATCAACTGAGCCGCAGACTGCCGGCGCCATATCCCGCTACGGGCATCCTTCGCGCGATATAGGCACCGACTCCACGAACAGGCTCTAGGCCGAGTGATACGCCAGCCAGAACGACTCACGGCAGGCATTCTCAAACGTCTTGCACTGCGGGCTGATGCCAAGTGCCACATCCCCACTGGAAATCACTTCATAGGTGATCCAGACTTCAGCGCACGCTGACTCACAGGGAAAATTGTCCTGCTCGACGGTACGTCGGATTACTGCGCCGTTGTTGAAAGCGTAATCGGTGACTTCCTTCGTAACCTCGAAGCCTTGATCCAGCCAGGACGATCTCTCGACCGTAGTCCCGGAAATAACAAGCGGGCTTGGCTTGTCGAGGATGGCTGAAACGTAGGCGTGCAAAACGTCAGTGGGTGTATTCATCGGCGAAAAAGGTAGATGCAGTGGGCGAAACGCTCTTTGGTCCATTTGCGTTTGCTCATGGACCGGCCGCATGGAGTCTGGTTCCTGCGCGGCCGGCCTGGCCTTCGAACAGCGTGCGCTAATTACGCTGACGCCGCCCGTTGCCTTTCCACCAGCGCCGTCATCAACTCCCGCGTCTCGCCCGCGAGCATGTAGCAGGCCCACATGTAATGCTCCTGATGCTCATGGCAGAGGTGGCGGAACGTGTCGCCGGCGTTGCCATGGGTTGCCGACAACATCGCATGCAACTGCGCAAGGCGCGCCGTCAGCTGATCGGTAAGGGCCATCGCATTCGCACTGTCGGTCAACTCGTAAAGCGTGTCGGACGACGAGGGAAACTGCATCGGCGTATTCATAGCGCAGCCCTCCATGCGGAGTGGCAAGCGCAGCGCGATGCAGGCGAAGGGCAGGGGAGTGAAGCAGACGCGCGCGGAAACGCGCACGCCGGGGCTTGAACGGCCATGATGGATGCTCCTGGATTGGAAGGACTGTTCCACCACCCGCTGTCAATCGGGGGGCGGGCCAAAGCAGGGTTGACAGACCGGAATCCAGGGAACCGGCAGGCCGAAGCCTCCCCACCCGGCCCGCCATTGATCGTGAAATCTGGGCGCACCAAGGGCGTGACGAATAAAAACGGCCGCATTGCGGCCGGTATCCGCCTGGATTCGTCGAGCTGTCAAACCCGGTCGCCACTGTTTAGGCGACGGCCGGAGTATGGGCGGGGGACGTTGGCGGGGTCAAGGGGCTTTGATGTGCGCGAACAGTTGTGGAATGTGCTATTCGAGTGACATGATCCGCCCTCTATGAAGCTGAACGTCGCCTGCGCTGCCAGTCGCGAGGGATGAGTCCTTTTCCGGACAGTCGCGTCCAACGCTCCTTGGTCGCCGAAACATAGCGCGGATCATGCGGGAAGTACGCATGCTCCAACAAGAGCACTTGAAGGTCGCAGCGTTCCGCGACCTCTTTAAAAAGAAAGTCGATGTGTTGGCGCATGGCCAAGTAATCCTCGTCATCGGATTCAATAGATATTTCATCAAGACGCTGGTCATCTGCGTCATAATTAAGAATCCGAACGTCATCGTCGTCATCGTCATCCAAATCGCGCATTTCCTCCTTTTGATTCGGAAAGTACGGGCGACTCAGCTGGTCCATTACGATTACGCCAGGAACCGGTCGGCGCTCCTTCTCAAAGTGCCTTTGCAGGCCAAAGGCCAGCGCTACATGCACAGCAAGCCAGTTTTGGTCCGAACCAGCGTCTGCCATCGAAAGGACCGCTCCGTCTGGACCAGCCTCGATGATGCTTACCTGAGGTCCTTGGGCCGAAAAAATTAGCTCCGCGCCTACGCAAGGCTCGACCTTCGGGAGCTTCGAAAACGCTTCAGAGGCAAATCTGGAGATTGCTCCCTCAGCTCGGCGCATGCGAATTCTGCGGTTGTCAGCATCCACCAATGCCTCGAGCTCGGTGATTTCCTCCTGTTGCTTTGTCAGATCCTTCGCGGGCCGATGAAGCTGGTCGTCGATGGTCTCCAAGAAATACGATGCTTTTCCTCGAAAGTAAGCGTGTAATTGGGCAAGGTCAGCGGACCGCCTTGCTTCCGCAATTTGGCTCAGGGTAGACGCAACCGCTGCATCAGCCTCCCTGAGTTGTCCACTTAGTTCCTCCGCGCGATTACTCAGTCGTTCAATCTCTTGACTGATCTGCGGCCGTAGGCGCCCGACCGAACTAGTCTCGGCGCGAATAGTTTCAAGTGAGCGCTTCAACGCAAGAGCGACCTGAACGCCTGCCTCTGCATAAGATTCGCAAACAGGGCAGGTGGTAGGTATTTCAAGCAGATTTAGATGTTCAGCGATACGGAGCTTTTCGTGTTGGATGGTGACTGCTGTCTCATAATCCTGCGATTCCTGTGCGGCCAAGGACATTGCTCGCAACTTACGCTTTGTTTGATTCAGTTCCTTTAGAATCGCTTGGCGGCGCTCCTGCAGGCTATCAAGTTGATCAGCACTTGGGTACTGTAGCAGTCGAGCGGTCGGAGCAATTGCTCGACGCAGCATCTCTAGAAGTATCGTCTCGTCGGCACTGTCTGGTGGACTTTCTACCAAGCCAAGCTGCTTAGCCTCTCCCAATAGCACCCGGGATCGTTGCTTAACCAGGCTGTCTTTCCTACGACGTGCTTCCTCTCGATAAATGTCAATTTCCAAGGCCCTGCGAGCCTGTCGCAAGCGTCTTTCCGCTGCCGCCGTTGACTCAGTTACAACGCCTAGGAAATAAGGCATTGTGGAGATGATAAGCGGGGCCTTTCTATTGTCATCGAGCCCGTGCAGGAGTACTGTTTCGCTGTCAATGACTTCTTTTGTGACAAAGAGGTACGACGTAAATTGGCGAATTGATGGTCGATTACGTGATTCTCTTTCGAGTGCTATCGCTTCAGTCTTTATAGGGCTCTCAATTCCGAATGCCTGACCTAATCTGGCCTTGCTAGCTTCAATTGTCCCGCGCCCCTCAAACTCCTCTACGATGCGAGGGATTCTTAAGTGGCGACCAGTAGTCACAAACATGTAGGCATTAGGAGAACTTCCAACAAGTGGGACTTGACGGCATGAAATCATCTCGTCTTGTCCCTTAACCCACTTTACCCCCACCGCCACGCAGCGCCGCCGCACGTAGACTGGCAACTGACATTTGGAGGAGCCCAAGCAATAGTCCAGTGCCTTGATGATTGCAGACTTGCCTGTGCCTGATGCCCCAGTGATGATGTTTACGCGGCCAAGATCCAACTCGATGGTGCGAAATGCCCCATTTTCGCCGATAAAGAAAATACTCGCGATATTCCATCGCATCATACCGAAACTCCTAATGCCTCTAGAACTGATCTGGGGGATCCCATCGTGGCTGTCCATGCTCCAAATAGCCGGGCACGTTTGAGGGCTGAACCTGCAACGCCGCCAATTACTGATGCGGGAATTCTTTTCAAGGAAGACTCTACGGCTCCGTCGCTGGTAAAGCGCAGCGTTCCTGAGAAGCAGCCGAACCTGATCGCTGCAGTGGAGATTTCTAGCGTTAAGTTGACTTTCTTGGCGAGTTCGTCCAGCACTTTCGGATTGCGATTCAACCAGACGGCAAGGCCAGTACTTATGTTGCAGCCCTCGAATGTGGGTGCTAGATCTTCTGAGATTGCAATTGGCACGATCAAGTAAATTAATGCAGCCGTTGGGTGCTGATTGGCCGGGTGCATCTGTTGATAGGCACTGCAAAATTGGCTGAGCACGATGCAGCAGAAGGCAGGGTTTGTCTCAGCGAAAATATCACGTGCAGTAGTCATGTCTTTTTCTCTGCGAGTAGCATCCTATAGTCGGGGTGCCAGCCAACCTCCTGTTCCACGGCCAATACTTGGTAACTTCCACGTACGTAGTAGGACGTGTTCCAGTTGGGCGCGAAGGGTGGAACCTGAGCGTGAGCCTGGTTGTATGACCATCTGAATATCTCTAACCCAGAGGCCCGCTTTGTATCTTCAGTGGCCTTCTCGTTTGTCTCCACCATTACGCCGTATTTGTCCCCCCACGTTTCGATGAGGAGTTGGTCGTAGAGGTGAATGCGCACCGCCATGTCGACGCGCATATTGAGCCACTTGTGACGCTGAGACCGTGCTCTCCACTCTTCGCGTTCTGCAGCTTGAATCTCTCTTGTGGTGCCGCCGACCAGTTGAAGTTGCCGAGAAATCATGGAGGGTGGTGTGTAGTCATTGGGTGGTGTGGCGAACTGGAAGTAATCCAAGAGTTCTTCGCGTTCTAACTCCCCGACGATTTCTGCCACTTTTTGCTGAACCTCAAGCATTGAGATAGCTCGGTCGCGCTTATCGCAAAATGAGTAGACAATCTGGAGGTCCCACCACTCCATGAGCTTCTCGGTAATAGCCTCTCTGCTTTCTGGAGGGAAATTCTTCAGTTCCTTTGCGATATCCTGTGATATCTCTTTGATATTGCTGGCTGAGGGGTGAACTGTAATCCGAGAAAGGAGCTTCGCTCGAATATCGTCGTCGAGCTCCAAATACGCAGCGCAGCAGGAAATTCGCTCAGTATGAGGAAGGGGAGTCTTTTTCACTTCTTTAGCTGCTTGATGCTCATTTACGACACGTTGCGCTTCATCTCGAAGGAGCATTAGGAGGTGTGTGCGAGAGGACAGGTGATCAAGAAGGACTGCAAGCGGGTTACCTGGGGAGATTGGTGCCACGGTCACAAGTTGGAAACTTGTGTCGTTCAGACTTACGGTGGGCAGCACGTCGATCCACGCCTTTAACGTTTTCCACAATGCAATGGAGCTAAGTGTCACTGCCGCTGGCTTCTTACTCAGCGAGTGTTTTAACTGTGATAAAAGCGATTTGCCGTTCGTGAGAATTTCCACATCGTCGAGACGCTCGAGACATACTGCAGCATCGTCATCGGATGCTCTTAGGATGGAGAGAAGGCCATGCAGCGATTGGAAATAGAACCCCAACGCCGCATTAACAGCTGAGTGACTTCCGTCGTCTGTGTGTACAGCAGGATTCAAGTTGCTCCCTCGTTTTGTCGCACGGTGCACGCTTAGGTCAAATTGGCACTAACTCTAAATTTGAGCTAAGAAATATTTTATTCGGAGCATTTCACTCGATATGGGTAAGTGCTATGAATTACGTCACTTGATCTCAGTCGGCTTGATAAGCTAGGCACGGTCGCCCATGAGGTTGCCACTCCCTAGCATTCCGTCCCGACACCCACCAAAACTCACCTCACGCCCCTAACATTCACCTTCACCGCGCCAAAGTTCTTCGTGCACCGGTGCACGAAGAACTCACACGCGTGCACGAAGAACTCTCACGGCTGAAACATCAACTTTGCCCCGTGCACGAAGACCTCACAGCCGTGCACGCTCAACGTGCACGCGTGCGAGATCAACGTGCACGGCTGCAAGGTCTTCGTGCACGGCTGTTACCTCAACGTGCACGCGTGCACATTGATCTCGCACGCGTGCAAGGTCTTCTTCGGATGTGAAAAGGCCTTGATCAGGCTGGGCTGATCAAGGCCTTGGGGATGGGATGAAGCACTTGCGGGGTGGGGAGGGCTGCGTGCGCCGTCCGTCGCAAGGTTTCGCCGCGGCCGGGGTGGCCGTGCCGGGGCGAGGGGTGTTGCGGTGGGCTTACTTGTGCAGTTCCTCGTGGGTGCGCGAATCCACGTAGGCCTTGAGGGCCCAGACGGCTTCCTGGGAGAAGACGGCGCTGTAGGCGGGCATGGTGTAGCGGCCTTCGCCGTTCTTCTTGCCGGACAGGGTGACTTCCTTGAAGTAGGCGTCGGTGTCCTTCAGACAGGCTTCCTGTTGTTCCTTGGAGTCCATGTCCAGGCAGTCCGCGTCGAGCTTGAGCAGGTCGGGGGCGACGCCGCCGGCGACGGCGTTGAGGCCGTGGCAGCCTGCGCAGTTGTGCATATAGCCTTCGGCGCCGACGGACACCGCAAGCTTGTCGCCCCGGTAGGGGTTGGCGTCGGCCCAGGTGGTGCCGAGCTGCTTCAGTGACGAGGTATCGATGGGGTGGGGCGTGACGTCGCCGTGGGCCATGGCGAGCGGACTCATCGAGACGAGAACGCTCGCGGCCAGCAGGCCGAACGCGCCTTTCAACTTCAACATGCAGGGACTCCTCTATTTATGATCTGTTATCAAGCTGCAGCGTGCGGAAACCTCGGTCGAGTTGAGGGGAGGTCTCAACTCACGTGTTTCCTGCGGGACACTGATCGCTATTTTGCCAGAGAGTTCAGTGGTGGCTTTGTGCTCCCTGGCGGAACTTGATGTCAGGCCGGGGACGACAGCTTGAGGCCGACGATACCGGCCACGACGAGACCGAGGCTCAGGATGCGGGGGAGGGAGGCCGGTTCGCCCAGCAAGGCCATGCCGACGATGGCGGTGCCCACCGCCCCGATGCCGACCCATACCGCGTAGGCGGTGCCAACGGGAAGATCCCGCATCGCCCAGCCGAGCAGGCCGAGGCTCATGAGAAAGGCCAGCGCGGTGCCGACGGAGGGCCACAGGCGGGTGAAGCCTTCGGTGTATTTGAGGCCGATGGCCCATATCACTTCAAGCAGGCCGGCGACGAAGAGTGCGATCCAGTTCATCAGTTTTTTCCCCAGGGAATGGGGCCGTCCCCGATGAAGTGCGAGAAAGCAGGGCCGTCCCTGCTTCTGCCCACCGCCCGCACGGCGATGGGGAATAGAGTATATCCTTGATACCCATTTAGGGCACTGCGCTTACGCACGGCATATATGGCAATCAACATCCTGTTGGCCGACAGTGGACACTTGTACCGGGATATCCTCGAGAACGCCTTGGCCGACGAGAGCGTGCGGATCGTGCTCGTCAGGAGCATCGCCGAGGCCATGGATGCCGTTTCGAACGCGTATTTCCATTGCTTCGTGGTGGCGTGGCAGCTGGCCGACGGGGAGGGCACCGAGCTGTCCCGCAAGTTGCGCGCCCCGCATGTGGCGCCGTACGAGCCCATTGTGATCCTCACGGCCAGCCCTTCATCCGAACTGGCCGTGGCGGCGAGTCGAGCCGGCGCTACCGAGCTGTTCAGAAAACAGGACGTGGAGGAACTGGTCACCTTTCTGCGCCGTTTCCTGAAAGTGCATGGGCAGATGCCGTGTCGTGCGCTGTATGTCGAGGATGCGCACGACCAGCAGCTGCACCTGTGCGCCCAGATGCGGGAATGGGGGATGGAGGTCGATGCCTTCGATTCCGCCGACGACGCCTGGAACGCCATCCACCAGCAGCATTACGACATCCTGATCTGCGACATCGTGCTCGGCGGGCACATGACGGGGTCGCGCTTCATCAACCGGATCCGGCGGCAACCGGCGCCGCTGGGGAACATTCTGATCCTTGCTACCACGGCATTCGACAATGCGGCCCGGCGGATCGAACTGTTCCATCTCGGCATCGACGATTATGTGGCCAAGCCCATCCTTCCGCTGGAGCTGAAGGCACGGATCCAGAACCTGCTGGTGCGCAAGCGCTCCGAGGCGGCCTTGCTGCTGGCCAAGCAGCAGGCGGAGGAGGCGAGCCGGGCCAAGAGCAGCTTTCTGGCGAACATGTCCCATGAGCTGCGTACGCCGATGAGCGCCATCATGGGCATGACCCGGCTGGCCCTGCGCAATACCGCCGATCCGACGCTGAAGGCCCAGCTCGGGAAGGTGGATACGGCCTCGCGGCACCTGCTGAGCGTCATCAACGACATTCTGGACATCTCCAAGATCGAGGCCGGCTGCCTTACGCTCGAAAATGCCCGCTTCCGCCTGGGCGAGGCCGTCGAGAACGTGGCGAGCCTGATCGGCCACAAGGCGGCGGAGAAGGGGCTCCAGCTCCATATCGACTTTGACGCCGGCCTGCCGAATCTCGCCGTGATCGGCGACCCGATGCGCCTGGAGCAGATCCTCCTCAACCTGGCTGGCAACGCGGTCAAGTTCACGGCGGAGGGCTCCATTAGCTTGTGCTGCCGGGTCGTTGCCGACGATTCCGACAGCCTCCTCCTGCGCTGGGATGTCGTCGACACCGGCATCGGGATTGCTGCGGAGAACCAGGAGAAGTTGTTCACCGCCTTCGAGCAGGCGGACACGTCGATCACCCGCCGATACGGGGGCACGGGCCTGGGCCTGGCGATCAGCAAACGGCTCGTGCACATGATGGACGGGGAGATCGGTGTCGAGAGCGAGGCGGGCCAGGGCAGCGACTTCTGGTTTACGGTGAGCCTGAAAAAGGGCTGCGTTGACATGCTGGGTGCGCCGGCCCTTGCCGCGCTGCCGCCTGCCGAACAACGCCTGCTCGATGTGCATGGCGGCGCAAAGGTGTTGGTGGTGGAAGACGAGCCGGTCAATCAGGAGGTGTCGCGGAGTCTGCTCGAAGACGCCGGACTGGACGTCGATCTGGCGGAAGATGGACGCGTGGCGGTAGCCATGGCCAGGCAGCAGCGCTACGCGTTGATCATGATGGACATGCAGATGCCCAACCTCAACGGCCTCGATGCGACCAAGCTGATCCGGGCCGACTCGCTCAACGTGGATACCCCCATTCTGGCCATGACGGCCAATGCCTTCGAGGAGGACCGGCAAAGCTGCTTCGATGCGGGCATGAACGACTTCGTCGCCAAGCCCGTGGTACCCGAAGCCCTCTATGAGACGATCCTGCGCTGGTTGTCCCGCCCAGCCGCCAACCTACCCGATTGAAGAAGCGCCCGATCGGGTTCACCGACAAGGGCAACGTGGCCGTCTGCGTTAGGGCGCAGCGGCCAGGCGTCGAGCCGCCTCGACGACCGACGCCCGTCGCCGGGCGTGTTCCTGCGGTCCGTCCTGTCCCGTAAGCATGCGCGCAACCTGCGGCACGGCTGACCACCAGCCGGCCAGCGCCAGCACCAGAAAAACCAGATGGTCTGCCTCGATGGCACGGGTGACGGTGCCTTGCCGCTGGCTGTCGGCGACGGCCTTGATCTTGTAGCCGTAGTACTCGCGCCGCTGCGCTTCATCCGGCACCTCGCCGTCGAAGGTCAGGCCTTCCCAGCGCAGCAGCCGGCTCAGTTCGGGATGCTCGCAGTGGTAATCGTAGGCACGCCCGGCGTAGTCCCCGACGTCTTCTGTGGCAAAAGACTCCAGCGGCACGGCCAGGGCGACCTTGGCGAGCTCGCTGCGCAGCACGGCTGAAAAGAGTTCGCGCTTGTCGCCGAAGTAGTTGTAGATGCGCTCCTTGTTCACGCCGGCCACCTTGGCAATCCGTTCGACGGTGGTGCCGTCCGGGCCGCGCAGGGCGAATTCGCCCATCGCCGCATCAAGAATCTTGCGCTTCGTACCTTCGATATCCCAGGCCATCGTTCTTGTTCTCTTGGTTGTACCTCTTGTCAAAATCATACTAGAATCAACTCCAACGTTTTAGTTGGATATTTCGAGAAATCGGGATTCCAGTGGATGCGGCGAGATGAAAGGTGCAGCGATGAAATCCGTAGGTGTGTTGAAGGCCTTACCCATTGAAGACCCGGAATCCCTGATCGAGCGGGATATCCCGGAGCCGTCGCCGGGCGCTGGCGATCTTCTGGTGCGGGTACAGGCGGTATCGGTCAATCCGGCCGACTACCGGCAACGGCGCCGCAAGCAGGACGACGGGTGCTTCGAGGTGCTGGGATGGGACGTGGCGGGCGAGGTCGTCGGCCTCGGCGCGGACGTGTCCGGCTTTGCCATTGGCGATGCGGTGTATTACGCCGGCGACCTGAGCCGGCCGGGCGCCAACAGCGAACTGCATGTTGTCGATGCCGCAATCGTCGGGCACCGCCCGCAATCCCTGTCGCCGGAGAGCGCCGCCGCCTTGCCGCTGACCGCCCTGACCGCCTGGGAAGCCCTGATCGACCGCATGGGCCTGTCACTCCTGGCCCCGGCCAGGAAGCACACGCTGCTGATCGTCGGCGGGGCCGGTGGTGTGGGATCGATTGCGATCCAGCTCGCGCGACTGGTACCCGGCCTTACGGTCGTGGCTACGGCCTCGCGGCCCGAGTCGCGCGCCTGGTGCGAGGCGCTGGGTGCTCATGCGGTCATTGACCATTTCGGCGACATGGGCGCGCAACTCAAGGCGTTGGGGCTGGCCGCACCGGACCTGATCCTGCTGCTCAACGATCCCGACCGCCATTACCCGGCCCTGGCCGAACTCATCGCCCCGCAGGGCAAGCTGTGCTGCATCGTGCCGTTTGCGGCGAGCCCGGACTTGAATCTGCTGATGCGCAAGAGCGTCAGTTTTCTGTGGGAGTTCATGTTCACACGCTCCCTGTTCTCGACCCGTGACCGGGCACGGCAGGGCGTGATTCTCGACAGCGTGGCGGCGTTGGTCGACGGCGGCCGGCTGGTGTCTACCACCTCGCAAGTGCTCGGCCCCATCGATGCTGCCACCCTGCGTGCCGCCCATAGGCAACTGGAAAGCGGCCGCAGCGTCGGCAAACTGGTGCTGTCCGGTTTTTGATCCATCCCAACCCTCAACCCTGACTGGAAACACCCTCATGACGACACTCGCAATTGTTCAAGACTTCCTCGGTCACATCTTCACCGGCCGCATGGACGAAGCGCTGGCCCTGGTCGACCCTGAGGCGCGCTTCATCTCGACCCGGCCGCAAGCCAATCCGCACAATCCCTTGCACGGTACCTTCGTGGGTACGGAGGGCGCCAAGGGCTTTTTCGGCGGTTTCGTCGAGCTGCTGGAACCCGGCGAATTCAATGTCGAGTCGAGCTTCTCCGCAGGAGAACATGCGGCGCTGTACGGCACGTTGCGGCACAAGAGCCGGCAGACCGGCAAGGACTTCGCGAGCGACTGGGCGCTGATCTGCAAGGTGAAGGACGGGCGCCTGACGCTTTATCACTTCTACGAGGATACGGAGGCGCTGCGGGATGCCTTGAGCCCGGCCTGATGCGCCGTCGCGGGCGTGTCCGCCAGGGCATGCCGCAAAAAAGCCCCGATCTGCTCGCGCGGATCGGGGTAACGAGGGAGGGAAAAAGGGGCTACGGCGTCAGTTCGCGTCCATGCGCCGCCCGCCATAGCGGACCTTCATCGCCAGGATGCTCAGCGCCAGCGCGAAGGTTGGCGTGTTGGCAAGGATCAGCGGCCAGGAGTTCTCGAGGATGCCGTAGGTCAGCCACAAACCGATGCCGGTGGTGAAGGTGAGGTACATGCCAAAGGAGACGTCGTCCACCGAGCGGGTGCGCCAGGTGTGCAGCACCTGGGGCACGAAGGCAATGGTGGTGAGGACGGCGGCGGTGTAGCCGATGAGGTCCTTGTAGTCATAAACGCTCATGACTCACCCCGAGTTGCGCAGGCCGGCGGCGATGCCGTTGATGGACAGTCGGATGGCGCGGCGGATGCGTTCGTCTTCATCTCCATGGCGGTAGCGCCGCAGCAGTTCCACCTGCACGTGGTTGAGCGGGTCCAGGTAGGGGAAGCGGTTGTGCAGCGCGTCCTTGAGCTGCGGGCTGGCGTCGAGGAGTTCCTGCTGGCCGGTGATGCGCAGCACGGCGTCCACGGTGGCCGCATGCTCGGCCTGGATGCGCGGGAAGATGGCGGCGGCGAGGGCCGGGTCTTCCACCAGGCTGGCGTAGCGGCCGGCGATGGCGATGTCACTCTTGGCGAGGACCATTTCCATGTTGCCGAGCAGGCTGGCGAAGAAGGGCCAGTCCTTGTGCATGGCCTGCAGGCGCGCCAGGCCGGCGTCGCCGTGGGTGGCGAGATAGGCGCCCACCGCGCTGCCGAAGCCGAACCAGCCGGGCAGCATCAGTCGGCACTGGGCCCAGCTGAACACCCACGGGATGGCGCGCAGGTCTTCGATGGCGGTGGACGGCTTGCGCGACGCGGGGCGGCTGCCGATGTTGAGGTCGGCGATCTCGGCCAGCACGGTGGATTCGCGGAAGTAGCGTTCGAAGCCGTCGGTCTCGTACACCAGCGCCCGGTAGGCGCTGAAGGCGGCGGCGGAGAGCGCGTCCATCGCGTCGACGAAGTCGGCCCGCGGGGCGTCGCCGCCGCTGCCGGGCAGGCTCGCTTCCAGCGTGGCGGCGACCAGCACTTCCAGGTTGGCGAGGCCCGCTTCCGGGCGGCCGTACTTGGCGGCGATCACCTCGCCCTGTTCGGTGAGGCGGATCTGGCCCTGCACCGCGCCCTTCGGTTGAGCCAGGATGGCCTGGTAGCTGGGGCCGCCGCCGCGCCCGACGGAGCCGCCGCGGCCGTGGAAGAGGCGCAGGCGCACGTGGCGGCGGGCGAACACGGAAACCAGCTCGGTCTCGGCCTTGAAGAGTTCCCAGCCGGAGGTGAGGAAGCCGCCGTCCTTGTTGCTGTCGGAGTAGCCGAGCATCACCTCCTGGGTGTCGTTGCGCGATGCCAGCAGGCGCCGGTAGGGATGCAGGGACAGCAGGCGATCCATCACCGGGCCGCTGTGCTGCAGGTCGGCGATGGTTTCGAACAGCGGGATGATGTTCACGTCCAGCCGCCCGTTCTCGGGGTGCAGCAGGCCGCATTCCTTCAGCAGCAGGGCCACTTCCAGCATGTCCGACACGCCGTCGGTCTTGGAGATGATGCAGTTGGGCACCGCCGCCGGGCCGTAGCGCAGGTGGGCCTGGCGGGCGGCGCGGAAGATCGCCAGCTCGCCTTCGGTCTCGGCGGAGTAGCTGCGGTAGGGCGAGGCCAGCGGGCGCGGCGAGGCGATCTCGGCGAGCAGCAGCCCGATGCGGGCGCCTTCGTGCAGGCGCAGGTAGCCAGTGCCCGGATGGGCGGCCTCCAGCAGCTCGGCGACGACGCGTTCATGCACGTCCGAGTTCTGGCGCAGGTCGATGGGCGCGAGGTGGAAACCGAACACGTCCACCGCCCGGCGCAGGCGCCGCAGCCGGCCACGGGCCAGCGGCGCGCAACCGTGGGCGCACAGGGAATCGCGGACGGTGCGCAGGTCGGCGGCCAGCGCGGCGGGGTTGGCGTAGGCTGCGGCCTCGCCATCGGACGGTTGGTTCAGCAGGTACGCCTCGGTGGCGGCGATGCGCGCCAGGATGCCGGACAGGGCGCGCCGGTAGGGCTCGTCCATGCGGTGCGGCGAGCGGTCTGGCGAAGCGGCGGCGAGGGCCAGCAGCGTGTCGGAGGCGCCGGCCAGCAGTTCGGCGACGGACAGCTGCGAGGCGAGGGTGGACACCTCTTCCCGATACCAGCCGAACAGGCGGCGGGCCTGGGTGGCGAGGGCTTCCTCCAGCACCTCGGCAGTGACGAAGGGGTTGCCGTCCCGGTCGCCGCCGATCCAGCTGCCGACTTTCAGGAAGCTCGGCAGCTCGGCGGCATCCGCCGCGTCGTCATTGCCTTCGGCGCGGGCCAGGCGGTCTTCCAGGCGGGCGTAGAGGCGCGGCAGTTCGGTCAGGAAGGTGGCGTCGAAGTAGGAGAGACCGTTACTCACCTCGTCCATCACCGATAGCTTGTTGAAGCGCAGCATGCGCGTCTGCCACAGGGTCAGCACTGCGCGGCGCAGGGCGTCCTCGTTGGCCTCGGCCTCGTCCGGCGTCAGCTGCAGGCGGTCCCGTTCATCGAGCAGGCGGGCGATGGCCTGCTGGCAGTTGAGGATGCTCTTGCGCTGCACTTCGGTCGGGTGGGCGGTGAGCACCGGCGAGACCTGGGCGGACTGGAAGAAGTCGCGCAGGGCGTCGGTGCCGAGGCCGGCGGCCAGGGCGCGTTCCAGCGCGACGTCCACGCTGCCCGGCGCGGGCGCGTCGCCGGCCAGCTGGGCGGACCGACGGCGGCGTAGCTGGTCCTGGTCCTCGGCAATGTTCACCAGTTGCGAGAAATAGCTGAAGGCACGCACCACCTGGGTGGTCTGCTCGGGGCTGAGGCCGTCCAGCGTGGCCGCCAGCTCCTCGCGCAGGGCTTCGTCGTCCAGCCGGTGAAAGCCCGTGGACAGGCGGCGGATGCGTTCGATGAGGTCGAAGGCGGCCGCGCCGTGCTGGGCGCGCACGGTGTCGCCGAGCAGCTGGCCGAGCTGGCGGATGTCGCGGCGCAGCCGGTCCTCCGCCGCCTTGAGGGGGTCGATGGCGTTCATGGCGGGTCCGTCTCAGTGGTCGGCGAGGGGAAAGGCGTCGCGGCCGGGGTAGCGGGCGGCGGCGCCGAGCTGCTGTTCGATGCGCAGCAGCTGGTTGTACTTCTCGACCCGGTCGGAGCGGCTCATGGAGCCGGTCTTGATCTGCCCGGTGGACAGGCCCACCGCCAGGTCGGCGATGGTGGTGTCGCCGGTCTCGCCGGAGCGGTGGGAGGCGATGGACGTGTAGCCGTGGCGGCGGGCCAGATCGATGGCGGCGATGGTCTCGGTGAGGGTGCCGATCTGGTTCACCTTGATCAGGATGGAGTTGGCGATGCCCTTGCGGATGCCTTCGCGCAGGATGGCGGTGTTGGTGACGAAAAGGTCGTCGCCCACCAGTTGCACCTTGTCGCCAAGGGCGCGGGTGAGGCTGGCCCAGCCGTCCCAGTCGTTCTCGGCCATGCCGTCTTCGATGGTGATGATCGGGTACTTGGCGCACCAGCCGGCGAGCATGTCCACTAGCTCGTCGGAACTCAGGCTGCGCCCTTCGCCGGCCAGCTGGTAGCGACCGTCCCGGTAGAACTCGGAGGCGGCGCAGTCGAGGCCCAGGTGGATGTCCTTGCCGGCGACGAAGCCGGCTTTCTCGATGGCTTCGAGGATCAGCTCCAGCGCCGCTTCGTTGCTGGCCACCGACGGGGCGAAGCCCCCTTCGTCGCCGACGGCGGTGCTCATGCCGCGCTCGCCGATCACCCGCTTGAGGCTGTGGAAGACCTCGGCGCCGTAGCGCACCGCCTCCGAGAAGGTGGGCGCGCCGGTGGGGACGATCATGAACTCCTGCAGGTCGAGGCTGTTGTTGGCGTGGGCGCCGCCGTTGATGACGTTGATCATCGGCACCGGCAGCAGCATCGGGCCGGCCCCGCCCAGGTAGCGGTACAGCGGCAGGCCGGTGGCGGCGGCCGCCGCGTGGGCGGTGGCCATCGACGCGGCGAGCAGGGCGTTGGCGCCCAGGCGCGACTTGTTGTCGGTGCCGTCGAGGGCGATCAGGGTCTGGTCGATGCGCACCTGTTCGCTGGCCGGCAGGCCCACCAGCGCGCGGCGGATCTCGCCGTCCAGGTGGGCGACGGCCTGGCGGGTGCCCTTGCCGCCGTAGCGGGCCGGGTCCTTGTCGCGCAGCTCGATGGCCTCGCGGCTGCCGGTGGAGGCGCCGGAGGGCACCGCCGCGCGGCCGACCGCGCCGCAGTCGAGGATCACGTCGCATTCGACGGTGGGGTTGCCGCGGGAGTCGATGATTTCGCGGCCGATGAGGTCGATGATCTTGCTCACGGTTATAGGCTCCTGCGGCTCAGAGGATGAAGTGGGTGTTGAGGAAGTTCGACTTGTGGCCGAGCACGATGGCGTCCAGCAGCGTCTTGGTAGCGTCGGTCTGCTTGGCGGCGACCATGGTGCGGATCGAGAAGGCGCGCAGCGCGTCGTGCACCGACAGGGTGCCCTCGGCGGAGTCCTTGCGGCCGGTGAAGGGGAAGATGTCCGGGCTGCGCTGGCACTGGCAGTTGATGTTGACGCGGCACACCTGGTTCACCAGCGGGTCGACGAGGCTGGCGATCTGGTCCGGGTCGGTGCCGAAGATGGACACCTGCTGGCCGTGGTCGGAGCTGATCACATATTCCAGCGCGGTTTCGATGTCCTCGAAGGGCGCCACCGGGATCAGCGGGCCGAACTGCTCTTCGCGGTAGAGCTTCATGCCGTCCTTCACCGGGTACACCACCGCCGGGTAGAACAGGGTCTCCACCGAGGTGCCGCCGCCTTCGTTGAGCACGCGGGCGCCCTGGCCGACGGCGTCGGCGATGCAGTCGTTCATGTAGGCGACCTTGTTCATCTCGGGCAGCGGGGTGAGGGTGACGCCCTTTTCCCAAGGCATGCCGATCTTGAGCTTGCCGATCTCCTCGCAGAAGCGGCGCAGGAAGCGCTCGGCGATGGCCTGGTGCACCAGGATCATCTTGATGGCGGTGCAGCGCTGGCCGTTGAAGGACAGGGTGCCGGCGATGCATTCCTTGACGGTCAGCTCCACGTCGGCGTCGGGCAGGATGATGGCCGCGTTCTTGGCCTCCAGGCCCAGCACGGCGCGCAGGCGGTTGGACTTGGGGTGGGCCTTCTTGAGCTGGTCGGCGACCTTGCTGGTGCCGATCAGGGCCAGCACGTTGACCTTGCCGGAGGCCATCACATGCGGCACCACCACGTTGCCCTGGCCGTAAACGATATTGATGACGCCGCGCGGGAAGGCGCTGCGGAAGGCCTCCAGCATCGGGTAGTAGAGCAGCACGCCGAAGCGCGGCGGCTTGAAGACCACCACGTTGCCCATGATCAGCGCCGGGATCAGGGTGGTGAAGGTCTCGTTCATCGGGTAGTTGTAGGGGCCCATGCACAGCACGATGCCCAGCGGCGAGCGGCGGATCTGGGCGATGGTGCCGTCCACGATCTGGAAGCGGGAGTTGCCGTTGTCGAGCTGCTTGAGCTCGGCGATGGTGGCCTTGATGTAGTCGATGGTGCGGTCGAACTCCTTTTCGGAATCGGCCAGGCTCTTGCCGATCTCCCACATGATCAGGTTAACGATCTCGCGGCGGCGGGCGATGATCTGGTTGGTGAAGTTCTGCACGCAGTCGATGCGCTCGGCCACCGACATGGTTGGCCACTGGCCGCGGCCGTGGTCGTAGGCGCGCTCGGCGGCGGCCAGCGCGGCGTCAGCCTCGGCGGTGCCGGTCATCGGGTAGCTGCCCAGCTCCACGTGGGTCAGGCTGCCGTCGGCGCCGCGCACGCACATGGGGGAATGCACCGGGCGGGTTTCTCCCTTCCACACGTGCATCTCGCCGTCGAGCAGGATGCTGCGCTGGTGCAGCGGGGAGAGGATGCGGCAGTCCTCGGCGATCTGGTGTTCCTCGGGGAAGAGGGCAAGCAGGCTTTCCTTGAGATTGCCGCGGGCGTCGGTCTGGGTCATGGTCATTTCCTTTGGTGGGCTGTCGTCTTATAGGGATTGGGTTTGCGGGGCGCTGCCGGGCAGCACCACGCGCAGCAGATTGGTCGAGCCGGGGGTGCCGAAGGGCACGCCGGCGGCCAGCACGAAGGCGTCGCTGGGGCTGGTGAGGCCTTCGTCGCGGCAGGCCTCGGCGGCTTCGGCGAGCATCGCGGCGTCGTGGTCGGTGGTGGTCGGCGCGACGCAGCGGGACAGGCGCGAGCGCACGCCCCACACTAGGGCTAGGCGGCGGGCGACGCGTTCGTCGGGCGTCAGCGAGAGGATGGGCGCGCGCGGGCGCTGGTTGGCGAGGCGCAGGGTGGTGGCGCCGGACGAGGTGTAGGCCACCGTCGCGCCGAGCGGCAGTACGCCGGCCACGGTGCGCATCGCGGCGCCGATGGCGTCGGTGCTGCTGTGCTCCAGGCGGCCATGCACGGCGTCCATCAGCTGGCGCTGCAGCGGGTCGGCTTCGGTGCAGGCGATGATGCGGGTCATCATCTCGACGGCTTCCCGCGGGTATTTGCCGGAGGCCGATTCGGCGGACAGCATCACGCAGTCCACCCCGTCATACACGGCGGTGGCCACGTCGGAGGCTTCGGCGCGGGTCGGCGCGGGGGCCTCGATCATCGATTCGAGCATCTGCGTCGCTACCACCACCGGTTTGCCGGCTTCCCGGCAGCACCGCACGATGCGCTTCTGCAGGCCGGGCACTTCCTCGGGCGGCAGTTCCACGCCCAGGTCGCCGC
This sequence comes from Pseudomonadota bacterium, assembly GCA_018241725.1. Taxonomy (GTDB): domain Bacteria; phylum Pseudomonadota; class Gammaproteobacteria; order Burkholderiales; family Rhodocyclaceae; genus Zoogloea. The sequence goes on along the minus strand of JAFEDI010000108.1, from coordinate 36,184 downwards.
GGGCCACCATCACGCCGTCGGCGGCGGCGATGATGGCGTCGAGATGGGCCAGCGCGGCGGGCTTCTCGATCTTGGCCATCAGCCAGGCACGCTTGCCGATGATGGCGCGGGCCTCAAACAGGTCCTCCGGGCGCTGCACGAAGGACAGGGCCACCCAGTCGACGCCCAGTTCGAGGCCGAAGGTCAGATCGGCCTGGTCCTTGGCGGTCATTGCCGACAGGGGCAGGGCCACGGAGGGCACGTTGACGCCCTTGCGGTCGGACAGCAGTCCGTCGGTGAGGGCTTCGGCGGTGACCACGTCGCCGGCTTTCTCGATGACGCGGAAGCGCATCTTGCCGTCGTCGATCAGCAGGGTGTCGCCAGGGCGTACGGCGGCGATGATCTCCGGGTGGGGAATGCACACCCGGTGGGCGTCGCCCGGCGTGATGTCGAGGTCGAAGCGGATGAGGTCGCCGCGGGAGAGGCGCGGCTTGCCGCTGGCAAAGGTGCCGAGGCGCAGCTTGGGCCCCTGCAGATCCATGAGGATGCCGAGCGGGCGGCCGAGGGCGGCTTCGACGCGGCGGATCGCGGCGTGCACGGCGCGGTGGTTGTCGTGGCTGCCGTGGCTGAAGTTGAGGCGGAACACGTCGGCGCCGGCTTCGGCGAGGGCACGGATGCTCGCCTCGTCGGCGCTGGCCGGGCCGAGGGTGGCGATGATCTTGGTGTTGCGGTGGGGCACGCTTGTCTCCTGGTATTTATAGGTGTGGGTTGCGTCTCAGCCCTGCGCGAAGCGGGCGCCGCAGCGGAAGCGGTGGCTGCCGCCCGGCGGCAGGCGGATCGCGGCGGCGCAGTCGGGGCGGTTGAAGGCGTCGGTCATCGCCGATACCGGCTCGATGGCCACCGCACGGCGGCCGTTGCGGGCCAGCGTGTCGCCGGTGAAGAGGTGCACCAGCCCGCCGTGCTGCCAGACCTCCAGTGCGCGCCGGTTGATCGGGTCGCGCAGGCGTGTGAGTACGATGCCGTGGGCGTCGGCGATGGGATCGGCGACACAGCCATCGATGACCGTGTGGCCGATGGCCCAGGGCAGGCGGAAGTCCAGCGCCGGCAGCGCATGCAGCGGCTGGTAGGCGGCGCCGTCCGCCAGCGGGATCAGCCCGGCGTCGGTAGCGATGCCGTGGCGGGCCGGCAGGTGCAGCTTGAGGTGTTCGATGCCTTCGTCGCCGAGGCGGAAGTAGGGGTGCCAGCCGCAGCTGTAAGGGGCCGCCGTGTCGCCGACGTTATGGGCCTCCAGTTCCAGCGCGATGCCTTGGTCGGACAGGGAGAACAGGATGCGCAGGTCGAGGGCGAAGGGGTAGCCGGCAAAGGCACCGGGCCGGATGGCGGCGCAGGTGAACTCCACGCTGGCTGCGTCGTCGTCGGCCTGGGTGTCGACGATGGGCAGCGCGAGGTTGCGCAGGAAGCCGTGGTAGATCAGCCGTTCGGCTTCCGGCACGCCGGGTTGCAGGTCGTGGAGGGTGCCGTCGAAGCGATAGCAGGCGGCGGCGACGCGGTTGCTGAACGGGGCCATGATGCCGCTGCGCACGCCGGCCTGGCTCTGCAGCTCGGCGGCGCTGGCGTAACCGTCGATCAGTTCGAGCGGGCCGTCCGCCGTGGCCTGCTGCCAGCTCAGCAGCGTGGTGCCTGTGGTGCACAGCACGGCGCGGGCCCCGCTGTGGCTGTCCTCCAGCGCCACCGTGGGCAGGCCGTCGAAGTGCTCGTGGACGATGCGGTAGCGCGGCATGTTTGTTGTCTCAGGCGGCGTGGGTGGGGCGGCGCAGCGCGGCGGCTTCGGCGGCCAGATGGGTGATGGCGGCCCAGTCGCCGGCCTTGACCTTGTCGGCGGGCGTCAGCCAGGAGCCGCCGACGCAGGCCACGTTGGGCAGGGCCAGGAATTCCGGCGCGCTGGCCAGATCGATGCCGCCGGTGGGGCAGAAGCGCAGCTGCGGGAAGGGGCCGCCGAGGGCCTTGAGCATGCCGATGCCGCCGGCCTGCTTGGCCGGGAACAGCTTGAGGGTGTCGAAGCCGGCGGCCACTGCATTGATGACGTCGGAGGGTGTCATCACGCCGGGCAGGAAGGGCAGGCCGCTGTCCCGTGCGGCGGCCAGCAGCTCGGCATTGGCGCCGGGGCTGACGCCGAAGCGGGCACCGGCGGCGCGGGCCGCTTCGAGATCGACCGGGCTGACGATGGTGCCGACGCCGACCAGGGCTTCCGGCACTTCGGCGACGATGGCGCGGATGCTGTCCAGCGCGGCGGCGGTGCGCAGCGTGACTTCCAGCACCCGGATGCCGCCGGCGACGAGGGCGCGGGCGAGGGGCACGGCGGAGGCCAGTTCGTCGATGACGATGACCGGCATGACGGGGCTGGCGGCGAGGATTTCTCGGGTCTGCATGATGGTTCTCTCTGCGGGGCCGGCTCAGGCGGCGGGGGTGGGGTAGGGGGCGAAGGTGATGCCGCCCTGCTCGGCGCCGGCGGCATGGGCACGGGCATTCACGAACAGGTCGCGGCCGATACCGTGCTGGTGGGCAGACAGGTCGGCGATAGCCGCGTGGCGGGCATCCCATTCGACGGGGCTGACGAGGGCTTCCAGCACGCCGCTTTCGGCGTCGAGGCGGATCAGGTCGCCGTCGCGCACGTGGGCCAGGGGGCCGCCGGCCACGCATTCCGGCGTGACGTGGATGGCCGCCGGCACCTTGCCGGACGCGCCGGACATGCGTCCGTCGGTGACCAGCGCCACCTTGAAGCCTTCGTCCTGCAGCACGCCGAGGGCCGGCGTCAGCTTGTGCAGCTCGGGCATGCCGTTGGCCTTGGGGCCCTGGAAGCGCACAACGGCGACGAAGTCCCGGTGCAGTTCGCCGCGCGAGAATGCGGCGAGCATGTCGTCCTGGCTGTCGAAGACGATCGCCGGCGCCTCGACGACGCGATTGGCCGGTTTGACGGCGGACACCTTGATCACCGCGCGGCCCAGGTTGCCGGTGAGGAGCTTGAGGCCGCCGTCGGCGCTGAAGGGGTCGCCACCACTGCGCAGCACGTCGGTGTCGAGGCTGTGGGCCGGGGCGTCGCGCCACACCAGCGTGTCGCCGTCGAGGAAGGGCTCGCGGGTGTAGTGGGCCAGGCCCTGGCCGGCGACGGTCTTCACGTCCTCGTGGAGCAGGCCGAGGGTGAGCAGCTCGCGGATCAGGAAGCCCATGCCGCCGGCGGCGTGGAAATGGTTCACGTCGGCGCTGCCGTTGGGGTAGATGCGCGCCAGCAGCGGCACCACGTCGGACAGGGCGTTGAAGTCGTCCCAGTCGATGAGGATGCCGGCCGCCCAGGCCATGGCCACCAGGTGGATGGTGTGGTTGGTGGAGCCGCCGGTGGCGAGCAGACCGACGATGGCGTTGGCGATGGCCTTCTCGTCGACGACCTCGGCCATCGGCGTGTACTCGGGGCCGGCGGCGGTGATGCGGGCGGCGCGCTCGGCGGCGGCGCGGGTCAGCGCGTCGCGCAGCGGCGTGTTGGGGGTGACGAAGGCGGCGCCGGGCAGGTGCAGACCGAGCACTTCCATCAGCATCTGGTTGCTGTTGGCGGTGCCGTAGAAGGTGCAGGTGCCGGGGCCGTGGTAGGCCTTCATCTCGGCTTCGAGCAAGGCTTCGCGGTCGAGTTTGCCCTGGGCGTGGAGCTGGCGGATCTTGGCCTTCTCGTCGTTGGACAGGCCGCTGGTCATCGGCCCGGCGGGCACGAAGACGGCCGGCAGGTGGCCGAACTGCAGCGCGCCGATGACCAGCCCCGGCACGATCTTGTCGCACACGCCCAGGTACAGGCCGCCGTCGAAGACGTTGTGGGACAGGGCCACTGCCGTGGCCATGGCGATCACGTCGCGGGAGAACAAGGACAGCTCCATGCCCGGCTGGCCCTGGGTGACGCCGTCGCACATGGCCGGCACGCCGCCCGCGAACTGGGCCACCGCGCCGGCGGCACGGGCCGCTTCCTTGATCAGCGCCGGAAAGCGCTCCAGCGGCTGGTGGGCGGACAGCATGTCGTTATAGGCGGAGACGATCGCCAGGTTGGGTTGGCGGATTTCGCGCAGCACCAGCTTGTCGTTGCCAGGCGCGGCGGCAAAGGCGTGGGCGAGGTTGGTGCACGAGGCGTGGCCGCGCACGGTGCCAGATTGGCGGGCCTTGCGGGTGCGTTCCAGATAGGCCTGGCGGGTGGCGGCGCTGCGCTGCTGGATGCGCTCGGTGACGCGGGCGAGGACGGGATGGATGTTCATCATGTCTCCTTGGCCGGTTGGGGCCTGTTCTGTGTAGTTTGTTGAAATAAATGTAGCATTACTCCAAAAAGAAATACAAGAAAGCTTTTGAGATTTTTGTTTGTCTACATCGGATGGCTTGCTGGCAAATTCTATAAATACCAATAAAAACAGCAGATATCGGCGCAATGAAAAATTTTTGGCGTGTAGTTTTTCGTGTTGACTTTCTACAAAGCTACCGCTTTAATTGTGTGTAACAAAAGTACATTTGTAGCCGTAATCGGCTTCCTCCGGGGTATTCATGCAATGAACGAGACGATTTCACCGCTTGCCTTGCCGGGCTTTGTCCGCCAGCGCCTGTTCGATGCCGATGCGGCGATGGCCCGCGCACTGGCCGCGGCCGTGGCCGACGCGCTGCGCAGTGGACTGGCCGGGCGCGGATGCGCGTCGCTGGCGGTGTCCGGCGGGCGCAGCCCGATTCCCTTCCTTGAAGCCTTGTCGGCGGAGACGCTGGACTGGTCGCGGGTGGTGGTGACGCTGGTGGATGAGCGCTGGGTGGCGCCGGACAGCGCCGACAGCAACGAGGCGCTGGTGCGCCGCCATCTGTTGTTGGGCCACGCGGCGGCGGCGCGCTTCGTGCCGCTGAAAACGCCGGCCCCATCGCCGGAAGCCGGTGTAGCGGCGGCGCTGGCGCTGCGCGCAGAATTGCCGCAGCCCTTCGACGCGGTGGTGCTGGGCATGGGCGAAGACGGCCACACGGCCAGCCTCTTCCCGGACGCAGCGGGCCTGGCCGAAGCGCTGGACATGACGGGCGGTTCCACGCTGACCTGCATCCATCCGCCGGCGGCGCCCCATGCGCGCATCACGCTGACGCTGGCCGGGCTGCTCGATACGCAGCGCCTGTTTTTGCAGGCCGGCGGCGCGAAGAAGCGGGCGGTGCTGGAGCGCACGGCGAGCCAGGGCGACCCGTTGCTGCTGCCCATCGCCGCGGTGCTGCAGCAGCGCAAGGTGGTGCCGGAGCTGTTCTTCTGTGCCTGATCCGAGAGTGACGACAAGGTGAAAACAAGTATGGCGACCATGGATTCCCCCGCAAATGAGCGTGGCGACGCCGTTGCCGAGCCGGCCGGCGGCGGCGCCTCGCTGCTGACGCGCATCGGCGCGATGAAAGGCGAGCTGCGCAAGTCCGAGAGCGCGGTGGCCGACTTCGTGCTGGAGCAGCCCAGCGAGGTGCTCAACATCTCCATCGCCGAGTTGGCCTACCGGGTCGGCGTGAGCCAGCCGACGGTGGCGCGCTTCGCCAATGCGCTGGGCTTCTCCGGCTTCAAGGAGTTCAAGCTGCGTCTGGCCCAGAGCATGGCCAGCGGCACGCCCTTCGTGCACCGCGACGTGGGGCCGGAGGACAGCCTCAACCAGGCGGTGCTCAAGGTCTTCGACCGCAGCATCGGCGCTTTGCTCAACGTGCGTAACCACCTGGACCCGGCGCGCGTGGCGCGGGCCGTGGACATCCTGGCCGAGGCGCGGCGCATCGAGTTCTACGGCATCGGCAACTCGGGCATCGTGGCCCAGGACGCGCAGCACAAGTTCTTCCGCTACGGCACGCCCAGCGTGGCCTATGGCGATCCGCACATCCAGGGCATGGCGGCGACGCTGCTGCGGGCCGGCGACGCAGTGGTGGCGATCTCCGCCAGCGGGCGCACGACGGACCTGATCCGCAGCGTGGAGCTGGCCCGCGACGCCGGCGCCGAGGTGGTGGCGATCACCGCCAGCGGGTCGCCGCTGGCCCGCGCCGCCAGCGTGACGCTGGCCGCCGACGTGCCGGAAGACCCGGACGTCTATTCGCCGATGACTTCGCGCATCGCCCACCTGGCGATCATCGACGTGCTCGCCGTCGGCGTGGCCCTGGTGGCCGGGCCGGAACTGGTGAAGCGCCTGGAAAGAACCAAGCAGACCCTTCGCGACAAACGCATCCGAGGATATTGAGGCCGACATGAACACGCTGACCACCAGCCGGGAATGGCTTGCCCTGCAGGCCCACCGGGAAGAGATCCAGAGCGCCCACCTGCGCCGCCTGTTCGCCGACGATCCGGCGCGGGCCGCGCGCTTCTCCGTCGAGGCCGCCGGGGTGTTCCTCGACTACTCGAAGAACCGCGTCACCACCGCCACGATGGAGGCGCTGATGGCCCTGGCTCGCGCCCGCGGGCTGGAGGAGGCCCGCGACGAGATGTTCTCCGGTGCGCCGGTGAACATCACCGAGCACCGGGCCGTGCTGCACCGGGCGCTGCGCGCGCGCAGCGACGAGACCATCCTGGTCGGTGGCGAGAACGTGGTGCCGGGGGTGCGCAACGTGCTCGACCAGATGCGCCGCTTCACCGACCGGGTGCGTGGCGGCAGCTGGAAGGGTTACCGCGGCCAGCCGATCACCGACATCGTGAACATCGGCATCGGCGGCTCCGATCTCGGCCCGCAGATGGTCTGCGAGGCTCTGAGGCCAATCGGTCACCAGCGCCTGTCGATGCATTTCGTGTCCAACGTGGATGGTGCGCCGCTGGCCGACGTGCTGAACCGCGTCAATCCGGAGACGACACTGTTCGTCGTGGTATCCAAGACCTTCACGACCCAGGAAACCCTGCGCAATGCGACCAGCGCGCGGAGCTGGTTCCTGGAGAACGGCGGCGAGCAGGAGGACATCGCGCGGCACTTCGTGGCGGTGTCCACCGATGCCCGCCGGGTTGCCGAGTTCGGCATCGACCCGGAGCACATGTTCGGCTTCTGGGATTGGGTCGGCGGGCGCTATTCCCTGTGGTCGGCGGTCGGCCTGTCCATCGCGCTGTACATCGGCATGCCGGCCTTCGCCGCGCTGCTGGATGGGGCGCGGGAGATGGACGAGCACTTCGCGTCGGCGCCGCTGGAGCGCAGCATGCCGGTGATCCTCGGCATGCTGGGGGTGTGGTACCGGCAGTTCTTCAACGCCGGCAGCCATTGCATCGCGCCCTATGCGCACCGCCTGAACCGCTTTCCGGCCTACCTGCAGCAGCTGGACATGGAGAGCAACGGCAAGTCGGTGACCCGCGACGGCCGGCCGGTGTCCGGCGCCACCGGCCCGGTGATCTGGGGCGAGGTGGGCACCAACGGCCAGCACGCCTTCTTCCAGCTGCTGCACCAGGGCACCGACGTGGTGCCGGTGGATTTCATCGCGCCGCTGAAGGCCGACCACGCCCTCGACGACCACCAACTGCTGCTGCTCGCCAACTGCCTGGCCCAGAGCGAGGCGCTGATGCGGGGCAAGACCGCCGACGAGGTACGCGCCGAACTCAGCGCTGCCGGCATGGCCGGCGACGAGCTGGAGGAACTGGTGTCGCACAAGGTCTTCCCCGGCAACCGGCCGAGCAACACGCTGCTGCTGCCCGACCTGTCGCCGCACTCCCTCGGCGCACTGATCGCCCTCTACGAGCACAAGGTCTTCGTGCAGGGCGTCATCTGGAACATCAATTCCTTCGACCAGTGGGGCGTGGAGCTGGGCAAGCGGCTGGCGGTGGATATCGTCGCAGAGCTGCGCGGCGACGGCCTTGGCACCCACGACGCATCCACGCGGGAGCTGATCGGGCGGGTGAGGGCATCGCTGAAGGCGTGAGGGCAGGGCCTGCCGCGGCGCGCATGACAGCCGCGCGCCGCAGATCTGGAGCGAAACGCTCTGCGACACGCTCCTCACCCGCGCCGGTATTCCTTCATGTCATTTTGGGTAATGCGTGCCTATAGTGGCGGTGACGCATATTCCTCCACGATGACCCATGCTCGACAGTGATACCCAGGCTTTCCTGCAGACCGGCGTCAGCATCAGCCTGGCCGCCTGCAACGCGGCGCGGCTGGCCTGCATGAGCCGCGGCATGGGCTGCAAGGTGTTCGATGGAGGACGCAGGATGGCGGTTTTCGTCAAACGCTCCCAGTCCCTGGAGCTGCTCGACAACATCGCCGCCACCGGGAAGGTGGCCTGCGTGTTCAGCCTGCCGAGCAGTAACCGCACTTTCCAGCTGAAGGGCGCCGATGCCGTCGTGCAGCCCTTCGAACTCGTCGATATGGCGATCGTGAATCACCATATCGACGAGTTCGTTCAGGAGGTTGTCCCTCTTGGCATGGCGGAGCAGGTGGTGCGCACGGTGTTTTCCTGCACGGCGGACGACCTGGCGACGGTGGTCTTTTCGGCCTCGGCGGTGTTTTCCCAGACGCCTGGGCCCAAGGCCGGCGAGCCGGTTGGAGGCGCGGCAGCATCATGAACGTGCGCCTGGAAACCATCCGCGAGTGCCTGGAGGGCATCATCCCCGGCCACATCGGCACCTGCGACGCCGAGGGCATGCCTAACCTGGCCTATCTGTCCCAGGTGGAGTTCATCGACAACGAGCATGTCGCGCTCTCCTACCAGTTCTTCAACCGCACCCGGCAAAACGTGCTGGCCGGCTCGCCGGTGCGCCTGCTGCTGACCAGCCACCTCACCAGCGCCCAGTACAGATTGGAATTGCAGTTCCTGCGCACCGAAACCGCGGGTCCGCTGTTCGAGCAGATGAAGGCCAAGCTGGCCGGCATCGCCGCCCACACGGGAATGAGCGGGGTGTTCAGGCTGCTCGGTTCTGACATCTACCGGGTGCTGTCCATCGAGCAGGCGGTCGGGCCGACGGTGGCGCCGCCACCGCCGCCGGTCAATTACCTCACCGCGCTGCGTCGGGCCGCCCAGAAGCTGGCCGGCAGCGCCAACCTGCAATGCTTGCTGGAAACCGCCCTCGACAGCCTGCAGTCGGAGTTCGGCATCGGCCATGTGATGCTGCTGATGCACGACGAGGGGCGCGGGCGGCTGTACACGCTGGCCAGCCGGGGTTATCCGGAGTCCGGCGTGGGCTCGGAGATCCCGATGGGCGTCGGGCTGATCGGCATCAGCGCGCGGGAACGCTCGCCGATCCGTATCGGCTTCATGACCAGTGAGTACACCTACGGCCGCACGGTGCGCGACAGCATTGCCGCGGAAGGCTATGCGGACACGCTGGAGACGGCGATTCCGCTGCCGGGGCTGCCGGAGGCTCGCAGTCAGATGGCCGTGCCCATCCTGGCCTGCGAGCGGGTGCTCGGCGTGCTGTACGTGGAGAGCGTGGCCGACCTGCACTTCGGCTACGACGACGAGGACGCGCTGGTGGCCTTCGCCGCCCAGCTGGGGCAGGCGATCCTGCACCACCAGCAAGCCGAGGAGGTGGAGGAGGAGGTGCAGGCGTCCGACAACGCGCCGCCGGTCCCGGCTGGCCCGCCGCTGCTTGTCCGCCACTATGCCGCCAACGACAGCGTGTTCCTCGACGATGACTATCTCATCAAGGGCGTGGCGGGGGCCATCCTGTGGGCCTTGCTGCAGGATTTCGTCGAGCGCGGCCGCACCGAGTTCACCAACAAGGGCTTGAGGCTGGACCCGCGCATCCGGCTGCCCGGTGTCAGCGACAACCTGGAGGCGCGCCTGGTGCTGCTGCAGCGGCGTCTGGACGAGCGGAGCACCGGCATCCACCTGGCCAAGAGCGGGCGCGGGCGCTATGCGCTGACGGTGGATCGGCCGCTGGAACTGGTGACAGACTGATACCTAATCCGGCACGCCCGCCCCGGCATGCTCCCGCGCCCCATGTCGGTAGGGCTCGAAGTAGCGTCGGTCGGCATCGATGGACAGGCTGCGACCCATCGGCGGGAAGGCCCGCTGCGGGCAGTCCTGCCGTTCGCAGACCTTGCAACCGGCGCCGATGGGCGTTGCGACGTCTGGATTGCTGAGGTCCAGGCCGCGGGAATAGACCAGCCGGTCGGCGTGGCGCAGGTCGCAGCCCAGGCCGATGGAGAAGGTCTTGCCTGGTGCGCCGTAGGCACCGGCTTCCCGCGCCACGCTGCGGGCGATCCACAGATAGCGGCGCCCGTCGGGCATGGCGGCCAGCTGGGTCAGGATGCGGCCGGGCACCGTGAAGGCTTCATAGACGTTCCACAAGGGGCAGGTACCGCCGATGCGCGAGAAATGGAAGTCGGTGGCCGACTGCCGTTTGGAGATGTTGCCGGCCCGGTCCACGCGAATGAAGAAGAAGGGCACGCCACGGGCGGCCGGCCGCTGCAGCGTGGACAGGCGGTGGCAGACCGTCTCGAAGCCGACACCGAAGCGCTGCTCCAGCAGGCCGATGTCGTAGTGCAGGGCTTCGGCCGTCTCCAGAAAGCGGCCATAAGGCAGGACCAGTGCGCCGGCGAAATAACTGGCCAGCCCGATGCGCGCGAGAGCCCGCGATTCATCCAGGGCAAAGCGCCCCGAGGCGGCCATGCCGTCGATGATGTCGCCAGCTTCCAGAAAGGCGAGCTGGGTGGCCAGCTGGAAGGCCTGCTGACCCCGTTCCAGGCGCGAGGACAGACGCAGTAGCCGCGCGGCAGGATCGTAGCTGCGCTGCACGCCGGCATCCTCCCTGTCGAAAGTGATCCGGACGCCGTGGATGTCTTCAAGGCGCCGGGCCAGCCCGGTGGCCAGATCCGAGCCATCGCTGCAGGACTCGAAGATCGCCTCCGCCAACCGGTCGAGTTCGTCGATGTGGTTGTGGCGCGCATAGAAGAAATCCCGCACTTCCTCGTAAGGCATGGGGGCCGGGCTTGCCATGCCGCTGCGGTCATCACCCAGGCGGGCGGCCAGCACTTCTGCACGCTCCCTCTGGTCGCGCAGGCTGCGCTCCAGGGCAATTAGCGTGCGTGCCACTGCTGGCATGTTCGCGGCGAGTTCGCGGATTTCCGCCGTCGATACCGGGCTGTCTCCCGGAGCCGACAGGAACACCTCGCGCAGATCCGCAATGAGGCGGGCTTCGTCGTCCTCGGAGAACTGCTGCACATCGATGCCGAAGACCGCATTCAATTTGAGCAGCACCGGCACGCTGAGGGGGCGCTGGTTCTGTTCCAGTTGGTTCAGGTAGCTCGGGGACAACTCCAGCGCCCGCGCCAGCGCCACCTGGGTCAGGCCGCGTTCTTCCCGGAAGCGCCGCAGGCGGATGCCCATGAAGGTCTTCTTCATATTGAATTCCTCTGGCGAAACGTACTCGTTGCCTGACGATGAATCTTCTCAATATTCGCAAATGTGCAGAATTTCATTCGCAATCCTTCGCTTTTTCAGTGATTCACAGCTTTTTTGAGATGCGTATATTGCGAATACCTTATGTCGAACGCAAGCCAGCATGAATCCTCTGAACGAAAAATCCGGCGAGATCCCGGAAGGCAGGTGCCGGGTCACCACCTTCGTGGAAATGGTCTTTCCTGACCAAGCCAACCACTACGGCACCCTCTACGGTGGCAATGCGTTGGGGATTCTCGGCAAGGCGGCCTTCGTTACCGCAACGCGCTTTGCCCGGCGATCGGTGGTGATGGCCGCATCCGAACGGGTCGAGTTTCATACCCCGGTTCGCCTGGGGCAGATGCTCGAACTGACCGGGCGGGTTGTGCGCGTGGGGAGAAGCTCCATGAGCGTGGAGGTGGAAGGCGTGGCCGAGACCCTGCCGGGGGGCGAGCGGATTCCAGCTTTGCGCGGGCGCTTCGAAATGGTGGCAGTGGATGACGCGGGTCGTCCTCGGGCCATTCTGGTGGAGGGGGAGGCGCCAGACGCGCTTTCTGGAATTCAGTGAACACAAATGCAATGGAGACTCGGATGAACGCTACGCAAGAATCCACTTTCAAGCCCAAGAAGTCGGTTGCCCTCTCGGGCGTGACGGCCGGCAATACGGCCCTGTGCACCGTTGGCAAAAGCGGTAACGATCTGCACTATCGCGGTTACGACATCCTCGATATCGCGGAGCGCTGCGAATTCGAAGAGGTCGCCCACCTGCTGGTGCACGGCAAGCTGCCGACGACCGCTGAACTCAAGGCCTACAAGGCCCGGCTGAAGTCCATGCGTGGCCTGCCGACCAACGTCAAGGAGGCGCTGGAATGCCTGCCTGCCTCTGCACATCCGATGGATGTCATGCGGACCGGCGTGTCGGCGCTCGGCTGTGCGCTGCCCGAAAAGGACGATCACAACATCCCCGGTGCCCGCGATATCGCCGACCGCCTGCTGGCTTCCCTCGGCTCGATGCTGCTCTACTGGTATCACTGGTCCACCAACGGCAAGCGCATCGACGTGGACACCGACGACGACTCCATCGGCGCCCACTTCCTGCATCTGCTGCACGGCCGCAAGCCATCGGCCCTGTGGGAGCGTGCGATGCACACCTCGCTGATCCTCTACGCCGAGCACGAATTCAACGCCTCTACCTTCACCGGTCGCGTCATCGCCGGGACGGGCTCGGACATGTACTCGGCCATCACCGGTGCCATCGGTGCGCTGCGTGGGCCCAAGCATGGCGGAGCCAACGAGGTTGCCTTCGAGATCCAGAAGCGCTACGACAATCCGGACGAGGCCGAGGCGGACATCCGCCGTCGCGTCGAGGCCAGGGAGGTTGTCATCGGCTTCGGCCACCCGGTGTATACCGTGTCCGACCCGCGTAATCAGGTCATCAAGGGCGTCGCCCACCAGCTTTCCATCGATGCCGGCTCCACCAAAATGTTCGACATCGCGGCCCGTCTGGAGGCCGTGATGTGGGACGTGAAGCAGATGTTTCCCAACCTGGACTGGTTCAGCGCCGTCAGCTACCACATGATGGGCGTGCCCACCGCGATGTTCACACCGCTTTTCGTGATTGCCCGCACCTCCGGCTGGGCCGCGCACATCATCGAGCAGCGCATCGACAACAAGATCATCCGCCCGAGCGCCAACTATGTCGGGCCGGAAGACCGCATGTTCGTATCCATCGAACAGCGTCAGTAACGGGCAGGTGAACATGAACAGCCAATTCCGCAAGCCTCTTCCGGGTAGCAGTGTCGATTACTTCGACACCCGGGCCGCGGTCGATGCCATTCGGCCGGGCGCCTATGCAGGCCTGCCTTATGTGTCCCGTGTGCTGGCCGAGCAACTGGTGCGCCGCTGTGATCCGGCGCTGCTCACCGACGCGCTGACACAGATTGTCGAGCGCCGGCGCGACGTCGACTTCCCGTGGTATCCGGCCCGCGTGGTCTGCCACGACATCCTCGGCCAGACCGCGCTGGTGGATCTGGCCGGCCTGCGCGACGCGATTGCCGACCAGGGCGGCGACCCCGCCAAGGTGAACCCGGTGGTGCCGACGCAGCTCATCGTCGACCATTCGCTGGCCGTGGAATACGCCGGTTTCGACCCCGACGCCTTCGCGAAGAACCGCGCCATCGAGGACCGGCGCAACGAGGACCGCTTCCATTTCATCGAATGGACCCGGCGTGCCTTCGAGAACGTGGATGTGATCCCGGCCGGCAACGGCATCATGCACCAGATCAACCTGGAGAGGATGTCGCCGGTCATCCAGATCAGAAATGACGAAAACGGCCGCGGAGTCGCTTTCCCCGACACCTGCGTCGGCACCGACAGCCACACACCGCACGTGGATGCGCTGGGCGTCATCGCCATTGGCGTCGGTGGCCTGGAGGCCGAAACCGTGATGCTCGGCCGCGCCTCGATGATGCGCCTGCCGGACATCGTCGGCGTCAAGCTCACCGGCCGTCGCCAGCCCGGCATCACCGCCACCGACATCGTGCTGGCGCTAACCGAGTTCTTGCGGAAGGAACGGGTCGTCGGCGCCTGGGTGGAGTTCTTCGGCGAGGGCGCGGACAGCCTGTCCATCGGCGACCGTGCGACCATCTCGAACATGTGCCCGGAATACGGTGCGACGGCGGCGATGTTCTACATCGACCCGCAAACCATCGACTACCTGAAGCTCACCGGCCGTGCGCCGGAGCAGGTGGCGCTGGTGGAGCACTACGCCCGGACCACTGGGTTGTGGGCCGAGTCGCTGGCGACAGCCGAATACGAGCGCGTGCTGGCCTTCGACCTGTCCTCTGTCGTCCGCAACATGGCCGGCCCCTCCAACCCGCACAAGCGCCTGCCGACATCGGCCTTGCACGAGCGTGGCATCGCCGACGCCGGCAAGCTGGCCGTAGCGAAGACTGAGGAAGCACAAGGCCTGCTGCCAGACGGTGCGGTGATCATCGCGGCCATCACCAGTTGCACCAACACGTCCAATCCGCGCAACGTGGTCGCCGCTGGGTTGCTGGCAAAGAAGGCCAATACGCTGGGCCTCGTCCGCAAGCCCTGGGTCAAGACCTCCTTCGCCCCCGGCTCCAAGGTCGCCAGGCTGTATCTGGAAGAAGCCGGTCTGTTGCCTGAACTGGAGAGGCTCGGTTTCGGCATCGTTGCCTACGCCTGCACCACCTGCAACGGCATGTCCGGTGCCCTCGATCCGAAGATCCAGCAGGAGATCATCGACCGCGACCTGTACGCCACCGCCGTCCTGTCCGGCAACCGTAACTTCGACGGTCGCATCCATCCTTATGCCAAGCAGGCCTTTCTGGCCTCACCACCGCTGGTTGTCGCCTACGCGTTGGCCGGCACCGTGCGTTTCGACATCGAGCAGGATGTACTGGCCGTCGTCGAGGGCCGGGAGATCCGCCTGAAGGACCTGTGGCCGTCCGACGAGGAAATCGACGCGATCGTCGCCGCCAGCGTCAAGCCGGAACAGTTCCGTCAGATCTACGAACCGATGTTCGCCATCCACCGTGAGACTGGAGAAAAGATCAGCCCGCTTTACAACTGGCGCCCGAAGTCCACCTACATCCGCCGTCCGCCTTACTGGGACGGCGTGCTGGCCGACGAGCGCACGCTGAAGGGCATGCGCCCGCTGGCCTTGCTGCCGGACAACATCACGACCGACCACCTGTCGCCGTCGAACGCCATCCTGCCGGACTCGGCAGCAGGCGAATACCTGGCCAAGATGGGCCTGCCGGAGGAGGATTTCAACTCCTACGCCACCCACCGGGGCGATCACGTAACCGCCCAGCGCGCCACCTTTGCCAATCCGACGCTGCGTAACGAGATGGTGCGCAATGCCGACGGCAGCGTGCAGACCGGCTCACTTGCGCGGGTCGAGCCGGAAGGGCAGGTGATGCGCATGTGGGAGGCCATCGAGACCTACATGCTGCGCCTGCAGCCGCTGATCATTGTCGCCGGCGCCGACTACGGCCAGGGCTCGTCCCGCGACTGGGCTGCCAAGGGCGTGCGCCTGGCGGGCGTCGAAGCCATCGTCGCCGAAGGCTTCGAGCGCATCCACCGCACCAACCTGGTCGGCATGGGCGTGCTGCCGCTGGAGTTCCAGCCGGGCACCACGCGCCTCACGCTGGGCCTTGACGGCACCGAGACTTATGACGTGGTCGGCGAACGCGCGCCACGTTGCACGCTGACGCTGGTGATCCATCGCCGGAACGGCGAAACCCTCGAAGTGCCGGTCACCTGCCGCCTGGATACCGCCGAGGACGTGTCGATCTACGAAGCGGGCGGCGTATTGCAACGTTTTGCCAAGGATTTCCTGGCATCGGAAAAGGAGAATCGCTGATGAACGCTGCCCCGCAAATCCGCATCCCCGCCACTTACATGCGCGGCGGCACCAGCAAGGGCGTGTTCTTCCGCCTGGAAGACCTACCAGAGCGCTGCCGCGTACCTGGCGCGGCGCGCGACCGGCTTTTCCAGCGCGTCATAGGTAGCCCCGACCCCTACGCCGCCCATATCGACGGCATGGGTGGGGCCACGTCCAGCACCAGCAAGTGCGTGATCCTCTCCCGGAGCACGCAGCCGGATCACGACGTGGACTACCTTTACGGCCAGGTCGCCATCGACAAGGACTTCGTTGACTGGAGCGGCAACTGCGGCAATCTGACGACCGCCGCCGGCGCCTTCGCGATCCACGCGGGTTACTTGGATGCTTCGCGTCTGCCGCAGAACGGTATCTGCGCCGTGCGCATCTGGCAGGCCAACATCCAGAAGACCATCGTCGCCCATATCCCGGTCAGCAACGGCCAGGTGCAGGAGACCGGCGACTTCGAACTCGACGGGGTGACCTTCCCGGCAGCCGAGATCGTGCTGGAGTTCATGGACCCGTCCGAGGACGGCGACGGCGCGGGCGCGATGTTCCCGACCGGAAACCCGGTGGACGAACTGGAGGTGCCGGGCGTCGGCACCTTCAAGGCGACGCTGATCGCGGCGGGCATCCCGACAATCTTCGTCAACGCCGCGGACATCGGTTATACCGGCACCGAACTGCGCGAAGCGATCAACGGCGATGCGGCGGCCCTGGCCCGTTTCGAGGCCATCCGCGTGGCCGGCGCACTGCGCATGGGGCTGATCAGGACGCCCGAAGAAGCCACCACGCGCCAGCACACCCCGAAGATCGCCTTCGTCGCGCCTCCCAAGGACTACATCTCCGCATCCGGCAAACCGGTCAAGGCCGGCGACGTGGATCTGCTGGTGCGGGCGCTGTCGATGGGCAAGCTGCACCACGCGATGATGGGCACCGCGGCGGTAGCCATCAGCACGGCGGCGGCCATTCCCGGCACGCTGGTCAATCTGGCGGCGGGTGGCGGTGAGCGCAACGCCGTCCGCTTCGGCCACCCGTCCGGCACGCTGCGCGTCGGCGCCGAGGCTCGACTGGTCGGCGGCCAATGGACAGTCACCAAGGCAGTCATGAGCCGCAGCGCCCGCATTCTGATGGAAGGCTGGGTCCGCGTGCCCGGCGATGCATTCTGAGCAAGGAACTCAACATGTCCACCCGCAAAAAACTGAAAGAACTGGTCGCCGCCAAACGTGGCGTCATCGTTCCCGGCGCCTTCAATGCGCTGTCCGCGAGGGTCATCGCCGACCTCGGCTTCGAGGCCATCTACGTCACCGGCGCAGGTGTCACCAACATGTGGTTCGGCATGCCCGACCAGGGCTTCATGGGTCTCTCCGAGATCGCCGAGCATACCGCGCGGATCCGCGACGCGGTCGAGGTGCCGCTGCTGGTCGATGCCGACACCGGCTTCGGCAATGCCCTCAACGTTTATCACACGGTGCGCACGCTCGAACGCGCCGGTGCCGACTGCATCCAGCTCGAAGATCAGGTGGCGCCCAAGCGCTGTGGCCATTTCGCCGGCAAGGATGTCATCTCCACCGAAGAGGCCGTCGCCAAGATCAAGGCCGCGGCGGATGCTCGCCGCGATCCGGACTTCCTGATCATGGCCCGCACCGACGCCGCCGCCGTGCAGGGCTTCGAGGCGGCCGTCGAGCGGGCGCAGAGGTTTGCCGAGGCCGGCGCCGACATCCTGTTCGTCGAGGCCGTGACTACCGCCGAAGAAATCCGCGCCTTGCCGCAGCGCCTGGCCACGCCCCAGTTGATGAACATGGTCATCGGTGGCAAGACGCCGATCTTCAATGCCGACGAGCTGGGCGAGTTGGGCTTCGGCATCGTGCTCTACGCCAACGCGGCGCTGCAGGGCGCGCTGATGGGCATGCAGAAGGCGCTGACCGTGCTGCGTGACGAGAAGGAGGTCAAGGAGGCCAGCGGGCTGGTGACGCCCTTCGCCGAGCGCCAGCGCCTGGTGGGCAAGCCGGAGTGGGATGCCCTCGAAAAGCGCTACGCCTGATGGCCGGCTTGCTCTTGGGACGCTTGTCCGTACCCGGCCGCACTGCCTGACTGAAGCGTATAGGAGGCAGACCTCCCTCCTTTACGCCCAAAGAAGCGCTCAAGGTACTGGCAAGAGATGGACTCGTCACGGTGGCACATCGACGGACCAACAACTGCACGGTGACGGAATACAGTCCCCTGGAGCTGTCCGCACTCCTGAAGCTCATCGAGCCATGGTTTCCCCCTAGACGCGGGCTGTTATCGAGCTGCGGGTGGAGTCCCTTTGTATGGCATCGTTATTTCGCTGCTCAGACGGTAGCCAGCCATCCCCATGCCCGTATCGGCACGGTGGATTTGCAGCGTGCCGCTGACCCAGACGGGGTCCATTGTGTTGAGCCCGCGCACAGGTTTGCGGGCGATTACGTGGATCATCTGGTTTGAGGGCGGCGGCGGCACGTGGATGCAAGCCCCAAAGTAAGGCACCAGAAGGTATTCGCTGGTCAACTCTCCTTTGCGCTCCAGGGGAATCGCGAAGCCGGGCAGGCGAATGCGCTGGCCATTGAGGGCTTTTTCGACGGGCGCGTCGTTCCAGGCTTCCTTGATCTTCTCGAGCGCGGCGGTGGCGCGTGGATCATTGTCTCGAAGCTTGGAGAAGTCGATACCCTTGAAGGCTGCCATCGGATTCCAGTTTTTTGGCAGGAGTTCATCCCAGGTGATGTCCCGGTAGCCCACTTCTCCGGCGGCAGCGGTGCTGCGCAGGCGGTCTCCCACCTGGAATCCTGGTCCGATAGCCCAGGCGCTGTCACCGTGGGCAAGAAGCAGCACCAGGAGGATTGCGATGAGCGGATGGTGCATGGGCTCGTCTTAAAGGCGGGGAACCAGACCGTCGGCCAGAGACATCCGGCTGGCACGCCAGCCCGGCAGCAGGCTGGTCAGCAAACCTGTTGCGAAGATGCCGGCGATAAGCCGGAGTTCTTCCGCAGAAAACGCGTTGGTCGATAGGTCGAGGCCCAGGCGGGCATTGACCAAGGGCGCGAACAGGTAGCCGGCACCTTCCACGAGGCCAAGGCCCGTCAGCAGGCCGACAGCCGTGAGCGTACCCCCCTCCAGCATCACGAGCGCGACGATATGCCCAGGACCAGCTCCAACCGAGCGGAGGATTGCCAGTTCGCGTCGCCGTTCGCCAAGACTGGCGAGGATGACTGCGGCCATGCCGGCCAGGCCGACGCCCACGATCAGCCAGGCAAGTCCGTGCAGGCTGCGTTCGACGCTGCCGACGAGTTGCCAGAGTTCATCCATGGCCAGGCTGGGCAGAATGGCCATCAAGGGTTCGCCCGTGAAATCCGCGATCTGCCGTTGGGTCCGGAATGCGTCGGTGCGTTGGTGCAGCCCGATCAGCACGGCATCAAGGGTCTTGGGGGTGAGGTCGAACTTGGTGGCGAGTTGGGGTGGAATATCTAGGCCCGGCAAAGGCAGGCCGCCTTGCCAGTTGAGATGGATGGCCTCCAGCGACGCCAGACTCACATGAATCGTCCGGTCTACTGGTGTAGCAGTGGGGAGGAGGATGCCGGTGATGCGAAAGGGCTTGTCCGCATGCTCGGCTCCGTGCGGGTGGCGGTCTTCAAGCTCGTCGAGGTGAGCGGAACCGTGGCGGAGGGTAATCAGGTCTCCCAGCCGGTAGCCGAGACGATCCGCAACCTCTGCGCCGACGACTGCTTCGAAAAGTCCGCTGAAGGGCTGTCCGCTGAAGAAGCCCAGGGGCTCTTGCTGCCCGTAGCGAAGGTGCCGGAAGTACTCCGGTGTCGTGCCCAGCACGGGGAAGCCCCGATGAGAGTCGCCGAGCGCCAGCGGAATGCTCCATGCGACCTGCGGGTCCGCGGCCAGCGTCCTGTAGCTCTGCCAACGCATTGTGTGGGTGGCCTCGCCCAGGTGGAAGACGGCGTGGAGCAACAATTGCACGGGGCTGCCTCGCGGTCCGACCACCAGATCTACGCCCGCTGCGGCCTGCGCGAAGCTGGTCTGGGCTGCATCACGGATCCGGGTGACGGCGATCAGCAGCGTGACGGCGAGCGCGATGGAGAACACCGACAGGGCCAGGCTCAGGCGGCGATTCCAGGCACTGGCGAGCGCAAGCGGGAGGAGTGTCTTCATTGTGCGAGCAGTTCGATGCAGCGGTCGAATAGGGGGGCCAGACGCTGATCGTGACTGACGAAAACGAGGGTCCCGCCGTTCGCGGTGACTTCACCCATCAGGAGTTCGATGAAGACGGCTTGCCGACGGGGGTCCAACGCCGAGGTCGGTTCGTCGGCGAGAATAAGCTCCGGCCGGCCGATCAGGGCACGTGCGGCCGATACCCGCTGCTGCTGGCCGACCGACAGACTGGCTGCAGGGCGATGGGCGAGCCGCGGGTCCAGATCGAGGGCGGCCAGGAGACGCCGGGCTTCAGCAGATGCGGAGCCACCAGTCCGTCGAGCCCGCTCGGTGGAGAAACGGCAGGGCAGCAGCACATTGTCGAGAACCGACAGGTAGGGGATCAGGTTGAACTGCTGGAAGATGAAGCCTGTATGGTCGACCCGGAAGCGGTCGCGGTTGCTGGACGACAATTTCCCGAGGGGGCGGCCCAGGACATCGATATAGCCTCTTTCGGGCAGCATGACGCCGCCGATCAGATTCAACAGGGTGCTCTTGCCGGCGCCGCTCTCTCCGTGTACGAACAGCCGCTCGCCACGATTCACGTCGAGAGCCAATTGCGAGAGGCAGGGCCTCCGGCTCCCCGGCCAGGTAAAACTCAAGTCGCGGATGCGGATGATGGCGTCCAAGACCCTCACCACATTCCGTCGAGGGCAAGTACGACCCGCGGCAGGGCATCGACCGGTATGGCGGGCGAGCGATGGATGACGCCGCGTCCACCGTTGCCCTGCCACAAACTGCCCTTCAGCAGTGCGACGGAGAAGCTGGCGACAGACTCGATTCGTGTGTCTGCGCCGATCAGGCCCGAAACTTCGTCGGGCCAGCCACTGGCGCCGCTGCCGAGCTTGGTGCGGTCAGCGCCAGTGTCCGCAATCCATTCCGTGCCGGGACCCCGGTAGGTGCACAGCAGGCGGATACCGACCCGGTCCACGTGAAAGCGTGGGCACATAGCCTTGTCGATCACTTCGAGGCGGAGGCCGATCCGTGGGCAGTCGAGGAGATCCCTGAGGAGTTCAGCCAGGCGTCCCATGTCTTCTGCGAGGGCGTCGCGCCCCGGGCTGGCGGGCAGGTCGACGAGGTCAGGGCATTCATCCGCAGTCAGACTGCTACGCAAGCCACGGCCAAGGTGCAGCCGGTTTGTCCCAAGATAGCCGGCGATGGCTTGATCGATGGGGCGTTGCCAGACAGCGAGCTGCACGTCCGGTTGGAAAATGTCGATGAGTGCGGCGGGACTGCTCGCCATGACAGTGTGAGATATGGGAGCAAGGAGATCGGGGCGTGCATTCACGGGAAGGGGCTCTGCGGGTGGTCAGTGGAAAATGGCCATGCCAGTCGGGACGAGGGCGATGCCGGCGGCCATGAAACCGGTGTGCCAGACAAAATCGCCTTTCTCGTGGCGTAGCCAGGGCATCAGGTCGGACACGGCCAAGTAGATGAAGCTGGCTGCTGTAACAGCCAGGATATGGGGCAACCAGGCTTGGGCGTTGGTCAGCCAGAAGTAGCCGGCGATGCCACCCAGCACGGAAGTAAGACTGGAGAGGCCGTTCCAGACAAAGGCTTTCGTCCTGCTCCAGCCGGCGGAGAGTAGGAGGACGAAATCGCCTGTTTCCTGGGGAATTTCGTGCACGATGATGGCCAGTGCAGTTGCCCAGCCCAGATGGATATCCACCATGAAGGTGGCCGCCAGAACGAGACCGTCGGTGAAGTTGTGAACGCCGTCCCCGACGAGGATGATCGGCACTGTGCGGGTCAGGGGCCGAGTTTCCGCTGTATTGTCATGGCTGTGACGCCATAGGGCGGCCTTTTCAAGGAGGAAGAAGCCGATCAGTCCAGCAAGAACGAGTGCAAACAGAATGTGGGGCGACAGGCCGGTATCCGAGGCTTCGGGCAGCAGATCGAGCAGGGCCGTGGCGAGCAGAATTCCGGTCGAAAAGCTGACCATCCGTATCAGCCAGCGGTGGGAGAGCCCGAAGGTGAGGAGGGCTGCGGCCGCCATGCTTAGCAGTCCGCCGGCCAGGCAGGCGAGAAGGATGTGGGTGAGCGGGCTCATTGGGCGATTTCCTGCATTTCAGGTGTGTGGCACAAACAACAACTGTTCGTGGGCTACTGGTTTCTTGAGGCGGCGGCGTGCGAGGAGGCCGAGCAGAGCCGCCGGCATGATCAACCCTGAGAGGATCAAGGTGATTTCTCCTATCAGTCTGGTTGTTGGCAGTTCCTGGTAGTCGAAAGCCGGGAAGCGGGCGTAGTCAGCACTGGAAAGTGCCTCATTGCGTAGGGCTCGGGTCAGGAAGTGCTCGCGCCAACGGGCACCGAAGTGTTCGGCCTGAGCGTGGAAGTGACGAAGGCGGATCTCTCCGGTGCCTGCCACTTCGCTGAGGCCGTCATGCATCAGTACCGGAGGAGAGAGAAAGCGGAGCCAGGAGATCAGGCTCAGCTGCGCCTGCCTGCGTCTTTCCTGTTCATCGAGGATGCGCTCGACCTCCGTGTTGCTGTCGAGGAGGATGACGATCCGACGACGGGCGTCGTCCAGGTCATGGCCGTGCAAGACCGGTGTGTCAGGACGCTCTTCTCCATGCTCCCGAAGGTAACGGGCGAGGGATGCGTCGCCGCGTTGCCGGGCCTGATCCTGAGCAGCCCGAATCTCGCTGACCATGGCCGACCGTGAGGGGGCGGGTAGGGCAGCCTGGGCAAGGGAACTGGCAAGAGTTGGAATGATCAGCTGGAACAGGAGCCACAGACCGCAGAGGGTTAGCGCACCGGCGGCTGAGGAGCCTCCCCGGCTGCTGACGGTTGCACACAGGGCAAGCCAGAACAGGCCGTAGGCCCAGACCAGGGCGGTCCACAGTCCAATGCGCAGGAGGAAGTCTGTCGAAAGCGGGTTTGAGCTGACCAGAGCCAGGGATAGGGCACCGAACAGGCTGGCCCCACCGAGAACTACCACTGCGCGTGCTGTCACCTTGGCGGCGAGCAGGGTCGTCAGGGAGACCGGTTGAGTCAGGAGAAGAGCCAGCGTCCCGCGTTCCCGCTCGGATGGCAGAAGATCGTAGGACAAAGCGATCAGGATCAAGGGAAGCAGGACAACCGCAACGAAGGTTGGATCGAAGGCGCCAGCGAGCAGGTTAGTGGGATTTTCCACATCTTCCTGCAGGCTCCACGTGTCCCGTGTGTCAGCCGATACATTGAGATAAGGCGGGAAGAGATCGCTTTGGCCGACCGCGGCTGCTTGCAAGGCTGTGGCCGGCAGGGCGGCCGGGGTGCTGGCATGGCGCAGTCCAATCCACAGGGGATTGGCCGGATTGAGAAAGGCGGAAGGCGGGTGGTAAGTGCCTGCTTCCATGGCGTTTAATTGCGCCAGCTTGTCGTGAACGCGGGTTTCGTGCGCGGTTTGGGCGGTGGCCACGGCCTCCTGCTGACGCTGGGCCCAGCCGGTACCGTTCCAGGCAGCGTATGCGAACGCGGCAGCCAGGACAAAACCGATCAGTGCAGACAGACTCTCGATGCGCAGAAGACGCAATTCATGACCCAGGCAGACGAGAAAGGGGGCGTTCAGGTTCATGAGCTTGGGTATTCAGGGGCGCAGACGGTGGACTGCCCAGAGGGAAAATGTGAAGCAGCCGCCGAGCCATAGACCTAGGCGGCCCAGGTTGCCGGTTTGCCAGGTAAGGCGCTCGCCCAGCGTCGGCGGGGTGTAGACGAAGGGGGGAATGCGGGCCCAGAGCCATCGATCGGCGCTGTAGTCCGGATCGTCATGGCGGCGATGCTGGATCAGGTTCTCACTCATGGTCTCCTGGATCACGCGCCTGTGGGCTTCGGCTGCGCGGGCAAAGTGGACATGATTCTGGGTGTCGGTACCTGCGAAACCTGCTGACACAGCCTGGATGGACGATCCTGGAAACAGCCAGCCGAAGATCTGGCGCAGGCTATCCTGAGTGTTGTAAATGGCCCAGAGGCGTCCGAAATGTTCGTCATGGATACGGTAGCCGGCGTGGTCATCTTCCCGTAGGGCAAGACCACGAAAATCCACCGGGAGATCCGCCGTGCGACTGACTTTGTAGTTCCGCAGCACCTTCTCACGGAAGGCGATGAATGCAGGGTGGCTTTCATCGTGACCGAACGTGGCTCGCCGGGCGTCGGTGAGCGCTTGGATGAAAGCCGCGCCACTGGGAGCAGGGGTCAGGTGACGCGCCAGATCGGTCGTGGCCCGGGGCAGTACGAAGCAGCTCAGCAGCCAGAAGGCCAGCAGCACAAGCAGAGCCTGGCGGGCGCTGCGAGCGAGCGCAGAGACTCCAAGCGTTAAGAAAACGAAGCCTCCCAAGTAAAGGAAGTAGGCACCGGCAAGGGCGAGCAGCCGCCGAAGTGCATCCTCCGCCCCTATCGAAAGAAGCGCCGCTGCTACGGCAATGGGCACGACCATTGCACCCAACAGTCCGACGAGTGCCAAGGCCTTGCCAGCCAGCAGCCGTTTGCGCGAGACGCCGAGGCTGAGAAGCTGCCGGAGGGTGCCGTTCTCCCGTTCGGCGGCAAAACCTGCAAAGCCCACCAGGATCAGGAGGAGAGGGGCGAGGGTCTGAAGTAGCAGGGCCGGAGTCAGTTCACCGAAGCGATACAGGCTGCTACGGTCCCGGGCAGGGCGGAACTGGAATTCGTTCTGCTTGTGAGCCTCCAGCCAGACGGAAATACCAACAAACGCGCCCACACCGGGATCGATGAAGGCTAGGGGATTGACGGGTTTGAATGCGTGAACACCGTAATGGGCGGCACTATGGGGGTTACGTGCTCCCTGCTCCAGCCACTGCTGATAATTCGCATGCTGGGCCGAGATCCGCTCCCGGCTCTCAGCCTCGCTTGTCTGCCAGCCCTGCACGAGGGCTCCGAGAATGAGCGCCAGCAGGCAGGCAAGCAGCCAGCGCAGGCGTCGATCACGGGATAGCTCCAGACCTTCCTTGCGAGCAATGACGAGAATGTCGCTGATGGCACCCCTGTTTGCACCTTCCATCACGGCTTCATCCCGCCGCCAATGGTATTCAGGTACATCCGTTCCAACTCCACGTGGTCCACGCCGGCCGTAGCGAAACAAGAGAGAAGCCGGCCTTGGCGCATGATGCCGACTCGCGTCCCAACCTGCTTGGCCAGGAACAGGTCATGGGTCGTCATCAGGACGGCGGCGCCGAGTGCACGCTGAGCCTCCATGAGCGTGGCGAATTCGTTAGCGGCTTGAGGGTCGAGACCACTGGTGGGTTCGTCGAGCAGAAGGGCGCGCGCGCCCTTGGCCATGGCAATGGCAATCCCGACCTTCTGGCGCATTCCCTTCGAATAGCTGCTGACTGGCTTTGTTGCTGCTTCGGCGGGCAAACCAGCGCGGATCAGCAGGCTGCTCAGGTCCTCCTTCCTGTGCTCTCGCCCGATAGCCAGGCGGCTGAAATAGTTCAGATTCTCGATGCCGGTCAGGCTGGAGTAGAGCATCACGGTCTCGGGAATGTAGGCCAGTAGATGCTTGCTCTCCGGCTCCCGGGCATTCTTTCCGCCGACCATGGCCTGACCGCTGGACGGCTGGATGAAGTCGAGAAACAAATTGATGGTGGTCGTTTTGCCGGCGCCGTTGGCGCCCAGAAGGCAGAACACCTCACCTTCCTTAACAATGAGCTCCAAATGATCCAGGGCTTTGTGGGTGCCATAGAGTTTTGTCAGGCTGCGGGCCTCAAGCATGAACTCGTGTCTCCTTGGCTACGCTCAGAAACGCCGTTGCCAAGCGGCACCGACGATGACTTGAGGGCGTGGGTCCAGGAGCTGGCCGCCTGCCGAACCGATGATCGATTCGCTGCTGTACTTGAGGGGCTGAAGGACGGCGTAAGTGGTGTAGCGGTTAACGCCGTGTTCCAGACTGGCCCGCAGGTCATAGCGAATGTACTGCTTAGCGTGAGATAGGCTTAGGGGAGTACCTTCAAAGTATGGGGTCGCCGAAATGTACGCGACGTCGGCATTGAACAGCAGGCGGCCTGCACCAGCAGGACGAGTGTAGGCAACACCGGTCTTGATGGTGTTTCCCGGTAGGGAGAGGCGGTCTGCGGTGCCCGGCGTCGCACTATTGATGCGGGCCTTGATGAGCTTGCCGAAGCTGCCGTACCAGCTGAATGCGTCATCGCCCAGCCAGCGCGCTTCCAGTTCCCAGCCGTCACGGGTGGTATTCCCGACGGAGGCGAAAATACCTGGAGCGATCTGGCTGATCTCATCTTCGTTGGTCGTGTGGTAAACGGCGCCGGTGAGTTGCCAGCCGTCACCCAAGAGGGCATTGATCCCCGCATCGCGGGAGCGGACCTTGGGGGCATTCAAGCCTGTATTGGCGACCCCTCCAGAAGCACCCAAGGGGCCAAAGGATCCACTGGGGCTCAGTTCTGCCTGGCTTGGAGAGCGGAAGCCTTCTCCCGTGTTGGCGAAGAGCTCCATGCCTTCGAACACCGTCCATACAATACCGACCCGCGGAGTGGTGACAGAGCCGGAATACTCTGTTGAAGCTGCAGGCAGCTTGCGGTTGCGGATCGAATAATCGAAGCCATCCCAGCGCAGCCCGCCGAGCAGTTTGAGTGTTCGCCAGGGTTTGTACTGGCCCTGAACAAAAAGGCCGTAGGTCAGTAGGTCGAGATTCTGGTTGGTCAGGTAATCCTGGGTCGCCTGGCTGACGCTCCAGCGGCGGACGATGCCATCGCCCCGGTCCTGGCGTAGCTCTGCGCCCAAGGCCAGGTTAGCCCGATCTCCGATGCGGAGGTTGTTTAGGATCCTGCCGCCAAGAATGCGGCGGTCATCCTCCTGCATGTTGATGTCCGTCGTATTGGCGCCCACGCTGCGCCGACGTTGATAGTCTTCGGCATACAGGGTTGCGGAAAGTCCTTCATCACCATATCGGGGCGCCAGGTTGAAGACCAGGCTGCTGCGTTCCGCATCGCCATCGAGGGCCGGAGTGGACGTATCCCGGTCAGTTGGGCGAATCGCGCCGCTGACAAGTTTGTTCAGGTTGAGGAAACCAGGCGCACTCCAGTCAGCCTTGTGATGGACGAAACGGAGGCTCAGGTTCTGTCCGGCGATAGCTTGGCTTCCCTTGATAAAGAGGGTGCCGCGGGTTTCATCCGAGTTGTCACGGTAGCCGTCGGTTCGGTAGAGATCAGCGACGAGAAGCATATCGCTGGACTGTTGCGCGCCATTGATGACCGCGGTGGCACGCGTGGCGCCGTAGCTGGCGACGTCGATGCCCATGCTGCTTTGAGCCCGGCTTCGCGTCACGATGTTGATTGCGCCGGCCCGGTTCTGGTCTCCATAAAGAGCAGAGAAGGGCCCCTTGATGACCTCTATGCGTTCGATCATCTCGGGGGCCAACCAGCCGAGATCGTTCATGCCGTGGTTTATTACCGACGATGGAATGTTCTGGGGAACACCGTCGACATAAACCGCCACATCGGCGCCATGGCTCGCCGTGAGGAAGCCACGCATCTTGATAGCCGTGCCGATGCTCCCCTGGCCCAGGTTGTGGGCCTGGATGCCCGGCACCCGACGAAGCAGGTCTCCGGCATCCGGGCCCACATTGGTGCGCTCAATTTCAGAGCGGTCGATCACCGTGACCTGAGTTGGCAGGCTGGTACTAGAGAAATCGAGAGCCGCAGGGTGGGCGACCTTCTCGCCACGGACAACTACCGTTTCCAGGACGGGTAGGTTTGCATCAGCTTGCGATTGGGCCGGGGTTGGGCCGATCAGGATGAACTGGGTCAGCGCAAAGGTCGTTTTTCTCATGAAATTTCGTCGCGGATGCCGAGGGCTCGCGAGTCGGGCGAGTCGGGTTAACATCTAGATCCACTCAAATATGAACCACGAATGCAATGTTATAACATTGCATTCGTGGAGCCAAGCAGGCCAGATGAATACCACTTACGTTCCCATTGAAGCGCCCTCCGATGAGACAGATTTCCTGGACGGCGCCGAAGCCCATTGTCGAGCCCGGGGTGTCAGCCTGACGCCGATCCGCCGGATGGTGCTGGCCATGCTTCACTGCCATCCGCGAGGGCTCAAGGCGTACGATCTGCTGGAGCGGATGAAGGCCGACAAACCCGGCGCTTCACCACCAACCGTTTACCGCGCACTGGATTTCCTGATTGATCAAGGACTCGCCCACAAAATCGGGCGGATGAACCTCTTCGTGGCCTGCAGCCAACTGTGCCATCAAGAACGGATGCCGGGCCTGTTCCTTGTCTGCCCGCGCTGTAACGGAGTGACCGAATTGCAGGACGAAAGTGTGATTCGTGCTCTTACTGCCAGCCTTGCGGCAGTTGGACATCAGCTGGAGAGCCAGGAAGTCGAAATCGGTGCGATCTGCCCGAGATGCCGTGAGCTAGGGTGACGTAGTCCTAAGAGTTTCCGCCGACTCACGCGCCAGCTTGATAAAGGCTTTCAGGTAGTCAATGTCGAGGTCCGACTCGCGCGCGCCCAGGAAGATCTGTTTGGCGATTCCGGTCTGCCCCAGGCGTACCGGGACGACGTCGAACTTGCCGGCATATTCCTGCACCAGCCAGCGGGGCAGGGCGGCTACGCCGCGCTGGCTGGCTACCATCTGCAACATGATGTCGGTGGTCTCGATGGTCTTGTGGCGTTTGGGGGCCATGCCGGCCGGCTGCAGGAACTCGGTGTAGATGTCCAGTCGGTCGGGGGCGACCGGGTAGGTGATGAGGGTTTCCTGCGTCATGTCTTCGGGCGCGGCGTAGGGGGCCTGCGCCAACGGGTGATGGCGGGCCACCACCAGCACTTGCTCGTATTCGAAGACCGGTTCGAAGCGTAGCCCCGGCTTGAAGAGCGGATCGGGCGTGACGAGCAGGTCGATCTCATAGCCGAACAGCGCCCCGATGCCGCCGAACTGGAATTTCTGCTTCACATCCACATCCACGTCGGGCCAGCCGGCCAGGTAGGGCGAGACGACCTTGAGCAGCCACTGGTAGCAGGGATGGCATTCCATGCCGATGCGCAGGGTGCCGCGCTCCCCCTGGGCGAACTGTTGCAGGCGCTCTTCGGCCAGAGTGAGCTGCGGCAACACCCGGTTCGCCACGGCCAGCAGATATTGGCCGGCCTGCGTGAGGCGCAGGCTGCGGCCTTCCCGCAACCAGATGTCGGTACCAAGCTGCTGTTCAAGTTTCTTGATGCTGTGGCTGAGGGCCGACTGGGTGACGCACAGCACATCCGCAGCTGCCGTCAGTGAGCCGCGCCTTTCGACTTCCGCAATGATGGCCAGGTGAATTCGATCCAACATTTTATGTGAACAAAATTCATTGAATGTTGAAATAAGACCATTTTACTTCATGGTATGCAGTCCATACCATCGGCGCTCTACTGAATTCTGGAGTTGCCCATGACCGTCATCCACAACCTCGGCTTTCCGCGCATCGGCGCCCGGCGTGAGCTGAAATTCGCACTGGAGTCCTACTGGAAGGATGAGTTGTCCCTGGACGAGCTGAAAAAGCTGGGCGCCGATCTGCGTCAGCGCCACTGGAACCTGCAGGCGGGGCTCGATCTGGCGCCGGTCGGCGATTTCTCGTTCTATGATCAGGTGCTGGACATGAGCTTCGCGCTCGGTAATCTGCCCGAGCGGGTGCGCGATTTCCATGGCGATGCGCTGGACAATTATTTTCGCGTGGCCCGTGGTCGTTCGGCGCAGACTGCCGAGGCCCACGCCGGTTGCTGCGGTGGCGTAGCTGCCGGTGAGATGACCAAGTGGTTCGACACCAACTATCACTACATCGTCCCGGAATTCACCGCCGACACCGAGTTCCGGCTCGATGTGTCCCGCCTGCTCGGCGAACTCGTCGAAGCGCAGGCCCAGGGCGTGAAAGCCAAACCGGTCATCATCGGTCCGCTGACTTATCTTGCCATTGGCAAGGCCAAGGACGATTCCGACAAGTTGGCGTTGCTGCCGCGCCTGCTGCCTGCGTATGCACGCCTGCTCGACACGCTGGCGGAGCAGGGCGTGGAGTGGGTCCAAATCGACGAGCCGCTGCTGGTCACCGAACTCGACGCCGACTGGCGGCACGCCTTCAACATGGCGTACCACGAGCTCAAGGGCAGCCGGGTCAAGCTGTTGCTGGCCACCTATTTCGGTCAATTGCAGGAGAACCAGTACCTTGCTGCCAACCTGCCGGTTGCGGGTCTGCACATCGACGCGATCAACGGCCGGGACGACGTGGGCCCCATTCTCAACCTGCTGCCGTCCAGCAAGGTGTTGTCCCTTGGTGTGATCAACGGCCGCAACATCTGGAAGACCGATCTGACGGCGGTGCTCGACTGGCTGGAGCCGCTGGCCCAGTGTCTCGGCGAGCGCCTGTGGATCGCGCCGTCCTGCTCCCTGCTGCATGTGCCGGTGGACCTCGCCAGCGAGGAGCGGCTGGATCCTGAGGTGAAGTCCTGGCTGGCCTTTGCGCAGCAGAAGCTCGACGAGCTGAAGGTGTTGGGCACCGCGCTGCGCGAGGGGCGGGAAGCCGTCCGGGATGCGTTGGCTGCCAACAAGGCCGCGCTGTCGGCCCGGCGGGTATCGCCGCGGGTCACCCAACCCGCGGTGCAGGCCGCGGTGGCCCGCATCGATGCTCACCTGGGCCTGCGCGAAAGCCGCTACGCCAGGCGTGCGCCCAAGCAAGCCGAATGGCTGAAGCTGCCGGTCTTCCCGACCACCACCATCGGCTCCTTTCCGCAGACCGCGGAGATTCGCCAGGCGCGCAGTGATTTCAAGGCCGGCCGTCTCGACGCCGCCGGTTACAAGACGGCGATGCAGGCCGAAATCGCACGCAGCGTGCGTGAGCAGGAGACTCTCGGCCTTGACGTGCTGGTGCATGGCGAAGCCGAGCGCAACGACATGGTGGAATATTTCGGCGAGCAGCTCGACGGCTATGCTTTCAGCCAGTTCGGTTGGGTCCAGTCCTACGGTTCCCGCTGCGTCAAGCCGCCGATTCTCTTCGGCGACATCAGCCGTCCGCAGCCGATGACCGTGGAGTGGATCACCTACGCGCAATCCCTCACCGCGAAGCCGATGAAGGGCATGCTCACTGGGCCGGTCACCATCCTCAACTGGTCTTTCGTGCGTGACGACCAGCCGCGTTCGGCATCGTGCCGGCAGCTTGCGCTGGCGATCCGCCAGGAGGTGCTGGACCTGGAAAAGGCCGGCATCCGGGTGATCCAGATCGACGAAGCCGCGCTGCGCGAAGGCCTGCCGCTACGCAAGGCCCAGTGGAAGGACTACCTGGACTGGGCGGTCGAATCCTTCCGCATCGCCGCCAACGGCGTGCGCGACGAAACGCAGATCCACACCCACATGTGCTACTCGGAATTCAACGACATCATCGCGTCCATCGCCGACATGGACGCCGACGTGATCACCATCGAGACCTCCCGCTCGGACATGGAGCTGCTCGACGCCTTCGACGACTTCAAGTATCCGAACGAAATCGGCCCCGGTGTCTATGACATCCATTCGCCGAACATCCCGACCGAGGCGCATATCATCGCACTGATGAGAAAGGCCGCCGAACGCATTCCGGCGGAGCGGTTGTGGGTGAATCCGGATTGCGGTCTGAAGACCCGTCAGTGGGCTGAGGTGATCCCCGCGCTGACCCATATGGTGGCGGCGGCCCGGACATTGCGCTCGGCAGCCTGACTGTCGACTGGGCGCCTTTGAATGTTTTGTTCGAACAGGCGCCCATTTCAGAAGCAGCCGAATTAGAAACTGATACGCATGCCGACCCGAACAGTACGAGGCTCCAGGGGATGGACGAGGCGCCCGTCGATGGCCGATCCGGTGCCGCAGCCGCCGGTGCCGGCCAATGCTTCACTGCGCGTGCACGCGCCCCCCCAGTATTCAATATCGTTGGCCTTCTTGTTGAGAAGGTTCAACACATCGAGCGTCGCCTGCCATTGCTTGTTGAAGCGGTAGCCGAACTTGAGGTTGGTCATCCAGAAGGCTTCGGACTTCTCGGCGCCGGTTTCTTCCAGATCATAGGAGCCCAGATAGCGCATGCGGACCCCACCGAACCATTGGCCGCCATCGTCGTAGGTCACGCCGAGCGAGGCGGCCAATGGAATGGCGTTGGGGACACGCCGTCCGCCATTGGTTTCGTTCCTGAACCGGGCCCTGGAAAGCGCCAGATCGGCATCGACGATGACGCCGGAGAACGGGGTGAAGTAGTTGGACCATTCGATACCACTGCGCTTCGATGCCCCCCTGGGTTCGGTCACCCCTTCGTCGCCGACGAAGACGAGTTCCGACGCCAGGTCCATCTGCCACACCGACAGGCTGCTGTTCCAGCCGGGCAGCGGCACCATGCGCACGCCGAGCTCGCTGCCTTTCGCCTTGACGATCAGGGGAACTGCGTCGATAGCGCTGCCGTCCTGGGGATTCACCCTGGCGGTGGCTCCACGCGCATCGTTGCTATGAAATCCGTGCCCCCAGTTGGCGTAGAACTCGGTTGGACCCACCAGATTGAAGGGCCCGAAGACCGCGCCCAGTTTCGGGCTGGCCTGGCTGGCGGAGGCGTCGCCGCCGTTCGTCATGTTGTTGGCACCGCCCAGTGAGGTGGATTCGGCACGGATAGCGTCGTAGCGGGCGCCAATGTTGGTGCGGAACCAGGGTAGCCATTGCGTCCTGGCGTCAATGAAGACGCTTGACGCTGTTTCGGTGATCCGGTCTTCGCGAACGGTGTCGGTGCGCTGGCGATTGACCGTGTTGTAGAGGCCGACCTTGCCGATGCGGTCCTGGCGCAGCTGGACGCCGGCGGTGAGCTCGGTATCCCGCAGCGCGGGGCTGAGGAACCAGGTGCGGCGGAGATCGCTCCCCCAGACGACGCGCTGGTCAGCTTGTTCATGCTGGTCGCCGGCGAGGCCGCTGATATAGCCGGACGGCGCGGAGAACAGATTCAGCCCGTAGTCGATCACGTAGGCATTGGCACGGGTGACGCTGCTCTCGCCCGTCAGCGCCCATTCGGCGGATAGGCTGTAGCGATGCGTGTGTCCGCCGTCGTTGGGAACCAGGGTGCCATAGCGGCCGATTTCGCCACTGGCGATGGCTCTTGCGGGCACGTGTTCGGACGCGGTCCAGTCGGCCTTGTAGAGCATGGCCGTCAGGGCGAAGCCATTCGCGGCGGTTCCCGACGACAGCCGGAAGACGGCGTTCTGCTTCTCGAGGTTCTCCGGTTGATCCCAGGGGCCGTTGTTGCCGGTGACTTCGATCCCTGCCAGCAGGTTGAAACCGTTGATCTCCGTGCTGCCGGCGGTGAGCAGGCGGCGGTAATCGTGCTGACCGAGAGTCAGGTCGATGAAGGGGGCTGCCAGTTTGCGCTGGTAGTCGATGCGGGCACTGCCGCTGGTGGCGAAATCGCCGTCCTCCGCGCCGTAGACGCCCTTCTTGTACTTCACGGTACTGACCAGTTCGGGAATCAGGAAATTGAGATCCATGTAGCCCTGGCCGTGGGCGTGGCTGACCATGTTGATGGGCATGCCCATGACGTGGGTCGAGAAGTCGCTGCCGTGGTCGAGGTTGAAGCCGCGCAGGAAATACTGGTTGGCCTTCCCGTCACCGGAGTGCTGGGTGACGATCATGCCCGGCACGACTTCCATCACTTCGGCAGGACGCAGCAACGGCCGGTTGGCCAGCTGCTTCGCGGTGACGGTTCCTTCGCTCGCTGAATCGGCTACTCCGATCAAATCCCGGCTGCTGCCATTGACGGTGACTTCCTGCAGCGTGGGAATACCGGCAGCGAAAGCTGGGAAGGAGCACGTGGAGAGAACGGCCAGCATCAGAGGCCGCATGCGCTGCTTCATCATGAAGATGGCGGCGCGACGGGAGAGGCTGCGGGGCGAGGGAGGGTGGAACTTGCGTTGCGCGTCTGGCATGAGGTCGAACGTCCTGATGGACCGTCCGCACAGCGAAGACGACAGGCAGTGCCGGAGGCAGTGTGCTTTTGCCGCCCTCTGCACCCCGCAGACGGTCTGTTGCAAGCGCCCCTGGTCTGATCCAGGGACATCGAGCAACAGGCCGGTCTCCGGGCTCGCAAGTGACATCGGACCGATGTCGAGTGCATCGCCTTCCCAAACTCTTCGCGCACGCCGGGTTCGACGTCACGTAGGAGATCAGTGGCTGGCCGTCCAGAAGACGACCGGGATGTACCTGAACTTGCTTACCGTTGCGGGGGCAGCCAAGGCTTTGCAGAAAAACTACGCACCTTGTTCCCGTTTAACCCGGAATGCCATGGCATTCCGGGCACCTGCTGCATGGGATCGCTGAAATTCGAAGTGAATTCAACGAAGCCGCGCATTCTATGCCTTGTTGAAAAACTCTGTCGATATGAAATTTGTATGGTTCGGGCCAGGGCGCCCGGGCGATCAGGTTGATGTCGTGCCCGGATGGTGTCCAAGCCGCCAGGATTTCAGACCTTGTACAGCTGTAGTGTGGCGATCTGACGTTGGGCCTGTTCGTCCAGGCTGCGGGCTGTGACGGACGATTGCTCCGCTGCGGCAGCGGCCTCTTCGGCCATCTGTGCGATGCGCTCGATCTGCACGGCGATGTTGTTGCTGGCCGCACCTTGCTCGCGGATTGCGTCCGAAATCTCGGAT
Source organism: Pseudomonadota bacterium (assembly GCA_018241725.1). Taxonomy (GTDB): domain Bacteria; phylum Pseudomonadota; class Gammaproteobacteria; order Burkholderiales; family Rhodocyclaceae; genus Zoogloea. The sequence goes on along the minus strand of JAFEDI010000108.1, from coordinate 1,599 downwards.
ACGACGTGGGCGGTGTCGCTGGCCGCCGTACCGATTTCCTTGATCGCCTTGTCCGCGTCGTCGGCGCGGGAAACGCTCTGCACCACGAGCGTTTCCGCTGCTTCCATTTCTCGTGCGGCCTGTTCGGAGTGTCGGCGCATGGCCTCGATGGTGGAGGAGATCTCCTGCGTCGAACTGGACGTACGTTCGGCCAGTTTGCGCACTTCGTCAGCCACCACCGCGAAGCCGCGCCCCTGTTCGCCTGCCCGGGCTGCTTCGATTGCTGCATTCAGGGCCAGCAGATTGGTCTGGTCGGCGACGTCCTTGATGACCTGCACGACCGAGCCGACCCGTTCTCCCTGTGAGCTCAGTTCGCGCAGGGAAGTCGCTGCGGCACTGACCGAGGCGGAAATGCTGCGGATATCACCGATGGTTCGATCGATGGTCGTTGAGCCGGTCTTGGCCATGTTGCCGGATTGATCGGCCAGGGAGTGGGCCTCATTGGCACGGTCGCCTACGTGATTGACGCTGACCGTCATTTCCTCGACGGTTGCGGCGATGGCGGAGGAGGCTTCGCTCTGGGTGCCCGCCGCATTGGCGACCTGATCGGATGCAACTGCCATTTCACGGCTTGCATCGGCGACCGACCGTGCACCTTCCGCGAGGCTGCGGAAATTGTCCTGGAGTTTGGAGAGCAACTGGTTGAAGGCTGTTGCGGTTTCACCGATCTCGTCCATGCGCAGAACGGGAGCACGGACAGTGAAATCCTGGCTGTCGTTCACATGAACAATGGTGTCGCGCATGCCGGTGAGGCTCGTCCGGAAGGAAATGATCAGAAAATACGCCATGATGATGACAATCAGGCAGGCAGCAACAAGGGAACCAGAGGTCATCCACTGTGCAGTCGCGGCATCGGCTGTGTTCTCGCGATTCAGTTTGTTGGCGAGCTCATAGTTGTATTCCATGTCCTTTTGGAGCGCATCGCCGGCGGCCCGTGCTTTCTCACGGAGCGTTCCGCGCAGGAAATCCCGAACATCGGCCATGTCGTTGGCGCTGAGCTTGCGGTAATACTCTTCCCTGGTCGAGCGGTAGTCGGCAATTGCCTGAAGCGCCTTGTCCAGCAATTGCTTGTCTGTTTCGTCCGAGATCAACTCGCGACCGTATTGCTGCAATTGGGCATCGAGCTTCTGATCGGCGGCCTGGACCTCCCGGGCAATTTCCTCGCGATGTGCGCTATCGACGGCGAGCGCCAGTTGGTAGGTGCCAAAGCGGCTGGACGTGAGGCTGCTGCGCGCTTCGAGCAGGGCATGCACACTCGGAAAGGTATTGGCCTGAACGTAATCGAAGCGGGCATTGGCCTGCCGCAACTGCCAGATCCCCAGGATGCCGACGAGAATCAGTGTAAGCAGGGCTGTGCCCAAGGCGGCCATAAGGCGTTGCGTCAGTTTCATGATCACTCCAGAGGAAGCATCGGGACGGATGTGCAATTCAAGTACTTTATCAAAATGTAATTATTATTAATGTGAAATTTGTTGTATTTTTCGAATTTCACATTTTTTGTTGATTTTAAATTCCTCTCATCCAGGAGCAGCCTCCCGGGTAGGGAGAAGAGCGTCGAGT
>JAFEDI010000107.1 GCA_018241725.1 Pseudomonadota bacterium | reverse complement strand
TTCTACTTCCGTACTACGGACGTGACCGGTTCCATTTCCCTGCCGGAAGGCACCGAGATGGTCATGCCGGGCGACAACATCTCCATGACCGTCAAGCTGATTGCTCCGATCGCCATGGAAGAGGGTCTGCGTTTCGCCATCCGTGAAGGCGGTCGTACCGTCGGCGCCGGTGTGGTTGCCAAGGTTATCGAGTAAGACTCGATAGTTGTACTCGAAGGGCCCTGCTCCCCGCGGGGTTCTTCGTAGTCTCTGCTGCAGGGGTATAGCTCAACTGGCAGAGCGTCGGTCTCCAAAACCGAAGGTTGGGGGTTCGATTCCCTCTGCCCCTGCCATAGTTAATTCGGACGCAAGTTTCAATGGCCGACAAAATCAAGTTCGCGCTGGCACTGGTTCTACTGGTAGCCGGCGTTGTGGGCTTCTATCTGCTCTCCGAGCAGGCGATGGTTCTGCGCGTCCTTTCGGTGCTCGCGGGTATTGCGCTTTGCGCTGCTGTGGCTTGGAAGACCGAGCCTGGGCAGCGTTTTGCCGTTTTTGCCAACGAAACAGTGGCGGAAACCAAGAAGGTTGCCTGGCCCTCGCGCAAGGAGACGTTCCAGACTACAGGGATCGTTTTCGCTTTTGTGGTGATCATGGCGGTTTTTTTGTGGGTGACCGACAAAACCCTCGAGTGGACCCTTTATGACCTGATCCTGGGTTGGAAAAAATCATGAGCAAGCGTTGGTACGTAGTACACGCCTATTCCGGCTTTGAGAAGTCGGTGCAGCGGGCGCTCGTCGAGCGTATTGCTCGCGCAGGCATGCAGGATTTCTTTGGTCAGATTCTCGTTCCCGTCGAAGAGGTCGTGGAAATGCGGAATGGCCAGAAGAGCATCTCCGAACGCAAGTTTTTTCCCGGCTACGTGCTGGTTGAAATGGAGATGAATGACGACAGCTGGCACCTGATCAAGTCGACGCCGAAAGTCACCGGTTTTGTCGGTGGCACGGCCAACAAGCCGACCCCGATTTCTGAAAAGGAAGTCGAGAAGATCATGCAGCAGATGCGTGATGGCGTCGACAAGCCGCGTCCGAAGGTGCTGTTCGAGGTGGGTGAAATGGTCCGTGTGAAGGAAGGCCCGTTCACCGATTTCAATGGCTCCGTCGAAGAAGTCAATTACGAAAAGAGCAAGATCCGCGTGTCGGTGACCATTTTTGGTCGCGCGACGCCGGTCGAACTGGACTTCAGTCAGGTCGAAAAGACCTGACTCCGCTAGGGCGCTACGGCGCCCTGTTTTGAGCCCGCAAGGGCAGAGGAGCGCGGATTTCCCGCGCGCTAGTACTCAATAAGGAGTTGCCGAATGGCAAAGAAAATTATTGGCTACATCAAGCTGCAGGTTCCTGCAGGCAAAGCCAACCCCAGCCCCCCGATCGGTCCCGCTCTCGGTCAGCGCGGCCTCAACATCATGGAGTTCTGTAAGGCCTTCAACGCCCAGACCCAAGGTATTGAGCCGGGCCTGCCGATCCCCGTCGTGATTACCGCCTTCGCGGATAAGAGCTTCACCTTCGTGATGAAGTCTCCCCCGGCCACGATCCTGATCAAGAAGGCCGCCGGTATCCAGAAGGGCTCTCCGAAGCCCCATACCGACAAGGTCGGCAAGATCACCAAGGCCCAGTGTGAAGAGATCGCCAAGGTCAAGGTCAAGGATCTTACCGCTGCTGACGTCGAAGCCGCTATCCGTACCATCGCTGGCTCTGCTCGCAGCATGGGCATCACCGTGGAGGGCCTCTAACATGGCAAAGTTGTCCAAGCGCGTTCTGGCCCTGCGTGCCAAGGTTGATCGTAACAAGACCTACCCGTTGACCGAAGCCCTGACCCTGGTCAAGGAAAACGCAACTGCCAAGTTCGACGAGTCCGTCGATATCGCTGTGAACCTCGGCGTTGATGCCAAGAAGTCCGACCAACTGGTTCGTGGCTCCGTGGTGCTGCCCGCTGGCACCGGCAAGACCGTCCGTGTTGCCGTGTTTGCCCAAGGCGACAAGGCTGAAGCCGCCCGTGCGGCTGGCGCAGATGTGGTTGGTTTCGACGATCTCGCCGAACAGGTGAAGGGCGGTACCATCGACTTCGATCTGTGCATCGCCACGCCGGATGCCATGCGTGTCGTCGGCGCCCTCGGCCAGATCCTCGGTCCCCGCGGTCTGATGCCGAACCCGAAGGTCGGCACCGTGACCATGGACGTGACCACCGCCGTCAAGAACGCCAAGGCCGGTCAGGTTCAGTACCGTACCGACAAGGCCGGTCTGATCCACGCTACCGTGGGCCGTGCTTCCTTCTCTGTGGAAGCGCTGCAACAGAACGTGAACGCCCTGATCGACGCGCTGGTCAAGGCCAAGCCCGCCGCTTCCAAGGGTGTATATCTCCGCAAGGTTGCCGTGTCGTCCACCATGGGTGCCGGTGTCCGCGTGGAACCCGCTACTGCCGCCGCGCAGCAGCAATAAGAACTTTGGGACGGCTGGTCACCGCAAGGCGGCCGGCCGGATCGTCAAAGACCGCAGGTGCAGTCCGGCTCCGGCAAGACAGCTTAATCACCGAAAACCTGCGTAGACGGTGCCCCAGACAGGATTTTCCGCTTTTCGTGCCAACGAAAGGTAAAGCTCCTGATCCAGGTCGCCGTAGGTGCGATGAAGTTTTCATCGCGTGTTGACTTGATAGGAGGAAAGACCTTGAGTCTGAATCTCGACGACAAGAAGGCCGTTGTGGCCGAGGTGTCGGCACAAGTAGCGAACGCCCAGACCATCGTCGTGGCTGAGTACGCAGGTATCGAGGTGGGCAATCTCACCGTCCTGCGCGCCAAGGCCCGTGATGCCGGCGTTTACCTGCGCGTGCTGAAGAACACCCTGGCCCGTCGTGCCGTGGCTGATACGTCCTTCGCAGCGCTGGCCGATCAAATGACCGGCCCGCTGATCTACAGCATCTCCGCTGATCCCGTGGCTGCCGCCAAGGTTCTCGCCGATTTCGCGAAGACCAACGACAAGCTGGTGCTGAAGGCTGGCTCCTACGCCGGCAACGTGCTCGACAAGGCCGGTGTGCAAGCCCTGGCTGCGATCCCGAGCCGCGAAGAACTGCTCGCCAAGCTGCTGGGCGTCATGCAGGCCCCGGTGTCCGGCTTTGCCGGTCTGCTGGCCGCGCTCGCCAAGAAGCGTGAAGAAGAAGCCGCGGCCTGATCGATCGATCCCCGGCAAAACGTACGAAATTAGATCTGGAGTATTTTGAGATGGCAATCACCAAAGAAGACATCCTCGAAGCCGTTGGCGCGCTGACCGTTATGGAACTGAACGACTTGGTCAAGGCGTTCGAAGAGAAGTTCGGCGTGTCCGCCGCTGCCATGGCTGTCGCCGCTCCTGGCGCCGCCGGCGCTGCTGCCGCTGTTGAAGAGCAGACCGAATTCACCGTCGTGCTGCAAGCCGCCGGCGACAAGAAGGTTGAAGTGATTAAGGTTGTCCGTGCCGTTACCGGCCTGGGCCTGAAGGAAGCCAAGGACCTCGTCGATGGCGCTCCGAAGCCCGTTAAGGAAGGCATCGCCAAGGCTGACGCCGAAGCTCTGAAGAAGCAGCTGGAAGACGCTGGCGCGAAGGTCGAAATCAAGTAATTTTGATTTCCCGCGAGGGGCTGATGCCATTTTGGCATCGGCCCTTTTGCGCTTTCTATTTTCTGTTTTACCCGTCCAGGCCAGACGACAAAAAAGAGCGTTCGACGCAGATTAAAGCGCGACCTGCGTTGAATCAAGTGTCCGAAATGCTGTCTTTTGTCTTCTGACGTCCGACTTCTCAGACCCGGAGCATCTATGGCGTACTCCTACACCGAGAAAAAGCGCATTCGTAAAAGCTTCGCCAAGCGCGCAGCCGTAAAGAATGTGCCTTATCTGCTGGCCACTCAGCTCGAATCCTACGCGTCCTTCCTGCAAGCAGAAACTCTGCCGGCAGCACGGGCAAATCAGGGTCTTCAAGCTGCCTTCAACTCCATTTTTCCGATTACCAGTCACAGCGGCAACGCTCGGCTGGAATTCGTGCAATTCAATCTCGGTGAGCCTGCCTTCGATGTGAAGGAATGTCAGCAACGCGGCCTTACGTATGCATCGCCGCTGCGGGCACGGGTCCGTCTGGTCATTCTGGACAAGGAAGCGGCCAAGGAAACCATCAAGGAAGTCAAGGAGCAGGAAGTGTACATGGGCGAAATTCCGCTCATGACCAACAACGGCTCCTTCGTCGTAAACGGTACCGAGCGGGTCATCGTGTCCCAGTTGCACCGTTCGCCGGGCGTCTTCTTCGAGCACGACCGCGGCAAGACCCACTCGTCGGGCAAGCTGCTGTTCTCCGCCCGCATCATTCCCTACCGCGGTTCCTGGCTCGACTTCGAGTTCGATCCGAAGGATTACCTGTACTTCCGCGTGGACCGTCGCCGCAAAATGCCGGTGACCATCCTGCTGAAGGCGATCGGCATGACGCCGGAAGAGATTCTGGCCACTTTCCACGATTTCGAGAAGTTTTCCCTGCTGGATGACGGCGCCCAGTTCGGCCTGGTTCCGGATCGCCTGCGCGGCGAGATGGCCAAGTTCGATGTCGTGGACGCGTCCGGCAAGGTCATTGTGACCAAGGACAAGCGGATCACCGCCAAGCACATCCGTGAACTGGCCAACGCCGGCATTGACATGGTGACGGTGCAGGATGATTTCCTGCTCGGCCGCGTGCTGGCGACCAATATCGTCAGTCCAGATGGCGAACTCGTTGCGCGTGCCAATGAAGAGATCACTGAGGACGTCCTCGACAAGCTGCGGGATGCTGGTGTCACCGATTTCAACACGCTGTACCTGAACGATCTGGACCGCGGCTCGCACATCTCCCAGACCCTGCGCACGGATGAAACCGCCGACCAGTGGGCTGCCCGCGTGGCGATCTACCGCATGATGCGTCCGGGCGAACCGCCCACGGAAGATGCTGTCGAGGCGCTGTTCCAGGGCCTGTTCTACCTGCCCGAGCGCTACGATCTGTCGGTCGTCGGCCGCATGAAGTTCAATCGCCGCGCTTATCCGGAAAAGCTGGACGACAAGGCGCCGGAATGGCAGAAGCGCCTGTATGAAACCGTCGGTCCGAAGGACGGCGAAGGTCCGGGCACTTTGTCCAACGAGGACATCCTGGCGGTCGTCGGCGTGCTGGTCGAACTTCGTAACGGCCGTGGCGAAATCGATGATATCGACCACCTCGGCAACCGTCGTGTGCGTTCCGTCGGCGAACTGGCCGAGAACCAGTTCCGTGCCGGTCTGGTGCGTGTCGAGCGTGCGGTGAAGGAGCGTCTGGGCCAGGCCGAGAGCGACAACCTGATGCCTCACGACCTGATCAACGCCAAGCCGATCAGCGCCGCCATCAAGGAATTCTTTGGTTCCAGCCAACTGTCCCAGTTCATGGACCAGACCAACCCGCTGGCCGAGATCACCCACAAGCGTCGTGTATCGGCCCTTGGCCCGGGCGGTCTGACCCGCGAGCGTGCCGGCTTCGAAGTGCGAGACGTTCACCCGACCCACTACGGCCGTGTGTGTCCTATCGAAACGCCGGAAGGTCCGAACATCGGTCTGATCAACTCGCTGGCACTGTTCGCCCGCACCAACCAGTACGGCTTCCTCGAGACCCCGTACCGCAAGGTGGTGGACAGCAAGATCACCGACCAGATCGACTACCTGTCGGCTATTGAGGAAGGCCAATACGTGATCGCCCAGGCGAACGCGGAAATCGATGCTGAAGGCAAGCTGATCGACGAGTTGGTGTCCTGCCGTATCCGCGGCGAATCGATGCTGGTGACCGCCGACCAGATCCAGTACATGGACGTGGCGCCGGGTCAGATCGTGTCCGTGGCCGCCTCGCTGATTCCGTTCCTGGAACACGACGATGCGAACCGCGCACTGATGGGCGCCAACATGCAGCGTCAGGCCGTGCCCTGCCTGCGTCCGGAGAAGCCCTTCGTCGGTACCGGTATCGAGCGCACCGTGGCGGTGGACTCGGGTACTGCCGAGCAGGCTCTTCGCGGTGGTGTCGTCGACTACGTGGACGCCAACCGCGTCGTGATCCGCGTGAACGACGATGAAACCGTTGCCGGTGAAGTCGGCGTCGACATCTACAACCTTATCAAGTACACCCGTTCCAACCAGAACACCAACATCAACCAGCGTCCGGTGGTGAAGGTGGGCGACAAGGTTGCGCGCGGCGACGTGATCGCCGACGGTGCTTCCACCGACATGGGCGAACTGGCTCTCGGCCAGAACATGTTGATCGCCTACATGACCTGGAACGGCTACAACTTCGAAGATTCGATCCTGATCTCCGAACGCGTGGTTGCCGATGACCGTTTCACCTCGATCCACATCGAGGAGCTGACCGTCGTCGCCCGTGACACCAAGCTCGGTCCTGAGGAAATCACCCGCGACATCGCGTCCCTTGGCGAAGCCCAACTGTCCCGTCTGGACGAGTCCGGCATCGTTTACATCGGCGCCGAAGTCGAAGCCGGCGATGTGCTGGTCGGCAAGGTCACGCCCAAGGGCGAAACCCAGCTGACGCCGGAAGAGAAGCTGCTGCGCGCGATCTTCGGCGAGAAGGCTTCCGACGTGAAGGACACCTCGCTGCGCGTGCCGTCCGGCATGAACGGCGTGGTCATCGACGTGCAGGTGTTCACCCGCGAAGGCATCGAGCGCGACAAGCGCGCCCAGTCGATCATCGACGACATGTTGCGCGGCTTCAAGACCGATCTGGCCGACCAGATGCGTATCGTGGAGCGCGACGCTTTCGAACGTATCGAACGGATGATCATCGGCCAGCCCGCCAATGGCGGTCCGAAGCGTCTCGCCAAGGGGGCCGTGATCACCAAGGAATACCTGGACGGCGTCGAGCACTACACCTGGTTCGACATCCGCATGGCCGACGAAGCCATTGCGGCCCAGATGGAAGCCGTGCGCGAAGCTCTCGAGAAGACCCGCAAGGACTTCGATCTGGCCTTCGAGGCCAAGAAGAAGAAGCTCACCCAGGGCGACGAACTGCCGCCGGGCGTGCAGAAGATGGTCAAGGTCTACCTCGCCGTGAAGCGCCGTCTGCAGCCTGGCGACAAGATGGCCGGCCGTCACGGCAACAAGGGTGTGGTCTCCAAGATCGTCCCGGTCGAAGACATGCCGTACATGGAAGATGGCACGCCGATGGACATCGTGCTGAACCCGCTGGGCGTTCCGTCGCGGATGAACATCGGTCAGGTGCTGGAAACCCATCTGGGCTGGGCTGCCAAGGGTCTCGGCAACAAGATCGACAGCATGCTGCGCGCCAAGGCCAGTGCCGCCGAGGTTCGCGGTTTCCTGGAAGAGATCTATAACGATAGTGGCAAGCCGGAAGAGATCAGCGACTTCACCGAAGTCGAGGTGTTCGAGCTGGCGCACAACCTGCGCAAAGGCGTGCCGTTTGCGACGCCGGTCTTCGACGGTGCCGAAGAGGAAGAGATCCAGGGCATGCTTGAGCTGGCAGGCCTGCCGTCCAGCGGTCAGGTAAACCTGTTCGACGGTCGCACCGGCGAGCCCTTCGAGCGTCAGGTGACCGTCGGCTACAAGCACATGCTGAAGCTGCACCACTTGGTTGATGACAAGATGCACGCCCGTTCCACCGGCCCGTACTCCTTGGTTACCCAGCAGCCGCTGGGTGGTAAGGCGCAGTTCGGTGGCCAGCGTTTCGGTGAAATGGAAGTGTGGGCACTGGAAGCCTACGGTGCAGCCTACACGCTGCAGGAAATGCTGACCGTCAAGTCGGATGACGTGACCGGCCGGACCAAGGTGTACGAAAACATCGTCAAGGGCGAGCACAAGATCGATGCCGGCATGCCGGAATCCTTCAACGTGCTGGTCAAGGAAATTCGCTCTCTGGCCATCGATATCGATCTGGACCGCTACTGAGCGGCCCATGTCGACGATGCGTGCTCACCCTGGATGGAGTGATTGATGAAAAGTTTGCTCGCTGATCTGTTCAAGCAAAGCCTGCCGAACGAGGAAGAGTTCGATGCCATTACCATCAGCCTGGCGTCTCCCGAGACGATCCGGTCCTGGTCGTATGGCGAAGTGAAGAAGCCCGAGACCATCAACTACCGGACTTTCAAGCCGGAACGTGATGGCCTCTTCTGTGCCAAGATCTTTGGCCCAGTAAAAGACTATGAGTGCCTGTGCGGCAAGTACAAGCGTCTCAAGCACCGCGGTGTGATCTGCGAGAAGTGCGGCGTCGAAGTGACGCTGTCGAAGGTTCGCCGTGAGCGCATGGCACACATCGAGCTGGCCTCGGTTGTCGCCCACATCTGGTTCCTGAAGAGCCTGCCGAGCCGTCTCGGCATGGTGCTCGACATGACCCTGCGCGACATCGAGCGCGTGCTGTACTTCGAAGCCTATGTGGTCACCGATCCCGGCATGACCCCGTTGAACCGTGCCCAGATCCTGTCGGAAGACGACTACCTGGCCAAGGTCGAAGAGTACGGCGACGACTTCATCGCGCTGATGGGCGCCGAAGGTATCCGCGAGATGCTGCGTAGCCTCGATCTGCCCCACGAGATCGAGAAGCTCCGCTCCGAGCTGGAAACCACCGGTTCCGAAGCCAAGATCAAGAAGATCTCCAAGCGCCTGAAGGTGCTGGAGGCCTTCCAGCAGTCCGGCATCAAGCCGGACTGGATGATCCTCGAAGTGCTGCCGGTGCTGCCGCCGGACCTGCGTCCGCTGGTGCCGCTGGACGGCGGCCGCTTTGCGACCTCCGACCTGAACGACCTCTACCGTCGCGTCATCAACCGGAACAACCGTCTGAAGCGTCTGCTCGAGCTGAAGGCGCCGGAGATCATCGTCCGCAACGAAAAGCGGATGCTGCAGGAGTCCGTCGACTCCCTGCTGGACAACGGTCGTCGCGGCAAGGCCATGACCGGCGCCAACAAGCGTCCGCTCAAGTCCCTGGCCGACATGATCAAGGGTAAGGGCGGTCGTTTCCGTCAGAACCTGCTGGGTAAGCGCGTCGACTACTCCGGCCGTTCGGTTATCACCGTGGGCCCGCAGCTCAAGCTGCACCAGTGCGGCCTGCCCAAGCTGATGGCCCTCGAGCTGTTCAAGCCCTTCATCTTCAACAAGCTGGAGTTGATGGGCCTCGCGACCACCATCAAGCAGGCCAAGAAGATGGTGGAAGGCCAGGAGCCGGTGGTGTGGGACATCCTCGAAGAGGTGATCCGCGAACATCCGGTCATGTTGAACCGTGCGCCGACGCTGCACCGTCTGGGTATCCAGGCTTTCGAGCCGACCCTCATCGAAGGCAAGGCCCTGCAGCTGCACCCGCTGGTCTGCGTGGCTTTCAACGCCGACTTCGACGGCGACCAGATGGCCGTTCACGTGCCGCTGTCGCTGGAAGCGCAGATGGAAGCCCGCACGCTGATGCTGGCCTCCAACAACGTGCTGTCCCCTGCCAACGGTGAGCCGATCATCGTGCCGTCCCAGGATATCGTGCTGGGTCTGTACTACGCGACGCGTGTCGGCGTGAATGCCAAGGGTGAAGGCATGGCCTTTGCCGACGTGGGTGAAGTCAAGCGCGCCTATGAATCCGGCCAGGTGTCCCTGCACGCCAAGGTCATCGTCCGTCTGAAGGAGTGGGACCTCGGCCCCGAAGGCGAGACGATCGAGAAGATCACCCGCCACGAGACCACCGTCGGCCGTGCGATCCTGTCGGAAATCCTGCCGGCCGGCCTTCCCTTCAGCGTGCTGCAGAAGCCGATGAAGAAGAAGGAGATCTCCAAGCTGATCAATGCCTCCTTCCGTCGCTGTGGCCTGAAGGCCACGGTGGTCTTCGCCGACAAGCTGATGCAGGCAGGTTTCGGTCTGGCAACGCGCGCTGGCATCTCGATCGCCGTGAAGGACATGCTGGTGCCTGAACTCAAGCACCCGCTGATCCAGGCCGCCGAACAGGAAGTCAAGGAAATCGCCCAGCAGTACACCTCCGGTCTGGTGACAGACGGTGAGCGCTATAACAAGGTGGTGGATATCTGGGGTCGTGCCGGTGACCAGGTTGCCAAGGCGATGATGGACCAGCTCGGTCAGGAAGATGTCGTCGATCGCAACGGCAAGACGGTCAAGCAGGAGTCCTTCAACTCCATCTACATGATGGCCGACTCCGGCGCACGGGGTTCCGCTGCGCAGATCCGTCAGCTGGCCGGTATGCGGGGTCTGATGGCGAAGCCGGACGGCTCCATTATCGAAACGCCTATTACGACCAACTTCCGCGAAGGTCTGAACGTTCTGCAGTACTTCATTTCGACCCACGGTGCCCGTAAGGGTCTGGCGGATACGGCGCTGAAGACCGCAAACTCCGGTTACCTTACCCGTCGTCTGGTGGACGTGACGCAGGATCTGGTTGTCATCGAGGATGACTGCGGCACCAAGAGCGGCTTCCTGATGAAGGCGCTGATCGAAGGTGGTGAGGTTGTCGAACCGCTGCGCGACCGTATCCTCGGCCGCGTCACGACCGACGATCTGGTCAACCCGGACAGCCAGGAAACCGTCATCGAAGCCGGCACCATGCTGGACGAAGATGCCGTCGAGCTCATCGAGAGCGTCGGTATCGACGAAGTCCGCGTGCGCACCCCGCTGTCCTGCGAGACCCGCTACGGTCTTTGCGCGAAGTGCTATGGCCGCGATCTGGGCCGTGGTTCCTTGGTGAATGCCGGTGAGGCGGTCGGCGTGATCGCCGCCCAGTCGATCGGTGAGCCGGGTACCCAGCTGACGATGCGTACCTTCCACGTGGGTGGTGCTGCATCCCGGGCTGCGGCGGCAAGCTCCGTCGAAGCCAAGTCCGCTGGTGTGATCCGCTTTACGCAGAACATGCGTTACGTGGCCAACGCCAAGGGCGAGAAGATCGTCATCTCCCGTTCGGCTGAAGTCGTCGTCACCGACGAAATGGGCCGGGAGCGCGAACGCCACAAGATCCCGTACGGTGCGACGCTGTCCGTCGATGAAGGCATGGCGATCAAGGCTGGTACGCAGTTGGCTACGTGGGATCCGCACACCCGTCCGATCATCACCGAGTACGCCGGTTTCGTTAAGTTCGAGAACGTGGAAGAGGGCGTCACCGTAGCCAAGCAGATCGACGAGGTGACCGGCTTGTCCACGCTGGTGGTCATCGACGCCAAGCGTCGCGGTGCGAGCTCGGCCAAGGGCGTGCGTCCACAGGTCAAGCTGCTGACCGAGACCGGCGAGGAAGTGCGGATCGCCGGGACGGAGCATGCCGTGTCGATCACCTTCCAGGTTGGTTCGCTGATCACCGTGAAGGACGGTCAGGAAGTGTCCGTGGGTGACGTGCTTGCACGTATCCCGCAGGAATCCGCGAAGACCCGCGATATTACCGGTGGTCTTCCGCGTGTGGCAGAACTCTTCGAGGCTCGCGCCCCGAAGGATGCCGGCGTTCTGGCCGAGGTTACGGGTACTGTTTCCTTCGGCAAGGACACCAAGGGCAAGCAGCGTCTCGTGATCACCGAACCGGATGGCGCGGTTCACGAGTTCCTGATCCCGAAGGACAAGCACGTCATGGTTCACGATGGTCAAGTTGTGAACAAGGGCGAGCTGATCGTCGACGGTCCGGCGGACCCGCACGACATCCTGCGTCTGCAGGGCGTCGAGGCGCTGGCCCGCTACATCATCGACGAAGTGCAGGACGTGTATCGACTGCAGGGCGTGAAGATCAACGACAAGCACATCGAGGTGATCGTTCGCCAGATGCTGCGTCGCGTGGTGATCACCGATCCGGGCGATACCGGCTTCATCCGCGAAGAGCAGGTCGAGCGTGCGGAAGTTCTGGACGAAAACGACAAGGTCGTCGCCGAAGGCAAATTGCCGGCCAGCTACAGCTACCTGTTGCTGGGTATCACGAAGGCATCCCTGTCTACGGACTCGTTCATTTCCGCCGCATCCTTCCAGGAAACGACCCGCGTGCTGACCGAGGCAGCAATTCTCGGTAAGCGTGACGAGCTTCGTGGCCTCAAGGAAAACGTCATTGTTGGTCGCCTCATCCCGGCAGGTACTGGTCTGGCCTATCACCGGAATCGTAAAGCCCAGACGCTGGGCGAGGATCTTGGTGAAGGGCATGCCTGGGAGCCGCGGGTCGAGGCCTCGGAAGCCGAAAATGCCCCGCATGCTGGTTGACGAAAACTTGACGAAGGCGATATACTCCGGCCTCTTTTTGCGGACTGGCCAATCGTAGTCAGTCGCAGCCGGAATAACCATCCGAGGCGGTCCCTGGCGGGCTGCCTCGGTGTTTTGGGAAATTCTTAGCTATGCCAACAATTAATCAACTCGTTCGTAAGGGCCGGCAGGCGCCCGTTTCCAAGAGCAAGGTTCCCGCGCTCGAGGCTTGCCCGCAAAAGCGTGGTGTTTGTACCCGCGTTTACACCACCACTCCGAAGAAGCCGAACTCCGCGCTGCGTAAAGTGGCCAAAGTTCGTCTGACCAATGGCTTCGAAGTGATTTCCTATATCGGTGGTGAAGGCCACAACCTGCAGGAACACTCGGTTGTGCTGATCCGCGGCGGCCGGGTTAAGGATTTGCCTGGTGTGCGTTACCACATCGTTCGTGGCTCCCTTGATCTGCAAGGCGTCAAGGATCGTAAGCAGTCCCGTTCGAAGTACGGTGCCAAGCGCCCGAAGAAGTCTTAATTGTCGGCATTCAAAGAATAGCGAGAGTCAATCATGCCCCGTCGTCGTGACGTACCCAAGCGTGAAGTTCTGCCCGATCCCAAGTTCGGTAGCCAGGATGTTTCCAAGTTCATCAACGCCATCATGCAGAGCGGCAAGAAGTCTGTTGCCGAGCGCATCGTTTATGGTGCTTTCGACGCCATCGTCGCTAAGGCTGCTGGCAAGGACCCCCTTGAGGTGTTCTCCGCCGCGCTGAGCAATGTTCGTCCGGTTGTGGAAGTCAAGAGCCGCCGTGTTGGTGGTGCCAACTACCAAGTGCCCGTCGAAGTGCGTCCGGCTCGTCGTATGGCTCTGTCCATGCGTTGGCTGCGTGAGGCTGCCCGCAAGCGCTCCGAAAAGTCCATGGCCCAGCGCCTGGCCGGTGAGTTGCTCGAGGCTGCTGAAGGCCGTGGCGCAGCCATGAAGAAGCGTGAAGAAGTGCACCGCATGGCAGAAGCCAACAAGGCCTTCTCGCACTACCGCTTCTGATTTTCGACGAAGTCCAAGTCGGGCCCTGAAAGGGGCTCGACTTATTTGTAAGTATCTGTACGGGCTCCGTTTTGCGGGGTTCGCAAATTCAGGAAGGCAAGGTTAGCACTGTGGCACGGAAGACCCCGATCGAGCGCTACCGTAATATCGGTATCTCGGCTCACATCGACGCCGGCAAAACGACCACGACGGAACGCATCCTTTACTACACGGGTGTGAACCACAAGATCGGTGAAGTTCACGATGGCGCAGCCACCATGGACTGGATGGAGCAAGAGCAGGAGCGGGGTATTACCATTACCTCCGCCGCGACCACTTGCTTCTGGAAGGGCATGGAAATGAACTTCCCGGAGCACCGCTTCAACATCATCGACACTCCGGGACACGTCGACTTCACCATTGAAGTCGAGCGCTCCATGCGTGTGCTTGACGGCGCCTGCATGGTCTACTGTGCTGTGGGTGGTGTGCAGCCCCAGTCCGAAACTGTGTGGCGTCAGGCTACCAAGTACAAGGTGCCCCGCCTTGCCTTCGTGAACAAGATGGACCGTTCCGGCGCCAATTTCTTCAAGGTCGTTGACCAGATGAAGACCCGCCTGAAGGCTAATCCGGTTCCGGTCGTGATTCCCATTGGCGCTGAAGACACCTTCACTGGCGTGGTTGACCTGATCAAGATGAAGGCCATCCTGTGGGACGATGCTTCCCAGGGTATGAAGTTTGATTACGTTGACATTCCCGCCGAGCTGGAGGCTGATGCTCAGTCTTGGCGCGAGCAGATGGTCGAGGCGGCTGCTGAGGCTTCCGAAGAGCTCATGAACGAGTACCTCGAGAACGGGGACTTGTCCGAAGAAAAGATCAAGCTTGGTCTTCGCACCCGTACTATCGCCTGTGAAATCCAGCCGATGCTGTGCGGCACAGCGTTCAAGAACAAAGGTGTGCAGCGCATGCTGGACGCTGTCATCGAATTTCTGCCGTCCCCGGTCGATATTCCGCCGGTTCAGGGTGAAGATGATGACGGTAAGCCTGTCGAGCGCAAGGCTTCCGATAGCGAGAAGTTCGCTGCGCTGGCATTCAAGTTGATGACCGATCCGTTCGTTGGGCAGTTGACCTTCGTTCGTGTGTACTCCGGTGTGTTGAACTCCGGCGCTACCGTTCTGAACTCCGTCAAGGACAAGAAGGAACGCATTGGCCGTATTCTGCAGATGCACGCCAACGAGCGTGAGGAAATCAAGGAAGTTCTGGCAGGCGATATCGCTGCTTGTGTGGGTCTGAAGGAAGTCACCACGGGTGAAACCCTGTGTGATCCGGATGCGCCGATCATCCTTGAGCGCATGGAATTCCCGGATCCGGTTATCCACGTCGCTGTCGAGCCGAAGACTAAGGGCGACCAGGAGAAGATGGGTATTGCTCTGGGCCGTCTGGCTGCAGAGGATCCGTCCTTCCGTGTGCGTACCGATGAGGAGTCTGGTCAGACCATCATCTCCGGCATGGGCGAGCTGCACCTCGAGATCATCGTTGACCGCATGAAGCGTGAATTCAACGTTGAAGCCAACGTTGGTGCTCCTCAGGTTGCTTATCGCGAAGCCATCCGCAAGGCGGTGGAGCAGGAAGGCAAGTTCGTCAAGCAGTCCGGTGGTCGTGGTCAGTTTGGTCACGTGTGGATCAAGCTCGAGCCGAACGAAACCGGTAAGGGCTACGAATTCGTCGATGCGATCAAGGGCGGTGTCGTTCCCCGTGAATACATCCCGGCGGTCGACAAGGGGCTGCAGGAAACGCTGCCGAATGGCGTGCTGGCCGGCTTCCCGGTGGTTGATGTCAAGGTCACGCTGTTCGATGGTTCCTATCACGACGTTGACTCCAACGAAAACGCCTTCAAGATGGCTGCGTCCATGGCATTCAAGGATGCAATGCGCAAGGCCAATCCGGTTCTGCTCGAGCCGATGATGGCGGTCGTTGTCGAGACCCCGGAAGACTACATGGGCAACGTGATGGGCGATCTGTCCTCCCGTCGGGGCATTGTTCAGGGTATGGATGACATTCCTGGCGGCATGAAGGAAGTCAAGGCTGAGGTTCCGCTGGCCGAGATGTTCGGCTACGCTACGCAGCTCCGCTCCCTGACCCAGGGTCGTGCGACCTACTCTATGGAGTTCAAGCACTACTCTGAAGCGCCGAAGAGTGTCGCGGAAGCCGTTATC
Organism: Pseudomonadota bacterium; assembly: GCA_018241725.1. Lineage (GTDB taxonomy): Bacteria > Pseudomonadota > Gammaproteobacteria > Burkholderiales > Rhodocyclaceae > Zoogloea. The sequence continues at coordinate 165 of JAFEDI010000107.1, read as the reverse complement.
AGCAATCGCAAGTAATTAATCGAAACTAGAGGATCAAGCAATGGCAAAGGAAAAGTTCGAGCGGAAAAAGCCGCACGTGAACGTTGGTACGATTGGTCACGTTGACCATGGCAAGACCACGCTGACGGCTGCGATCACGACCGTTCTGTCGCGCAAGTTCGGCGG
>JAFEDI010000106.1 GCA_018241725.1 Pseudomonadota bacterium | reverse complement strand
GCTCCTCGTTCCCTAACCGCCTGCCGTCAGGCGTGGTTGAGGTGCTTGGGGCCGCGACGGCGGCATGAAGGGGGTCAGAAGCAGGGCACGAGGCTCCGGATTAGACGAAACGGCGTCGACTGTCCAATGTCTGGCGTGGGTGACCGAGGTATGGAAAACTGAGTGCGGAAGGAACGCCGGGACTCACGCCAGGTAGTCGCCCCTCTTCTCCCGGAACCATTGTGGGTTGCCGACGCACGATTCGCACGCGCCCTTGCACAGCCCATCGACGATCCTCGCTGCACGTGCACGCTCTGCCAACCTGAAATGAGTAATAGCATCCCATCGATCTCCGCTCCGCTGAGCCACTGATGGAATTCGATAGGGAGAGGACTCCAGCATGTCCGAGGTTCGAATCTTCATTTCCTGCGTAAGTGCGGAGTTCGGCAGCTACCGGGAGGCGTTGCGCCATTATCTGACGCGCCCCAACGTCACGGTGAAGGTGCAGGAGGACTTTATTGTCACCGGCACCGAAACCCTGGACATGCTCGACGACTTCATCCGGCAGTGTGAGGTCGTGATCCACCTGGTGGGCGACATGACCGGGGCGATGGCGCAGCCGCCCTCGGTGGCGGTAATCCGGGAACGGTATACCGATTTTGTCCAGCGCCTGCCGGAGCTCGCACCGTTCCTGGAGGCGGGCGGGCCGCCCTTGTCGTACACGCAGTGGGAAGCCTGGCTGGCCCTGTATCACCGCAGAAGGCTGATCATCGCCGGGCCGCAGGAGCCTGCGCAGCGGGACGATCGCTACAGGCTCGATCCCGCCGAGCAGGCTGCACAACAGGCACATCTGGCGCGGCTGGCCCGCATCGAGCGTTACCCGGGCTTCCGTTTCACGTCAGCCGAGCAGTTCGTCGCCGAGGTCTGGCGCTCGAGCCTGCTCGATGTGCTGATCGAGGCGGGGCTGATCCGCAAGCCCATCCAACTGCGCTACTTGTCGCTCGGCGATCTCTTCAAGGGGCGCGACGCCCAGCTCGATGAACTCGCCCAACGGCTCGGCCCCATTCCTGCCACCAAGGATCAGCCTGCAGTCGCGCGGGCGCTCACCGGCATGGGGGGCATCGGCAAGACGCGGCTGGCAATCGAATACGCCCGCCGTCGGGGCGGTGGCTACACCACGCTGCTTCAGATCGGTGCCGACAGTCCCGGAGCCCTGAACCGCAATCTGGCCGCCCTGTGCGCGACATCGATTCTGGATCTGCCCGAGAAGAGCGAGCAGGACGAAGACAAGCAGCGCGACGCCGTGATCGGCTGGCTGAACCAGCACCCGGGCTGGCTGCTTATCCTCGACGACATTGATTCCAAACCCGGCGCCCAGGCCGTCTGCGAGCTCCTGCCAAAGCTGACCGGCGGCCACGCCGTGCTCACGAGCCAACTGACTAACTGGAGCGGCAGCATTCAGGCGATCCCGGTGCACGAACTCTCCCCCGAGGCCGCCACCGATTTCCTGCTCGAACGGACGGCGAACAGCCGCCGTCGCCAGGCCGACGACGCCACCGCCGCGCGGACGCTCGCAGGGGAGCTCGGCTACCTCGCCCTCGCACTCGAGCAGGCTGGCGCCTACATTGCCTATCGCACTGAAAGCTTTGATCGTTACCTGGCGACGTGGAAGAGCAACCGCGATGCGGTGCTCGGCTGGCACGACCCCGACCTGATGGAGTATCCGAGCAGCGTTGCTGCCACCTGGCAGACCTCGTTCGAGCAGCTCGGTGAGCCCGCCCGCCGCCTGCTGCAGCGCCTGTCCTGGCTCGCGCCGGATCCGGTGCCCGAGTCGCTTCTGGAGGTCGCCGTTCCCGGTGAGGGGGCGGAGCCGGGCGCCCCCTTCGACGCGCTGGTCGAGCTCAAGGCCCACTCGCTCGCGACAAGGGCCGCGGATGCGCCGTTCTTCTCGGTGCACAAGCTAACCCAGGCGGTCACGCGGCGTGCGCAGTCGGGAGAAGCGGTACCGGTCCGGCTCGTCGAGGCGCTGAACTGGATCGACCGGGCCTTCGTAGGGGACCATGGGGACGTGCGCGACTGGCCGGTGCTCGACCCCTTGGTGCCCCACGCGCAGGCGGTTGTGACCGCTGCCGACGAGGTTGGAATCGCCGACCCGACCGCGCGCCTGTTCAACGGTCTCGGCGTGATGCTGCACGCGAAGGCACTCTACCAGGAGGCCGAGCCGCCGCTACGCCGGGCGCTGGCACTCGCCGAGGCGAACTTCGGCGCGGACGACCCCCGCGTCGCCACCCACCTAAACAACTTGGCCAGGTTGCTACATGACACGGACCGACTGGCCGAGGCCGAACCGCTGATGCGCCGGGCGCTGGCGATCGACAAGGCGAGCTTCGGCGCCGATTCCTGCTCGGTCGCCACCTGCCTTAACAATCTGGCCGGGCTGCTTCATGACACGAACCGGCAGGCTGAAGCCGAGGGGCTGGTGCGCCGGGCGCTGGCGATCGACGAGGCACGCCTCCGGGCCGACCAGGCCGCAGTCGCCCGCGACCTGAACAACCTGGCCGGGTTTCTCTTCAACACGAAACGGCTCGACGAGGCCGAACGGGTGATGGGCCGGGCGCTGGCTATCGAAGAAGCATGCTTCGGCGCGGACCACCCCAAGGTCGCCATCGGACTCACCAACCTGGCCCAATTGCTGCAGGCCACGAACCGGCTGGCTGAGGCCGAGTCGCTGATGCGCCGGGCGCTGGCGATCGACGAGGCGCGCTTCGGGGTCGTCCACACGACTGTCGCCGGCGACCTCGCCAATCTGGCCGCGTTGCTGCAAGCCACGAACCGGCTCGCCGAGGCCGAGCCGCCGATGCGCCGGGCGTTGGCGATCTTTGCCAAGAGACTGGGCGAGGAACACACGCGGTCTCAGCGAGTCAGGGGGGAGTACCTCGTCCTCCTGCAGGCCATGGGCAAGACGGACGAGGACATCCGCGCGGCTTTCGCGTCACTGCACGACTGAACAGCGAGTCGCCTAATCGTTTGCTTTTACCCTGCGGTGTTCAAGCTTCCCGCATCCGTTAGACAAAATGAACCATTTTGTCCAACGGCTGGGCACGACCTCCAGGAACGGCAGGGCTTCGAGCCCGCGCTTCTCGCCGTACTTTGGACAAAACAGACAGAGGGCTGACGGAATGGCACCATT
>JAFEDI010000105.1 GCA_018241725.1 Pseudomonadota bacterium | reverse complement strand
TCGAAGTGGCGGCGCCGCCCGAGTCGGGCAAACCCGGCTCCAACACCGTGTATATCGAGGTGAAGGCGCTGGACGATGAAACCGTGGCGGTACGGGAGAAGTCGGTGTTCCTGATACCGCAGTAAAGAAGTTGAGATATGAATCAAAGAGCAATGGCCCCGAATCAGGTTTCTTCCACTCCTTGGTACAAGGAGCACTGGACCTGGTTGCTGATGCTGATGCCGGTGACAGCAATCATCGGTGGCAGCATAACCATGTGGCTGGCTGTGACGTCCTTCGACGGCATGGTGGCAGACGATTACTATAAACAAGGTCTGGCGATCAATCAGACGCTGGCAAGGGCCAATGCGGCGGCCAATCTGGGCTTGAAGGCTGAAGTCCGATTCACCGCGGACGGGCTGTCGGTGGCACTTCAGGCCAAGCCGGGGGTTGAGTTGCCAGCCAAGTTGATGGTGACGCTGGCCCATCCGACCCGTGGTGGTCTGGACCAACAGCTCGTCATGGAACGCAGTGACGGTGCTTATCACGGACGTCTCCAGAATGAACTGGTGAGCGCCCACTGGAAGGTGTTGATAGAAGATGAGTCCCGCAGCTGGAGGCTGTCAGGGGCCGCATTCCTCCCCACAGAGACGGAGATCCGGATCGATTCAGCGGATCTGAAACCTGTTGATTGACATGGAGGAAGTCATGGCCTGGAAGGAATTGTTCGGTAGCGACATTGGTCTGCTGAGCTTGTTCACGATTGGGTTCGTCATTGTGATGGCTGGGTATCTGTATCGTTTTGCCCAGCGGCACATCGCAGAAGACGAACGACATTCTCATTCCTAGCTGACTGACGCGGGCCCCTTGGGGCCCGCATTTATTTCGGGAGCTTGAGCATGCTGAAACTGATCCAGGTTCTATGGCCCTCATTCTTGGTTGCGGGTGTGGCCGAGATCATCTTCTTCACCGTGGTCAATCCACAGGAGTTGTATCTGTTGGGTGAGCCGGTGCACTTTTCCGCTATCGCCACATACTCGATCGGTTTCTTCGGTTTTTGGCTCGTTTGTGCTGCGTCCAGCCTCAGTACGCTTTTTTTCCAGCAGACGGCGGCGGAAATCAACAACACGGAGTCCGACTGATTCGGCGGATTGCCGTGCTCCGGACTATTGCTACTTGCAAGGTAAAAGGGCCTCGCGGTTTCTGCGAGGCCCTTTCTTTTGATACGTGCTGTGGCTGTCCGTGCTTCGGAATTCAGCGATAAACCAGCACAGGGACCTTGCTGTGGGTCAGTACCTTCTGGGTTTCGCTGCCCAGCAGCAGGCCGCTCAGGCCGCGCCGGCCGTGAGATGCCATGAATATAAGGTCGCACCCGTTGCGCTCGGTGGCTTCGATGATAGCTTCATAGGGAATTTCGCTGACTAGGGTGTCGCCGCTCGATTCGACGCCGGCATCTTCCGCACGGGCGCGGGCGCGGGACAGGATTGCTTCCGCTTCCGCAGCAGCGGCGCGACTGAACTGTTCGGGGGTGGTCGGGTCTATCAGGGCGCCTTCGCCATAGATAGGCATCGGAAAATCCGGCTGGGCATAAAAGAAGGTGAGTCGAGCCCCGGCTTCCTTGGCGAAGCTGATGGCCCTGGCTACGGTGGAGTCGGAGAGTTCGGACCCATCGGTTGGGACCAGAATGTTCTTGAACATGGTGTCGATCCTGTCGGGAACTGGGTGTCCCATTATAAAGCGCAGTCTGTTCGGGGGCGGCTTGACGAATATCAACGGTCCGTTGTCCAGTCAGGCTCACGATTTCAACAGCACAGGAATTTGCCGATTCGGTACATGATGCCGGAATCCAATTGATTTCGCATGAAAGGAGTTGTGACTCATGCCCCGCCGTGAACCCGCACCACCGCTTGATCTTGCGCGCAAGTCGCTGAGGCGACTGCATGATTCGGTCGAGTCTTCAATTGATCCGCTCGGCATGGCCGCTCCCTTGGTGCATGCGCAGCTTGCGTGGCTTGCCCATCCCCAGGAGCTGGCCGAGGCGATGACTCGCGTCTCAGGAAGCCTATGGGCCTTGCAATGGCACAGCTGGCGCAAGTTGCTTGGCCTGCCCAGTGAAGATCCGCTCCGACCCCATGAAGATGACAACCGTTTCGCCGACGCGGTCTGGGCCGAATCCCCGACCTGGGATCTGGTGAAGGAGTGGTATCTGGTCATGACCCACCATGTTCAGGATATGCTGTATGACACCCCGGGGCTGTCGCAGAAGGAGCGCCGCCGGGCTGCCTTCTGGTGGCGGAAATGGCTCAATGCCGTGGCACCCTCGAATTTCTTCTGGATGAACCCAGTGGCGATGCGGCTAGCCGTGGAGACCAAGGGTGAGAGCCTGGCGCGGGGCTTCCGGAACTTTCTCGACGACATGGAAGCCGGCAACATCCGGATGACCGACCCCAGCGATTTTACCGTTGGCCAGAACCTGGCGACCACGCCGGGCAAGGTGGTGTTCCGCAACCGCTTGCTGGAGGTTCTGCATTACACGCCGACAAAGGCGCAGGTGTACAGGACGCCCATCGTGATCGTTACGCCGTGGATCAACAAGTTCTACATCCTGGACCTGAACCCCCGGAAAAGCATGGTCCGCTACCTACTGGATCAGGGCTTCGATGTTTTCATCACCAGTTGGAAGAATCCGGGGCCGGAGATGCGGGATGTCAGCTTTGACGATTACCTGCTCGAAGGTTTGCAGGCCCTCGTCGATACGGCGCGTGGGGTGACCGGTGCGCCAAAGGTACATGCGGTTGGTTACTGCATCGGCGGTACGGCATTGAGTACCTACATGGCCTGGGCCAATCGCCATTTCGCGCCGGAGGATGTGCCGGTGTCCCACTGGACGCTATTTACCACCTTGGTCGATTTCCACAAACCGGGCGATATAGAAGTCTTCATCGACGAAGGCAGCATCCGCTTCATCACCCAGAACATGGAGCGCAAGGGCTACCTGGACGGTGCCGAGATGGCTTCGGCATTCCGCTTGCTGCGTTCCAACAGCCTGATCTGGCACTACGTTGTGCATGGCTGGCTATATGGTGAAACGCCACCGCCTTTCGACGTTCTGTACTGGAACATGGACACCACGCGCATGCCCTTCACGATGCATGCCTGGTATCTACGGGAGCTCTACCTGCACAATCGCCTGATCGACAAGGATAGCCTCACGGTTGCAGGAGAGCCCATCGATCTGGGGGCGATCACCCAGCCGGTCTATGCGGTGTCGGCGGAGGATGATCATATTGCGCCGTGGAAGCAGACTTTCCGTGCGATGAATTACGTGGGCGGCGTGAAGCGCTTTGTCCTGTCGAGCTCCGGGCACATCCTCGGCATCGTCAATCCACCCGTCAAGCCGCCCAAGCGCAAGTTCTGGGTTGGGCAGGCCCGGCGTACCGATACGGCGGAAGGTTGGTACGAACAAGCCGAGGAGAGCAGCGGTAGTTGGTGGGAAGACTGGATGGCCTGGCTGAAGCCCCAGTGTGGCGAGTTGGTCGATGCACGGCCCGTGGAGACCAAGGCCTATCCGGCACTTGCCGATGCCCCGGGGACTTACGTGCTGGAGCACTGAGTCGGCGGTTCAGAAGCAACAAGCACGCTTCGCCAGGCCTCCAGACGCCTGGCGAAGCTGAATGCGGCGTTGGCCGGACTGGTCGACGGCAGGCGTTCATAGGCCAGTTGGTGGGCCGTCAGCGATTTCGACACGTGGCGTCGAAAGCTGGTCTCCGCCATGGCACCATTGAAGAAGATCCGTGTGATATGCGGATGCGCCGCCAGGAACCCTGGGAAGTCGTTGGGGACGATGGTTCCGACATCAATACGCGTGTCGAGGCTGCCTTCCCGCTCACAGCACTGCAGTACATCCCACAGCGCAATGCCCGCAGATTCCAGGCAGCGCAGTCGCGCGGCGTAGGGTAGGGCGGGATAGGCCCCTACCAGTTCGCCCAGGATGGGCCAGAATAGATTGCGAGGGTGTGCATAGTATTGCCCGGCGCGAAGAGATGCCTCTCCAGGCATGCTGCCAAGGATCAAGGTATGGGCCAGAGGGGTGGCAACTGGTGGAAAACTGTAAATCAGGGCCATGAGGGTTCAGGCGGTGCTTGCAGCGGTGGGCGACAGATGCTGGAATAATCCCCTGTATCCGTGGGGAAGAAGACAGGTCGTCCGAAATGGTTCTGGAGTTTGCAATGAAACAGCGTGCCCACGTGCTGGTGGTGGATGATCAGGCCGATAATCTGTTGATTCTCGAAGACGTGCTGTCGACGCATTATGACGTTCATCCCGCCACGAGTGGCGGTGAAGCGCTTGGCTATCTGGAGACCGGTGGGCGAGCCGATCTGATCCTGCTTGATGTGATGATGCCCGGGCTGGATGGTTTCGAGGTCTGCCGCCGCCTCAAGTCGTCCGAGTCGACACGTGGCATCCCGGTCATGTTCCTGACTGGCCTGGACCGTCCGGAAGACGAGGAACAGGGCTTCTCCCTCGGTGCGGAAGACTTCATCCACAAGCCAATCTCCCCGCCAGTCGTGCTGGCCCGGGTCCGCACCCATCTGGCCTTGTCGCGGGCTACCAAGGCGCTGCAGCGCCGCAACGCGGATCTCGAACTGCTGGTTGCCGAGCGTACTGCTGAAATCAGCGAGCAAAGCAGTCGTCTCGTCGCCAGCAAGCAGGAAGTGATCGCCGCCCAGGCGGCCACCATCACCGCCTTCTGCGCCCTTGCCGAAGCCCGGGACAACGAGACCGGCAACCATATCCGTCGCACCCAGCACTACGTCCGCATTCTTGCCGAGCAGTTGCAGGACCACCCCCGTTTCTGCACCCAGCTGGATGATGAGGTGATCCAGCTACTGTTCAAATCGGCGCCGCTGCACGACGTGGGCAAGGTGGCGACGCCGGACGCCATCCTGCTGAAGCCTGGCAAGCTGACGCCCGAGGAATGGGAAGTCATGAAGCAGCACTGCGAATATGGCCGCAATGCGATCCTGCAGGCCGAGCGGGCGTTGGGGGGCACCGCGGACGCATCCTTCCTGCGCTATGCGGCTGAGATCGCCTATGGACATCACGAGCGCTGGGATGGCAGTGGCTATCCGCAAGGGCTGGCCGGCGACGCGATTCCGGTATCGGCGCGCCTGATGGCGGTTGCAGATGTCTACGATGCCTTGATCTCCCGGCGGGTGTATAAGCCGCCGTTTCCCCACGAGAGGGCGATCGAGATGATGGCGCTCGAGCGGGGCAAGCATTTCGATCCTGACATCGTGGATGTGCTTCTCCGGGTGTCCGGGGATTTCGCCGCCATCGCCCGGAACTTCAGTGACGAATCGGAGGAGGACGCGGCGCTGACTTGAGTTGCTAGCGACGCTCGACGCTCAAGGCCGCAAACACGGCCGCGGCCTGAAGTATGGCGATACCGATCAGGACCGCCCCGAAATTGCCCTTGTTCATGAAGCCCCCGAATACCAGTGGCGCCAGGGCCAAGCCTGTGTCCAGGCCTGAATAGACGAAGCCGTACACCCGTCCGAAGGCAGCCTGGCCGAAACGGGCCGTCGCTGCACTGCGCACCAGCAGATCCCGTGAAGGCCCAGCCAGACCGGTCAGAAAGCCGATCGCCGCCATCAAGGGCAAGACCATGGCGGCGCCCGGCCAGCCACTGGCCAGCAGGAGAGCGGCCAGGGCGGCTGTGCAGAGCGCGCCAGTGATGATCTGTCCTTGCCGAGCGTGGCGGGTCAGGAAGCCTCCTGTCAGAACGCCCGCAGCGCCAGCCAGCAGATAAGCCGACAAGGTTCCTGCTGCCTGGCTGACTGGCATCCCGTACATTCCCTGCATCAGCGGCGTACCGAAGTTCTGGATTGCGCCGAAGGCCGTGGTGAGCAGCAGGAAGAAGGTGAAGCACAGCCACACCGGGCCGACTTTCAGGATCTCCAGCGTGGTCACCTTGCGACTGGTCGCGCTTGTCGCGTGGGGAGCAACTGCAAAATGCTGCCGTCCGAGCAGCAGCAGGGCGAGTGCGGGAATCGCCAGCAGGCCGGCACCCATGCCAGCGGTGCGCCAGCCTGCTACCGACGCGATGCCGGTCAGGAAGACCGGCGCCAGTGCCCAGCCCAGGTTGCCCGACAGGCCGTGCATCGAAAACGCGTGCCCGAGGCGCTGGGAGGATACGTTGCGGTTGAGGATCGTGAAGTCACAGGGGTGGAAGACGCTGTTGCCCAGCCCCGCCAGAGCGGCTACGGCGATCAGATCGCCGAGTCCGCGGGCCTGGGACAAGCCGAAGCCGGCAAGGATGAAGCACGCAATACCGGTCGACAGCACCCGCAGCGGGCCGAAACGGTCCACCGCCAAGCCAGCCAGGGCCTGCCCAACACCGGAGACGACGAAAAAGACCGTCATCGTGCTGCCGATCTGCACGAAGTCCAGTCCGAACTCCGGCATCAGCCACGGAAATAATGGGGGCAGCAGCAGGTGGAAGAAGTGGGAGACGCCGTGGGCGAAGCCGACCAGTGCAATGATCCACGCGTCCTGGCGCGGCGTGAGTTGGGGTGAGCTTATCGTTGTTGTTGTCATGGAAAGTGGGTTATCGGTGGGGACCGCCGCTACGCCAGATGGAGAGTAACAGCCAGAGTCCGCCGATCAGGGCGGAAATGAAGCCGAGCAGGCCGAGGGAGGGCAGGCCGGGGAGTGCGGGCGCCTTGTCGACGGTCATCACGATGGCCGAACCGATGATCAGCGCGGCGATCACGATGGCCAGCGAGAGCCGGCTGGCAGCCCGGTCGATCTGGCTGCCGAAGCGTTGCAGCGGCAGCACCTCGACCTGGACCTGCAGTTTGCCCCGGCGGGCGGCGCGAAGGAACTGGCGTAGATCCCGCGGCAGGCCGGCGAGCAGATCCACCGTATCCGCGAAGGCGCGCCAGCCGCGCCGGGCAAAAGCCGCTGGGGCCGCGTGGGCCAGCAGTACCCGGCGCAGAAAGGGGCTGGCTTCGGCGGCGATGTCGAAATTCGGATCGAGTTGCCGGCCCATGCCTTCGAGGGTGATGAAGGCCTTGATCATCAGGGCCAGATCGGCGGGCAGGGACAGGCCGTGTTCGCGCAGGATGGCGAGCAGATCCGACAGCATTGCGCCAATGTCGAGGCGTTGCAGCGGTACGCCGTGGTAAAGGTCCACGAAGGTGTCGATCTCGGTGCGCAGATTGAGGAGATCGGATTCCGGGTCGTAGCGGTCATCGTCGCTCCAGTCGAGCAGCACGTCGGCGACGAGGCCGCTGTCGCGGCTGACCAGCCCGTGCAGCAGGCGCGCCACCTGGCTGCGGCGTTCTTCGGTCAGTCGTCCGACCATGCCGAAGTCGATGAAGGCGATGCGGTTGTCGGTCAGGTAGAGCACGTTGCCGGGGTGGGGGTCGGCATGGAAGAAGCCGTCTTCCAGCAGCATCTTGAGCACTGCTTCCGCACCGCGACGGGCCAGCAGCTTGCGATCCAGCCCGGCCGTGTCGGTGGCGGCCAGATCCCGCCCGGAAATGCCATCCACGTAGTCCTGTACGTTCAGTCGCTCCCCGCACCATTGCCAGTGTACGCGGGGAATGACGATTTCCGGATGTCCGGCGAACTGCTCCGCAATCCGCTCCGCGTTGCGACATTCGGCGGCGAAGTCCAGCTCGCGGCGCAAGGACAGCGTGAACTGGCGGACGATGTCGCCGGGGTGGTAGCGGCGCAGGTCCGCAGCTTCCGCTTCGACGATCTCGGCCAGACGTTCCAGCAGGTGCAAGTCTGCCTCGATGACCGGGCGGATGCCGGGACGTCGCACCTTGAGGATCACGTCCGTACCGTCGCTCAGGCGCGCCCGATGGACCTGGGCCAGGGAGGCTGCGGCCAGCGGCTCGGTGTCCAGTTCGGCAAAGAGCACCTCGGGAGGCTCGCCCAGGTCTTCCATCAACTGTGCCCGCAGTTCTGCGAACGGTAGGGCGGGCGCGGAGTCTTGAAGCTTGCTGAACTCGGTGATCCAGTCGGGCGGGAACAGATCCACCCGCGTCGCCAGGATCTGCCCCAGTTTGACGAAGGTCGGTCCCAGTTCCTCCAGGGCTCGGCGGACCCGCGAAGCGGGTTCGAGGTAGGCCAATTCCCCCGGCTCGCGCCAATGCAGGGCCTTGCCGGCACGTTCCAGCGCGTGCGCCATGCCGATGCGCCGGACAACGTCGCCGAAACCGTAGCGAATCAGTACGCTGGCGATGTCATGCACGCGTTTCAGATCGCGCACCGCGCCGATGGCTTGCCACAACATCAGTGGCGCCTTTCTGATCTGGCTGGGGTGCCTGTAGGGAAACGGGGGATGTGCATTTGGCAAAAGGAAATGGTCGATGGGGCAAGGCTGCCTTGCCCGACGGCAAGAGGCAAGGCGCAGTGCGCAAAAAGACCGAAAGTACCGCAGCATGGCGGAGGAGGTCATCTCCCTGCGAAACAAGCTGCGCAACAACTTCACGCCGAGTCTGGGAGAGGAGACTTCCCGCTATCTGCGCAACTGGCTCACCGACCACATTCTCGTCGAGGACAAGAAGTCTGCGCAGTATCTGCAGGTCTGACGCTGCCGCGGCAGCGACAGGGTGGCGGGCCATCTGTGCTGCGGCGCGGGTCGCCGGGTCAGCCGGATGGGGGGCGCGATGGGCTCCGCTTGAAGCGGCGTTGCCGGCATCGGCCGAAGGCGTAGCCACTGCCGCCGATCAGGATGCCGGCAATCAGCCCGAGCGTGCTGGCCGTCAGCGTGGTTTCCGTTGCCGGCTCGGCCGGCGCCGGGGAGGCCGCCGCGGTGCCGGCGGGCTCGGGCGGGGCTGTGGCGGGTGACGATGGCGACGGTTTGTCGGCAGGAAGGGTGACCAGCTCCCCGCTCCGGTCCACATACCAGCCGAATGCCTTGGCGGTGGCTGCAGGAGGCTGGGCGACGAGTGTCCCGATGAGGATCGGGAGCTGCATGAGAAGGCGCGGCAGGCAAGACATCGTGGTTCTCGGTTCTGGCCAGATTTTTTGTCCGCCGCTTGCGAGTCATGGTCCTGACTTGCGCATCGGCCCTCCGGTGAAGGACGTGTCCGGCACCGGCGGCGATCTGGTGGGGAACGGCTGGATCATGCTTTTTGCATTTTTTGTGCCAGGTCAGGGGGCTCGCCCTCGACCTCGCGTAGAAGGGGGAGCGCAAGCAGCGGCAGAAGGCCGATCACGGTGACCGTGATCATCAGCAGGCCGAGATTGGAATAATCCTGCTGGGTGATCTTGAAGGCGTCGTTGAGGTAGCCGGTGAACAACTGGCTGGCCGACAGGGCCAGGTTCATCAGGGACGCCATCACTGCGAACATGGTGGCCTCGGCGCCCTTCGGCGCAGCGCGGGCGGTGAGGATCAGCATCGGGACCATGGTCAGCTGGCCCAGCGGTGCCGAGATGGTGGTGTCGATGAAGGCGAAGGTCCGGGCCGACAGGCCCAGCCATTCATGGACGCCGTAGAACAGCCCGATGTTCGGCAAATAGAGGACGGTGCCGATGATCATCACCCAGCCCAGCGTGAAGCTGACCGGCATGCTGACGATGTATTTGCGGAAGGCAATCAGGCCGAGGAGGCTCAGGACGGAGCTGACCTGGGCCAGTACGCCGAGGAATTGCTGGTCGAAGCCGAGCTTGTCGATGGCCCAGTAGCTGTAGCCCTGGCCCACGTCGGGTGTGGCGCGGAACAGGAAGATGACGACCGCGGCGATGGCGATCTCCCGGGAAATGCCGATCCGCCACAGTACGATGCTGATCAGCAGCAGGGAGACGAACAGGACGATTTCCTGGGCGTAGGGCACGTCGAGCAGTTCCAGGCCGACGCCGATGGCCGCGTAGGCCAGCCCGATCAGCACCACCAGCCGGGCATTGCCGCCGCCCAGGATGTCGTTGTCGGGCGCGGCAGCCGGCCGTGCCGGGTTGGGGGCATCCGCGCGGCGGCGCACCCGCGACAAGGGCAGGCTGGCGATGATCAACAGCGGCAGCAGGGACGCCAGCGCATAGACCTTGCGGGGGCCGATCGCTCCCGCCAGCACGCCGGACAGGTAGCCGACGCTGATCGCCCCGACGAGCAGCGCCGCCCGGCCGAGGGTCTGGATCTGGTTGCGCTCTTCCTCGGTCTCGACCACTTCAACGCTCAGCGCGTCGGCGATCACGTCCTGAACCATGAAACCGATGGCGGTCAGCAGGGACGCGGCCAGGTAGCCGCTCTTGGTCTCGACTACCGTGGCCAGCGCCACATAGCCGGCAAAGGTGGCCACGCAGCCGGCCAGCAGCCAGGGGGTGCGGCGGCCGCCGAAGAAGGGGTGGATGTCGGCTGCTGCGCCGACCACCATCTTCATGGACCAGGGCAGCATCAGCCAGAAGCCGATGCTGGTGACTTCGACAGGGGACAGCTTGAGGGCTTCCTTCTGGAAGAAGAGCTCGGCGATGCCGGTGATGGAACTGGCGCCGTAGCAGAAATAGACGAGCAGCACCGTCGTCCATTCGCGGCGGAAGCCGCCGATGAATTTGCGTAACACGCTTTCTCCTGTCTTGTGCCGTGCGGATGCGTTGGAGGGTTTGGATGGGGTGAGGGAGGATGCAGGCAAAGACTGCGCCAACCGTACCTGGGGCCACGAGTATGGAGAAAACTGCCCGGAGCGGGCACTGTTTGCATGGCACCGGTTGCCGGTGCCCAGGACGGCGCGTGTCCGGATTTCAGCAGAAAATGCTGATGGCTTGCTGGCGTTTCATCCGCCGGGCTGCTGATCAACTGAACAACTGCCCGGCGGGGAATCGCTCTTACAGTGCCTGCGCGATGCGTTCCAGGCGTGGCATCCAGTTGCCGAGGATGTCGGCGGACACCAGGATGTGGTGGGCCTTGCCGATCAGCAGGTGGCGGGGGATGAAGCCGATGAAGCGGGAGTCGGCGCTGTTGTCCCGGTTGTCGCCGAGGACCAGATAGCTGTCGGCGGGCACGGTCACCGGGGAGAAGTCGCGCAGGGCCTGCACGCTGGGCAGGAACTGGACGGCGTGGTCGCGGCCGGCGAGGGTTTCGGTGGCGCGTACGGCGTCGATTTCGTGGTCCTTGCCCGCTGGTTCGGCTGCGACACCGACGACGGCGTAGCGCAGCGGCTCGCCGTTGATGATCAGTTCGCCGTTGCGCATGGCCACGGTGTCGCCGGGAAGGCCGACGATGCGCTTGATGAGGCGGGTGCCGTCGCGGGGTGAGCTGAAGGTCACCACGTCGCCGCGGGCCGGGTCGCCGATGTGGACGACCGGGATGTCGGTGAGGGGCAGCTTGACGTCGTAGGCCAGGCGGTTGACCAGCACCACGTCACCTTCGAGCAGGGTTGGGCGCATCGAGCCGGACGGGATCGGGTTCCAGTCGGCGATGGCGGTACGGAAGAAGCCGAAGCAGATCAGGAAGAGCAGGAATCCGCGGTTGTTCTTGAGCAAGTCTTTCATGCCGTCCTCATGGGGTGTGATGTCGCCTATGGACCGGCCGGCCGCGGCTTGGTTCATCAGGTGTACATATTCGGCGGCGGGTATTCACCGTTGAGCGCCCAGCGGCCGAGCATTGCCAGCTTGTAGTCGATGGGGTCGTGCAGGGTGTGGGTGCGCACGTTGCGCCAGAAGCGGTCATAGCCGAGGCTGGCGCGGGTGCCGCGGGCGCCGACCACCTCGAAGAGTTCCTGGCTGGCGAACAGGCCCGCCCGGTGGGCGATGACCTTGGCTTCGGCGATGGCGACGGCGGTTTCGGCGCGTTCGCGTTCGGTCAGGGCCGGGCCGCGCTCGAAGGAAGTCTGGATGGCCGTTGCGGCCCGGTCGGCCAGGGCCTCGGCGGCGGCGATCTGCACCTGGATCTCGCCGAAGCGCTGCAGCGTGTAGGGATCTTCGGTGGCGCGCTGGACGCCGGAGGCGACCCACGAGCGGGCCTGCGTGCGGGCGAAGTCCCGCGCTTCGTCGCGGGCGCCGATGGCGATGCCGACGAACAGATTGGCCAGGATCAACTGGCCGAAGCTGTTGCGCAGGGTGTGGAAGGCGGACGGCACGGCGCCGTGGGCGCGCAGCACGTCGGCGCGTTGCAGCAAGACCTGCCGGAAGCTCACCGAGCCGCTGTCGGTCTGGCGTTGGCCGATGGGGTCCCAGTCGTCGTGGACGACGATACCCGGCTGGTCGGTTTGGACGACGCCTATCACGCTGCTGCCGTCGGCAAGGCGGGCGGTGAGGGTCATGAAGCGCGAGCCGCGGGTGCCGGAGCAGAAGCTCTTGCGGCCGTCGAGCAGGTAGCCGTCGGGCCGCGCGACGGCCGTCAGGCCCGGGTCGAGGGGATTTACCGCGTTGCCCCACCAGCCGCCCTCGGCAATCGTGCGGCTGAGCCAGTGGCGCTGCTGGGCCGCGTTGCCGTAGATGCGCAGCGTGGCGACCTGCAGGTGATGGAAGGCCAGCAGGTGGGCGAGGGCGCTGTCCACGGTGGCGACACGGCGCACCAGCGCGAAGATCTCCGGCCACGGGCGCTCATCGCCGCCGTCCACCTTCGGGATGGACAGGCGCAGCAGGCCGGCCTGCTGCAGCAGGGCTTTCTCCTCGGCAGCGTGGCCGCCGCGCTTGTCCCGCTCGACGGCGGTGCGGCGGAGTTCGGCCAGCAGGGGGGCGAGATCGTCGGGCATGGGCTTCCGGGCGTGTTCGACACTTTCAGCGTAGCAGGCCCCAGCGCCGCACGGTGAGCCGTTCCAGGGTGTTGAAGCCGAGGTTCTCGACGATCAGGCCGATGATGACCACCAACGCCAGCCCGGCGAAGACCCGGTCGGTGAACAGCTCGTTGCGGTTCTGGAAGATGTACCAGCCGAGGCCGCCCTTGCCGGACGAGGCGCCGAACACCAGCTCGGCGGCGATCAGCGTGCGCCACGCGAAGGCCCAGCCGATCTTGAGGCCGGACAGGATGGACGGCAGCGCCGCCGGCACCAGGATCTGCAGCACGTAGCGGACGCCGCGCAGACCGTAGTTGCGGCCGGCCATCTGCAGGGTTTGCGGTACGCCCTGGAAGCCCGCGTAGGTGTTGAGGGCCAGCGGCCACAGCACCGAATGCAGCAGCACGAAGACCAGGCTGCCGTGGCCGATGCCGAACCACAGCAGCGCGATGGGCAACAGCGCGATGGCTGGCAGCGGGTTGAACATGGTCGTCAGCGTGGACAGCAGGTCGCGTCCGAGGCGCGTGCTGACCGCCAGCGCGGTGAGCACGAAGGCCGCCAGCACGCCGCCGATATAGCCTTGCAGCAGCACTTCGAGGGACAGGGCGGTGCGTTCGAGCAGTTCGCCGGAGGCGAGGCCGTCCACCAGCGCGCTGGCGGTGGCGAGGAAGGTCGGCAGCAGCAGCTCGTTGTCCTGTTGCCGGGCGACGAGCTCCCAGGCCAGCGCCAGCAGCGCGGGGAGCACACTCTTGCGCAGCCAGGCCTGTTCCCACAGGCGCGTGGCCAGCGGCAGCCGGCGTTCCAGGCTGACGTGGGTGAGGGGTTCCAGCTGGCGTTCGTATTCCGGCCGGATCGGGGCGTGGAGGGCGCTCATGCGAATCTCTTCAGGTTGTGGGGCTTCACGTCGGTGGTGATGCCGGTCGGTTCCTCGTCGAACAGCAGGCGGTGGATGCGCTGGGCGCTGGCCTGGAAGTCGGCGCCGCCGAGGCTGTGCAGGCCGTAATGGTGGCTGTTGATCTCGGCGCGCATGCGGCCGGGGTGCGGCGACAGCAGGCCGATGCGGTTGCCGACCACCAGCGCTTCCTCGATGGAGTGGGTGACGAACAGCAGCGTGAAGCGGACTTCGTCCCATAGGGTCAGCAGTTCTTCCTGCATCTTGCGGCGGGTCAGCGCGTCGAGGGCGGCGAAGGGCTCGTCCATCAGCAGCACCCGCGGCTGCATGGCCAGCGCGCGGGCGATGGCCACGCGCTGCTTCATACCGCCGGACAGGGTGTGCGGGTAGGCGTCGGCGAAGGCCGCCAGGCCGACCTTGTCCAGGTAGTGCAGGGCTCGCTCGGCGGCCTCCTTGCGGCCCAGGGTGCCGGTGGCGCGCAGCGGGAAGATCACGTTGTCCTTGACGGTCTTCCACGGCGGCAGCTGGTCGAATTCCTGGAAGACGACGATGCGGTCCGGGCCGGGGCCGCTGATCGGGCGTCCGTCGAGGCGGATCTCGCCGTCGCTGGGCGCCAGGAAGCCGGCCACCGCCTTCAGCAGGCTGGACTTGCCGCAGCCGGAGGCGCCGAGCAGCACGAAGCGGTCGCTGGCATGCACGTCGAAGCTGACCTCGTGGGTGGCGCGGACCACGCGGCCCGGCGTGCGGTATTCCAGGCTGAGCTTGTCCACCGCCAGCAGCGGTGGTGCGGGGGGCTCGGACGGGAAGGCGTTGAGGGGGGTGACGATGGACATGGCGGACCTCAGCTACCCGGCTGCGCGTAGGCTTCCGGGAAGAAGTAGTCCTTCCAGGAGGCGGCGCGGTTCTTCAGGACGCCCAGCTTGTAGAGCTCCTCGGCATACACCAGGCTGCGCTGGGGCTGGATCGTGTAGCTGTTCTCCGGGTCGTCGATGATCTTGCGCACGAGCTCCGGCGCCAGCCTGGATTTCTGCACGCGGATGAAGATCTCGGCGGCCTTGGCCTTGTCGGCTTTGACCAGCCTGGCCGCTTCGTCGAGGGCCGCGTAGAAGGCTTTGTAGGTCTTGGGGTTCTCGTCGTGGAACTTCTGCGTGGTGTACAGCACGTTGAAGGTGGCCGGCCCGCCGAGCACGTCGTAGGAGCTCAGCACCTTGTGCACGTTCTTGTTGGCTTCCAGGGCCTGGTAGTAGAACGGCGCGCTGGAGAAGTGGGCGTTGATCTCCGAGCCGCCGGCGACCAGCGCGGCGGTGGCGTCCGGGTGGGCCAGGCTCACCGAGAGGGTGTCGAAGCGCTTGTAGTTGTCCTTGCCGAAGACCTTGGCGGTTTCGATCTGCAGCACGCGGGACTGGAAGCTGGTGCCGGCGGCGGGCACGGCGATGCGGTCCTTGTCGCTGAAGTCCTTGATGGTCTTCACGTTCGGGTTGCTGCTCAGCAGGTAGTTGGGCAGGCTGCCGAGGGCGGCCACCGCCTTCACGTTCTGCTTGCCCTTGCTGCGGTCCCACAGGGCGAGCATCGGCGGCAGGCCGGCCGACACGATGTCGAGGCTGCCGGACAGCAGGGCTTCGTTCATCGCCGTGGCGCCGGAGATCTGCGTCCATTCCACCTTGATGTCGAGGCCGAGGGCCTTGCCGTGCTTCTCGATCAGCTTCTGGTCATGGACCACGTCGAGGATCAGGTAGGAGATGCCGAACTGCTGGGCGACGCGGATCTGTCCTTCGGCGTGGGCGGTCCAGCTGGCCGCCAGCAGGCCGAGGCCGCCGAGCAGGGCAACGGTCTTGCGGGTCAGGGATTTCATGGTTTCTCTCTGTTTTTTCGGGGATTCGATTCAGAACGGCGCGTCGCCTTCGATGGTCGTGCGGTACAGCTTGCGGCGCAGGTGCTCAGGCGTACCGGCGGCGACGTGCATCACCGAGCGGTTGTCCCAGAAGACCATGTCCTGAGGTTGCCAGGCGTGGCGATAGACGTGCTCGGGGCGGGTGCCGAGATCGAACAGCTCGGCGAGAATCTGGCGGCTCTCGTCCTCCGGGACATCCACGATGCGGGTCGTGAAGTGCTCGCTGACGAACAGCGCCTTGCGGCCGGTTTCCGGGTGGGTGCGCACCACCGGATGGACCACCGGCTTCACCTGGTCGATCTGCTCCTGGCTCAGCTTGGGGCGCCACGGGCTGCGGCTGCGCAGCTCCTCGTACTTGGCCAGGTAGCTGTGTTCGGCTCGCAGCGGGGCGATGGCCTTGCGCAGCTCGGCGGGCAGTGCGTCGTAGGCGCTGTGCTGGTTGGCAAACAGGGTGTCGCCGCCTTCGGCCGGCAGCTCCTGGGCGTGCAGGAAGGAGCCGAGGCTGGGCTTGTCCACATAGGAGATGTCCGAGTGCCAGAAGTGGCCGGCGTCGCCGAGGCCGATGGGCTGGCCGTTCTCGCGGATGTTGGAGACGATCAGCACTTCCGGGTGGTCGGGCAGCGCGAACTGGTGCAATACGTGGATCTGCAGCGGGCCGAAGCGGCGGCTGAAATCCACTTGCTGGGCCGGCGTGATGTGCTGGTCACGGAAGATCAGCACATGGTGATCGAGATGGGCGCGGTGGATGTGGCGGAAGTCCGCGTCACCGACGGGCTGCGTGAGGTCGAGGCCGATGACTTCGGCCCCGACCGCCGCGTCGAAGGGGCGGATCTCGAAGGTTTGGGCGCGTGCGCCGGCGGAGGGGGCGTTCAGTACAGCTTCCATGATGTGTGGGGCCGGCCGGAACCGGCCTGTCCGATAAAGGAAAGCTGTACTTTAGGAAGCTCGGGGCTATGCCTGAACCATTATATTTTCCGATGCTTATGAGCTGAAAGGCGCCTGAGCTTATGCGCTTTTGAGATTAAGCGGGTTGGCTGGCGGCCTTGCAGAACCGCTCAGTTCAGCCAGGGCGTGTAGTTGAAGCCGTTGCCGATCAACTGGACGACGGCATCCACGTTTTCACTCGATTCGGAAAACTGTGCCAGCACCACGGCTTGAGTCTCCGTCGGGACAGTGTTCATCTGGTTGAGCCACCAGTCGTACCCAGCCTGGTCGGGTGCCCGTCCCAGCACGTTGGTGTAGACCCGGGTGAGGAAGTCGGCATTCGATGGGTTCGTCCCGTATATGCCGTGGAATTCGGCCGAATTGATGAAGCCGGTAGCGACCTCCACAAGAGGGACACCCTTGTCCATCTGTGCGATCCAGTAGCCGACGCCCGCCAGATCGGGCGTCCGTGCGAATGCCGCCTTGTAGATGCGGTAAGCCTGGCCGCCGATGCCGTCGGCGTCCAGGGCAACGTTCGTGTCGGAGAACTGGATGCGCTCGATATTGCTGAGGAGGTCGGTGCCGTCGGCACCGGTCTTGTCCTGAACCGTGAAGGTCGTGCCGATCTTGGTGATGGTGTAGTTGCTGCGGACAGATGCATAGACCGCTGTGTCGGTGCCGGCACCTCCATCGAGGGTGTCGTTGCCGCCCTTGCCTTCCAGCCGGTCGTTGCCATCGCCGCCCATCAGGGAATCATTGCTGGCGCTACCGGCCAGGATGTCGTTACCGGGTGTGCCGTTGATGGTGCTGCTACCCACTTTGGTCGTGAAGTCGTAGGTGCTGGTGCCGGCGTAGCTGTTGCCGGCCAGATCCTTGATGGCACCTGCATCGATCTGCAGGACGTACTGTGTGCCGTAGGCCAGGTCTGTGCTGGGGTTGATGGTCAGTGTGCTGCCCGAGAAGCTCAGGTTTCCGCTGCTGCCCATCGCATAGGTTTCCACGATGCTGCCGCTTGCGGTCTTCAGCACGATGGAGCCGGAGCCGGCTTGGACGGCTTCGCTGAAGGTAATCGTGATGTCGCTGTTGACGGCCACGCCGGTGGCGGCATCCGCCGGGCTGAAGTTGCTGACGGTCGGTGCAGTGGTGTCGGCCGGGCCGAGCAGATAGTCGTTGTCCGAGATGGCTGCGACGAGTTGATCGTAGATGGGGCTGCCGATGTCCGCCCACGATCTGGCGGTGCTCTTGACGCCGATCACGTACTTGCCTACCAGCAGCGGCCCGCCGGAGCTGCCGGCCCCCATGACGTCCTGCGGGGCATCGTAGACGCTGTAGAACGGGTTGCTCGTGACGGTGACGTCCTGCTGCATCATGCCCGTCGTGCCGGCGGGATAGCCGACCGCCGACGCGTTGACGGTTCCGTCCTGGTTCGGGTCGAGACCCAGCCAGCCGAGCGTGTCGCCGATGGCGCGATCGATGCCGATCAGCGCGATGTCGAACTGGGACTCGCTCTGCAGCATGGTCTGGTTGTCGCCGTCCTGATAGATGTTGTCAGGCCAGGTGATGGCTTCCCACCTGGTATAGCTGGGGTGGGCGACCCACGATTCGTAGACGCCGGTGACCGCGTTGTAGTCGGCGCCGAAATAGAAATCGAAGGACT
Organism: Pseudomonadota bacterium; assembly: GCA_018241725.1. Classification (GTDB taxonomy): domain Bacteria; phylum Pseudomonadota; class Gammaproteobacteria; order Burkholderiales; family Rhodocyclaceae; genus Zoogloea. The sequence goes on along the minus strand of JAFEDI010000105.1, from coordinate 171,736 downwards.
TGGCGTAACCGCCCATGTCGGGGTTGTAGACGCAGTGCCCAGCGGTGAGGATGTCGTTGGTGCCGACGATGCTGCAAGTCCCGCGGGTCTGGCTGCCGTCGGCCCAGGTGGAGACGATGGTGCCGATGTCGACGTAGGGTTGTGTGTTACGTGTCGCCGGGTTCACTTCGATCATGAATCACTCCCACTGTTTTTCCTGCAAAGGCGCGATTATTGATGATGTTGGAATGATCGCGCAGTGCAATAAGTCCACTCGGAGTCCACTCGGGTCGGGGAGTCTAACCACCTTGGGCGGCGTTTCCTACTTTCCATCCCCGAACTTGGCCTCCGCCGCCTTCGCGTCGGCGGCGATCTTGTCATTGATCTGCCTCGCAGCCTGGGCTTCGGCGTTGATGAACTGGCTGATGATCTGGCTGGTGGCCTGGATGTCGGTGTTGCCTTCCTTCTGCAGGCAGTCGAGCCAGGCGCGCTGGGGCTGGCGATAGGTGTTCACGGCGCCGACGCTCTTGTTGAAGGCGTCGGGGTTCTTCAGGTCGAGGCTGACCTCGGCCGGGCGCGGGCCGCAGGCGTGGGTCCAGCTGCCGTTGTCGATCTTGCCGGCGTGGGCGGGTAGAGCGGCGACAAGGGCCGTGGTAGCGAAGGCGAGGGCGAGCTTGCGGGTCATGGTTTTCTCCGGTGGATCAGCCCTTGGAGGCGGGCGGGGTGGTTTTGGGGGAGTCGGGGGGCGTGGTGGCAGCGGTCTTCGGCGTGGCCGGCTTGTCGCCGGTGCCGCCTTTGCGGGGTTTTTCCGGTAGGGCCTTGGGGCGAACGCTCTCGCCGTCGGCGAGCAGGTCGGACGGGCTGCTGACCAGTACCGTGCCGGCTGCGATGCCGTCGACGATCTCGATCTCCTTGCCGAGGTCGCGGCCGAGGGTGACCTTGCGGAAGCTGACCGTGTTGTCCTGGCCGACGCTCACCACGCGGGTGCCGTCCTGGCCGGTGACCAGCACATTGGTTGGCACCAGCAGCGCCTTGACGCTACTCGACAGGCTGAACGTCACCTCGCCGTAGGTGCCGGGCAGCAGCTTGCCGTCGGGGTTGGGCAGTTCCAGTTCCACCTGGCGGGTGCGGGTCACCGGGTCGAGGGCGCCGGCGGCGTGGGCGACTTTGGCGGTGAATTTCCTGCCCGGCGTCTCGGGGATGCGCAGCGTCACTTCCTGGCCGGGGGCGATCTCGCTGGCGTACACCTGCGGGATCCACAGGGTCAGGCGCAGCGGGTCGGTCTGGGCGAGGGCGAAGAGTTCCTTGCCGTTGGCAGCGATCAGGTCGCCGACTTCCACGCTGCGGCGCGTCACCACGCCGTCGAAGGGGGCGATGATGCGGCGGAACTGCCTGAGCTGTTCGAGCCGACGCACGTTGGCCTCCACCGCGGCCAGGTCGGCGCGGGTCTGGGCGGCGGCGCTGCGCTTCTCGTCCAGGTCCTGACGGGCCACGCTGTCGAGGCTGGCCAGGTGTTCCCAGCGCTTCAGGGTGTCGCGGGTCAGGTCCACGCGGGCCTTGACCTGCTCGCGGGCGGCGCGGGCCTGTTCCAGTTCCTGGTCCTGCTCCGGCGCCTCGATGGTGGCCAGCAGCTCGCCCTTCTTCACGCGCTCGCCGATGGTCTTGTGCCAGGCCGCGAGGTAGCCGCCGCTGCGGGCGATCACGCTGATCTCGCTGCGGCCTTGCAGCGTGGCCGGCAGCGCGACGCTGCGCTGGCTGTCGCCGGGGCGGGCGACGATGGTGGACACCGTGCGCAGCAGGCTGTCGGCGGTGCGCTGCTCCAGGGCGCGGGCTTGCTGGTGCTCGAAGGCGAAGCGCAGGGCGCCGCCGGCGAGCAGCAGGCCGACCAGGCCGAGGCCGGCGCGGCGCGCATAGCACAGGGTCTTGCCGCCGGTATGGGCGGCGAGGGGCGGGGGAGGGTTGAGGTCTGACATGGGGCGATTCCGGTTCGGTCAGGCGGGGGCCAGCTGGTGGCGCGGCCCGCGGCGCTCCAGCCGCAGATGGACGGCGGCGAAGACGAGGGGAACGAAGAGCAGCGTGGAGGCGGTGGCGAAGGCCAGCCCGCCGATCACCGCGCGGCCCAGCGGGGCGTTCTGCTCGGCGCCTTCGCCGAGGCCGAGGGCCATCGGCAGCATGCCGACGATCATCGCGAAGGCCGTCATCAGCACCGGGCGCAGGCGGGTGGAGGCCGCTTCCAGCGCCGCGCCGACGGGCGGCACGCCTTCGGCGAGGCGCGTGCGGGCGAAGGACACCAGCAGGATCGAATTGGCGGTGGCGACGCCCATCGTCATGATGGTGCCGGTCAGCGCCGGCACGCTGAGGGTGGTGCCGCTGAGGAACAGCAGCCAGGCGATGCCGGCCAGCGCCGCCGGCAGCGCGCTGACGATGATCAGCGGGTCGATCCACGACTGGAAGTTCACCACCAGCAGCAGGTAGACCAGCACGGTGGCCACCGCCAGCCCGGTGGCCAGGCCGATGAAGGAGTCGTGCAGCGTTTCTACCTGACCGCGCATGACCAGGTCCACGCCCCGCGGCAGCTTGGCGCGGATGTCGTCGAGGACCACCGCGATGTCGCGGCTGACGCTGCCCAGGTCGCGCCCTTCCACGTTGGCGTAGACGTTGAAGATCGGGTTGGTGTTGTAGCTGGTGAGCATCGGCGCCAGCGCCTGGCGGGACAGGCCGACCACGTTGCCGAGCAGCTGGGCGCCGTCTTCACCGGCGCCGACCGGTGTGCGCAGCAGGCTGTCGAGGCTGTCGAGGGCGGCTTCCGGCGTGCGCACGCCGATGGTGTAGAGGTTGTTGTTGCCCGGGTTGAGCCAGTAGGCGGGGGCCGCCTGCATGCTGCCGGACAGGGACACCATCACGTTCTGGGCTACGTCCTTGGCGGCCAGGCCGAGCTGCTGCAGGCGCACGCGGTCCATGTCCAGGGCCAGCGCCGGCTTGCTCCAGCGCTGATAGACGTGGGCGTCGACGATGCCAGGGATGGCGCGCAGGCGATTGTTGAGTTCCACCGCCAGCGGGATCACCTCGGCCGGCTTGCCGCCGATGAACTGGATGTCGATCGGCGCTGGCGTGCCGAAGTTGAGGGTCTGGCTGACCTGGTCGGCGGGTTGGAAGAAGAACTCAACGCCGGGGAAGCGCTCCGGCAGCTGCGCGCGCAGGCGGGTCGCGTAGTCGCTGCTCGGGGCGTGTCCCGGCTTGAGGGACACCATGATCTCGGTGTCGGCGGTCTCTGTGGTACCGGAGTTGCCGAACAGTGTGTTGCGGGTGGAATAGGGGCCGCCGACGATGTCCAGGATGTCGCCCAGCTCGTCGGCCGGGATGGTCTCGCGGATCGCCGCCTCGATCTTGTCCACCAGGTGGGGCATCTCCTCCAGGCGGATGCCGGACGGCGCGCGCACGTGCAGGCGCAGCTGGCCGGCATCCACCGCCGGGAAGAGATCCTGGCCGAGCAGCGGCACCAGGCCCAGGGACAACAGGCACAGGCCGGCGAAGGCGCTGCCGAAGCGGCGGCGTTGGCGCAGGAGGGCGGCCAGCAGCACCGTGTAGTGCTCGCGCAGGCGGCTGAAACCGTTCTCGAAGCCGACGTGGATGCGGTGGCACAGCGCGGCGAAGCCGGTGGCCGGCGCCGGGCGATGGATGCCGTGCTGGCGGGCCATCAGGTACATCACCAGCGTCGGCACCAGGGTCCGCGACAGCAGGTAGGAGGCCAGCATCGCGAAGACGACGGCCTCGGCCAGCGGCACGAACAGTGAGCGGGCCACGCCGGTGAGGAAGAACATCGGCACGAAGACGATGCAGATGCACAGCGTGGACACGAAGGCCGGCACGGCAATCTCCTGCGCGCCGTCGAGGATGGCCTGCTGCGGGTTCTTGCCGAGGCCCATCTGGCGCTCGATGTTCTCGATCTCGACGGTGGCGTCGTCCACCAGGATGCCCACCGCCAGCGCCAAGCCGCCGAGGGTCATCAGGTTGAGGCTCTCGCCGAGCAGGTAGAGGACGATCAGCGAGCAGCAGATCGACAGAGGGATCGACACCGCGATGATGCAGGTGCTGCGCCAGTTGCCGAGGAACAGCAGGATCATCGCGGCGGTCAGCGAGGCGGCGATCAGCGCTTCGTGCAGCACGTTGCCGATGGCCGCCCGCACGAACAGGGACTGGTCGAACATCAGCGTCAGCTTCATGTCCTCGGGCAGCTTGTCGAGGATGCGCGGGATCTCGGCGCGCACCTGGTCCACCACCTCCAGCGTGGACACCCCGCCGACCTTGAACACCGAGGTCAGGATGCCGCGCTCGCCGTTGTGGCGGACGATGGTCTGCAAAGGGCCGGCGCCGTCGCGCACGCTGGCCACGTCGCGTACGTGGATGGTCTTGCTGGCGACGGTCCTGACCGGGATGTCACCGATCTTGGCGAGGGTCGCCACCGAGCCGTTGAGCGCCACGTCGTATTCCCGCTCGCCGATCTTGATGGTGCCGGTGGGCAGGGTGAGGGTCTGGTTGCCGATGGCGTCGCTGACGTCCGCCGGCGTGAGGCCACGGGCCAAGAGCGCGTTGGTGTCGATGTCCACCGCGATCTGGCGGTTGCGGGCGCCGAAGGGGGCGGTCAGCTCGACGCCCTTCTTGGTGCGCAGGGTGTTGCGCACCACGTCGTTGGTGAGTTCGCCAACCTCGGTTTCCGGCACCGTGGCGCTGGACACGCCGACCTGCAGCAGCGGCAGGTCGGTGGCCGAGTACTGCACCACCTGCGGCGGCGCGATGCCGACCGGCATCGAGCGGTAGGCCGAGTTGGCCGCCGACTGGACCTGGGCCAGCGCGGTGCCGATGTCGGTGCCGGGCTGGAAGAACACCTTGATGATCGACGCGCCGGCCACCGACAGGGATTCGGTGTGCTCGACGTTGTCCACCGATTGGGTCATGGCCCGCTCGGCGTTGCGGCTGATGCGGCTGTAGATCTCCGGCGCGGGCAGGCCGTTGTAGCTGTACAGCATGGCCACGACCGGGATGTCGATGGCCGGGAAGATGTCCACGGACATCTTCTTCAGCACATAGGGCATGGACAGCAGGATGAGCAGCGCCATGACCAGGAAGGTGTAGGGGCGCCGCAGGGCGATATTGACGATCCACATCGGGAATTCTGGGGTCGGCTGCGCGGGGCAGGGTTGCGACGGCGCGCCGGGGCCGGGCTGGAACAAACCTCTGTATCGGGCAAATTCCGGGCCATGGGCAAAAACCCTGTGTCCGTGCGGGGGACTGCCCGATCTGGGGTGTGGGGCTTGCGCAGAAGCCAGCAGTCCGCCAACCGGAAAGTTGGGTTTTCAGCAGCAAGGGTGGGCGGGAGCGCGGTGGGTGTGGTGACTGATGGCCGCGCGGCCCCTGCGTGGCGCGGCTGTGACTCCGTTGCGGGCGCGCTGGCACGGGCCGTGCACCCGATCGCGGTTTGCGTCCGGCTGGCGTGTTCGCGGGGCACCCCCCGGAATCCGCCACCCGACAGCCATCTAAAGAAGCAGACCGCACAGGAACAACAATGAAGAAACGCATCTACATCTGGCTGGGCCGTTCGGCGGCGCTGGCCCTCGGCCTGGCGGCCGTGGGCGGTGCCGGCGCCCAGGAGGTCCTGCCCCGTCCGCCCGAGCCCTTCGCCGGCAAGATCGACCCCTCCCGCGACAAGTCGGTGCCGGCCTGGCCGAAGCAGGCGCAGGCGCCGAAGGGCGCGCCCAACGTGGTGGTCGTGCTGCTCGACGACGTGGGCTTCAGCGCGGCGTCCACCTTCGGCGGCGTTGCCGACACGCCGGCGCTGCAGGATCTGGCCCGCAACGGCCTCAGCTACAACCAGTTCCATGTGACCAGCTTGTGCTCGCCGACCCGTGCGGCGCTCCTCACCGGGCGCAACCACCACGAGGTCGGCTTCGGCACCGTGGCCGACAGCTCGTCCGGCTTTCCCGGCTACAACTCGGTGTGGGCCAAGGACACGGTGTCGGTGGCCGAAGTGCTCCGCCAGAACGGCTACAGCACCTCGGCCTTCGGCAAGTGGCACAACACGCCGCAGTGGGAGATCACGCCGGCCGGTCCCTTCGAGCACTGGCCGACCAGCCTCGGTTTCGAGTTCTTCTACGGTTTCATGGGCGGCGCCGACAACCAGTGGGAGCCGCGCCTTTACCGCAACACCACGCCGGTGGAGCCGAAGGCCACGCCGGAACAGGGCTACCACCTGACCGCCGATCTGGCCGACGAAGCCACCAGCTGGCTGCGCACCCACGACGCGGTGTATCCGGACAAGCCCTTCTTCGTGTGGTTCGCCCCCGGCGGCACCCACTGGCCGCACCACGTGCCGCAGGACTGGATCGCCAAGTACAAGGGCAGGTTCGACCAGGGCTGGGACAAGCTGCGGGAGGAGACCTTCGCCCGCCAGAAGAAGCTCGGCGTGATCCCCGCCAACGCCGAGCTGACGCCGCGTCCGCCAGAGCTGCCGGCCTGGGATTCCCTGCCCGCCGAACAGCGCCGCCTGCTGGCGCGGGAGGCCGAAATCTCCGCCGCCTACCTGGCGTTCACCGACTTCCAGGTCGGCCGCCTGCTGGCCGAGATCCGCGAGCAGGGCAAGGCCGACAACACGGTGGTGTTCTACATCGTCGGCGACAACGGCGCCGAGGTCAGCTCGCCGCTGCTCGGCCGCGATGCCACCGGGCCCGACGGGCAAGCGGCGCCGCTTGCCGAGCGCCTGAAGGACATCGACGCGCTGGGCACGGCGCGCTTCGACAACCTCTACGGTTCTGCCTGGGGCTGGGCCGACAACACGCCCTTCCAGTACGGCAAGGGCATCCCGTCCTACCTGGGCGGCACCCGCAACCCGCTGGTGGTGTCGTGGCCCAAGGGGCTGCGCGAGAAGGGCGTGGTGCGCAGCCAGTTCAGCCACGTCACCGACATCGCGCCGACGATCTACGAGCTGGCCGGCATCAGGTTTCCGGACAAGGTCGAGGGTATCCAGCAGCTGCCGCTGGAAGGGCGCAGCCTGGTGTACAGCTTCGACAACGCCAAGGCCGAATCGCCGCGCACGCTGCAGTATTTCGAGATGGGCGGCAGCCGCGGCATCTACAAGGACGGCTGGTGGGCCGGCAGCCGCAACGTGGTGCCGCGCGGCAACGCGGTGCTCAACCAGGCGCCCTTCGGCCAGCGCCAGTGGCAGCTCTACAACCTCAACGCGGACTACAGCCAGGCCCATGACGTGGCCGCCGGCAACCCGGACAAGCTGGCCGAACTGGTGGCCACCTTCGACAAGGAGGCCTGGCGCAACGACGTCTATCCGCTGACGTCGGAGGTCGGCGTCGGCCGTCCCAGCCCGGCCGCCGGCCGCACGCTGTTCACCTACCGGGCCGGCGTCACCCGCATCCCGTCGCGGGTCGGGCCGGACGTGACGCGGCGCGCCCACCGTATCACCGCCGACATCGAGCTGCCGGCTCGCGGCGGTGATGGCGTGCTGATCGCCGACGGCAGCCGCTGGGGCGGCTTCAGCCTGTTCGTGAAGGATGGCCGGTTGGTCTATGAGGCCAACGCCCACGGCCACCGCAGCGGCCATATCGTGTCGTCCCGGCCGCTGCCGAAAGGCAAGCTGCAGGTCGCCTTCAGCTTCACGCCGGACAGCGCTACGCCGCCGCCGGCGACTGTGCAGCAGGGCCAGCCGCCGGTGGCGGTGCCTGGCGTCGGGCGCTTGTTCGTGAACGGTGAGCAGGTCGGCGAAGGGCGCATCGCCAAGATCGTCTACGGCCCCTACGAGTCCCTCGACATCGGCGCCGATCTTGGCTCGCCGGTGAGTCCGGACTATAAGGTGCCGTTCTCCTTCACCGGCACCCTCGGCAAGCTCGAGGTGGAATTGCGCTGAAAGCTGCCCGTAGCCGCCATCGCCCGTCCTGCGGCGGGTGGTGGCGCATCGTCTTCCTGTTGTGTGTGCTCGCCGTGCCGGCCTTCGCCCTGGCCGGCGAGGCGGTCCGCTACGTCGGTAGCGAAGCCTGCGCCGGCTGCCATGCCGACGAGACCCGGCGCTGGCAGGCGTCCCATCACGCCCAGTCGATGCAGGTCGCCAGCCCGGCCACGGTGCTCGGCGACTTCCGTAACGTGAGCGTGAGCCACCACGGCCAGACCACCCGTTTCTTCCGCAAGGGCGAGGCTTTCTACGTGCGCACCGCCGGGCCGGACGGCCGCGAGGCGGACTTCCAGGTCACTCATACTTTCGGCGTGCATCCGCTGCAGCAGTACCTCGTCGCGCTGCCCGGCGGGCGCCTGCAGGCCCTCGGCGTGGCGTGGGACGCGCGGCGCCGGGAGGAGGGCGGCCAGCGCTGGTATCACCTCTACCCGGATGCGCCGCCGAAGCCCGGCGAACCGGTGCATTGGAGCGGCCGAGAGCAGAACTGGAACTTCATGTGCGCGTCCTGCCACTCGACCGGGCTGGTGAAAAACTACGATCTCGAGTCCGACAGCTACCGCACGCGTTGGGCCGAGATGGCGGTTGGCTGCGAGGCCTGCCACGGTCCGGGCGCTGCCCACCTGGCCTGGGCGCGGAGCGGCAAGCCGGCGGTGGTGGCCGACGCGGGCCTGACGGTGGTGACCCGGCAGCTGCGCCGGCTGGTCTTCCGCTACGACGGCACCCATTCCATCGCCCGTGGTGACGGCGACCCGAAGGCCGGTCAGCGCGCTGGCGAAGCCTGCTTCGGCTGCCATTCCCGGCGCCAGCAGCTCACAGCGGAACCCCAGCCCGGCGCGGCCTTTCTGGACGATTACCGACCGATGCTGATCGAGCCCGGCCTCTACCACCCGGACGGGCAGATCGACGACGAAGTCTTCGAGTACGGCTCCTTCGTGCAGAGCCGCATGCACCGGGCCGGCGTCACCTGCAGCCATTGCCACGACAGCCACAGCCTCAAGCTACGCGCCGACGGCAATGCCCTGTGCGGCCAGTGCCACCTGCCGTCCCGCTACGACCGGCCCGAGCACCACCGCCACGGCGAAGGCTCGGCAGGCGCCCAGTGCGTGAGCTGCCACATGCCGACCAAGACCTACATGGGCGTGCACGTGCGCCGCGACCACCGCCTGGCGGTGCCGCGCCCAGCGCAGAGCGCGCGCCTGGGCACGCCGGACGCCTGCACCGCCTGCCACAAGGACAAGAATCCGGTGTGGGCCGCCGCCGCGGTCGAACGCTGGACTGGCCGGCCGGAAGCCGCCGACGCGTCGCCGGTCGCTGTGCTGGCGGGGCGCCGCTCCGGTGTGCCGCTGGCCGGGCTGCTGTCCGCCGATTACCCGGCGATCCAGCAGGGCGGCGCGCTGCTGCGGCTGGCAGGTCGGGCCGGCGCGGCGGAACTCGTGGCCCGTGCGGCCCGCGCCGACGAAGGCCTGCTGCGCCTTGGCGCCGCACGGGCGCTGGCCGGTCTGGCGCTGCCCGAGGCCTGGCGGATCGGCGACGGGCTGCTCGACGACCCGCTGCGGGCGGTGCGCACCGAGGCCGCCCGTACCCTGGCGGCGGTGCCGGCCGAGCGCCTGCCGCCGGCCCGCCGGGAAAGACTCGCGCAAGTGCTGGATGAACTGATCGCCAGCGAGGAACTGGCGGCGGATCGCCCCGAGAGCCACGTGAACCTGGCCCGCATCCACGCCGCCCGAGGCCAGCCGCAGGCGGCTGAGCAGGCTCTGCGCACGGCGTTGCGCCTGGACGCCGGTTTCGTGCCGGCGCTGGTGAACCTGGCCGACCTGTACCGGGCCGGAGGCCGCGAGGCCGATGGTGAGGCCCAGCTGCGCCAGGCCGTCAAACTTGCCCCGACGGCCGCCGAGCCGGCCCATGCCCTCGGCCTGGCGCTGATCCGCCAAGGCCGCCGCGACACGGCGCTGCCGGAGCTGGCGCGAGCGGCTGCACTGGCGCCGGACAACGGCCGCTACGCGCTGGTGCTGGCCGTCGCGCAGCTGGAGGCCGGGCAGGGCGACGCGGCGCTGGCGACACTGGCGGCAGCCCGCGCGCGTCTGCCGGAGGACGTGGCGTTGCTGCGTACCCAGGTGCAGATCGAGCGCCGCCTCGGCCGGGCGGAAGCGGCGGCCCATCAGGCGGAACTGCTGCGCCTCGAACGGAGCCTCGCCACGCCCTGACGCAGCAGGTGCTGCTGGCTTGCGAAGGTTGGGAAATCAGCAGGCCGGCAACAGACGGTGGCGCGATCTGTGTGCAGCGCAACAGCGGGCCCTGCGGATGGCGCTTCCGGTGGCGCCGCCCGCCGTCCGCTGAAAAGTGGATTTGTTTCGACAAATCAATTGTATGGACGCCACCTGCCGCGGCCGGGTGGCGCGGCTGGCACGAGCCGTGCAGGAGAAGCGCCTGCCCCCGCGGCCGAGGCCGCTCACCTCAACGCCAGTTACCGCCATACCGACCGCCATGAAAATCAAAGCCTCCCTTCGCGCCCTGGCCGCCCTCGGCGGTGTGCTGCTGAGCCTGTCCGGCGCCCACGCCCAGGAAGCCGTGACGCCGGCCATCTCCGGTGTGGTCGCCGCCGGCACCAAGATCGAACTGATCAAGGACGGCTTCAAGGGCACCGAAGGCCCGATCGCCGCGCCGGACGGCAGCGTGCTGTTCACCGAGAACCAGAACGCCCGCGTCATCCGCATTGCGCCGGACGGCTCCACGTCGGTCTTCCTCGACAACACCAACGGCGTCAATGCGCTGGCCTTCGCCGCCAACGGCGACCTGGTGGCGGTGCAGACCCTGCAGCCCAAGGTCGGCGTCATCCTGCCCGCCGGCAACGCACGCACGCTGACCGAGAAGGTGGATGGCGGCCTGTCCTTCGGCCGCCCCAACGACCTGGTGGTGGACAAGGCCGGCAACGTGTATTTCACCGACTCCGGCGCCAATGCCAATGCTAATCCCAAGCCGGACTTGTCCAAGATTTCGCCGCCGGCGGTGTATCGCATCAGCCCCGAGTTCGTCATCGAGCGCCTCGCCAAGGATATCGAGCGCCCCAACGGCATCCAGCTGAGCCCGGACGAGAAGGTGCTGTACGTGGCCAACACCGCAGGCGAATACGTGTTCGCCTACGACATCGGCGCCAACGGCAAGCTCGGCCCGAAGCGCCAGTTCGCCAAGCTCGAAGGTTTCCGCCAGACCGACAACGGTCCGTCCAGCGGCGCCGACGGGCTAGCGGTGGACAAGGACGGGCGCCTCTATGTGGCCAGCAGTGTTGGTGTGCAGGTGTTCAGCAACAAGGGCGAGCCCCTCGGCATCATCGCGCTGCCGAAGGCGCCGCAGAACCTGGCTTTCGCAGGGCCCGGCAAGCAGCAGCTGTATGTTGTCGGCCGCGGCGCGGTCTACCGCATTCCGGTGCTGACCGCCGGTTACGCCGGGCGCGCCAAGTAAGCCCGCCGATTACCGATTGAAGGAGCTTTCCATGACCCGCAAGACCGCCGCCGATTTCGAGCCCGAAGTGCTCAAGCTGTTCGACAAGTACGTGCATGGCATCATCCCGCGCCGGGAGTTCCTGAAGAACGCGGCCAAGTTCGCGGTGGCCGGCGTGACCGCCGAGGGCCTGCTGGAGGCGCTCAGCCCCAAGTTCGCCGAGGCCCAGGAAGTGCAGGGCAACGATCCGCGCATCAAGGCCCAGTACGTCGAATACCCGTCGCCGGCCGGCTATGGCACGCTGCGCGGCTACCTGGTGCAGCCGGCCAACACCAGCGGCAAGCTGCCGACGGTGCTGGTGGTGCACGAGAACCGCGGTCTCAATCCGCACATCGAGGACGTTACCCGCCGCCTGGCCCTCGACGGCTTCATCGCCTTCGCGCCGGACGCGCTGTTCCCCCTCGGCGGCTACCCGGGCGACGAGGACAAGGCCCGCGAGCTGTTCACCAAGCTCGACCAGAACAAGACCCGCGAAGACTTCGTGGCCGCCGCGGCGATCCTCAAGAAGCTGCCCCAGGGCAACGGCAAGGTCGGTGTGACCGGCTTCTGCTACGGCGGCGGCATCTCCAACTTCCTCGCTACCCGCATCCCCGATCTGGCCGCCGCGGTGCCCTTCTACGGCAACCAGCCGACGCCCGAGGAGGCCGCGAAGATCAAGGCCCCGCTGTTGATCCACTACGCCGAGAACGACGAGCGCATCAATGCCGGCTGGCCCAAGTACGAGGCGGCCCTGAAGGCCGCCGGCGTGAAGTACGAGGCCTACATCTACGCCGGCACCCAGCACGGTTTCAACAACAACACCACGCCGCGCTTCGATGCCAACGCGTCCAAGCTGGCGTGGGGGCGCACTGTGGCTTTCTTCAAGCAGCACCTGAAGGCCTGATCCATCACCTCACTCATCATCGAGATCGTACGGAGAAACAATGAAGAAGTTCGTCAAACCCTTGCTTGCCGCCCTGATCGTCACCACCACCGCGGCGGCCTCCATGGCCTTCGCCCAGCAGGCGCCCAAGCCCGAGCAGGTCATCAAGTGGCGCCAGTCCGTCTATCAGGTGCTGGCCTGGAACAACGGCCGCATCAAGGCCAGCGTGGACGGCACCTACAACAAGGACGAAGTGATCCGCGCCGCCAACGCCATTGCCGCCATCGCCAACTCCGGCCTCGGCGCCCTGTACCCGGCCGGCACCGAAACCGGCAAGGGCTGGCGTGAAACCACCGTCAAGCCCGAGCTGTTCACCGAGCAGGCGAAGGCCGGTGAAGCCGCCAGGAAGTTCATCACCGAAGCCAACGAGCTGGCCAAGGTCGCCGCCACCGGCGACGCCGGCGCGGTCAAGGTCGCCTTCGGCAAGCTCGGCCAGACCTGCAAGGGCTGCCACGACGACTTCCGCAAGAAGGACTGAACCTTCTGCGGCGGTGTCCGGGCCCGCTTTTTTTGCCCGACCGGCGGCGGTGGTCCGGACATTCCCTGGCGGGGCGGCCTCGGCCGCCCCGTTTTTCTTTGTGTGCCCAGGAAGGCGCGAGAGCTTCGCCATCCGTCGCTGATCATTAATTTGTGCAGCACCGCGGCAAAAGTGTTGGGCGGGGCGATCATATCGAGGTAACTTTCACTGCAGATCCACGCTACGGTCCGCCGTCCCCGCAACCATGCGCTCCGTCAAGCTGCACTGGCTGTTTCTCGCTGTCCTGCTGCCGGGCATCGTCGCGCTGGTCGCGCTGATGGTGGATTCCTACCTGCGCGAGGAGGCCAATCTGCAGGAGAACGCGCTGCAGACGGCGCGGGCGCTGCGCCAGGTGGTGGATGAGCAGATCCTCGGCAAGCAGAAGGTGCTGCAGGGCTTCGCGATGGGTAGTGCCTTCGACCGGCGTGACTATGCGGCGCTGCGCCAGCAGGCCATGCAACTGCTGGCGGAGACGGACTTCGCCGATGCGCTGGTGGTCACCGATGCGAACGGCAAGCAGTACCTCAACACCTTGATCCCCGAAGGGCAGCCTCTACCGACGACGAGGAACATGACCCGGGTGCACCGGATCTATGGGACGCGCGGGCCCTACATCTCCGATGTGGTCGTCGGCACGGTGGCGAAGCGCCACCTGATCACCATCGACGTGCCGGTGATCCGCGACGGGCAGGTGTTGTTCGACCTGAGCCAGGTCCTTTTCCCGGAGCGCCTCGGGCGCATCCTCAACACCCAGCAGTTGCCGGAAGGCTGGCTGGCGTCCATCTACGACCCCACCGGCCACATGGCCGCGCGTAGCCGCGATGGCTTGCGCGTCGTCGGTCAGCCGGTTCCGCCCGAGCTGATGGAGCGCCTGTATGGGCCTGCGGAGGGGGGCGTGCATGGCATGAGCCTGGAGGGGACGGAAGTCTTCGGCGCATACAGCCGTTCGGCGCTGACCGGATATTCGGTGGCGATTGCGGTACCGGCCAGCATCCTGCAGAGGGAACTGGTCAGGAACCTGGCCCTGAGCGCGCTGATCGTGGCGGCCATGACGGTCGCCGGCCTGCTGCTGGCCCGACGCTTTGGCGGGCAGTTGCAGACGGCATTGCGCGGCCTGGTTGCCGCTGTGGATTCCGCTGCCGACGGTGGCTCGGGGGAGATTGCACCACCGGAGGGGCCTGCCGAGATCCGCCACTTGTCTGCCCAGTTCGAGCGCATGCTGCAGGCCCGCAACAAGGCGGACAGAGCCATCCGTGGCGAACGCCAGCGGCTCTACGACATTCTCGAAACCCTGCCGGCCTTCGTCGTATTGCGGACTCCGGATTTCAAGGTTGTGTTCGCCAATGCCATCTACCGCCAGCGTTTTGGCGAGGGACACGAGGACAACTGCGCCGCGCTGTTCGGTCACGGCGAGGCTCCCCGCGTGAGGGAGGAGGGGGGGGAATGGGAGTGGGTCGGCCCCGATCAACGCATTTACGCGATCCATAACCGCCCCATCGTCGGGCCGGACGGCACGTCGCTGGTCCTCAAGATGGGAATCGACATCACCGAGCGGCGCACCGCCGAGGCCGCACGGCGGGAGAGCGAGGAGAGCCTGCGCATTGCACTGACCTTCTCGCCGAACACGATCGTGATGGCCAACCAGCAGGCCCGTTTCATTTTCGCCAACCGGCAGGCCGAGCTGTGTTTCGGTTACAGCCAGCAGGAATGGCTGGCGATGGATGTGGCGCACCTCTTTCCGCCCTTCGAGGTGGAGCGCGTGATGACTCACTTCCGCCGCAACGCCGGAGGCAGTCACGAGTTCTTCGAAACGGTCGCCCGCCACAAGGACGGCCGTCTGATCGACGTGGAGATCAACGGCGTGCTGCTGCCCGACGGGCGGGTGCTGGGTGAGGTCATCGACATCTCGGCGCGCAAGGCGGCGGAGAAGCAGATCCGCCAGCTGTCGATGGCGGTCGAGCAGAGCATCGAGAGCGTCGTCATCACCGATCTGGACACCCGCATAGAGTACGTGAACGAGGCCTTCGTGCGCAGTTCCGGCTACCGCCGTGACGAGGTGCTCGGCCAGACCCCGGCGCTGCTGAAGTCCGGCCAAACGCCGCGCGCGACCTACGATGCACTGTGGTCGGCGCTGGATGCCGGGCAGCCGTGGCGCGGCGAGTTCATCAACCGGCGCAAGAGTGGCGATGTCTATATCGAGAAGACGACCATCGTGCCGATCCGCGAGCAGGATGGACAGATCACCCGTTATCTGGCGATCAAGGAGGACGTCACCGAGAGGCGGCATATCGAGGATGAGCTGGAGCGCTATCGCGACCACCTGGAGTCGGTCGTCGAGGAGCGCACGGCGGCCCTGTCCATCGCCAAGGAGGCGGCCGAGGCGGCCAACCGGGCGAAGAGTACCTTCCTGACGACGATGAGCCACGAACTGCGTACGCCGATGAACGCCATCATGGGCATGACGGCGATGGCCTTGCATCGGGCCACCGATCCGCGCCAGATCGAGCAGCTCAGCAAGGCCCGGCAGGCGTCTCAGCACCTGCTGGCGCTGATCAACGACATCCTCGACATCTCGCGCATCGAGGCCGATCGCCTGAGCCTCGACCGCATCGATTTCCGCTTGCAGGGCGTGCTCGACAATCTGCGCACGCTGATGGAAGGGGCGGCGGAGCAGAAGGGGCTGGCCCTCGTCATCGATGTGGCGCCGCAACTGGCCCGGATGCCGCTGCGCGGCGATCCGCTGCGCCTGGGGCAGATCCTGGTCAACCTGGTCGGCAATGCACTCAAGTTCACGCCGGCCGGGCGGATCGGCGTGAGCATGCAGGTGGCCGCCGAGTCCGCCGCCGACGTGCTGTTGCGCTTCGAGGTGAGGGATTCCGGGATCGGCATCGCCGCCGAGGATCAGCTGCGCCTGTTTTCCACCTTCGAGCAGGTGGACGGCTCGATGACCCGCAAATACGGCGGCTCTGGCCTGGGGCTGGCGATCAGCCGGCAACTGGCCCGGATGATGGGCGGCGACATGGGAGTGATGAGCGAGATCGACGTGGGCAGCACCTTCTGGTTCACCGTACGTCTGCCGAAGGGGGATGAGCGTGCCATCCGGCCCTGGGGCCGGGGCACGGTGGAGGCGGAGGCCCGCCTGCGTGAGTGTTTTGCCGGTGTGCGGGTGTTGCTGGCGGAGGACGATCTGGTCAACCAGGAGGTCGTGAAAGCCCTCATCGAGGAGGCCGGACTGGCTGTCGATGTGGCCGGCAACGGTGCGGAGGCGCTCGCCATGGCGCTGCGGCAACCGTACGCTCTGATCCTGATGGACATGCAGATGCCGGTGATGAACGGCATCGAAGCCGCCGAACACATGCGGACGCTGGCCGGCTATGCGACGACGCCCATCATCGCCCTGACCGCCAACGCCTTTGAGGATGACCGCCGCGCCTGTCTGGCGGCCGGCATGGACGATTTCATCACCAAGCCGGTGGAGCCGGCCCGCCTGCTCGAAAGCCTGTTGCAGTGGCTTGAGCAGGCCGAGGATGGACGCAAGTCTGTCGACAGCTAACTGCCAGACTCGCGCCAGTCTGAATCGCTAGCCTTTGGGGTTCTGACGCTCCGTCTTCACCGTGCAGGTCCGAACTCATGAAAGAATTCCAGGATATCGCCCGCTGGCTTGAGCAGCGCGGCACCGTGCATCTCATTCCCCGCGTCGAGTCGCTGCCGTCGCCGGCCTTCCGCATGGACGGCAGCGAGCATGTGTCCTTCAGCACCAACAACTACCTCGGGCTGGCCTCCCATCCGCGCATGATCGCCAAAGCGCGGGAAGGGCTGGAGCGTTACGGTGTCGGCAACTGCGAATCGCGTCTGCTCGGCGGCGACCTCGAAATCTACGACCAGCTGGAGCAGAAGCTCGCCGACATGAAGGGCAAGGATACGGCCCTGCTGTTCGCCACTGGCTACCTGACCAACCTCGGCGTGTTGTCCTCACTGGTCAAGACGGCGCAGTTCGCGCGCATGTATGGTTTCCGTACCCGCGGCCGCCACAGCTACGCGTTCTTCTCGGACGAGTACAACCACGTCAGCATCCGCGAGGGTATCCGTCTGTCCGGGGCCGATCGCCTGACCTTCCGGCACCTCGACCTGGAGCATCTGGAGTCCTTGCTGAAGGCGTCGGAGGCGACGACCAAGATCATCGTCACCGACGGCGTCTTCAGCCAGGACGGCGACATTGCGCCGCTACCCGAGCTGCTGTCCATTGCCGACCGCTACGACGCGATGGTGTATGTGGACGACGCCCACGGCACCGGTGTGCTCGGCGCCAACGGCGGCGGCATCACCGAACACTTCGGCATCAACGATCCGCGCCTGATCTGCATGGGTACCCTCAGCAAGGCCTATGGCGCGATCGGTGGTTTCATCGCTACCGACAAATACATCGGGGAGCTGTTGCGCCTGACCTGCTCGGCTTACGGCTTTACGTCCACGCTGCCGCCGGACCAGGTTTTCGCGGTCAGCGAGGCGATCGACATCGTCCAGGACGAACCGGAGCGCCGTCAGCGCCTGTGGGACAACAAGCGCTATTTCGTCGAGTCGATGCAAGGCTTGCCGTACACGCTGGTATCCACTACCACGCCGATCGTGCCGGTGCTGATCGGCGACGAGGTGTTGACCGACAACCTGTCCCAGTTGCTGCGCAGCGTCGGGCTGCATGTGGACAGCGTCAAGTTCCCGGCGGTGCCGAAGAACCAGGGGCGCTTGAGGGTCATCCTGAATGCCGGCCATACCCGCAAGCAGATCGACCTGCTGGTTTCCGTGCTGCGCGATCAGCAGTCGGTGTTGCTGAAGGCAGCTTGAAGGCCGCGGTGGCCGCCCGGGCGTCGCGCCTCAGATCAGCCGGGCGGCCGTGAGCTCGGCCTTGATGTAGGCGTACACCACCGGCGCCAGCGCCACGCCGCCGAAGCCGAACAAGGCCTCCATGAATACCATCGCGACCAGGATCTCCCAGGCCCGGGCGTCGATCTCGCCGCCGACGATGCGGGCGTTGAGGAAGTATTCCGCCTTGTGCAGCACGACCAGGAACAGCAGCGACAGCAGCGCTGCATAGGGCGACACCGAGAAGCTGATCATCACGATGATGGAGTTGGAGATCAGGTTGCCGACCACCGGCAGCAAGCCGACGATGGCGGTGATCAGCACCATCGTCTTGCCGAAGGGCAGGTGGATGCCCAGCGTCGGCAGGATGGCCAGCAGGTAGAGGCCGGTGAAGAAGGCGTTGATGGCGGCGATCTTGCCCTGGGCCACGAAGACCCGGCGGAAGGACTTGTAGAAGGTGCCGACACGCTCGTGCATGGCGGCGGCGAGGGGGCGACGCTCGTTGCGTGCCGAGATCTCATGGACCGCCACCATCGCGCCGATGATCATGCCAATCAGGATGTGCGCGGCGGCGACGCCGGCTTCCTTGCCGAGCAGGCGGAGCTCCGGCGCATGCTCGCGCAGCCAGTGTGCCGCTTCGGCCTTCAACTCGGGGCCGCTGCTGGGGAGACTGCCGAGCAGCCACGGCGGCAGCACGTCATTGGCGCTGTCGACGGCCTCGGCCATCTTGGTCCAGATCGCGTCGAGGCCGCCACCGCCGTGCAGCATCGAGGCGATCCACAGGCCCAGCCCGACCATGCCGGCGATAATCAGCATCGCCAGTACTGCGGTCGCCACCAGCTTGCCGCGCGACCCGGCGACTACCCGGCCGACCAGAGGCTGGGTCAGCTGCACCAGCAGGAACACCAGCATGCCGGCAAACAGGGCCTGCAGCAGGTGCAGACTCAAGACCGCCAGGATGCCGCCGGCGGCCAGAATGTAGGAACTCCCTTGTACCCAATTTCGACGTATTTCCATTCTCTATTCCGTTTGCCGGCCAGATCCGGGCGCCATTCTACGCCCCCGCCGGCGAGCTTTCCCCGTCTCCGCCGGGCGCTGGTTCTGGTGCTGACATCGTTGGCGAGTACTGCGGGCCTTGCCGCCGGTGGGACGATCTTCATCGACCGGCCGCCGGAGCAGGACTACACCCTGTCGGCAGGGCCTTCCCTGTGGATGTTCCAGGCGTATCCGGGGGGCAAGAAGACCGACACGCTGCTGTTGCCCGGTGTGGACCTGTACTTCGCGAATGGCGTCTTCGTGTCCACCGACAATGGCATCGGCTGGAATCTGTCGAGGCGCGACGACCTGCAGTTCGGGCCGCGCCTGTGGGCTCAGCTGAAACGCAAGGCCAGCGCCAGCCCGCGGCTGGCTGGCACCGCGGATATCGGTGCGCGCCTGGAGAAGGGCGCCTTTCTCAATTACGCGCCCTATGAGTTCCTGCTCGTGCAGAGCAGCGTCCGTTACGGTTCGGGGGTGAGAGGTGACGGTCTGCTGGGCGAAGTGGGCCTTACTGCCGGGGCGCCACTTGGTGCACACGGCACGCTGGCCCTGACCCTCGGCAGCACCTGGGCCAATCAGGCTTACCGGCAGAGTTACTTCGGCCTCGACGAGGGGGCCGCCCAGCGCAGTAACCGCAGCCCCTGGCAGATGCAGTCCGGCCTGCAGGACACCAGTCTGGCGATCAGTGGCGAATACCATCTCGATGCGGACTGGCGCTTGAGCGGTCAATGGATCCGGGCCCGCCTGCAGGGCGATGCGGCCCGCTCGCCGGTGACCGAGTCAGCAACCCAGAACCTGCTGTCGCTGACCCTTTGGCGGCGCTTCAAGTGAGCCTGGCCAGGGTGCGTCAGGGGCGGAGGGTCAGCTCGATGCGGTCGGCCAGCACCCGCGCCGCCTCCACCTGCAACAGGTCGGGGCCAGCCGGACGGGCGGGAGGTACAGCTTCGGTGGCCAGTTCGGCGCGGCGGGTGCTTTCCTTCAGGGCGATTTCGGTGCGCGCCTGGCGGGCTTCGAAAGCCTTCAGCGCAGCTTGCTGTGCCTGCAGTTCGAGGCTGGCGGCGACGCGTGCGGCATGGCGCTGTTGCATGACCGGGCCAGTCTCGATGGCCAGGGCTGCGGGCTGAGCTCCGGCAGCGCGGCGTGGGCAGCGGTGGCGACGATGCCCGTCAGGCACCAGTGGAGCGGTTTCATGAGGTCTCCGGGTGCGCGGGCAGGCTTCATCGGCTGGTCTTACTTGGCCGCGGTGGTGGCGGGGCGGGGCGCCGGCGGGGTGATGTGGGCTACCTTGCCGCCCTGGTCTTCATAGTCCAGCGTGCCGGCCGCGCCGGCGATCTTGAAACCGCGGGCGGTCAGCTTGTCGCCCACGTCGCCGGCCCGGTGGGCGCGGTTGGAGACGGTGATGATGCTGCGGTCCTTGGGGATGTAGTCGGCGTACTTCTCGACGTCGGCGGTCTGGATGTTGAGGAAGACCGGGAAGCTGCCCTTGGAGATCAGTTCGTCCGGGCGGCGCACGTCGAGGACCAGCACCTGGCCGGGCTTGGCCAACAGTGCGTCGATCTCGGCGCGGTTGAGCTGCTTGGTCTTGTAGGTCCAGGGCGGGGCCACATAGGGTTGCTGGGCGCCCGCGGTAGGGGCGGCCTGCTGGGCGATGGCGAGGGTGGAGCTGGCGGCGATCAGCGCGGCGAGCAGGAGCTTGGCTTTCATCATGGTCCTTGGTGTTGGCTGTATGGGTCGAATCCGCACGGGGCGGTGTCCTGCGCTGGTTTTGCAACAATCGCGCCGGCTCTCGATGGGCATGCGACGGGTGTCGTGCGCTTGTGGCCGATGCAGCCAAGCCCCTGAAAGTTGGTGCTTTTGTGTTCCGCCAGCGGCTGGTGGGACGTTTGCGGCGGGGGCCGGAGTGTGGCCCGGCTGCTGGCGGCGCACCAGCCGGGCGGTCAGCGCTGTTGCTGCGCGGGCAGCAGCGCCATGGCTAGCCTGGCGCACGAGAGGGCGAGGCAGGAAGTCCGCCGGGTGGTGGTTGTGGTCATCTGCTCGGAGACGGTGCGTTGGGGGTCTGGGGGCGGCGAGGGGCGGTCGCCTTCAGCGTTTGTGGCGGCCTGTCCGGCGTCGGCGCAGCAGCACGCCGAGGCTCAGGAAGACGCCGCCAGCACGATCAGCGCTGGCCGCAGCAGGCTGCCGGTGTCCGGGTCCAGGCCGCGCGTCCAGTCGAGCAGGAACGCGCCAACCGTCGACGCGACGGACAGGGTGCCGGCCCCGAGCAGGGTGGCGAGGGCCAGCGCAATCAGGTTCCGGCTGCCGATGCGGGGGAAGGCGCCACAGGGCAAAGGCATGAGTGATCGGGACAGTGACGGGCCCTGGTGGGTGGCCTTCAGCGCGGTGCTGTGGGGACGTCCTGGGCGCCGCCCGTCTGGAAGCTCCGGCCGTCGGCCAGCGCGACCGACACTGAGTAGCCGAAGGGGCCGCCGTTCTTGGCCTTGTAGCCTTTGACGCGGACTTCGGTGCCGGGGGGCAACTCGGCCTTGGTGAGCCCCTTTTGGGCCAATGTGAAGGGCGCACCGAACTCGACCCCCCAGTTGGTCACGGTGCCATCGGGGTTCTTGACGTCGAAGTACAGCCAGCTGTGCGGATTGACCCACTTGGCCCTGGTGACGGTGCCCTTCAGTTCGAGCGGCTGGTCGGCATCGAATTCGGTGGCGAAGGCGTGGTGAGCGTGGGCCGGCAGGCTGCCGCCGGCAAGCCGGGCGACGAGGGCCGGAGCCGGCAGGCGCGGAAGTTGCTGCGTTCTCCTGGTGCCGCACATGGCCGCCGCCGCATCTTGATGCAATTCGGGTGGTGAGGCGGCTGGTGTTATTCCGTAAAATGACGATTCAATGAAAAACAATCTTATTGCCCTGGCCCTGATGGGCCTGCTCAGCGTAGGCCAGGCGGCCGCGTCGGAGCCGGTCACCGGCAACCTCGACCATGACGCGCTGCTGGCCAGCGCCGACCCGCGCCAGGCCGCCAACAAGCGGCTGGTCTACGATTTCTGGCGCGAGGTGTTCGAGGGCGGACACCTGGAGCTGGCCGACAAGTATCTGGCCGAGTCCTACATCCAACATAATCCGCGGGTGCCGACCGGGCGGGCCGGCTTTGTCGAGTTCTTCGGCAAGGTCGCCAAGCCGAAGCCGATCGAAGCCCGCGTGCGCACGCCCATCGTCAGCATCGTCGCCGAAGGAGAGCTGGTTCTGCTGAGCTTCGTGCGTGAATATCCGGACCCCCGCGAGGCGGGCAAAACCTACACGTCCACCTGGTTCGACCTGTTCCGGGTCAGGGATGGGCGCATCTTGGAGCACTGGGATGCAGCCACACGCCAGTAACTTCATGACCGCCGGTGTGCATGTGCGCCAGGGACGGGCTTCGGACATGGATGCCGTGGCCCGCCTGCTGGTGCGTACCTGGCGCACCAACTACCGCGGCCTGGTGTCCGACGGCTTCCTCGACCGCCTCAGTTCCGACGAGCAGGCGGCGCGCCAGCTACGCCTGATGAGCCGGCCCGGCGCCTGCCAGCGAGTCGCCGTCGAAGGCAGCACGGTGCTGGGCTTTGCCTGCGGTGGCCCGGCCCGCGACCCGGCCGACTGCTGGCGCCACGAGCTGTACGCCCTCTATGTAGCGCCACGCCTGCAGGGGCGGGGCATCGGCCGGCGCCTGCTCGAAGCCCTGTGGCGCGACCTCGGCGCGCAGGCGGTGGAGGAACTGGGCGTGTGGGTCTTGGCTGGTAACGACGACGCCCGCGCCTTCTACGAACGCGTCGGCGGCCGGCCACGCTCCGCCGGCTGGCTCGACCTGGGCAACCGGCGCTATCCACAGGTTTCCTACGTGCTCGATCCGCCGGGTGTTGGTGGTGGTACGCGCATCGCCAGCTGAGCGGGTGGCCGTGGTTGGGAACGCCTTGCCATCTTGTGGCGCTGACACCAGCGCGGTGAGGCGCCTGGCCCCGTACCTTCTGTTAGCAGTGTTCCTGCACGGCCTTGCTGTCCTGGGGCTGAGCTTGCCCAACGCCGTCGGGACGCGGGAGCCGCCGCATGGCGCGGGATATAGGCCGTGAGATGGCACGGGACGGAGTGATCGGCAGTTCCACGGCTTCCGCCGGACGCGGCGCGCTAGCGGCGCCAGACCGGGCCGCACTGCCGTAACTCGAGCGCAAGTTGCGCAAGTGCTCCGTCGGTGAAGAGCGGCTCGGCGGCGGCATCCTGCGGATCACCACCGAATCTGGCCGCGTCTATTGTCTCAAGGCTCCAGCCGATTTCGTCCGCGACGGTCCGGTCGAAGCGCTG
This sequence comes from Pseudomonadota bacterium, assembly GCA_018241725.1. GTDB lineage: Bacteria > Pseudomonadota > Gammaproteobacteria > Burkholderiales > Rhodocyclaceae > Zoogloea. Next base: position 148,652 of record JAFEDI010000105.1, on the reverse strand, counting down.
GCGGTGCCGACGAATTGCCCGTGACGGGGGCAGACCGCTGCAGAGGGGGACGAAGCCCGAACGCTGCGTCGGAAACCCCGATGGGTGCTCAAGAGCGAGTTGGCCTGGCGGATGCGCCGCCAGTGCATGATCCACAGGGGGAGTGCGATGAGGCCTGAGATCAGGCCGACGTCGTTGGGCAGCAGGGATACGAGCTGCGCGGAACACCAGCCGATGCCGCTCCACATGCCGAAGTTCCGGAATTGGCCGAAGACCGCATTCTGGCTCGATTCGCGTTGCAGGGAGCGAGTTACGTTGAGGACGATGAAGAAATCCTCGATGAAGCTGTAGGGAACGAGGAACATCAGCCACACGCTGCGTGGCGAGGCTGCGCGGGCGCGTGGATGGATCAGAGACAGGGTGGTGTGGAGATCCTGGCAGTACAGGAAAACCAGCGACAGGAACAGCAGGCCGATGGCGACGCTGCCCGGAATGCCGAAGGTCGCGAGTTCCCGCAAGACGCCGCCGCTGGTGGTCGGCGAGATGAAGGGCAAGCCCAAACCCAGGGCGACCGGAACGGTCAGGCAGAGTTTGAGGGCGAGCAGTGCGGAGACGCGATTCATGTTCCGGAGTGGCTCCAGTCGATGGCCCGGTCGAGCGCGGCGAATGCTGTCAATCCACCGGGCTCGATGGGGCCAGGGCAGGCTCCAAGTCGGCAGTTCAGCTAAGTGCGGCCGTCTCGCGATATACGCCAAATGAATTTTTTGAATTGATGTTGATGATAATGTAATAAATTGATTCTTTGGCTGAGTGATTTGCCCATTTTGGGATGAGCGCGTCGGGAAGGTGCAGAAGCGCTCCGGCCAGCGCCTTTGTTTAGTGACGCAGTGTGCGCGATGGCGGGATGTACACGTATTGCTCTTTGTCACGCGCCTTGCGCCGGCGAGTGGGCCAGTCGCAACTGGCGAAGTCGCAGCAGGAGATGCCATCGCAATGGGATGTGCATGAGTCCAGGGTGGGGAGTTCGCAGGGCAGGTCGCAGCCGGGATCGCAGAAGCCTCGCTGGGAATGGAAGGCCGATGCATGAAAGGGAGGTTGCCGCCGGTGCGCCACGCCGCATAGATGGGTGCGTTGCCGCAGGATGGCCAGGCCGGCGCGAATCCCATGGCGCCGGATCGCGCGAAACCCCAGTTCCGAGCAGCTCCGGCGTCCAGTAAGCACCCGGTATGCACAGCTGAAGCCTTTGTACGGAGACAGGTAACGCTGGTAGGTACGTATGGCAGCGAGGAAAAGTCGGCGCATCGTTTGTGTTGCCGTCATGCACGGGCGGTAGGACGCTCACCGTGTTGTACATGAAGGGGATGTGACAGGGCGTCACATTATACGATTACCCCGATTGAATAATTCGGCGTTCTGCCGTGGCGCTGCTGTGCGGCATGGGCCGTTCTCGGATCTGCTACCGGTAGAGGAGCGCAGGGGCGTGGAGAGGGGAGTGGCAGCTCTCCGCGCGATCGCCGCCGGGAGAGCTGTTCCTGTCGTGGCGCGAGGTGTCAGCGTCGCGCGGGGGCTTCGCTGCCTTGGGCCACGCGGCGGCGAGGGGTCAGGAGCTCGATCTCGTCGCCGACGATGCGGGTGGCCTCCTGCAGCAGCACATCCTTACGGCCCTTGAGGGCCTTTTCGGAGTCGAGTTCGGCGCGCAGGCTGCGCTCGTCTCCCTGCAGGCCGTCGTCGCCCAGGTGGGCTGCGGCTTCGGCACCGGCGCGCTGGCGCAGGCGGGCCTCGCTGGTTTCCTTCTCCCGCCTGCGTTCCGCTTCCTGCAGGGATAGTTCCTGCTTGTCGCGCAGCTTGACGGCTTCGGCCACGTCCTCGGCCAGCTCGCGAAGGTCCTTGTCCTTGCTGGCGCGGGCGTCGTGGCGCTGTTGCAGTTCGGGCAGGATGGCCTGCAGGTTGGAGGCCGGCTTGTAGCTGGCGGGCGGGATCTGGATTGCAGGCAGCGCGTTGTCGAAGCCGGTCTCGCCGAACTCCTTGGCCTCGAAGGCCGATGGGAAGCGAATGTCGGGTGTCACGCCGTTGAGCTGGGTGGTGCCCCCGTTGATGCGGAAGAACTGGGCGATGGTCATCTTCAGCTCGCCCAGCTGGGGCTGCTTGCTCTTGGCGACTTCGTCCAGGTCGATGAGGGTCTGCACGGTGCCCTTGCCAAAACTCGGTTCGCCGATCAGCAGTGCCCGGCCGTAGTCCTGCAGCGCTGCGGCGAGGATCTCCGAGGCCGACGCGGAGCCGCGGTTGATCATCACCGCCAGCGGGCCGTCCCAGGCGGCGCCGGCGCGCTCGTCGCTTTCCACCTCGATCTGGCCTTCCGAATTGCGCTGCTGCACGACCGGCCCCTTGTCGATGAACAGGCCGGTGAGTTCGACGGCTTCCCGCAGGGAGCCGCCACCGTTGTCGCGCAGGTCGAGGATCAGGCCGTCCACGTGTTCCTTCTTCAGCTCACCGATCAGGCGGGCCACGTCGCGGCTGGCGCTGCGATAGTCCTTGTCGCCGCGGCGGCGGCCTTCGAAGTCCTCGTAGAAGGCCGGCAGCGTGATGACACCGACGCGCAGGCTTCTGCCGTTCAGGTCCACGCGGGAGATGGATTTCTTGGCGGCCTGCTCTTCGAGCTTGATCTTGTCCCGGACCAGCACGATGGTCTTGTGGCGGCCGTCCGGGCCGCTGTTGGCGGGCAGGATGTCGAGGACCACGTGGGTGTCCTTGGTGCCGCGGATCAGCTTGACGGCTTCGTCCACGCGGGCGCCGACCAGGTCGGCCATCGGCGCGCCTTCGCCCTGGGCCACACCGACGATGCGGTCACCGACCGCCAGCTTGCCCGAGCGGGCGGCCGGGCCGCCGGGGGTGAGTTCGCGGATCGTGATGTAGTCGTCGCGCTCCTGCAGCACAGCACCGATGCCCACCAGCGACAGGCGCATGGCGATGTCGAAGGAGTCCGCCGAGCCACGGCCGAGGTAGCTGGTATGCGGCTCGATGGCGCCCGCATAGGCGTTCATGAAGATCTGGAAGACGTCGTCGCTCTTGTTCTTGCTGCTGCGGGCGATGAAGCCGTCGTAGCGTTTCTCGAGGGTCTCGCGGATGGCCTTGTCTTCCTTGCCGGCCAGGCGCAGGCGCAGCCAGTCGTTCTTGACGCGCTTGCGCCACAGGTCCTGGGCCTCGGCGTCGTCCTTCGGCCAGGGCGCCTTGCTGCGGTCGAAGGGGTAGCTCTCGGCCACGTTGAAGTCGAAGCCGCCGGCGAGCTGCGCGCGGGCGTAGGCGAGGCGCTCCGCAGAGCGTTCCTGGTAGCGGCGGAAGATCGTGAACGGGCCTTCCAGATCGCCCTGCAGGATCGCGTCGTCGAGCTGGGTACGCAGATCGGAGAAGCCGTTGATGTCGGCCTGGGTGAAGAACACGCGCTCCGGGTCGAGGGACTTCAGATAGGCGTCGAAGATTTTCTCCGACAGCGCATCGTCGAGGGGCTTGGCTGCGTAGTGGTAGCGGCTCAGGAACATCGAGCTGATGTAGGCCGCCTGCGCCTGCTCGGAGGTTGGTGCGAGGCTCGGCTGAGGGGCGTCGGCGAGTGCCGTTCCGCAGAAGGCCAGGGCCAGCAGGGTTCCGATCAGGCGCATTTTCATGGGGCGATTACCAGGCGGGAGTGGTTGATGTGGCAGCAGGTTGGGCCGGGGCCGGTTCAGGCGTCGGCAGAAGGCCGCCGGCTACCGCGTAGGTGGCGCCACCGGCGATCAGCAGCGACAGGATGAAGGCTACCAGACCGCCGCCGCGCTTGGCGTGAGTGCTGGGGACCGGGGTGTGCGCATCGACCTCCTGCCAGCCGGTGATCATCGGCTTGACGAGGTTTTCGCCCTTGACCCGCAGGTAGAAGGCGATGGCACCCACGTGCAGCACGATCAGCGCCAGCAGGCCGTTCTGCAGCCAGGCGTGCCAGGAGTGGAAGCTGTCGGAGGCGTCCTTGCCGACCAGATCGGCCAGGGGGCCCTGGAAGGCGATGTCGTCGTTGGTGAACAGGCCGGTGGCCGCCTGGGCGCCGACCAGGGCCAGCAGGCCGAGGACCGACAGGGCGCCGATCGGATTGTGGCCGATGCCGCGCCATTCGCCGCGCAGGTAGGCGCGGATCGCACCGGGGCCGCGCACGAAGCTGGCGAAGCGTGCCGTGGCGGAGCCGACGAAGCCCCACACGATGCGGAAGATCACCAGGCCGACGATCAGGTAGCCGGCGCGGCCGTGCCATTCGATGAGGTTGCCGCCGATCTTGCCGGACACGTAGGCGAAGGCGACGCTGGCCACCAGCGACCAGTGGAAGATACGGATGGGAAGGTCCCAGATGCGTTGTCGGTTCATGTTTGCTCCTGGATGTGGGGGAAGGAATCCGGTTTTTCAAGTCGGGCCGGCGCCCGGGCTACAGGGGCCGGGGCGGATCACAGCTGGCCTCCGCCGACGGCCTTGAAGAGGGCTACGCTGCCGGTCAGGCGGCGGACCTGCGTCGACAGGAGCGATTGCTCGGCATTGAGGGCTACGGTCTGGGCGCTGGTGACGTTGAGGTAGCTGACGGTGCCGGCCAAGTACTGGTTGTTGACCAGTTCGAGGGCTTCGCGGGCGGCGGCGAGGGCCTCGGCCTGGGCGGCGGCTTCGACCTCCAGGGTCTGCAGCGCGGCCAGGTTGTCCTCGACTTCCTGGAAGGCGGTCTGCACGGTCAGGCGGTAATTGGCGACGGTCTCATCCCACGCAGCGACGGCCTGGGCCTTCCTGGCGTCGCGGGCGCCGGCGTCGAACAGGGTCAGGGCCAGGTTGGGGCCGAGGGACCAGAAATGGTTGGGCAGCGAGAACACCCGTTCCAGTGCGCTGCTCTGGGTGCCGCCGCTGGCACCGAGGGTCAGGGTCGGGAAGAAGGCTGCCTGGGCGACGCCGATCTGCGCATTGGCGGCGGCGACGCGGCGTTCGGCAGCGGCGATGTCCGGGCGCCGTTCGAGCAACGTGGACGGCAGCACGCCCGGTACGGCGGGGAGCGGGGGGATCGCGGTGGCCGGTGCCAGCACCAGCTCGCCGGGCGCCCGGCCGGCCAGGACGGAGATGGCGTGCTCGAGCTGCCGGCGCTGCACATCCAGGTCGATCAGCTGGGCTTCGGCGGTCTTCAGCTGGGCCTGGGCCTGGGTCACGTCGGCGCGGGCCGCGACGCCGGCGTCGAAGCGGTTGCGGGTGATCTCGGCGGAGCGCGTGTAGGCTGCGACGGTGCGCACCAGCAGCGCGTGCTGGGCGTCGTTGATGCGCAGCTGCAGGTAGGCCTGCACGAGGGCGGCCTGGGCGCTCAACCGGGCGCCGGCCAGGTCGGCGGCGGCCGCGGCGGCACTGGCCGTGCTGGCTTCGTTGCTGCGCGCGATGCGGCCCCATAGGTCGGCCTCCCAACTGGCGGTGAGGGACAGCCGGTTGGTATTGCGGGCCGGCGTGCTGACGGTGCCGGTACTGCTCGCGCTGGCGCCCTGGCTGCGGGTCACGCCCAGGCCGCTGTTGAGGGTGGGAAAGTACTGGGCCTGGGCCGCGCCCAGCAGGGCGGTGGCCTGGCGGTAGCGTGCTTCGGCGATGCGGATGTTCTGGTTGGCGCGGACGGCTTCATCCACCAGCGCGTCCAGCTGGGTGTCGCCGAAGCGCTTCCACCATTCGCCGGCCTGCGGGCCGCTGCCGGGGTCGGCCAGCTTCCAGCCGGCGGCTTCGCGGAACTGGGCCGGCACGGCGGCCTCCGGGCGGTGGTGGTCGGGGCCGACGGCGCAGCCGGCGAGGGCGAGCAGGTTAAGGGCGACGAGGAGGTTGTGCTTCATGGACAGGGATGGCGGGGGCATGGGTGAGGCGTTCAGGACTGGACGGCCGGGGCGGGCCGGGCGTTCCGCCGCCGGCCGACGGCGCGGCGCAGGCGGTCGAGCTGCAGGAACACGACGGGGGTGGTGTACAGGGTCAGCAACTGGCTGAGGATCAGCCCGCCGACGATGGTGATGCCCAGCGGCTGGCGCATCTCGGCGCCGTCGCCGACGCCGAAGGCCAGCGGCAGGGCGCCGAACAAGGCCGCCAGGGTGGTCATCATGATCGGCCGGAAGCGCAGCTGGCAGGCCTCGAAGATCGCCTCCCGCGGCGACAGGCCGCGGCTGCGCTCGGCATCGATGGCGAAGTCCACCATCATGATGGCGTTCTTCTTGACGATGCCGATCAGCAGGATCACGCCGATCAGCGCGATGATGCCGAACTCGGTCTTGAACGCCAGCAGCGCCAGGATCGCCCCGACGCCGGCGGACGGCAGCGTGGACAGGATGGTGAGCGGGTGGATCAGGCTCTCGTAGAGAATGCCGAGGATCAGGTACACCGCCACGATGGCCGCCAGGATCAGCAGCGGCTGGCTCTGCAGCGAGGCCTGGAAGGCCTTGGCGTTGCCCTGGAAGCTGCCGTGCACCGAGGTCGGTACGCCGATGCGGGCCATCTCCTGGCGCACCGCGTCGGTGGCTTCGGACAGGGATGTGCCGAGGGGCAGGTTGAAGGAGATCGTCGTCGCCACGCTGGCGCCCTGGTGATTGACCGCCAGTGGCGTCGGGCCGGCTTCCCAGCGGGCGAAGGTGGCCAGCGGCACGCGGTCGCCGTTCGGATTGACGAAGAACAGGTCGTTGAGCACCTCCGGCCCCTGCAGGTAAGCCGGCGGCGCCTCCAGCACCACCCGATACTGGTTGAGCGGGCCGTAGATGGTGGACACCAGGCGCTGACCGAACAGGTCGTTGAGGGTCGCATTGACCAGGCGCTGGTTGAGGCCGAGGCGGGCCAGCGCGTCGCGATCGATGCTCATGAAGGTCTGTTCGCCCTTGTCCTGGCGGTCGGAATTGACGTCCTCCAGCTGCGGCAGCTTGCGCATCGCGTCGCGGATGCGCGGCTCCCAGGTCTTCAGATCCTGAAGGGTGTCGGCCTGCAGCGTGAATTCGTACTGGGCGTTGGACATCCGCCCGCCCATCCGGATGTCCTGGGCGGCCACGAGGAACAGGCTGGCGCCGGGTACGTGGCCGAGCTTGCCGCGCAGGCGGGCGATCACCTCGTCGGCGCTGGCCTTGCGTTCGGCCAGCGGCTTGAGGGTGACGAACATCATGCCGCCACCGCCGCGCGGGCCGCCGCTGCCGCCGGCGTAGCCGACCACGTTGGCGACCGCCGGATCGCGCCCGACGATGTCGGCAAAGTGCTCCAGCTTGCCGCGCATGGACTGGAAGGAGGTGCGCTGGTCGGCGTCGATGAAGCCCATGATGCGGCCGGTGTCCTGCTGCGGGAAGAAGCCCTTCGGCACTACGCCGTAGAGATACACGTTGAAGACCACGGTGCCGAGCAGCACGCCAAGGGTGAGCCAAGGGTGGTCGAGGACCACCCGCAGGCTGCGCCCGTAGCCGCGCAGCACGCCGTCCATCAGGCGGCCGCCGAAGCCGGGGCGGGCATCGGGCGCGGGCTTGGGATGGGCACGCAGCAGGCGTGCGCACATCATCGGCGTGAGGGTCAGGGACACCACCAGAGACACCAGGATGGCCGCCGACAAGGTGACCGCGAACTCGCGGAAGAAACGCCCGACGATGCCGCCCATCAGCAGGATCGGCAGGAACACGGCGATCAGCGACAGGCTCATGGACAGCACCGTGAAGCCGACCTCGCGGGCGCCCTTGAGGGCCGCGTCGAAGGGCTGCATGCCGGCCTCGATGTGGCGGCTGACGTTCTCCAGCACCACCACCGCGTCATCGACGACGAAGCCGGTGACGATGACCAGCGCCATCAGCGAGATGTTGTTGAGGGAGAAGCCGGCCAGGTACATCACCGCGAAGGTGCCAAGCAGGGACACCGGCACCGCGACGCTCGGGATGATCGCCGCGCGTACGTTGCGCAGGAACAGGAAGACCACCATGATCACCAGCGCCACCGACAGCAGCAGGGTGTGCTGCACCTCGCGCAGGGAGGCGCGGATGGTGACGGTGCGGTCGGCCACCACGTCGAGCTTCACGCCGGGGGGCAGCTCCTCGCGCAGCATCGGCAGCACGTCCATCGCCCGCTCGACGGTCTCGATCACGTTGGCGTCCGGCTGACGGTTGATGAGCAGGATCACCGCCGGCTTGCCGTCGGCGATGCCGGCGTTGCGGGTGTCCTGCTCGGAGTCCGTCACGTGCGCCACGTCCTGCAGGCGCACCGCCGCGCCGTTCTTCCACGACACGATGGTCGGCACGTAGTCGGCGGCTTTGTTCGCCTGGTCGCTGGCGCCCAGCTGCCAGTGGCGCTGGCCGCTCTCCAGGCTGCCCTTGGGGCGATTGATGTTGGCGTTGTCGATGGCCTGGCGCACGCTCTCCACGCCGATGCCGGCGGAGGCCAGCGTGGCCGGATCGACCTCCACGCGCACCGCCGGCAGCGAGCCGCCGCCCAGGTTGACCTGGCCGACGCCCTTCACCTGGGCCAGCCGCTGGGCCAGCACGGTGGAGGCGAAGTCGTACATCGCGGCCCGCGATACGGAGTCGGAGGTCATCGACAGGATCAGCACCGGCGCGTCGGCCGGGTTGATCTTGCGGTAGCTGGGGTTGCCGGCCATGCCGCTGGGCAGCTGCGGGCGGGTCGCGTTGATGGCCGCCTGCACGCTCTTGGCGGCGGTTTCCACGTCCTGGTCCAGCTCCATCTGGACAGTGATGCGGGTGCTGCCGAGGGTGCTGGTTGACGTCAGCTCGGTGACCCCGGCGATGGTGCCGAAAGCCCGCTCCAGCGGCGTCGCCACGGTGGCCGCCATGGTCTCCGGGCTGGCGCCGGGCAGGCTGGCGGACACCGAGATGGTCGGGTAATCCACCTGCGGCAGGGCGGCTACCGGCAGCAGCTTGTAGGCCACCAGCCCGACGAGCGCGATGGCCAGGCCGAGCAGGGACGTGGCGACCGGGCGCCGGATGAAGATCGACGCGATGTTCATGCCGCACGGTCCGCCGCGGCCGGCTCACTGGCGCCCCGGACGCGCCGGGCCAGGCGGTCGAAGGCCAGGTAGATCACCGGCGTGGTGAAGATCGTCAGCACCTGGCTGACCAGCAGGCCGCCGACCATCGTGATGCCCAGCGGCTGGCGCAGCTCGGAGCCGACGCCGTTGCCGAGCATCAGTGGCAGCGCGCCGAGCAGGGCGGCGAGGGTCGTCATCAGGATCGGCCGGAAGCGCAGCAGGCAGGCCTCGTAGATCGCCTCGCGGGGGGCCAGGCCGCGTTCCCGCTCGGCCTCCAGCGCGAAGTCGATCATCATGATCGCGTTCTTCTTGACGATGCCGATCAACAGGATGATCCCGATGATGCCGATCATCCCCAGCTCGTGGCCGGACACCAGCAGGGCCAGCAGTGCGCCGACGCCGGCCGACGGTAGCGTGGACAGGATGGTGACCGGGTGGATGTAGCTCTCGTAGAGCACGCCGAGCACGATGTACATGGTCACCACCGCAGCGAGGATCAGCAGCAGGGTGTTGTCCAGCGAGGCCTGGAAGGCCAGCGCGGCGCCCTGGAAGCTGCTGCGGATGTTGCGCGGCAGACCCAGCTCCGCCTCGGCAGCGTGGATCGCCTTGACCGCGTCGCCCAGCGCCACGCCCGGCGCCAGGTTGAAGGACAGGGTCACCGCCGGGAACTGACCGACGTGGTTCACCGCCAGCACCGTCTTGCGCTCGCTGATCCGCGCCACCGACGACAGCGGCACGGTGCGCCCGTTGGCGGCTGGCACGTAGATGTGTTCAAGCGCCGCCGGGCTGCGCTGGAAGTCCGGCGCCACCTCCAGCACCACCCGGTAGAGGGCCGACTGCGTGAAGATGTTCGACACCTGGCGCTGGCCGAAGGCGCTGTACAGCGCGTTGTCGATGGCCGCCGGGGTGATGCCGAGGCGGCCGGCGCTGTCCCGGTCGATATCCACGAAGGCCTGGGTGCCCTGGTTCTGCAGGTCGCTGGCCACATCGGCCAGCTCGGGCAGGCCACGCAGCGTGTCGAGCAGGCGTTCCGACCACTGGGCGAGCTGGACCTCGTTGGTGCTTTCCAGGCTGAACTGATACTGGGTGCGCGACAGGCGGTCCTCGATGGAGAGGTCCTGCACCGGCTGCATGAACAGCTTGGTGTCCGGGCGGCGCACCTGCAGGCGCTCCTGCAGGCGGCGGATCACCTCGCCGACGTCGGCGTTGCGCTCATCCTTGGGCTTCAGCTTGATCAGCATGCGCCCGCTGTTGAGGGTGGTGTTGGTGCCATCCACGCCGATGAAGGACGACAGGTTGTCCACCGCCGGGTCTTCCAGCACGATGTCCGCCAGCGCGTGCTGGCGTTCGCTCATGGCGGCGAAGGAGATGTCCTGCGGCGCGTCGGAGATGGCCTGGATCAGACCCGTGTCCTGGGCCGGGAAGAAGCCCTTCGGGATGAAGATGTACAGCAGCACCGTCAGCGTGAGGGTGCCGACGGCCACCAGCAAGGTGAGGCCCTGGCGGTCCAGCACCCAGCGCAGCATGCGTGCGTAGCGGTCCACGATGGCCTGGAAGAAGGCGCCGTTGTCGTCGTGGCGGTGGCCGACGGGCTTCAACAGGCGGGCCGACATCATCGGCGTGAGGGTCAGCGACACCACCGCCGAGATCAGGATCGACACCGCCAGCGTGATGGCGAACTCGCGGAACAGGCGGCCGACCACGTCGGCCATGAAGATCAGCGGGATCAGCACGGCGATCAGCGAGACGGTGAGCGAGATGATCGTGAAGCCGATCTGCTTCGCTCCCTTCAGCGCCGCCTCCAGCGGCGTCTCGCCTTCCTCCACGTGGCGGCTGATGTTCTCGATCATCACGATGGCGTCGTCCACCACGAAGCCGGTGGCGATGGTCAGCGCCATCAGGGTCAGGTTGTTGATGCTGAAACCGGCGACGTACATCACCGCGAAAGTGCCGACCAGCGACAGGGGCACGGCGACGGCCGGGATCACGGTGGCCGGCAGGCTGCGCAGGAACAGGTAGATCACGCCGACCACCAGCGCCACTGCGAGGGCCAGTTCGAACTGCACGTCGTGCACCGAGGCACGGATCGACGTGGTGCGATCGGTGAGCAGGCGCAGGTCCACCGAAGTGGGCAGATCGGCCTCCAGCTGCGGCAGCAGCGCGCGCACGCGCTCGGCGGTCTCGATGACGTTAGCGCCGGGCTGGCGCTGGATGTTGATGATGACCGCCGGGCTGCGGTCGGCCCAGGCGGCGAGGCGGGTGTTCTCGGCGCCCTCGACGGCTTCGGCCACGTCGGCCAGGCGGATCGGTGCGCCGTTCTTCCAGGCGATTGTGAGGTTGCGGTAGTCGTCGGCGGACTTGAGCTGGTCGTTGGAGTCCAGCGTGGTGGCGCGCACCGGGCCGTCGAAGCTGCCCTTGGCCATGTTCACGTTGGCGTTGGCGATGGCGCTGCGCACGTCCTCCAGGCTCAGGCCGGCCGAGGCCAGGGCCTGCGGATTGACCAGCACGCGCACCGCCGGGCGCAGCCCGCCGCCGATGGTGACGAGGCCGATGCCCGGCAGCTGGGAGATCTTCATCGCCACGCGGGTATCCACCAGATCGGCCAGCTTGGCCAGCGGCAGGCTCGATGAACTCACCGCCAAGGTCAGGATCGGCGCGTCGGCCGGATTGACCTTGCTATAGACCGGCGGCATCGGCAGGTCCTGCGGCAGGAAGTTGTCCGCATTGGCGATGGAGGCCTGCACCTGTTGCTCGGCCACGTCCATCGCCAGGGACAGGTCGAACTGCAGCGTGATGACCGAGACGCCCTCGCCGCTGGTGGACGACATGCGCTTGAGGCCCGGCATCTGGCCGAACTGGCGTTCCAGCGGGGCGGTGATCGCCGAGGTGGTGACCTCCGGGCTGGCGCCCGGATAGCGGGTGACGATCTGGATCGTCGGGTATTCCACCTCAGGCAGCGCCGACACTGGCAGGATCTTGTAGGCGATCAGGCCGACCAGCAGGATCGCCACCATCAGCAGCGAGGTGGCGACCGGGCGGAGGATGAAGCTGCGCGACGGGTTCATGCCGGCTTCTTGCGGTCGCCACGACGCTCGCCGTCGCCGCCGTGATCGCCACCGTTCCGGCCTTCGCCGCGATGGCGTCCGCCGCCCTGGCGGGCTTCGGCGGACGGCAGCTCCACCGGGGCGCCGTCGCGCAGGCGGTCCACCCCGTCCACGACGATCTTCTCGCCGGCCGTCAGGCCCGACTCGATGGCCACCGTGTCGGCGGTGGCCGGGCCGGTGACCACCGGGCGCATGCTGGCGGTCTTGTCCTGCTCGTTGATCACATAGACGAAGCTGCCCTGGTTGCCCTTCAGGATGGCCGCCGAGGGCACCAGCACGGCGTCGCGGCGGGTGTCCACGCGCAGGCGGGCGCTGACGAACTGGTTGGGGAAGAGGGCGCCGTCCTTGTTGTCGAACTGGGCTTTCAGCTTGACGGTGCCGGTACTGGTGTCGATCAGGTTGTCAGTGCTGACCAGGCGGCCGCCGGCCAGCTTGCTGCGGCCGTCCCGGTCCCAGGCCTCTACCGCGAGGCTTCTGCCTTTCCTGAGCTGATCCTGCACGGCCGGCAGATTGGCGGCGGGGATGGAGAACAGCACGGTGATCGGCTGGGTCTGGGTGAGGATCACCACACCGCCGCTGTCGGCGGCCCGCACCATGTTGCCGGCGTCCACCTGGCGCAGGCCGAGGGTGCCGGGCACCGGCGCAGTGACCTTGGTGAAGCCGAGGTTGAGGCGGGCGGTGTCCACCAGCGCCCGGTCGGTCAGCACGGTGCCTTCCAGCTGGCGCACCTGGGCTTCCTGGGCATCTACCTGTTGGCGGGCAATGGAGTCCTTGGCGAGCAGGCCGCGGTAGCGCTCCAGATCGAGGCGGGCGTTGGCGAGCAGGGCTTCGTCGCGCTGCAACTGGCCGGTGGCCTGGTCGAGGGCGGCCTTGAAGGGGCGCGGGTCGATCTCCGCCAGCAGATCGCCGGCCTTGACCAACTGGCCGTCGCCGAAGGCAATCTTCTGCAACTGGCCATCCACGCGGGGCTTGATCGTCACGGTGTTGAGGGCGGTGACGGTGCCGATGGCGTTCACATTGACATCGATGTCGCCGGTGCGGGAGGCGGCGGTCTGCACCGGTACCGGACGGTTGCCGAAATCCCGGTTGCGCCCACCCTTGCCGCGCGGCCCTTCTCCCCGGGGGCCATCGCCGCGCGGGCCGGCTTCGGCCTTTTTGGTCTCGGCGGCTTCACCGGAACGGTAATAGGTGGCCGTGCCCGCTGTGGCGGCGAGCAGGACGGCGATCGAGGTCCAGATGACTTTCTTTTTCATGGCGGGTATCGGATGTCGGTGCGTAATCGATCGCACCGGGGGAATTCGCAGGGCCGGAGGACAATTCGTTTGCTGGCGGTATCGCAGGTTTCGTGCCCTTTTTATTTCTCTATTCGAGAAAAACTATTTCCCATTCGATTCGAACGGCCAAACACCTTAAATCCCGCGGCGGGCGGCGTTTTCGTCTGAATTCTGCTGAGGCGGCAGGAAATGGCGGTGGCCGGGCCGGCCGGCCGGAATGGGTTGATTTGCCAGCATGGCTGTTGTGGGGCTGTTGGCTGCCCAGCAGGCGCGGGCTTATTCGTCCGGCCGGAAACTCCATTTCGGGCTGAGCAAAAGGGTGGCCAGGGACAGCAGGCTGATCAGGATGGCCGAGCCGAGCAGCAGTACGTTCTCGCCGAGGCGTTCCGGATAGATGCTGAGGCCCGCCGCCAGGCCGATGCCATTGCCGCCCGCCACCAGCACGGCGGCCGCGAAATCGTGGAAGCGCCGCGCCTTGTTGGCACCGGCGGCCCATTGGGGATCGGTGTTGTAGCTCGGCAGGCCGTGATTCTCGAGCTCCAGCCGCTCCAGCGACGACACGAAACGGCGCAGATTGGTGATGGCCCGCTCGGCCTTGAAATTGAGAAAGGCCAGGCAAGTGGAGGCTACTGGGAAGCCGAGGATCAGCCATTCGACCGGCACATGCCCGGCAATTACGCCGGGCTTCAATGCGACGAGGGCCGCCAGCATGCTGACGACCAGCGTCACGTAAAGCGCCAGCGCCTGCTGGCGCTGGGCGATGCGGGCGTTTATTTCCTGGTAGGCGGCAATGAAGCGGTAATTGGCATCGACGTAGGATTTGCCAGCCATTGTTTCAATCGATCAATTGCATGCGCTTCAGATGGGTGCGCAGCACATTGCGGGATATGCCGAGCAAGCGCGCGGTGCGGACCTGGTTGAGGTGTTCCCATTCGTAGGCAGTATTGATGGTGTGGTCGACGATATGGTCGAACAAGCCCTCCTTGCCTTCCTCGAAGAGGTTCTTCAGATAGCGCGTGAACGAATCCGCGAGGTCGGCCGGCGTGGCTGGCTGATCACGCGGCGTGCGGTCGATCTGCGGGCCGAGCAGGTGCAGATCGTCCACCTCGATCTGGCGGCCATGGAAGACCAGCAGCGCCCGGTGGATGACGTTTTCGAGCTCGCGGATATTGCCCGGCCACTGGTATTCGAGCAGCGCCCGTTCCGCTTGCGGGGAAATGCCCGGTTCGGTGATGTCCAGCCGGGTGGCGTATTTGTGGATGAAATGGCGGGCCAGCGGAAGAATGTCGCGCGGGCGCTCGCGCAGGATTGGCAGGTCGAGGGAAACGACTTTCAGCCGGTAATACAGATCCTCGCGGAAACGGCCTTCGGCGACCGCCTTTTCCAGGTCCACGTTGGTTGCGGCGATCAGGCGCACATCCACCTTGACCGGCTTGCGCGCGCCGATGCGCACCACTTCGCCTTCCTGCAGCACGCGCAGGAGCTTGACCTGCATCGGCAGCGGCAGATCGCCGATTTCGTCGAGGAATAGCGTGCCGCCATTGGCCGCTTCGAACCAGCCGGCCTTGGAGGTCATCGCCCCGGTGAATGCGCCTTTTTCGAAGCCGAACAATTCGCTTTCGAAAAGGGTTTCAGAGAAGGCCCCGCAATTGATGGCCAGAAAAGGCTGCCCCGCCCGCAGGCTGGAAAGATGAACCTGGCGCGCCACCAGTTCCTTGCCGGTGCCGGTTTCTCCGATGATCAGGATATTGGCGTTGCTCGGTGCCACCCGGTCGATCAGGGACAGCAGTTGCAGCGAGCGCGGGTCGGCAAATACGACGGCGCTGGCGCGGATGGACATGGAAACCGAGCGCGGGTCAGGGAAAGTAATGATGTGCGGGGCGTGGTTCATTTTTCGTCAAGACCGGGGTTTTATTGGCGCTCATTGTAGGTATGGAGTTCCCCCATTAGTAACAAAGAATTTCTGAAATACATATCTGCGCCTTTGTCAGCACAACTGCTGGCTGTGCACCAGTGAGTGTGCTGATCGATCAGCAAGTGAATTGGCAGGCTTTTTGGCGTGTTTGGCATTGTTTTGTTTTTTAAGTATTTTTAATTCTGGCATGGAGCGTGCGAGATGAGCGTCGAGGGTATTTTTTCGATTCCGCTGGCGGCAATCCATTATTCGATTGACGAATTAGCTTATTTCGTCCTGCAACCTTTTTGCCTCTTTCATCGAGATTTCGGTGCCTTGCCGATCCTGTTTATCAGTTTGGAGAATTAGCATGTTCAATTTTGAGATAACCAAGGGACGTTCCCGCATTTCGGCCGTCATCGCTTCGGTCATGATCGCCGCTTCGGGTGCCTCCTTCTCCGGTTCGGTGCTGGCCCAGCCGAGCGCCACGGTGGCTCCGGCCGAATCCGCGGCGCCCGCCGCCGCATCGTCCGCAGCCGTGGGCACCGACCTGCACGCCGGCAAGCCGGCGGCTACCGAGTCCGTCGACAACCCCTACGGACTCGAAGCCTTGTGGAAGGGCAGCGATGCGATCACCAAGACCGTGCTGCTGATCCTGCTGTCCATGAGTATCGGCAGCTGGTACATCATCGTCGTCAAGCTGCTGGAGCAGGCCAAGATCGGTCGTCAGGCCAGGAAGACCACCGACAACTTCTGGAGCGCCGGTTCCGTGCAACAGGGCGCCGACAACCTGGAAGGCACCAGCCCGTTCCGCTTCATTGCCGAGGCTGGCATCGAGGCGACCAAGAAGCACGACGGCCTGCTGCAGCACGTGGGCTTCAACGAATGGGTGACGCTCAGCATCCAGCGTGCCATCGAGCGTATCCAGAGCCGTTTGCAGGGTGGCCTGGCCTTCCTGGCGACGGTCGGCTCCACGGCGCCTTTCGTCGGCCTGTTCGGTACGGTGTGGGGTATCTACCACGCACTGACCGCCATCGGCGTGGCCGGCCAGGCGTCCATCGACAAGGTGGCCGGCCCGGTGGGCGAGGCGCTGATCATGACCGCCATTGGCCTGGCCGTCGCCGTGCCGGCGGTGCTCGGCTACAACTGGCTGGTTCGCCGCAACAAGAGCGTACTGGACGACGTCCGCGCCTTCGGCAGCGATCTGCACTCGGTCATCCTGGCTTCCGCCAGCAAGGCCTGATCGCCGGAGCAGAACGCCATGGCCATCAGTGCTGCACCCGCCGAGGGAGATGACGACGCCGTGATCGCCGCGATCAACACCACGCCGCTGGTGGACGTGATGCTCGTGCTGTTGATCATCTTCCTCATCACCATCCCGGTCGCCACCACGTCGGTGGCGGTCGAATTGCCAAAGGAAACCGTCGAGGTCCGGGAGTCCAAACCCGAGAATCTGGTCATCTCGGTGGACAAGAGCAACGCCATTTTCATCCAGGACTCCAGGGTCGCCAGCACCGGTGCACTGGTCGAGCATCTGAAGAAGGTTTCCGCGCTGCGTCCGCAGCCCGAGGTGCAGATCCGCGGCGACCTGACCGCCCAGTACGAAGGCGTCGGCAAGATCCTGTACGCGTGCCAGCGGGCCGGCATCGCCAAGGTGGCCTTCATCACCGAACCTCCGGCCCGTGGCGGCTGAAAGGGAGCGAAATCATGGGTATGAACGTAGGTTCGAGCAGTAGCAGTGACGCCGAGGTGATGGTGGACATCAACACCACGCCGCTCATCGACGTGATGCTGGTGCTCCTGATCATGCTGATCATCACGATCCCGATCCAGCTGCACGCGGTCAATCTGAACCTGCCGGTCGGCACGCCGCCGCCCAGCGACGTGAAACCGGAGGTTGTGAAGATCGATGTGGACGCGAAAAGCGTCGTGTATTGGCAGGGTGTGCCGGTGGTCGACGGTGCCGACCTGGAGCGGAAGATGAAGGACGTCGCCACGCTGGCGACCCAGCCTGAAGTCCATCTGCGGCCGGACCGGCATGCCCGCTACGAAGTGGTGGCGGGCATCCTGGCGGCGACCAAGCGGGTCGGTTTGAGCAAGATTGGTGTCATTGGCAGCGAGCAATTCATAGAATGAACGCGATCACCGCAAACAACTACAGTTTTCAGCCCAAGGCGCCGGAGCGCAAGGCAACCGGGCTGATCATCGTCGTCGGCCTGCACGTCGTCCTCGGCTATGCGCTGGTGTCGGGTCTGGCCCGGGAAGTCGTCAAGGTCATCAAGAAGCCGCTGGAGGCGGCGGTGATCCAGGAGGTGACACTGCCTCCGCCGCCGCCCCCGCCGCCCAAGGTGGTGAAGGTGGAGCCGACGGTCAAGCCGAACACGCCGCCGCCACCGGCCTATGTGCCGCCGCCCGATGTGGCACCGCCGGTCGCCGCGCCGGTGATCGCCGCGGCGACGCCGACGCCGCCGGCCGAACCGCCGGTCATCGCGCCGCCGGCCCCGCCCGCGCCGCCGGCACCGGTGGCCGCACCGAAGCCGGTGCGTGCCGAGATGGCCGCCAGCTGCCCGACCCAGGTGCGACCCGAGGTGCCCCGCAGCGCCGAAGGCGTGACCGGCGTGGTCAAGGCCCAGGCGGTCATCCGCGGTGGGGCGGTGAAGGAGGTGACGATCCTGTCCGGGCCGAAGATCCTCCACGGTGCGGTGCGCAACGCCATGCTGCAGTACAAATGCGTGGCCAGCGAAGGTGAGATCGTCGCAACCCAGCAGTTCGTCTTCGAGGCCGAATAAGCCCCAACGCAGTTCGACAAGCTAGCAAGACCAAACCGCCCGCACCCGTCGCGGGCGGTTTGCTTATCAGATTTCGTGCAGTGCATATGAGGCGCAAGCTGCAAGGCTTCTGAAATCTTCTTGGTTCGTTCCGCCGGAGCGGATCGTTAATGTTCTCCCGTCAGCCGGCCACATTGGGTGCCGGCCATTCACTTGCGGGAGAACGCTCATGCTCGATGCCTCCATCGATTCGGCTTCTGCGGACAGTGCGACAGCACCCTCCGGCGGCAGTGCCGACATCGCCGAAACCCTTCTCGAAAATGCCCGCCAGCAGGCCCTGGCGGACGGTCTGACCTATGCCGGAGGCCTCACGCCGACGGACGCCTGGAAGCTCGTCGCCGACGGCCGAGCCGTGCTGGTGGACGTGCGCACCGCCGAAGAACGCAAGTTCGTCGGCCATGTGCCGGCCGGCATCCACGTGGCCTGGGCGACCGGCACGTCGATGAACCGCAATCCGCGCTTCGTGAAGGAGCTCGAAGCCAAGGTCAGGAAGGACGCGCTGGTGGTCTTCCTCTGTCGCAGCGGCAAGCGTTCCGTCTCCGCCGCCGAAGCAGCTGCCAAGGCCGGTTTCGTCAATGCCTTCAACATTCTCGAGGGCTTCGAGGGCGATCTGGATGGCGAGCAGCGCCGCGGCGCACTCGGCGGCTGGCGCCTGCGTGGTCTGCCGTGGATCCAGGACTGAAGCCGCCTCCGCTCTCCTGCGGGGCGGGCTGCCGGTGGAATGCGCCGTGAAGTCCGACCCACAGGGGAGCCGTCCCCGGAGCCCTGAGCCCGCACCGACTCATACAAGGACCCATCCCATGCTCACATCCATCGGCCTCTCCGGCCTGGCCATCCGTTTCGGCGCCCTGGTACGCCGCCTGCGCGAGGAGCGCGACTGGTCCCAGGAGCAACTTGCCGAATATGCCGATCTCAACCGCACCTATGTCGGCGACCTGGAGCGCGGCAAGGCCATGCCGTCCCTGCTCACCGTCGGCAAGCTGGCCTATGCCCTCGGTCTGCCCGCGTCGGCGCTGATCGCCCGTTTCGAGGGCCTGGCAGCGGAGTAGGGCCGAGCCTTCTCTGGCCGGTTGCATGCCTGGAGCCTCTCGCAAAGGCCCGCCGCCCGGGCCTTTGCCGTCTATAGCCGGTTGAAGCGAAGAAGTCCGGAAAGGACACTCGCTTATCTCCATATTTCATAACGATTCCACTTTTAATTCATAAGGAGCTCCCATGGCCGACCATATCGATGTTCCGACTGCCCTTGGCGACAATGCCGCCCGGCAGTTGGCGAATGCCACCAAAACCGTTCCGCAGCTGTCCACGATCTCCCCGCGCTGGCTGGTGCATCTGCTGCAGTGGCTGCCGGTCGAGGCGGGCATCTACCGCCTGAACAAGGTCAAGAACCCCCGCGACGTGCGTGTGGCCTGCTCCCAGCGCGACGAGTCCGAGCTGCCGCAGACCTTCGTGGATTACGACGAGGCGCCCCGCGAGTACTTCCTGAACGCGGTCACCACCATCCTCGACGTGCACACCCGCGTCTCCGACCTGTACAGCAGCCCCCACGACCAGATCAAGGAACAGCTGCGCCTGACCGTCGAGACCATCAAGGAGCGTCAGGAAAGCGAACTGATCAACAACCCGGACTACGGCCTGCTGGCCAACGTGTCCGACGAGCAGCGCATCTCCACGCTGACCGGCGCCCCGACCCCGGACGATCTGGACGACCTGATCACCAAGGTCTGGAAGGAGCCCGGCTTCTTCCTGGCCCACCCGCTGGCAATCGCTGCCTTCGGCCGCGAATGCACCCGCCGCGGCGTGCCGCCCCCGACCGTCAGCCTGTTCGGCTCCCAGTTCCTGACCTGGCGCGGCATCCCGCTGGTGCCGTCGGACAAGGTGCCGGTCGAGGACGGCAAGAGCAAGATCCTGCTGCTGCGCACCGGCGAAAAGCGTCAGGGCGTGGTCGGCCTGTTCCAGCCCGGCCTGGCCGGCGAGCAGAGCCCGGGCCTGTCCGTGCGCTTCATGGGCATCAACCGCAACGCCATCGCGTCCTACCTGATTTCGCTGTACTGCTCGCTGGCCGTGCTGACCGACGACGCACTGGCTGTCCTCGATGACGTGGAGATCGGCAAGTACCATGACTATCCCGACACCTACAAGTGAGGGGCTCGCGGCCCTGGGCGGCAGCGCACCGGCGGGCGTACCCGACGAGAGCGTGCTGGCCCGGTTGGCCGGTGAGTTCTTCGCCGCGCTGCCCAACGGGCTGCCGGGGCCGAACAGCCTCGGCGGTTTCGGAGCCGCCGCGCCGCAGCCCGAGGTGCCGCCGGAGATCCGTCTCGGCGACGTCGGCCCGCAGCTGACGGCCGCCGCGCCGGTGGCGCCGGTCGCCGCCGAATCGGTGCCGCTGGATCACGCCAGTGCCGCCGGCAAGGCCGGCAATCCCGTGCTCGGCGTACCGGAAGCCTACGCGGCCGCGCTGCCGACCTTCAGCCCGCCGGCTTCGCCGCCGCCGATCGCGCCGTCCACGCCCTATTACTTCCTGGGCGAGGCGAGCGCCGTGCAATCGGTGCCGCAGGGCGCGCTGCCGGTCGCCGAGAATCGCGTCGTGCCCCAGTCCTTCGGGCTGCCGGGCGAGGCCGAGCTGCATTCCATCCTGGCGGAGATCGCCGGCGACCGGCGTACCGCCGCTGCGCCGACGGCCACCGCGCCCGGGCATTTCTACTTCCTGGACACGGGGCTGGAACCCAGCCGCCAGGCGGAAGCGCCCAAGCCCCAGCCGTCGGCCCATCCGGCCTTCGACGTGCAGGCGGTGCGCCGCGATTTCCCGATCCTGCAGGAGCGGGTGAACGGCAAGCAGCTGATCTGGTTCGACAACGCCGCGACGACCCACAAGCCGCAGGCGGTGATCGACCGGCTGGCCTACTTCTACCAGCACGAGAACTCCAACATCCACCGCGCCGCGCACGAGCTGGCGGCGCGGGCGACGGACGCTTACGAAGGTGCGCGCAGCAAGGTGGCGCGCTTCCTCGGCGCGGCGTCCACTGAGGAGATCATCTTCGTGCGCGGGGCGACCGAAGGCATCAACCTGATCGCCAAGACCTGGGGCTGGAAGAACGTCGGCGAAGGCGACGAGATCATCGTCTCCCACCTGGAGCACCACGCCAACATCGTGCCCTGGCAGCAGCTCGCCGCCGCCAAGGGGGCGAAGCTGAAGGTGATCCCGGTGGACGACACGGGGCAGGTGCTGCTCGACGAGTTCCGCAAGCTGCTCACCAGCCGCACCAAGATCGTCTCGGTGACCCAGGTCTCCAACGCCCTCGGTACCGTCGTGCCGGTCAAGGAGATCGTCGCGATCGCCCACAGCGCGGGTGCGCTGGCGGTGGTGGACGGCGCCCAGTCCGTCTCCCACATGCGGGTCAATGTGCAGGACATCGGCGCGGACTTCTTCGTGTTCTCCGGCCACAAGGTCTTCGGGCCGACCGGCATCGGCGCGGTGTATGGCAAGCGCGCCGTCCTCGAAGACATGCCCCCGTGGCAGGGCGGCGGCAACATGATTGCCGACGTGACCTTCGAGAAGACGATCTACCACGCGCCGCCGACCCGCTTCGAGGCCGGCACCGGCAACATCGCCGACGCGGTGGGACTCGGTGCGGCGCTCGACTACGTGGAGCGCATCGGCATGGACAACATCGCCCGCTATGAGCATGACCTGCTGGTCTATGCGACGCGCGGTGTGCTCACCGTGCCCGGCCTCAAGCTGATCGGCACCGCCCGGGACAAGGCTTCGGTGCTGTCCCTGGTGCTCGACGGCTACCGGCCGGAAGAGGTCGGCCGTGCCCTCAACGAGGAAGGCATCGCGGTGCGCTCCGGCCACCACTGCGCCCAGCCCATCCTGCGCCGCTTCGGCCAGGAAGCCACGGTGCGACCGTCGCTGGCCTTCTACAACACCTGCGAAGAGGTCGATGCCCTCGTCGCGGTACTGCACCGACTGGCCCGTGGCAAGGGACGCATCGGGCGCTGAGCCTGCGTTCGTGCCACAGAGCAGATGCCCCGGAAGGCCGTCGGCTTTCCGGGGCATTCTTCATCCTTCAGGCCCGCTGACGTCCGTGGAGTCCGAAGAGGGCGAACAGCGCCGTGCAAAGCAGGGCGAGCATCGGAGGTTCGGGGATTACGGATTCGGCTACGGCGCGGTTGGCTGTGCCGACCGGAGCTGTCAATGAACCATCGTCCTTGATCTTCCAGTAGTTATTACCATTGGCCACGCCGGGGTCGTGCACGATGAGCGTCTTGTTGTCCGTTCCCGCATCGACGTAGCCCGTGACGGTCACCCAGTGGGAATTACCGCTGGGCCAGGTGATCAGGAATTCCACGTCCTGTCCTCTTTTCAGTTCCTGCTTCACGAAATCAAAGGTTGAGGCGCCTTGTGCCTTGGGATCATTGACGCCGCCTTCCTCCACCACGGGCAGCAAGGTGGCCTTGATGATGTCGTTCAGGCCGGCCTCGAAGGAGCCGCGATCCAAGCCGGGATAACCCCGGTCGCCGTTGGTGATCGGGGTTTCCGGGTTCCAGTTATTGGGCAGGCCGGTGCTCCCGTCCGTGTTGCGTTTCTGCATTGCGGCGGCGATCTGCTTCAGGAGGGTTTGCTGGTCGAGGGAGCCGTCCGCCAGCTTGGGCAGCTTGTCGACCGAAAACCCGTATTTCTTGGCCAGCCACAGCAGGGAGTTGAGCGTAGAGGTCGGGCCGCACTCTTCATTGAGTTGCTTGATGTCAGGTACCCCGCCGCGCAGGTAGCCTTCGATGATGGGGACGGCCGCGGGCGGCGGGCTGACGACTGGAGTGCCACCGCCGACCTCGCCGTGCAGGTCGTTACTCCCGTATGTGGTATTGGCAGGCAGCAGTCCTACGTTCGACCACTGGCTGTCGACGCCGGGCAGCGAGGAGGGCAGGAGGGGCACAAAGGGATCGCTGTTGAAAATCGCCTTGACGCTGGAGAATGCCGTGCCGCTCTGGGTGAACCAGAAATGCTGCGATTCTTCGGTCAATGATTGCACGAGCGGAATGGGCTCGTTACGGATGACCCACTGGTCGCCGTTTACGACATTGAGGTATCCAAAGCTGCTTGGGCCGGTAACGAGCGGCGTGGTCGCGGCGGATGCCAGCGAGTTGAGGGTGAAGTCGAAGGTGTAGACCTGCGTGGGTAGGACGGGGCCGGAGACTGAGGTGATGCCCGCGGTATCGAAGCTGGCCACGACATAAGCCCAGGCGGGCATATGGCTGAAAACCGCAAGGATGAATGCGACGGAACGCCAACGAGACATGGTGAGTCCTCCTGTTCATGCCATCGTCGCATTTGGCCCATTGGCCCATTGGCCCATTGGCCCATTGGCCCATCAGCCGCCTCCGGCGACTCCGGCACTGGATGGTTTCGGGACTCTCTCGTTGGGTGGATCCGTGACGACTGGACCACTCGGATTTGTCGTGCAGGTAATGCGTGTGACGAGATTCTTGCGTTCAGAATAAAGCCATATACGTGCCAAAATCACCTTGAATTCTGTATGTATCTGTAGTTTTTGCTGTTTTTGTCGCGTTATTGTGGGGGAGGCGGTTGCCTCGGGCGCCCGCTTGCAGTCACTGTCAAATTTGTCGACTTTTCAGTCCGAATACAGGTTGGACAGGAATTGTTCCACCAGCGGATTGCGGTCGCCTTTCCGCGTCGCCACACCCAGCGACAGGTAGGCGCCGGCATCGCTGACCGGCAGGTAGCACACGCCCTCGATGCGCACGCATTCCAGCGGGGCCGGCAGCAGCGCCACGCCGAGGCCGGCGGCGACGAGGCCGATCTGCGTGGTGGCCTCGCCGGCAATCTGCACGATGCGCGGCTCGAAGCCGGCCTTCTGGCACAGCTCGCGGAGCAGGATGGTGAGGCCGGTGCCGACGGTGATCGGGTAGGTGATGAAGCCCTCTCCGTGCAGGTCGGCGAGGCTCAGCACCGGGCGGCTGGCCAGCGGATGGGCGGCGTTGATGACGAGGCGCAGGGGGTCGTTGTGGATCTCCCGCACGTCGAGGCCGGTCGGCGTTTCCAGCCCGGTGTAGCGCACGAAGCCCAGGTCCAGTTCGCCGGCCTCGATGGCCGTGTACTGGTCGGGGGTGAACATTTCGCGCAGGTTGAGCGTCACGTCCGGGCGCTGCTCCCGGTAGCGGCGGACCAGGTTGGGCAACACGGCGGTGAAGGGCAGGGACGAGGTGAAGCCGATCTTCAGCTCGCCCACCTCGCCACGGGCCACCCGGCGCACGTCGTCCACCGCGCGCCCGGCTTGCTCCAGCACGCGGCGGGCGTGCTCCAGAAAGCGCTGGCCGGGCGGCGTCAGCGCCACGCGGCGCTTGGTGCGCTCGAAGAGCTGCACGCCGAGCATCTCTTCCAATGCCTGGATCTGCTGGCTCAGCGGCGGCTGGCCTATGTGCAGGCGTTCCGCGGCGCGGGTGAAATTGAGCTCCTCGGCAACGGCGACGAAGTAGCGCAGATGGCGCAGCTCCATATATATCCAGGAAGTATTAGTTAGGTCGGTAATATATATTGGACTGGTGGTTTTGCGCGGGACTAGCATGGCCTCATGCAAACCGATGCCTCCTGCTGCGAGCTACCCGCCCAGCAAATTCCGTCCCGCCCCCGCGCGGAATCCACCTCCGAACGCAGTGTTGCCGCCGACAAGCTGCACGCCGGCACCGCCGAATACCGGCGCGCCTGCCTGGCCCTGTTCCTCGGCGGCTTTGCCACTTTCTCGCTGCTTTACAACCTGCAGCCGCTGATGCCGCTGCTGGCCCACGGCTTCGGCCTGAGCCCCGCAGCGGCCAGCGGCGCGGTGTCGGCGGCGACCATCGCGCTGGCGGCGGCGCTGATCCCGGCGGCGATACTCGCCGACCGCGTCGGGCGCAAGCCGGTGATGGTCGGCGCGCTGTCCCTGTCCACCGTGTTCACGCTGGTCGGCGCCTTTGCCGGCGACTTCCACAGCCTGCTGGTGTCGCGGGCGCTGCTGGGCATGACGTTGGCCGGCCTGCCGGCGGTGGCGATGGCCTACCTCAGTGAAGAGTTCGCGCCGACCTCGCTGGCGCGGGCAATGGGCTTGTACATCTCCGGCAACGCGCTGGGCGGCCTGTGCGGGCGCTTCCTCGCCGCGCTGATCGCCGAGCATGCGGACTGGCGCGTGGCGCTGGCCTGCCTGGCGGCATCTTCGGTGCTGACCACGCTGCTGTTCTGGCGCCTGCTGCCGCCGTCCCGCCATTTCCAGCCGATCCAGGTGGCCGTCGTCGATGTGCTCGGCAATGCGCGCAAGACCTTCGCCGACGGCGGCCTGCGCCTGCTGTTCGCGATGGGTTTCCTGCTGATGGGCTGCTTCACCAGCCTCTACAACTACCTGGGCTTCCGCCTCGTCGCGCCGCCGTTCTCCCTGAGTCCGGCGCAGATCGGCATGGTCTTCCTGCTCTACCTGGTGGGCATCGTGGCGTCCAACCTCGGCGCGCGGCTGGTGGATCGCTTCGGGCGGGCGGTGACGCTGCGGGCGATGGTGGTGCTGATGCTGGCCGGGCTGGCGATGAGCGTGGCGCCGCAGCTGTCGGTGCTGGTGGTCGGCGTGGGGATCTTCACTTTCGGCTTCTTCGCCGGCCATTCGGTGGCGGCCAGCTGGGTGGGGCGCCGTCCGGCGCCGGCACGGGCGCTGGCGGCGGCGCTCTACCTGTGTTGCTACTACATCGGGGCCAGCCTGATCGGCACGCTGTCCGGCCTGGCTTGGCAGTTCGACGGCTGGATCGGCGTGGCGGGCTGCCTGGGCGGCGGCCTGCTGGTGGCAGCGGTGATCGGCTGGCGCCTCGGCCGCGTCGTCTGACGCGGCCGGGCGTGCCGGAAATACTCAGGCCAGCTCGCCGGCCTGGTAGTCGGCGATGGCCTGTTCGATCTCTTCGCGGGTGTTCATCACGAAGGGACCGTACTGCACCACCGGCTCGCCGAGGGGCTTGGCGGCCAGCAGCAGGAAGCTGGCGCCGTCCGGCCCGGCGGTGACCTCGATGCGCTCGCCGGCCGACAGCACGCCGGCCTGGCGGGCCTGCAAGACCTTGCCGGCGCCGTCCGCGCCCACCGACAGGCTGCCGGCGTAGGGGTAGAGGAAGGCCGTGTGGCCGTCCGCCACGCCCTGGGCGAAATGCTCGCCGGCACTCAGGCGCACGTCGAGGAACAAGGGCGCGGTGCTGATGCCCTGGATCGGGCCGGGCACACTGCTGCCGTCGGCGCCGTCCAGCGCACCGGCCACCACGCGGACTTCACCGCCCGGCACCGCAACGGTCGGAATCTCTTCCGGCTGGATGTCCCGGTAGGCGGCCGGCTTCATCTTTTCCTTGGCCGGCAGGTTGATCCAGAACTGGAAGCCGTGCAGGCGGCCCTGTTCCTGCAGCGGCATCTCCGAGTGGATGATGCCGCGCCCGGCGGTCATCCACTGGGCGCCGCCGGCGCGCAGGTGGCCCTTGTGGCCCAGGTGGTCCTGGTGCTCGAAATCCCCCGCCAGCATGTAGGTGACCGTCTCGAAGCCCCGGTGCGGATGGGGCGGGAAGCCGGCGATGTAGTCGTCCGGATTGTCCGACGCGAACTCGTCGAGCATCAGGAACGGGTCCAGGCGCAGGAAGGGGCTCTGGCCCAGGCTGCGCCGGAGCTTCACGCCGGCCCCGTCGGAGACGGGGATGGAGGGAATGATCCTGTCGAGGCTGCGGATGGTCATGATGGTCTCCGTTGGGGTTGGGGATGCCGTGCGAGGGTGCGGGCGGCGTGCCCGCCCCTCGTCTGTTTGGGGCTATCAGGCGGCCAGGGCTTCGAGCGCCTTGTGGGCGCTGGCCAGGGCTTCGGCCTTGCTCTCTTCGCCCATGTTCAGGCCTTCAGCGTAGACAAATTCCACGTCGGTGATGCCGATGAAGCCCAGGAAGATCTTGATGTAGTCGGTCTGGGCGTCGTACGGGGTGCCGGCGTAGCGGCCGCCGCGGGTCGCGACGATGTAGGCCTTCTTGCCGGTGACCAGACCTTCCGGGCCGTTGGCGGTGTAGCGGAAGGTGACGCCGGCGCGGGCGATGTGGTCGAAGTAGGCCTTCAGCGTCGAGGGCGTGCCCAGGTTGTACATCGGCAGGCCAATGACGATCTCGTCGGCGGCCTTCAGTTCGGCGACCAGCGCATCCGAGAAGTCCACCACCGCCTGCTGCTCGGCCGTGCGTTCTTCCGGCTTGGCCAGGAAGGCGCTGAAACGGGCTCCGTCCAGGTGGGGCACCGGGTTGGCGGCCAGGTCGCGGCTCACCACCTGGGTGTCCGGGTGGGCGGCGACGCGGGCTGCCACGAAGCGCTCGACGAGCTGGCTGGACTGGCCTTGGTTGGCGAACAGGCTGGCGTTGATCTTCAGAAGGGTGCTCATTTGGTCTCTCCGGGTGATGTGTTGGTGTGTGTATTTAATGATTTACCGAGAAGATAAAAAAGACGAAGATTTAGTTTAAATCTATCGAATGAGCTGATTGATATGGCCGCGCCCACCCCGCCGTCCTCGCCCGTCCCGCACATCGCCCTCGACCAGTGGCGGGCCCTGATCGCCGTCGTCGAGGCCGGCGGCTACGCCCAGGCCGCCGAGGTGCTGTTCAAGAGCCAGTCGGCGGTCACCTACGCGGTGCAGAAGATCGAATCCCAGCTCGGCGTGCGGGCCTTCGAGATCCAGGGCCGCAAGGCCGTGCTGACGCCGGTCGGGCAGATGCTGTACCGGCGCGCGCTGGCCCTGGTGGAGCAGGCCAGCGACCTGGAACAGGCCGCGCGCAAGCTGTCGGCCGGCTGGGAGGCGGAGATCGGGCTGGCGGTGGAGATCGTCTTCCCGCCCGACGTGCTGCTCGACTGCCTCGCCCGCTTCGGCGCGGAAGCCCCGCGCACGCGCATCGAGGTCATCGAGTCGGTGCTCGGCGGCACCGGCGAAGCGCTGCTCACCGGCCAGGCCGACATCGCCATCACCCCCCACGTGCCGCCGGGCTTCCTCGGGCGGCCGCTGATGCGCATGCGCATCGTCGCCGCGGCGCACCCCGACCACCCGCTGCACCAACTCGGGCGGCCCCTCGGCGAACAGGACCTGCGCGGCCACCGCCGCCTCAACGTGCGCGAAACCAGTTCCACCCGCGACAAGCGCAGCCTGATCCTGGAGGTGGAGCAGCGCTGGACCTTCAGCAGCATCGCCACCTCCATTGCCGCCGCCTGCGCCGGGCATGGTTTCGCGTGGTTTCCGGAGCCTCGGATTGCCGCCGAGCTGGCTGATGGGCGACTGAAGATCCTGCCGCTGGGGGGGGCGGAGGTGCGGTGTCTGGAGATGTATCTGGTGGTGGCGGATCCGGATTTCGCGGGGCCGGGGGTTAGGAGGTTGGCGGAGATTATTGGGGAGGCTGTTGCTGGGTTGGAGGGCTAACCCTTGCTGGGCGGCTTTCCGTTGTTTGGTCTTGGATTGGCCGGGACTCGCCCCGGCGGGCGACCTTCTTCTTTGCGTCGCCAAAGAAGAAGGCAAGAAAGGCGACCCGTGCTTCACCGGTCGTCCGCGTTGCGGACGACTGCCCTGCGCTGCTCGCAGCAGGCGGCCGTCGCGGAACTCGCCGGCGTTGCCGGCTCAGACAGCCGCGCCGGACTTCCCCGCCTGCTGCTGTGCTGCTCGGCGGTTCAGGACGGGCTTTGGCGATTCACCGAGCCTTTGCTGGGGCTTGGGTTGGTACTGGGTCATGTGTGGAAACTGAGACGGGAGGGGGCTGCGACTATTCAGGCAGCCGCGGTGCGAAAGCTCTGTTTCTCCCCCGGCTTGACGCTCCCCCGATGCCCGGTCGATACTCCGGCGCGTCGCTGAAACAGCAGCGACCGGGTTTAGCAGCCCGGCAAACGAAGGCGGACCGATAGCCGCGCCGCGGCTTTTTTTCGTCCGTCACGCCCGTGGTGCGCCTTGATCAATGGCGGGCCGGGTGGGGAGGCTTCGGCCTGCCGGTCCCTTCGTTCCGGTCTGCTAACCCTGCTTTGGCCCGCCCCCCGTTTAGCAGCGAGGGGTGGAACAGTCCATTAACGAAGGAGTTCCATTCCATGGCAATTCACGCCCCGGCGTGCGCACGGCCGCACGCGTCCGCTTTTCCGCTTTGGCGGCATACCCGTCGAACCCTGCGTTTCTCCACGCGTACTTCCTGCGGGAGGGCTTGCGCATGACGACGCAGATGCACTTTCCCGCTTCTTCCTCGCCGCTCTATCGGCTGGCCGACGACGTCAGCGTGCTGACACTGATCGATCAGATGTCGGCCCGGCAGGCCCAGCTGCAGGCCTTGCTGGCCATGACCTGCGGCGCCCAGGCCGACGCCTTCCGGCGCCTGAGTCCGTCCTACCAGGACAACTACCTGTGGGCCTGCTCCATGCTGGCGGAGGAACTGCGCGAACTCGGCGAGGCCTTGCAGGCGCGCGGGGTGGCGTAGCGCGAGGGCGCCCGCTTGCTGCACGAAAATGGAAAGCAATTGTCCGATGTTGGATGATTGCTTTCCGTTTTTCGGATGCAGCCATCGAAAGTTCGGATTGCGAGGTGCGATGTTCGGACTCTGAGACCGAAGTTTCGACGAAATCATCCGAAGTTTCGATCTCCGGGTCCGAAACTTCGGTGGTTGGGTTCGAAGTTTCGGTGATGGAGATCGAAGCTTCGGTGCTTGAGTCCGAATCTTCGGATTCGGAGACCGAAAGCTGGAAAGTTGCCTTCCGTTGCCATGTTTCCATGACTCAAAGGGGCAGGGAGGGAGCCCCAAGAGGTCGAATTCCGATGGGGTTACTGCTCTTTTCTACTGATTATTGCTATTGCCCTTGGAGGTGGGGGCGCTCCGGGGGGTGTCAGTCAGTGCGATTGCGGGTTAGTGTCACTCAGGCAATCTGAACTGCCCGTTTTCGAACCATGAGACGTCGTACCCGTGCTTGAGGAGCACTGATCGGGTCATAGGCTGACCGGGGGCCTGGGCGCGGTCAAGGTATTTGACCAAGGTGCTTTCGTCTTCGCTCAACAGGTGGCTGATGTCTTCACAGTCGCACTGGGCGATGAGCTTGAAATCATCCTTTACGCGAACACGATCGTCGCTGGGGTCGCGCGATAATTGACGGATCAGAAGGCCACAGCGCATGGCGTGGTCGACATTGAAGGGCAACACGACCAAATTGCGTAATGGAAGGTCTTTGATGGTCTGTTTGACCTGGAATTCCGAGATGACGATGGTCGATAGATACATGGGTATCTGCCGGGATACGCATTCACGGAAATATTGCTGGGCAGCGGCATGGTGCGGCCTGGAAGGATCGGCCAGCGTGATGAGGAAGCTGGTGTCCAGCAGGGCGCTATTCAATGTTCGCCCCCTCGCAATTCATCCACCCAGGCAGTGGCATCGCTCACATCCTTCCAGGCGCTTGCGCCGCGACGCGTCAGGCGTTCCAGCTCTGCTTCGTCAACCTGATTGACGTACTCTACAAACTGCATCAGGCGGGCGTTGCGCAGCTCGCGGGTGAGGACGTTGTATTCAGCCTTGATACGGAGCATGGCCGTCTTGTACAGCCGATTGACCTTGTCTTCCCGCAGCAAGCTTTTGTCCGTGGTGACTCTCAGCGTGGAGCCGTCCGGTAGCCGAACGTGCGCATTGGCCTTGGTGATTCCGCCCAGATCCTGAATTTCGCCCCGTATGTAGCGTTCAACCTGAACCCATTGGTCAGCGTCATCACCACGGTAGTCGGAATTCGCACTGACCACGACCGGGCGCGACAGGAAGGGGGCCGAAATCTTGTAAGCCAGACCGCGAGTCTGGCGCGCCGCTTTTTGCC
The DNA here is from genome assembly GCA_018241725.1 of Pseudomonadota bacterium. Classification (GTDB taxonomy): domain Bacteria; phylum Pseudomonadota; class Gammaproteobacteria; order Burkholderiales; family Rhodocyclaceae; genus Zoogloea. The sequence goes on along the minus strand of JAFEDI010000105.1, from coordinate 117,713 downwards.
AGCGCTCCACGACTTCTTTCCGCTTGGTGTCGAGGCTGTCCAGCAAGTCACCGTTCAGCATGGTCTGAAGGTCGGCAAAGAGTCGGGGCGCTACCGGTATGGGAGCCGTTTCGATGGCCAGAGACCCCTTGCGGACTGCCACCTCCAGATTCTGTGTGTCGACCTCTTTGGTTTCACCGCGGAGGAAACTCTGCACATCGTCGGCAAAGCGTGCCAAATCCGCCAGGCGAACACGATCTGGGGTGGTTTCGAAACCGCCCGAGTGATCATCGAGAGCCAAGGTAATGCGTTGTGCTTCCATGAATTCATTCTACGAGCAACGGCGCCTAAAGTAACCCGCGCGTTATGCGAGTTGATGTGTAGTCCGTCAATCCAGGTCAATGGCATAGAAAGCAGTCCGCAAAGGCACCAAAAGCCCGGAACGCCGTTTCAGCCCCCCAGCCGCCGGCTGACCCGCCCCAACACCCCACACCCCACCCAATAAACCCCAGCAATGAACAACCACGCCTCCAGGTAGAACGGCCGCCATTCCGGGTCGCCGGAAAGCGCCAGGCTGAGGGAGCCGGTGAGTTCGTAGAGGCTGACCACAGTGACCAACGTGGTGTCCTTGAACAGGGCGATGGCGCTGTTGGCGATGGACGGGGCGACGGCGCGCAGGACTTGCGGCAGGACGATCCAGCGCTGGGTCTGCCAGTAGCCGAAGCCGAGGGCGGCGGCGGCGTCGAGCTGGCCGGGGCGGATGGCCTGCAGGCCGCCGCGGATGATCTCGGACAGGTAGGCGGCGGCGAACAGCACGATGGCGATCAGCACCCGCCACAGCATGTCCAGCGCCAGGCCTTCGGGGAAGAACAGCGGCAGCAGGAAGGACGCGGCGAAGAGGGCAGCGACCAGCGGGATGCCGCGGGCCAGTTCCACATAGGCGGTGAGTAGGGCGCGGAGTACCGGCAGTTGCGAGCGGCGGCCGTAGGCGACGGCGATGCCGAGCGGCAGCGCGCCGGCCATGCCGGCGCCGGTCAGCAGCAGGGTCAGCGGCAGGCCGCCCCACAGTTCGGTGGGTACCGGCGCCAGGCCGGCCATGCCGCCGCCGAGGAGCGGCAGGGCGACGAGCGGCGGGGCCAGCAGCAGGGCCGCCAGTGTACGGCCGGGCAGGTGGCGGAAGGCGGCCAGCAGCCAGCCGGCGCCGATCAGGCCTGCGGCGAGGAGGGGGCGCCAGGCTTCCTCATCCGGGTAGCGGCCGAGGAGGATGAAGCGGGCCTTTTCGACGACCACGCCCCAGCAGGCGCCGCCGTGTTCCAGCGCGGTGCAGGCCGCGGCGTCGGGGGCGAGCTGGGCGTTGGCCACGGCCCAGCGCAGCAGCGGCGGCAGCCACAGCAGCGCGGCGGCCAGCACGGCGAGGCTCAAGAGCGCGTTGAGGGGATCGCCGAAGAAGCGGCGGCGCAGGACGCTGAAATTCATCGGACGACCCTACCGTCGCTGCGCGACATCCTCGCCGGGGGAGGAAGAGCATTCCTTTCGGGCAGCCAGGCGTGATCGCTCATGCCGGCCCCCCGCGCAGGCTGCGCTGTTCGAGCCGGTGGCTGACGGCGGCGCCGAGCAGGGACAGCAGCAGGTATACGGCGATCACGATGCTCAGGCATTCGATGGCGCGGCCGCTCTGGTTGAGGCTGGTGCCGGCCACCGCCATCAGGTCCGGGTAGCCGATGGCCACCGCCAGCGAGGAGTTCTTGAACAGGTTGAGGAGCTGGCTGGTGGTGGGCGGCAGCGCGGCACGCCAGGCTTGTGGCAGCAGCACCAGCAGGAAGGTCTGGCGCGGCGTCAGGCCGAGGGCCAGGGCTGCGGTGCGCTGGCCGGCGGGCAGGGCGAGCACGGCGCCGCGCAGGGTCTCGGCGATGTAGGCGGCGCCGTAGATGGTCAGGCCGAACAGCAGGGCCAGGTATTCCGGGGTCAGGCTGGCGCCGCCGTCGATGCCGAAGCCGGCCGGCTCGGGGATCTCGAAGCCATTATCGCCCCACCAGGGCAGGGCCAGCCCGGACTTGCTGAGGAACACGCCGGGCGCCAGCTGCAGCGGGGCGTCGGCGGCCGGCAAAAGATCGGTGAGGATGAAGTACCAGGCCAGCAGGTGCAGCAGCAACGGCACGTTGCGGATCGCATTGACGGCGACACCGGCCAGGCCGCGCACCAGCGGGTTGTCGGCCAGCCGCCCGAAGCCGAGCAGGATGCCGAGGCCCAGCGCCAGCGCGGCGCCGGGCAGGGCCACGCGCAGGGTGTTGAGCAGGCCGGCGACGAAGGCGCGCAGCGTGGTGTCGCCCGCTTCGAAGGGCAGCACGCTCTCGCCGAGGGAGAAGCCGGCCGGTTCGAACAGGAAGTCGAAGCCGCTGCGGATGCCGCGCTCCTCCAGATGGGCGCGGGTCGTCGCCACCAGCAGGCCGAGCAGGGCCAGCAGCACGACGATCAGCAGCGCCTGCACGGCACGGGAAGCGGACTGCGGCCGGGCCATCAGCGCAGCGGCAGCGCGTACAGGATGCCGCCCTTGTTCCATTGGGCGTTGAGGCCGCGGGGCAGCTTGAGGGGCGAGTCGGGGCCGACGTTGCGGTTGAAGATCTCGCCGTAGTTGCCGACCGCCTTCACCGCCCGCGCCGCCCAGTCCCGGTCGAGCCCGAGGTTCTTGCCGAGGTCTTCGCCGACGCCGAGGAAGCGCTGCACGGCCGGGTCGGCGGACGACTTGAGGCTGTCCACCCTGGCCTGGGTGATGCCCAGCTCCTCCGCCTCGATCAGTGCATTGACGGTCCATTTGACGATGGCGAACCACTCGTCGTCGCCGCGCCGTACCGCCGGGCCGAGGGGTTCCTTGGAGATGATCTCCGGCAGGATCAGGTAGTCGTCGGGGTTGGGGGCTTCCTTGGCGCGGATGAAGGCCAGCGCCGAGGCGTCGGTGGTGTAGGCCTGGCAGCGGCCGCTGAAGAAGGCCTTGATCGACGGCTCGAACTTGTCGAAGACCACCGGCTTGAACTTGATGCCCTGGGCGCGGAAGTAGTCGGCCAGGTTCTTCTCGGTGGTGGTGCCGGTCTGCACGCAGATCTCGGCGTTCTTCAATTGCTTGGCGCTGGTCACCTTGGTCTTCTTGGCGACCAGGAAGCCCTGACCGTCGTAGTAGGTGACCCCCGCGAAGTGCAGGCCCTGGCCGGCGTCGCGGGTCAGGCTCCAGGTGGTGTTGCGGGACAGGATGTCCACCTCGCCGGACTGCAGGGCGGTGAAGCGCTGCTGGGAGCTGAGCGGCACCCAACGCACCTTGCGGGCGTCGCCGAGCACGGCGGCGGCAAGGGCCTTGCAGACGTCCACGTCTAGGCCCTTCCACTGGCCCTGGCTGTCGGCCGCCGAGAAGCCGATGACGCCGGTGCTGACGCCGCAGGCGAGCTGGCCCTTGGCCTTGATGGCCTCGAGGGTCTTGCCGGCAACGGCTGGCGTGGCGAAGCCGCCGAGGGCGGACAGGATGGAGAGGGCCAGGACGCCGGTCAGGCGCCCGCGCAACGCGGAAAGTCGGGACATGGCGGGGAGGGAGAGAAGGCCGATGCCCCGTAGCTTAAAGGGCATCGGCCTTCTGGTGCAAAGCAGCAGCGGGGAGGCACGCTGCGCTTTCTCGATCAACCGGGCGTGGGCGTCCAGCCGCCGCCGAGGGCGCGGATCAGGTTGACGGTGGCCCGCGCCCGCTCCCCGTCCAGCCCGACGGCGAGGCGCTGCTGCTGCAGCACGCTGCGTTCCGCGTCGATCACGTTGAGGTAGCTCACCGCCCCTTCCCGGTATTGCAGGCGGGCCAGGCGGGCGGCCCGGGCGGCGGCGCCGACGGCGTCGTCCTGCTCCCGGTGCTGGTCGCCAAGCAGGCGCAGCTGGGCCAGGTTGTCCTCCACCTCGCGGAAGGCCTGCAGCACCGTCTGGCGGTAGCGGGCGGCGTCTTCCACGTAGGCCGATTCGGCCTGCTTGAGGCCGGCCTCGCGGGCGCCGCCGTCGAAGATCGGCAGGCTCAGTGCGGTGCCGACCAAGGGGCCGAGTACGAAGGTCCGGCTGGCGTACTTGAACAGGTCGCCGACGCCACCGGCCTCGTAGCCGGCTGCGCCGGTGAGGGACAGGCGCGGGAACCAGGCCGACTTGGCGACGCCGATGCGGGCGTTGGCGGCGGCCATCGCCCGTTCGGCGGCGGCGATGTCCGGCCGCCGTTCGAGCAGCGCCGATGGCAGGCCGGCCGGTACGCCGATGGCGAGGCGGCGCAGCGGCATGGGCTGCAGGCTGAACTCCGCCGGCGACTTGCCGAGCAGGATCGCCAGCGCATGCTCGGCCACCGCCCGCTGGCGGGCCAGGCCGAGGGATTCGGAGCGGGCCGCGGCCAGTTCGCTGCGGGCCCGCGCCAGGTCCAGCTCGGCGATGTCGCCCTCGTCGAAGCGGCGCTGCAGCAGCTGCACGGTGTCGGCGCGCAGCTTGACGGTGTCCACGTACAAGGCTTGGGCGGCGTCCAGCTCGCGGATCAGGAAGTAGGCCTGGGCCACGTCGGCCTGCAGGGCCAGCAGGGTTGCGCCGAATAGCGCGCCGCTGCGCTCGGCGTCGAGGCGGGCGGCGTCTTCGGCGCCGGACAGGCGGCCGAACAGGTCCACCTCGTAGGCGACGGTGGCCTGGCCGCGCCACAGGGTGCTGGTGCGCGTGTCGGCGTCGGCGGCGAGGCCCTGGGAGGCCGGCGACGGGCGCTGGCGGGTCGGACCGAAGCCGATCCCGACCTGGGGCAGGCGCGCCGCGTGGGCGGCCTGCTCCAGCGCGCGGGCCTGGCCCAGGCGGGCGGCGGCGGCCACCAGATCCGGGTTGGCGGCTACCGCGTCGCGCTCCAGGCGGTCCAGCGTGGCGTCGCCAAAGACCGTCCACCACTCGCCGCGGGCGGCGGTGTCGGCCGGCTCGGCGGGCTTCCAGTTGGGGTCGGCGGCGGGCGCCTCCTTGTAGGCGGCGGGCAGGTTCAGCGCCGGCTTGTCGTAGGTTGGCGCCACCGAGCAGCCGGCCAGCACCAGCAGGCTGGCGAGCAGGCCGAAGGCGCGGCGGGGCAGGGGAAGGGCGTGCAGGTTCATCGTCTTACTCCTGGCCGGCATGGGCGGCGGCCGGTTGCACCAGCGGCGCCTCGTGGTGGCTCGCCGAGTGGAGGGGATGGCGCTTGTCGAGGGTGCGTAGCAGCACGTAGAACACCGGCGTCAGGAACAGCCCGAACAGCGTCACGCCGAGCATGCCGAAGAACACCGCAATGCCCATCGCGTGGCGCATTTCCGAACCCGCACCGCTGGAGGTGACCAGCGGCACCACGCCCATGATGAAGGCGATGGAGGTCATCAGGATCGGCCGCAGACGCAGGCGGCTGGCGTCGATGGCGGCCTGCAGCGGGGTGTGGCCCTGCAGCTCCAGTTCGCGGGCGAACTCGACGATCAGGATGGCGTTCTTGCAGGCCAGCCCGACCAGCACCATCAGCCCGATCTGGGTGAAGATGTTGTTGTCGCCACCGGTCAGATACACGCCGGTGAGGGCCGCGAGGATGCTCATCGGCACGATCAGGATCACCGCCAGCGGCAGGGTCAGGCTCTCGTACTGGGCGGCCAGCACCAGGAAGACCAGCAGCACGCTGATCGGGAAGACCCAGATACCGGCGTTGCCGGCCAGGATCTTCTGGTAGGTGAGGTCGGTCCATTCGAACTTCACGCCGCGGGGCAGGGTTTCGGCGGCGATGCGCTCGGCGGCCGCCTCGGCCTGGGCCGAGGAATAGCCGGGCGCCGGCCCGCCGTTGATGTCGGCAGCGGTGAAGCCGTTGTAGCGCACCACCATCTCCGGCCCGTAGCTGGGGGTGACCCGCAGCAGGGACGCGAGGGGCACCATCTCGCCGCTGGCGTTGCGGGTCTTCAGGCGGCCGATGTCCTCCGGCTGGGCGCGGAAGTCCGCGTCCGCCTGGGCCCGCACCTGGTACACGCGGCCGAAGCGGTTGAAGTCGTTCACGTACAGGGAGCCCAGGTAGATCTGCAGCGTGTCGAACACGTCGGTGACGGCCACGCCCTGCTGCTTGGCCTTGGTGCGGTCCAGGTCCACGTCGAGCTGCGGCACGTTGATCTGGTAGCTGGAGAACATCGGGCCCAGCTCAGGCGCCTTGCTGGCCGCCGCCATGAAGGCCTTGGCGGCCTTGTCCAGCTCGGCGTAGCCGACGCTGCCGCGATCCTCGATCTGCATCTTGAAGCCGCCGAGGGTGCCCAGGCCCATCACCGGCGGGGGCGGGAAGACGGCCGTGAAGGCTTCCTGGATGGACGCGAACTGCTGGTTGAGGGCGCCGGCGATGGCACCTGCCGACAGCTCCGCCCCCTTGCGCTCGGCGAAGGGCTTGAGGGTCACGAAGACGATGCCGGCGCTGGCGCTGTTGGTGAAGCCGTTGATGGACAGGCCGGGGAAGGACACCGCGCTCTCCACGCCGGGCTGCTTGAGGGCGATGTCACCCATGCGGCGGATCACCGCCTCGCTGCGGTCGAGGGAGGCGCCGGCCGGCAGCTGTGCGAAGGCCACCAGGTATTGCTTGTCCTGGGCCGGCACGAAGCCGCCGGGCACCACGTAGGAGATGCCCACCGTGAGGGCCAGCAGCAGCCCATAGACGCCCATCGCCGAGGCCTTGTGGCCGATGACGCCGCGCACGCCGTTGCCGTAGCGCTCGCTGCCGCGCTGGAAGACGCGGTTGAAGCGGGCGAAGAAGCCGCCCAGCCAGCGCTGCATCTGCACCGTCAGCCAGTCGGGCTTGGCGTCATGGCCCTTCAGCAGCAGCGCGGCGAGGGCCGGCGACAGGGTCAGGGAGTTGAAGGCGGAGATCACCGTGGAGATCGCGATGGTCATCGCGAACTGCTTGTAGAACTGGCCGGTGAGGCCGGTCATGAAGGCCAGCGGCACGAACACCGCCACGAGCGTCAGCGCGATGGCGATGATCGGCCCCGACACTTCGCGCATCGCCCGGTAGGTGGCCTCGCGCGGCGTCAGGCCGGCCTCGATGTTGCGCTCGACGTTCTCCACCACGACGATGGCGTCGTCCACCACGATGCCGATGGCCAGCACCATGCCGAACAGGGACAGGGCGTTGATGGAATAGCCGAAGCCGAGCATCAGCGAGAAGGTGCCGATGATGGATACCGGCACCGCCAGCAGCGGGATGATGGACGCGCGCCAGGTCTGCAGGAACACGATCACCACCAGCACCACCAGCGCGATGGCCTCCAGCAGCGTGGTGACCACCGCCTTGATACTGGCCCGCACGAACTGGGTCGGGTCATAGACGATGCTGTACTGCACCGACGGCGGGAAATCCTTGGCCAGCTCGGCCATCGTCTCGCGCACCTTGGACGAGATCTCGAGGGCGTTGGCGCCGGGCGTCTGGAAGATCGGGATGGCCACCGCCGGCTTGTTGTCGAGCAGTGCGCGCAGGCCGTATTCCGACGCGGCCAACTCGATGCGGGCCACGTCGCCGAGGCGGGTGACACCTCCGTCGGGGGCGGTCTTGAGGATGATCTGCGCGAACTCCGCCTCGTCCTTCAGGCGGCCCTGGGCGTTGACGTTGAGCTGCAGCGGCGTGCGACGGTCGTTGGGCGGCGCGCCGATGACGCCGGCGGCCACCTGCACGTTCTGCTCGCGGATGGCCTTCACCACCTCGGCGGCGGTGAGGCCACGCTCGGCCACCTTGCCGGGGTCGAGCCACACCCGCATGGCGTAGTTGCCGGAGCCGAACAGGCCGACCTCGCCCACGCCCTGGATGCGCGCCAGGCGGTCCTTCACGTTGAGGACCGCGTAGTTGCGCAGGTAGGTCATGTCGTAGCGGTCGTCCGGCGAGGTCAGGTGCACCACCATGGTGATCGTCGGGGTGCTCTTGGCGGTCGTCACGCCGAGGCGCTGCACGTCTTCCGGCAGGCGCGGCAGGGCTTGCGAGACGCGGTTCTGCACCAGCTGCTGGGCCTTGTCCGGATCGACGCCGAGCTGGAAGTTGACGGTGAGGGTCAGGTTGCCGTCGCTGTTGGCCTGGCTCTGCATGTACAGCATGTTTTCCACACCGTTGATGCTCTCTTCCAGCGGCGCGGCCACCGTCTCGGCGATCACCTTGGGGTTGGCGCCGGGGAACTGGGCGCGCACCACCACCGACGGCGGCACCACCTCGGGATACTCGGCGATGGGCAGCTTGAAAGCCGCCAGCACGCCGGCCAGCAGGATCAGGATCGACAGCACGCCGGCGAAGATCGGGCGGTCGATGAAGAACTTGGATATGTTCATGGGTGTCTCCCGCGGATCGCTCAGATCCGCGTCTTCGTCGCGTGGGGCATGGTGGCGGCGGCCAGCGGCGCGCTGCCTTCCATGGCGACCGGGTGGGGCGTCACCGGGTCGCCGGGGCGGACGCGCTGCAGGCCGTTCACCACGATGCGTTCGCCCGGCTTGAGGCCGTCCTCGACGATGCGCAGGCCGTCGTGCAGGTTGCCGAGGCGCACTTCCCGGTAGGCGGTCTTGTTGGCGCTATCGACGACCAGCACGAAGCGCTTGTCCTGATCGGTGCCGATGGCGCGGTCGTCGATCAGCACGGCCTCCCGCGGGGTGCCGGCGCCGAGGCGGATGCGCGCGTAGAGGCCCGGCACCAGGCGGCCGTCCGGGTTGTCGAAGATGGCCCGCACGCGGATCGTGCCGGAGGTGGTGTCGAGGCGGTTGTCCACCGAGTGGATGCGCCCCTCGAAGGGGTGGCCGTCCTGGTCGGCGAGGCCCAGGTGCACCGGCAGTGCGGTGCCCTTGGCGTCACGGGCCGGATTGACCGACTTCAGGAAGGTCTGCTCGTCCACGTCGAAGGCCGCGTAGATGCGGCTGGACGACACCAGCGTGGTGAGCGCCGGGCCGCCGTTGGCGCTGACCAGGTTGCCGACGGTGACTTCGGCGCGGGACATGCGGCCGTCGATGGGCGCCTTGATGGACGTGTATTCCAGGTTCAGGCGGGCGATGCGCAGCGCCGCGCGGGCGGCCTGCACGCCGGCACCGGCGTCGCGGGCGGCATTCTGCTTTTCTTCCAGGTCGCGGCGCGACACCGCGTTGTCGGCGATCAGGCGTTCGGCGCGGGCCAGGTCGGAGGCGGTGTAGCCGACCCGCGATTCGGCCGCGGCGAGCTGGGCTTCCGCCCGTTCCACCTCGGCGGCGAAGGGGCGCGGGTCGATGGTGAACAGCACGTCGCCCTTGCGTACCGGGCTGCCGTCGCGGAAATGCACCTGGGTCAGGATGCCCGATACCTGCGGGCGGATCTCGACCCGGTCCACGGCCTCCAGCCGGCCGGAGAAGTCCTGCCAGTCGATGATGGCCCTGTTGACGACTTGGGCGGTGTCCACCTGGGCTGCTTGTGGCGCGGCGGCCGGCGCGGGGGAGTCGGCGTGCGCGGAATAGATGGCCATGCCGCCGCCTGCCAGCGCGAAGCCGGCAAGGGCAGCGGCGATGACGAGGCGCCGGCGGGGGAGGGAGCGGGAGGTCTCGTTGGCGTTCATGATGTCCTCTCTGTTTTCAGGGATTGGAATGACGGGAAATCGGGGTTGAAACTCGCGGCGGGCCACAGGTGGTGGCGCAGGAAGGCCGCCAGATCGGCGAGCAGCGCCGGGTGGGCCGGCAGTTCGGCATGGCCGGCGGCGTAGCGGGTGACCTGGGTCGGTACGCCGGCGTTGATCAGCGCGGCGCCGTAGTGCTCGGCTTCGCAGCGCAGGCGGTCGTGGGCGCCGGTGGCGATCAGGGCTGGCGGCAGGCCGGCCAGGCGGCGCGATTCGAGGGGCGTGGCGTAGGGGTGGAGGCGCTCGGCGACCCGCGGCAGGTACTGGCTGTAGCAGCGGGCGCAGGTGTTGGGCTGCGGCTCGGCGGAGCCGGCGCGATGGTCCAGGCGGGTCAGGCTGGGGTCGAGCATCGGGCCGACCAGGGCCTGGGCGACGAGGGGGGGGCCGAGGCGGTCGCGGGCCATCAGCGTGAGGGCGGCGGCCAGCGTGGCACCGGCGTCGTGGCCGGCGCAGGCCAGGCGGGTGGCATCGATGCCGAAGGTGGCGGCCTGGGCGTGCAGCCACAGGGCGGCTGCGTGGGCGTCTTCCGGTGCGGCCGGGAAGGGCAGGGCCGGCGCCAGGGAGTAGCCCACCGACAGCACCGCGGCGGGAATCGTCGCGGCCAGTCGGCGGGCGATCGGGTCGGCTTCGTCCAGGTCGCCGGCGACGAAGCCGCCGCCGTGGAAATACAGTACGGCGGGCAGGCTTCCCTCCACATCGGCCGGCCGGTACAACCGGGCGTCGATCTGTCCGGCAAAGCCCGGCAGGCACAGATCCGCGACCTGCAAGGTGCCGGTGCTGCGGGGAAGAACGTTGTCGTAGGAAGACATCATGTGCTTAGCAATCCGGAATGGACGGACAGGGGCGATGGCTGAATTGTGGTTGTTGATAGCTGTTGGATAAATATTCGAAAGTTGACTTCACTATTCGAAGTTGACTAATAATTGTTGGAGGCTTGCCTTCGCGGAGCCACCAGCCGGAGTGGGGAAAATGGACAGATTTCAGGCCATGAAGGTCTTCATGGGGGTCGTCGAGGCCAACAGCTTCACGCGTGCGGCGGACAACCTGAGCCTGCCGCGGGCCACCGTCACCAACACCATCCAGGGGCTGGAGAACCACCTGAAAGTGCGCCTGCTTAACCGCACCACCCGCAGCGTCAGCCTCACGGCCGACGGCGCGGCCTACTACGAGCGCTGCGCGCGCATCCTCGCCGAGCTGGAGGAGACCGAGGCTGCCTTCCAGGACGCCGCCCGGCGGCCCCAGGGGCGGCTGCGGGTGGATGTGGCGGGGCCCGTCGGGCGGGACATCCTGATTCCCAACCTGTGCGAGTTCCACTCCCTCTATCCGGACGTGGACTTGGTGATCGGCATGGGCGACCGTCCGGTGGACCTGGTGCAGGAGGCCGTCGATTGCGTGATCCGTGCCGGCGAGCTGGTGGATTCCACGCTGGTGGCCCGCCGTATTGGCAGCCTGAGTTTCGTCACCTGCGGCTCGGCGGAATACCTGGAACGTTACGGCGAGCCGACGACTCTGGAGGAGCTGCAGCAACACCGGGTGGTGCATTACTTTTCGAGCGTCAGCGGGCGCAACTTCGACTGGGATTTCCTGGTCGATGGGGTCAGCGTGCCGCTGCGCCTGGAAGGCCGCATCGCGGTAAATGACGCCGACGCCTACATCACCTGCGGGCTGAAGAATTTCGGACTGATCCAGCCGGCCCGCTTCATGGCCTGGCCGCACCTGGAGAGCGGTGCGCTGAAGGAGATCCTGCCCCAGTGGAAGCCGTCGCCGGTGCCGATGTCGGTGCTCTACCCGCAGAACCGCCACCTGTCACCCAAGGTGCGCGCCTTTGCCGACTGGGCGGCGGAGCTGTTCGCCCGCTGTCCGCTGTTGAGCGGCTGCAACGGCGACGGCATCCCGGCTGGCGAGTGCCGCTACCCGGACCGCCGGCCGAACTACACCGTGCGCGACATGCTGGTGGACGACAACGCGACGCTGGCCGGCTGAAGCCCGCCGCGGCTTGCGGCGGGGCGCTCCGGCGGGGAACAATGGCGGGCTTGCCGATCGCCCCCGCGACGGCTGCCTCGATTAGGAGAAACGATGACGCTGTCTCCCCGCTGCGCTGTCTTCGGCCTGCTGTTCGGTTTGGCTACGATGGCCCACGCCAGCCCCGCCCCCGATCCCGACCTGGCCCGCAACCTGGCCGCCACCTGCACCAGCTGCCATGGCACCGACGGCCACGCCCGGCCCGACGCGACGATGCCCGTGCTTGCCGGCGTGCCGGCTCCCGAGTTGATGCAGAAGCTGCGCGAGTTCCGCAGCGGCACGCGGCGGGCGACGATCATGCCGCAGATCGCCAAGGGCTACAGCGAAGCCCAGCTCGAACTGATCGCGGCGTACTTCGCCGCCCGCCAGTGAGGGGCGGCGCATGCTGAATCGACGGGATTTCCTGAAAACCGCCGGGTTGGCCGGTGGCGCCTTGTTGTTGCCGGTCCTGTCCGGCCGTGCGCTGGCGGCTGCGCGCCGCGCCCACGTGGTGGTGGTCGGCGGCGGCTATGGCGGCGCGACGGCCGCCAAGTACCTGCGCATGTGGAGCGGCGGGGCGGTGGACGTGACCCTGGTGGAGCGCGATCCCCAGTTCATCTCCTGCCCGATCTCCAACCTGGTGATCGGCGGCGTGAAGACCCTGGCCGACATCACGCTGGGCTACGAAGGCCTGCGCGACACCTGGGGCGTGAAGGTGATGAAGGACGAAGTGACCGCCATCGACCCGGCGGCGCGCACGCTGCGCCTGGCTGTGGGCGGTACGCTGTCGTGGGACCGGCTGGTGCTGTCGCCAGGCGTGGACTTCCAGTTCGACCAGGTGCCGGGGCTGGGCAGCGAGGCCGCCCGCGCGCGCATCCTGCACGCCTGGAAGGCCGGCGCCCAGACCGTCGCGTTACGTGCGCAGCTGGAGGCCATGCCCGACGGTGGCGTGTATGCGCTGACCATCCCGCTGGCGCCGTACCGCTGCCCGCCAGGGCCGTACGAGCGGGCCTGCGTGGTGGCCGACTATTTCCGCCGCGCCAAGCCGAAGTCCAAGGTGCTGGTGCTCGACGCCAACGCCGAGATCATCTCCAAGAAGGCGCTGTTCACGCAGGCCTTCGCCCGCTATCAGGGCATCCTCGAATACCGCCCCAACAGTGCGCTGCGCGAGGTGGACGCAGCCAGCCGAACCGCCGTGCTGGACTTCGAGAACGTCAAGGCCGATGTGCTCAACGTGGTGCCGCCGCAGCGCGCCGGCGCCATCGCCACCCAGGCCGGCCTCAAGCTGATCAATGGCCGCTGGGTGGATATCGACTGGCTGACCTTCGAGTCGGTGAACACGCCCGGCGTGCATGTGCTCGGCGATGCGATCTTTCCGGCGCCGACCATGCCCAAGTCCGGCCACATGGCCAACCAGCACGCCAAGGTGGCGGCGGCGGCAATCCTCCGCCTGCTCGCCGGCGAGGCGCCGAACCCGACGCCGGTGGTGATGAACACCTGCTACAGCTTCGTCGACGCCACCCACGTGATCCACGTCAGCTCGGTGCACCAGTACGACGCGGCCCAGCGCACCGTGCTGCCGGTGGCCGGCGCCGGCGGCGTGTCCGTTGACGCCAGCGAGCAGGAGGGCCGCTACGCGCTGGCCTGGGCGCACAACATCTGGGCCGACATGCTGGCTTGAGGTCGGCCGGTGTTGCGCGGGCGTGCGACAGCCGCTGTCGTACGCCCGTGGTTCAATCGGTGCCATGAACATGAAGCAATCAAGGCAGGATGCTGTAGGGGCGAATGAATTCGCCCCTACAGTCGGTGCTTCACCAAATTCATAGCCCACAGCCGAATCATTCTTTCGGAGACTCCTTTGACCGCCACTCCGCTGCCCACCGGCCTGATGCTGGTCCATGGCAATCACCCCGAAGCCCTGCGCGACCTGCTGGTCACGTGGAGCCGACGCTACCCGTTGGCGCTGCTGGAGACCGAGACCCTGCTGGTGCATAGCAACGGCATCGCCCAGTGGCTGCGCCTGGCGCTGGCCGAGGACGCCGATGGGGAATTCGGTGGTGGCTGCGGCATTGCCGCGGCGCTGGACATGTCGCTGCCGTCGCGCTTCCTGTGGCAGGCCTACCGGGCCGTGCTGGGCTTCGACGCGGTGCCGGAGAGTTCGCCCTTCGACAAGCCGCTGCTGGTGTGGCGCCTGATGCGCCTGCTGCCGGGCGTGATGGCGGCGCCGGACTACGCGCCGCTGCGCCGCTTCCTGGCTTCCGACGCCGACCTGCGCAAGCGCTTCCAGCTCGCCGAGCGCCTGGCCGACCTGTTCGACCAGTACCAGGTGTACCGCGCCGACTGGCTGGCCGCCTGGGCCGACGGCGAGGACGTGCTGATCCGCGCCAACGGCGACCGTCCGCCGCTGCCCGACGAGCAGCGCTGGCAGGCCAGCTTGTGGCGCGCGCTGCTGGCCGACGTGGCAGCCGCCGGCGACGGCAGCGCGCTGGCCGGGCAGGGGCGGGCGGCGGTGCACGAGGCCTTCCTGCGGCGCGTCGAGGCCTGGCCGGAGGACGGCGGCCGGCCAGCCGGGCTGCCGCGCCGGGTGATGATCTTTGGCATTTCGGCGATGCCGCGCCAGTCCCTCGAAGTGCTGGCTGCACTGTCCCGGTGGACCCAGGTGCTGATGTGCGTGCACAACCCCTGCGAGCACTTCTGGGCCGACATCGTCGCCGACAAGGACCTGCTGCGCGCCACCCACAATCGCCAGCGCCGCCGCGCCGGCATGCCGGCCGAGGTGTCGGAGGAGAACCTGCACCTGCACGCCCATCCGCTGCTGGCGGCGTGGGGCAAGCAGGGGCGCGACTTCATCGGCCTGCTCGACGAGCACGACAGCGACACCGCCCGCGAAGGCTACCTGCAGCACTTCGTGGATATCCGCCAGCGCATCGACCTGTTCGCGCCCCACGGCCAGGAGCGTCTGCTCAATCAGCTGCAGGACGACGTCCGCGACCTGCGCCCGCTGGCCGAAACGCAGACCCGCTGGCCGGCGGTAGCGCCGGACGACGACTCGATCCGTTTCCACATCGCCCACAGCCCGCAGCGGGAGGTGGAGATCCTCCACGACCAGCTGCTCGCCGCCTTCAACGCCGACGCCACGCTGCGCCCGCGCGACGTGATCGTGATGGTGCCGGACATCGACGCCTACGCGCCGCACATCCAGGCGGTGTTCGGGCTGATGGACGCCAGCGATCCGCGCTTCATCCCGTTCAGCATCGCCGACCAGGGGCGCCGCCAGCACGATCCGCTGGTCAATGCCATCGACAAGCTGCTGGGGCTGCCGACCTCGCGGGTGGCGGTCAGCGACGTGCTGGACCTGCTGGAGGTGCCGGCCCTGCGCCGCCGCTTCGGCATCGCCGAGGACGAACTGCCGCTCTTGCATCGCTGGATCCATGGCGCCCGCGTGCGCTGGGGCCTGCACGCCGAGCACCGGCAGAGCCTCGAACTGCCGGTCGCGCTGGACGGCAACAGCTGGCTGTTCGGCCTGCGCCGCATGCTGCTCGGCTACGCGGTGGGCGGCACCGGCGGCGCATGGCAGGACATCGAGCCCTACGACGAGATCGGCGGCCTCGATGCCGCGTTGCTGGGGCCACTGGCCACGCTGCTCGACCGGCTGGAGACGAGCTGGCGCGTGCTCGCCAGCCCGGCCACCGTGCCCGAGTGGTGCCAGCGCCTGCGCCGGTTGCTGGCCGACTTCTTCGACGCCGAGGACAGCAGCGATGCCTATACGCTGCAGCAACTCGACGCCGCGCTGGAGGCCTGGCAGCAGGCCTGCGAGCAGGCCCGCCTGGACGATCCGCTGCCGCTGGCGGTGGTCGGCGAGCACTGGCTGGCCCAGCTCGACGACGGCAGCCTGTCCCAGCGCTTCTTCGCCGGTTCGGTGACCTTCGCGACGCTGATGCCGATGCGCGCGATCCCCTTCCGCCAGGTCTGCCTGCTCGGCCTCAACGACGGCGACTATCCGCGCACCCGCGTGCCGATGGACTTCGACCTGATGGGGCGCGACTACCGCCCCGGCGACCGCTCCCGCCGCGAGGACGACCGCTACCTGTTCCTCGAGGCCCTGCTGTCGGCGCGGGAGCGCCTGCTGATCTCGTGGGTCGGGCGCAGCATCAACGACAACACCCCACGCCCGCCGTCGGTGCTGGTCGGCCAGCTGCGCGACCACCTGGCGGCCGGCTGGAAGCTGGCCGGGGCAGGGCCGGACGACAAGGACGCGCTGCTCAAGGCGCTGACCGTCGAGCATCGCCTGCAGCCCTTCAGCCCGGACTACTTCCCGGCCGATCCGCAGCACGGGCCGCTATTCACCTACGCCGACGAATGGCGCATTGCCGACGACCGGCCGGCGGCAGGGGGCGCATTGCCGCCGCTGCAGCGCGACGAGCCGCTGCGCCTGGCCGACCTGGGCGGCTTCCTGCGCGATCCGGTGAAGCAGTTCTTCCGCCTGCGCCTGCACGTGGATTTCGACATGGACGACCCGGCCAGCGACGACCAGGAGCCCTTCGACCTGGACGGCCTGCAGCGCTGGAGCCTGTGGAACGAGCTGATCGGCCTGCAGGCCGCCGCCGTGCATGCCGGCGAGGATCGGGCGCAGGCGCTGGAAGACGGACTGGCCCGCCTGTGCCGGCGCGGGGAACTGCCCGCCGCGGCCTTCGCCGAGCTGATGGCCGCCGACCTGGCCAAGCCGATGGAAGACATGTTCGAGCGTTACCAAGCGGGCTTGGAGCGCTGGCCGGACGCGCCGGGCGAGGACGAGGAGTTGCGTTATTTCAGTGAGGCCACCGGCCTGCGCGTGGAGGACTGGCTGCCCGGCATCCGCACCGACGCTGCCGGCAATCGCGGCCGCGTGGTGCTGGAGAGCAGCGACGTGGTGAAGAAGGGCCAGTACCAGCGCCACCATCTGGTCCGCCACTGGGTCGCCCACCTGGCAGCCCATGTGGCCGGCGGGCCGCTGACCACGCTGGTGGTCAGCAAGGCCGGCAGCGTGGAGCTGGAGCCGCTGGACCCGAAGGACGCCGTCCATCACCTGGAAAGCCTGCTGGCGGCGTGGCTCGACGGCCAGAGCCGTCCGCTGCCGCTGGCGGTGAAGACCGCCTTCGCGTGGCTGAAGCACGCCCCCAGCGAGGATGCGGAAGCGATGGGCAAGGCCCGCAAGGACGCGACCACGGCCTACGAGGGCGACGGCTACCAGAGTGACGGCGAGCTGGGTTCCAGCGCCTACCTGCAACGGGCCTGGCCCAGTTTCACTGCGCTGGCTGAGGACGGCGACTTCGCGCGGCTGGCGACCAGCCTGCTGCGCCCGCTCTACCTCGCCACCTTTGCGAAGAAGAAAGACAAGGCCGCCGCCGGCGGAGAGCAAGCATGAGCCCGATTTCCCCGACCCCCGCCGATCTCGCGCCGCTGCGCTTTCCGTTGTCCGGCAGCCGCCTCATCGAGGCCAGCGCGGGTACCGGCAAGACCTTCACGATCGCCGCGCTGTACGTGCGCCTGGTGCTCGGCCACGGCGCCGACGGTGCCGCCTTCGGGCGCCCGCTGACGCCGCCGGAGATCCTCGTCGTCACCTTCACCGATGCGGCCACCAAGGAGCTGCGCGACCGCATCCGCGCCCGCCTGGCCGAGGCGGCCGGTTACTTCCTCGCCGATCCGGCCAAGGTGGTATCGGACATCGAACCCGGTAAGGACCTGCTCCACGACCTGCGCGCCGACTACCCGCCGGAAGCCTGGCCCGGCTGCGCACGCAAGCTGCAGCTGGCCGCCGAGTGGATGGACGAGGCGGCAGTGTCCACCATCCACGGCTGGTGCAACCGCATGCTGCGCGAGCACGCCTTCGACAGCGACAGCCTGTTCACCCAGACCCTCGAAACCAACCAGGACGAGCTGCTGGCCGAGGTGGTGCGCGACTACTGGCGCAGTTTCATGTACCCGCTGGACGTGGAAGCGGCCCGCGCGGTGAATGGCTGGTGGGGGGCACCCGAAGCGCTGCAGGGCGAAGTGAAGCAGCTTCTGCTGCATGCCGACCTGCTGGGCGAAGCGGCGGCACCGGCAGCGTCCGTGGCAGTTGCCGAGGCGGAGAAGCAGCGCCAGTTGGCACTACTGAAAGCGCCGTGGAGCGACTGGGTGGAGGAACTGCGTGCGTTGCTCGACGCTGCCCGCGACGCCAAGCACATCAACGGAACGAAGCTCAAGAAGAACAACTACGACACCTGGCTGGATGCGCTGGCCGCCTGGCGGGACGATCCGGCCCAGCTCAGCCCGGTGCTCAACACCGGCTGGACGCGCCTGACGCCCGACGGCATGGCCGAGGTCTGGAAGACCGACAAGCTGCCGCCGCCCGATCATCCGGCGCTGGCCGCCATCGCCGACTTGCAGGCCCAGCTCGCCGCGCTGCCCGACGCCCGCGACGACGTGCTGCGCCACGCCGCCCGCTGGGTCGCCCAGCGTTTCGCCGCCGAACAGGCCCGCCACGCCAGGATGGGCTTCAACGATCTGCTGACCCGCCTCGACGCGGCGCTGGCCGGCCCCAACGGCGCCCGCCTGGCCCAGGTGATCCGCGAGCAGTTTCCGGTGGCGCTGATCGACGAGTTCCAGGACACCGATGCGGTGCAGTACCGCATCTTTGACGCGGTCTATCGCGTCGCGGCCAACGATGAGAGCACCGCGCTGATCCTCATCGGCGACCCCAAGCAGGCCATCTACGCCTTCCGTGGCGCCGATATCTACACCTATCTGGCCGCCCGCGCCGCCACCGCAGGCCGGCATTACACGCTGCGGCGCAACTTCCGCTCGACCCACGCGATGGTGGCCGCTGCCAACCGCTGCTTCGCGCTGGCCGAAGAGCGCGACGGTGGGGCCGGTGCCTTCCTGTTCCGCAGCGACGCCGGCAACCCGGTGCCCTTCCTGCCCGCCGACGCCAATGGCCGCGACGATGTGCTGCAGGCGGAAGGTGCCGAACTGCCGGCGCTGAACCTGTGGCGGCTGCCGCCGAAGGACGATGGCAAGGCGCCGTCGAAGACCGAATACGTGTCTGCGATGGCCGGGGTCTGCGCCAGCGAGATGGTGCGTCTGCTCAACCTCGGACAGCAGGGTCAGGCCGGCTTCTTCGGCAAGGAGGCGCGGGCGCTGCGCCCGGCCGACATGGCGGTGCTGGTCAGCAGCGGCAGCGAGGCCACGGCGATCCGCGATGCGCTGGCGGTGCGCGGTGTGCGCAGCGTGTACCTGTCGGAGAAGGAGTCGGTGTTCCGCCGCCCGGAGGCGGTGGAACTGCAGCTGTGGCTGTCCGCCTGCGCCGAGCCGGACGACGGCCGCCTGCTGCGCGCCGCGCTGGCCACGCCGACGCTGGGGCTGGATTGGGCTGAGCTGGACGGCCTCAACCGGGACGAGACGGCCTGGGACGAACGCATCGACCAGTTCCGTGCCTACCGGGAATGCTGGCGGCGCCAGGGCGTGCTGCCGATGCTGCGCCGCCTGCTCAACGACTTCCGCGTGCCGGCGCGCCTGCTGGCCGCCGGCGGGGCGGGGGAGCGCAGCCTCACCGACCTGCTGCACCTGGCCGAACTCCTGCAGCAGGCCAGCCTGCTGCTCGACGGCGAGCACGCGCTGATCCGCCACCTCGCCGAACAGCGCCGCGAGGACAAGGTCGGCGGCGACACCCGCCAGGTGCGCCTGGAGAGCGACGCCGACCTGGTGAAGGTGGTGACCATCCACAAGTCCAAGGGCCTCGAATACCCGCTGGTCTTCCTGCCCTTCGCGTGCAGCTTCCGCGCCACCAAGTCCACCGATCTGCCGCTCAAGTGGCACGACGCCGCCGGCCACCTGCAATTGGCCCTGCAGGGCGACGACCCGGCCCAGCTGGCGCTGGCCGACCGGGAGCGCCTCGGCGAAGACCTGCGCAAGCTCTACGTGGCGCTGACCCGCGCCCGCTACGCGACCTGGGTCAGCACCGCGGCGCTGGACGGGCTGGAGCGCAGCGCCCTTGGCTACCTGCTTGGTGGCAGCCTCGATGAAGGGCTGGCCGAACTGGCCGCCGCCGAAGGCATTGCGCTGCTCGACGAGCCAGAAGCCAGCGAGGCGCGCTATCAGGCCCGCGACACGGCACTTGTCGAAGGCGCCGCCCGCCAGCCGCTGCGCGCGGTGCGCGAGCGCTGGTGGATCGCCAGCTACTCGGCGCTGCACAGCAGCGCAGGGCAGGGGCCGGATACGCCGGCGGAAGACGTCTTCCACGAGACCGCCACGGCCCGCGCCGATACGCCGGTGCCGGCGGCCGGCAAGACCGCGGGGGGAGGACTGCACGATTTCCCGCGCGGTGCGGCGGTCGGCACCTTCCTGCACGATCTGTTCGAATGGGCCGCCAAGCAGGGCTTTGCCCGCGTCGCTGCGGCGCCGGCCCTGCTGCGCGACACCGTTGCCCGTCGCTGCGCAGCGCGCGGCTGGGAGCGCTGGATCGATCCGCTCACCGAGTGGATGCTGGCTTACCTGCAGTTGCCGCTGGTCGAGGGCGATAGCGCCGCAGCGCCGCTGACCCTGGCCGGCCTCGCCAATTGCGTTGCCGAGATGGAGTTCTGGATCGCCGTGCATGACGTGGATCTGCCGGCGCTGGACGCCCTGGTGCGCAGCCACACCCTCGGCGGCGCGACGCGGCCAGTGCTCGACAAGGGGCAGCTCAACGGCATGTTGAAGGGCTTCATCGACCTGTTGGTGGAGCACGACGGCCGCTACTACGTGGTGGACTACAAGTCCAACCGCCTCGGCGACGACGACGCGGCCTACACGCCGGAGGCCATGCGCGATGCGGTGCTGGCCGAGCGCTACGAGCTGCAGTATGTGCTCTACCTGCTGGCCCTGCACCGCCTGCTCAAGCTCCGCCTGCCGGACTACGACTACGACCGTCATGTGGGCGGCGCGCTCTACCTGTTCCTGCGCGGCAGCCGCGCCGCCAGCCGCGGTATCCACGCCGAGCGTCCGCCGCGGGAGTTGATCGAAACCCTCGACGCGCTGTTCGCCGGCGCCCGCCGCCAGGAGGCCGCATGACTTTCCGTACCTACGACGATCCGGCCGCGATGAAGGCGCTGCTCTCCCGCTGGGCCGAGCAGGGCTGGTTGCGGGCGCTGGACGCGGCCTTCGCCGACTTTCTGCAGCGCGAGGCGCCTGCCGCGCCGCCGCTGTTGATCCTCGCCGCGGCGCTGGCCAGCCACCAGCTCGGCCGCGGCCATGCCTGCCTGGATCTGGGGGACACGCTGCACGATCCGGGCTTCGCGCTGTCCCTGCCGCCCGAAGGGGCCGGCGAGTCGGACGGTGTGGAACTGCCGCCTTTGCCCGCCGATGTGCTCGACGGCCTGACTGTGGCGCAGTGGCTGGCGGCGCTGGAGTATCCGCTGCTGGTTGGCGGCGGGCCCGGCAGTGAGGTGGGCAATACGCCGCTCGTACGCGTCGGCCAGCGCGTCTATCTGCGCCGCTACTGGCAGTACGAGCAGGACGTGCAGGACGGTATCCGCCAGCGCCTGACCGACATGACGGAGCGTCAGCAGCACTTGCCGCTGGATGCCCTGCGCGCGGCGCTGGACGTGCTGTTCCCGCCGGCGCCGGGCGTGGCGGGGCCGGACTGGCAGAAGCTGGCCTGCGCGCTGGCGGCGCGCAGCGCCTTCGCGATCGTCACTGGCGGCCCCGGTACCGGCAAGACGACCACGGTGGTGCGCCTGCTGGCGGTGCTGCAGGCGCTGGCGCTGGCCGAGCGGCCCGAGCGCCCGCTGCGCATCCGTCTGGCGGCGCCGACCGGCAAGGCGGCGGCACGCCTCAACGAATCCATCGCCGGCGCGGTGGCCAAGCTCCAGCTGGACGGCCTGCCGGCCGGCGAGCAGGTGCGGGCGGCGATTCCGGTGGCGGTGACGACCCTGCACCGCCTGCTCGGCAGCCGGCCGGACACCCGCCATTTCCGCCACCACGCAGGCAATCCGCTACCCCTCGAGGTGCTGGTGGTGGACGAGGCGTCGATGGTGGACCTGGAGATGATGGCCGCCGTGCTCGCCGCGCTGCCGCCGTCGGCGCGGCTGGTGCTGCTCGGCGACAAGGACCAGCTGGCCTCGGTGGAAGCGGGCGCGGTGCTCGGCGAGCTGTGCCGGCGCGCCCGCGAGGGGCATTACACGCCGGACAGCCGTGCCTGGCTGGAAGCCGCCACCGGCGAGTCGATGGGCGCGGAACTGATCGACGTTGCCGGCACGCCGCTGGACCAGGCCGTGGCGATGCTGCGCCACAGCCACCGTTTCAGCGGCGACAGCGGCATCGGCCAGCTGGCGGCGGCGGTGAACGACGGCGCGGTGGAACGCGTCGCCGGCGTGTTCGCGCAGGGCTATGCCGATCTGGCGCGCATCGCGCTCGGCGGCGAAGGCGAGGCCGCGCTGCGCCGGCTGGTGGTGGACGGTGACAACGGCGCGCCGGCCGCCGCCGATGGCGAGCGGCCCCGGGGCTACCGGCACTTCCTGCACGTGATGGCGGAGCAGCGTCCGGCCGCCAGCGCATCCCAGGACACATTGGACGCCTGGGCGCTGCAGGTGCTCGCCGCCCACGGCCAGTTCCAGCTGCTGTGCGCGCTGCGCCGCGGCCAGTGGGGTGTCGAGGGCCTCAACCGGCGCATTGCCGGCTGGTTGCACGAGGCCGGACTGATCCTGGCCGAGGAGGGCTGGTACGGCGGCCGGCCAGTGCTGGTGACGCGCAACGACTATGGCCTCGGCCTGATGAACGGCGACATCGGCATCACGCTGGAATTGCCGCTGGAGGGCGGCGGCAGCCAGTTGCGCGTGGCCTTCCCCAGCGGCGACGGCAGCCAGGGCGTCAAATGGGTGCTGCCGAGCCGCCTGCAGGCCGTCGAGACGGTGTATGCGCTGACGGTACACAAATCCCAGGGTTCGGAATTCACCCATGCGGCGCTGGTGCTGCCGGACGGGCTCAACCCGATCCTGACCCGCGAGCTGGTCTATACCGGCATCACCCGCGCCAGGCGCTGGTTCACGCTGGCCGATGCGCCGGCCTCGAAGGTGCTGGAGCGGGCCGTCGAGCGGCGGGTGCTGCGGGTATCGGGGCTGCTGGACGGGATGGGCTGAGCGGGCCGGGCCGGCCCTCAGTCGGTCTGGCCCGGTCCGCCGGACGGCCGTTCGGCCGGCAGCGGAATGGATTCGTACAGGTGAACCGTGTTGCGTCCGGAGACCTTGGCGCGATACATCGCGATGTCGGCGGACTTGAGGATCTCGTTCTGGCTGACGCTCAGGCCGTGGAACAGGGCCACGCCGATGCTCGACGAGCAGCGGTGCTCGACGGTGCCCGCGCCGTCGCCGTCCTGCAGTGTCAGCCGATAGGGGCGGGCCAGGGCCTGGCGGATCTTCTCGGCGATGGCCAGAGCTTCGAGGCGGGACACGTCCTGGTCGGCATCCAGGCCGCCGAGGACGACGACGAACTCGTCGCCGCCCAGGCGGGCCACGGTGTCCATGGCCCGTACGCTGCGGATCAGGCGGTGCGCCACCTCGATCAGCAGCAGGTCGCCGACGGCGTGCCCATACTCGTCGTTGAGGGGCTTGAAGTTGTCCAGGTCGAGGAGGATCAGCGCGCCGTATTCGCCGTTGCGCTTGCTGGTGGCCTGGGCGAGGGCCAGGCGGTCGTGGAGCAGACGCCGGTTGGCGAGCTGGGTCAGGCTGTCGTAGTAGGCGAGCTTGCGGATCTGCTCCTCGATGCGCTTGCGCTCCGAGATGTCGCTATGCACGACGACTGCGCCGCGGCGGCCGCCACCGAGGGGCGTGACGGTCATCGTGAACCAGCGTTCCTGCTGGGGCCCGTCGCAGGGGTATTCCTGGCTGAAGGTCGGCAGGCGTCCGTCGAGTACGCTACGGATGCCGTTGTGGGCCATGTCGGCGGTAGGGTCGGCGGAGGGCCCGGAGCTGCACTTGCACACCTCCAGGTAGCTGGTGCCGACACCGGTGTTGGGTTCGCAGCGGTCGCCCTGGCGGCTGTTCTGCGTGGAGAACTTGCGCCAGGCTTCATTGACCATAACGATGATGCCGGCGTGGTCGAGCACGGCGATCTCGTTGGGGACCGAGTCGAGGATGTCCTGCATGAACACCCGGCTCCCGCGCAGTGCGTCCTCGGCCTCCTTGCGCTCGGTGATGTCGATGAAGAAATGGAGGGTGGCAGCCTGCTCGTTCCAGTGGATGCCGGCCCGGCCCACGTCGAACCAGCGCGCTCCCCGGTGGCGGGTGAGGATGCGGATCGAGTGGCGCTCGTCGGGCGTGTCGCCGGGGCTGTCTCCGGAGTCGAGGCGGAAGATGCGGGCTTCGTCGGCGGTGACGGCGAAGTCCCCGAAGGGGCGGGTCTGGAGTTCCTTCTCGCTGTAGCCCAGTTGCCGGGACAGGGCCGGATTGCAGAAGCGGATGAAGCCGTCCTGCACCACGCAGATGCCTTCGGCGCTGGCGTCGATGAGCAGGCGGTAGCGCTCCTCGCTCTCCCGCAGGCGGGCCTCGGCCTGGCTCTTCTCGATGGCGATGCTGGCCAGGCGGGCCATCTGCTCGATCAGCGCGATGTCGGCACCGCTCGGCGAGTGGGCCGTGCGGTGGTAGATGGCCAGCGTGCCGAGGATGCGGTGGTTCGAGGAGCGGATCGGCTGGGACCAGCAGGCCCCCAGTCCGGCCCGCGCCGCCAGGTCCAGGTAGGGCGCCCAGTAGGGATGGCAGCTTATGTCATCGACGATGACGCGTTCGCCGGTGAAGGCGGAGGTACCGCAGGAGCCGACGCCAATGCCGATCTCCAGGCCGTCGCAGGAGGCATTGAAGAAGTCCGGCAGACTGGGGCCTATGCCCTTGTGGAAGCGCCGGCCCTCGCTGTCGAGCAACTGGATGCCGCAGCGCACGCCGGGGTGCAGCCGTTCGACGCCGGTGACCATGACGGTCAGGATCTGCTGCAGTACCGCGCCGCCGGCCAGCATCTCGAGGATCTGGCCGCGCAGCCGTTCGTGGTCTTCGGTTTCCTTGCGCTGGCTGATATCCGCGATGACGCCGATCACGCCGGTGTCGGCGGCCCTGTCGAAGGGGCGGCAGGTGAGGTGCCCCCAGAACACGCTGCCATCGGCGCGCTGATACTGGCGGTCGGCATCCACCGCCGGGATTTCGTTGGCGAGCAGGGCCCGGACCCGCTGGCGGGCGGGCTCCCGTTCGGCGGGCAGCACCAGGTCGGCGTAGTCGCTGCCCACCAGGCTCTCCATCGGCCGCTGGAACATCTCGGCCATGCGCCGGTTGGCCAGCGCGATGTGTCCGTGGCGGTCCACCAGGAAGATCGCTACGAAGGAGGTGTCGAGGATCTGTTGCAGCAAGGCCTGTCGGTCGGCGAGCTTGCCGTTGGCCACGGCGAGGGCCTGGGTGCGCTCGGCGACGCAGGATTCGAGCAGCCTCTCGGTCTGGCTGGCGGTTTCGAGGGCGCGGGTCTTCTCGGCCAGCAGGCTCCCGTAGGTGTGGCGGACGTCCTGCAGCAGGGCTGCGCCGGCCAGAAGCGCGAACAGGATGAACAGGCCGTTGCGCAGCAGCAACTGCAGCGAAGAGGCGGGCAGCAGGCCGAGCAGTGGAAGTACGCCACTCAGCAGTGCGCCCAGGTAAAGGAGCAGGGCCAGCGCCAGCACGCCGTCGGCGTGCCCGCGGGAAGTCCGGACGCGATGCAGTTGCAGGGCCAGCGCCGCGACACCGGCTACCAGGTTGAGGAACAGCGCCAGGCGGATCAGCGGACCGTAGCGGTCGATCAGCAGGCTCAGCGGGATCAGTCCGCAATAGG
Source organism: Pseudomonadota bacterium (assembly GCA_018241725.1). GTDB lineage: Bacteria > Pseudomonadota > Gammaproteobacteria > Burkholderiales > Rhodocyclaceae > Zoogloea. Next base: position 92,271 of record JAFEDI010000105.1, on the reverse strand, counting down.
CTGTGGCCAGCATGTAGAGGCGATCCAGCCAGCGCGGGGCGCTGATGCGGATCACGAATTCCCGCAGCGTCCATAGCATGCTGGCAATCGCCAGCGGCGCGATCATGCCGATGCTGGCGTCGCCCCATTGGGGATGCTCCCGCCACAGGGAGCCCGCCAGGAAGCCCTGGGAATTGGCCACGTAGATGCCATTCACCAGCAGTGCGACGCTCAGTGCCAGGTAGGGCCGGCTGCGGTTGATGGCCACCATCGCCAGCATGAACAGCAGGGCGATGATCAGCGCACCGAAGTACAGGCCCCAGTACAGTCCGCCGCTTTCGGCATCCTCTATAAAGGCTTCGGGTGTGCGCAGATGGGCGATCAGATACAGGGAGCTGGTCGTCTGGATGCGCAGGAAAACCGGGGCGTGAGGTGCGGAGCCCGGCGTGAGCCGGAAGGCGAACAGACGGTGGGCGAGTTCCCGTTCCCGGTAGGGCAGGCGGTCGCCGGCCTCGCGCATCCGCCAGCCGTCGGCGTGCTTTTCGTAGAGTTGCACGGAGTCGAGCACGGCGGGTTGGAGCTCCAGCCACCAGGCCTGATCTCCAGGCGGGCGTTCGAAACGCAACCACACCGCGTTGCGTGTATAGCTGAGGGCCAACCCGTCATGTGTCGGTGTGAACATGCTGTCGGGCATCTGGGCGATGTCTTCGATGCTTCGCTTGCCCCCCTCGTCCACGAAGACCCCATAGGGTAGGTCCGTGCCGAACTGGATGCGCGTACGCCCGCTGTCAGCCAGGCTCGGCGGACAGTGAAGGAGCAGGCATAAGGCCAGCAGACCCAGGATGCAGGTGACGAATCGGGCTGCAGGCGATGTCCGCCGGGGAGGCGAAGAAAAGAGGCAGGGCATGGCCCGGAGTATCCGACCTTTCCCGCTCCTTGAGCCGGATTTGTCCCTGCCCGTTGTGAGGATATTGGCGCTCGTGCGCCGATCACCGTAACCCGGTGGTGATCGATTTTCAGCGTCCGGTGGGTGTTACTGGGATCGAACCCGTGGTGCCCGGTCAGTGCAGATCCGGCCGGTGAGAGATCCCGAAGCGCTCCGCCAGCGCTGCATTGCCGTTACGGAAGTGGTCGACCCAGACGGATGTGTCGATCAGGACGCTCATCGATCGGCGGCGTCGGTGCGCCGGCGGGCGATTTCCTGCATCTCCGGCATCGTCCCACCCAGTGCTGCCAGGCGCTTGGCGGCCTGGACCCGCACGAAGGTCTTCATGGCTTCACGAAACAGATCGGCCTTGTCCATGTCGGGGTCGGCCACGGACAGGGCTTTTTCGTACAGCTCGTCGTCGATGGTGACGGTGGTTCGCATGGCGCCGTCCTTTGCTCCGGATGTGATGCAAGTGTGCATCGCCAACTGAATCTTCACAAGATCAGTGCCGCGGTGCGCTGCGTGATGGTGCTGGAAGATAGGGGCGATTCCCTGCGCTGGAGACGGGGGGGCCGGCTTGCCGGGCACGCAGAAGGCGTAAACGAAATCAGGCGCCCGGAGGCGCCTGATTTACTGAATCTGGTGGGCGGTACTGGGATCGAACCAGTGGCTTCCACCGTGTGAAGGTGGCACTCTACCGCTGAGTTAACCGCCCGGTGAGTTGAGGAGCGCATTATAGGAAGGCCACCTGGGGTCGTCAAGCACTTTCTGTATTTTCTTCGCAAAAACCTGGATGTCCGGGTTCTTGCCTGCTTCGAGCGCAATACAAGAGCAGATGGAGACGAAAACGTTTCCCGCTCGGACAAGCCTAGGTGCCACGCTGGCGCTGGCTATCGATGGCGATCAGCACGCCGGCTGCGCCGATGACCAGCATGCCGGCCAGCGCGACGGCGTCGGGCAGATGCTGGAAGACCAACCAGCCGAACAGCATGGACCATAGCAGCTGGCCGTACAGCATCGGCGACAGCAGGGAGGCGGGGGCTTCGCGGAAGGCGCGGGTGAGCAGGAAGTGACCGCTGCCGGCGAGCAGGCCCACCAGCGCCATCAGGGTGTAATCGGTGGAGGACGGTACGGGGCCGTGGTCCAGCCACGGGATGGCGAGGCTCATGGCGCCGCAGCCGACCAGCGCCGTGTAGAACAGCAGCGTCACCGGGCTCTCGGTGGCGGCCATGCGGCGGGTCAGCAGCTGATACAGCGCATATGCAACCGCCGACACCAGCGCGTAGATCACGCCGTCCATCACCAGGCCGCTGCCCGGCCGGGCCACCATCAGCACGCCGCCGAAGCCGAGCACCACGGCCAGCCAGCGCAGTGCACCGATCCGCTCGCCGAGGAGCGGGCGGGCCAGCAGTACGACGATCACCGGCGACGCGAAGATGATCGCCGTGGTTTCGGCCAAGGGCATGCGTTGAAAGGCGGCGACGCCGCCCAGGCTGGTGATCAGCAGCAGCACCGAGCGCAGCGCGTGCTGCATCGGATGGCGGGTGACGAACAGGCGGCTGCGCAACCGCGGGCCGAGGAAGACCAGCATCAGCAGCAGGTGTACGGTGTAGCGGGCCCAGACCAGCAACGGCACCGGGAAGCGCTGGCTGAGGTACTTGGTGGACACGTCGAGCGTCGAGAACAGCACGACGGCCAGCATGGCCAGGACGATGCCCAGCAGAGGGCGTTGGGGAGGGTGAGTCACGGCTTAGGGCGTGGATTGGCGGAAATGGATCGAACGGCTTTGGTGTACGCCGCCGCGCCGAGGTTCCGCCGGAATGTAGAACTGCGTGTTCGCGCGGGCGTGAAGATATGGTGCCTCAGGTTTCGCCGCGGACCCAGCGGTTGAAGCAGCGCCGTGCGGCGGGCGCGACTTCGTCGGCCAGCAGGCCACTGTCGAGGCCCAGCTCGGCACAACATTCATCACCGGCCAGGCCATGCAGATGCACGCCGGCCAGCAGTGCGTCGCGGGCGTCCCAGCCGCGGGCCAGCAGCGCGGCGAGGATGCCGCTCAGTACGTCGCCCATGCCGGCGGTGGCCATCGCCGGGTTGCCGCTGGTGTTGATCCACCAGGCGCCGTCGGGGCTGGCGACCACGCTGCCGCAGCCTTTCAGCACGACCCACGCATCGAGCTGCGCGGCCAGCCTGACCGTGGCGGCGAGTCGGTCGGCCTGCACGTCGGGTGTCGTACATGCCAGCAGGCGGGCGGCTTCGGCGGGGTGGGGCGTCAGCAGCGTCGGAGCGTGGCGGTGGGCGACGGCCTGTTGCAGTTCGCTGTCGCGGGCCACCAGGTTGAGGGCGTCGGCGTCGAGGACCAGCGGCGTGGTGCGCAGCACCGCGTCGTGCACGAGGGCGCGGGCCGCATCCGACTGGCCGAGGCCGGGGCCGACCGCGAAGGCGCCGATGGCAGGATCGGCCAGCAGCTCGGCGGCGGCGCGGAACATCAGTTCCGGGCGCAGGATGTCCACCGCCAGCGCGGCCGGGTCGAGCAGGCCGAGCAGCACCCGGCCGGCGCCCAGGTGGGCGGCGGCCCGCCCGGCCAGCACGGCGGCGCCGACCATGCCCGGCGCACCGCCGATCAGCGCCGCGTCGCCGTAGCTGCCCTTGTGGCTGTTGCGCAGGCGCGGCTGCAGGCGGGCCGCGAACAGTGCCGGCGTGATCTCGCGGCCGGGCGCCGGGGCCAGGGTTTCGGCGTCCACGTCGATGGTGGCGAGGTGGAGTTCGCCGCATTGGTCGGGGCCGTCCAGCGTCAGCAGGCCGGGCTTGAGGGCGATGAAAGTAATCGTGTGAGTTGCCGCAAAGCAGGTGCCCAGGCGGCGCCCGGTGTCGCCGTCCAGCCCGCTCGGGATGTCCACCGCCAGGCGCGGGCAGGGCTGGGTATTGAGGACATCGACCCAGTCGGCGTAGCGGCCCTCGAGGGGGCGCTGCAGGCCAATGCCGAACAGCGCGTCCACCACCAGCGCCCAGCCTTCCGGCGGGGGCGGCGGCAGCTCGGCGCAGGTCGTGCCACCGGCGGCCAGCCACGCGGCGTGGGCGGCGGCGGCATCGGCGGGAAGGCGGGTCGGATCGCCGGCAAAGACGACTTCCACGCGGCGCCCGACAGCCTGCAGCAGGCGGGCCATGACGAAACCGTCGCCGCCGTTGTTGCCCGGCCCGCAGGCGACCAGCACCGGTCCGGCGCCGGTGGCGAGGCGGGCGGCCAGCATGGCGGCGGCCGCGCCGGCGCGCTCCATCAGCGGGGGCTCGGCGCCGGGGATGGCCAGCGCCTCGATGGCGCGGATACCGGCAACGGGATAGATCGGGCGTGACGGAGCGAACATGGCGTGAGCGTACCCGCGCCCGCTGGAGGCGGCGCGCCGGGCGATCCGGAATGAGTTGCCTCGATTCTAGCCGAGCCCGGCCGGCCGTCAGCTGCCCAGCGCGCCGCTGACGAGCAGCAGCTTGCCGGCCAGTTGCTTCAGGGTCTTGCTGCGGGCTTCGTCCAGTTGCCCGTCGGCGTCGAAGGCCTGGTCGGCGTGGCTGACTGCCAGGGTTTGCGGCAGCACCAGCACGCCGAGGCCTTCCAGCGAATCGCGCAGGTGCTTCAGTCCCCGCATGCCGCCCAGCGCGCCCGGGGAGGCGGCGAGCAGCAGGGCGATCTTGTCCCGGTAGGGCACGAGGCCGCTCTCGTCGCCATCGGCGCGGGAGATCCAGTCGAGGGTGTTCTTGAGCAGGGAACTCATCGACGAGTTGTTCTCCGGCGAGGCGATCACCAGCGCGTGGTTTTCCTTGAACAGGGCCTTCAGCTTGCGCGCGGCGGGCGGGATGCCCTCGGCCGCTTCCAGGTCGCCGTTGTAAATCGGCAGCGGGTAGTCGGCCAGTTCGATCAGTGTGACGTCTCCACCCAGGTCCGTCAGGGCTTGCGCGGCCACCTTGGCCAGCTTGCGATTGAGGGATTCCCGGCGGCTGCTGCCGGAGAAGACGAGGATGCGGGGCATGAAGGACTCCTTGAGATTGGTCGGGACCATGCATCCGTTATAGGAGGGCGTTCGCTGCAGCGCCAGCAACGGTGGGCCTCTGCGGGTTTGGCGGCGGACTACGCAGGACCTACGCAATCTGACGTATTTCGAGGAACCGGCAGGCTCCGTAATCTGCGCTCCATTGCTGCACCGCATTAGCCAAAACCCAACTGATACCAAGGAGTCATCGATGCAAAACCGTCGTTCCTTCCTCAAGGCTGCCGTCATCTCCGCCTCCATCGCCGCGATGGGCGGCATCGCTTCCAGCGCCTACGCGGCCGACACCATCAAGGTCGGCATCCTGCACTCCCTGTCCGGCACGATGGCGATCTCCGAGACCGCCCTCAAGGAAACCGCGCTGATGACCATCGAGGAAATCAACGCCAAGGGGGGCGTGCTCGGCAAGAAGCTCGAGCCGGTAGTCGTCGATCCGGCTTCCGACTGGCCGAAGTTCGCCGAGAAGGCCCGCCAGCTGCTGTCCCAGGACAAGGTCGCGGTGACCTTCGGCTGCTGGACCTCGGTGTCCCGCAAGTCGGTGCTGCCGGTCTACAAGGAACTCAACGGTCTGCTGTTCTACCCGGTGCAGTACGAGGGCGAAGAGCTCGAGAAGAACGTCTTCTACACCGGCGCAGCGCCCAACCAGCAGGCCATTCCGGCGGTGGAATACCTGATGAGCAAGGAGGGCGGCTCGGCCAAGCGTTTCGTACTGCTCGGCACCGACTACGTGTATCCGCGCACCACCAACAAGATCCTGCGCGCCTTCCTGAAGAGCAAGGGCGTCGCCGAGTCGGACATCATGGAGGAGTACACCCCCTTCGGCCATTCCGACTACCAGACCATCATCGCCAAGATCAAGAAGTTCGCCGGCGAGGGCAAGAAAACCGCGGTGATCTCGACGATCAACGGCGACTCCAACGTGCCCTTCTACAAGGAACTGGGCAACGCCGGTCTGAAGGCCAAGGACGTGCCGGTGGTGGCCTTCTCGGTGGGTGAGGAAGAACTGCGCGGCGTCGATGCCAAGCCGCTGGTCGGCCACCTGGCCGCGTGGAACTACTTCATGTCGGTGAAGAATCCCGACAACGACAAGTTCATCAAGATGTACCGCGACTGGGCCAAGAAGGCCAAGCTGCCGAAGGCCGACACGGTGGTCACCAACGACCCGATGGAAGCCACCTACGTGGGCATCCACATGTGGGCCCAGGCCGTCGAGAAGGCCAAGTCCACCGACACCGACAAGGTCATCGCGGCGATGGCGGGCCAGACCTTCAAGGCGCCGTCCGGCTTCACGCTGAAGATGGACGAGACCAACCACCACCTCCACAAGCCGGTCTTCATCGGCGAGATCAAGGCCGACGGCCAGTTCAACGTGGTGTGGAAGACCAAGGGCCCGATCCGCGCCCAACCGTGGAGCCCGTACATCCCCGGCAACGAAAGCAAGCAGAAGCTGTAAGCAATCTCCAACCTCCTCAAGAGGGCAGTGTTGGCCGGCGGTGGGCTCCGGGCCCGGAGCCGGCCATTTTTTCGCCCTCCGATTTCGGGAGCAAGCATGAAACGACTTTTACTCATCCTGAGCCTGGCCCTCGGCCTGGGCGCCGGCGCGGTGCGCGCCGACGTGGCCCCCGAGGTGCTGAAGGGCCTCGCGTCGGAAGACTTCGACGCCAAGCAGGGCGCCGTGGCGGCGCTGGCGTCTGTCGGCGATGCCGACGCGGCGCGCCTGCTCAAGGCCCTCTCCGACGACGCGGTGGCGGTGGCCGGCGACAAGCTGGTGATCGTCGCCGGCGAGCAGGTGCTGGACGCCGCCAACGGCAAGCCGCTGAAGCCGGCCGCCAGCCCGGACTCCATCAGCCTCAACAACAGCCTGCGCCAGCAGGTGGATGGCGCCCTCGCGGCGCTGCGTCTGCTGTCCGCCGACAAGACCGAACGCCTGGCCGCCGCCAAGGCCCTGCTGGCCGACATGGGCGACGGTGCGGCGCTGCTGCCCTTGTTCGACAAGGCCCTGAAGCAGGAGCAGGACGGCGAGATCAAGACCATCCTGGTGCAACTGCAGGCCCAGGCCAGCCTCAGCAGCCCTGACGCCGCCGCCCGCCTGCAGGCCGTGCAGACCCTCGGCCAGTCCGCCAGCCCGGCGGTGAAGGCGCTGCTGCTGCCGCTGATCGAAAAGCAGGGCGATACCTTTGCCGAACCCGACGAGAAGGTCCGCCTGGCGGCCCAGACCGCGATCAAGGCCATCGATGGCCGCCTGGTGTGGAGCGACACCGCCGGGCAGATTTTCACCGGCATCTCCCTCGGCTCCATCCTGCTGCTGGCGGCCCTGGGCCTGGCCATCACCTATGGGGTGATGGGCGTCATCAACATGGCCCACGGCGAGCTGCTGATGGTCGGCGCCTATTCCGCCTATGCGATGCAGGCCCTGTTCCGCAGCCGCTTCCCGGACTTCGTCGACTACTACGTGGTCGCCGCAGTGCCGGTGGCCTTCTTCGTCGCCGCGGCGGTGGGCATGCTGATGGAGCGCACGGTGATCCGCCACCTCTACGGCCGTCCGCTGGAAACCCTGCTGGCCACCTGGGGCCTGTCCCTGGTGCTGATCCAGGCGGCGCGCCTGCTGTTCGGCGCGCAGAACGTGGAAGTAGCCAACCCGGCGTGGATGTCCGGCGGCGTGCAGCTGGCCGAGAACCTGTCCCTGCCGTGGAACCGCCTGGTCATCGTGGCCTTCTCGGGCTTCGTGCTGCTGGTGGTGTGGCTGCTGATGAACAAGACCCGCCTGGGGATGTTCGTCCGCGCCGTCACGCAGAACCGCCCGATGGCCGGCTGCGTCGGCGTGCCCACGGCGCGCATCGACACCCTGGCCTTCGGCATCGGCTCCGGCATCGCCGGCCTCGGCGGCGTCGCCTTGTCGCAGATCGCCAACGTCGGGCCGGACATGGGGCAGGGCTACATCGTCGACTCCTTCATGGTCGTCGTGCTCGGCGGCGTCGGCCAGCTGGCCGGTGCGGTGTGGGCGGCGCTGGGCCTCGGCGTGGTCACCAAGTTCCTCGAAGGCTGGGCCGGGGCGGTCATCGCCAAGATTCTGGTGCTGGTCTTCATCATCATCTTCATCCAGAAGCGACCCCAGGGGCTGTTCGCCCTCAAGGGCCGGTTCGTCGACTGAGCGGGGACAGCCATGCGCACACCTGTTAGCGTGAAACTTGTTGCCGGCCTCGGTCCGCGGGGCTGGCTGGCGGTGGCGGCGGTCCTTGTGGCGGCCTGGGTGCTGGTACCCCTGGCCCACCTGATGCTGCCCGAGGGCCATCCGCTGCACATCTCCACCTATGCCATCACCCTGATCGGCAAGATCCTGTGCTACGCCGTGGTGGCGGTGGCGATGGACCTGATCTGGGGCTTCGGCGGCATCCTGTCCCTCGGCCACGGGCTGTTCTTCGCCCTCGGCGGCTACAGCTTCGGCATGTACCTGATGCGCCAGATCGGCCGCGACGGCAGCTACGGTGCCGACATCCCGGACTTCATGGTCTTCCTCGACTGGAAGGAGCTGCCCTGGTACTGGTCGGGCACCGACAGCTTCCTGTGGTGCCTGCTGCTGGCGGTGGTGGTGCCCGGCGCGATCGCCTGGATCTTCGGCTACTTCGCGTTCCGCTCGCGCATCAAGGGGGTGTATTTCTCGATCATCACCCAGGCCATGACCTACGCCGCGATGCTGTTCTTCTTCCGCAATGAGACCGGCTTTGGCGGCAACAACGGCTTCACCGACTTCAAGCGCATCCTCGGCTACTCGATCACCGCGCCGGAGACCCGCGTGGTGCTGTTCGGCCTGTCGGTGACGCTGCTGCTCGGCACGCTGATCCTCGGCAAGGCGCTGATCGCCTCCAAGTTCGGCCGCGTCCTCACCGCCATCCGCGACGCCGAGAACCGGGTCATGTTCATCGGCTACAACCCGCTGCACTACAAGCTCTTCATCTGGACCGTGTCGGCCATGCTGTGCGGCCTGGCCGGGGCGCTCTACGTGCCGCAGGTGGGCATCATCAACCCGTCGGAAATGTCCGTCGCCAACTCCATCGAGATCGCCATCTGGGTCGCGGTAGGCGGGCGCGGCACGCTGGTCGGGCCGATCTTCGGGGCCGGCATCGTCAATCTGTCGAAGACCTGGTTCACCACCAGCTTCCCCGAATACTGGCTGTTCTTCCTGGGCCTGCTGTTCATCCTGGTGACCCTCTACCTGCCCGAGGGCGTGGCCGGCCTGTGGGCCAAGATCAAGGCCCGCCGGGCCGAGAAGGCCGCCATTGCGGCGGCCCGCGCCGAAGCCGCTGCTGTGCCGGCTGCTCCGCGCAGCCCGGCCGCCCCTGAATCCAAGCTGCCCAACGGCACCGCCGCAAAAGGAGCCTGACGATGCGCGTCGAATCCTCCATCTCCCGCAACGCCCCCGCCGACGGCCAGAAGGAAGGCTGGGACGGCGGGGCCAGCACCAGCCACGTGCTGACCCCCGGCGAGCTCGACCTGTCCCACAAGGTCATGCTCTACCTGGACGACATCACGGTCAGCTTCGACGGCTTTCGCGCCCTCAACCAGCTGTCCCTGCAGATCGATGCCGGCGAGCTGCGCTGCATCATCGGCCCCAACGGGGCGGGCAAGACCACGATGATGGACGTCATCACCGGCAAGACCCGGCCCGACTCGGGCAAGGCCTTCTTCGGCCAGACCATCGACCTGACCCGTCTGACCGAACCGCAGATCGCCCACGCCGGCATCGGCCGCAAATTCCAGAAGCCGACCATCTTCGAGCACCACACCGTCTTCGAGAATCTGGAGCTGGCCCTGAAGACCGACAAGCGGGTCAAGAAGAGCCTGTTCGCGCGCCTGTTCGGTGACGACCTGGACAAGATCTCCGACACCCTCGGGCAGATCCGTCTCGCCGACCAGGCCGACCGGCCGGCCGGCCTGCTCTCCCACGGCCAGAAGCAGTGGCTGGAGATCGGCATGCTGCTGGTGCAGGACCCCAAGCTGCTGCTCCTCGACGAGCCCGTCGCCGGCATGACCGACGACGAGACCGAGCGCACCGCCGAGCTGTTCGTCAGCCTCAAGGGCAAGCACTCGCTGGTCGTCGTCGAACACGACATGGCCTTCGTCGAAGCCCTCGGCGGCAAGGTCACCGTATTGTGCGAAGGCTCGGTGCTGGCGGAGGGCGACCTCGCCACCGTCCAGGCCGATCCGCGCGTCATCGAAGTCTATCTGGGGCGCTGAACCATGCTTACCGTCACCAACCTCAACCAGTACTACGGCGGCTCCCACATCCTGCGCAACCTCAGCTTCGAGGTGCCGATGGGCAAGGTCACCACGCTGCTCGGGCGCAACGGCGTCGGCAAGACCACGCTGCTCAAGACCCTGATGGGCCTGGTGCCCGCCGCCACCGGCAGCATCGCCCTCGACGGCGCCGACATCACCAAGGCCCCCAGCTACGGCCGCGTGCGCGCCGGCATCGGCTACGTGCCCCAGGGCCGCGAGATCTTCCCGCGCCTGACGGTGGAGGAGAACCTCATGATGGGCCTCGCCACCCGGCCCGCCAGCGCCCAGGTGCCGACCCGCATTTTCGAGATGTTTCCGGTGCTCAAGCAGATGATGCGGCGGCGCGGCGGCGACCTTTCCGGCGGCCAGCAGCAACAGCTCGCCATCGGCCGCGCGCTGGCGCCGGGGCCGAAGCTGCTGATCCTCGACGAGCCCACCGAGGGCATCCAGCCGTCGATCATCAAGGACATCGAACGGGCGATCCGGGCGCTGGCCGGGACGGGCGAGATGGCGATTCTGCTGGTGGAGCAGTACTACGACTTTGCGCGGTCGTTGGCGGATCATTATCTGTTGATGGAGCGGGGGGAGATTATTAGTGCGGGGCGGGGGGATGAAATGGAGGCTCACAAGGTGAGGGAGATGTTGTCGGTGTAGCGTGTGGTGCCCTTGCTGTGGCGTGGGCTTCATGCGTGCTGTGTGGGGTGTGTCCTTTGCTGGGCGGCTTTCCGTTTTATTGGCTTACGTTGGCCGGGACTCGCCCCGGCGGGCGACCTTCTTCTTTGCGTCGCCAAAGAAGAAGGCAAGAAAGGCGACCCGTGCTTCACCGGTCGTCCGCTGTGCGGACGACTTCCCTGCGCTGCTCGCAGCAGGCGGCCGGCGCGGAACTCGTCGGCTGCGCCTCCTCAGACAGCCGCGCCGGACTTCCCCGCCTGCCGCTGTGCTGCTCGGCGGTTCAGGACGGGCGTTGAGGATGCACCGAGCGTTTGCTGAGGCTGGGGCTGAGCTGGTTCAAGTCCGAGGGAGGCTTGCTCGCCTTTGTACTGGGCGAGCTCCCGTCCGAGATGAACCCGCTTCCTCCGGCGGTGAGAGCACTGCCCTCGGAGCTGAAAGAGTTCGGCTGGGAGCTGAGCTGGTTCAAGTCCGAGGGAGGTTCGCTTACCTTTGTGCTGGGTCAGCTCCCGTCTGAGATGAGCCCGCTTCCTTCGGCGGAGAGAGCACTGCCCTCGGAGCTGAAAGAGTTCGGCTGGGAGCTGAGTTGGCTCAAGTCCGAGGGAGGTTTGCTTACCTTTGTGCTGGGTCAGCTTCCGTCCGAGATGAGCCAGCTTCCTCCGGCGGAGAGAGCACTGCCCTCGGAGCTGAAAGAGTTCGGCTGGGAGCTGAACTGGTTCAAGTCCGAGGGGGGCTTGCTTGCTTTGTACTGAACCAGTTTCCCCCGGCGCGGCAGTTCGCCGGGCCTTTCCTGAAGGGTGCTGCCCGCCATAGCCACTTTGGGCGGCACAGACCGTCGAGCGGCTGCCTTTCCTTTCCCCCTCTGACGCGCCGAGTGGAGGGTGGGACGGGCGGATCAGGGCTGCGCATGTTTGAGGAGGCGAAGCCGACGAGTTTGCGCAGACCCCGCCCGGCACACCCGGAGCTCGGGCACCCCCGCAGGGGGCGCGGCAGCGGGGCACGTTTCTTTGCACCCCTTTCTTGTCGTGTGACAAGAAAGGGTGTCGCCCGCCGGGGCGAGACCCGGCCAACGTAAAGCAAAACAATGGAAATCCGCCCAGAAAACCCTCAAACCCGCAGCGCCAAGCGCCACCAATGCCCCGGTTTGGTGCGCAAACCGTCCTCCGAACCCATGGTCCAAGCCTGCCCCCCACACGCCAACCATTTTGGTGCATAGTCCGCGCCCCGCAAGCGCCGGGTTTCGCGCCATAAACCCGGCATTCGCCCCGAAACCCTGTATTCATGCGCTTCTCCGGCATACCGTTTGCTAATCTGACGCCCATGTCGCTCGCTCCCTGTCCTCCCGCCGAATCGACGGCGCCGCCCATCCCGTCGCGTCCCGACGCCGGCCACCACCTGAGCTGGCGCGCGCGCCTCGAACTGGGCTTCGACGCCACGCCCGACGGCCGCACGGTGCTGGCCCACCGCCTGCACGAAGGCCCGCTGCGGGTGCAGAAGGCGCTTTACCCGGAAGGGCCGGCGGTGTGCCATGCGCTGATGCTCCATCCGCCGGCCGGCATCGCCGGGGGGGATGCGCTGACGCTGCAGGTGAAGGTGGGCGAGGGCGCCCATGCGCTGGTCACCACGCCCGGCGCCGGCAAGTGGTATCGCAGCCAGGGGCTGCTGGCCACGCAGCGGCTGGATTTCTCGGTGGCAGCCGGCGGCGTGTTCGAATGGCTGCCCCAGGAGAGCATCGTCTTCGACCGGGTGCGCGGCTTCACCGAGACCGCGGTGCGCCTGCAGGGCGACGCGGTGTTCGTCGGGCTGGATCTGCTGTGCCTCGGCCGTACCGCCTCCGGCGAGCGGCTGACCGCTGGCAGCCTGCGCCTGGCCTCGCGCATCGAGCGGGACGGGCGGTTGATCTGGAGCGAGCAGGGCGTCATCGAAGGCGGTTCGCGCCTGCTCGATTCGCCGGTCGGCCTGCGCGGCCAGCCGGTCACCGGCACGCTGCTGGTGGCGGCGGAGGGCATCGACGCGGCGCTGCTGGAAGCCTGCCGGCAGGTAGCTCCGACGGTCGGCGAGGGCGGCGTGACGCGCTTGCCGGGCCTGCTGGTGGCGCGCTACCTGGGGCCGGCCGCCGAGCCGGCGCGGGCCTGGTTCGTGGCCCTGTGGGCGGCGCTGCGTCCGGCGCTGGCCGGCCGCGCTGCCGAGGTGCCACGGATCTGGCATACCTGATATCGGTTTCCGGCAATGGCCGCAACAGAGGCCTTGCAACTATCATTTCCGGCGCCGGCCAGTGGGCCGCGCCGACCGAACAAGAAAGGGCTCTTTGATGGAACTGACCCCCCGCGAAAAAGACAAGCTGCTGATCTTTACCGCCGGCCTGCTGGCCGAGCGGCGCAAGGCCCGTGGCCTCAAGCTCAACTACCCGGAAGCGGTGGCCTATATCAGTGCCGCCCTCCTCGAAGGCGCCCGCGACGGCCGCACGGTGGCCGAGCTGATGAACTACGGCACCACGCTGCTGACCCGCGCCGACGTGATGGAGGGCGTGCCCGAGCTGATCCCCGAGATCCAGGTGGAAGCCACCTTCCCCGACGGCACCAAGCTGGTCACCGTCCACCAACCCATCGTCTGAGGTCTGCCTATGATCCCCGGTGAAATCGACACTCTCGACGGCGAGCTGGAGCTCAACGTCGGCCGCGCCACGCTGAGCCTCGTCGTCGCCAATACCGGCGACCGTCCGATCCAGGTCGGCTCCCACTACCACTTCGCCGAGACCAACGCGGCGCTGGACTTCGACCGCGCCGCCGCGCGGGGCTTCCGCCTCAACATCGCGGCCGGCACCGCGGTGCGCTTCGAGCCGGGCCAGACGCGCACCGTCGAGCTGGTGGCGCTGGATGGCGACCGCAAGGTCTTCGGTTTCAACGCTGACGTGATGGGAGCCCTGTAAATGGCCAAGATCTCGCGCCGCGCCTACGCGGAAATGTTCGGCCCGACGGTGGGTGACCGGGTGCGCCTGGCCGACACCGAGCTCTGGATCGAGGTGGAGAAGGACTACACGATCTACGGCGAGGAAGTGAAGTTCGGTGGCGGCAAGGTGATCCGCGACGGCATGGGCCAGGGCCAGCGCCTGGCGGCCGAGGTGGCCGACACGGTGATCACCAACGCGCTGATCCTCGACCACTGGGGTGTCGTCAAGGCCGACATCGGCCTCAAGAATGGGCGCATCAGCGCCATCGGCAAGGCCGGCAACCCGGACATCCAGCCCGGCGTGACGATCGCCGTCGGTGCCGCCACCGAGGTGATCGCCGGCGAGGGGATGATCGTCACCGCCGGCGGCATCGACACCCACATCCACTTCATCTGCCCACAGCAGATCGAGGAGGCGCTGATGAGCGGCGTCACCACGATGATCGGCGGCGGCACAGGGCCGGCCACCGGCACCTACGCCACCACCTGCACGCCGGGGCCGTGGCACATCGCGCGCATGCTGCAGGCGGCCGATGCCTTCCCGATGAACCTCGGTTTTCTCGGCAAGGGCAACGTCAGCCTGCCCGACCCGCTGCGCGAGCAAGTGGAGGCCGGCGTCATCGGCCTCAAGCTGCACGAGGACTGGGGCACCACCCCGGCGGCCATCGACAACTGCCTGTCGGTGGCCGAGGAGATGGATATCCAGGTGGCGATCCACACCGACACGCTGAATGAATCCGGCTTCGTCGAGACCACCGCGGCGGCCTTCAAGGGGCGCAGCATCCATACCTTCCACACCGAAGGGGCGGGCGGCGGCCACGCGCCGGACATCGTCAAGCTGGCCGGGCTGTCCAACGTGCTGCCGAGCTCGACCAACCCGACCCGGCCGTACACCGTCAACACCATCGACGAGCACCTGGACATGCTCATGGTGTGCCACCACCTGGACCCGGCGATTGCCGAGGACGTGGCCTTCGCCGAGAGCCGCATCCGCCGCGAGACCATCGCCGCCGAGGACATCCTGCACGACATCGGCGCGCTGTCCATGTTCTCGTCCGACTCCCAGGCCATGGGCCGGGTCGGCGAGGTGATCATCCGCACCTGGCAGACCGCCCACAAGATGAAGGTCCAGCGCGGCGCGCTGGCCGAGGACACGGCACGCAGCGACAACTTCCGCGCCAAGCGCTACATCGCCAAATACACCATCAACCCGGCCATCACCCACGGCATCAGCCACGTGGTCGGCTCCATCGAGCCGGGCAAGCTGGCCGACCTGGTGATCTGGAAGCCGGCCTTCTTCGGCGTCAAGCCGAGCCTGATCCTGAAGGGCGGCATGATTGCCGCGGCGGCCATGGGCGACGCGAACGCGTCCATCCCGACGCCGCAGCCGGTGCATTACCGCCCGATGTTCGGCGCCTTCGGCGGCGGCCTCAAGACGGCGCTGACCTTCGTGTCGCAGGCGTCGCTGGCCAATGGCGCGCTCGACGGCCTCGGCCTCGCCAAGCCGCTGGAAGCCGTGCGCAGCATCCGCAGCGTCACCAAGGCCTCGATGATCCATAACAACTGGCAAGGCGACATCACCGTCGATCCGGAAACCTACGAGGTCCGCGCCGCCGGTGAACTGCTCACCTGCGAACCGGCCTCGGTGCTGCCGATGGCCCAACGTTACTTCCTGTTCTGAACCATGCTGCTGATCGAAAACCTCTACACCGGCGACGTCGCCCCGACGGCGCGCCTTGAACTCGACTTCGACGCCCGCACCAAGAGCCGCTTGCGCACGCGCCTGGCGGACGGCGAGGAGGTGGGCCTGTTCCTGCCCCGCGGCACCATCCTGCGCGGCGGTGCGCGCCTGCAGGCCCAGGACGGGCGCATCGTCGAGGTGGTTTCCGCACCGGAAGACCTGCTCGAAGCGCGCTGTGCCGACGCCTCCGCGCTGGCCCGCGTGGCCTACCACCTGGGCAACCGCCACGTGGCGGTGCAGGTTGGCGACGGCTGGCTGCGCATCCAGACCGACCACGTGCTGCAGACCATGCTGGTCGGCCTCGGCGCCGAGGTGAGCAGCCTGTCCGCCGCCTTCGAGCCGGAAGCCGGCGCCTACGCCCACGGCCATCACCACGCCGAGCGCGGGGCGACGGAAGCCAAGATTCACCAGTACAAATAACAAGACCCAGAGTTGGGAGCCGCTCCAAGCATCCCTCAACCACGATAGGAGTCTTTTCCGATGACCACGCTTTACGAACGCCTCGGCGGCGCGGCTGCGATCGATGCGGCTGTCGATATCTTCTACGACAAGGTGCTGGCCGATGCACGCATCAGCCACTTCTTCAGCAACACCGACATGGCTCGCCAGCGGTCTCACCAGAAGGCCTTTCTGACCTACGCCTTCGGCGGCGGCCCGGCCTACAACGGCAAGGGCATGCGCGCCGCTCACCAGGGCCTGGTGGACAAGCTGGGCCTGAACGAAAGCCACTTCGATGCGGTGGTCGAGAACCTGGCTGCGACGTTGGCCGGCCTCGGCGTGTCCGACGCGCTGATCGGCGAGGTGGCGACCGTCGCCGCGTCGATCAAGGACGACGTGCTGTGCCGCTGAGCGCCTTCCCGTACCTCGGAGGCCACCGGTGAGCCTGCCGCTGATGCGCCTGCTGCAGCTGGTCAGCCCGGCCCTGCCGGTGGGCGCCTATACCTACTCGCAAGGTCTGGAATGGGTCGTCGATTGCGGCGCCGTGAAGAGCGAGGCCCAGGTCGGCGAGTGGATCGGCGATGCGCTGGCCGGCGCCTTCGGCGGCTACGAGCTGCCGCTGCTGGCCCGCCTGCTGGACGCCTGGCGGGCCGGCGACGACGGCGAGGTGGCGGCGCTCAACGCCCGCTGCCTGGCCAGCCGCGAGACCTCCGAGCTGCGCGCCGAGACTGTGCAGATGGGCTACTCGCTGGTCCGCCTGCTGGTCGATTTGCCGGCTTTCGTCGAGCTGCCCGGCTGGGTGGCGCGGCTGAAGGCGGTGGACGAGCCGGTCTTTCCGACCGCTTGGGCCGCCGCCGCGGTGGCCTGGCAGGTGCCGCCGGCGGACGCGCTGGGCGGCTACGCCTGGGCCTGGCTGGAGAACATGGTGATGGCGGCGGTGAAGGCCGTGCCCCTCGGTCAGGCCGCCGGTCAGCGTCTGCTGTCGTCCCTGGCGGCGCAGGTGCCGGAGCGGGTGGCCGACGCGCTGCAGCGGCCGCCGGAGGCCTGGTCCAACTTCCAGCCGGGATTGGCGATTGCCAGTTGCCGCCACGAGACGCAGTATTCCCGTCTGTTCCGTTCCTGAAAGCTCCGCATCGTGACTGCCCGTGCCGACGACGTGCCCCGTCTTGCCATCGCCTGTCAGGGCGGCGGTGCCCACACCGCCTTCACGGCCGGCGTGCTGGCCTACCTGTTCCTGTCCTTCGAGCATTTCAAGAGGGAAGGGCAGGAGAACCGCTGGTTCCGCCTGCAGGGCCTGTCCGGCACCTCGGGCGGGGCGCTCACCGCGGCGCTGGCCTGGAGTCAGGCCGACAGCTGGGCCGACGGCGCGCGTCGGGTGCTGCATTACTGGAACCGCAACAAGGCCAGCCTCGATCTGGCCGGCAAGGCGCCCCTGTGGTGGGGCGAGTACTTCACCAACAGGGCCGCGCAGTTCGCGCTGTCGCTGCAGGACTGGCTGCCGGACGTGAACGTGCCGCCGTCGCCCTTCCTGTCGGCGCTGGTGCAGGCCCGCATGAAGGACGACTTGCGCGCCACCGTCGGGTTGCCAGCGGAGGCGGAGCGCTTCTTCGGGCGGGATGGGCTGGATCTGTTCGTCGGCGCGGTGGATGTGCTCGGCTACCCCGACCACCCCCAGAGCGCCTTCCGGACCTTTCCGGAGCGGCTGGGCGCCGGCATCCGCCTCGATGAACTGCTCGCCAGCGCGTGCATCCCCGAACTCTTTGTCGCCGCGCCGCTGGAGGTGGACAGCCGCAGCCGGCCGGGCCATCGTGAGCCGCGTTTCTTCTGGGACGGCCTGTATTCCCAGAATCCGCCGATCAACGACTTCTTCATCAACCGCCCGCGGGACGCCAAGCCCGACCTGCTGTGGGTGGTGCAGATCAACCCCAACCAGTACGAGGGCAGCACCCGCGGCCCGGTGACGCCGTCCGAGCAGATCGACCGGCGCAACGAGCTGTCCGGCAACCTGTCCCTCGGCCAGGAGCTGCGCTCCATCGACGTGGTGAACAAGATCGCCACCCAGCTGACCGAGCTGCCGGACCTGCCGCCCGACCTGGCCGACTACAAACGGGTCACGGTCAGTGTCGTCGGCCTCGGCGAGCGGCCGCGCAAGGATTTCGCCGGGGTGCGCCTGGACTACGCGTCCAAGCTCAACCGGGACCCGGATTTCATCGATGCGCTGATCGCCGAAGGTATCGCCGCGGCGGCCGAGGCAGCCTGCGGCGGGCACCTGCTGCAGCCCCACCCGAGCATGAGTCGGCAGCACTGCCGCCATGATTTTTCCAACCCGGACTGGCCCGATCCCCGTGACCTGGCGGCCTTCCTGGCCGACGATCCGGCCCTGGCCCGCCAGTGGGCGGCGCTGACCGCAGCGGGCTGAGCCTGGCCGGGCCCCGAACCCCATTTCCAGAACTCAAGAAGAAGGAAACGCTCCATGAAAGGCCAACCCCTCCGCGTCGGCATCGGCGGCCCCGTCGGCTCCGGCAAGACCGCCCTGACCCTGGCCCTGTGCCAGGCCCTGCGCGACAAGTACGACCTGTGCGTGGTGACCAACGACATCTACACCGCCGAGGACGCCCAGTTCCTGGTGCGCAACGAGGCATTGGTGCCAGAGCGCATCATCGGCGTGGAAACCGGCGGCTGCCCGCACACGGCGATCCGCGAAGATGCGTCGATCAACCTGGAGGCGGTGGACCGCCTGATCCGCCTGTTTCCGGATGTGGAGCTGATCTTCGTCGAGTCCGGCGGCGACAACCTCGCGGCGACCTTCTCGCCGGAACTGTCCGACCTGACGATCTACGTGATCGACGTGTCCGCCGGCGACAAGATCCCGCGCAAGGGCGGGCCGGGCATCACCAAGAGCGACCTGCTGGTCATCAACAAGATCGACCTGGCGCCGCTGGTCGGCGCATCGCTGGAAGTCATGGACCGGGATGCGAAGAAAATGCGCGGCGAACGGCCCTTCATCTTCAGCAATTTGAAGACTGGCCAGGGGCTTGCCGACATCATCGCCTTCATCGAGCGTCAGGGATTGTTGAAAGACGCCTGAAAGCGGCTGAAACCCTTATTGCGTGCGGATTCCGTAACACGATTGGAGTATGCTGGAAACCACGTGGGCGGCCTGGGGAGGAGTCAGGCCGCCGGCGATTTTCCAACGGTTCGCATACCCACAATCAAGACCAAAACACGCAGAAGGGAACAGTCGATGAGCGAAGAAAAGCAGAACTTCGAGGAATATTACGGTTACAAGTATGAGGAGTTGTTCGTCGGGCAAAGCGCCGTGTATGCGCGCACCGTCACCGAGGCCGACATCCTGGCCTTCGCGGGCGTGACCGGCGACTTCAACCCTGTGCACGTGAATGAGGAACTGGCGGCATCCACCATGTTCGGGGGCCGCATTGCCCACGGCATGCTGTCGGCCGGCTTCATCTCCACTGTGTTCGGCATGAAGCTGCCGGGGCCGGGCGCCATCTACCTGTCCCAGAGCCTGAAGTTCAAGGCTCCGGTGAAGATCGGCGACACCGTCACGGTGCGTTGCACGATCAAGGAGCTCACCCCCGAGAAGCGCAAGGCCAAGTTCGACACCGTTGCCACGGTGAAGGGCAAGGTCGTGCTCGAAGGCGAGGCGGACATCATGGTGCCGGCCCGCTGAACATTGGCTGAGCCGACTTGAGCAAGCGGGCTGGCCTTGGGCCGGCCCGTTTCGTTTTGGGTGCCCGTTGTGTGTCGTTAGCCGGGCCCTTCAGTTGGCGATTCCGGCACGGGATGCGGCTGGACCGTCGAGCAGGGCCTGACGGGTCAGCGGCTGGCCGAGGCGCTCCAGCCACCAGGCCAGGGCCTTGCCCATGCGGTTGGCGGCAGTCTTGCGCCAGGCGTAATTCACGTGGATGCGGCGCTCGTCCCGCTCCACCCGCAGGGCCACCAGGCGGCCGGTTTCCACGTAGGGGAGGGCCAGGCACTCGGGCAGGAAGCCGACGCCGAGGCCGCGCAGCTGGGCCTCGAGCTTGGCTGGCATGCTGGCCACGGTGAACACGTCCTGGCCGCCGAGCAGGCCGACGGTGAGCCCCTCGCCGTGGCGGGCGGAGTCCGCGACGGCCACCGCCCGATGGGCGCGGATCTGAGCATCGCTGAGCGGCGCGGATGCCCGCGCCAGCGGATGATGGGGCGCCACCGTGAAGATGAAGCGCTGGCCGCCCAGGGGCTGGCTCTGGAAGTCCGGCCCGACCGGCGACTCGGTGACCACGCCGAGGGCCAGGTCGGCCTGGCCCGAACTGAGGGCCTCCAGGGTGCCCGACAGGGTCTCGTCGCGCAGGCGCAGGCGGGTCGGTGGATCGAGGGAGAGGAAGTCCTGGCACAGCTCGAACAGCGTCGTGCGGTTGATGATGCTGTCGACGGCGATCGTGAAGCTGGCCTCCCAGCCGGTGGCGACGCGGCGTACCCGGTTGGCGATGGCGTCGATTTCGGCCAGCAGCCGGCCGCCCTCGCGCAGCAGTTCGGCTCCAGCCTCGGTGAGTCTGGCCTGGCGCGAGCTGCGGTCGAACAGCAGCACGTCCAGCGCATCCTCGATGCGTCGTACCCGGTAGGTGAGGGCGCTCGGTACCAGGCCGCAGGCACGGGCAGCCGCGGCGAAGCTGCCGGCATCGGCGATGGCCTGCAGCATGGCCAGCGCGTCGGGCGTCAAAAGGTCCCGCGGAGTCGGGCGGTTTTGGGGCATGAGTCCGCTCATCGTTCAAACGGTTTGAATGATGACATCAAACGGCGTGAGTCGTTGCAGGCTTGCCGGGCACTAAAGTGGAGCCATCAACCAAGGAGGTGTTCCATGCTTACCCTGCGTAAATCCCAAGACCGCGGCCACGCCGATCATGGTTGGCTGAAGAGCCAGCATTCCTTCTCCTTCGCCGGCTACTACGATCCAGCCCACGTGGGCTGGGGCAACCTGCTGGTCATCAACGAGGACCGCATCGCGCCGGGCACCGGCTTCGGCACCCACGGCCACCAGAACATGGAGATCGTCAGCTATGTGATGTCCGGCTCGCTGGCCCACAAGGACAGCATGGGCAACGGCACGGTGATCCCGCCGGGCGACGTGCAACGGATGAGCGCCGGCAGCGGCGTGCGCCACAGCGAGTTCAACCACGCGACGGACTCGGTGACCCATTTCCTGCAGATCTGGATCGAGCCGAACCAGCTGGGCATCGCGCCGGGCTACGAGCAGAAGACCTTTGCGGACGCCGAGAAGCGCGGCCGCCTGCGCCTGGTGGCCTCGCCCGACGGTGCGGAAGGTTCGGTGGTGATCCATGCCGACGCGCGGCTGTACGCCGGCCTGCTGGACGGGGCCGAAGCGGCGACGCTGACGCTGGACCCGGCCCGCAAGGCCTATGTGTTCCTCATCCGTGGCACGCTGAACGTCAATGGCCAGCGTCTTGAGGCCGGCGATGCGGCATTGCTCGCCAATGAGGCTGAAGTGGCGCTGACGGCCGGCCGCGATGCCGAAGTGCTGGTCTTCGATCTGGCGCCGTAACGGCCGACAACCCTCAACAACATCAAACAGGAACGACACGCATGAACGCAGCTCTCACCCTTCCGCCGCTGATCGACGACCTGAGCCTGTCCTACCGCCTGCGCCCGGCCGACGGCCCGGCGCAGGGCCTGGTGCTCCTGCTGCACGGCGTCGGCAGCAACGAGGTCTCCATGGCCGGCCTGGCGGCGGTGCTGCCGCCATCGCTGGCGGTAGTCCTGGTCCGCTCGCCGATAGCCCTCGGCCCGTCGGCCTTCTGCGCCTTCCAGGTCAGCTTCACCGCAAATGGCCCGATGATCGACGCGGAGGCGGCGGAGGTGAGCCGCGGCAAGCTGGCGGTCTTCGTCGCCGACCTGCAGGCGCGTCTCGGCATTCCGGCCGACCGTACTGTGGTGGCCGGCTTCAGCCAGGGCGGCATCATGTCGGCGAGCCTGGCGTTGACCCATCCGGACAGCGTCGCCGGCTTCGGCATCCTGTCCGGGCGCATCCTGCCGGAGATTGCCCCACTGCTGGCGCCGGCCACCGAACTGGCCGGCCTGCAGGCGTTGGTCACCCATGGCAACGTCGACAACACGCTGCCGGTGGCCTGGGCCGAACGCAGCGACCAGTGGCTCGGCGAGCTCGGCGTGCAACTCGAATCCCACCGCTACCCGGCCGGACACGAGATCACACCGGACATGGCACGGGACTTCGTCGGCTGGGTGGTGCGCGTGCTGCCAGCCGCCTGAGCGGAACACCACAAAAAAAGTGGGGACCCGAGGGTCCCCAAAAGTGCGCTCCAAGCCTGGAGAAGATGAATGCCGCCACTCATCCCCTCCGATTCCTACAATCTTTTCAGTGCTCCTGCAGGGCTTCGGCCTCCCTGGCTTTCGCTGCGGCAGCTTCCTGCAATTCCTTCAACCAGCCGTGCTGGCACAGCTTGCGGCGGTTCTGTTCCATGACCAGGCGGATGCGCGGCGCCACTTCGGCGTAGGGTGCGACGCCTTCAGAGCGGATGCTGTCGCAGCGGACGATGTGGTAGCCCAGCTCGGACTCAACGACCTCCGACAGTTCTCCCACCGCCTTGGCGGCGAACAGCGCCGCGTCCAGCGCCGGGTAGAGCTTGCCGCGCTCCACGTCGCCGATCGTGCCGCCGTTCATCGCAGTCGGGCATTCCGAGTGCTTCAGGGCCTGCTCGGCGAAGCGCTTCGGGTCCTTCAGCAGGCGCTTGCGGATCTCGCTGATCTTCTTCAGGGCCAGGGCCGGGGCGTTCTCCGGCAGGTCCGGGTTGATCGTGACGAGGATGTGCGAGGCGCCGCGCCTCTCGGTGCGCATGAACTGCTCGCGGTGCATGTGGTAGAAGATCTGCACGTCCAGCTCGGCCACGTTGGCGGACTTGGCCGAGACGCGGTCGAGCACCGCTTCCACTTTCAGCTCCCGTTGCAGCGCGGAGGTCAGCAGGGCCTCGTCGAGCTGCTGGGCCGCCAGCGCGTCGGTAAAGTCCTGCTCGGATTCGTAGCGTCCGCGGATCTCCTGGAACGCGTCGTCCAGTGTGCGCTGGGGCACGACGACACCCTGGGCTTCCGGTGCGGTGAGCACCAGGGTCTCGATGTCGAGCTGCTTCCTGGCCACCTGGCGCACATGGCGCAGTTCCCGCTCGGACAGTTCGCCGGGCATCTTTTCATAGATGCCGTGGGCAGTCTTGAAGACCAGGTAGGGCAGGGTAGTGTCGGGGGCTGCGGCGAGCGCGGTCATGACACGTCCTCCTCGTCCTCTGCCGCGTCGATCTCGCCGCCCTGCTCTTCAAGGGGCAGGGTTTCGAGGGCACTCTCCGGCACCTGCAGCACCCAGCCGGGCACATGCAGGTGGTACTGGACGCCGCCGGGAAGGTCGCGCAGCACGCGCATGATCTCGCCCTTGGTGCCGGGTTCGGCGCGGATCTCGCCGCCGACCGCGAGGGTGACCGCACAGCGCACTTTCTCGCGGACTTCGAACTTGCTCTCCACCCAGTGTTCGTCCTCGCCGAGGAGCTCTTCCTCCCGGCAGCCGACGATCATGTCTTCCTGCAGGAAGTACACCGAGTAGATGAGCTGGTCCTGCAGATAGCTGCCCACGTCGCGGACGACGCCCATCGAGCCGCGTCGGATCAGGAAGTCGCCGACCTCCTTGCCGGGAAAAGTGCCGTCGTTGCGCACGTTGCGCGTGACGCGGACGGTCTGGCCGTACTCGAAGCGGGGAAGCATGATTATTCTCCTGGACGGACGGCGTCAGACCTTGGGACTGGTCAGGCTTTCCAGAGGTACGAAGGAGGTGCCGGCGGCTTTCTGCAGGACCACGAAGACACGCTCGGTCAGCGCGTCGGACTGCACGAAGTCCAGGTAGGCCTGGGTCAGCCACTTGGTGTAGAACTCGCGCGCCGGCGCTTCGTCGGCGGGGGCGGGGCCCTGGGCCTTGATGTAGTTGTGGTAGCGCTGGAGGATGTGCAGGCGGTTCACATGGACCGTCTTGGCGTCGTACTCCACGCCGAAGTAGTCGAGAAACTCCTCGGCCGACGAAAGGTCTTCGAGGGCTTCTTCCAGGGTGAGATCGACGTCACTCATGATGGGCTCCTAGGCTACGGTTGGGATTCAGATTGAATGGGCCGTGAAATCGACGGCCACGATGTTGCCGCTGGCGCGGATCTGGGCGACCTCGATGAGGGGGCGGACGCCGAGGCGGTCGCGCTCATCCACGTCGGCAAGCTTGCCGAGCATTGCCAGGGCGTCGGCGATGCGCTGCTGGCGCAGGGCCAGCACGGCCTTGGCCTTGAGGGACAGCAGCCAGAAGCGGGCGGCGGTGGCCGCACTCTCAAGGCCGCTCTTGACCTGCTCGACGGTCAGTTCGCGCCAGTCCGCGGGGTAGCCGATGCCTTCGCCGGAGATCGCCAGCGCCTTGTCGGCGATGACGTCGGCGGCGTCCAGGCGGTTCTGGTAGAAGTAGTAGCGGTACAGCGCGACGATGACTTCCAGGTGGCGTGGCGCCAGTTCCTCGGCGCGCAGCAGCAGCGCCTCGGTTTCCGGCTCCGGGTACAGGTTGGAGGCCTCGTTGATCAGCGCCGTCACCTCCGGGGCGATCGGGTCGTCGAAGTACAGCGGGCCGGCGTCGAAGTCGAGCAGATCCATGATGGCCTCAGTGTTCTTCCTTGGCGGACTGGATCATCGAGCTGCAGTCGCAGTTGTCGGAGCATTCGCCGCACTCTTCCGGGTCGAGCCCGGCAGCGGCCATGCGCGATTCGAGCACCTTGACCCGGTCGAGCAGACAGGCCAGTGCCTTGCCGACGGGGTCGGGCACCAGGTGGTGGTCCAGGTCCAGCCCGTCGGGGCCGCGGCGGCCTTCGCTGCGCACGATGCGGCCGGGGATGCCGACCACCGTGCGGTCGGCCGGCACATCCTTCACAACCACTGAATTGGCGCCGACGCGGACCCGTTCTCCGATGGTGATCGGGCCGAGGATCTTGGCGCCGGCTCCAACCACGACACCGCTCGAGAGGGTTGGGTGGCGTTTGCCTTTGCGCCAGGAGGTGCCGCCGAGGGTGACCCCGTGGTAAAGCGTGACGTCGTGGCCGATTTCGGCTGTTTCGCCGATGACGACCCCGGCGCCGTGGTCGATGAAGAGGCGGCGGCCGATTGAAGCGGCCGGGTGGATATCCACATTGGTCAGCATCCGGGAGAAGAACTGGAGGACCCGGGCCGGATAACGCAGGCCGCGGCTCCACAGGGCATGGCCGACACGGTAGGCCATGATGGCGTGCACGCCGGGGTAGGTGGTCAGCACTTCCCAGCGGCTGCGGGCAGCCGGGTCGCGGCTCATCACCGAGTCGATGTCTTCCTTCAGCAGCGCGAAGAGGCCCTGGGGTGCTTCGCTGGCGACCGGAGCGGCGGGCAGGGAGACGTTGGCGGCGGGGGGCATGTTCGGATCCTTACGAAGGGGTGCGGACATGGTGCGGACGGTCGGACGACAGGGAGTGCAGTTCGGCGATGAAGCGGCGCAGGTCGGCCGGGCCGGGCGTGCGCTTGGTGCGTTCGACGAAGCCGCGGATGCGCGGCAGCAGCTCGGCGGCCTCGTCGTTGCGGATCGGTACGCCCATGCGGGCATAGGCGGCGATCACGCCAGCGCTGCCGGAGTGCTTGCCGAGCACCATGCGGTGCTCGCGGCCGACTTCGGCCGGGTCGATGGCCTGGTAGTTGGCCGGGTCCTTCAGCAGGCCATCCACGTGGATGCCGGCTTCGTGGGTGAACACCCCTTCACCGACCACGCTCTTCTGCCAGCCCACCGGCCGGCCGGCGGCGCGGGCGACCTGGTGGGACAGGGCCTGGATGCCGGCCAGATCGAGCCCGGTGGAGAAGCCGTAGAGCTTGATCAGACTGAGGGCGACCTCTTCGAGCGCGGCGTTGCCGGCGCGCTCGCCGAGGCCATTGACGGTGGTATTCACATGCGTGGCGCCGGCACGCACGGCGGCCAGGGTGTTGGCGGTGGCCAGGCCCAGGTCGTCGTGGGCATGCATCTCCAGCTCCAGATCGCAGTTGGCGCGCAGGTCCGCAAAGCGCTCGAAGGTGCCGAAGGGCTCCATCACGCCGAGCGTGTCGGCAAAGCGCAGGCGCCGCGCGCCGGCCAACTGGGCGGCCTCGGCGATCTGCAGCAGGAATGTGGGGTCGGCGCGGGACGCATCCTCGCAGCCGACCAGCACCTCGAAGCCCATGTCTCGGGCCCGCGGCACCAGGCTGGCGATCTGCTCCAGCACCCACTCCCGGTCGCGCCGCAGCTTGTGGCGGATCTGCTGATCGGAAGCGGAGATGGACAGATCCACCATCCAGGCGTCGAGGCCGCTGCAGGCTGCCAGATCATCCAGCCGCATCCGGCACCACACCACCAGGCGGGAGGCGAGGCCGGCGCGGGCGCAGGCCTGGATGCTCTCCCGCTCGACGGCGCCCATCGCCGGGATGCCGATTTCGAGTTCGGGCACACCGATGTCGCTGAGGCCGCGGGCAATGGCGAGCTTCTCGGCCAGGGTGAAAGCCACCCCGGCGGATTGCTCGCCGTCGCGCAGCGTGGTGTCGTTGATGACGACACGCGGTGCGCCGACGGGGGCGGAGGGCTGGATGAAATCAAGCATATGCGGGGTCGAACGCTTTTGCCGGATCGGCGACCGGGCCGTTCTCGCCCCAGTAGGGCGACAGCTTGCGCAGCTGGGCGACGATCGGCGGTACCGCGGCGATGACCCGCTCGATTTCTTCCTCGGTCGTGTAGCGGCTGAGGGAGAAACGCACTGTGCCGTGGGCTGCGGTGTAGGGGATGCCCATCGCCCGCATCACGTGCGACGGTTCCAGGCTGCCGGAGGTGCAGGCCGAGCCGCTGGAGGCGGCGATGCCCTGCTTGTTGAGCAGCATCAGGATCGCCTCGCCCTCGATGTACTCGAAAGCGATGTTGGCGGTGTTGGGCAGGCGGTTCTCCGGGTTGCCGGTGACGAAGGCGTGGGGCACCACGGCCAGGATGCCGGCCTCGAGCTTGTCGCGCAGGGCCTTCACGTGGGTGCGTTCGTGCTCCATGGCTTCCATCGCCAGCTCGGCGGCAACGCCTAGGCCGATGATGCTCGGCGCGTTCTCGGTGCCGGCCCGGCGGCCGCGCTCCTGGTGGCCGCCGCGCAGCAGCGGGCGGAAGCGCACGGCGCGGCGCACGTAGAGCACGCCGATGCCCTTGGGTGCGTGCAGCTTGTGGCCGGACACCGACAGCATGTCGATCTTGGTGGCGGCCAGGTTGATGTCGATCTTGCCGACCGCCTGCACGGCGTCGGTGTGGAACAGTACGCCGGCCGCGTTGGCCATCTCGGCCATCTCGACCACCGGGAAGTAGGTGCCGGTCTCGTTGTTGGCCCACATCACCGACACCACGGCGACCTTGTCGCTGAGCACCTTGGCGTAGTCGTCGAGGTTCAGGCGGCCCTTGTTGTCCACCTTCAGGCGGTGGATGGTGTAGCCCTCCTTCTCCAGCTGCTCGCACAGGCTGAGGACGGCCGGGTGTTCCACCACGGTGGTGATGATTTCCTTGCGGTCCGGCTGGGCCTTGAGGGCGGACAGGATGGCCGTGCTGTCGGATTCGGTGCCGCAGGACGTGAATACGATCTCGGAATCGAATTCGGCGCCCAGCAGCTTCTGCACCTTGGTACGGGCAGCCTTGAGCGCCACACCGACCTTGTTACCGAAACTGTGCATGCTGGATGCGTTGCCGAACTGCTCCGTGAAATAGGGCAGCATCGCTTCCACGACCTTCGGGTCGCAGGCCGTCGTGGCGTTGTTGTCGAGATAGATCGGGGTGGGGGTGCTCATTTTGCTTAGCCTCCGTGAGCGTGGGACGCGCAGGCGTGGGCCTGGGCCTTGGCGGCGGGTACGACGCGGACGAACTCGCCGAGGGCTTCGATCATCTTGGTCTGGATGCCGGCCAGCGTGGCGGCTTCCATCTGGCAGCCGGAGCAGGCGCCGACGAGGTTCACCAGGATGTTCTTGCCTTCGATGTCCACCAGCTCGATGTCGCCCCGGTCGGCCAGCAGGGTCGGGCGCACGGCGGCGATGACTTCCTCGATCTTGCGGATGCGGGCCAGGGTACCGAGCTTGGCGGGGGCTGCTTCGGCGACGGCCGGCTTGGCCTTCTTGGCACCGGCGGGCACGAAGGTCTCGCCCCGTTCGGCCATCACCTTGGTGAGGATTTCCTCGATCGGCTCGTGGCAGGTGGAGCAGCCGCCGCCGGCCTTGGTGTAATTGGTGACTTCTTCCACCGTGGAGAGCTTGTTGGCGCGGATGGTGTCTTCGATCATCTGGCTATCGACGGCGAAGCACTTGCAGACCAGCGCGCCTTCCTCATGGTCGTCGCTCCACTCTTCGCCACGGTAGTTGGCGATGGCGGCGTGCAGGGCTTCGCGGCCCATCACGGAGCAGTGCATCTTTTCCGGCGGCAGGCCGTCGAGGAAGTCGGCGATGTCCTGGTTGCTGATCTGCTTCGCTTCGTCGAGGGTCTTGCCCTTGACCATCTCGGTCAGCGCCGAGGAGGAGGCGATGGCGGAGCCGCAGCCGAAGGTCTGGAAGTGCGCGTCCTGGATGATCTCGGTGACCGGGTCGACCTTGAGCATCAGGCGCAGCGCGTCGCCGCAGGAGATGGAGCCGACATCGCCGGTGGCGTTGGCACCTTCCAGCGGACCCGTGTTACGCGGGTTGTAGAAGTGCTCTTTGACTTTTTCGGTGTAATCCCACATGACAGTCTCCTTCGATCAGGCTGCGAAGGACTGGCCGCATTCGCAGGACTTGGCCGCCTTGGGGTTTTCGAACTTGAAGCCGCTGCCGGACAGGGAATCGACGAAGTCGATGGTGGTGCCTTCGATCAGCGGTGCGGAGTACGGGTCGATCAGAACGGTGAGGCCATCGATGACGAGCACGTTGTCGTCGTCCTGCTTTTCGGCTTCGAGCTTCATGTTGTATTGCAGGCCGGCGCAACCGCCGCCCGACACCACGATGCGCAGTCCCGCCACCGGATCGGCAGCCGTCGAAATGAAGCGGGAAACAGCCTTACACGCATTGGGGGTGAGGGTGATCATGGTTTTCTCCTGGGGGGGTGATTGGGTTGTGAGCGCAATCCAGTGTTGCAACCCGTGTGCCAGGCCCGATCAATCTCGCAAGATGTTGAAAATTAAGGATTGTTTTGTGTGTTGTGGCGTACGTTACGGTGTGGGATAGGCGACGCGACAAGGGGATTGTCGTGTTCGTTACACATGAAAGGCGCCGCGATCGGCGTAGGGGGAATGAAGACGCGTGAGGCAATGTGGGTCGGGGGACACCCACTGCTTGTAACGAAGTCCTCCTGGGCCGGGCCGGTATAATTCGCCGGACGCTACTGCCTGGCAGTACTTGATGAATGGAATATCCATGGAGCGAATGAATAATGACAAGAGGTATCCCTCTGGTAGTGGATCTGGATGGCACGCTGACGCCGACGGATACACTGGTGGAGTCCGTCGTCAGGCTGATTAGAACATCGCCTCTCAACCTGCTGCGCCTGCCTTTCTGGCTCTTGAAGGGCAGGGCAGGCTTCAAGGAGGCGGTTGCCATGCATGTCAGCATCCCGCCGGAAAGCCTGCCCTACCGTGGCCCCTTGCTGGACTATCTGCGCGAGGAAAAGGAGAAAGGGCGTCCATTGGTGCTGGCCACGGCGGCGCATCAGTCGATCGCCGAAGGGGTTTCCAGGCATCTGGGTTTGTTCGACCAGGTGCTGGCGAGCCGCAGCGATCACAACCTGAAGGGGAGCGCCAAGCTGCAGGCAATCCGCGACAAGGTCGGCGAGACGTTCGTCTATGCCGGCGACAGCCGGGCCGACCTGCCCATCTGGAGATCCGCCGAAGCGGCCATCCTGGTCGGGGTGGCGCCCGAAACGGCTGCCGAGGTCAGGGGCGATACCCCTATCGAGCGGGAATTCCCGGCGGAGCGGGTGAACCTCGCCGTCTGGCTGCGTGCGTTGCGCGTCCACCAATGGACCAAGAACCTGCTGCTGTTGGTGCCCCTGCTGACCGCCTTCTCGTTTCTCGATGTCTCCAAGCTGGTGGCGATTGGCCTGGCCTTCCTGTCGTTCTCGTTTGCAGCTTCGGCCACTTACATGATGAACGACCTGTGGGATCTGGATAACGACCGGGCACATCCCCGTAAGTGCAAGCGCCCTTTTGCCAGTGCCACTTTGCCTATCCTGCGCGGCGTGACGGTGGCGGGCCTGGCCCTGGGGCTGGCCTGCGTGATGGCGCTGGCGGTGTCGAGAGGGTTCTTCCTGATGCTGCTTCTGTACCTCGTGCTGACCAGCGCCTATAGCTGGGTGCTGAAAGCCTATGTACTGGTCGATGTGCTGATGCTGTCCATCCTTTACACCTTGCGCATCCTGGCAGGGTCGGTTGCCATCGGTGTGGTGACGAGTTCCTGGTTGCTGGCCTTCTCTGCGTTCATGTTCTTGAGCCTTGCCCTGATAAAGCGCTGTGCCGAACTGGTGTCGCTGGCACAACGGGGAGGGCATGTCGTGCGGGGCCGCGATTACCGGGTGAGTGACCTCAGCGTGTTGTGGCCGCTGGGAGTGGGGGCAGCGTTGTCGTCGGTGGTTGTGTTCGGGCTCTTCATAAGTGCGCCGGAGACCGTGTCGCATTACGCAGCCCCGCAGATGCTGTGGATGGTCGCGATGGGCCTGATCTATTGGCTCGCCCGCTTGTGGATCAAGACTTCGCGGGGGGAAATGCACGAAGACCCGGTGATCTACGCTGTGAAAGACATCGGCAGCCGCATTGCCGTGGTGTACATGGTTGCCGTGACGTTACTTGCCCGTTTCATGCCTCTGGATTTCCTGTCATGAACACGCTCATTCTTGCGATTGTCAGTATCGGGCTTTCGGTTGCGGCCCAGTTTTCCTTGAAGGCCGGCATGTCCAGCGAAGGTGTTCGCGAAGCCATGGGGCAGCCCTACACGCTGCGTGCCCTGTCGTCCATCTTCACAAACAGCTACGTGCTGGCTGGCTTTCTATGCTACGGGCTAGGGGCTGTCGTCTGGCTGGGGGTGTTGTCGAAATGGGATGTCAGCAAGGCTTATCCCCTCGTCGGGCTGGGGTTTGCCGGGACCGCCGCGGTAGGCATTCTGCTTGGGGAGCAGGTGGGAGGGCTGCGCATGATCGGCGTTGCCCTGATCTGCGCAGGTGTATTCCTGGTGGGACGGAGTTGATGTCGGGATGCTGACATAGCGCTCCGTGTCAGGATCCTGTCCGCACAGATTGCTGGTGTCGCGAACAATACTTCAGTCAGATGCCAGCCGGCGTTACCGGAAAAACAAGGGGAGCCGTCTGGCTCCCCTTGTTTTTGGGCTGATGAGGCTATGCCTGGATCAGTTGATCTTGGCAGCCTTGGCCAGTTCCTGGAGGTGCTGTTCCACCAGCTGGCCCTGCAGGCGCTGGGTAATCTGCGGCTTGGCTTCCTCGAAGCTGGGCAGCTTGAGATCACGGATTTCGTCGAGCTGGATCACGTGGTAGCCGAAAGGGGTCTGCACCGGCGTCTGGGTGTAGGTGCCCGGGGTCAGGCCGGCGAGAGCCTTGGCAAACGGCTCGACGAAGCTGCTCGGCACGGTCCAGCCGAGGTCGCCGCCCTTGTCCTTGGTGCCCGGATCGGTGGACAGGCTGGCCAGCTTGTCGAACTTCTCACCCATCTTGAGGCGCTCGATGATGTCCTTGGCTTCCTTCTCTTCCTTCACGAGGATGTGGCGGGACTTGAATTCCTTGTTGCCGGTCTGGGCCACGAGGCGGTCGTACTCGGCCTTGGCTGCCGCATCGGTGACCGGGTGGCTTTGCACGAAGTCGGCCACGTAGGCGTTGGCGATGATCTGGTGACGCGCCAGGTCGGTCTGCAGCGTGATCTCGGGCTTGCGGTCGAGGCCTTTCTTCTTGGCGGCCTGGTTGAGCAGTTCGGTCTGGATCAGGCGGCCGCGGATCTCGTTGGTGAGCTGGGGACCCTCGGTGGCGCCCTGCGCCTTGGCACGCTCGGCCAGCAGGTCGTAGGCACCCTGGGGAATGCCCACGCCGTTGACCGTGGCGACCACGTTCTTGCCGGCGGCACCCTTGGCCGGTTCGGCGGCGAAGGCGGGGGCCTGGGCCAGCAGGCCGGCGATCAGGGTGAGGGGGAGGAGGGTGCGGGAAAACTTCATGGGGATTCCTTGTTGATGGGCTGCTGGTGTGGCTGGGCGGCGAGTCGTGCTGTCCGAGCGCAAGAGACAACGGTTTTGTGTGTTGAGCCACGCAGTATTCCGAAGGGCATGCAGTCTCGTCAACGTGCTGGATACGCCTGCAAGCCGGATGCAAGGCTGCCCGGCCCGGTGTTGTCGGCCTGCGGGTCCGCCGCCGATCGCCATCCGCCGCCCAAAGCCTTGTGCAGTGCGACCAGATCGGTGAGCAGATTCGCCTGGGATTGGCTCAGGTTGCGTTGCGCATTGAACAAAGCGCCTTCCGCCGTGAGGACATCAAGGAAGGTCGTGAGGCCGCGCCGATAGCGATCCCTCGCCAGACTGACAGCCTGCAGGTTGGCGTTGACTGCTTCCGCGAGGGCGACTTGCCGTAATCTTTCTGCATAGTAGTTGGTCAGCGCGTTCTCCACGTCTTCGAGCGCGCTGTGGTAGGCGGCCCGGTAGCGGGCCAGGGCTTCGTCGAAAATGGCTTGCCGGCTGGCGATCTGAGCTTGCGTCCGCCCCCCGTTGAAGACCGGCAGCGCCAGGCCGGGCACGATGGACCAATAGCGGCTCGATTGTTCGGCGAAGCGGGACGCCTGGTTGCTTTGCAGGCCGAGGCCCAGGGTCAGGTCGAATTTCGGGTACAGATTGGCGGTGGCTACGCCGATGTCCGCCGACGCGGCTGCCAGATTGCGTTCCGCCGCCCGCAGGTCGGGGCGACGGGCCAGCAGTTCGGCGGGCAGGCCCACGGCGCTGAGGCCCGTGTCGGCGGGCAGGGGGGCCGAGGTGCTCAGTTCGGCCTTCAGTGCTGCCGGCTCCCGGCCGACCAGGATTCCCAGGCGATGGATGGACTGGGCAATAGCTGCGGTCAGTACGGGGATGTTGGCCTCGGTGGCGGCGCGTTGGGCCTCGGCCTGGCTGACATCCAGATAGCTGGTGAGGCCGAGTCGATAGCGTTCGCGGGTGACGTCGACGGTTTGCCGTTGACTCTCGGTGTTGGCACGGACGATGTCGAGCTGGGCCTGGCTGGCCCGGAGCTCGATGTAGTTGCGGGCGAGTTCGCCGCGCAGGCTGAGACGGGTCGCATCCAGGTTGGCGGTGCTTGCTTCGAGGCTCGCCCGGGCGCTTTCCTCGGCCCGGCGGAGTCCGCCGAAGACGTCGATCTCCCAGCTGGCATCGAAGCCCGCCAGATACACGCTGGTCGGTCCTTTGTTGGACGCGAGGGCCGCGGCCGCCGTGTTGTTGCTGCTGTCGCTGCGGTTGACCGAGGCACTGGCATTGACGTTCGGAAGGCGTGCGGCGTCGGCCGTCAGCCAGGCCGCCCGCGCCTGTCGTACGCGGGCCTGGGCCTGGGCGAGATCAAGGCTGCCACGGTCGGCCTCGTCGATCAGGCGATCCAGCAGAGGATCACCGAAGGCCTGCCACCAGCGGTTCTGCGCCAAACCGGGGGCCGGGGATGGAGGCTCCTGCGCAGCGGACCATTGCTGTGGTGCGCCCAGATCAGGCTGCACATAATCCGGTCCGACGGCGCTGCAGCCGCACAGGCTCGCCGCAAGCAGAAGCACCAGCGGCGTGGCGATGCCCCGGCGTCGGTGTCGATAGGAGCTCATCGCGTAACTCCGCTGGCCTGCGTCGCCGCGGGGGCTACGGGGGGGATCTCCGGCGTCTCGATGAACACGTCCATCTGCTGGCCCACGAAGGCCGGCAGCGCATTGCGCGGGAAGCTGTAAAGGACCTGCAGCACCCGGGTATCGACCCTTTCAGTGCTGGCGCCTGTGAGAGACTGCTTCGGCGTCACATAGGGTTCGACCCGAACGAAGCTCAGCGGCGTCTTCAGTTCGCGATTGCCGCGCAGGGAGGCCGCTGCAGCGGTCTGCGGCTTGAAGCGCCAGGCGTCGTTCTCGTCGATATTGACGCGGACATAGAGCTGATCGAGATTGCCCATCTTGATGAGCGGGGTGGTGAGGACACCCGCCTGTGCGAATTCGCCGGGGCGGATGTTCACCTGCATGATCTCCCCGTCGATGGGCGCGCGCACCGTCAGGCGCTCAATCTCGATCTGAGTGGATTTTGCATCCGCTTCGGCGGCCGTGACCGCCGCATGTGCGCTTTCCAGTCTTGCCTTGGCCAGCAGTTCGGCATTGCGGCGTTTCTGCACGTCGTCCAGGCTCACTGCGCGCTGGTCGCCGGCGCCGCTCACCAGCGCGTACTGGGAGCGGGCATCCTCAAGGGTCGCCTTGGCCTCTTCGACCGCCGCCCGGGCCTTGACGACGTTGGCTTGCTTGACGAGCAGTGCGGCCCGGAAATCCCGGTCGTCGATCTGGAACAGCGATGTGCCGACTGTTACGTGATCGCCGACCTTGACGAGCACTCTCTGGACGATGCCGGCCACGCCGGTGCCGATGTCGATGTTGTTGCTGCTCGCTTCCACGAGCCCGGCGCCGCCGATGTAGGACTTGAACGGCGCCTGGGCCGGTTGGGCGACCGGTTGGGCGGGCGGGGGCCTGCGTTCGGCCTGGACGGCCACGATGATGGCGACGATCAGGCCCAAGGCAGCCAGACCGGGCAGGATCCGGTTCTTGAGTTTCATGGGACATTCTCCTTGGTGCCGCGCTCCGCCTGTTCCACGCTGACGATGCGGCCGTCTTCCATGCGGGCGATGCGGTCGGCGAATTCATAGATGCGGGCATCGTGGGTGACGATCACCAGCGCGCGGTCGCTGCCGACGGCCACGTTCTTGAGAACCTGCATCACCTTGTGGCCGGTTTCGCCGTCGAGGGCGCTGGTCGGTTCGTCGCAGACCACCAGGCGTGGCCGATGGACGATGGCGCGGGCAATCGCCACACGCTGCTGCTGGCCTCCCGAAAGCTGGGTCGGCAGCGCGTCCTCCCGTCCCTCCAGCTGCACGTCGCGCAGGCGGGAGCGGGCTTCCGCGACGGCGCTTTCGAAGGGCATGCCATTGATGAGCATGGGGATCGCCACATTCTCGGCGGCGGTCAAGGTGGGGATCAGGTTGAAGGACTGGAACACGAAACCGATGGCCTGACCCCGGTAGCGGGTCCGCTCATCGGCCGGCAGGCGCGTGATGTCCTGCCCGAACAGCAGGCATTCGCCCTCGTCCTGGTCGAGGATGCCGGCGATGACCGAGATCAGCGTTGTCTTGCCGCAACCGGAGGGGCCGACCAGCATCAGCAGCTCGCCCATCCGCACTTCCAGATCGATGCCGCGCAGGGCCAGCACCTCGGCTTCCCCGCTGCCATAGCGTTTGATGACACCCTTGCATTGCACGGCAGATGCAGGCCCGTTCATTTGAATACCACCGCGGGTTCCAGCTTGAGCACCTTGCGCACGCTGATGAGTGCCGCGAACAGCACGATGACCGCTACCGCAATGCTGCTGCCGAGAAGAAGCTGCCAGTTCAGCGTCATCGACAGTCCCGGGCGTTCGCGGGTGATGGCGGCAAACACGGCTGTGGCGCCGGCCCCCAACCCGAATCCGACGAAACCGACCAGCAGCGCCTGCAGCAGGATCATCCGGCGCAGCATGCGATCCGTGGCACCCATCGCCTTGAAGACGGCGAAATAGCGCAGGTTGTCGAGAGTGAAGTTGTAGAAGATCTGGCCGGTCACCGCAGCGCCGACGATGAAGCCGACGACGACCACGAAGCCGAAGTTGGTGAGGATGGACGTGTTGTTGAGGATGTATTGGAAGGTCATGTCCTTGAACTCGTCGGCGCTGCGGGCGGCCATGCCGGTATCGTGGCGGATGCGCGCCGTCACGTTTGCCACTGGTTCGTCGGCCTTGGCCTTGACGAGAATGTAGGAGAGCAGCTTGCGCTCCGACAGGGCATAGGTGGTAGCCCGCGTGTAGGTGGTGTAGATGATCGGCTGGGACTGGAAAGTGGCACCGGCGCGGGCGATGCCGACGACTCGCGCCCGTTTGTCGTTGATCTCGAGGATGTCGCCGACCTGCAGGGGCTCTGCCTTTTTACCGGGGCTGGCGGGCTTGGCGAGACGGCCGGTGGCGCCGGCCTCGTCGACGATCACCGCGTCGGGCAGGCGCAGGTCGGCCAGCCGTCCCTTCAGCATGACCGCTGGTCCGCCGATGAGGGTGGCGTCATCGAGGCCGATCAGGTTTGAACTGACGAGCTGGCCGTCGCCCAGCCGGACCCGTTGATTGCCCTTGTAGAGGGGCACCGCCCATTCGACGCCCTTGACGCCGCGCACCCGGTACAGCTGGGTGTCGAGCATGGGCTGGGAATCGTCCACGTACTTGACCATCGGGTCCATTACCCAGATGTCCGGTAACGCGACGTCGGAGATGAAGCTGTAGGTGCGGGAAAAAATCGAGATCAGGATGCCCGGCTGCTGGATCATCAGCAGGGAGGCGAGGGCGATGCCGGTGATGATGCCGAAATACTTGCCACGATCACCGAGGAGCATCTTCAGCGCTATGCGGAACATCCGGGCACCGTCATGACAGGAGCAGAGTCGCCATTGTGCGCTCCTGGGGCGGCGGCGATGCGTCCTAGATCAAAGGAACGCATCGCACGGGGTGTTCAACGGCGTTGTGCGTCGCCGGAAGGCGACAGGCCTTTCTTCCGGTACAGCATGATCGGCGCGCAGCGGTTCTCGTCGTGATAGATGCCGACGCAGTCGAGGCACTGGAAACAATCGTCGTAGCGGATCGCGCCGGATTTCTCGATGGCGTCGTAGGCGCAGCGGTGGCGGCAGGTCTGGCAGGGCTGACCGCATTCCCGGCGGCGCGGCAGCCAGTCGAGGAGGCGCAGCTTGCCGCCGAGGGTCATCGCCGCGCCGAGGGGGCACAGGTAGCGGCAGAAGAATTTGTAGTACAGCCCGCCGAGGACGAGCAGCAGCACCGCGTAGGCGACGAAGGGCCAGGAGCGCTCGAAGCCGACGGTGATGGCGGTCTTGAAGGGCTCCACTTCGACGCCGGTCTCGGCCAGCCGCGGGGCGAAGGCGGCGGCGGCCGCCAGCGCGGCGAGGATCGCGTAGCGCCCCCGGTCGAGGATGCGGGCGACGGTAGCCGGCAGGCGCAGACGGGGCAGGCGCAGCGCACGGCCGAGCAGCGCGGCGAACTCCTGCAACGCGCCGAAGGGGCACAGCCAGCCGCAGAAGGTGCCGCGGCCCCACACCACGAAGCTGATCGCGGTGAAGGCGATCAGCAGCAGGCTGATCGGGTCGTACAGGAAGCTCTTGAGGCCGGCACCGGCCGCCACCGACTTGATCGCCCCGGTGATCTGCACGATGGACAGCTGGCCTTGGGCGTACCAGCCGATGTAGCCGAGGGTGAAGGCCAGGAAGGCCAGCCGGAAGACCTTCAGCCGGCGTGCCGACACGGAGATCCAGCGCGGCCGGGCGAGCACGATGGACAGCAGGATCAGCGCCGTGCCGATGACGGCCAGCTCCACCGCCCGGTCCTTCCAGGCGATCAGCCAGTCGGGCAGCGGCGCCGGAGGGCGGGAGAACAGTTCCTCCGGCGCCTGGTAGTCCAGGTTCACGCTGCGCTGGGTGAGGATCGGCAGCATCGAGCCCTTGGCGCGGGTGATGGTCAGCTCGAAGCGCACCGGCGCCGCCGGATCGACGCCGGACATGGGCGGCACGCGCAGCACCAGCGCGGCGTTGAGGGGCGGGGCGCCGGCCGGCGGACGCGGTGAGATGTCCAGGTCGCGCAGCTCCACCGGGCCGCCGCCCTGGCTGAAGGCCAGCCGGGCCGGTACGGTGCCGCGGGTGAAGCCCTCGTCGATGAAGGCGTCGCGCCCGGCGCTGGCCACCCAGTAGGCCTGCTGGCCGGGTTCCAGGCGGCGCAGCAGATCGGCGTGGCCGGCGTCGCCGAGGATTGCCCGGCCGATGGTCGGCGCGTTGAGGTAGGCGACGTAGAGCTCGGTGAAGGTGTCGTTTGGGCGGGCCAGGGCGTCGGCATCCACGCCGGCGCCGTCGCTGCCGGCAAACTGCTTTTCCACGTCGGCGTTGCTGAGGTGAAGGCGGCCGATGGCGCCGGACTTCACCAGTTCGGCAAAGCTGCGGTGTTCATAGACGTCCATGCGCACTTCGGCGACGGGGCCTTTGTCGGCGGCCGGTGCGGCGAAGCCCAGGCGGGCACGGGCCACGGCGAGGGAGGAGGTCAGTACCGTCTGGTTGACGATGCGCACCGAGGCGGTGGCCTTGCTGACGCCGTCCAGCACTACGCGCTTGCTGCCGGCACCGCTGCGGGTGTTGCCGTACAGGCTGGAGATGGTGATCTCCTGCTTGAGGCTCTTGTTGCGGTACTGGAGCAGGAAGTCGCGCAGCGGGCCTTCGCCGAGGCCGGACAGGAAGACCGGCTCGTGCTGGCGGATCAGCTCCACATCCATGAAGCCGCCCTTGCGGTCGAGGCTGACCAGCAGGTTCAGCGGCGTACCCTCGAAGCCGGGGATCGGCGCGAGATCGATGGATTCGAAGGCGTAGGCGACCGGGCCGGCTTCGGGTTCGAGCTCCGAAGTGATCGGCCAGGCGGGGATGTCGCGAAGCTTCTCGCCTACGTGCAGCGGCGGCGGAAAGCGGCGCGCGATGTCTGCGTGGTTCAGTTCGCCGGCGTCGGTCTGGAAGGCCAGCCCGGCGAGCAGCAGGGTGAGCAGGCCCGCGAGGATGCGGCGGAACAGGTGGCGCGCGATCCCCGTGGGCATGGCGGCGCTCAGTGGGCTTCGAGCTGTTTCTTGAGGGCGTCGAGGCCGCTGGTGTAGATACCGCTTACGGCCTTGCGCGCGCCGGCGTCGTCGGCGCCTTCGGCAGGCTTCTCGTCCTTGCGGCGGAAGGTGGACGACCATTCCACATGGCTGCCGCCCTTGGCCGGCTTGATGGTGAGCGTCGACACGTAGCCGCTGACCGGCAGCGGCGAGTCGATGATGCGGTAGGTGTAGCTGTGGGCGGCGGCCTTGTAGGCGACGAGTTCCTCGACGAGCTTGGCACCGTCCTTGGTGGTGACGGTGCGCACTGCGCCCTTGGTGTTGTTCTTGCCCTTGTCGAGGCTGGTGCTGCCGACGGCCGGGTGCCAGCCCAGGTTGTCGAAGTTGCTGACGGCTTCCCACACCTTGGCTGGCGGAGCGGCGATGTCGATCTGTTCCTTCACCTTCAGTTCGGGGCGGGCGGCGAGGGCCGGCGCCGCGGCGGCAACGGCAAGGACTGCGATGAGGAGCTTGCTGCGGTAGGTCATGGAGGTCTCGCTGGTTGAGGGAAAAGGAAAGAGGAAGGAAGAAAAAGGGAAGGGCCTACACCTGGATCAGGCCGGAGCGCACGGCGGCCATCGCCAGTTCGGCCATGTTCTGCACGCCGAGCTTCTGCTTGATGTGGTACAGGTGGGTGCCGACGGTGTTGGGGCTGAGATGGAAGTCGCTGGCCACTTCGGCCACCGAGCGGCCTTGGGCGAGCTGCAGGAAGACATTGAATTCCTTGTCGGTGAGGGCCTCGGCCGGGTGTTCGGGGCGATCGGCACGGCGCAGCGCGCTGGCGATCTCCGGGTCGATGTAGCGCTGGCCGGCGGCGATCAGGCCGACCGCGCGCAGCAGCTCGTCCGGTGGGCTGCGCTTGCACAGGTAGCCGGCGGCGCCGAGCTTGAGGGCTCGCTCGGCAGTGATCGCGTCGGCATGGGCGGAGGCGATCAGCACCCGGGCCTGGGGCTTTTTGGCCATGATCCGCTCCAGCGCGGCGAGGCCGCCGCAGCCCGGCATCGACAGGTCCATCACCAGCACGTCCGGATCCTCGCTCGCCATCAGCTGCTGGGCGGCCTCGCCGCTGTCGGCTTCGGCGATGACCTGGGCGCCGGCGCCTTCGAGAAGCAGGCGGAAGCCCATGCGCACGATGGCGTGGTCGTCGGCGAGGATGATGCGGAGGCGATCGAGCTGGGTGTTCATGATGCGTCGGGCTCCGGGCTGGAGGAGGTAGGGTCGTCGGATCGGTCTGCCGGCAGACCGATCGGCAGACGGGCGCGGATGCGCGTGCCGCCCGCGGACGGGCTGGAGATGTCGAGGCTGCCGCCGAGCTCGGCGACGCGCTCGCGCATGCCGGCGAGGCCGAAGCCGGCCTGGCCGGAGGCCGGCATGATGCCGCGCCCGTTGTCGCTGACCTCGACGGTCAGCGCGTCGCCCTCCCGCAACAGGCGGATGCGGGCTTTACTGGCCTGGGCGTGGCGGATGATGTTGGTGCACGACTCCTGAACGATCCGCAGGGCGGTCAGTGTTACTTCGTCGGGCAATGGGCTGGGGCCGGCGAACAACTCGGTGCTGAGCTCGACATCATTGTGGCGCTGGCTCCAGGCGGTGAGGTAGCTGCGCACCGCATCGTCGAGGGTCTCTTCCGGGCCGCTGCGCGGTGGACGCAGGCGGGTGAGCAGTGCGCGTACGTCGCCCTGCATGCGCGAGGTGACGTCGCGGATCACCTCGGCGCTCTGGCGGATGGCCGGCGTGTTGTCACTGCGCTGGACGATGGCGCCAGCCAGCGCGGCCACTGCGGTGATGCTCTGGCCGAGTTCGTCGTGGAGCTCACGGGCGATGGCCTTGCGATCGGCCTCCAGTCTTTCGGTGACGGTCCGTGCCAGGGCCTGTTCGTGATGCAGGTGCACGTTCTCGGCCACGGCCCGGTCCAGGCGCAAGGCCATGGAGTTGAAGGCTTCTGCCAGGTGGGCCAGCTCGATCGGAGCGTCCACTGGCAGACGCGTGTCGAAATTGCCGTCCCCAGCCCGGTCGAGGGCCGCCATCACGGTACCGAGGGGTTTGAGGGCGCGGTCGATGGCGAACCAGCAGCCGATGAACAGGCCGACCAGTGCCAGCAGTGCGCGGGTGGCGGCGGCGGTGAGGTCGTCCCACAGGTCGAGCACCGAGCGGGAGGCGTCCGGCTGCAGGCTCAGGGTCAGCGTGCCGGCTTGCAGTTTGAGGGCCGGCAGTTCGGGCTTCAGCCAGTCGAAAAACCAGTCCGGCGCATCGCGTCCGGCCTTGTAGGCGGACGGGGGGGACTGGTACAGCAGCTTGCCGCTGACGTCGCGGACCTCCAGCTGATGGGCGCGGATGCGCCCGACCGCGTTGAGATGGGCGATCAGGCGGGCTTCGGTCCAGGCCGGGTCGCCGGCGGCGGTGCCTTGCGCGGAAACCGTCAGCCACTGGCTGGCGACGCGGTTGGCTGCCGTGATCTCTTCGGCGATGGCGACGCGGGCGTCGCGGATCCACAGGGCGGCGCCGGTCAGTACGAAAGCCGTGGCCAGCGCGGTGAGCACCAGGCTGACGCGCAGGCGCAGGGACAGGCGGGGGGGCGGGCTGGCGGGCGTCGCGTCGGTGGCCCCTTCGGACGCCAGGGCACAGGCAGGCGCGTTCATGTGGGCTTGTCCAGCTTGAACAGGACCGGAACGACGATCTGGATTTCCTTGTTCTGCAACGCTTCCGGCGGGCGCGGCAGCGTGCCGGCAGTGGTGACCAGCTGCACGGCGTTCTGGTCGAGCACCTCGAAGCCGCTGGAGCGCACGACTTGAGTGGCGACGATGTTGCCTTTGCGGGCAATGGTGATACGCACCTGGACTTCACCCTCCCAGCCGCGCATGGCGGCCAGGCGAGGGTACTGCTGGTGGCGGGCGAACAGGGACGACAGGCTGCGCCCGTAGCGTTCGAGTAGCGCCGGATCGGGCGGCTCGTCGGCAGCAATTGCGGGTGCGGCTTCCACGCGGGCGGCCACTGGCGCTGGCGAGGTGGCCGGCGCGGGCGTGCGTGGCGTGCTGTCGGCGACGACCGGGGGCGCAGCCGGTGCAGGCATGCTGGCCTGGGCGACGGGCTCCGTTGCGCGGACCACCGGCGCCGGCGGTGCATCGGGGCGTGCCGGGCGGGTCAGGATCGGCGTTGGCTTGGGCGCCTGGACGGCGACCGGAGGGGGCGCCCGATGTAACGGGAGCGCCTCGACAGGCACGACCACGGCGGGCCGCGGTGGCGGCGGGGCTTCCGGTACGGGCTGCGGCGCGCGCAGGATCACCTGTAGCGGGCGCGGCAGGGCGGCAGTCTGTTCAGGCGTCCAGCCCCGTTGGGCCAGGAGCACCAGATGCAGGCCGACCGACAGGCCGATGGCCAGCTTGAGCGGGCGTGGCAGTGCTGCTGGGCGTGGCCACGGGGTTTCGGGCACTAAAGGCAGCGTGCTCATCGGGCGTTTCTCCCGGAACGAGCCAGGGCATGCTGCTCGTAGGCCGGGTAGAGCTGGCCCACGGAGCGGCGGTACTCCGCTTCGACCACTGCCAGCCGACGGAATTCAGCAGGCAGCGGGAGAGCCAGCACTTCGGTCATGTCGAGGCCATCCTCGGCGGCCTGGCGCAGATTGCCGTCCAGCCAGCCGAGCCAGGCGCGGGTCTGGCGGATCGGGGCTGCGTCCTGGGCCACCGGGCCGTGGCCGGGGACGATCTGCTTGAAGCCGAGGCTCTCCAGGCGGTCGAGGGCTTTCTGCCAGGCCACCAGGTTGGCGTGCGGCGTGGTGGGCGCACGGTCGTTGAAGACCAGATCGCCGGCGAACAGCACGCCGGTGCTTCTGTCGAAGATCGCCAGGTCGGCGCCGGTGTGCCCGTCGAGGGCGATCAGTTCGAGGTGATGGTCGCCCAGTTCGAGGGGGCCGGCAGTCAGTTGCCTGGCTGGGGCGACCGGCTCCGTACCGGCCATCCAGTCGCCGGCGAGGCGGTACATGTTCTCGTTGAAGGTGCCGCCTTCCGTGTGGATGCCATTGATGGTGCCGGGCAGCGCGGCCAGGGTTTCCGGCGCGAAGGCCTGGTTGCCGAGGAAGTGGTCGGGGTGGTGGTGGGTGTTTACGACCATCGTCACCGGCTTGTCGGTGATGCGGGCGATGGCGCGCTTGAGTTGCTCACCGTAGGCCCGCGACGGGCCGCTGTCGATGACCAGCACGCCGGCCGGCGTGACGATGAAGCCGGTATTGACGATGTTGCCGCCGTTGGCGGTACTGAAGTCCTCGCTGCGCCCGACCAGGACCCAGGTGCCGTCGGCAATGGACACCGGCTGCAGGCCGTAGTCCATGTCGGCGGCGGCGAGCAGCAGGGCCCAACCGAGGGTGAACAGGGCGATGGCGGAACGGGAGGCGCGGCTCAGGATGCTCATTTTTCGATCACGGCCGAGATGGCGTTGCCGTTGTTGTCACGGCCGCTGACGCGGTAGCCGGCGGCGGTCCGG
This sequence comes from Pseudomonadota bacterium, assembly GCA_018241725.1. GTDB lineage: Bacteria > Pseudomonadota > Gammaproteobacteria > Burkholderiales > Rhodocyclaceae > Zoogloea. Next base: position 48,757 of record JAFEDI010000105.1, on the reverse strand, counting down.
GCGGCGGGGATGTCCACCGAGAACACCGGGTTCTCGGCCAGCGGCTCGAAGCCCTCGATCTGCAGCAGGGGCGCGCCCTGTTCGTCGGTGAGCTTCAGTTCCTGGATGTAGAAGGCCGGCACGCCGGCGGCAAGGCCGGTGTCTTCGGGGTGGATGATGCGCAGGCGGATCCGTTCGCCGCCTTCCTTGCGGTCCCACACGCGGCTGCTGACTTCGCCGAGGCGCTTCTGCCATTCCGGCGAACCGCTGCCCGCGGAGGGCAGGGTGCAGCCGCCGCCGGTGGTGTTCACCCAGGTGCCGCCCACGTGCCACACGCCGTCGCGGGTCTTGACCGCCGCACGGACCGGTGTGGATTGTTGCAGCTTGATGCGGAAGCCGAGGCCCGGGTGTGCGCCTTCCGGACGGAAGCGGACGATGCGGGTGATCGGATTGAAGTCGGCGAAGACCAGGATCTCGGTGGCGTCGGGCAGGGCGCCGGCATCCACACTGACCGGCACGTTGAGGGCGTTTTCAGCGGTCAGCGGTGCGCTGACCTTCACGCGGCCGTCGAAGACTACCCGCGCCTTGGCCGGGAAGAACTCCTTGCGCATGTCGCCCCAGCGCGGCGAGTCGAGGGGATCGGTTTGCCGGTCGCCAGCGGCGTGGGCAGTACCAAAAGTGAGGCCACAGGCGAGCAGTAGAAGGGCGGCTGCGCCATGTACGCGATGCATTCTCAAATCTGTCTCCTTGTCGGCGGCCTGACTCGGGTCGGCGCGCTCTATATGTAGAGAGAGGGCTGCAAGAGCTGTGCCAGCAAAATCCGGGGTTTCGCGCGGGCGTCCGGCCTCCTATCCTCATTCCGTGGGGATGATCTGCTGCATTTCAGGCCAGCTGCATGACCCCGGTGGGTGACTGGACAGATTTCCGTGTGCGCCAGCGTGAATCGGGCTGCTTTTCATGCGCTGCAGCATGTTCTGCTTCGGGTTGTCCCAACTTGGAGCACTTGGTGTGGAATGAAGCAGATGTATCGGTGAGCTGAGACAGCGCGACAGATGTCGCGTTTTGACGGTGGGTTTTCCCCAGCGCCAACTACCCGTTTTGTATCGGGAATTTTTCCCGGCTGCAAAAGACGGCGCACACGGCGGGTCTGGATGGCACAGGTCTTGCAGTTTTAGCCCTGCAGCACGTTTCGGTTGGGCCGGGAGGTGGCCGTCCCGGATCGTGCTTCAGCACCTTCTCAAAGGAGACACTCAATGATCCAAAGGAGCAAAACAATGAAAAAACCGTTTGCGCTGTCCCTCATCGCGGCAGCACTGATGGTTGCAGGTTCCGTCCAGGCCAAGGAAGTCACCGATGCTGACATCTCCAACGATGCCAAGACCACCGGCGACGTCGTCCACTTCGGCCTCGGTCAGCAAGGCCAGCGCTACAGCACCCTGGACAAGATCAACACCAAGACCGTCAAGAACCTGGTGCCCGTTTGGTCCTTCTCCTTTGGTGGTGAGAAGCAGCGCGGCCAGGAATCCCAGCCCCTCGTCTTCGACGGCAAGATGTACGTGACCGCTTCCTACAGCCGTATCTTTGCGCTGGACGCCAAGACCGGCAAGAAGCTGTGGAAGTACGAGCACCGCCTGCCCGAAGGCATCATGCCCTGCTGTGACGTGATCAACCGCGGCGCGGCCCTGTACGACAACCTGGTGATCTTCGCGACCCTCGACGCCCAGCTCGTGGCCCTGAACAAGGACACCGGCAAGGTCGTGTGGAAGGAGAAGATCGACGACTACGCTGCCGGCTACTCCGCTTCCGCCGCTCCGCTGATCGTCAAGGGTATGGTCGTGACCGGCGTGTCCGGCGGCGAATTCGGCGTCGAAGGCCGTCTGGAAGCCCGCGATGCCAAGACTGGCAAGCTGATCTGGACCCGTCCGACCGTCGAAGGTCACATGGGCTACAAGTGGGAGAACGGTCAGAAGGTTGAGAACGGTGTTTCCGGCACCCTCAACGCCACCTGGACCGGCGACCTGTGGAAGACCGGTGGCGCTGCCACCTGGAACGGCGCCACCTACGACCCCGACACCAACCTGATCTTCGTGGGTACCGGCAACCCGTCCCCGTGGAACAGCCACCTGCGCCCCGGCGACAACCTGTTCTCGTCCTCCACCGTTGCGATCAACCCGGACACCGGCAAGATCGTCTGGCACTACCAGACCACCCCGCATGACGGCTGGGACTTCGACGGTGTGAACGAGTTCGTGTCCTTCGACTACAAGGATCCGAAGACCGGCAAGGTCGTCAAGGCCGGCGGCAAGGCCGACCGTAACGGCTTCTTCTTCGTCATCGACCGTACCAACGGCAAGCTGATCAACGCCTTCCCGTTCGTGCATGACATCACCTGGGCCAAGGGCATCGACCTGGCCACCGGCCGTCCGATCTACAATGACGACAACCGTCCTGGCGATCCGAATGCGGCTGGCTCCGACGGCAAGAAGGGCAAGACCGTGTTCGCGGCCCCGTCCTTCCTGGGCGGCAAGAACCAGATGCAGATGGCCTACAACCCGAAGACCGGCCTGTTCTACGTGCCGGCCAACGAGTGGGGCATGGACATCTGGAACGAGCCCGTCTCCTACAAGCGTGGCGCGGCCTACCTGGGCGCTGGCTTCACCATCAAGGCCCTGCATGACGACTACATCGGCGCGCTGCGCGCTGTCGATCCGGTCGCCGGCAAGATCGTTTGGGAGAACAAGAACTTCGCTCCCCTGTGGGGCGGCGTGCTGACCACCGCCGGCAACCTGAGCTTCTACGGTACGCCGGAAGGCTACCTGAAGGCACTGGACGCCAAGACCGGTAAGGAAGTCTGGTCCTTCCAGACCGGCTCCGGCGTGGTGGCCCCCCCGATCACCTGGGAAGAAGGCGGCGAGCAGTACGTGGCCGTCGTCTCCGGCTGGGGCGGTGCGGTTCCCCTGTGGGGCGGCGACGTGGCCCGCCGCGTGAACTTCCTCGAACAGGGCGGTTCCGTGTGGGTCTTCAAGCTGCACAACAACAAGTAATTGTTGAAGTCCGAGGCGCCGCAGAAGCGGTGCCAGGATGGAAAAACGGCACGGGTGCTTGGGGGCTCCGTGCCGTTTTTTTCATTTGGTGCTTTGGCCATATGAGATGTGGCAGATGGCACAGAGTTCTCTCATGTTGGCTTGTGGTGGGGCTCAACTGAAGATCAGACTCCCGATCCCGGTCGGACTTTTGTTGGTTGCGTTGTAGCATGCCGGGGCCAGTCTGCCCTGACTGTGGCATCGTTTTCCATAAGCATGCTGCGTGTTTGCCATGAAGCTCCGTCGCTACGTCGTCAGCACTCTTGTCTTTCCAGCGGTCGCGTGCGCCCTCCAGTTGCTGCTCTGGGACCCGTGGATCCAGCCCTATGTGTGGTTCCTGTTCTTCCCGGCGGCATTCCTCGGTGCCTGGGTCGGGGGCCTTGCGGGTGGGTTGGGCTGTACGCTGGTCAGCACCCTGTTGGTCTGGTACTTTTTCATCCCGGCGAGATTGTCCTTCACGGTAGCCAGTCTGTCGTCCATCTTTTCCATCGTCATCTTCATGGTGATGGGCGGATTGTTCGCGCTGATGTTCGAGCGCCTGCACCGGATGCAGGCCTTGATGCGTGCCGGCTTCGAGGCAACCTTCGAGCAGGCGGCGGTCGGGATCGCTCTGGTGGCACCGGATGGCCGTTGGCTGCGGGTCAATCGCAAGCTGAGCGAGATCGTCGGCTATGCGCCGCATGAATTGCTCGAGCGGCGTTTTCAGGACATCACCCATCCCGATGACCTGAACACCGACCTGGGACAGGTGCGGCGCATGCTTGCCCGCGAGATCGACACCTACACGCTGGAGAAGCGCTATGTGCGCAAGGACGGCTCCATCGTGTGGGCCAATCTCACGGTGACGCTTGTATGGACGCCCGATGGCGAGCCGGATCACTTCATTTCGGTGGTAGAGGACATCTCTGTCCGCAAAGCTGCCGAGACTGCGCTGATCGATAATCGGGAACGCCTGCGGGAAGCCCAGCGCCTGGCCGGCCTCGGCTACTGGCACTGGGATCTTGCAACCGGAGTGCACAGGTGGTCCGAGGATATATACGGCCTGTATGGGCGTGATCCGGCCCTGCCACCGCTGGGCTATCCCGAGATCTACGCCCGATTCGTGCAGGAAAGCGGGCAACGGTTGCGCGCAGCAGTTGAACGGTGCATCCAGGCCGGCGCTCCGTATGAGTGCGATGCCGAGATGATCCGGCCGGATCATACGTCTTGCTGGATCACCGTCAGGGGAGAGGCGAGCCGTGACGAGCAGGGCCGCGTGGTGGCCTTGCACGGTACGGTGCAGGACATCACGGAGCGCAAGCGCACGGAAGAAGAGTTGAAACGGCGCAACGGGGAGCTGGAACTCTTCAATAGCGCCGCCCTTGGCCGGGAAATGCGGATGCTCGAACTGAAGAGGGAGATCAACGGGCTTGCCCGGGAACTGGAGCGTGAGCCTCCTTATGACCTGTCCTTTGCCGACGTTCCGTCGCAGCAGGACGGAGCCCGGTGATGAAGCGTCCGCTGGCGTCCTTTTTATCCCGCCTGGTGTGGTTGGGCATGGTGCCCTTGCTGCTGCTCGCCGTGTGGCTGGCGTGGAGCACGATGCATCAGCAGGAGGTACAGCGCCTGCGGGAGGCCGATGCCCTGGCGCGCAATGTCGCCTTCCACTTCGACCGGATGCTTGGCTCACGAATCTCCGCTCTCAATATTCTTGCCAATTCTCCACTGGTCGACGATCCGCAGCGCTGGCCGGAACTGTACGCCGAGGCGAAGGGCTTCAAGGAGGGCTTCGGGGTCGATGTGATCTTTGCCGGGCTGGACCGCAGGATGCTGTTCAACACGCGGCAGCCCTACGGTGTGAGCCTGCCGCGGCTACCGACTGCGACCGGGAAGACCGCCGCCACGAGTGCCATCGAGTCTGGCAGGCCGCAGGTTGGTGACCTGGTGACAAGTCCGATCGACGGTACGCGCTTGGTCGCCGTCGCAATGCCGGTGATGCGTGGGCAGAAGGCTGTCGCGCTGATGCTGTGCGTCCTGGGCACCCCTCAGTTCCAGGCGCGTTTTGATGAGCTTGCATTACCGGCGGGCTGGTCGGTCACTCTTGTAGACGGTACGGGCGCTGAGATAGCGCACCGTTCGCCGGCGGGCTTCCATAGCGATGTGGACGTGGCGGACGATCATCGTTTCGTGGCGCGGCTGATGCGTGCGCCCTGGGCGGTGAAGGTGGAAATTCCGAGTGCGGGCCTGCAGGGGGCGAAGTTCGAGATGGCGGGCGTTCTTGCCCTTGCCATCCTGTCTGCCGTCGCCCTCGGTGCGTTGGTGGCGCGACGGGCGGGCAACTGGTTGCTGCAAGAGATGCATGGATTGATGGTGCCAGCGAATGGTCACGCGCAGGTGTCGGAAATTGTCGAGATTGCAGCCGTGCAGACGCGCCTGGGGCAGGAGGCTACGGCGCGGGAGGCCAGCGAAGCCCGTTTTCACCATCTGTTCGAACTGGCTCCACTGCCTTTGGGGTATGTGGCGCCGGACGGCCACATCATTGCGCTGAACATCCGCTTCGAGCAGGTTTTCGGGTATGCATTGGCAGAGCTACCGTCCATCGAGCACTGGTTTCGCGTGGCTTACCCCGACCCCACCTATCGGGCGTTAGTCAAGGCGAAGTGGGATGGGGCGGTCGCACATGCGGCCGCCGCCGGAGGGGACATCGCCCCGGCCATCTACCGCATCACCTGCAAGGATGGAACCATACGGGAAGTCCTCGTATCCGGCGTGGTGTTGCAGGAAGGTGTATTGACCACCTTTTTCGATGTCTCCGATCAACAGCAGGCGGAGCGGGCGCTGGCGACAGCCTTGGCAGAGCAGAAAGTTGCTCGGCTGGCCGTGCTCAACCAGATGGCCGACGCGGTGGCGGCGCGTCGTGAGGCGGAAAGCATCAGTGCCCGGCTGCGCGAAAGCCAGGAGCGGCTGCAGGTCCTGATCGACCATGCGCCGGCCTCCCTGGCGATGTTCGACGACGGAATGCGCTATATGGCGGTCAGCCGGCGCTGGCTTGACGATTACGGTCTTGGGGCGCAGTGCCTTGTCGGCCGCTCCCATTACGAGATATTCCCGGAAATCCCCGAGCACTGGAAAGCCCTCCATCGCCGGGCGCTGGAGGGGGAAGTGTTCGCCTCCGACGAGGACCGCCTGGAACGTGCCGATGGCCGTGCCCAGTGGTTGCGGTGGGAGGTGCGTCCCTGGTATGCCGCGGATGGACGGGTTGGCGGGATCGTGATCTTTTCCGAGGACATCACCGCCCGCAAGGTGGCGGAAACACAGTTGCGCAAGCTGTCGATGGCCGTCGAGCAGAGCCCGGAGAACGTCGAAATCACCGATCTGGCCGGCAACATCGAATACGTCAATGAAGCCTTCCTGCGCCAGACCGGCTATACGCGGGAGGAGGTGATCGGCCGTAATTCGCGCTTCCTGCAATCCGGAAAGACACCGCGGGAGAGCTATGTGGCGCTGTGGAAGGCGTTGTCGCTGGGTGAGGTCTGGCGAGGAGAGTTCTGCAACCGGCGCAAGGACGGCAGCGAATACATCGAGTTCGCCATCATCACGCCGATCCGTCAGCCGAACGGAGAGGTCTCCCATTACTTCGCGGTGAAGGAAGACATCACCGAGAAGAAGCGCATCGGCGAGGAACTCACCGCGTATCGGCATCATCTGGAAGGCTTGGTCGCGGAGCGCACGGTGGATCTGGAACGGGCGCGGGAGCAGGCGGAGGCCGCAAACCGGGCGAAGTCCGCCTTCCTCGCCAACATGAGCCATGAAATCCGCACGCCGATGAACGCCATCATTGGTTTGACGCATCTGCTTCATCACGAGATTCAGGCACCCGCGGCGATTGCGCGGCTGGACAAGATCACCGCTGCAGCCCGTCATCTGCAAGGGGTGATCAACGATATCCTGGATATCTCGAAGATCGAGGCCGGCAAGCTGCAGCTCGAAACGCGGGACTTTTCGGTCTCAGGCCTGCTCGTCGATGTGGCGGAGCTGGTCGGCGAGGCGGCGCGGGCCAAGGGCTTGAGCGTGAACGTCGATGCCGGCAACGTACCGCAGTGGCTCTGCGGTGATGTGACGCGGCTCAGGCAGGCCTTGCTGAATTATGTGAGCAATGCGCTCAAATTCACCGAGCGGGGCGGCATCGTGCTGCGTAGCGAACTGCTCGAAGAGCGTGATGGGGCATGCCTGGTGCGCTTCGAGGTACGGGACAGCGGGATCGGCATCGAGCCCGAGGCTTTGGGCCGGCTGTTCCAGTCCTTCGAGCAAGCCGACGTTTCGACCACCCGCCGTTTTGGCGGGACGGGGCTCGGGCTCGCCATCACCCGTCATCTCGCCCGAATGATGGGTGGTGAGGCCGGAGCCGAGAGCCGGCCCGGCACCGGCAGTACTTTCTGGCTGACTGCGTTTCTCAAGCGAGGGAGCGAAACACCGGAGGCGAACGCGCATAGCGCGACGCCAGTTGGAGGGGAAGCCGCCCTGCGCAGCCATTTTGCGGGCGCGCGCCTGCTCCTGGTCGAGGACAACGCGATCAACCGTGAGGTGGCGCTCGAACTGCTGCGGAGCTGTGGGCTTGAAGTGGATACCGCCGCCAATGGCCTGGAGGCCGTCGATAAGGTAAGCCTCAACGACTACGCGCTGGTCCTGATGGACGTGCAGATGCCCGAGATGGATGGCCTGGCGGCAACGCGGGCGATCAGGGCCATGCCGGACCGTGGCGATCTACCCATCCTGGCGATGACTGCGAATGCCTTCGACGATGACCGGATCGCCTGCGAAGTGGCTGGGATGAACGGCTTCGTTGCCAAGCCGGTCGATCCGGATGCCTTGTATTCGACTTTGCTCGAATGGTTGTCGAAGGGGCGCAAGTCGCCGTCATCGACAGACACCGGAGCAATCCCGCATGATCTGAAAAAGCCGGATGACGAGGACGGGTATCTGATCAGACTCGAGCGGGAGGCCGGGCTGAACGTGCAGCGCGGCCTCTCCGTGCTGCTTGGCCGGCGTCGGCGTTATCTTGAGCTGGTGCGGGAGCTTGCATCGCGCCACCGGTATGACATGGATGCTGTGCAGGATTACCTGGTGGATGGCAGACCGGAAGAGGCGGTGCGCCTGGCCCATAGCCTCAAGGGTGCAGCCCTTACCCTGGGTGCAGACGGGATTGCAAATGCCGCCGCGGCCCTCGAAGCCCTGATCGTACGAAAGGAGGGCTTCGACAAGGAAACACTGGAAGCCCGATGCATGGAGGTGGATGCCCAGATGCAGCGCCTGTTGCGCACTCTGGAATAGAGGTCGCGAAACGTTCTCCCGTACGGAGCACCAGATCATTCTGGTGCTCATCGGCTGGGATCGATCCCAAGTTCCCCGCATGCCCGATCATAGACGAAGGCGGGATTGAGGCGCTCCTTCACCCCGTCCGCAATCCATGCCCATGGCACCGACTCGATTTCACCCTGCAATGCGTCGAGGACGGCCTTCGCTTCTCTCCTGGCGCCGCAGAGATAGAGCGCAACGCCGAATTGATTCAAACCATAGCTTGAAAAGCCGCCACTGACGTTATCGAGCTTGCTTGGCAGGTTTTCGGGGGTCGCATCCAGCCATGCATAAAGCGCCGCAGCCACCTCTTCCGCGAATTGAGGTTTTCGCAACGTCTGACGGGCTGTGTTGACGCCACGCGCCGAGACGATGGAAAGGGCGAAATCGTTATAGGCTGAAGGCGTCAGGCAATGCAGCACATTTCCCCGAGGGGCTTTTCTTGTGCTGTGGCGCACGAAATCAAACATTTCGTCATGGCTTCCGCCCCATTTTTCCGTGAGCACATTGAAATACTTGTAATGCGCCGGCCAGTGCAACGGCGCTCTGGACGTGGCTTCGACGAAAAGTCGGTGTTGGTCCTCCCTGGATGCACCTTGTCCAAGACCGGAGTGGATCAGCCAGGAGTAGGGCTCGGCAATGCTAGCGTCAATTTTTGCCGCCCGCAGCAAAGGCTCTTCGGCACTGCCCAGCTTGCTCAGGAAAGGCGCCCATGCGTTATCGGCTACGTCTTCGGCATAGTTGCCCCCTCTGATCTTCCATCCACTCACAATGAGGCTTGCGCCGACCACGATGTTTGCAAATGCCGACCTGGGATGTTTCGTGGCCCATGCAGCGGAGATCTGCACCGAATTCTCCGAGGTGGCAAAACCATAGATCATGCGTTCCCGATTCTGATCCGATGCCTTCATGAGCATCATTTCAGCCTCGAGGTAATCGCCTCTGTCCAGTTTCTTGCGGAAATTGATCGAGAAAAGTTCAGCCTGTTTGTCGTTTGACTTCGAATAGGGTTTGATTCCCAGTGTGTTGAGGATCGACATCAGAGTGTCCCAATGTGATTGAGGTTTCACTGAGCGTGTGACAGCGGAAGGCTGGCCATTGTCGGCGTGATGTTCAGTGCCGCGAATCTCGTCCGAATCTACTGCGCGCCATGCAAGGTGGCAAGCATGATGTTGGCGTTTCTGGATATGCGGATGCGTTTCTTTGGTGGCTGCTGGCGATGTCGGAGCTGGCGCCAGCCGGAGTCCTTGAGCTGATCGCTGCGCCGTCGCACGGGCTCGCGACCCCCGCCGAGGTACTCGCGACTCTCCCGGAGGACCTCGCGACCCCTACCGGGGTAGTCCGTCCTGTATCGGAAGCCCTCGCCTGGGTGCGGGGGATAGGGCAGGGCTGTCTCCGGGCTGCTCGCGAGGGGCTCCCGGATGGTCGGCCCCTATCCCGCCGGGCCTCGCGAGCAGCTTTGAGCTCCTCGCGAGCAGTTTTCAGACAGGGCGGGCGTATCGGCGGGATAGGGGCGGCCTGTCCCGGAGGTACTCGCGAGGGACTCGCGGATAGGGCGGGACACTCGTCGGGCTCCTCGCGAGGTGCTTTGGGAGGGTCGGGACGGCGTCAGCGGTTGTCGGATCGGTTTCCGTGGGGGGCGGTTGGGCTGGACTGGGTGTGCGGAGCGGCTCGGCGATGGGCTGGGGAGTGCGGTCGCAACGCTCCTGCGTCATGCCGATGGACTGGCCTGCAGGAACTGGATCAAGGCCTGGAAATTGGAGGCGGCCTTGCCGCTGGGATCGACGATGCTGTGGCTGAAGTACTTCTCGATGTTGGCCGCCGTAATGGCCGTGTCGAGCGGATCGTAGGTCGCGCCGCTGGCGCCGCCGGCTGTGTGGCCCATCATCCGGGTCAAGGCGATCTGGCCGATGCCTGCAGCGGCTGCCTTGTTGCCGCTGGCAACGGCCTTGTCGTACAGCGCCTTTTCCGCCGGACTGAGATTCGCCATCGTATTGACGAGCCCGGTGGCTTTTTGCATGTAATCGAGGTCGTCGGCGGACAGCTCGTCGGGCGATTTGCCCTGGGCGGCGATGGCGGCAAGCCGCTTGTCGTTGGCGAACAGGTATTCCTGATCTTCCTGCGATCGGTTGATCGGGCCCCGGGCCCTGATCTCCGCCAGCCGGGCTGCGACGCCCTCATCGTCATGGCTGGCGGTAGAAGAAGCCGAGGCGGCAAGCGCATCCCGTGCCGCCTGGGAAATGCGGACGGTATCGGCAGGATTTGCCGAAGCGGCGACCGGGGGCTGCCGGATCGACGCCGTCCGGAGCATTTCTGCCGCATAGCCAAGGCGTGAGGTGGATTGGACGATCATGATGCGCCTCCGATTTCAGATGCTCGAAGCCAGTGCAATGAGCATGCCAATGGCGAATCGGCAGGGTTTGCGGGGAATTCCCTTACGGAGTGCTCCGGCGCGATGCAAGCCATGCTGCGAGTACGGCAGGCAAGGCCATCGCAGCAAACGCCGGCATTCCGAGCGGCCACAGGTTTCCCAGCTCTCCGTTTCGAATGCCCACGATGTTGCATGGCCTCAGCGCCGCCGCCTATCGTTCAGGGAAGACTCCCCCGGAGCGGCAGGCGGATCGCCACGACGGATCTGCATTCCGATCGCCGCCGCTACCGCACAGGGCACCCATACCCAGGCAAGCTCCGAGCGCATGACCGCCAGCCCTTGTGTGCTGAACACGCGCCGTAAGGAAAGGGGCGAGACCTCGATGACCTGCCACGGTGCGAAGTAGCGATGATCCGACACGGGCCAGAACAGCGCCACGCCGAGGCCGCCGTTGGTGAGCATGTCCAGGAGCGGATGCGATGCGGCGGCGGTCAGAATGAAGAGAAAGGACGTGAGTTTCGATGTGCGCAGTAGCGGCGCAGCAGGGGAGGCGCCTGCGGCCAGCAGGAGCGCGAACATCAAGGAGTGGCTTGCTCCGCGATGCCCGAATGCATCGGCATAGGCAATGCCGAGCCTGAAGGCGACGACGTCCAGATCCGGGGCGATCGCGGCCAGTACGCCGGCGAGAAGGAGGCGGGGCGGAATCCTGTGCCGGCCGAGCCCGAAGCCGATGGCAAGTGGAACGGCGGCGTGGGAAATGAGGGTTGGCATGCAGGTCGGTACGGCGGATGGGTTTTGGGGGGGCAATCACAGCAGACGCGACAGGGCGTAGGCGGACCCGAGCAGCGCGAGCAGGACGGAAACGTTGAAGAACAAGGGGGCGAGGATGTGAAGCCCGAGTCCAATGAACGGCATACCTTTCCTCTCGGATTGGTGGGATCGGAAGGGCGCTGTCAATGGGGCTGCGATGAAGCCCGTGTGAATGTCCTGCTCGATCGGATGGTGTGGGGAAATGGTGTCGATGTATGCGCGGCGCATTAAACGCCATGTCTTTTTTCATGACAAGCGGTCTGTCGTGTGTGCAGGCGTCAGGGAACAAAAGCGGGTAGGCAAGAAAGGAAAACCGGCCTGGCGGCCGGTCATGGGAAAACGGTACTTGACGGGGAAGTCCTTAGAGTAGTGTTAGGGGCCGCGCTTATCATGACGATCATGATGGGTGGCTTTTGTGCCGAAATAGAAACCGAGAATAGTGGCTAAAGATGTTGAGAGAACAGCGGGGACATCGGTTACACGAAGGAAAGCAAACATGTAGCAGATGGTTAGCGTAATGATGATTGCGATCACTCCCGCAATACCACTGGTGCGAGTGAACTCGGCGACAGCGCTTGGCTTTTTTGCCTCTTCAGCGACGAGGTGCGCGAAATGCGATTGGTTCTTTGCTACCCGGACACCTTTTCCGGAAACGTAAACGTGGTTCGTAAATTTGTCGCCACTGCCTTGATGACTTCCCTCAACAACAACGAGCTGTCCGTTAAGAAATTCTGGAAGTGAGTAGATCACCTGGCAATCGATTGCCCCGGGATTTACATCAACAACAGCAGCGATTGCCTTTTTCTGAATTTCTTTCGATACGGACATAAGGTCTCCTAGATCATAGTCCCTAACGTTTGACGTGAGGGGCCGCCGTAGCGGCGAAGCCGCGAAGGGAACCTGCAAGCTCAGCTTGCAGGCGGTCCCTCTCGACGGAATTGTTAGCCGAGTGACGATAGCTCATTGAGAGCCTCAATAGCTATGGCGCCAAAACTTTTGCCAGTACCAGGCTCATTGGCACTCACTACGGTCCTTTGAGTTACATCTTTACATGCGTCGACTGACACGAGAGCGAAGGTGTCCATCGATGTAGTGGCTTCTATGTCAAAGAACTGTCCTTTTGACGTAACCCACTTTGCGTAAGCACTTTGTTCATTGCCGCCACACGGCACGGACGACTCTTGAACAAGGATGCCGTCAGTGGCATCTAAACCTTGTTGGTTTAGTACTGCCTTTATCCATTGCAATCGACTCTCGCTGCGACGAAAAGCTAGGGCAGTCTCCTTGATGTAATGCTTGGCAAGGAGATTTTGCTCTTGGACGTTCAGTTGTCGGCGCTTGAGGAGGTGTTCGATTTCCATTCGGCTAACGTCGAAGGTCAGGGGCGCTTGCGCGGCGCTTTATCGCGCAGCGTCCCCTGGACCGTGTGGTTGGGCGGCTGGCAGTGTTCAGACATTACAGGCCACCAAGGTAGAAGGACAGAAGACCGTCGGAGCTTTCAATACCGAGAACATCCATGATGTGTTCGATTTCCATGCCGAAGTGCTCCCGAGCTTCCGTGTCCTCCAGTTGGACCTGAACGAGAGCCCGTTGGAACTGAGTCAAGGCCCACAGTTTTGAGGGGTTCCTTTCAATTCCAGCAAGCAACTCGTCGAGCAGCGTGTTCAGTATCTTCAGCAGCCGCTCGCGCTCAAGTGCCGTATCAACACCAGGAAGGTGCAGAAGCTTCTCGCGCGAGCGAAACTCAGTGAGGCTTGCGATGGCTCGACCATCGATTCGCAGCGGTTCGTTGATTACTTCGGACAGTGGATCGTATGTCATGGTGTAGCCGCCCAACGTTCGAGTTCAGGGGCCTTGCGCGGCTTTATGCGCAAGGTCCCCTGCAACGAAGGGTTGGGCCTCACGGCTTCCGGCCCTCCTTTAGCGATTGCATTACTTTGTCGACTTCTTTGCAATCACCAGAATACGGAACGATACGGTTAGCAGTATCGAAGTCAAAGATAGAGCGCCAGGGATCGACGTCCGTGTACACGATTAGCTTGCCCATGTTTGTTGGATCAGCTCGACTTGGACCGGCGCCAACTAGCGCCTGATCGTCGGTAGTCTTTGGATCGCTATCGCGATCAAAAAGCAGAAACCCGAGTGAGCGTTCCCCCTTGAATGCTTCCGGCCTGGGCCGTTGCACTCGGTATATTGATGACTTCTTACCTTCTTCGGCGGTCTTTGAAATCACCTTCTTTGGATTGCCATCTGGGAAGACAATATTCCCGTTCACATAAGCTTGGCGCAATTGGCCGCTGTCGTCATAATCAGCCGATATGTTCCAGCGCCATACATAGTAGTGGCAAAGATCTATGTCATAGATGTACTTTTCTACGCCTGGATCACCAGCCCTGATCTTTAGAGTTCCGTGCCCTTCTTCGATAAACGTGCGGCGTAAATTTGCGCGGGTAGTTCCGAGAGGGAGTTTCGCTCGAATCAAAGATGACATGTCGTCGAGCGCCTGCACCGACTCGAATGTAAATGCAGACTGCTCGGCAGCAGCAGCAACGCCGGAAAAGATGAGCGTCATCGCAAAGCAAACAGTGTGAGACTTATTCATAACGATTCCATGCGATACGGTTTAGTGAGGCCCAACGTTGGAGGTGAGGGGCGCGGAGCCGGCTTGCCGGCGTAGCGTCCCAGCGGCGAAGCCGCGCCTCGACCGACTACAAAAGGACTTCCCCCACCCACCTGGTGGTGGGCTTGCCACCCGGCATCCAAATGCCAAGATTGAATTGCTTAAGCTCAATCTGAAACGGCGAGGAGGGAAGTCGAAATGGATACTACGACTGTTGGTGTAGATCTGGCAAAGAACGTCTTCGTGGCCTGCGTGGCAGACTGCACCGGTCGGATCGTGGAGCGGCGGGAGTTCAACCGGGCGGGCTTTCTGACTTGGCTCAGCACGCTGCCGACGGGCACAGTGATCGGTATGGAAGCGTGTGGCAGCGCCCACCATTGGGGCCGCACGGCACAGCGTCTGGGCCTGGCACCGCGCCTGATGGCTGCGGAGTTCGTCCGCCCCTATCGCAAGCACCAGTCGGTCAAGAACGACAGAGCTGATGCTGAGCGTGGCTCGGTCTCACGCCCAGTCAGTCGGGCAGCGGGGGCAAGACGAAGCTTGGTCGGATCACGCGGCGAGGGGACGACTACTTGCGCACCCTGCTTGTGCAAGGTGCGCGTAGCGTCTTGGCGGCGACGCTCCGAAAACAGCGGCGGGAATCCCCTGAAAAGCTGACTCGTCTGCAACAGTGGATCGTCGTGCTCAACGGGCGGATCGGCTATCACAAGACCTTGGTCGCCATCGCCAACAAGCACGCCCGGCAACTGTGGGCAGTGCTGGCCAAGGGCGAGTCCTACAACCCACAGGCCTGGCAACGGGGCTGAGCACAACCGAGCAATGGCAACTGCACATCAGCGATAGACGAACAGGTCAGACCGACCAGCAGAGAGCCTGGCTAACCTGATGGCGGATCAAAAAGAGAAACGGCTGATCCCTGTTTCCCTGACCCCGCCGACGAACGATTGAGGCCTGCTGGTGCGGTTAGTCGCATGGCCCCGGGCGAGACCCGATCAAGGCCGATTAGAGAGAGGCAGTCTGTCTGTCCGATCCGTTGCGTGTGCAAGCGTCGGGAAACAAAGCAGCGAGGCAGGAAAGGAAAACCGGCCTGGCGGCCGGTCATTGGAAAATGGTGCTTGACGGGGAAGTCCTTAGAGCAGGGTTAGCTCTCTCACGGCACAATGCTGTTTGCAAGATCTTCATACATTCGAAAGTAAGAGGCAATGTGGGAACGACCTGCCTGTATTGCTTGTTGGCCGAAATGTCTTTGCACTGGCTCGGAGAGCAACTTACCGGGACCGAAGCCCTGCGGAAGTGTGTTGTTGTGAGGCTGAAGAAAGTAAATTGCTGTGGCTTTGAAGTCCGACCTACATTTCTCTGAGCTATGCGCTACGCGGTTTCGAATTGAGGATGCGTGCTTGATTAGATCAACCTTGGTTTGCAGACAGGAATATGAATGATGACTGAAAAAGAAGTCTGCGCTGATGCGAACCCACCGAGGGTCACTAGCTTTCAAATAGTTTCTTGTAGAGTCATAACCGGAGTCTTGGGATAGCAGTTCATAGGCGTGCTGAATATTGTTGGCGGCTCCGTGCTTTGGCGTTGGGCGATAGCCGCTCGCCGTTCGAGCACCAGCCAAGTAGCGAACGAGAGAGCGCTCAAGAAATTCTTCCCATGCGGCCACGACGCCCATAAACGCCAACTCGACAACCTGCTGTGCATGCTTCGGATGAAGGCCAATCGCGTTTGATGGCCGAACCTTTGGCGGAATGGCACGAATTGCATCTACCAAACCTCTAGCTGAAGCAACTTCACTGAGAAAGGTTTGCTTTACGTGTTCGACTTCTGGAGGGCGGCCGGCCATGGTATTCCTTGAGCGCTAACGTTTAACGTGAGGGGCCGCCGTAGCGGCTAAGCCGCGAAGGGAACCCACAAGCGCAGCTTGTGGGCGGTCCCTCTCGACGGAATTGTTAGAGCTTATGTTTCTTCTTGAGATAACTGGCATAGCTGTCGATATCCAAATAGAGTGAGCCCTCATTGATGTTAAGTGCGTCCAGCTTGTCCCGGATTGTTTTTTTGCTGGATTTGTCAATGATGATTCGCTCGATTGAAACGCCAGCCACAGGTTCGTCATCGATTCTGCCGACCTGCCCAAACAAGAGAAACGCTCCAGCTTGAGCGAGGATACGCTTGCTGTTCAATTTTGGCCGAACCACGAGAACACGCTTCAGATCTGAAGGAATTATTTTGTTTCTGAAGTACGGCTTCTCCTCCCGGATAAAATGCAGGAGTCGAGACACTTCATCTTGGGTGTCGGCATTGAATGCCTCTACAGACAAAGTAAGGTCAAGGCTGTCCTTGTCTTCCTTCGTCATTCTTGCCAAGTTTGCAATGCAACTCGCGGTGTCGCTGTCAAAGAATTTTATTTCAGTTTCCTTGACGCGAAGAACAATAACCTCTGCGTGTTTGTCGTCATGGTTTTTGCAGGCGAAGTAGAGAGACACGAGTGGATTGGATGTGATGTCGAGAAGCCTTGTGGGGCTTGAATGATGTTGCATCCGCGCCAATCTCTCTAGGGTTGATGTATCTCCCTGAAATTCAGATGGATTTGTCGTTATTAGCTCACGAAATAGGATGTGTTCAACATCCTTTCCTTTGTGACTGTTATCTTCCCGACTTTTTCTGAAAACAGACGGTTCAATGAAGTAATCATCACGATTTGAGTGACCACGAAAGAATAAGCGTTCGTCTTTCCCAGCTGACAACCCGTCAATCCGATCGATAAAGCCTTTGATACTTGTAAGAGGCCTGCCGCGGCCATTTTGAGACATGGTGTGTCCTGATCTCTAACGTGCAAGCTCAGCCGACGGCAAAAAGCGTAGCTTTTTTACGGTCGGCTGGAGCGGGATGTTAGGCATGGCACCAACCGAAATAGAGTGGCGCTGGCAACACACTGTGCAAGTCTTCCTAGACTGCCTTAATGTGATCCACTAAATCCTCGCGTTCAATAACCTCCAGGCCGGCGAAGATCTTCTGCCCCGGAAACATATTGATTCCGCCCATATTAATAAGCGACCAAACATCAGAGCTGATTTCCAGAGCGGCTGGGGTTATTCCTGATTTTTTCAATTCACTTATTGAGTCAAAAGCTCTCTCTGTGCATTGGTCTACATAGTCTGATGCCATAGCCACTCCTTTATTTCTTGTAGGGGAAAGTGTCGAAAAATAAGGTCAGAGCGAGATGCCTAACGTGAAGTAGACGACATCTGACGCCCTTGGCGTCTCACACGACGTTCGCATAAGCCGCCGGGGTGTGCCAAGTTGCTGTGTATAAAAACAGTGCTCGCGGAGTTTTGCGCCATGATGTCGTCACCCCTTCTTGCTGCGCCTTCCTCGTCGCCCCGGTTGCTGGATCAGGTTCGAGAGCGGATCCGGGTCAAGCACTACAGCCTGAGAACCGAGCAGGCCTATCTGGGATGGATTAAACGCTACATATTCTTTCATGACAAGCGGCACCCGCGAGACATGGGCAAGGCAGAGGTGGAGGCATTTCTGGGCGCACTGGCCGTGGAGCGCAACGTGAGCGCCGCCATCATCTGGATGAACGGCGGGTCCAGCGGGCGGTCAAGAAGGCGGGCGCGGGGTGGTGAGTCCGCTCGATGCGGCGTTGTGAGTGTGTCGTGGGATGTGCGTGTGGGCGAATGAATTCGCCCACACAGCCAAAACGGGGGCGAAAGGCGAATCAGTAGATTTCCCGCGTTTCCAGGAACTTGATGTTGGGGAAGCGTTCCTGGGCCATTTGCAGGTTGACGCGGTTGGGGGCGAGGTAGACGTAGTCGCCGTTGCCGTCCAGCGCCATGTTGGCGGGGGACTTGTCGGCGAGGGCCTTGAGGTCGGCGTCGGAGCCGCGCAGCCAGCGGGCGGTGGCGTAGCTACAGGATTCGAACATCACGTCCACGCCGTATTCGAACTCCAGCCGGTGGGCGACCACGTCGAACTGCAGGGTGC
Source organism: Pseudomonadota bacterium (assembly GCA_018241725.1). GTDB lineage: Bacteria > Pseudomonadota > Gammaproteobacteria > Burkholderiales > Rhodocyclaceae > Zoogloea. Next base: position 30,573 of record JAFEDI010000105.1, on the reverse strand, counting down.
CGACGGCGCCGAGGATCAGTTCGTTGGTGGTGGTGGGGCGGAACAGCTGGGTGGCGCCTTCCTGGGCGAGCTGCTCGAGGCCTTTCTGCAGCTGCTTCATCTTCAGCGGGTTCTTGATCTGGGCGCGGCGGAAGTATTCCGGCGCGAAGCTGGGGATGCCGGTGAACTGCAGGTCTTCGCCCTCGGTGAAGGTGTCGCCGAGGTGGATGGTGCCGTGGTTGGGAATGCCGATGATGTCGCCGGCCCAGGCTTCGTCGGTGGTGTTGCGGTCTTGCGCCATGAAGGTGATGGCGTTGTTGATGGCCAGGCTCTTGCCGGTGGACACCTGCTTGAGCTTGCCGCCGCGCTCGAAGCGGCCGGCGCAGACGCGGATGAAGGCGATGCGGTCGCGGTGCTTGGGGTCCATGTTGGCCTGGATCTTGAACACGAAGCCGGAGAACTTCTCCTCGTCCGGTGCCACCTGGCGGGTCTTGGCCGGGCGGGCCAGCGGGGCAGGGGAGAGGTCCACCACGGCGTCGAGCAGGCTCTGCACGCCGAAGTTGTTCACTGCCGAGCCGAAGAACACCGGGCACTGCTTGCCGCCCAGGTAGGCCTCGCGGTCGAAGGTGTGCGACGCGCCGCGCACCAGTTCGATGTCCATGCGCAGCTCGTCGGCTTGCTCGCCGATCACTTCGTCGAGGCGCGGGTTGTCGAGGCCCTGGATGATCTCCGAGGTGCCCTTTTCGGCCTTGGGGTCGAAGAACTGGATGGTGTCGTTGTACAGGTGATACACACCGCGGAAGCGCTTGCCCATGCCGATCGGCCAGGTCATCGGGGCGCACTGCATGCCCAGCACCGATTCGATCTCGTCGAGCAGGTCGATGGGTTCGCGGCCTTCCCGGTCGAGCTTGTTGATGAAGGTGACGATGGGCGTGTCGCGCAGGCGGCACACGTTGAGCAGCTTGATGGTCTGGGCTTCGACGCCGTTCACCGAGTCGATGACCATCACCGCCGAGTCCACCGCGGTGAGGGTGCGGTAGGTGTCTTCGGAGAAGTCTTCGTGGCCCGGGGTGTCGAGCAGGTTGATGACGCATTCGCGGTACGGGAACTGCATCACCGACGAGGTGACCGAGATGCCGCGCTGCTTTTCCAGTTCCATCCAGTCGGAGGTAGCGTGGCGCGCGGCCTTGCGGGCGCGGATTTCGCCGGCCACCTGGATGGCGCCGCCGAACCAGAGCAGCTTTTCGGTCAGCGTGGTTTTACCCGCGTCGGGGTGGGAAATGATCGCGAAGGTGCGACGGCGGGCGATTTCCTGGGTGGCGGACATGATGCGGTGCGGTAAGACGGAAAGGTGGCGATTATACAGGCAGCCGGCGGCCGCCCCGGGGGCGACCACCGGTTGGTGTGTGGGCTAGGTGGCCAGCGTGGCCCGGATTTCGCCCAGCGCGGCGACGGCGTCCGCTGCCGCCTGTTCCCGCCCGGCCGCCGCAGCTAGCTTCTGCAGGGCCTGCAGCAGGATGTCGATGGTGGAGGCGACGGACTCCCGCTCCCGAGGCGTGGCGCTGCTGCCGGCCAGCGTCACATAGGCGGCCTTGGCGTCGCCCAGCCGCCTGGCGCCGCCGCGTCCGCCAGCGGCGAGTTCGAGCAGGCCGTCGGCCAGTTGCAGGTCGGCCTGACCGGCGCGGGACCAGAAGTCTTTGGCGGGCGAGGCGGCTTGTTCGCGCAGGGATTTGAGCAGGGCCCGCGTGGTGGCCGGTTCGCCGTCCGGAAAGCCGGCGGTGAGCCCGAGCAGTGTGCTGGCGTTGGCGGCGTTGAGGGCCGGGTAGCGGATGTCGCCACCCTCCAGGCGGGCCTGAGCGGTGGCGCGCCGGTACGCATCGTGCATGCCGTCGAGTGCCTTCAAAGCCGCAGCCGTGTCGCCACTTTGCAGATGGCAACCCAGGCGGCGCTTGTCCACCGCTCCCTGGAGGCTGAGCCGTTCGGCGCTGGCCGGGCGGTGGCGGGTGTCGATGGCGAGGATGGCCGCTGCCTCGTCGAGGATGAGCAGCGCCTCGGTAGCCTTCTCGTCGTCTGCCAGGACCTTGGCGCGCCGCGTCAGCATGTTGGCGAGTTGCTCCTCGGCCTTGCGCGATGCGCTGGCGTCAGGGGCGGCGAGGGCGCGCCGGTAGAAGTCGATGGCCTCATCATGGCGACTGTATTCGCCCATGAGCGCGCCGAAGGCCTCCAGGATGTTGCCCTGTCCGATCCAGCCCTGGCGTTCGCACAGGGCTTGCAAAGCCTTGGCGTGGCGCTTGGCATAGGCGGCGGCGTCCTTGTCAAGGGTCAGTGCGTGGCTGGCGCGCAGGGTCAGGCGTTCCAGTTCGCAGAGGACTTCCGATGCGGCCAGGTAGTGGTCGTAGTTGGCGGGCTTGGCCTTGGGCGCGACGCTGCGTTGTGGACGTGGCAGCACGAAGCCCGGGTCACCGTAGCACTGATAGGCGCCCCAGGTGTTGGAGCTGCCGTAAGCGTCGAAGGTCGCGCTGCGGGCCGCCAGTACAGACTCGCCGAAGTTGGTGCCGTCCAGGAAGTGTTCGTAGAAGGTTTCGGCGAACAGTTGAGCGGCGTCGTCCAGCACCTCCCAGCCGGCGGCGATCACGCAGCGCACGCCGATCTCGATGAGCTGGGTGGCCAGGTTGGCGGCCAGGCCGGGGCTGCCGGGGCGGGCCGACGCCGGGGCTCCGTCCGGCCTTTCCTCGATTCGGCCGAGGCTGCAGCAGTTGATGAAGACGAAATCGGGCACGGCCCGCATCTGCTCGATGTGGGCGGGCGTCAGCAGGTCGCCGCCGCCGATCACCATGCCGGTGGCCTTGCGGACTTCCGGCAGGCCGTCGGTGGCGGGGATGTCCTGCCGGTACAGGCCATGGCCGGACAGGTGCAGCATGCGCCAGTCGCCGCAGAACAGGTCGAGGAGGATCTGGCGGGATTCGTCCTGGATGTGCAGGCAGGTTTCGATGCCGGCCGCGTCGAACTGGCTGCAGACGCCCTGGGCTTCCTTCTCGGCGCCGGTCAGGGACGGCAGGTAGCGCTGCCAGGCGCCGAGATCCGGGTTGCCGACCACCAGTGCCTTGAATTCGCTGCTGCGCCGCACGTTGAGGCGGAACTGGCCGGTGGACAGCTGGCGGATCAGGCCGCTGCGGACCGACAGGGGCTGGCCGCTGTCGCAGTCGTCCTTGGTGGCCCGGTCGCGCAGCAGCTCCCATGGATAGGCAGCCGCGGTCTTGTCCACGATGAGCTGAACGCGCCGACGGTCGGGCGCCAGGTCTTTCAGCCAGTTGGGGATCAGCAGTTCGAACAGCGCGCAGCCGACCTGCTGCTGGTCGGCGGTGGTGCCGATCAGGCTGTCGGTGAAGCGTTCGATGTCCTTGAAGGGCACCGCGTTGTAGGTGCGCTCCGCACGGGCCAGTTCTCCGTAGACGTCGAACATCAGGCGCGGCGTGCCGTCGTCGGCGCCGCCCACCGCGCTGATGGCGATGCGCTGCCAGCTGCCTTCGTCCGCCGTGCTGCTGGCCCGCCGCTGTCCGCCCTTGTGGGGGCGGACAGTCGCATCCACGTAAAAGGCCCGCCCCAGCGCGCGATCCACGCTGACCGAGTCTTGTGCGGCACGCAGGGCGTTGATGGCGCGGTCTTCGAGGAGTTCGATGAAGTCCAGCCGGTCGAGGCGCAGCTTGCCGGCAAGCCCGGCGCGCTCCAGGCGCAGGCGGGCGTCCCGGTGGCCACGCAGGGTGGCGGCCACTGAGTCGGCGAGGCTCAGCTCGCCGATGCCGGCGCCGATCAGCAGGGCGCTGATGCCGACGCTGAGGGGCTGTTGCCGCGCGGCGGAGTCCTTCAGTTCCTCGGCTTCCAGCTCTTCGCTGGCATAGGTGGCGACTGCCTTGGCCACCGACTGGGCCAGCTCGCCGGCCGACAGCTGGCCGATGCGTCCGATGCCAATGACGATGGCGCCGTTGGTGAAGCGCTCGTTCGGACGCTTGCGATAGATCGAGAACGTGCTCAGTGCGCCGGCATGTAGACCGGCATCAAGGCGTTTTTGCATGCGCCCGCCGAGGGCCTGGTCGAGCAGCTTCTCGGCGAATTCAAGCGCGTTGGCGCCCCAGGTGTGGCCGACCAGCACAGCCGATTCGGCATACATGACATCGCCGTGGAGGACTCGCACCTCCGTACGGTAGCCGCCCCGTACAGCCTTGCGGGCGGAGCGCACAGCACCGCCGGTGGCGGCAGCCAGTAGTTCGCCCCGGCTGGGGTAGAGGGCGGCGTCGGCTGCGTCGCTGCGCCAGGGCTGCAGTGCCACGGCGCCGCGGGAGACTGGCGGCTGGGCCGACAGACGGTCGCTGCGGCCTTTCTCCAACAGCTCCAGATAGCCGTCGTGGGCGTCGGTGGCCTTCGGCATGTCGCCGTGCACGCTGCGCACGTAATACACCCGGCCGCCTTTGCGGCAACTGTCGGGAATGCCGGTGGACCAGGGCACGCGGCCGTCGCCTTCGGGGGTGCACAGGATCTGGAAGCGGCCGGCTGCGTCGACGATGGCTTGCTCGGGGGTCTGGTCGGCCAGACCTGCCACGTACACCAGGCGCGGACTGGAAAGCAGCGGGTCGGATTTGTCGAGGGTTTCCCACAGCGCGGCCGACTGGCCCAGCACGTCGGCCGGCGGCAGCGGCCACTTGGCTTTGGCGTCGGCCTGCCTGAAGGCGTTCCAGGTGTCGGCGTTACGGATGTGCTGGTCGTCACCGCCGGCGGCCCACGGCAGCAGCTCCATGACACCGGGGAACTGGCCGGCGGTTTCGAGGAGTTCTTCCTGGGAATGGCACAGGTCCAGCAGGGCCAGCTGACGGAAGAAGCTGTCGCGGCCGGTAAGCAGCAGGGTGATCGAATGGGAGCCCTGGTTCGGTGTGCCGAGCATCAGCACCCGCGGGTCGCCTGGGTGGTTGTTCCAGGCGTTCCACAGCTCGGGATGGGCGGCGAAGGTGGCGCGCAGCAGCACGCCGCCCATGGAATGCACGACGATGTGCACGGGCTTGCGTTCGGGCGCCGTCGCGGCGATGGCGTCCTTGATCCGCTGCGCCAGTCCGTCCACCGCGGTGGCCAGCGGCTTGCGCCAGTCGTAGCCGTACATGTCCACCTTGTAGCCGCGCTGGCGCAGGCTGTTGGCGAGGGGCACGTAGGTGTCGGCAAGGGGCAGGCCGGGCTGCACGTCGTCATTGATGGCGAGTTTGTCGCGGAAGGCGCCGCCGGCCAGGGACAGGATGCTGGCCCATACTTCGCTCTTGTTCACCAGCAGCTGGCTGCCGCACAGGCCGGGTACCAGCACCACGGTGCCGCGGGGCTGGTCGGGGTCGGGCTGGGCGCGGGGGCCGAACAGGCCGCGGGCCTGCTCGCCGGTGACGTCGGGCAGCGGCCAGTCGCCGTGGTAGTCGTGGAACAGGCTGTCGGCGTCGGGGGCCTGCACGAGGGCGGCGACCACCGCGGCGGCGCTGTCGTCGTTATGGAAGTAACGGAAGTGATTGACGTCGCTGCCGCTGCGGAACTGTACGCGGCAGCGCGGGGCATTGGCGGACGTTGGGCGGATGGCGCCGTCGAGCATCGAGCGGGTGTCCACCACCAGGTCGTGGTCACGCTCGTAGAAGCGGTCGGCGAGCCAGATGCGCAGTGCGGCGAGGCGGTCGCCCTCCACCGGCGCGGCGTCGCCGGCGATGACGTACAGCTCACCGCGGGCCGGCGCCGCGTTGATGACGCCGAGCAGCGGGGCGCCGGGCATCATGGCCTGCAGGCCGGGTAGCTGGTCCACCCGGCGGCGGCTGGCCAGCACCGAGGCGACGGTTTCGGTGACCATGTCGAGACCGGTCTGCAGCAGTTCCGGCACTTCGAAGAGGCCCCGGCTCTCGCTGGCCTTCATTTCCAGGCCGATGGCGGCGAGCACCATCAGCGAGCCCCACTGGTCCAGCTTGTCGCCGGCCAGGCTGGTGCCGCGGGCCGGGCAGGCGGCGCGTACGAAGCGTTCGATGCTGAGTTCCGGGCGGCTGCGCAACTCGTTCACCAGGCTGCCGAGGGCGTCCCGGTGGCGCTTGATCGCGGCGGCTTGATCGGCGTCGTCGGAGGCGCGCGGGCCGAGGGCCTGTTGGGCTTCGGGCAGGTCGAAACCGTCCGGGTCGATGCACAGCAACTCGCCGACCAGGCCGCCGCGGGAGTGGGACAGGAAGCTGATGCGGCCTTTCTTCGGTAGCAGGCGGGCGGCGTCGAGGGCGTTCTCGATGGGGCTGCGGGTCAGCGTCCAGTGTTCGAGGGCGTAGATGCGTTCGCCGTAGTGCTCGCGCAGGGCCTGCCAGCGCTCTTTCTGATCCTGCCACAGGCGGCCGAAGCTGCCGGCTGTGCTCGACCCGGTGCCGTGCAGCAGCAGCAGGGCCGGGCCGCCGTCGGGGATGGGGGCGGTGAGGCGCGGGCCGAGGGTGCCGTCGGCGCGCAGCGGGAACACGCCCTCAACGGGAATGGCCCGGTTCTGGACCTTGTCGATGATGGTGTTGCGCAGCACATCGTCGGGCTTGATGTTGAGCCAGCGCAGGGCCTTGAGCGCCAGCTGGCCGACGAAGCCGCGCTGGGCACCGGGCAGGCTGAGGGATGTGGGCAGGGACCAGGATTCGTCGTCATTGAGCCCGCGGGCATCGCCGGCATGGGGATCGCCGAGGCGGGCGCGCAGGTCTTCGGCGGAGGTCCAGAAGCGCAGGCCGCCTTCCAGTTCGACTTCGACCAGTGCGCCGTCGGGAATCTCCTGCACGAGATCGTCGCCGGCCCCACGAGCGCTGCCGGCGATCTCGATGGCCGAGGCCTCGATGCCGGCGAACAGATCGGCGGTGCGTCCCTGGCGGGTCAGCCACAGGCCCGCCTCGCCTTCCTTATCCTGTCTCCTGCCGTTGACGCGCAGTTTGAGTGTGCCTGGCATGGCTCTTCTCCCCCTGGTTGTTATCGTTGCGGACGGCGACCGTCGAGCCTGAGCACGCGGTTGTTCCGGGGAAGAATAGCCCTCATGGGGCCGGAATCAAGATTCGAAATGCATTTTTGAACCCACCTCAGGTGCGTTTGAACTCCATCATCATCAGGCGGCGTCCGTCGGATTCGTGTTTGCCGACGACGCGGAAGCCCAGCCGGTTGAAGCGGCCTGTGCGGGCGGTGGATACCAGCAGGCGCCCGCTGGGGAAGTTCTCCATGACCCACGCGATGCGCGCCGCGATCAGCCCGCGGGCGATGCCCTGGCCGCGCACGTGCTCGGCGACCGCCGACATGTACAGGATGTGGGTGTCGATGGCCCAGTCGGCGGCCTTGATGCCGCCCGCGCCGACGATCTCGTCGCCGCGGCGGGCAACGAAGAAGTGGCGGTAGAACGGGGCTTCGGCGGAGACCAGCTGGGCTGCGATGCGGGCGCCGTCATAGCGCTGCGGATTGTCGAAGGACGCCAGCAATACGGCGGCGGTGGCTTCGCGGCCCGCATGGTCGTCGGGCCGCAGCAGGTCGATGGTGATCGGTTCCGTGGCGCATCCTCCCGATTGGCGGCGCCGGAGAGGCGCCGTGGCCGCCATTCAACCTGCGCCGTGTTGCAGGCGTGTTGCGGCCGGATGCGGGAGACGCCGGGGCGGAAAACGACTATGGAACGACGAAGAAGCGGTACTTGCTGGGTAAGCCCCTGCGCAGCTGGATGCCACGCCCGGTGGCGGCCGGGTCCCGCGTGAAGATCTTGACCTGGGCGGACGGGCGAACCAGCAGCTCGTCTGCGTCGCAGCGGATGATGCCGGCCTCGGTCTGGCGCTGCTTGCACAGGGTCAGCCACAGGGGGCCGTTGAGGGGCGCTTCGGTGGCCGGCGGTGCAGGGGTTTCTTCCACGGCGGTTTCGCTCTTTGGGGCGGCCCGGTCCGGCTTGTCCTGCTTGGGCTTGTCGCTCCGCGGTGGCCGCGGGCGCGGTGCCGGAGTCGGAGCCGGCTTGCTGCCGGTGGCGTCCTCCGTTGCCTCGTGCTTGGGCGGGGCACTCTTTTCCGCCGGCGAGTCGGGTTTCAGGGTGGAGCAGGCGCCCAGGGTGAAGGCAGCCAGCACGGCGAACAGGGAAGGACGAAGGTGGGAGAAAAGCATGATGAATCGGCGGCCGGAATCGGCGGGATTCTAACATGGGGGCCCGGCTTGGCCGGGCGGCGGGACGGCCCTGCGGGATGAGTCCGGGGCGGGGCCGTTGGGAAACGGTTGTCAGTGCTCGCGCGGGGAGGTCGCCTCCGGACCCATCAAAACGCGCGATCGAGGGTGTGGGAGTTCTTCGGGTCGCGGAAGATCAGCGGCTTGACGGTGGCGGCCTGCTCGGCCTTGGCCAGCACGGTGTCGATGAGGGCGTGGTCCGGCGACTTGGGGCACACCGGGTCGGTGGCGTCGGCCTTGCCGGTCAGCATGTAGGCCTGGCAGCGGCAGCCGCCGTGGTCCTTCTCCTTGTCCTCGCAGCTCTGGCAGGTTTCCGGCAGCCAGGCGGTGCCGCGGAAGCGGTTGAACAGCGGCGATTCGTGCCAGATCCAGTCCAGCGCGTGCTCGCGCACGTCGGGGAACTCGAGGCCCGGCAGCATGCGGGCGGTGTGACAGGGCAGGGCCAGGCCGTCCGGGGTGACCGACAGGAAGACTTCGCCCCAGCCGTTCATGCATTTCTTGGGCTTCTTCGACTGGTAGTCCGGCGTCACGAAGAGGATGCGCATCTTCTTGCCGAGCTTCGCTTTCCAGCGTTCTGTGACGGCCTCGGCTTCGGCCAGCTGGGCGGCGGTGGGCATCAGCGCTTCCCGGTTGAGGAAGGCCCAGCCGTGGTACTGGGTGTTGGCCAGCTCCAGGTATTCGGCGCCGATCTCGACAGCCATCTCGATGATGCGGTCGAGGTGGTCGATGTTGGTCCGGTGCAGCACGCAGTTGATCACCGTCGGGTAGCCGGCGGCCTTGGTCATCGCCGCCACCTTGCGCTTCAGCTCGAAGGTGCGGGTGTTGGTGATGAGGTCGTTGGCTTCGCGGGTGGCGTCCTGGAAGGACAGCTGGATGTGGTCCAGCCCCGCTTCCTTGAGGGCCGCCAGGCGGGCCTCGGTGAGGCCCACGCCGGAGGTGATCAGGTTGGTGTAGAAGCCAAGCCGGCGGGCTTCGCCGACGAGGATCTCGATGTCGTCGCGGAGCAGCGGCTCGCCGCCCGAGATGCCGAACTGGGCGGCGCCCATCTCCCGCGCTTCGCGGATCACCTTCAGCCAGTCTTCCGTCGCCAGCTCCGGCCCGGCCTGGGCGAAGTCCACCGGGTTGTAGCAGAAGGCGCAGTGCAGCGGGCAGCGGTAGGTGACCTCGGCCAGTAGCCACAGGGGGCCGGGGCGGCGGGGGACGAGCAGGGGTTCCATCATTCGTCCTTCCAGGTGATCCAGTTCTGTTCGTCGGCCATCTTGAGGAATGCTTCGACGTCGGCGCTGAGGCCGCTGGCGTTGAAAGTGGCTTCCAGGTCGGTGACGATCTCCACCACGCTGCGCTCACCGTCGCAGCGCTTGAGGATCTCGCCGGCGCTCTGGTTGAGCTTGACCATGCCTTCCGGGTACAGCAGCACATGGGCCTGCTGGGCCGGTTCCCACTGGAAGCGGAACAGACGGTTGATGGCGGGACGGGCGCTGCCGGTGCTCATTGGGCAGCGTCCTGCACGCCGCCTTCCAGGCCGTACTTGACCATCATCGCGTCGTTCATGGACCACAGGATGTCGAGCTTGAACTTGAGGATGTCGAGCGCACGGAGCTGGGCGGCGCGGGTGTCGAAGTAGCCGAGGGTGATCGCCAGGCCTTGCTCCACGTCGCGGCGGGCCTGGGTGACCCGGTTGCGGAAGTATTGCAGGCCGTCGGATTCGATCCACGGATAGTGTTCGGGCCAGTTGGCCAGGCGCTGCTTGTGGATGGTCGGGGCGAACAGCTCGGTGAGGCTGGAGCACACGGACTCCTGCCACGGGCGCTGGCGGCAGAAGTTGAGATAGGCGTCGCAGGCGAAGCGCACGGCGGGAATCACGTGGCGCTGGTCGACGATTTCCTCGCGGCTGAGGCCGACCGCCTGGCCGAGGCGCAGCCAGGCTTCGATGCCGCCGGCGTCGTCGCCGTGGCCGTCGTGGTCGAGGATGCGCTGGATCCACTCCCGGCGCACGTCCCGGTCCGGACAGTTGGACATCACCGCGGCGTCTTTCTGCGGGATGATGATCTGGTAGTAGTAGCGGTTGGCCACCCAGCCCTGGATCTGCTCACGCGTGGCCTTGCCGGTGTTGAGCATGACGTTGAAGGGGTGGTGGATGTGGTACGCTGCGCCCTTGTCGCGCAGCTGCGCTTCGAACTCTTCGGGCGTCCAGGGGCGAAGTTGGTCTTGGCTCACAGTGCGATCTCCATGCCGTCGTAGGCCACCTCGATGCCGGCAGCGGTCAGGGCCGCGCGTTCCGCCGAGCTTTCGTCGAGGATTGGGTTGGTGTTGTTGATGTGGATGAGGACGCGGCGCACGTGGCGCGGCAGGCGGGCGAGCTGTTCGATCATGCCGCCGGGGCCGCTCTGGGCCAGGTGGCCGATGTCGCGGGCGCGCTTTTTGGACAGGCCCAGGCCGATCATCTCGTCGTCGGTCCAGAAGGTGCCGTCCACCATCACGCAGTCGGCGCTGCTCATCGCGTCGAAGACGGCGTCGTCCACCTCGGCGAGGCCGGGCGCGTAGAAGACCCGCTTGCCGGTGGCTGGGTCGATGACGGTGAGGCCGATGTTGTCGCCGGGCACCGGGTTGCCGCGGTGCGGCGAGTAGGGCGGCGCTGCGGACAGCAGCGGCATGGCGCGCCAGTCCAGGTTGGTTGAGCCCTGCGGATGGAAGCTGCGGCCGTCGAGCGGAACCGGCTGGCGGTCAACGCCGCAATAGTGTTCGAGCAGGTGCAGGATGGGGTTGCCGCGGGTCAGATCCTCGAACACCGGGTCGGTGGTCCAGATCGGCCACGGGCTGCCCTTTTCGCGCAGCATGTAGAGGCCGGTGGTGTGGTCGATCTGGGCGTCCACCAGGACGACCGATTCGATACCGCAGCCGCGCAGGCCTTCAGTGGGCCAGGTACCGGCAAATTGCTGGAATTGCTGCAGGATGTCCGGCGAGGCATTGACGAGGGTCCACTTGGCGCCATCGGCGCTCACTGCGATGGACGACTGGGTGCGGCGCTGCAGGCCAGCCTGGCCGGCACGTACGCCCCGGCAGTTGGCACAGTTGCAGTTCCACTGGGGAAAGCCACCGCCGGCGGCGGAGCCGAGAACTCGGATTTTCATGGCTTGGACGTGACCGCAGAGGCTGGGTGGGGCGTTGCGGAACCGGGGGGCCGAGCCGCAACGCCGACTCGCTGTCGCGAGATGGAAGGACAGACCTTTGACGGGTCTATCCGGGCTCCATCACTTGGCGGCGATGTACATGGTGATTTCGAAGCCGAAACGCAGATCGCAAGCTTGGGGGGTGGTCCAGGTCATGATGAGTCTCCAATTTTTTGATTGATGGTTACGGTCCGCCGGAAGGCGAATCCGTGGAAAGCATTGTTGCGGGGGCGGCATACTTGCGCCTCACGAAAATCATGATTTCGAGGTTGGGATGGCAAATGGACTGCTCGACGTGGGCGACGGCCACCGGCTGTATTACGAGACCTGGGGCAATCCGGCCGGCACGCCGGTGGTGGTGCTCCATGGCGGGCCGGGCAGCGGCTGCAGCCCGCGCTTGCGCGAGCTTTACGATGCGCAGCGCCATCACGTGGTGTTCTTCGACCAGCGGGGCTGCGGACGCTCGCTGCCGCTCGGCGAGATCCACGCCAACACGACGATGCATCTCATCGACGACATCGAGCGCCTGCGCCGCCATCTCGGCATCCCGCGTTGGTGGGTGAGCGGAGGTTCGTGGGGCGCGACGCTGGCGTTGGCCTACGCGGCGGCCCATCCGCAGGTGGTCGATGGGGTGGTGGTGCGCAGTGTCTTCATGCCGGGCGACGGCAATGTGCGCTGGTTCTTCGGGGGGCTGGCGGCGCTGCGCCCGCAGGCCTGGCGGGCCTTGTCTACGGCGCTTTGGGATGCGCCGGATCTGCTGGCCGAACTGGCGGTGCGTCTTGGCAGCGCTGACCGCGAGGCGGCCGGCGCGGCGGCGCTGGCCTGGCTTCGTTATGAGCAGGCGGTGAATGATCCGTCCGCGCCGCCTCCGTCGCCGCCCCTGGAGGAGCGCGACCGCTTGGTGGATAAATACCGGCTTCAGGCCCATTACCTGACAGCCGGTTGCTTCCTGAATGAAGAGGATTTCCTGGACGCCTGCGTGGGGTTGTCCGGCCTTCCGGTCTGGCTGATCCACGGCCGTGACGACGTGGTCTGTCCGCCATCCAATGCAGAACGTATCCACGCGTGCATCGACGGCAGCCGGCTGGTGTGGATCGAGGCTTGTGCTCACGACCCGTTTCATCCTGGCATGGCGGCGGCGTGGCGAGCGGCGCTTGAGGGGGAACAGGGCTGAAAAGTAGCCGGTGCGGGCATCGGCTGGTGCCAATTGATGCGGGTCAATGAGACGGGCGGGGGCGGAGCGCTAGCATCGCGCCGTGTTCCTGGAGTGTTCCGTGGAACCCCCAATCCCCATCCGATTACCGAGATCTGTCATGCGTACAACAAAACTCCTCCCCCTGCTTCTCGTTGCCCTGCTGGCGGCCTGTGGCAAGTCCGAAGCTCCCAAGTCCGAGGCGCCGAAGGCTGAGGCGCCTGCCGCGACTGCTCCGGCAGCTGCGCCGGCACCGGTTGCCGATGCGGCTGCCGACGGCGGCAAGGGCCTCGATGTGTTCAAGAAGACCTGTGTGATGTGCCACCAGACCGGCGTGGCCGGTGCCCCCAAGCTGGGCGACAAGGCTGACTGGGGCCCGCGCATCGCGCAGGGTAAAGACGTCCTGTACAAGCATGCCATCGAGGGCTTCAATGGAAACAAGGGGGCAATGCCGGCCAAGGGCGGCAATCCGTCCCTGTCCGACGAAGAGATGAAGGCGGCTGTCGACTACATCGTCAGCAAGGGTCAGTAAGCGTTCGATTCTCCTTTGACCTCGGCGCGCACCCCCCGCGCGCTAAAGCCCGGCCAAGCAATTTGCGGCCGGGTTTTTTTTGCCTGCTGATGTGGATAGGCGGGCGCTTGAATGTGCGCCCTTCGCAGCAGAGCGCACAAACCCGATGCAGATCAAGGAAAGCCGGTTTGGGCGACGGCACACTGACGATACCCGACAGATTCAGTCGGATTTATCGATACCTTGGAGCCAGCATGCAAACCATCCACGTCTGCAACCACACCACCCCCGAAGCCATCTACCCCTTCGATGCCCGCGGCATTGCCAAGCGTTTCCGCCATGCGGCCATTTTCGGTGCGCTCGACGCGCTGGTGCCGGGTGAAACGATGCGCTTCTGCAATGACCATGATCCGCTGCCGCTGCTCGGCCAACTGCAGCAGCGCTACGGCGAGACGGTGTCCATCACCTACCAGCAGCGCGAGCCCGGCGCGATCGTCATCGACTTCGCCAAGCTCGGTTGAGCGGCTTCAGGTCTGGTCGCCCCGCACGTAATCGAGGGCCTCGTGCTGGAACAGCACGGCGGTCATCGTCGTCGGGGTGATCAGGCCGGCCAGCCTGCCCGCTTCGTCCACTACCGGCAGCGCTCCTTGGCCACGCTGGCCGAGTATGTCGGCGGCGACGGCGATGCCGTCGGTAAGGCTGGCGGTGCGCAGGCCGGTGCGGGGCGTCAGCATGAGCTGACCGACGACCTCCGGCTTGTCGGTGTGCGGGCCGGGCGTCGGACGCAGCAGGCGGCGTACGTTGTCACCGATGCGCTGGCCGTTGTCCGGCTCCACGTGGTGCAGGAAGTCCTTCAGCGTCAGCAGGCCGATGACCCGCTCGGCCCGATCCACCACCGGCAGCACTGAAAGGGCGTGGCGGCTCATCAGGCGCCAGGCCTCGTTCAATTCGGTGGCGAAATCCACGCGCTGCGTTGCCGGGCCCATCACATCACCGCAGGTCAGCAATACATGGCGGTGGAATGCGTGGCGGGCTGCCCGCTGGAAGACTTGGGTCAGGTCTTCCTCGCTGATGTCCAGGTAGGCATCGATCTCTTCCAGTGCCGCGGCCAGGTCCGGCTGGCGGATGCCGGCGGGGCTGCGCTCCGGCTGCTTGGGGGTGGATACGGCGGGTGAGCACAGCGGATAGCGCCGGCCAGGGATCAGGTTATTGACGGTGGTAGTGGCCAGCAGCATGGCGATCACGTTCCAGCCGACCGCAGCCAGGCTGGTCAGCGCGTCGAGTCCCTGGGAAGCGGCGCCGACCATCACCAGCGCCATCGCACCGCCGGGCGGGTGGATGCAGCGCAGCTGACCCATGAGCCATACAGAGATCGCGACCGCCAGCGCACCGGCGAGAAATGGGGAGGTGATCCAGTGCCCGCAGGCGAGGCCTGTCAGTGCCGGCAGCAGCAGGCCACCGGCTACTGACCAGGGCTGGGCCAGCGGTGAGTGGGGTAAGGTGAACAGGATCACCGATGTGGCGCCGAGGGGCGCGAGCTGTCGCTTGGCATCGGCCGACACCGGTAATACGAACAACACGCTTTCGTAGATCAGAACGCCGACTATTGCAGCAAGAGCGCTACGCCAGCGTTCGGTGCGGGAGAGAGGGGCTGCGTCGGCGAAGAGATAACGGCGGGAAAAACGGATCAGGGCGAGACGAATGGTTTCCATGGGGGTAAATCTTGTTTTCTTGTTCTGGCATGCCGGTGGGCATGCAGCCTAGGGATGACTTCTTGCATGGGCCTTGATCTGTGATTGTTTGGAGAAAAAAGTGCTGATCTATCTGGGGGCGAGCGTTGTGCTTGCGTTCGGGCTGGCCATCGGGTTGGCGGTGACGGGGGCCTCTCCGGCCGCGGCCGCCCACGCGGCCTTTGCGCTGGGGGCGATGCCGCTGATCTTTGCCGCGATGGGGCATTTCGTGCCGGTGCTGACGCGCAGCGGGGCTGCGGAAAAGGGCGTTCATTTCCTGCCGCTGGCGCTGCAACTGGCCGGCGCGCTGGTGGTGGCCTCCCTGGCCGGTGTGTTGCCCGGCTGGAGCCTTCATCTGGCGGCGAGCATCGGCATCATGGCGGCCCTGGGCCTCCTGGCCTGGCAGTGGCGGCGCGGGCGGGCTGCGCTGGGGCGACCACACCCGGGGCTGGCCTGGTACAAGGCGGCGCTGGGTTGCCTCGCCGTGGCGCTGGTGGCGATCTTCGTAGGCCTGCTGTGGCCGGCGGCGTATCCGGCGCTGCGTCTGGCGCACCTGCACCTCAACACCCTGGGCTTCATCGGCCTGACCGCCATCGGCACCCTGCATGTGCTGATGCCGACCGCCCTCGGCCAGCCGGACCCGCAGGCTGCGGTGAGACTGCGGCGCCAGCTGCCGTGGGCGCTTGGCGGCGTCGGGGCCAGTGCGGCGGCGGGGATCGTCCCGCTGTTGGCGGTAGCGGGGAGCTTGGCGCTCGGCGGCGTGTTGATCCATACGCTGTATGGCTGGTTGCGCACCTACGGCCTGGCGCGGCTACTTGGTGATGGCGCAGCCGTAGCTTTGAGCGGGGCGACCTGCGGCCTGCTGCTGGTCATCGGTGCCGGTGCCTTGCACGGCATGGGCGGCATGCTTGCCCGTCCGGCGATCGTCGGTTTCTTCGCGCTGTTCCTGCTGCCGTTGGTGACCGGGGCGCTGTCCCAGCTGTTGCCGGTGTGGCGCTACCCTGGGCCGCTGACCCCGAAGCGGACGGCCATGCGGGGGCGACTGGTGCGCTTCGGCGGCTTGAGGACCGCGCTGTTTTTGGTTGGTGGTGGCCTGTTGCTGGGCAGTGAGGTAACCGGGGCGGCGCTGCTGGCGGTGGGGATCGCGCTGTTCGCAGGTGTCCTCGTGCATGCCCTGGTGCAGCGGACCTGAAAGCACCCGCGGGTGTGCTATCTTCCGGGGTTTTCGTTTTCAACTCGGCGAGAACCATGCGCTATATCTCCACCCGCGGCCAGTCTGCTCCCCAATCCTTCTGCGACATTCTTCTTGGCGGCCTGGCGCCGGACGGCGGCCTGTACCTGCCGGAGACTTACCCGCAGGTGACCCGTGCCGACCTGGACGCGTGGCGCAAACTGTCCTACGCCGAGCTGGCCTTCGCGATCCTGTCGCGCTTCATCGACGACATCCCTGCCGCCGACCTGAAGGCGATCTGCGACAAGACCTACACCGCCGAGGTGTATGGCTACGTGCGTGACGACGCCAAGGCCGCCGAGATCACTCCCGTTCATTGGCTCGAGGCCGGCAAGCTGGGTCTCCTGGAACTGTCCAATGGCCCGACCCTGGCCTTCAAGGACATGGCCATGCAGCTGCTCGGCAACCTGTTCGAGTACGTGCTCGACAAGCGCGGCGAGCAGATCAACATCCTCGGCGCCACCTCCGGCGACACCGGCTCCGCTGCCGAATACGCGATGCGCGGCAAGCATGGTGTGCGCGTCTTCATGCTGTCGCCCCACGGCCGCATGAGCGCCTTCCAGCGCGCTCAGATGTACTCGCTGCAGGACGACAACATCTACAACATCGCCGTGCGCGGCATGTTCGACGACGCCCAGGACGTGGTGAAGGCGGTCTCCAACGACCACGCCTACAAGGCCAAGTACAAGATCGGCGCCGTCAATTCGATCAACTGGGCCCGCGTCGCGGCGCAGGTGGTGTACTACTTCAAGGGCTACTTCGCGGCTACCGAGAACAACGACCAGCAGGTCGCCTTCGTGGTGCCGTCCGGCAACTTCGGCAACATCTGTGCCGGTCACATCGCCCGCCAGATGGGCCTACCGGTGGCCAAGCTGATCCTCGCCACCAACGAGAACGACGTGCTCGACGAGTTCTTCCGCACCGGTGTCTACCGCCCGCGCAGCACCGCCGAGACGCACGCCACCTCCAGCCCGTCGATGGACATCTCGAAGGCTTCCAACTTCGAGCGCTTCGTCTTCGACCTGGTCGGTCGCAACGGCGACACGGTGCGTGAACTGTGGAGCAAGGTGGATGCGGGCGGCGCCTTCGATCTGTCCGGTACGCCGGAATTCGCCGCCATCGGTCAGTACGCCTTCGCTTCCGGCAGCAGCAACCACGCCGAGCGCCTGGCGACGATCCGCCGCGCCGACAAGGACTACGGCACGGTCATCGACACCCACACTGCCGACGGCCTGAAGGTCGCGCTCGAACTGCGCGATCCGGCCGTGCCGACCCTGGTGCTGGAAACCGCCCAGCCGGCCAAGTTCGAGGACACCATCGTCGAAGCCCTCGGCCGCAAGCCCGTGCGCCCGGCCGGCCTGGACAACATCGAGGCGCTGCCGCAGCGTGTCGAGGTGATGGATGTGGATGCGGAGGCCATCAAGGCCCTGGTCGCGCGTACGGTCGAAGCCGGCTGATAAGCGTTCTGCTCCATGAAAATGGCCCCGGATTCCGGGGCCATTTTCATTCTGTGGGCCGGCATTTACGTGGGGAGGATGAACTCGTCCCCGCAGGTGCCTTACCAAGTGTAGCGGGCGTTGATGCCGGCCATCCAGTTGCGGCCAGGGGCGGACTCGTAATAGCGGCTGTTGGTGTCGCCGACGATCACCGAGCCGACGTAGTTGCGGTCGAACAGGTTGTCCAGGCGGGCGAATTCGCTCAGGCGCCAGTGGTTCAGGCGTTGTTCCGCCGTGACGCGTAGATTGGCGATGGCGTAGGAGGAAGCCGGCGTGGCGGTGTTGGTGTCCTCCACGTAGATCTTGCTGCGGTAGACGCCTTCGACAGCGGTTGTGATGGCCGGCGTGACTTTCCAGGCCAGGTCGCCGAACACGGTGCTGCGCGGGATACCGGGGATGGCGTTGCCGTCGTTGATGGTCTTGGCGCTGGCGCCCGTGCCGGTGGTGAAGCTGCCGTCGTAGATCGCCCGGATGTGGGAGACCGCGAAGCGGCTGCTCAGGTCACGCCGCCAGGCGGTATCGAAGGAGGCCTCGATGCCCTGGCGCAGGGTCTTGCCGACGCTCTTGTAGCTGGTCCGGCCCCCGGTGGAGGTGTCGACGACCAGTTCGTCGTCCGTGCTGATCTGGAACAACGCGACGTTCAGGCGGCTGCTCTCGCCGATGAGGGCCTTGGCGCCGACTTCATAATGATTGCTGCGTGCTGGCTTGAGACCGAAGTTGAAGCTGCCGCCATTGCTGGAATAGAACATCTCGTTGAGCGTCGGCGCTTCGAAACCTTTGGCGGCGCTGGCGTAGAGATTGATCGCCGGATTGAGCTTGTACACCACGCCCAGGACTGGCGTGGTCCTGGTGTAGTTGCGGCTGCCGCTGTCGTTGCCGTTCAGCAGGTACTGGTCGGTGATGTCGAACTTGACGGTGTTGTAGCGCAGGCCGCCGGTCAGGCTCCACGGGCCGCGCTGCCACTCGCTCTGTACGTAGGCGCCGGTGCTCTCGACGTTGTCGGCCTCCTTGCGCCGCAGGGTGCTCTTGGTGCCGTTGAGGTTGTCGAAGCCGCTCCGGATGTCCTTGCTGACGTCGTATTCGAAGCCGGTGGTGGTTGTGACCTTGCCACCAAGGGCCTGACCGATGGCGATCCAGCGGGCGCCGTAGCCGTAGAAGGTCCGGTCGAAGTCCACGACGCCGCCGGAGCCTTTGGTGACGGCAAGGGCCGACGGCGGAATGGCCTGGTACTGGGTCACGCTGCGCTGGCCGCTGTAGGCGGAGATTTGCAGCAGATCGGTGCCGAAGCGGCGTTCGTAGGCGACGCCGCCCTGCAGGTGGTCGATACTCTTGCGGGTGTTGTATTGGGTGGCGACAGGGTCGACACCCCGCGGATTGCTCTTGTATTCGGCCAGGGTGAGGCCGAGGGGATCCTGGGTGTTGTGCTGCCACAGGCCGTTGACGGTGAAGGTCAGCTTGCTGTCATCGTCGGGTTTGCCGGTGATCTTGGCAAAGGCCTGTTCGCGGGTCGCGGCGCTGTGGTCGCGGTAGCCGTCGGTGCTGAAGCGGGATGTGTTGAGCACGTAGCCAAGGCCGTCGAGCTTGCCCTGGGCGGTGACGTCCTCTTTCCGGGTGCCGTAGCTGCCGGCGGCGAAACCGGCATCCACGCTGGGATTGTCACGGGGTTCGATGGTGAACAGCTGGATCACGCCGCCGGAATGATTGCCGTAGATGGCCGAGAAGGGGCCGCGCAGCACTTCCATGCGCTCGGCCACGTCCAGGTTGAAAGTGGCGGCCTGGCCCTGGCCGTCGGGCATGCTGGCGGGGATGCCGTCGGCGATCAGCTTGACGCCGCGCACGCCGAAGGCGGCCCGGGCGCCGAAGCCACGGCTCGAGATCTGCAGGTCCTGGGCGTAGTTCTGGCGGTTGTTGGCGACCACGCCGGGGACGGCGACGAGGGCCTCGGATGCATTGACGCGGGGCTGGCCGGACGTGATCTCCTGGCGGTTCAGTACGTCGATGGAGGCGGGCAGGTCGAAACTGGCGGCCTCGGCGCGACTGCCGGTCACGACGACCGGGTTGAGAACCACGGCCGGGGTGTCGGCCGCCATGGCCGGTGCATGGGCGGCGGCGAGGGCAGACATCAGGGCGGCGTACAGCGGACTACGGGCGAAGCGGGCGGGCATTTGTTGTTTGTCTCCGATGTTCTGTGGGTCCGGGAGGTGGCCGGAAGCTGGCCGACGATACCTGTTTGAGGGGGCTGCCGCCTCAAGAAAATCATGATTCAGCCGCGATATTCAGGGAGGGCAGAGCGTTTTCTCCTATGGAGCAGCGGCCTGCCGTGTGTGCCGTGTCGTCCATGCGCGTCGGACACGCAGAAGGGCTGCGAACGTGCGGTTTTCCTGCACGATGTCTTGTCGTATTGGCTTACAGTCGCTTACAGGCCGCGTGCGGCGTTTCCCATAAAGTTGAGGTGGAGGACATCAAATGAAACGAATTCTAGTTGCAGCTGCGTTGGGCGCATTGGCCCAAGGCGCGATGGCTGCCGATGTGGGTGTATCCATCAGCATCGGCGATCCCAATTTCTATGGCCGCCTCGACATCGGCAACTACCCGCGTCCGGCCCTGTTGTATGCGCAGCCGATGGTGATCCAACCGGTCCCCCGTGGCGTGGTGCGGGAGCCCCTGTATCTGCGTGTGCCGCCCGGCCATGCGAAGAACTGGAGCAAGCACTGCGCGCGCTACAACGCCTGTGGTTATCCGGTCTATTTTGTGCAGGACCGTTGGTACAACGACGTCTATGCACCCCGTTACCGGTCGGGGCCGGAGTATCGTCCGCGGGAACGTCATGAAGATCGCCACGGGCACCGTGAGGAGCGTTGGGACCGGCGGGACGAGCGTGGTGGTGGTTGGCAGGACCGTGGTGACGGAGAGCGTGGCAACGGTCATGGGCGAGGCCATGGCCGCGGTCGCGACGACTGAGGCTACGGCGTTTTTCCCGAAAAAAATGGCGCCCCGAAGGGCGCCTGAAGGAGGGAGAAACACAACAGGTTGGTTGGCGGGCATCTTCTTCGGTGCCCACCGGAACTGAGTCGCCTGGAATGGCTTAGAAGAACAGGATAGCGCCAGCGGAGATGGTGTTGTTCTTGGTCTCGAAGGCGGAACTGGTGATCTTCTCGTGGTTGAATTCGCCAACCAGGGTCACGAACTTGTTCAGACCGTGGTAGACACCCAGGGTGTAGGCGCTGTTCTTGTTCTCAGGACCGCCGAAGACGGCAGTGGTTGCACCGTCCTTGTCCTTGTTTTGGCCCCAGTTGATGCCGAACTTGGTCTTGTTCAGCTTATAGGTGCCCTGCAGGAAGTAGCCCTGAGAGTCGGTCTTGTTGCCGAAGCCATCGCTGCCGCCGAGGAACTGGGCGCCAATGGTGGATAGGCCGAGACCCTTGCCCTTGAAGCCGTAGGCCACTGCTTCGAAGTTGTTGATGCTAGCCTTGACACCGGCTTCATAGCCGGTGGCGGTGAAGCTCTTGGGATTGCTTACGCCGTCGCACACGGCTCCGCTGGAGCAACTGGTGCTCTGGGTGACGAGGCCGCCCCACACCTTGCCCGGTACGGCGCCCTTCCAGTCGTAATCGACCTTGGCCTGGAAGCCGGGGGTCTTGGTCTGGTCGCCGGCAAAACGGCTGGGCTGGAAGATGCCGGCCGAAGCCTGCAGGCCGTTGTAGTTCGGCGTGCTGTAGGTGATCTGTGCCTGGAAGCCGGTGTACATGTAACCGTGGGCGATCATGCCGAAGGTCGTGTTGTACGGGATACCGGCATTGGAGGTGCCGCCGACGCCCAGCAGGGTCATGTCGGACAGGATGATGTTCTGGCCGAACAGGCCGATGTCACGACCGAACTTGAGAGTGCCCCAATCGTTGTTGCCGAACTGGAAGTAAACGTTACGGGTGTCAATCTGGCTGTACGGGTTGGTGATGCCGGCGCCGCCAGCATTGTTGCCGATCGGCAGGCCAACGACGGTGGAGTTGTTGTTGATACCGGGGGCGAAGCTGAAGTGAGCCTTGATATCCTGGTCGCCGGCCTTGGTAGTGACCACGAAGTTGATCCAGCCGGGCAGCAGACCGTTGGTCAACTCGCTGTTCTGGTTCTTGGTGGTGACGCCCGTGGCCTTGTTCTCCGTCTTGGAGTCGCGGTTCACGTAAAAGCCGTTGATCGTGCCGTTGATATCAACAGTCACGTCGTTCTGGGTGAAGCTGACTGCTTGAGCGCCACCGGCAGCGGCGGCCAGGCAGGCGAGAGCGACGGATTGGGCCAGAAGGGTTTTCTTCATAACGATTGTCTCCGGAATTTTGTCGTTGATGTCACCAGCGAAGCGCGGGCTATGGTGCGCCGCTACTTCGTTCCTCCCGAGGTCGGGTTTCCGTGGGGAAACACGCCGTGACGGAGCAACAATCCATGTGCGAGTGCTGTGCCAGATCCTGCGTGAACGGACCAAAATAAGCTGAATTAATTTTCAAGTTATTGTTGTTTATCGTTATTTTTTCTTCGAATGAACGCCTGGCAGGTTTGGAGTGCGACATCTGTCCTGTTCAATAAATGAACAGACTGTTGTGACGTTACGGAAGCCCTGATGCAGTTCGTGACAGGGGTGGAGCATGCTGTAGCGCAGCATGGGCGTCCGGAGGTGCATATGGGCGGTTGGCGGCAAAAGTGGGCGGCGCTGGTAAAATCGCGTCTCAGATTTCACTCTTTCGGGCTGTCAAGCCCGCGCGCCCATGGATTTCCGTTCCAAACTGGCTGCCGCCTGGCAGCGTCACGACTCCCTGCTTTGTGTCGGCCTTGACCCGGACGTGAAGCGCTTTCCGGCCCATCTTCAAGGGCGTTCTGACGCTGTGCTGGCCTTCTGCAAAGGGATTGTCGATGCGACGGCGGATCTTGCCTGTGCGTTCAAGCCGCAGATTGCCTACTTTGCTGCCGCCCGTGCCGAGGATCAGTTGCAGGATCTGATCGCTTACATTCATGAGAAGCATCCGGCCGTGCCGGTGGTGCTCGATGCGAAGCGTGGCGATATCGGTGCGACGGCCCAGCAGTATGCGCGGGAGGCTTTTGAGCGTTATCAGGCGGATGCGCTGACGGTGAATCCGTATATGGGCTTCGATTCTGTGGAGCCTTATCTCGAATATCCTGATCGCGGATTGATCGTGCTGTGCCGCACATCGAATCCGGGTGGATCGGATCTGCAGAACCTGACTGTGGAAGGTGGTGCAAGACTTTATCAGCACGTGGCCGAACTGGTGGCTGGCAAATGGAACTTGCATGGCCAGAACGCGTTGGTGGTTGGGGCGACTTTTCCGCAAGAACTGGCTGACGTGCGGCGCATTGTGGGTGATCTGCCGCTGCTGGTGCCGGGGATCGGTGCGCAGGGGGGGGATGTGGAGGCGACAGTCAAGGCTGGGCGGACGGCTACAGGCACCGGACTGATGATCTCCTCATCGCGGGCCATCCTGTACGCGGGGAGTGGCGAAGATTATGCGGCACAGTCCCGTAAGATCGCATTGGGGACCCGGGACGAGGTGAATCTGTACCGTTCCTGAGTGCTTGGGGGGACGGCCCCAGTGCTGCAGAAAGTCCGGCGTGTTGCGATGCCGCAGAGTAGGATACGGACTTGTCGTTGGTGGCCGTGTCGTGCCCTCAGCGATGGTCATTTTTCTCCCGCCGGATGACCCGCGTTTGTGCGTTCAAGGCTGTGTTTCCAAGGGCGCTTATGGTCAGGCTCAAGTTTTCTGTCGAGCTGAATTACGAGGTCGCGCCGCCGAGCTGTGATTTCATCTTCAACATTCACGCTGCTCATACCCGTTACCAACGGGTTGTGACGGAGATGATGGAGCTTGGGCAGTTCCTGCTGCCGCAGGTCCATACCGATGCAGCGACCGGCAATCGTTACATGCGTTTGAAGGCGGAGCCAGGGCGTTTGCGCCTGCGCTATAGCGCTACAGTGGATCTGCAGCACCACATCGCCTTGCCGGAGAACGTGCCCGAGATTCCGGTGGCGTACTTGCCTGCCGATGTGTTGACGTATCTTTATCCCAGCCGCTACTGCCAGTCTGACCGGCTGTACGATGTGGCGGGGCGCGAATTCGGTATGCTGACGCCGGGCTACGGGCGGGTGAGGGCGATCTGCGAATGGGTCAGCCGGCATGTGACCTTCAAGTCGAACTCCACCAATGCCAGTACGTCCGCACTGGATACGCTCGGAGAGCGTGTTGGTGTGTGCCGGGATTTCGCCCACCTGATGATCGCTCTTTGCCGGGCCCTGAATATTCCGGCACGCTTTGTGGCCGGTATCGATTACGGCGCTGATCCGGCGCTGGGGCCGAGTGATTTCCATGCCTATGTGGAAGTCTACCTGGGAGACCGCTGGTATCTCTTCGACCCGTCTGCCACGGCGATCCCCATGGGCTTGATGCGTTTCGGAACTGGGCGCGATGCTGCTGACGTGTCTTTTGCGACGATCTTTGGGGCGGTGCAGGCTGAATCGCCCAAGATTGCCATCGAGGCCGTGCATGACCCGCTGGGAGGCTTCGAGCTGCCACGCAGGCGCCCTGAGGCCTTGTCTACCGACGATGGTTCCGCGGTGCTGATCGGTACACGCCTGGCGCCGTTGAGCTGAGTCGCAGGAACGTACAGAACACTCTACAAAAAGGAGATTTCCATGAGCACCATCGAAGAGATTGCAGCCAGGCACGGTTTCAGTGCAGATGCCGGCCGTGCTGCCTATGCGGCCCTGCAGGCTGGTGGCTTCAGTCAGGCCCAGTTCAGCCACCCCGAACTGGGTGGAATGGGGCAGTGGATGAGTGGCGGCATGATGATGATCGGCGATATGTTCAATGAGGGGCTCAAGTGGCGCGTCGGATCTCTTCTCAGTGAATTGTCCCAGCATCGGGAGGCGCCGCCTGCAGCGGTGCCGGCAGGCAGTAACTGGGGCTTCGCCCAGTCGGCCAACTGGTGGCCTGCCGAGTTGGGCTCGCCAGCGAGTTCCGGTAGTCAGAATGACATGGCGTACGCTTGGTTTCCGAGTGCGGGCAAGTTGCTGGTCAAGCTGTCGGGTGACGTGTTTTCCTTTGATACGGGAAGTTTGTCTATCTACGGGGTGCAGCAGCAACAAGGCGGTGGAATCGCTTCAGTGGTGCTGAACACCTCCAACGGGCCGATGGGACTGTTGGGCCTGAATCGAGCTTGAGTTTCAACGCCGCTGCCAGCTCAGGCAGCGGTTGTTGGCAGGCATTGCCTCATCGGCAACAAGTTCGAAGCCACTTTCTATCGCCAGGGCTCTGACCGCTTCGAAGTCCCGGATGCCCCGCTCGAGGTGTGTGGCTTTCAGGCTGGCGTCGAATTCGGCATTGCTGATGCTGGTGAAGTGTCCGCCGTAGTTGAAGGGGCCATAGACGGTTAGGCGTGCATCCGGCGTGAGCACCTGGGGTAGGGCGCGGAAGAAGGCCTGAACGCTGTTCCAGCTCATGATATGCAGGGTGTTGGCCGAGAACACCGCATCGAAGCTGGCGCTAGGCCATGTGCCGCACACATCGAGCTCGAGCGGCGGCGGTGTGTTGGGCAGGTCCGCCTCTGTTAGCCATTGTTGGATACCAGGCAGATTTTCGGCCCGGTCGCTGGTCTGCCAGATCCATTGAGGCTGCGCGGCGGCAAAGTGAATCGCGTGCTGCCCCGTTCCCGAGCCAATCTCCAGAACTCGTCGGCAGCTGGCGAAGCGTACTCGAAGTATGTCGAGGATGGCGTCGCGGTTGCGGTCGCATGCAGGGGCGTAGGGCTTGTCATTGGTCATAGTCGAGGTGTCGTTGTCAGGGGGGGGCGGCCGCCGACAGCCAAGGGCGCAAATTGCGTCTTTTCAGGAAATCCGTCCGGAATAGGCGATCGAGAGACCTGCTATAGTCCGCGACTGATTCGGAAAGTCTCCCTGGCCTGGAAAGATGAGCGACAGTCGCCCCCTGATAATTCACATTGTTTACAGCTTCGATGTAGGTGGCCTTGAGAACGGTATCGTAAACCTGATCAACCGGATGCCTGTCGAGCGCTTTCGGCACATGATTGTCGCGTTGGCCTATTGTTCGCCATCCTTCTGCCAACGCATCCAGCGCAGCGATGTGGAATTCGTGTCGATCAACAAAGGCGCAGGTCACGGCTTCCGGCTGTACCCGAAGATCTACCGGATGCTTCGGCAGCTCAAGCCTGCTGTGGTCCACACGCGTAACCTGGCTGCCCTCGAGATGGTGGTGCCGGCCTGGTTGGCCGGTGTCCCGCTACGCCTGCATGGGGAGCATGGTTGGGACAATTCTGATCCGGATGGTCGGAATCGCAAGTATCGCTTGCTGCGAAAGCTCTATTCTCCGTTCGTCAGCCGCTACATCGCCTTGTCGCGGACAATCGAGTCCTACCTTGTGGAGCGAGTCGGTATCGAGTCTGACCGCATCAGGCGCATCTGCAATGGAGTGAATGCAGACCGTTTCGTGCCTGCCGCGACGAGGCGAGAGATTTCTGGCTCGCCCTTCAATGACCCGGATCTCGTCGTGTTCGGAACCGTGGGGCGTCAGCAGGTCGTGAAGGATCAGCCGACGTTGGTCCGCGCCTTTGGGATGTTCGTGCGCATGAGTGAGGAGGCGGCCAAGCGTGCTCGCTTGATTCTCGTTGGGGATGGTCCGCTGGCTGGCAGTCTTGCCGAACTGGTGCAAAGCGAGGGGCTCCACGGTCTGGTATGGATGGCGGGTGAGCGTTCGGACGTTCCCGAAGTCATGCGCGGTCTCGATGTGTTCGTGTTGCCGTCCCAGGCGGAGGGGATCTCCAACACCTTGCTGGAGGCCATGGCGTCGGGCTTGCCGGTGGTTGCTACAGCAGTGGGGGGCAATCCCGAACTCGTTGTCAATCGGCAGACGGGACTACTCGTCCCTGCGCTCGATCCTCAAACCATGGGGGCAGCCTTTGCTGCGCTTTTTGATGATCCTGCGAGGGCGCGTTCGATGGGGGCTGCTGGGCGGGAGCGCGTCCTTGCCAACTTCAGCATGGATGCAATGATGGGCAACTACCTGGCTCTTTATGAGGGGAAGCCCGGTCAGCCTGTTTGATCCCGGATACGCTTGGTGCTTTGAGCAAGGCGCTGAAAAGCAAAAAGCCAATCCCGAAGGATTGGCTTTTTGTTGAATCAATGGTCGGGGCGGCGGGATTCGAACTCGCGACCCCTTGCACCCCATGCAAGTGCGCTACCAGGCTGCGCTACGCCCCGACAAGCTGCGCATTATAGACATGTATTCCGGCTTTGCCAAGCCCTAATTGCATTTCATGCGCGGGCAGGGATGAGAAAATCTTCGGAAATGCGGCAGCCGAGATCAAAGATACGGTCGCGGAAGTCTTCAAGGTAGTTCCGGAAGCCTACTTCGAAGATGCGTTCGATACGACCAAAGCGCAGATGCGATTCCAACTCTCCTGCCAGCCTTTCGGTTTCTGCAGAGCGAGCATTCGAGACGCGAGTCAGATTCGAGTAAACCTCTTTCATGCTGCGCGCCAGAGAGCGAGGCATGTCGGCGCGCAGGATCAGAAGCTCGGCAACCCGTAGCGGCGTGATCTGATCGCGATAGACCTTGCGATACACCTCGAAGGCCGACACGGACTGGAGTAGGGCGCTCCACTGGTAATAATCATTGGCCTGCGTGGCGTCCTCGTCGGTGCCGGGCAGCAGGTTGAGGTACTTGACCTCCAGGATGCGAGCAGTGTTGTCCGCCCGTTCGAGAAAGGTTCCGAGACGTATGAATCGTAGGGCTTCGTCCTGCAGCATGGTGCCAATGGTGACGCCACGTGACAGATGGGAGCGATACTTCACCCATTCGAAGAAGGCGCCAGGGCCGTTCTCCCACAGCTTGGTGGGTGTCAGGTCGCGCATCTTCAGCCATGTTGCGTTGGATGTTTCCCATAGTTCGGAGGTCAGCGTGCCGCGGACTGCGTGCGCATTTTCGCGGGTTGCCCGCAGGCAGCGATAGATGCTGCCCGGGTTGTCCTTGTCGAAGATCATGAATTCAAGCACTGCCTCCGTGGTGTGACGCGGATGCTTGGCCAGGAAGGTATCCTGAAGCTCCATGATTTTCAGCATGCCGGCCCACATGGGTTCTACGTCTTCCCCGTTCTGGGGAAGCAGTGATAGCCGGTAAGTTACGTCCAGAATGCGGGCGGTGTTTTCGGCGCGCTCCATATAGCGCGCCATCCAGAACAGGTGGTCAGCGGTGCGGCTCAGCATTTTCAGGCCTCCAGTACCCAGGTGTCTTTGGTGCCCCCGCCTTGCGAGGAGTTCACCACTAGCGATCCTTCACGTAGCGCGACCCGCGTCAGGCCGCCGGGGACCATTTGGATCTCCGTGCCGGAGAGCACGAAGGGGCGCAGGTCCAGGTGACGTGGTGCGATGCCGTTCTCCACGAAGGTTGGGCAATTCGAGAGGGCCAGTGTGGGCTGGGAGATGTATTTGTCAGGATTGGCTTCGAGATGCTTGCGGAAAGACTCGATCTGCTCCTTGGTGGATGCGGGGCCGACGAGCATCCCGTAGCCTCCCGCGCCGTGAACCTCCTTCACTACCAACTCTGGTAAGTGGGCCAGGGTGTAGGCTAGGTCTTCCGGCTTGCGGCACATGTATGTAGGTACGTTGTTAAGGATGGGCTCTTCTCCGAGATAGAAGCGGATCATCTCTGGAACGTATGGATAGATGGATTTGTCGTCCGCTACGCCGGTGCCGATGGCGTTGGACAGAGTGACGCGACCGGCGCGGTAGGCCTTCAGCAACCCTGGGACGCCAATCATCGAATCCTTGCGAAATGCCTGCGGGTCGAGGAAGTCGTCGTCGACGCGACGGTAGATGACGTCAACACGGCGAGGACCTTGCGTTGTACGCATGAAGACTTGATCGTCTTCGACGAAAAGATCCTGGCCTTCAACCAATTCCACACCCATCTGCTGCGCGAGGAAGGCGTGTTCGAAATATGCACTGTTGTATGCGCCGGGCGTCATGACGACGACCGTCGGGTCGGCAACGCCGACCGGCGCGACGCTTCGCAAGGTGTGCAGCAGCATGTCCGGATAGTGCTCAACCGGGGCCACGCGATGTCGGGCGAAGAGCTCAGGGAAGAGGCGCATCATCATGCGGCGGTCTTCGAGCATGTACGACACACCCGAGGGGACACGTAGATTGTCCTCGAGAACGTAAAATTCGCCTGCGCCGGCTCGGACTACATCGACCCCCGCAATGTGCGCATAGATGTCGCAGGGGACATTTACACCCTGCATCTCCGGGCGATACTGTGCATTCTTCAGTACCTGATCGGCGGGGATGTGCCCGGCCTTCAGGATCTCCTGATCATGATAGATATCATGAATGAAGGTGTTCAGCGCTTTGACACGTTGACGCAGGCCTGCTTCCAGGCTTTTCCATTCCTTGGCAGGGATAATACGAGGAATGATGTCAAACGGGATCAGGCGCTCCGTACCGGATTCCTCACCGTACACGGCAAACGTGATGCCGTAACGATGAAAGAGGGCGTCCGCTTCCGCTCTCTTGCGTTCAATGCGGTCTGCCGGAGTCTCGTTCAGCCACTTGGCGTAGCCGGCGTAATGACTGCGGACACTCCCATCGTCCGCAGTCATTTCATTGAAGAATTTTGTGATGGCCATTAGCGCTCGCCTGTTGTGTTGTGAAGCGGATATACCACTTTTGGTATAGCTAAAAGCATGCCAAACAAAAAACCATAGTAAACAAAAGGATTTACAGCATGTTCGATGTCAAATGCACCATCGTGGTGCCTTGGCACTGACATGGGGATGAGCCCCTGCTGCAATTCGGTGCGCATGTTTGTATTGTGATTTTCTTGGACTTCGGTTGCCGGTGCATGTCATGAGATTGAGATGTGCCAGAATGCCGCCCTTCTGGATTCTTGAGGCTGGCCTATGTGTGGTGTCCGCTTGTCACCCTCGCCTTTTGAGTACAACCCACCAGCGGAGATGCCGAGGGTTCTCTTTGAGGATAGTGAGCTGCTGGTTCTTGATAAGCCGGCGGGGCTGCTGACCGTGCCAGGGCGGGGGATTCGGCATGCCGACTGCCTTGCCTCTCGTGTGCAGGCCAAGTATCCATCTGCACGAATCGTTCATCGGCTTGATTTGGCAACCTCGGGATTGGTGGTCATGGCCTTGGGGCGGGAGATGGAGCGGCGCCTAAGCATCGCTTTTCAGCGACGCTTGGTTGATAAGCGCTACGTTGCGATTGTCGCAGGCCGGTTCGAAGTGCAGAGAGACTCTATTGATCTGCCTCTTGTTGTGGATTGGCCGAATCGACCGAGGCAGAAGGTGGATCTGGAGTTGGGAAAGCCTTCGATGACCCTCTATTCGGTCTTGGAGTACGATTCTGCATCCAACACAAGTCGTGTGGAGCTTCGTCCGGTAACTGGAAGGTCGCACCAGCTACGTGTACATATGATGGCTCTTGGTCATTCGATCCTTGGCGATGAGCTTTATGCGGAAGATGCTGTGAGGGATGCCGCTCCCAGGCTGTTGTTGCATGCTGCAGATCTTGCATTCCCCCATCCCTTGGATGGTCGCCCCCTTGTTTTCGTTAGCGAGTCACCTTTTTGAGGTGCCTTTGGATTGAGGCTTGCTCTTCGGGGGGGAGGGGCTGCCTGGAATAGGCTCGCGCTTGGCTGAGAATTATTTTTCTAGATAGTGTTGACGGTTTCTGATAATTCTTTATAATGCGCAGCTCTTTCGCTGCAGCGCGTTACGAAGTAGGCGCTACGGGGTGAGGAGGGCGGTGCCGGAGAGGTTGGATTTGTTTCGGTGCTGGCGCGTTAAGTGGTTTGTTTTGAAGTGCTGAAACAAATTGCTTGACAGAGATAAAAAGCTCTGTATAATGCGCACCTCTTCGCTGCTTCTGCAGCAGTTCTTTAAAAAGATGAACAACCGATAGGTGTGGGTGCTCGGTTTTGAGGGGTGACTGATTTATATCAGAAGCCACGAAGAAATTGAAGTATCTGCAGAAATCGT
>JAFEDI010000104.1 GCA_018241725.1 Pseudomonadota bacterium | reverse complement strand
GTCACCGCAGCTCGTTTCGTCCGCGATCTGCGCGTGCTCACCTCATCCTTCGGTGACCTCGTCGTTCA
Source organism: Pseudomonadota bacterium (assembly GCA_018241725.1). Taxonomy (GTDB): domain Bacteria; phylum Pseudomonadota; class Gammaproteobacteria; order Burkholderiales; family Rhodocyclaceae; genus Zoogloea. The sequence continues at coordinate 4,984 of JAFEDI010000104.1, read as the reverse complement.
TGAGGCGGAATGCGATCCACAGCCCGAGCAGCACGTTGCATGCGTATTCCGACCCATCGTGACCGCCCATTCCGAGAAGGGTGTGACCGGTGATTCCGAGTAAGCGCTCCACGAACCCCATCCTTCCTGGGCTCGCTACGCTGTGATCAACTGCTCAGCCTTGAGATTCCAGGGCAGGAGAGCCTCGAAGTGTTCGACGGTGGTGGCGGTGGGCAACGCCCGCAGAACGTGGCGCAGCCACAGATACGGCTCGACGTTGTTGGCCTTGGCGGTCTCGACCAGCGAGTAGATGAGCGCGCTGGCGCGCGCACCCGCCTGGGTGTCCGAGAAGAGCCACGCTTTCCTCCCAACGACGAAGGGGCGAATGGCGTTCTCGGCGGGGTTGTTGTCGATCGGCAGATCGCCGCGCTCGAGGTAGCGCGTCAGGCGCGGCCACTGCCGATGCAGGTAGCCCAGCGCACCGCCGAGCAGCGAGGTGGGCGGCACGGTGGGGAGCACCTGGTCGAGCCAGCGGCGCAGCTCCTCGATCACGGCGCGGCTTTGGCTCTGGCGTCGCGCCAGGCGCTCGGCGTCGTTCAGTTCGCGCGCCTCCTTCTCGATGGCGTAGAGCTTGCCGATCAGGGCCAGCGCTTCGTGGGCGCGGCCGCGCTTGCCCCCGGGCAGCACCTTGCTGGCATCGACGAAGCGGCGGCGTGCGTGAGCCCAGCAGCCGAGCCGGGTCACGCCCTCGCAGAAGGCAATCGCGCCGTAGCTCTCGAGCCCGTCGGCCATCAGATGCCCCCTCCAGCCTTCGAGCAGGCGTAAGGGCACCGCCTGCGCGCGGCTCGGATCGTACTCGAAGAGAATCACCGGCTTGCCCGGCGGGCCACCGCGCTGCACCCACATCTGGCTCTTGCTGGTGGCCACCCGGCCGGGCTCCTTGAGCACCTGGACCGGGGTCTCATCCATGTGGATGACGTCGTGCCCGAGCAGCACGTCGCGCATCAGGTTGGCGATCGGCTGCAGCGCCCGGGCGGTACCGATCACCCAGCGCGCCAGGGTCTGGCGCGGCACGAGCACGCCCGCGCGGGCGAGCATGTACTCGAAACGCGCCAGCGGCAACCCATCGACGTACTTGGTGACGAGCAGCATCGCCAACAGGTCGTTGCTGGCGTTGCTCTTGGGCAGCACCTGCGCCGGGGCCGGGGCGGTGAGCGGCGCCTGGTCACCCTTGGGGCAGCCGTAGCGTTTCTTGATGTGGCGCAGCACGCGCACCTGCATCGGGACGATGTCGAGCTGCTCGCTGACATCCTGGCCGATTTCGACCATGGGCGTGCCGCAGGCGCAGGTACGCTCGGCCTCGGGCACGTCATGGATGACGTCGATGCGCGGCAGCTCGATGGGCAAGGGCTTGCGCTTGCCGCGCGCCTTCTTCTTGGCGGCGTCGACGGGCGTCTGGCCAGACGGTTCGGTGGCCGGGGGCGGCAGGGTCGCGGTGTCGTGCGCCTCGGGTGCGGATGCGGCCAGCGCTTCGGCCTCGTCGAAGAGCCAGCCCTGGCCCGCGTGCGATTCGCTGCTGGGCCCGAACATGCGCCGACGCGCCAGGCGCAGCTGCTCGTAGAGCTCGAGGATGCGTGCCTCGAAGCCTTTTTGCAGTTCGGCCTCGCGGGCATCGAACGCTTTCTGAAGTTCGACTTCGCGGGTATGGAAGACTTTCTGGAGTTCGGCCTCGCGCGTCTTGATGGCGGCTTCCTGCTCGAGCCGAAGCATCTCGAACTGGGCTGCAGTTTGGGCGGCGAGTTGCGTCTCGAAGGCACGCTGCTGGGCCAGCAGCAAAGCTTTGAGCACCGCCGGATCGTCGGGCAACTGCGCGGGGAGGACGGATGCGCGCACGCCGACGGCGCAGTTCGAACGAGGGGCAGCGGTACGTTGCGGCATGCCGTGATTATACTCGATCAAGCTACGTAACTGATTGGTAATGCAGCGTTTTATGCGGTTTCGACGCCCACAGATCGAAGCCCTCGAGCAGCCACTCGAGCTCCTTCATCGTGAGCGTGCAGGTCGGCTGGCTCGCCTCGGCCGCCGGCCAGGCGAAGCGCTCGGCTTCGAGTCGCTTGTACCAGAGGCAGAAGCCGTTGCGGTGCCAGTACAGCGCCTTGAGCTTGTCGCGGCGGCGGTTGATGAACAGGTACAGCGCGTCACCGAACAGGCTCAGTCCCAGTTCCTGCTCGACCAGCGCCGACAGGCCACCGATGGATTTGCGGAAGTCGATCGCAGGCCGGTACAGATACACTGCACCAATCGAGTGCCCCGGGTGCATCAGCGCCCTCGCTCGGAAAGCGCTGCCGATAGTGCGGCCAGCCAGTCGGCGCTGGGTAGCGTCGCGCATTCGAGTCGCAGTTGTGCGTCGATGAGCACCGTGCAGCCCGTGCGGGCCGTCACCGAAGGCTCGATCTGGATCGGGATGAATCCGCCAAGCTTGGCGCGGCTGGGACGTCCGCCGGCCACCAGGCGCTTGCGCCACTGGTAAAGCGCCTGCGGCGACAACCCCTCACGCTCAGCGTAGGCCTTCGTCGTGATGCCCTCGGCCTCGATCGCCGACAGGTGCGACAACCAGAACTTGCTGCGCTCCGACATGCTCGTGCTCCCTGAGAAACGGAAGCCGAAGCATGCGGGCTCACACGGAGCTACGTAAGAATGGGGTTCGTGGAGCGCTTACATTTCCATGTCACGAAATGGATGTTCGGTGACCTGCCGTTGGCGTTGGCACAACTTCAACCCACTGACCGCAAGCAGTTGTTGAGCATCGTGCCGGAATTGAAGGGTGCGGTGGAGGAGGCTGTGCAGTACAAACTAAATGCCGGCAAACGCGTTGGAAATTACAACCTCGCCAAATGTCGCCCCGTCACCGACAAGTCGGATGTGCTGCTCGCTCGCGCATTCGGGCTTGACCATGTTTGGGATGACATCGAGTTACTTTACGTCCAGACGGTGAAGACAGATTTCGAGTCCGGCGGTGCCGAAGACGAAGAATGAAGCCCACGCCCGTCACCTTGCCATCCCACTGCGCCCAGCGTGTCGGCCCTGATCTCGCCACACAAATAGTCGGCGTTGGCGAGATGGCGCTGCTGGCGGAACCGCTGCTCGGCCTCAGCGCCTCGCGCGAATGTCCCGGCCACGTCCTGCTCGAAACCCTCGACCGCGTGCCGGAATGGGTCAAGGCCGGCCGCGTGATCGTCAGCGGATTCCACTCGCCGCTGGAACAGCAGGTGCTGCGCTCGGTGCTCCGGCGCAAGGGGCGCGCAGTCAAGGTGCTGGCGCGCGGCATGACCGACTACCACCCAACGGCGGAAGAGCGCGAACCGCTGGCGGTTGGCCGTATGCTGGTCATCACCGCCTGCCCGCAGGAAGTGCGCCGCACCACCCGCGAAACCGCGCTGGGCCGCAATCGGTTAGTGCTGGCACTGGCCATCGACATCGTCACGCCCTATATCGCAGCCAACAGCCCGCTCGCCGCGTTGCTTGAGGATAAATAATGGCAAAGAAGAAACGACTGGTCGTCATGGTTTCCTCGACGGTGTATGGCATCGAAGAACTGCTGGAGCGTATCTACGCCATCTTGACAAAGTTCGGCTATGAGGTCTGGATGTCGCATAAGGGCACCGTTCCGGTGATCTCGACCAAGAGTGCATTCCACAATTGCCTGCATGCGGTGGAGCAGTGCGATCTGTTCCTGAGCCTCATCACCACACATTACGGCTCGGGCAAGGAGGATGCAACGGCACTGTCGATTACCCATCAGGAATTGCTGCGGGCGATTGATCTCAACAAGCCGCGCTGGGTTTTGGCGCATGACCAGGTGGTGTTCGCCCGTACCTTGCTGACCAATCTCGGCTACGACGATGCGAAGAAGCGTGCCGGATTGAAATTGAAGCGCAATCCTGTCGTTGATGATCTGCGCGTGATCGATATGTATGAAGCGGCCATCCGGCACGACGTCCAGTTCGCCGATCGAAGGGGAAACTGGGTGCAGAAATTCGTGTCGCCCGACGACGCTCAGTTGTATGCCACTGCTCAGTTCTATCGCTACCAGGAGGTTGAGCGTTTCCTTGAGGAGCATCTCAATGATCCTGATGTCGTTGGTCGGCGTGTTGCCCAGGAGAAGAAGTCATGATCCCTGAACACATTCGAAAACAGATTCGCCAGGGCCAGGGCATTGGCACTGAGTTCAAGGTCGATGTCCGCAACCTAGAGTCCATCGCCAAGACGGTCTGCGCATTTCTGAATACGTTCGGCGGCACCGTATTCTGCGGCGTGGACGACAAAGGCAAGATCATTGGGATGGACGCTGCTCGGGATCAGATGCATCAGATCCATGCCTATTTATTGGAGAACGTGACGCCCAAGGCGTTGTTCACGGTCAATGTCGATGATGAGGACGGCAAGGCGATCCTGTCCATCGAGGTGCCGGAGGGCAAGGACCGCCCTTATGTATTTGCTGGCAGCGTTCTTGTCCGCGAGGGCAGCCGGACAAGAACAGCCGATGCGGCCAAGTTGCGCGAAATGGTGCAGTCCAAGTCGGTTGCTGCCGAACGCTGGGAACGGCGTCCTTCGATGGCCATGGAAGAAAGCGATCTGGACCACGACGAGGTTCGCCGTACCGTCAAGCTGGCCAAGGAATCCGGTCGCTTCGCTTTCGATGATGACACCGACGATATTGAAGTATTGAAGGCACTGGCCGTCTATTCCGCCAAGGGCTTTACCCAGGCGGCTGATGTGCTCTTCGCGAAGAACCCCGCCCTTCGGCATCCGCAAACTCGAGTGCGTGTGACACGTTTCGCCTCCGACAAGGGTGGCGATGCCTATCTGGATGACCGGCAATTGCAAGGGCCGCTGGTCAGGGTATTCGAGCAGGCGTTTGAAGTGCTGTCTCAGCATGTGCGCTGGGAGGCGAGATTCCAAACCGGGGATGTGCGCCGCACCGACCGGCCCGAATATCCGTTCG
>JAFEDI010000103.1 GCA_018241725.1 Pseudomonadota bacterium | reverse complement strand
GGCATGTCAAGGGTAGGTAAGGTTTTTCGCGTTGCATCGAATTAATCCACATCATCCACCGCTTGTGCGGGTCCCCGTCAATTCCTTTGAGTTTTAACCTTGCGGCCGTACTCCCCAGGCGGTCAACTTCACGCGTTAGCTGCGTTACTCAATGAGTCTCCTCACCGAACAACTAGTTGACATCGTTTAGGGCGTGGACTACCAGGGTATCTAATCCTGTTTGCTCCCCACGCTTTCGTGCATGAGCGTCAGTACTGGCCCAGGAGGCTGCCTTCGCCATCGGTGTTCCTCCGCATCTCTACGCATTTCACTGCTACACGCGGAATTCCACCTCCCTCTGCCGTACTCGAGTGATGCAGTCACAAACGCAGTTCCCAGGTTGAGCCCGGGGATTTCACATCTGTCTTACATCACCGCCTGCGCACGCTTTACGCCCAGTAATTCCGATTAACGCTCGCACCCTACGTATTACCGCGGCTGCTGGCACGTAGTTAGCCGGTGCTTCTTCTTACGGTACCGTCATCCTCCCAGGGTATTAGCCCAGAAGATTTCTTTCCGTCTGAAAGAGCTTTACAACCCGAAGGCCTTCTTCACTCACGCGGCATGGCTGGATCAGGCTTTCGCCCATTGTCCAAAATTCCCCACTGCTGCCTCCCGTAGGAGTCTGGGCCGTGTCTCAGTCCCAGTGTGGCGGATCATCCTCTCAGACCCGCTACGGATCGTCGCCTTGGTAGGCCTTTACCCCACCAACTAGCTAATCCGACATCGGCCGCTCCAATCGCGCGAGGCCTTACGGTCCCCCGCTTTCTCCCTCAGGACGTATGCGGTATTAGCGTAACTTTCGCTACGTTATCCCCCACGACTGGGTACGTTCCGATGCATTACTCACCCGTTCGCCACTCGCCACCAGGCCGAAGCCCGTGCTGCCGTTCGACTTGCATGTGTAAAGCATGCCGCCAGCGTTCAATCTGAGCCAGGATCAAACTCTTAAGTTCAATCCAAAAACTCCAGAAACCTGACGATTTCTGCAGATACTTCAATTTCTTCGTGGCTTCTGATATAAATCAGTCACCCCTCAAAACCGAGCACCCACACCTATCGGTTGTTCATTTTTTTAAAGAACTGCTGCAGAAGCAGCGAAGAGGTGCGCATTATACAGAGCCTTTTGTCTCTGTCAAGCAATTTGTTTTAGCACTTCAAAACAAACCACTTAACGCGCCAGCACCGAAACAAATCCAACTTCTCCGGCACCGCCCTCCTCACCCCGTAGCGCCTACTTCGTAACGCGCTGCAGCGAAAGAGCTGCGCATTATAAAGAATTATCAGAAACCGTCAACAACATTCGGAAAAATAATTCTAGATGCCGCTTGTCGGATGTCTAGCCCTTATACGTCCCCCTTCATCCAACCGACACGCCCTTGAGCAAAGCGCCTGGTGCCTCGGCAACTTCCAAGCTTTAGAACGTCTCGCCAGCATCGTTCAACCTAGACTGGAGAATCGCCGCTGCGCGCTCCGATACCACCAAGGTCAATTTCATCGTAGCACGCGTGGCGCCAACGAAAAGCCGTCGCACAGCCTTGTCATCGAGGCTTTCAAAATCCACTTCGGTGAGGATCACGCAGGGAGCAGCCCGGCCTTTGAAGCGCAACACGGAGTCGGTGAGGATGTCGCCCTCGGTCAGGATCGGATTACCCAACAGGTCGTAGCGCCCCGTCGGGGCCTTCAGCGAATAGGGGCCGAGCCTCGTGAAAGGCGTCAGCGCCGAATGCTCACGACCGCGATAGCTGATCAAGGCGATGTGTGATCGCTTGAACCCCAGACCGATGGCACGGGTGATCGCGCTGACCGAACGTGCCACCAGTTCGTCGAGCGTCGTGTAAGTCAGGATGTCGATGTCCGATCCGCTCAGCGGACTGCCGGCCTCGACCGGGTGTTCCAACGGCAGCAATAGATTGAGGGACGCGAGGATGTCCTTCGGGCTGCGGTAATTGATGTCGGAACGCAGCGTCACCCAGCCCGGCAACTGAACCTGCGGCAGGCCGTAGAGATTCTGCAGCGGATCTTCCAGCCACCAGGCCCGCCCACCGGGACGCAGGAAGCGCAGCAGGTTGTCGGCCCAGCGGGCATGGAAGTCCTGCCCTTCGTCGATGATGATCTCATCGAAACGCTCCGCTGCATCCGGAACATGGTTATCCAGAAAACCTTCCAACCGCGCGAAGGCGCCCTCACGACCGAAATCTGGCGTTTCGCCAGCAGCCTGACAGATACGGTCCGCCAGCTGGTGATAAGTGAGCACCTGACCGCCCGGCGGAGCGATCAGCGCGATGTGATCGGCCAGGGGCCGGTTGTAGCAAACATAGAGCGGCTTGCGCCCGGCGGCGAGCACATCCCGATAGACCGCCATCGCCAGCTGGGTCTTGCCCGAGCCCGCAGTGCCGATCACACGCAGGCGGAAGGGCTCGCACTCGATGCGCCGCGCCCACTCCGCCAGGCCACCGGCCAACCGGGTGTACAGTGCATGGGCCTCGCCGACGACCGCATGCACTTCCGGGACCAATTGCAGCATGTCGCCAAGGAAGCGATGCAGCTTGTCCTTATAGAGAACCGACTCGCCCCGCGCCGGCAGGATGGAACGCACGGTGTGGGCCAGGTAATCCCGTTTGCTCGCATCGATGATGCGCGCCGGATCGATGCCCGCGGTGCCGGGCTGCTTCACGGTGTAATCCGGACAGAACAGCAGCGCATCGACCTGCGGCGACTCGATCCCGCAGATCGCCCTCAGACGCTGGGTCAGCGCATCGACGGTCCGCGCGAGCTGCAGCGGCACGCTCTTGTCCTTCTGGGCGTAGCGCTTCACCAGGCCCTCTGGCGTCTCGGCCAGGAAGCCGGATTTCTGTTCGATCAGCAGAAGCTTGCCGGTTGGCCCGACAACGGCGAAATCGATCTCGCCGACGATGGCGTGATTGCCCTGCTGGACCCGCGTCCAGTGCACGCCGTGATAAACCGTGTAAGTGTCGTCCAACTCCGCAGCAAGAATCGCCAGGGTTTCGATTTCGCGCTGGGCGGCACCACTGGCCTTCAACTCGCGCCAGCCTTCGGGATGAATGACAGCCATGTCGGGGATTCTCGTGATCGGATCCGGTCCGGATCGCAACCCGGCCATTCTGTCAGCCCGGCCCACCGATTGTCATGCCGCCCGATGCAGCAGACGCTGCTATATATATGGAGGCCACTGTCGACGCCCAACCGCCGCGGCTGCAGATGCCCGGTTGATACCCGTCAAGGCTGGGCGCCCCTCCGCACGGAGACAATGCCCAAAACCCTTCGGAAGGTGAGGCCATGTTCCGCATTTCGAGCTATATCCGCGAAATCACCACCCCCACGCCCCTTGGCCCGCGCCGCTCGCCGCCAGGGCCGGTGGTCATCTGGAACCTGATCCGCCGCTGCAACCTGACCTGCAAGCACTGCTACTCGATTTCCGCCGACAAAGACTTCGCTGGCGAGCTCGACACGCCGGAGGTCTTCCGCGTGATGGATGACCTGAAGGCCTTTCGCGTGCCGGTGCTGATCCTCTCCGGCGGCGAACCCCTGCTGCGGCCCGACATCTTCGAGATCGCCGGCCGCGCCAAGGCGATGGGTTTCTATGTCGGCCTGTCATCCAACGGCACACTGATCGACAAAGACAACATCGATGCAATCGCCGCCACCAACTTCGACTACGTGGGCGTCAGCCTGGACGGTATCCGCGCGACCCACGACAGGTTCCGCCGCCTTGACGGCGCCTTCGAACGCTCGCTGGCCGGCCTGCGCCTGTGCCGCGAGCTGGGCGTGAAAGTCGGCGTACGCTTCACGATGACCCAGGACAACGCCGCCGACCTGCCCGCCGTACTCCAGCTGGTGGAGGACGAGAACATCGAACGCTTCTACTTCTCCCACCTCAACTACGCGGGGCGCGGCAACAAGAACCGCGCTGACGACGCCCATCATGTCCTCACCCGCAAGGCCATGGAACTGCTCTTCGACACGGCCTGGGATTGCGAACGGCGCGGCCTCGACAAGGATTTCACCACCGGCAACAACGACGCCGACGGCCCCTTCTTCCTGAACTGGGTGCAACAGCGCTTCCCGCAGCATGCGGCCCACGTGGAAGCCAAGCTGAGGCAATGGGGTGGCAACTCCAGCGGCGTCAACGTGGCCAACATCGACAACCTGGGCAACGTGCACCCGGACACCATGTGGTGGCACCACACCCTCGGCAATGTCCGCGAACGCAAGTTCGGCGACATCTGGACCGACCTGACCGACCCGCTGCTGGCCGGCCTCAAGCAGTCGCCGCGGCCGGTCAAGGGGCGCTGCTCCGACTGCCGCTACCTGTCCATCTGCAACGGCAACACCCGCGTGCGGGCCCAGCAACTGACCGGCGACCCATGGCAGGAAGATCCCGGCTGCTATCTGGACAACACCGAGATCGGCGTAGCCGACGGCGAGCGCCTGGAAGTGAAACCGTGGGTCCGGCTGCAATCCGTCGCCTGAAACCGTAAGCCGTGGGGGCGAGTTCATCCGCCCACAGTCGGCTCAACAAAGTCCGCGGGCGACTGGACTCCCTCCGCCGGAAACCGACCCACAGGGAGCCGCCCCCAAGGACAGCCCCCTGCCTGGGACAACCGCCCCAGTCCTGCGCCGCACACCATCTCCCAAGCCAAGGGATCCTCACAATGAACCGCCTCTTTTCCGCCATCGCCCTTGCCGCTCTGGCCTTCACCGCTCTACCGGCCCAGGCCGGCGCGCCGGAACTCTTCGCCCAGCACTGCGCCAGCTGCCATGGCACCGGCCGGTTGGGCGCGATGGGGCCCGCCCTGTTGCCGGAGAGCCTCGAACGCCTCAAACGCAAGGACGCCGTCGCGACGATCCGCGACGGCCGTACCGCGACGCAGATGCTGCCCTTCTCGGCGGTGCTGTCCGCCGCCGAGATCGACGCCCTCGCCGACTGGATCTACTCGCCGGTCAGCCCCGCGCCCACGTGGAGCGCCACCGACATCCGCACCTCGCGCGTCGAACCCTACCCACCCGGTAGCCTGCCGGACGCCCGCCAGGGTGACGTGGCGAAGGCCGACCCGATGAACCTGTTCATCGTCGTCGAGGCCGGCGACCACCACGTCAGCGTGCTCGACGGCGACCGCATGGAGCGCATCTTCCGCTTCCCGTCCCGCTACGCGCTGCACGGCGGCCCCAAGTTCACGCCGGACGGGCGCTACGTGTTCTTCGCGTCCCGCGACGGCTGGATCAGCAAGTTCGACATCTGGAACCTGAAGGTCGTCGCCGAAGTGCGCGCCGGCCTCAACACCCGCAACGCCGCCGTCTCCAGCGACGGGCGCTATGTGGCGGTGGCCAACTACCTGCCCGGCAACCTGGCTATCTTCGACGCTGACCTCAAGCTGCTCAAACTCATCGACGGCCGCAACCTGAAGGGCGACGCCGCGTCGCGCATCTCGGCAGTGTACGACGCAGCGCCACGCAAGAGTTTCGTGGTCGGCCTGAAGGACCTGCCGGAGATCTGGGAAATCTCCTACGACCCGGCCGCCAAGCCCTTCCACGACGGCTACGTGCACGACTACAAGATGGGCGAGGCGATCTCCACGCCCGGCTACCTCAACCCGCGCCGTACGCTGCTCGAAGAACCCCTGGACGACTTCTTCTTCACCCAGGACTACACCAACGTGATCGGCGCCAACCGGGACGGACACGGCAAGGTCATCAACCTTGACGTCCGCCGGCCAATCAGCAACCTGGACCTGCCCGGCATGCCACACCTGGGTTCCGGCATTTCCTGGCTACGGGACGGCCGGCGCGTGGTGGCCAGCACCAACCTGAAGGACGCGCGGGTCAGCGTCATCGACATGCAGAACTGGCAGACCGTCGCAACCATTCCCACGCTGGGACCCGGCTTCTTCCTGCGCAGTCACGAGAACAGCCCCTACGCGTGGGTCGATTCGATGATGAGCCCGACCGCCCGGGACACCCTGCAGGTCATCGACAAGCAGAGCCTGCAGGTCGTCGCCCAGGTCCGCCCAGAGCCGGGCAAGACCTTTGCCCACGTGGAATTCGACCGCAACGGCCGTTACGTGATTGCCAGCCTGATGGAGAAGGATGGCGCGCTGATCTTCCTCGACGCGAAGACCTTCAAGGAGATCAAGCGCCTGCCGGCCTCGAAGCCGATCGGCAAATACAACCTGTTCAACAAGATCCAGCGCTCGGAAGGCACCAGCCACTAGGCTGGCCGGATCTCAGCAGCCACACAGCACCCCGCGCGGGCAATCCGTCGCTTGAGCACGGTCAAGGCCCCCGTTTCCGGCAGGGGCCAATCTGTCACGGTCCCTGAGCAGCCCCAACCGGAGAAAACACCATGACCGAAGCCCTGACCCCCGTCATCGTCGATGCCCGCGGCCTGATGCCGCCGGAGCCGCTGAACCTGACCCTCGAAGCCCTCGACACCCTGCCGCCGGGCGGCGAGGTGATCCTGCTGATCTACCGGGAACCGACGCCGCTGTACGACATCCTGCGGCGCAACGGCTACACCCATCGCACCGAGATGAACAGCGATGGCGAATTCGCGATCCACATCCGCCACGCCGCCGCCTGAGCGGCGGAGCGCAGCCTCAGTCGTGTTCGGCCAGGCGGGCTGCGTCGTGGATCACGATGTGCTTGCCCTGCACCGAGATCAGGCCGGCGTCGGACAACTCGTGGAAGATCCGCGACAGGGTTTCCGGCGTCAGGCTCAGGCGCGACGCAATCACCTGCTTGCTGGTCGGCAGCTCGACGCTGTGCGTGCCGTCCTTCGGCGCGCAGGGCGCACTTTCGGCCAGCTGCAGCAGGTAGCCGATGACCCGCTGGGTGGACGAGCGCAACGCGTAGGACTCCACGTCCCGCACCATGGTGTGCAGGCGGATCGACATGCCGGCCAGCAGCTTGCGCGCAAAGCGCGGATCCTGCTCGATCTGATCGAACACCGCCGCCGAACCGATGTGCAACACCAGCGTGTCGGCCAACGCCTCGCCGAGCACCGGATAAGGCTGGTCGAGGAACATCACCGCCTCTCCGAAGCTCTGCAGCGGCCCGAGAATCTCGACGACCTTCTCGTTGCCCTGGGCGGACGTGAAAGCCAGCTTGATCTGCCCCCACACGACCAGGAAGAAGCCCTTCGGCAGATCGCCACGCTGGAACAGGCGGTCGCCCTTCTGCAGGCGCTTCTCCCGCGTTGCGGCAGCCAGGTGGGCCAGATCCTCCGGTGCCAGGGCGCTGAACAGGGGCATGCGGCTGAGCAAGCCGGGAATATCGATCTTGTCGGTGGACATGGCGCGGATTCTCTTAGCGGGCGAAATAGCAGCTACAGATTCTAACCTTCTCCGCCCCCCCGGAAACCTCTGTACGGAGTCCTTACCCCTTTATGGATAAGCCCATCTCACTGCAAGCGCGCCCCACGGGTGCAGCGCCACAACCCGCCGCCGAGCCGCCCGCTTCGGGTGCTGCGGTCCTGTTCGCCGCCCCCCACCGCGCCATGTTCCTGGCCGGCGCGGTGCAAACCCTGCTGGCCTTCGCACCGTGGGCCTGGGAACTGCTGGCCCGCAACGGCCTGCTGCCAGCCCCCGCCTGGCCATGGCCGCCGGCCTGGGTGCATGGACTGTGGGCTGCCTACGGCATCTTCCCGTTCTTCGTGTTCGGCTTCCTGCTGACAGCCATGCCGCGCTGGCAGGGCATGCCCGACACGCCCGGCGCGGTGGCACGCCTGCCGTGGCTGCTGCTGGCGACCGGCTGGCTGGGCTTCGATGCGGGCCTGTTCATCGCCACACCGACGCTGCGTATCGCCGGGCTGGCGCTGGTGCTGGCAGGCTGGCTGTTGGTCCTGCGCGCGCTGTGGCCGGTGGCCTTCAAGCCGGAAGCCCAACGCAAGCACGCGGGCACGGCCTGGTTCGCCCTCGCCGCCGGCGCGCTCGGCCTCGTCGCCTGGCTGGCTTTCGCGGCCGGCGGAGCCCCCCTGGCAGCCCGCATCGGCATTTCCATCGGCGTGTGGTGGCTGCTCGCCCCACTCTTCATGGTGGTCAGCCACCGCATGATTCCTTTCTTCTCGTCGTCGGTGCTACCCAAGTACGAGCTTGTCCGCCCCGACTGGGCACTGCTGGTTCTGGTCGGCGCCAGCCTGATCCACGGCCTGCTGGCGATGGCCGAGCACGACGCCTGGGCCTGGCCCACCGACTTGGCCGCCGCCGGCACGGCCCTGTGGCTGAGCTGGAAATGGCAGTTCCGGCGCAGCTTTGCAGTGCGCCTGCTGGCCATGCTGCACATCGGCTTCCTGTGGCTGGGTGTCGCCTGGCTGCTGGCTGGCGTGCAGGGCCTGCTGCACGCCTGCGGCATCACCACCCTGGGTCTGGCGCCGCTGCATGCAATGGCGGTCGGCTTCTTCGCGACGATGACGCTTGCGATGGTGTCACGCGTCACTCTAGGCCACTCCGGGCGGCCGCTGGTTGCCGACGAACTGACCTGGCGGCTGACCCTCGGCCTCCACGCGGTCGCCGCGGCGCGGGTGCTGGCCGATGTGCTGCCCGGCGCCCAGACGGTGCTGCCGGCAGTCGCAGCCATCGGCTGGCTGGCCGTATTCACCCCGTGGGTCGTCCGCCTGGTGCCGATCTACCTGAGCCGGCGCGCCGACGGCAAACCCGGCTGAGCCTGGCCCTCACGGCTTTGTTGCGAGGCGGCAAAGCACACCGTTTTCATGCGACCATGCGCGGACGCAGGCGGCTGACATGCCGCCCGAGTTTCCCGAAACAACCACGCTATCGACATGGAATTTCTGACCGACCCGCAACTGCTGATCGCCTTCTTCACCCTCACCGCGCTGGAACTGGTGCTGGGCATCGACAACGTGATCTTCATCTCCATCCTGGTGGACAAGCTGCCGCCCGCCCAGCGCGGCACCGCCCGCCGGCTGGGGCTGTTCCTGGCGATGTTCATGCGGATCGGCCTGCTGATGCTGCTGTCGTGGCTGGCCGGCCTCACCGAGCCGCTGGTCACGGTGCTGGAACACGGTTTCTCCGGGCGTGACCTGATCCTGCTGGCCGGCGGCCTGTTCCTGGTCTGGAAGAGCACCCAGGAGGTGCACCAGCTGATGGAAGGCGAGGAAGGCGAAGCCTCCAGTGCCGTACAGGCCACCTTCGGCGCGGTGCTGGTGCAGATCATCCTGATCGACATCGTGTTCTCGCTGGACTCCATCATCACCGCCATCGGCATGGTCAATCACCTGCAGGTGATGATCGCCGCGGTGGTCGCCTCGGTGGGCCTGATGATGCTCGCCTCCGGCCCGATCGGCGACTTCGTGTCGCGCCACCCCACCGTCAAGATGCTGGCCCTGTCCTTCCTGCTGGTGATCGGCGTGGTGCTGATCGCCGATGCCTTCGGCCATCACGTGCCGAAGGGCTACATCTACTCGGCGATGGCCTTCTCGGTGATGGTCGAGACCCTCAACCTGCGCATGCGCAGCCGGCAGGCCGCCAAGACCGAACCGGTCAAGCTGCACGCCGCCTATGCGCGGGAGGAGAAGCAATGACGGCCCCCTTCGGGCCGCTGACTCCCGATTTCGTGCTGTCGGCGGTGGAGGCCACCGGCCTCTTCTGCGACGGCCGGCTGCTGACCCTCAACAGCTACGAGAACCGCGTCTACCAGGTCGGCATTGAGGACGCCGCGCCGGTGGTCGCCAAGTTCTACCGCCCGGCACGCTGGAGTGACGAGGCGATCCTTGAAGAACACACCTTCCTCGCCGAACTGGCCGAGGCGGAGATCCCCGCCGTGCCGGCTCTGGAGATCGGCGGGCACACGCTGCACCACACGGACGGCTTCCGGCTGGCCCTGTTCCCGCGCCGCGGCGGCCGCGCGCCGGAGCTGGACGCCCCGGAAGTACTCACCTGGCTGGGCCGCTTCCTCGGGCGCATCCACGCTATCGGCGCCCGCCAGCCCTTCGTCCACCGGCCAACGCTGGACATCCGCAGCTTCGGCGAGGAACCGCGTGACGCGCTGCTGGCCTCACCCTTCCTGCCGCCGGAGCTGCGCGACACCTGGCTCTCGGTGGTAGACCAGGCCCTGGCCAGCGTACGCCGCTGCTTCGAACGGGCCGGCGAGCTGTCGCAGATCCGCCTGCACGGCGACGTGCACAGCGGCAACGTGCTATGGACCGACGCCGGCCCACATTTCGTGGATTTCGACGACGCCCGCAACGGCCCGGCAATCCAGGACCTGTGGATGCTGCTGTCCGGCGACGCACCGGCAATGGCGCGCCAGCTCGACGCGGTGCTCGAAGGCTACGAGCAGTTCGCTACTTTCGAACCGCGCAGCCTCAACCTGGTGGAAGCCCTGCGCACCCTGCGCCTGATCCACTACTCCGGCTGGATTGCCCGCCGTTGGGACGACCCGGCCTTCCCGGCCGCCTTCAGCTGGTTCGACACGCCGCGCTACTGGCAGGACCAGATCCTGGCACTGCGGGAACAGGTCGCACTGATGGACGAATCACCGCTGCTGCGGCAATTCTGATCGGGAAAAAGTCAGGCCGGCGCGGCCGCTTCGGGCGCCTTGAACTCGCCGGAACGGAAGGCGTCGAGCATGCGGCGCATGCGACCGGCGTCTTCGTCGGTAAAGCCGCGCTTGAAATCGGTGAGCACCAAGCGCGTACGGGTCGGCCAGTTACCGGGAGCGTCGTCGATGGCCAGCCACTGCACATCGCCGCCTTTGCGGGCCAGCCACTGGCGAGCCTCCCGCTCGCGCAGGCCATACAGCTCGTCGGGTTTGCGAGGAAAGATCGTCGGCGTAGTGTCGATGACCCGCGGCCGGATGTCTTCCGAAAAGCGTGCCACCAACTTGGGCAGCGAGAACAACGTACGCCAGTCGGACGCGATGACGACGCGCGTCTCCGGGTAGTCGCGCAGCACCGCTTCCAGCTCCGGTAGACAGCGGAAATCCTCCACCTCGCCCCAAGGATGGGTGACACCGTCGAAGTCGAGGAAGACATAAACCGGGCTCATCGGCCCGGCCACCGGAGCGGCGAGTTTTCGATCAGGATTTGACGCATCGCAACAATGACATACCAAAAAACCGGAAACTTAGCGTTAACGAAAAAACACCCGTGTAACAGACACGCTAGACTATTCTAAAGTCAGCGATTGCTGCAGTGCGGTAAATTTTCTTATCCCTACGGAGCCCCTCTATGAAGCCCATCATCAACCTCGAAGGCAAGGTTGGCCTGATCACCGGCATCGCCAACGAAAAATCCATCTCCACCGGGGTCGCCGAAGCCTGCATCGACGCTGGCGCCAAGGTCATCATCACCTACCAGAACGAGAAGACCCTGGCCTTCATCGAGCCCATCGTCAGCCGCCTGGGTGTCGAGGACGTGCTGCTGCTCGACGTGACCAAGCCCGAAATCGTCGATGATGTGTTCGCGCAGATCGACGCCAAGTACGGCAAGCTCGACTTCGCGATCCACTCCATGGCCTTCGCCAAGCGCGACGACCTCCACGGCCGCGTGGTGGACACCTCCGCCGACGGCTTCGCGCTGGCGATGGACGTGTCCACCCACTCCTTCGTGCGCCTGGCCCGCAAGGCCGAACCGCTGCTCGAGAAGGCCGGCGGCGGCTCGCTGATCACCATGACCTACCTGGGCAGCGAGAAAGTCATCGCCAACTACGGCATGATGGGCCTGTGCAAGGCCGCGCTGGAAGCCGCCACCCGCTACATGGCCTTCGAGCTGGGCTCCAAGAACATCCGCGTCAACGCGATCTCCCCGGGCCCGCTGATGACCCGTGCCGCCTCTGGCATCGCCGGCTTCGACGGTCTGATGGCCGCCGCCGTCGAGCGCTCGCCGCTGCACCGCCTGGTCACACCGGAAGACATCGGCGCCCTCACGGCCTTCCTGGTCTCCGACGCGGGCCGCAACCTGTCCGGTGGCGTACACTTCGTGGATGCCGGCTACAACATCATCGGGTAACCCCACCCGCTCCGTGATGACGGAACCGGACGCCGGGAACGCCGCGGGCGACATCATCGTCGCCCGTATCGCCGACCCGGTGCCGGTCCATCCGCTTCTCGATGGCCGCCCCGAACTCGGGCGCGGCGAGTCATCCATCGTGCTTGATGCCGGCGACGGGGAGCGTGTCTACAAAGTTGTCAGCTCCCCCGCCGATTACTACTATCTGGCCGCCGACGACCGCCCCACCGGCATCCACTTCCCACGCCTGTACCGGGACCACGGCGTGGTTGGCAAAGCCAGCAACGGCTACTCCTTCCGCCTGCTGGAAATCGAACGCCTTGAGCCGATCAGCGGCGAGGCCGAAGCCATGGCGCGCATCCTGTCGGAGGCCTACTGGCAGGGCTGCGAGAAATGGGCCAACCTGGGCGTCAACCGCGGCCGCCTGGCGCTGTACCACATCGCCCAGGCGCCTCCTCCGGGCCTGCCGGCGAGCATCGTGCAAGCCATCGCCGCGCTGTCCGACTTCATCGAGGAATACCCGGTCCAGCCGGACATCCTCAATCCCCACAACCTGATGATGCGCGCCGACGGCACCCTGGTCTTCTCCGACCCGGTATTCCTCCCCTGACACAACGTGGGTGCTTCCCCCATCCCGGGTGCGCATACGAAAAGCATTTTTGCAGAAACCAGGCGGCAAGCGCCTTTGTTACTGTCACAAAACATTCATTTGATTCAGCAAGACGCCTGTCGATAAATGTGCGGGTTTTCTGGTGCAACGCACAAGAAAACGCTCAAACCCGCATCGCCCTGCCGGGCCGACATGAAGTCATCCCCATGAGCATTCGACGCTATCTGATCATCCTCATCACCATCACCACCACGCTACTGCTGGCCGCCGGCACGGCCGGCCTGCTGATGTTCCATCACAACACGCGGTTGGTACGCAACCTCACCGACGACGCAATTCCCGGCGCATTGGCCGCCTCCGATCTGGGCGCCCAGCTCAAGCAAGTGCAGATCGTCCTCACCGAGATCGTCTACGCGCCCAGCGCCGACGTGGCGACCGGTGCCAAGGAAAAACTGCTGACCCAGCGCAAGGGGCTGCACGAAGCCCTCACTGCGCAGGGACCGTTGGCCCACTCCGATACCGAGAAGGCCATGCTCCACGAAGCGGAAGAAAGCCTGGCCCAGTACGAAGCAGCGATGGACGAAACCATCGAGCAGGCCGTGGCCGGCCAACGCACCATCGCCGAAGCAAGCCTGTACGCCAACGTGGCCCAGTACCAGCAGGAACTGCAGCAGATCCTCGAAACCCTGCGCGTCGAGAAGCGCCGCACCAAGGACCGCTCGGTAGCAGCCGTGGAAGAAGGCTTCGTGCAGACCCAGTGGATCCTGTCGATTGCCACCGGGCTGACGCTGGTCGTGCTGGTCGGCCTGGTGTTCCGCCTGCACGGCAACATCATCAAGCCCCTGCGCGCAATGGAAACCACGATGGCCTCCATCGCCACCTCGCTGGACTTCACGCAACGCGTGCCAGTGGTCCGCGACGATGAAATCGGCCAGTCCGTGCGCGCCTTCAATAGCCTGATCGACACGCTGCAGGCCAGCCTCGGCGAGATGGTCGAGGTGATCCGCCGCAACGAGGTGGCCTCCATCGAGATGCACCGGTCGGCCGCTGCCATCGCCCGCCTGGCTTCCAACGGCACCCAATCGTCCCAGGCCATCCACTCAGCAGTGCAGCAGATCCAGGCCCACATCGTCGACATCGACCGGGAAACCCGCCAGGCCGGCGAGATCAGCAGCGACTCCAGCGCCCGCGCCACCGAAAACAGCGCGGTGATCCGCAACGCCGCTGGCCGCATCGAGCAACTCGCCATCAGCATCGACAACGCGTCGCAGCGCGTCTTCGACCTCGCCTCTTCAGTCGTCAAGGTTGAAGCCGTCGTTTCCGAGATCCGCCAGATCGCCGACCAGACCAATCTGCTGGCCCTCAACGCCGCCATCGAGGCGGCCCGTGCCGGCGAATCGGGACGCGGCTTCGCGGTGGTGGCCGACGAGGTGCGCAAACTGGCCGAGCGTGCCGCCGGCTCCACTGAACTGATCAACCAGCACATCTCGGAGATCCGCACGACATCCCGCGACTCGACCGAGCTGATGCAAAAGGTCATCGGCGAGATGCAGGAAAGCACCACGCTGACCCAGAGCGCCGGCAACGCGGTGGAACGCATCGAAGATTCGACCGGCAAGGTCATCCACGTGGTGAACGAAATCACCCGCCTGGTCGCTATCGGCCAATCGTCCAGCGACGAGATCGTCGGTCAGGTCGGCATGATCGACAACCTGCTCGGCGATGCCAACCATGCGGCACTGCACACCAAACAGGCCGCCGACTCGATCCGTGACATCTCCCAGCACATGGCGCGCATCGTGGAACGCTTCCGCATCGGCGGCCCGGCACTTGCATCAGCGCGCTAAACGCTGCGGCTTGGCCTAAAATCCGCAGCGCTTCGCGGGGCCCGGCCCCGCACCCTCAACACGGAGAACCTGCATGTCCGGCGATCATTTCCATGTCCACGGCCCCCACGACCACGCGGTCGAGCACGCCAGCCACGGCGGCGACAGCTTCGCGTCGCGCATCGCAGCGATGACGGCGGTCCTCGCCACCCTCGGCGCACTGTTCAGCTACGCCGGCGGCGCCACCCAGAACGACGCACTGATGCACAAGAACGAGGCCGCCATCCGCAAGACGGAAGCCTCCAACCAGTGGGGCTACTACCAGGCCAAGAGTTCCAAGCAGAACATCGCCGAACTGGCCGTCGCGCTGACCAGCGGCGACACCCAGACCCGTTACCAGTCGGAAATCGAGCGCTACAAGCACGAGAAGGAAGACATCAAGAGCAAGGCCGAGAAGCTGGAAGCCTCCGCCACCGAGGCCGAGGAAGCCAGCGAGCACTCCATGCACGAGCACCACCGCTGGGCCCAGGCGATGACCGCCATGCAGGTCGCCATCTCGCTGGCGGCGATCACCCTACTGACCCGCAAGAAATGGATGGAATGGGCCTCCATCGGGGTAGCCGGCGCGGGCTGCGCGATCGCGGCGGTAGCCCTGCTCCACCTGTGAAACCCAAAGTGGTCAGAATGCCTTGACAGCCTGACCGACGCTGCGGAGGATGGAGCGAGTCCAACGTCAGGGGGGCCGTACCATGCAAGACCGTACACGCTCCAGCGAACAAGGTAGTGCATGGCGGCCCTGGCGCCGCCTCGCCGAGGCCTTCGCCATCATCGCCGGCCTCGCCATACTGAGCCCGGCCCACGCCGACAAACCCTACCAGTACTACGTGGTCGGCAACCCCGCTGACGCCAGCTCCGGCCAGCCGCCCCGCGAACCATCCGCGCTGCTGATGGGCGGCGGCCCCGACGTGGATGCGGCCTTCCAGTGGATGATCGCCCGGGCCGGCGGCGGGGATTTCGTGGTGATCCGCGCCACCGGCACCGACGCCTACAATCCCTACATCTACGCGATGGGCGGAGTGGACTCGGTGGAAACACTGATCATCCCGTCGCGGGGCGCTGCCAACGACCCCTTCGTGATCGACCGCATCAACAAGGCCGAAGCGCTGTTCATCGCCGGTGGCGACCAGGCCGACTACATCAACTTCTGGAAGGGCACCGGCGTCGAACAGGCCATCAACAACCTGATCGCCCGGAAGGTGCCGATCGGCGGCACCAGCGCCGGCCTGGCAGTACTCGGACAGTTCGATTTCGCGGCGCTCAACGGCACCGTCTATTCCGACGACGCGCTGAGCAATCCGTACAACAAGCGGGTGACCCTCGACCGGGGCTTCATCACTGCGCCGGAGCTCGATTTCGTGATCACCGACGCCCACCTGGACACCCGCGACCGCATGGGCCGGCTGGTCGCCTTCCTGGCGCGTATCGTGCAGGACGGCTGGTCGGGCATGGCGCGCGGGATCGGCGTGGACGTGGAGACCGCGCTCGCGGTGGCCGGCAATTCTGCCACCCGGCTCGGCATCGGCTCGGTGTATTTCCTGCAGACCAACGGCCTGCCGCAAGTCTGCCAGCCCCGTACGCCACTCACCTACCGCAATGTCGGCGTGCAACGCCTGTCCGGCGACGGCCGTTTCGATCTACAGAACTGGCGCGGCTATGACGGAGCCACCACCAACTACAACCTGTCCGCCGAGAGCGGCACGCTGTACTCGACGCAGACTGGCGGGGCGATCTACTGATCGGATTGGAGCCCGAAACCATGCCATCCTGGCTGACACTTGCCATCATCGGGATTTCCGGCGGCCTGGCCGCAGGAGTCTTCGGCATCGGAGGAGGCGTGATCCTTGTGCCTGCGCTGGTGTATTGGGCTGGTTTTTCCCAGCACCTCGCGACGGGCACGACCCTCGCGGTGCTACTGCCGCCGATCGGGCTGGCTGCCGCCTACGAGTATTATCGCAACGGCAACGTGGACATCCGGGCCGCGTTGATCCTGGCCCTGATGATGTTCTTGGGCGCATGGCTCGGCGCCGTCGTGGCCAACCGGATGAATGCGGCCTACCTCCGCCTGGCATTCGGACTTTTCGTGTGCGGACTGGGCCTCAACCTGGTCGTCAGCGCCTGCAAACGCATCGGCTGGATTTAAGCAGGGCGACCGTGGTGGCCGCCCTGCCGCCCCTCAGATCACCGCGTCCTTCACTTCGCCGCCGAGGGCTTCCAGCACGGCCGGGATCAGACGCGACAGTTCGCCGCTCATCAGCGCGAAGTCGGCCTCGATCTGCATGTCGGTGGCGTCGGCCTGGCGCTCGGCCTCTTCCTTGATGATGTCGAGGAAGGCCAGGCGCTTGATCTCCATCTTCTCGGTAAGCATGAAGGAGATGCGGTCGTCGAAAGTCAGTGCCAGCCGTGTCGGCAGCTTGCCGGCGGCCAGGTGATCCTGCACGTCCTTGCCGTCCAGCGCGTGGCGCACGTAGCGCACCGCGGCCTTCTCGTCGGTCACCGCGCGCAGCTCGCAGTCCAGGTCGATGGTGAAGTTGCCGTTCGCCTCGTTGGCGGCCAGCCAGTCGGTCATCACCGATACCGGCGACAGCTGGGTCTTGACCATCTTCACCGACAGCTCGTCCAGCGTATCGCGCAAGGCCTCAAGGACTTCCTCGGCGCGGGCCTGGCTGGCGGCATCGATAACCAGCCAGCCGCCCACCGGGTCGATCCAGCTGAACACCTTGCGGCGGCGCGTGAAGGCGCGCGGCAGCAATTCCTGCAGCACCGCCTCCTTGATTTCCTTCATCTGCTTGCGGCCGGGCTTGTAGCCCTGCTGGGCCTCGATCATCTCGGCCTTGTCGGCCGCCACCTCATTGACCACCGACGAGGGCAGCAGCTTCTGCTCAACGGCCAGGGAAATCAGGAAATGACCGCCGACCGCCAGCACGAAGCGATCGTCCTTGGTCGGCGAACTCCAGCCGCGGGTCGCCATGTCCTGGCTACCGCAGGGCTGGAAGGGCCGCGCGGCGAGCTTCTCGGCGAGGGCTTCGGCAGTCAGGCCCCAGTTTTCGGGAAGACGGTAGATCTGGAGATTGCGGAACCACATGGGGGATTACATCCGTGCTGATGGAGAAGAGGCGGCATTGTAGCCCCTCGGGCCCGACGCACCAGACCGTTCGGTGAAGCGGAAACGGTTGACGCTCTGAATTTCAGAGTAATAAACTCTGAATTACAGAGTAAATCCATCCGGAATCAGCCGACCATGTCCGACCCAATCGTCCGCCAGCTCGACAGCATCCAATCCATGCTCACCCGCGGCCAACGCAATCTCCGCATGGAACGTCACAGCCTGATCCTGTGGGGCTTGGCCGGCGCCGGGCTGTTCCTGGCCAGCGACTCCGTTCTCACAGCCGAACAGATCTCCGACACCACACAACGGGCCATCGCCTGGCTGCTCCTCATCGCAACCATTCTGGGCGGTACCGGCTTTGCCGACTGGCACCTGACCCGGCGCGTCAAGGAAGCCCGGGACGAAACCTGGTCTTTCATCCATCGTCAGGTGGTCAAGTTGCTGTGGCTGCTGATGGGTGTCGGAGCGCTGTTCACCTTCGCCACCTTCTTCTTCGGCGGCGCCTACATGCTGTGCACCGTTTGGCTGGTACTGATCGGCCTGGCCCTCTACGTGCATGGCCTGTTTTCCGAAGAGGTGCTGGAGTGGGCCGGCGGCATCATCATCGCCATCGGCATCGCGGGCCTCACGGCACGGCTACCCTTCGAAACAATGAAGTGGATCGCCACCGCGGTGTTCGGCCTTGGCCTGCCGCTGCTGTCCCTGCTCGTCGATCACGGCCGGGAACGCACCTTCGTGCTACGCCTGGCCCAGGCCGCCGGCTGGACCGTAGTCGTGCTGGCTGCGCCACTGATCGCCCACCGCTACGCGTCAGCCAGTCTGCCACCGGAACTGCCGGTCATCTCCCTGGAGGACTACCGGAGCGGCGCCGACGTGGCGGGCCTGCGCATCGTCAGCCTGCCAGCCGGTACCCGGGTGCCGGTCAAGGTCGAGTTGTCCGGTGACCTGTTCCGCCCCACACCAGACGCCATCCTGCCTCTGACCCTCGATCAGACGGTGGAGATCATGCTGCGGGACGGCCTGCCCACCGGCGACATCCGCGCCCCCGGCGGCACCTGGCTGCTGGCCCGGGAAACCCACTGGATCTCCATCCCGTGGATGAAGGCCAGCCTCGATCCAGCCCATGGACCGATAGTCGAATCCGCCCTGGTCGTCGATTTCCACGGCACACCGCACCACTGAAACCCTGAAACCCTTTCCCACTCAAGGAGCTTCACCATGATCCTGCGACCTCTCGGCGCCCTGGCGGCGCTCGCTCTGGCCGGCTGCGCCAGCTTCGGCCAGCCCGGTGCCGATGAACTGGCCAGACTGCCGGTCGTCCGCTTCGGCGAACAGGCCCCGGCCGGGCAGCCCCATATCCTCCTGTACCCGGCGGGCGCACCACTCCCGGTGGAGGCACGCATCCACGGCAGCCTGCTGGAAGCCGAAGCACGCAGCACCCTCAACGTACGCCTCAAGCAGGACGTCTACACCTATAAACAATGGGCCAGCCTGGACGGCAAGACCTGGCGGCGGCACGACGAGATCGTCACCGGCCAGTTCGAAATTCGCGTGCCCGGCGATCAGGACGGGCGCAATCCCGGCTCGATGCGCGCAGAATTCAACCTGAAATAAGACTGCAAGGCCCGCCCCGGCGGGCCCAAGCCCATGGAAGCTCTCGACCCCCTCCTCCACCAGCCCCTGCGCACCCAGCTTGCCGCCTTCCTGGCCGGCGCCGGTGAAGCCAGCTTTACCGAACTGAAACGCAACCTCCAGGTTTCCGACGGAAACCTGGAATCCCATCTGAAGAAACTGATCGCCGCCGACTACGTCTCCTTGCGCCGCATCGAAGGCCCGGGTCGCGCGCAGACCAGCTACAGCCTCACGCCCACCGGCCTGGATGCCTTGCAGCGCTACATCAAGGCGCTGCAGAAGCTGCTGCCCCTGGGCGACCGGGACGCGGCCGAAGGTACCTGGAACGGCCAGGCCACGGCGGGCTGACCGCGTGAAACGTCCGTCTCCACAGCTGCAGGCCGTACTGCTGCCCTGCCTGATGTTCGCTGGCTTCATCGCCTACGATCGAATGCTCGTGCTGGTCATCCTGCTGATGCCCATCCCGCAGGGCAGTCCGCTGGAAATCGCGATCCTGATGAGCCGGGGCTTCCTCGCCGCAACCTTGCTGGCCGCGCTGGCGGCCCGGCCTCTGGGCTGGCTATACGGTCCACGGGCCGTGCCGATGGCCGCACTGATTACTCTGCCAGCGCTCGTTCAACGCATGCCGGCACTGCCGGATACCGGACGATCCACTCTGGCGATCTTCCTGTCAGCCTGGGAGATCCTGAGCTTTATCACTCTGCTGGTGGGTGCCACCTGGCTGGCCCAGCGTGTGCGCAAGGATCCGTCAGTCGCCTGAGACGGCAGCCTCACCCCGCCAGCCGTTCTCGAAGACCACCGTCTCCAGCGGCATGCGCTCGGCCCACTGGTGGATCTCCAGCATCGGCTTGGGATAGAACTCGTCCACGTGGCCAATACACAGGATGGCGACCGGACGCGCGCCGGCCGGCATGTCGAGCAGCGTGGCCAGGTCCACCGGGTCGAAGATCGACACCCAGCCGAGGCCAATGCCTTCGGCGCGGGCCGCCAGCCACATGTTCTGGATCGCGCAGGCCACCGAGGCGAGGTCCATCTCGGGCAGCGTACGGCGGCCGAAGACGTGCTTCTCACGGCCGTCAGCCAGCGCCACGACGATCACCTCGCCGGCTTCGAGCAGGCCCTCCACCTTGAGGCGCATGAAGTCCTCCTCCCGCTCGCCGAGGGCGCGGGCGGTGTTGCGGCGCTCCTTCTCGACCAGCACGTGCATGCGCTCGCGCAGGCCGCGGTCGGTGATGCGGATGAAGCGCCAGGGTTGCATGTAGCCAACGCTGGGGGCGTGGTGGGCCGCCCACAGCAGGCGCGCCAGGATCTCGGGATCGACCGGGTCGGGGCGGAAGTGGCGCATGTCGCGCCGCTCGGCGATCACGCGGTAGATCGCGTCGACATCGGCATCCGGGAAACGGTGGGAATCAGCCATGATGGAATCCTGTGAGAGCCGTGGTAGCGGCCCGTGACGGTATCAAAGCCCGGGAGCCCAGCGCTCCCGGCTGGCGACAGTTTAGTCGTCGAGCAGGCGGACGCGGACCTTCTTGCCCTTGATCCTGCCATCGGCGAGGCGCTTCAGGGCCTGGCGGACGATGTCGCGCCGCACGGCCACATACGTGGATTGCTCGGTCACGTTGATCTTGCCGATCTGCTCGGCGGCGAAGCCGGCCTCGCCGGTCAGCGCGCCGAGCACGTCGCCGGGGCGGATCTTTTCCTTGCGCCCGCCGAGGATCTGCAGCGTGGCCATCGGCGGCAGCAGCGGCGCGGCGTGCTCGGCCTGCAGCTCGGCGATGGACTCCCACTGCGGTTCGAACCCCTGGCTGCGGGCGATGTTGCCGACGCGGTTCTTCTCGTTGGGGCCAACCAGGCTCAGCGCCCAGCCGTCGCGCTCGGCGCGGCCGGTGCGGCCGACGCGGTGCACATGCACCTCCGGGTCGGGCGTCACGTCCACGTTGATCACTGCTTCCAGACCGGCGATGTCGAGGCCGCGGGCTGCCACATCGGTCCCCACCAGCACCGAGCAGCTGCGGTTGGCGAAGCGCACCAGCACCTGGTCGCGCTCGCGCTGGTCGAGATCGCCATGCAGCGCCAGCGCATGGATGCCTTCGGCGTGCAAGGTATCCACCAAGTCGCGGCACTGCTGCTTGGTGTTGCAGAAGGCCAGCGTGCTCTCCGGGCGGTAGTGGCGCAGCAGCAGGCCGACGGCGGCCAGGCGCTGCTCCCGTGTCACCTCGTAGAAGCGCTGGCGGATCTTGTCGGCCTCGTGCTGCTCGGGCAGCGCGATCTCCCGCGGCTGGCGCATGAACTGGCGGGCCAGGCGTACCACACCCTCCGGATAGGTGGCCGAGAACAGCAGGGTCTGACGGTCCCTCGGGCAGGCCTTGGCGACGTAGGCGATGTCGTCGAAGAAGCCCATGTCGAGCATGCGGTCGGCCTCGTCGAGAACCAGCGTGCGCAGGGCGTCGAGCTTGAGGCTGCCGCGGGACAGATGATCCATCAGGCGGCCCGGCGTGCCGACAACGATGTGCGCGCCGTGGGCCAGGCTGTCGGCCTGTGGCCGGATCGGAGTGCCGCCGCACAGGCTGAGGACCTTGATGTTCTCCTCGGCGCGGGCCAGGCGGCGGACCTCCTGGGCGACCTGCTCGGCCAGTTCGCGGGTCGGGCACAGCACCAAGGCCTGCACGGCGAAACTGCGCGCATCGAGGCGGTCCAGCAGCGGCAGCGCAAAGGCCGCCGTCTTGCCGCTGCCGGTCTTGGCCTGGGCGATCAGGTCGTCGCCGGCCAGGGCCACCGGCAGCGCGGCGGCCTGGATCGGCGTCATCGTGTGGTAGCCGAGGCGTGCCAGGTTGGCGATCACTGCAGCGGGCAGGGGTAGCTGGTCGAAGGGCGCCGGGACGGCAGCGACAGGAGGCGGAACGAAAGTGGCCTCGGGGGCGGCGGAATCGGCGTCCGGCAGCGGGGGGAGAATCGAGCTCATGCGGGATTATCCCGGAAAGCCCCGCCGGCTGCTCGCCAAGCAGGCCAATGCCCCCAACCCTCAGTTGCTGTTCAGGTGCAGGCGTGCCCGCTCCCGCGCGAGCCGCTCCTGCACACGGCGTTGCTCCTCTTCCTCGGCATGGCGTTGCTGCTCTTCCTTCTGGCGCTGCTCGTACTCGGCCTTGCGGCGGGCCGACTCCTCGGCCTGCTGCAGCTCGGACGACACCCGGTCGGCGTAGTAGCCGCGCTCCTGCAGGGCCCGCTCGCGCTGGCGCTCCTCCTCCTTGCGGGCATACTCGGCGCGCTGTTCCTCATTGCGGCGCACCGACTCCGCCCGCTGGCGGCGCTCGGCAGCTTCCTGCTCGGCAATCTCCTGCTCGGACAGATCGCCATACATCTGGCGCCGCTCAGCCGCGATGACTTTCTGCTGCGCCTCCGCAGCCCCGTCACCGCTGGTCACCCGGCGGAACGCGAAGACCGAAAAGAAGATCTGGATCAACATACCGATGATCATCAACGTGCCGATCACCCCCAGCATGATGCGCAGCGGCGAGCGCTTGGCGGCCTTTATCTCCACCTGCAGCGGCAACGGATCCTTGGCCAGCAGCGGTTCGACGACGGCTTCAGCGACGGCCGGCTGGCTGCGCGCCAGGCCTGCGTCGTAGGCGGCCCGCCGACCCGGGTCGGCAAGAATCCATACAGCCTCGCGGATCGCTTTCAGCTTGTTGTCTGCATCGGCGGGCGGCAGGCCGTGATTGCCCGACTGGTAGTGGCGGGTCAGGCGCAGGTGGGCGGCCTGGATATCGGCTTCGCTGGCGGTGGGCACCAGCCCGAGCAAGTCATAGAGCGTGGTCCTGGCTTTCATGGCATTCCGTCGGATAAAAGCCCGGCTAAGGGCCGAAAGACAGCGGAATTATACGGATCTCCGCCGGCATGTCGGCGTGACGCCGCTCATCGCCGACACGGCAAAAAATCCCGCCCCGGCCGATAATCGGCTATTCGCCCACCAGTCAGCGCCACCGATGGAACTCGCCCAGCTCAGCCACACCCTCCGCCAGGATGCCCTCAGCGTGGTGTTCGTCAATGTGCTGCTGCAGCAGATGGGCGTGCCGGTGCCGGCGCTGCCAACCCTGCTGCTGGCCGGCAGCCTCGCCGCGGGACCGGATGGACTCGGCAAGCTGCTGGCGGTGGCGGTGCTGGCCTCGGTCTTGGCCGACTGGGCCTGGTACGGCGCCGGCAAGCTGTTCGGCTACCGGGTGCTGGCCGGGCTGTGCCGGCTGTCGATCAACCCGGCCTCCTGCGTCAGCCAGACCGAAGCGCGCTTCATCCGCTGGGGCCTGTCGTCGCTGGTGGTGGCCAAGTTCATCCCCGGCTTTTCAACGGTAGCGCCGCCGATCGCCGGCGCGCTGCGCATGAACCTCGGTGGCTTCCTGCTGGCCGCCGCGGCCGGCGCCGCATTGTGGGCCGGTGCGGCGCTGAGCGCCGGCTGGGTGCTGAAGGAAGCAGTACAGGCCGCCATCGTCGCACTGGACGAACACATGGGCCGCGCGCTGGTGGTGCTCGGTTTGCTGGCCGGCGCCTGGCTGGGCTGGAAGCTGTGGCAGAAATACCGCTTCCGCCAGCAATGTGCGATCGCCCACATCACTCCGGGCGAACTGCTGGCAGCATTGAAATCAGCCGACCGGCCGCTGGTGCTGGACCTGCGCGGCGCGACGATGATCGCCGCCACCGGCCCGATCCCCGGCACGCGGGTCGCGGAACACGACCGCCTGCACGAGGCGGTCGGCGACTGGCCGAAGAGCCGCCCCATCGTCACCCTGTGCGCCTGTCCGGAGGATGCCGGCGCGATCCAGGCGGCACGCCACCTGCTGGAAGCCGGCTACCTGTCGGTGCGGCCGCTCAAAGGCGGCTACGAGGCCTGGCTGGCGGCCACCACCGGCCAAGCTGCGCCGGCGGACGCTCAGTAACCCGGCCAGGGCAGCGGCGGCGCGACCAGGCGCCGCTCGCCAGGCCCTGCCACCGGGCCGAAGCGGGCATCGCCGCTTTCCCACGCCCGCTGGGCCGCGGCGATCTCGTCCTTGCTGAAGCCGACGAAATTCCACCACATCAGCACCGGCTCGCCGAAGGGTTCGCCGCCGAGCAGCAGGATGCGGCAGCCCGCCGACAGCAGCGCATCGAAACGCATCTGCCCGTCACCGAGATAGGCCAGTTCGCCGATCCCGAAGCGCTCGCCATCGATGTCGATATGGCCCTCCAGCGGCAGCACCGCGTATTCGAAGCCGGGTTCCAACACCAGGCCGATGCGGCCGCCCGCCGTGCTGCTCACATCCAGCCCGACCAGCGGCGAATACAGACGCGCCGGCGCCACGTGCTCGCCATGGCGCCCGGCCAGCAGCGTGAATACGCAGCCGCCCTCTTCCCAGCGCGGCAGGTCCGGATAGTGCTCGAAAGCCGGCTCGCGCTCCCGTTCTTCAAACGGTAGTGCAATCCACAATTGGGCGGCGTGCAATCGGGTTTCGGAGGGCACGGAATCCTCGGTGTGCACGATGCCGCGGCCGGCGGTCATCAGGTTGACCTGGCCCGGGCGGATCACCTGCTCATGGCCGAGGCTGTCCCGGTGCAGCACCTCGCCCTCGATCATCCACGTGAAGGTCTGCAGGCCGATGTGCGGGTGTGCGCCGACATGCATGCCATGGCCGGTCTCGAAATCCCGCGGCCCGATGTGGTCGAGGAAACACCAGGCGCCCACCATGCGCCGCTCGCGGGTCGGCACGGCGCGCCGGATCGTCAGCCCTTCGCCCAGGTCGGCCGTGCGGGCCTCGATACGCTGGATCGTCATGGTCCTGTCCTCCGGCTCGTTCAAGCACTCAGTTCGGTATGGATGCGCACCTCGCCGGTGAGCAGCTTGTGCATCGGGCAGGCGTTGGCGATCTTCAGCAGCTGGGTGCGCTGCTCGTCGCTGAGTTCGCCGTGCAGGTGGATGATGCGCTCGATGTCGTTGCCGGCCTCGGGCTTGCCCGCCGGGTTGAGCCGCAACTCCACGCGCACGCCGCTCAGCGGCCACTGGCGGCGTGTCGCCACCATCTTGAGGGTGATCGCCGTGCAGGTGCCGAGACTGCCGAGAATCAGGCGCTCCGGCGACGGGCCGGCGTTGCCACCGCCCAGTTCGACGGGCTCGTCGGCAGACCACACGTGGCCCAGATCATCGGACAACTGCACAAGGTAGGGCGTGTCCTGCAGGACGGCTTCGACGCGGGATGTTCCGGACATGGTTCCTCCGAGGAATGACGGCAAGACGCCGGGTCCTGCTGCGACTCCGGCGCCCGCCGAACGTTCCTCAGCGCGGATGCTGGCCCTTGCGCACCGCGTCTATCATCTGGAAGGCGATGGTGGATGGATGGGGCAGCATCGGCAACGCATCGAGGGAATACCAGCCGATGTCCTCGATCTCGCTTTCCTGGGCGACGACGTCGCCGCCAGCGTAGTCGGCAAAGAAGCCGAGCATCAGCGAGTGGGGGAAAGGCCAGGGCTGGCTGCCAAACCAGCGGATGTTGGCGATCTCGATGCCGGCCTCCTCGCGGATCTCCCGGCGCAGGCAGTCCTCGACGGTCTCGCCGGCCTCGACAAAGCCCGCGAGGGCGCTGTAGATGCCCGGCGGGAAATGCGGCGAACGGGCCAGCAGCAGCTCTTCGCCCTTCAGGATCAGGCCGATGCACACCGGCGAGATGCGTGGATAGGCCTTCGCGCCACAGGCCCGGCATTCCCGCGCCGGCTCGCTCGCGCTGGTGTGCAGCGGACCGCCGCATTCACCGCAGAAACGGTGCTGCTGCAACCACGACACGAGCTGGCGGGCACGGGCGAGCGCCTCGTGCAGCCCGTCGGGCCAGCGGCCCCACAGCTGGCGGTAATCGCGGGTGGTGAATTCCGGCGGCACCCCCAGATGGGCCGGCCACAGGCGCAACTCGCAGGGGAGGCCATCCAGGCTGCCGATGGTGATCGCCTCCAGGCACGGGCCGAGCTCCGCCAGCCGTGTCGGGTCCGGCAGCTGCAGATCCGGATCCAGCAGCAGCGACGTCCCGACGAACGGAAACACCCACGACGCGATGGCCTCCCCGGCCACCCCAAAGCTCGGCACGAAACCCGACATAAGCACACTCACCCCAAGCACGGGCCGCCGGCATGCGGCGGCGGAAGACAGGATCTACCCGACGGGGGTAGTGGTCACGGCTTCACAATACGTAATTTTTGGAGGCACGACCAGCCAGTCATCGAAGCGCTGCAGCGCCTGCTGCAGGATCTCCGAACTGACATGGACATCCCATGCGGTACGGTCCCGATACAGCTCGTACAGCACGAATGCATTGTCCTGCCCCACTGGCCGGTGCACGGCGTAGAACAGAGTACCCTCCTCCAGCGCTGCCGCCGCCGCGAGCTCACGCAGGAGCGCCTCCAGATTTCCATCGAAAGCCGGTTTGGCCGCCAGTTCCACGATCAGTCCATACATCTGAATGCTCCATGTCCGTAGTGAAGGAGTACCCAGCATGCCGACGCGCTAGATCTGCGTATTGTAGAAATGCGTCCCGGTCCGGACCCGGCGCAGGTATTCGCCGGGCGCACACCCGACACGTGCACGGAAGTCACGGTTGAAATGCGCCTGATCGTAATAGCCCCGTGCCGCCGCAACTCCCGCAGGCCGCGCTGCCGTCTCCAGCACCAGATCGCGGACCACGTGCTGGAAGCGGCACAAGCCCTTCACTTCACCGGGCGTCTGGCCCGTCAAAGCCAGAAAGCGGCGCTCCAGCCGACGGCGGCCGAGACGCAGCCGGTCAGCGAGCGTGTCGACCGGCAGTTCGCCGGCCTGGCGGTACAGCAGCGCCATCCCGGCCTCCACGGCAGCATCCCGCGCGTCCCCGCACAGGCGGTCGACCAGAAAGTGCTGGATCAACGCCAACCGTTCGTCGTGGTTCTTCGCGTAAGACAGGCACCCAAGCAGAGCCCGCCCCTCGGCACCCCACAGATCGGCAACGGAATGGCTACCGTCATGCAGTTCCCGGGCCGGCACGGCCGTGAACCGATGGATCATGCCAATCCGGAAACGCACTGCGACGAAGCCCAGCCCGGACGCAGGGGCCAATTGAAACGTCCGTCGGCGCTGGCAGAACAGATGGCCGGCATCCGCCCGTCGGAACGCGCCGGCGGCGTCTTCCCAAGCAAAGGGCTCGCCGTAATGGAAATACAACTCTGCTCCGGTTCCCGGCAGCACGGTGGGTAGGGTCACCACTTCGCCGGCCTCCCCTTCCCATCCCCACAGACGATCGATGAAGGGGCGCAAAACAGGTAGCGGACTCAGCTGGAAAGTCCGCATCGAATCGACCTCAAGCACCGCGCACGAAGCGCGTCAGGCTGACGTCCACCGTCAGGTCCAGGGCCTCCAGTGCCGCCGCGCGGGCCCGGCCCTCCGCCGTGGCGCGGTACAGGTGCGGCGTCATCGTCAGCAGGTCGGCGATCTGCGCCGCGCTATCGAGGCGGATGGCGGCCCGGACGCTGTCCACGCCGTGCAGCCGGAAGCCGTCCGGCGCCTGCGTCTCCGGCGGGCGCGGGGCTTTCAGCGTCGGGTAGATGATCTCGCGCAGCTCGCGCAGGTGATCCGGCCCCGCGTCCACCTGCAGCAGCTCACCGCCCGCCCGCAGCACGCGGGCAAACTCGCCGTACACCGGAAAGCCGAACAGGCACAGCAGCCGGTCCACGGTGCCCGTCTGCACCGGCAGATTGGCATTGCTGCCGACCACCCAGGCCACCCGCTTGTCGCGCTTGGCGGCGGCCTGCACGGCCCATTTGGAGATGTCGAGGCCCAGCACGGCCAGCTCCGCGCCGCCAGCATCCGCCGCCGCGGCCAGTTCGCGCAGGTAGTAACCTTCGCCGCAGCCGGCATCGAGGCAGGCCACCGGCCTGCCGGCGGGCAGATCGGCCAGCACGGCGCGGCTCACCGCGTCGGCGATGGGGCGGTACACGCCGCTCTCCAGATAACGCCGCCGCGCCGCCACCATCTCCTTGCTGTCGCCCGGATCGCGGGAGCGCTTCTGCTGTACCGGTAGCAGGTTGATGTAGCCCTGGCTGGCCAGGTCGAAACTGTGGCCGGCCGCACAGCGCCAGGCGGTGCTGCCGGGGAGCAAGGGCTCTCCGTCGAGGGGGCAGGCCAGGGCCTGGAATGGGGAGATCATGGGTGGACTCGGAGGATTTGACACGCTGTCGACGCGGGCCTGCACGATACCCGAGATCTCAGTCCGCAAAAAACCGGTAGGTGTTGCGCCCCGCGGCCTTCGCGGCGTACATGGCCCTGTCCGCCTTCTTGAGAAGCTCCTGGGCGTCGTCACTGCCGTTGATGGGGTACACGGCGATACCGATGCTGGTGGAGACGTGGAGGGGCGTATCGGCGATCCGGATCGGCTCGCCGATGGCCTGGATGATCTTGTCGGCAACCCGTGCGGCGTCTTCCGCATGAGTGACTTCGGTGAGCACCACGATGAACTCGTCGCCCCCCTGGCGGGCGATGGTGTCGCCGCTGCGCACGCAAGCCCGCAACCGATTGGCGACATGCTTCAGCAGTTCGTCGCCGGCATCGTGGCCGAGGGTATCGTTGATCTGCTTGAAGTGGTCGAGATCGAGGAACATCACCGCCAGCGAGCGCCCGAAGCGCCGGGCTTGAGCCAGGCCGTGATCGAGACGGTCGGACAGCATGCGCCGGTTGGGCAGGCCGGTCAGCACATCGAAGAAAGCCAGTTGCTGAATCCGCGCTTCGTCGTTCTTGTGGTCGGTGATGTCCCGGTTGGAAGCCCGGCGGCCGAGGAACTCACCGGACTCGGAAAACACCGGCAGGCAAATATGCTCGATCCAGCGCACTTGTCCATCGGGCAGCAGAATGCGGAAGCAGAATTCGCAGGTGTCATCCTTGTCGATGTGGTGCAACAGATGCTCATCGACGATCGCCCTATCGTCCGGATGGGCGATATTGCGCAGAAAATCGGGGTCGGCCATAAAATCCGCCGCCGGGCGGCCGCTCACCCGTTCGCAGGACGGCGAGCTGAACAGGGGTTGGCGGGTCGGCGAAATCCAGGTTTCCCAGTCGTAGGCGAATTTCGAGATGGTCTGATACTTGGTTTCCGATTCCGCCAGCAAGGTCCACGCTCGGGCCAGTTTCCAGCTGCCCAGCCCGGCCAGTGCCAGCATCAGTCCGGCGGCACCGGCGACCCGCAGCCAGATGTGCCGCGCAATGGCATCCCGCTGCTCGCCGGGCCAGTAGGAGACGACTTTCCAGAAGTAGTCGCCACCCGCACGGCGCGACGCGGCGGAACCCAGCGGGCGCACGGTCTCCCAGGTCCATACCCCGTCCTGCAGCGCCACCTGCCCGCGTTCCGCCGCGACGATGGCTTTCCATGCCGCGGGAGCCCGGACGCCCATGCTCGCCTCGGCACGCTTGAACATGAAGCCCCATTCATCGGCCGTTTGGGGGCTTTTCAGCCAGTAGCCCTGCATGTCGACGAGCATGCCGCGCCCGGCAGTAGCCGTTGCGAAAGCCTGCAGGATGCCGTTCCCGTAGTAGTTGAGGACCAGCACGCCGCGCTTGTGGCCGTCCCCATCGACCACCGGAGTAGCCACGCGGAGCATCGGCTTGTAGGGGATCTCGATGCGCTCGTGCTCGATGTTGAGGTCCAGGGGCGAGATGAACACCTTGCCGACGCCGAGGGGCAGCGCCTCGCGGAAATAATAGCGTTGCGCCTTGTTCTGGAGTTCGGTAGCCGGCACTGTCACGGGGCGACCTTGGCGCAGGTCCACCCGCACCCGCTCCATGCCGCTTTCGTCGAGCCAGCGGATCTGGTCATAGACCTGCTTGGCCCCCGAGAAGGCCGAGAAATCTGCAGCCAGCAAGGCCAACCGGGCTGCGCTCGGTTCGTGCACCGCGTCGCGCAGGCTACGCAGCCTGGAAAGGAACAACAGATCCCCGGCCACCGGCTCGATATTGAAAGTCGCCGCACCGGCGCCAAGCCTGACCTGGGCCAGCTCCAGTTCGCGCCGATACGCCAGTTCGCGCTCGACTTCCAGATGACCGTAAACCATCGCCCCTCCGGCCAGCAGCGCGGCGAGGGGGAAGAAGAGACGGATGAAGAGCTTCCGGAAACTGATCATGGCGTCGAAGCCCGTTGCGGGTGGCGGATGCGCCCCCCCATCCGCCGATCCATTCAATGACCGATGCTATCGGTTCTCCGGTGGCGACGTGCCTGCTTGGCGGAATACATGCGGCGGTCGGCGACTTCAAGCAACTGTTCGATATCGTCGCTGTCCTCTGGCAGACAGGCCGCGCCGATGCTCACGCTCAGCTCATGAGCCCGATCCTCGTAGTTGAACGGCCCGACGACGCTGGAATACAGGCGCTGCACAGCGGTATCGATGCTGGTCGGTTGATCGACCGGGGTCAGCAGCATCGCGAACTCGTCGCCGCCGAGCCGAGCCACGGTGTCCGATTCGCGGGAGGCGGTGCGCAGGCGCCGGGCCACTTCACGGAGCGCCGCGTCGCCGACGCGGTGACCGAAGGTGTCGTTGAGCTGCTTCAGGCCATCCATGTCGATCATCAACACGCCGGCCGGCCGGCCATCGCGGCTCCGGCGCGCCACTACTTTGCGCAGGCGGTCCATGAACAGGGAACGGTTGGCCAGATCGGTGAGACCGTCGTGGGTGGCCTTCTGGAAGAGCTGGTCGCTGTCGAGCTGGGTGGCGAAATGCATCGCCGCCGCTACCAGATCGGACAGCAGGCCGAGCAGCGCTTCGTCCTGCACTCGGAAAGCCCGCGGCTGCTCGGACATGGCCTTCAGCACACCAACCACCTTGTTGTCGAACTTGAGCGGCATGACGATCATCGAGCGCAGGCCGATCCGGCGGCAGGCAGCCTGATCCACCCGCAGGTCGTGCTCGGTATCGTCGCTGCGCAGGATGGAGCCGCTTTCCACGCACATCCCCGACAGGCTGTTGGCCTGACGCAGGCGCAAGCCCAGGTGGGGGCCGGCGATGCCGGAAGCCGCCGCGTAGACCATGTCGCCCTCCTGGGCCAGCTCGATCACCGCGCCGTCGGCATCGATCAGATCCAGCGTGCGCTCGACCACCAGCGCCATCACTTCGCCCAGGTCCAGCCCGGCCTTGACGATCTCGGTCTGGATCTCGATGACTTTCAGCAACTGCTCCTGGGACGGCATGCCAGAGGGTCCTTGTGGTTGTTTCAAAACTATCAAATTCGCTACAAAACCTTACTTAAGGCGTGGGCAATTGGCAACTCGGCAGATCACGCTGCAGCGCAATATCTCACGGCGTGTTGAAACACCGAAGAGCGCAGGCGGAAGGATACTCAGCAGTCTGCGGCGATGCGCCCGTCTACCAGCCGGATGGTCCGGTCGCAACGGGCCGCGAGGCGCGGGTCGTGGGTCACGATGAGGCAGGCGCAATCGGTCTGGCGGTTGAACTCGCGCAGCAACGCGAAGATGTCGTCGGCGGTGTGGGTGTCCAGGTTACCGGTCGGCTCGTCGGCGAGGATCAGGCGCGGCCGCAGGGCCAGCGCGCGGGCAATCGCGACGCGCTGCTGCTGGCCGCCGGACAGTTCGGCCGGTTTCTTGTGGGCGTGGGCCTTCAGGCCGACCGCGTCGAGGAGCTGCAGGGCCGTCGCCTCAGCCTCGTCGTCGGGCGCACCACGGGCGATGATGGCCGGCATCATCACGTTTTCCAGAGCACTGAAGGCCGGCAGCAGGTGGTGGAACTGGAACACGAAGCCGATGCTGCGCCCACGCAGCGCAGTGATCTCGGCTTCCGACAGCTCCGCCGTGTCGCGCCCGCCGATGGACAGGCGCCCGCCAGTGGGCCGTTCGAGCAGGCCGATGATGTTCAGCAGCGTGCTCTTGCCGGAGCCGGATGGGCCGATCAGCGCGGCGAACTCGCCCTGCGCCAGGCTCAGGTCGATCCCGTGCAGCACCTCGGCCTCCACCGGCGTACCGACGTTGTAGGCCTTGGTCAGACCGGCGAGCTCGATGACCGCGTCGCTCATGAACGGATCGCCTGCACCGGGTCCATCTTCGCCGCGCGGCGCGCCGGGATCAGCGCCGAGGCGAGGCCGACACCGGTCGCCACCAGGGCCGCCAGCACGATGAAGCGCGGCTCCAGCTCGGCGGCGAACAGTGGGCTGCCGTCGGCGTTGCGGTAAATCGCCGAGAACATGTTGAGCAGCCCGAAAGCCAGCAGGCTGCCAAGGATGGAACCGACGGCGCCGACCAGCGCGCCCTGGATCAGGAAGACCTGCAGGATCATCGCGCGGCTGGCCCCCATGGCGCGCAGGATGCCGATCTCCTTCTGCTTCTGGACGACGCTGACCACCAGCACGCTGGCAATGCCGAGGGCCACGATGAGGATCACGAAACTGCGGATCAGGTTGTTGGAGACGGTCTGGTTGCGCAGCGCGGCAAGGAGCTGGGCGTTGGTCTGCATCCAGCTGTCCACGGTGAGGCCGGTGGCGCCCTGCAGGCGTTCGGCGATGGCTTGGGCGTCGAAGATGTCGGCCACCGTCAGATCCAGGTTGGACACCCCGCCCGGCAGATCGAGCAGGCTCTGGCCCAGCGGCAGGGTCACGAAGACCCAGCGGCGGTTGAGGTCCTTGTTGCCGATGTCGAAGATACCGCCCACCTGCAGCAGCTCGTCGCGCCCGTTGGGCAGCGCAACACGCAGCTTGTCCTCCAGGCGGATGCCCAGGTCCTTGGCCAGCTCGGAGCCGATCACCGCGCGGGTGCCGTCCACCGCGAAGCGGCCGGCGACCATGTATTCCTCCATGCGCACGATGCGCCGGTAACGCTCGGCGTCGATGCCCATCAGCGCGACGGACTTGTTGGCCTGGCCGCGCACCGCGAAGGCCGGCCCGGTGACCGTTGGCGACACCGCAGTGACGCCGGGCATCGCGGCGGCCAGGCGGGCGATGCTCTCCCACTGGTCCACCGAGCGCAGGCGCTGGGCACGGGGTTCGATGACCACCGCCGAGGCCGGATCGTCGAAAGCCCGACGGTTGGCCTCTTCCAGCGGACGGATCACCACGTGGGGTTGGGTGCCGAGCACCCGGTCCACGATCTGCGCCTGCAGCTGGGTGATCAGCTGGGTCAGGAAGACGATCACCGCTACCCCGCCGGTGGTGCCGGCGAGGATCAGCAGGGTCTGCATGCGCCCCTCGCGCAGGAAGCGCAGCGCGACCAGCGGCGCGAAAGGCAGGCGCAGCTTCAACGCATCATGCCCTGGGGAACCTGCACGCCGCCGACCTTGGGCTTCTTCGCCTCGCGGATGCGCAGTTTGTCGCCCTCCAGCGCACCGGAGGCCGGCAGCACGGCGAGGTCTCCCTCGGCGAGACCCTTTAGGATTTCCACCTGGCCGATGCCGGCTAAGCCGAGTTGCACGTCAGCGCGCACCGCCAGGCCATCCTTGGCCAACAGCACCCACGGCTTGCCGCTGTCCAGGTCACGCACGGCTTCGGACGGCAACACCAGCGTGGCATCGCGGTGGCCAGTGACGGTTTCCACCGACACGGTCATGTCGGGAAGCAGGAAATCCGGCGGCGACGGCACGCGGAAGCGAATTTCGACGGTACCGCGCTGGGGGTCCACCGCCGGCGCCAGGTAGTACAGCGTCGCGTCGAAAGGCCGTGCCGGGTAGGCATCGGCGACGCCGCGGGCCTGCTGGCCGGGTTGCAGCAGGCGCAGGTTCTTTTCGTCCACCGTCGCGTAGACGCGGGTTTCGCCGCTGTCGGCCAGCTCCAGCAAGACCTTGCCGGCCGCCGCCACGTCGCCGGGCTCGGCCTTGCGGCTGAGCACCACGCCCGTCGACGGCGCGGTGAGAGTCAGCAGCGCCGCCCGTGCGCGGGCGTTGGCGAGCTGGGCACGAGCCTGGGCGACGCGGGCCTCGGCGGCGATCTTTTCGGTGCCGCCGGGCTGTTGGGCAGCCAGTTGGGCGCGGGCTGCGGCCACCGCGGATTCCGCATTGGTGGCGTTGCGCAGCGCATCATCGGCCTTGGACTGGGCATAGAAACCGCGCCCGACCAGTTGGCTGGCGCGCTCGGCCTCGGCACGGGCCACCGACCGGTTGGCTTCGGCCTGGGCCAGTTGCTGGGCCGCCACCGGACGGCCGAGGGCTTCGATCTGGGTCAGGCGCGCTTCAGCCTCGGCCAGCGCGGCCACCGCCTGGCCGATCAGTGCCTCGGCGTCGTCGGCACGCAGGCGGGCCAGCACCTGGCCGGCCTTGACCTTGTCGCCCTCACGTACGGCAACTTCAAGCACCGTGGCAGCCAGCGGGCTGCCGATGGAAATCCGCGCCGGCGTGACGATGCGGCCGGTCGCCACCACCGACTGGGTCAGCGGCGCCTTGCGCACCGCCGCCACGTCCACCTCACGCCCCTTCGGCCACAGCAGCACAGCCGCAAGCGCGCCAGCCGCGGCCAGCGCCAGGATCAACCCGCGGCGCTTCACGCGGGTTCGGCCAGGAGTTTGTCGAGGAGGGCGTGGAGCTTGGCGAAGTCAGGCTCGCCGAGGTATTTCTGGACGATCCGGCCCTGCTTGTCGAGCAGGAAGGTGGTCGGCGTCAGGCGCACCTCCTCGAAGCCCTTGGCGGCCTTGCCACCGCTGTCGAGGGCCACGGTGAAGGGCAGGCCGTTCTTCTGCGCGTAGTTGCGCACGTATTCGGGCGGATCGTAGTCCATCGCGATGGCGACCGTCTCGAAGCCCTTCGGCGCGAACTTGTTGTAGGTCTCGATGAGCTTGGGCATCTCGCCCACGCAGGTGGTGCAGGTGGTGGCCCAGAAGTTGACCAGCACCACCTTGCCCTTCAGGGACGACAGCTGGCGGGTTTGCCCGTCGAGGGTCGTGAAGCTCACGTCGGGCGCGGCGGCCGGCTGGCTGCAGCCGTGCAGGAAGGCCAGGATCAGGAC
This sequence comes from Pseudomonadota bacterium, assembly GCA_018241725.1. Classification (GTDB taxonomy): domain Bacteria; phylum Pseudomonadota; class Gammaproteobacteria; order Burkholderiales; family Rhodocyclaceae; genus Zoogloea. Next base: position 254,348 of record JAFEDI010000103.1, on the reverse strand, counting down.
AGGCGCGACGAGACGCGTGATAGCCTTTAATAACATCGTGTTCAACCGAAAAAGAAGGAGGTATGCCGTGCGTGCGATTCTGAGAGCTTTGCTGTTGCTTGTCATCTGTAGCCAGGCCTGGGCCCTGGGTCTGTCCGACCTGACCGACAAGGATGCGTCGGGCGGCCTGAAGGATGCCCTCGTCCAGGGCGCCGGCAAAGCGGTTGGACAGCTGGGCGCGGACGGTGGTTTCCTCAACAATCCGAAAGTGAAGATCGGCCTGCCCGACAGCATCGCGCCACTGGAAGGGGTATTGCGCACGATGGGCCGCGGCAAGGACGTGGACGCCCTGATCGCCACGATGAACAAAGCCGCCGAGCAGGCCGTGCCGAAGGCCAAGGTCCTGCTGGTGGACGCGGTGAAGAAGATGAGCGTCGAGGACGCCAAAAAGATCCTCACCGGCGGCGACGATTCGGCCACCCAGTATTTCAAGGAAAAGACCTCCGCCCAGCTGGCCGAATCCTTCCTGCCTACGGTGAAGGAAACCACCGACAAGCTGGCCCTGTCCGCCCAGTACAACAAGCTTGCCAGCAAGGCCAGCCAGTTCGGGCTGGTCAAGGGCGACGAGCTGAAGATCGAGAACTACGTGACCCGCAAGGCCCTCGACGGCCTTTACCTGATGATCGCCGAGGAAGAGAAGGCGATCCGCAAGGACCCGGTCGGCGCCGCCACCGGCCTCGCCAAGAAGGTCTTCGGCGCGCTCGGCCAGTAAGCCGGCGCCCGCCTCAAGGAAACGTCGGGCCGCCCCAAGTTTCCTTGCCCCCCGCGGGGGGGGTGGGCTGGGCGTAGCCCGGCCCTGGGGGCACTCAGAACCTGAAGCCCACCGTCAGGCGGGTGGCGTTCACGTCGCTGAAGTTCTGCCACGGCTCGTAGGCCAGGCGCAGGAACCAGGCCGGGAAATCGTAACCCAGGCTGAGGCCCCAGCCCTCCACCGGGCCACTGTCGGCGATGCCGGTCTTGCGCAACACGTCGACGGTGACCCGCTGCCCATTGCCCACCGGCCAGCGCGCCACCGCATGGACGTGCTGCTGGTGGGTGCCGAGGCGGTCGTCGCGGATCGCCATCAGGTAGTAGGTGCGGCCGCTGTCGTCCCGGTAGCCGGCGGCCAGCGACAACGCATCATTGGGGTCGAAGTTCAGATTGAAATAGGGCTTGGTGTTGGTGCGCCCGATGCCGGCCTGCACGAACCACGGCTCGCCCAGCTCGACGCTGAAGCTGCCGCCCCAGAATCCGCCGGACGCCCATTGCAGCGACGGCTGCAGCGCCAGCGTCGAACCCTCGAAGGGTTGCCAGCTGGTATCCATGCCAGCCCGCCCCTGGGTGCCGAAATCCCTGTCGCGGTACGCCCCCAGCCACACCGAGGAATCACCGCGGCGGTAACGCAGGTTCACGTCCTGGCCGCTGAAATTACCGCCGTAGCGGTATTCGCCGAAGCTCAGCTTGAACGGTCGGTCGGCCGCCGCAGCCTGCACCGCGGCGGCATCGCCGGGCAGGCGGGCCTCGTCGGAAGCCATGGCAGCAAGGCTCGCCGTACCCGCAACGGCAAGAACAACCAGCTTCTGAACGCGCATCAAGACCACCCTTGCGAAAAACACACGGCGCGATCATAGCCGACGCAGTTCACGATCGCGTTCAACTGGGCGGAACCGAAAGCCCGCTGCACACTCTGCGTCATTAAGGAGGCCGGCAGAGCGTCCTGCCCCGGCCCTTCGGAGGAGGAAGACAAAGTGAACAACGTTTCGCACATCCCGTCCTACCTGTCGGCCGAGCACCTCGGTCCGTGGGAGACCTTTCTGGTGCAGGTGGACCGGGTCGAGCCGCACCTGACCCCCGAACTGCGTCCCCTGACCCCGATCCTCACCCGCCCGATGCGGGCACTGATCGTCAACGTGCCGATCCGCCTCGACAACGGCGAGATGGGGCATTTCGAGGGTTACCGGGTCCAGCACAACCTGGCCCGCGGGCCGGGCAAAGGCGGTATCCGCTTCCATCCGGACGTCACCCTCGCCGAGGTAATGGCCCTGTCGGCGTGGATGACTGTCAAGAACGCCGTGGTGAACGTGCCTTTCGGCGGCGCCAAGGGCGGCGTGCGGGTGGACCCGCGGCAGCTGTCCGTCGCCGAGCTGGAGCGCCTGACCCGCCGCTACACCAGCGAGATCCACATCCTGCTCGGCCAGGACAAGGACGTGCCGGCCCCCGACATCAACACCAACGAGCAGACCATGGCGTGGATCATGGACACCTACTCGATGAACGAGGGGCGCACCGCGATGAGCGTGGTCACCGGCAAGCCGATCAGCCTGGGCGGCAGCCTGGGCCGCAAGGACGCCACCGGCCGCGGGGTATTCGTCGCCACCGTCGAAGCGGCCCGGCACATCGGCCTGGACATCGCCGATGCACGGGTCGCGGTGCAGGGCTTCGGCAACGTCGGCGAGGCGGCGGCACGCCTGTTCTCCAACGCAGGAGCAAAGATCGTCGCGATCCAGGACAGCACCGGCGCCATCGTCAATCCAGCCGGCCTCGACGTTCGGGCGGTGAAGGCCTGGCGCCACGAGCACGGCACGCTGCAGGGCGCGCCGGGCGCCGAAGCGATCTCCACCGACGACTTCTGGCAGCTGGAAACCGACGTGCTGGTCGCCGCGGCGATGGAAAACCAGATCACATCCGCCAACGCCGGCCACATCCGCACCCGCATCATCACCGAGGGCGCCAACGGCCCGACCACCCCGGAAGCCGACCTGATCCTGCAGGAGCGCGGCATCACGGTGATTCCCGACGTGCTTGCCAACGCCGGCGGCGTGACGGTGAGCTACTTCGAGTGGGTGCAGGACATCAGCGCCTTCTTCTGGACCGAGGACGAGATCAACGCCCGCCTCGACCGCATCATGCGCGAAGCCTTCGCGGCGGTCTGGGATTCGGCCCAGGCCAAGGGCATCCCGCTGCGCACCGCCGCCTTCGTGCTCGGCTGCGAACGGGTGTTGCTGGCCCATAAGGTGCGTGGGCTGTATCCATAAGCCCACGAGCCGGCTCAATAGGGAGAGCCGTCCTTGTGCACGAAGACCCAGCGGCCATCCTCCCGGAGGGCCTGGAGGTCGTCGTCCGGATAGCTGACGGCATCGCCTTCCGTGCGGTCACCGACCTCCAGGTACACGACCTCCTCATCACCGGAATTCACCAGGCAGTGCGCGTCGCCGGAGCCGGCCCGGAAACCCGCGCACATGCCTGGCTCGAGGCGGGTCTCGCCCTCGTCGGTGCGCAAGGTCGGGAAGCCGCTCAGCACGTAGATGAACTCGTCCTGCCGGCTATGGGCGTGGCGCAGCGCCGACACCGCGCCGGGCTTCATGCGTACCAGGTTGACACCGAAATTGCCAAGACCGAACAGATCACCGAGGGGACTCTTCTGGCGGCCGCTCATCCGCGACACGAAAGGCTCCGGATAAGCGGACGGGCGACGGCGGGGTTCGGCGTCGGCGGCGCGGATGGCAACCGGCGGCTTGGTTTCGCTCATTGACAGGTTCTCCTGGACACAGGGCTGATAAGAAAACTGAGATCGGCAGCGGCTCAAGCCGTAGCGGGAAGCAGTCGGCGCGCCATGCTCCAGGCCCGCTCCGCGGCCCCTGCCTCGCCGCTCACCAAGGCCACGCCAATCGCCCCATCGAGCAGCAGATTGAAATCGGCGGCCAGCGCCGGTGCCGCATCGATGCCGGTCAGCGGCTCCAGCAACCCGACGAGGTAGGTTTCGACGGCCTGCTTGTGCTCGCGGGCCAGCAACTGCAACTCGGCCACTTCTCCATGGAACTCCGCGGCAACATTAAGGAACATGCAACCAGCGAAACCTGGCTCTTCAAACCATTGACGATGCCAGGCGAACACCCCCGCCAGACGATCCAGCGGTGCCGAACGGCGGTCGACGAAAGCCGCCAGGCTGGCGCGGAAACGCCGATCCCGCTCGCGCAGCACCTCGGCAATCAGGGCGTTCTTAGACGGAAAATGGGTGTAAAGGGTCTTCTTGGCGACGCCGGCCTCGGCCAACACGCGATCAACGCCAATAGCATGATAGCCACCGGCAGCGAACAGGCGCAGGGCCGTATCGACGAGATGGGCGCGCTTGTCGGCGCGAGGCACGGGCGGGGATGACAGTGGACTGGGCATGGGCTTCACGTTACCTGCTGCCGCTGGGCTTGCAAAGCCGGCGGCGAAAGCTGATAGTAGACAGATCTGTCTACTACATTGGAGAAACCCATGTCTGCCTTCCTTGCCCGTCTGCGCGGCGCCGGTGCCGCGCTTCCGCCCGTACCGCCGGCCCGCTCCATCGCCCTGGCCGGCTTGGGCGGCTTCCTCGCCATCGCGGTGGTGGCCGGCCTCGCCGAACAGGCCTCGCTGGCGCTGCTGCTGGGCTCCTTCGGCGCCTCCTGCGTGCTGGTCTTCGGCTTTCCCGAAGTGCCATTCTCCCAGCCGCGCAACGTCGTCGTCGGCCATACGCTGAGCAGCTTCGTCGGCCTGGCCTGCCTGGCCGCCTTCGGCCCCCACTGGTGGGCCGCCGCACTGGCGGTGGCACTGGCGATCATGGGCATGATGGCGCTACGCTGCGTACATCCGCCGGCCGGCTCCAACCCGGTGATCGTCTTCCTCACCGCGCCCGGCTGGTCCTTCCTGCTCACCCCGACCCTCGCCGGCGCCCTGCTGCTGGTGGCCGTTGCGCTGGTGTACAACAACCTGCGCGGGGCCAAGCACTATCCGCAGTACTGGTGACACCGTCCAGCCCCGGAGCGGACGGGTTCACCGCTCGCCGGCCATATTGGGCAAGGCCGGATTTGCCTGGGCTGTTACACTTTCGCGCCATTTTCCGCTGATGCCCGAGCCGGGCCCAGCGTCGACGAGGAGAACCGCAGCGGCATGCAGACGCCTAACCCAAGCCAGGACGAACCGGACGACAAGCGGCAGGTCACCGCCTTCGTCGATTGCAGCACCATGCGCCTCGGCGACCGCATGGCCTGTGCCTGGATGGCCCAGCAGCGCCACCGGCAAAGCGGTGAGCGCTTCGCGCTGATCGACCACCACCCGGCCCTGTCCCGGGACTTCCCGCTGCCGCGCTATTTCGGCGAAACCTTCGTGGACTGGAGCGAAGCGCAGATCGCCGCCGCCGCGCTGCCTGAATGGAACATGGGCAACCTGTGGCTGACCGTCACCAATGCCTTCGCCGCGCATCCCCAGGCCGGCCGTTTCGAAACGCTGCCCCCCGCCATCGCGGCCCAGGCACGGGAGCTGGCCGCCGCGACGCCGGCCGGCCGGCCGCGGATCCTCATCCACGTACTCGACGACGCCCCCTACAACCTGGCCCGGCGCTGGCGCCGCAAGGATGCCGACGCCCTGTGCAACGAACTGCGCCGGCTCGGCGCCGAAGTCGTCGTGCTCAATCCGGCCTCGGCCCAGTTCATCGGCAGCTTCGAGCGCATGCTGGCCGAAATGCTGGCCGCCGACCTCTTCATCGGCGGCGATACCGGCCCCAGCCACGTGTTCGCACTGTTGTGCGCCGACCGGCCGCAGGTCGCCGTCTATCCGTCGATGCTGCGCGACCAGCAGAACTTCGCCGCGGAGCAGGCCAGCCTGGGGCTCGCCCTGCCGTGGAACAGCCTGCCCAAGCGCCCCACGCTGCGGGTCATCGAGATGAAGCGCCGCCGGACCCTGATCTGGCGCGGCTGGCAACCCCTGCTACGCCGGGCCGGTTTCTTCGACGGCCGCGACATCGCCCATCAGGCGATGGCCGAACTGGCCGCCCACGCGAAAGGCTGACGACAGCCAACTGTCACAGCGGCGTGACATTCGGCGGCTAGGCTCGCCGGCTGGTCTTTCTGCCTACCCACCGTGCTGCCCAACGACGCCTCCTATGGCTCCGACCGCTCGGGGCTGATCTCCGGTTTCCTGTTCCGCCCCGGCTCAGCCGGGGAAGCCCTCGACACGATGCGGGCCTCCCGCTGGCTGAGCGGCGCGGAGGTCGCTCCTGACGGCGCCTTCGCGTGGCTGCATTTCAACCTCGCCAATGCCGCCACGGAGCGCTGGCTGCGCGAGCACCTGGGTGAGGTGGACGCCTTCTTCGACGCACTCCATGAGGGTTCCCGCTCAACGCGTATCGAGTACGCCCACGACGCGCTGATCGCGGTGGTGAACGACGTGCTCTACGAATTCGACTTCGAACCGTCGCAGCTCGCCACGCTGTGGCTGTACCTGGACGAGCGCACGGTGATCAGCGCCCGCCTGCAGCCGCTGCGCACCATCGACCGCTTGCGCGAAGCAGTGCGCCAGGGCGAGACCTTCGACTCCACGGTGGCCATGCTGACCCACCTGTTGCGCGACCAGGCCGACGTGCTGGTGCAGATCGTGCGCACCGCAACTGACCAGGTGGACGACGTGGAAGACACCATGCTCGCCGAACGTGGACAGCGCAGCCGGTCCCGGCTGGGTTCCCTGCGCCGCGTGCTGGTGCGCCTGCGCCGCCTGCTGGCGCCGGAGCCGGGCGCCCTGTTCCGCCTGCTCAACCAGCCACCACTCTGGATCGCCGATGACGATCTGCAGGACCTGCGCCATTCGACCGAAGAATTCTCGGCGGTGCTGGCCGACATGAGTGCGCTGCAGGAACGCATCAAGCTGCTGCAGGAAGAGGTCGCTGCACGGGTTACCGAGGAAACCAACCGCAGCGTGTTCGTGCTGACGATGGTCACCGTGCTGGCGCTGCCGATCAACATGATCGCCGGCCTGCTCGGCATGAACGTCGGCGGCATTCCGCTGGCCGACCATCCGGAAGGCTTCTGGATCGTCGTGGCGATCATCGCCAGCTTCACCGTCGGCGCCGCCTGGTGGGCCTTCCGGCGGACCGACGAATAGCCTGACGGTTCTAGCGGCGGATCGGCGGGTGCTTGGGGGTGTTCTTTGCGAGCAGCTTCCAGGCCACGCCGAAAACGTCGTCGCCGCGCGACACGGCCTTGCGCGGCAGGCTCAGCAGGTCATCCTTCGGCGTCGCGGCGGCCCGTTCGCAGGTAGTGCCGCTAAGGTAACCGGCCGCGGCGGCCGCCTCCACGCAGCGCAGATCGTGGCTGCCATAGGGGTAGCAGAAATGGTCCACACGCCGACCGAGCAGGTCTTCCAGCGCGGTCTTGCTGGAATTCAGCTCGTCGACGATGCGCTCCGTGCCCAGTTCCGCGAGGCGCAGGTGGCTGCGGGAATGGGAGCCGATGGTGAAGCCGAGATCCTGCGCCTCGCGCAACTGGGCAGCGTTCATCAACGGCGCCGGCTCCGGCCCCTTGCCGGCATCCCAGCTGGAAGTCTGGCCGATCAGCCCGCTCACCGCATATACCGTCGCCGGGTAGCCGTGCTCCTTGAGCACCGGCGCGGCATGGGTCAGGAAATCCACGTAGGCATCGTCGAAGGTCAGCACCAGCGGCCGCGGCGGCAGTGGTCCTTCACCGCGCAGGCCGGCCACCGCGTCGTCGAGGCCGATCACCGAATAGCCCAGCAGCTTGAACAGCCGCATCTGCGCGCGGAAACGCGGCAGATGGCAGTACAGCGCGCCATGGGCCTTGACCCGGCCGGGGAAGTCGCCGACCCGGTGGTACATCAGGATCTGCACCCGCGTCATTGGCCGCAGGCCTCACGATAGACGGCAATCGTGCGCTCGAACATCGCGTCCTCCGTAAAGCCACCCTCGAAGATCTGCCGCGCGCGGGCTCCGAAAGCGGCGCGCCGGGCCGGATCACCGAGTAGGTCGTCGATGGCGGCGGCCAGCGCGACGGGATCGTCGGGCGGCACCAGATGGCCGCTGCCACCCTCCTCCACCACCTCGCCGATGCCGCCCACCTGGCTGGCGACGATCGGCAGGCTGCAGGCGGAAGCCTCCAGCAGGGTCAGCGACAGGGCTTCCCGGCGCGACGGCGCCAGCAACAGGTCGGACGCCGCCAGCAGGGCCGGCACGTCTTCGCGCAGGCCGAGGAAACGGACCCGCCCCTCCAGGCCGAGCTCCCGCACCTGGACCTGGACCTGCGGGCCGAGGTCGCCGTGGTGGTCGCCGGCCAGCAGCAGCGTCCAGCGCCGCTCGCGGAGGCGCGCCAGCGCGGCCAAAGCGGTGTCGTGCCCCTTGGCGGAGACGATTCGGGCCGCCATCAGCAGGCAGGGGGCGTCGTCGGCAACGCCGAGTTCGCGCCGCGTCGCCGCCCGCACGTCGGCCGGCAGGCCAGCGGCCAGGTCGGCGATGCCGTGGTGGACCATGCGGATGCGCGCCGGATCGTAGCCGGTGCGTTGCAGGAAATTCGCCACCGCCTGGGACACCGCAATGATGCGATCGGCACGGCCGAAGTGCTTGCCGGCGTTGTCCGAATGGGCGGTCGCCACGTTGGGTAGACGGGCCAGCCTGGCGGCCAGGCCGGCGTACCAGGCGCCGCGGGTCAAGTGGCCGTGGATCAGGTCGGCGCCGATGCGGCGGGCGTACAGCGCCAGGCGCACGGTGGACGGCAGGTCGTAGATGCCGACCAGCGGCAGGTCGATGCCGTCGAAACCGTCGGCGCGCAGTTGCTGGCCGAGCCAGCCGGCCATCGGCCCGGCGTAGAACGCCTCATGGCCGCGCTCGCGCAGGCCGCGCATGAGTTGCAGCGCGTGGCGCTCGGCACCGCCGCTCTTGAGGCTGCGCAGGACGGTGACGATCTTCACTGGCCGAGCACCTTGCGATAGATGGCCAGGTTGCCCTCGACCATGCCGTCGATGGAAAACTCGGCGAGGATGCGTTCCCGACCGGCTTCGCCGTACTGGGTGCGCAAGACCGGATCGGCGACCAGGCGCTCGATGGCCGCGGCCAGCGCCGGCACGTCGCCCGGCGGACACAGGATGCCGGTCACCCCGTCCTGCACGGCTTCCGGCAGGCCGCCGGCGCGGCTGGTGATGACCGGCACGCCGGCCGCCGCGGCCTGCAGCAGGGATACCCCGAGGCCTTCCATTTCAGCCGGGTGGACCAACAGGTCGAGCCCGCCGATCCAATGGGCCAGGTCGTGGCGGAAGCCGGCGAAGTGCACCGCGCCGCCAAGGCCGCGGGCCGCCACGTCGGCGCGCAGCTCGGCCTCCAGCGGCCCCTGGCCGAAGACCAGCACCTGCAGCTCGGGGTAGTGCTCGACCAGCTCCGGCAATGCCGCGAACAGGTAGCGGTGGCCCTTGCGCGAAATCATCTGGGCCACCACGCCGATCACCAGCGCGTCCTGCGGCAGGCGGAACTCGGCGCGGAAGGCTTCCGGATCGACCGGCACCAGGAAGGGCGCCGCATCCACCGCGCTGCGCACGCAGCTGACCTTGTGGGGCGCCAGGCCTTCGGACAGCAGCACCTCGCGGATGCCTTCCGAGATGGTGATCACGTGGTCGTAAAGCCGGTACTTGAGGGCCACCGCCAAGCGGGATTCCGGGTTGTCCACGCGGCGCGACAGCACGCAGGGCACGCCAGCCATCTTCGCCGCCAGCGCACCCCAGGTGTCGGCGCCGCGGCGGCTGTGCAGATGTACCAGGTCGGGTTTCTCGGCGCGGATCACCCTGGCCAGGCGGAAGGCCAGGCCGACATCGCCGTCGCCGCCCATCTTCATCTCCAGCAGGCGCACGCCGGTCGGATGACGGTGAGCGATGTCGCTGCCGGCCGGACAAGCCAGCAGGGTCTCGATACCACGGGCGGCAAGGCCCTCGGCGATGTACTGAACCTGGCGGGCGCCACCGTACATGTGCTTGCCCGCTTCCACGTGCAGAATCTTCATGGTCGTGCTTCTTGAGTCTGGGCGGCCAGCATGGCCTGGGCCCGGTCGAGGACCATTGCCGGCGTAATGTCGCGCAGGCAGGTGAATTTGCCGCCACAGGTCGGACGGCGCCGGCACGGCGAGCATTCGAGACCGAGCCAGATCACGCTGCCGGTGGGGCGGCCGGTATCCTGATAGGGGCAGGTGGAGCCGAAGATCGCCACCGTCGGGCGGGCCAGCGCGGTGCCCATGTGGGTCAGGCCGGTATCCACGCCGATCAGCAGCGCCGCGTGGGCAATGGCGGCGACCGCCTCGGGCAGGCGGGTGCGGCCGGCCAGATTGACGATGCGCGGATCGGCCGCCGCGATGCGCGCCGCCGCCTCGACGTCAGCCGGACCGCCGAGGATCACCGGGGTCAGCCCGGTGGCGGCGATCAGCTGCGGCGCCAGCGCCTGCCAGGCGTCCTCGAACCAGTGCTTCTGCGGGCGCGTCGTGAACGGCGCGAACACCGCGTAACGGCCGGACTCCAGGCCATATCCGGCGAGCTTGCCGAGCACGCCGGCTTCGGCGGCCGGATCGACGTGGAGCGTTGGCAGGAAGGCGCCGGCGTCGAGGCCCAGCTGCTGGGCCAGATACTGGTATTCGGAACCGATGCGCGCCTGCTCGCCACCGCGTGGAATCACCTCGCTCATCAGCAGCTGGCTGCCTTCCTTGGAGCCGAGCCCGACGCGTCGCGGCGCCCCCGACAGCCAGGTGATGAAGCCGCTCTTCAGCAGGCCCTGCAGATCCAGCGCGGTGTCGAAGCGACGGGCGTGCAACTCGCGCCGCAGCTGACGTACGCGCCGCCACAGTTCGAGGCGGCGGCCATCCTTCCACAGCTTGACCCACTCGCCCTTCGACCAGGTGATGACCTCATCGATATTGGGGTCGGCGAGCAGCAGTTCGTGGATGCCCGGCTCGACCAGCCAGGCGATGTGGGCGTCCGGATGGGTGCGGCGGATCGCCGCCGGCAGCGCGGACGCGAACACCACGTCGCCGATGGCGGAGCTGCGGATGATGAGGATGCGTTTCACGGGCGACCTTATTCCTTTCCCGCCACCAACGGAGCAAGGCTGTGGTTAGGACCCCGTGCGGAACAAATCAGATGCGACAAGTGCGTGACGATGCGATGGACAGGATGGGGAAACGGCTGCGAAAAGGCACCCAACAGCCTGACATCGGGCCAAGTCGACGTCGCGCATTCTGCCGCAAAACACCCTACGCCGGTAAGCGGCGCCTGCGTTCCGTGGATGGCATTGTGCGCCGCAGTATAAAAATCGGGCTGATACATCGACACGGCCGCGTCGTACCGGCCCGAACCATGCTGGACCTATCTTCGATCAGCCTGCTGTGCCTCGACACCCGCAATCCGGAACTGGCCGTCAAGGTAATGCAGCTCTGCATGACGAGCACCCGTTTCCATGAGGCCGTGCTACTGACGCAGGCGGATTTCCGCTGCGACGATCCCCGTATCACCATCCACGCCGGCCGACGCTAAACGGGACGGCGGATCGCCTGCCCGCGCGTACGGTTTTTCGCAAACATCATCCAGAACAGTCCGAGAGCCGTGCGCCCCTGGGACACCGCCTTGCGGGGCAGGCTCAACAGATCGTCGGCCTCGGTGGCCGGGCCGCGCTGGCAAGTCGTGCCGGTCATGTAGCCCGCTTCGGCGGCGGCCTCCACGGCACGGATGTCATGGCTGCCGTAGGGGTAGCAGAAATGCCTCACCGGCGCACCGAGGACGTCCTCAAGCATGCGTTTGCTGGCTGTCACTTCCTCGACGATGCGCGGCGTGTCGAGCTGGGCCAGGCGCGGGTGGCTGACCGTATGGGAGCCCACCGTGAAGCCCATGGACTGGACCTCGCGCAGCTGGGCGGCGCTCATCAACGGCGCCGGAACCAGGCCTTCCGGCTCGACCCATTCAGACGTCTTGCCGAGCAGGCCAGCCACCGCGTAAACCGTTGCCGGGTAGCCATGGGCCTGCAGCACCGGAGCAGCCTGTTCGAGGAAATCCACATAGGCATCATCGAAGGTCAGCACCACCGGCTTCGGCGGCAAGGCTTGCTCGCCACGCAGGCCAGCCGCCACCGCATCCAGGCTCACCACCGAGTAGCCGCAGTGGCGCAGCATGGCCATCTGCGCCTTGAAACGCGGCAGGTGGCAGATCTGCGCGCGATGACTGGGCATGCGCTGCGGGAAATGCCCCACCCGGTGATACATCAGGATCTGAATACGGCTCATCGGCTTGTCCGGTGTCGCAGATGGGAGCGCATGATGCCAGAGGATCGCGCTGCGGCGTGAAGCCCTACTGCAGTACCGCGCTAGAACCAGCGCGCCGCCAGCCAGGCCAGGCCGCCGAGCAGCCCGGCCCCGATCACGACGTTACGGACTTTCTTGATGGCGCGCTGCAGCTTGACGTGCCGCCGGCTGGCCTGGAAATGCTCGACCACCGGCGTCTCCGTGCCGCGGTCGAAGATCTTCACATAGCTTTCCGGCAGCGGTCCGATGCTCAACGCCGGGTGGCGCTCGATGGCGGCGGTGAAGCTGTCCTGGTCCACGCCGAGCAGCATGCCGTCCTGGGCGGCGATCCAGTCGTCCACAAAGGCCCGCGTCGGCGGCCCATTGCGCAGGTAGAGCGTGCCGGTCAGATAGCGGTGGGAAAAGCCGCCGTCGCCGGGCGCCACGAAGACGCCCAGATCTGCATCGAAATCGAAAAACAGGCGCAGCGGGGAGCGCACCACCGAGTCTGCATCCAGATAGACGACGTCCCGCCCGGCGAAGCGCTGCAGGCAGTCGCGCAGGAACTCCGGCTTGATGCGCGTGTTGGCCTCCCAGTAGCCGCGGCTCGGACAGCGCTTGAGGAAATACGGGGTGCCGGTCCGCTCCAGGGATGCGCGCAGCTGGGCGGCTTCCGCCGCATAGGTATCGGTGTAGAAGGCACACACCAGGAAGGGCGTATCCGGGCGGTCCTGCAGGATTTCGTCGGTGGTGGTGGTCATCGTCGTCAGTGGGCGGCCTGGCGGAACCGGCGGGCCAGCAGGAACACCGCGAGCTTGCGGCGCTTCGCCTCGATCACCCGCGCCAGGTGGCGGCCGATGGTCTTGCGCGGGTGGCCGTCCATGCGTGCGCCGATGGTGCTGGCAAGGCCCCCATCTTCCTCGACCACGCAGGGAAACACCACCGGAATGCACAGGTCGTGCTTCCAGTAGAGATCGAACTCGTCGTCCACCGGCCGCTGCGGCACCGCCAGCCGCGCCAGCAGGCGCCGGGCACCGGCCTGGCTGACGAGGTAACCCTGGGCTCCGCTGGGATTCTTGTTGGGCAGGATCAGCCGCCGACCATCCTCCAGACCGGCCACCGGGATGCCGCGCACCGGGCCGAGGGAGGACAGACGAACCAGGTCGTAGGGCAGGTCGAGGCCGGCAATCCCGGCGATCACCCGCGGCAGCTCGGGGCTCAGCACCACGTCGTCCTCGAGCACCACCGCAAGGGCCAGCCCCCGTTCGACGACGATCTCCCAGCTGCGCCTGTGGGACAGATAGCAACCCAGCTCGCCATTGCTGAGGCGCTGCTCCGCACCGGCCGGCAGGCTGCCACGGTCGACGCGGGCGCCATCGATCGCCGGTAGAAACTCGGCCTCCAACCCCAGCTCGGCCAGGCGCTGCTGCATCAGCGCACGGCGCTCGACCGCACGCTCCAGGTTGAGGACGAAGATCTTCATCGCAGCACCGACGACTGCATATCCCGGCTGCGTGCACCGAGCAGCAGCACCGCGAAGAGCACGAACAGCAGCGAGGTGTTGGAGCGCCACAGGTAATCTTCGAACAGGCTGCTGGTGCAGATGAAGACCACCAGCGCAGTACGCAACGGCGCCACGTCGTCACACCGACCACGCCACAGCAGCGGCGGGAAGTACACAGCAAAGAGGACGGCACCACCGAGCAGGCCAGTAGTGGTGAGCACGAAAAGGTACTGATTGTGAGGATTGTCGGTGGTCAGCCAGCCTGCGGAATAGCGTTCGTGGAGCTTGGCGTATTCCCGCGTGTAGTCGCCACTGCCGACACCAACCAACGGATGCTCGGCGAACAGGCGCGCCGAGTTCATCAGGAAGGTCAGACGCAGGGCGGCCGAGGTATTCACCGAGTCCTCGTAATGGGTGATCTCATCGACGGCCATGTCCACCCGGCTACGGAAATAGTCATTGCCGGCATAGGCGCCGGCCAGCAGTGCTGACACCAGCGCGGCTGACAGCAGGCCGGCGAGCAGCGGCCGCCGCGCGAAGCGCTGGAAGACCAGCACCGCCAGCAGCACCAGGAACACCAGTTGCCCCGCGCGGCCACCGGAAAACAGCAGGTTGCCGGCGCTCAACGCGGTCAGCAGCGCATACCCCAGGCGCCGCACCAGTGGACCCGACAGGCTGGCCCGTGCGGCGAGGTAGGCGGCCCAGGCCAGAATAGGCGCATACAAGATGTGGTCGACGAAGGGCGCCGTGTCCGCGGGATCCTTGGCGACCCGCAAACCGGCCGGCCAGGCCGGGAAGACGTGCATCTGCAGCCAGTTGTAGTAGGCCAGGCCCTCGGCCAGCAGACAGCCGGCCAGAAAGGCGGCGATGCAGCGCGCCAGCAGCTCCCGGCGGGCGATGGTCAGGTACAGCGGGGACAGCAGGAAGAAGGTGTAGCGCCCGACCATGCGCCGCCCTTCGGCCATATCCTCGGTCCACAGCAGGGCCAGCGGAAACAGCCAGAAGAAGGCCTGGAAGATCCAGAACAGGCTGTCGCTGCGCAACAGGGCCCATTTCTCGCGGAAACGCCCTTCCAGCACGGACAGCACCAGCATTATCGCGCTCAGGGTATAGACCGGCGCCACGTGGCCGGGCAGGAAGAAGAAGCTGGCGGCAAACAACGCTTCGTTGATGCGCGGGATGCGGGAACGCAGTGCGGCCAGCGGCGCTACCGTCATCGTAGCTCGACCCCACAGACCGCGAAGGCGGCCTGCATGTCGCGCCGTTCGGCGTCGGACTTGAACCGGACCCGGTCCCAGCCGAAGGCGATCACGCGGGTTTCGGCGGGGCTGGTCTGGCGCGCAAACAGCAACGCCGTAGAACGCACACCGAGCACAGCATCGTAGGTATTACAGGCCAGATGCATTTCGAGGGGCTCATCAAGGGTCACCACAGCATAGTCCGGGTCGTTGAGCTCCAGCGATGGATCCTTCGGATGGCCTTTGTAGAAGATCTGCCGGATACCTTCTGCGGCCAGCCAGGCATGGATCTCGGCGCTCACCGCATCCCGGTCGGCGGGCTTCATCAAGCCTGCCCCGACCAGAGGCTGACCGATCACCAGTGCGCGACGCGGCCCTTCTCCTGCCGGAGCCCCATGGATGGCCGGCGTGACGAGCGGCGGCAACACGACGGTCTTGTCTGCCGGATATTCGTGGGGCAAGCCTGGAAGCACGTAGATACGGTCGCAGAATCCGGCATCGGAACCGATACGGTCCCCCGCAAAGCACCAGTAATCCAGCTCGGGAGCCACCAGACGGCGCAGCTTGCGGACATGCTGAAACAGGCGCCGGAGCCCGGCGAGCGGGTAGCGGCGGATGCTGATGATGCCGTCTGGCAGGATGCGCGCCTTCATCTCCGTGCAGCCACACAGCCTGGGCAGCGCGCGCAGGAAGTAGTTGATCGCCTCGGTGTCGAACACCGCGCTGTGGATGTGCAGGCTGTCGCAGCGGCCAACCAGCCCGGCCACCAGCCGGATATTGGCGCGCAACCTGCGCAGGCGGCCAAAGGGGCCGGGTAAGGGTTCGCGGCGCGGCCACGGCATGTAGCTCGCCGCATCCCAGTCGTCGATCCGCACCACCGGCGTCATGCCCGGCTTGTACCAGACCAGCACCTGACGCGCCCCGGCCTCGTGGGCCTCGGCGATGCGCCGCGCAGCCAGATATTGCAGCGGCGACGCGACGAAGTAGAGGGCAACCCGGCTCTTCATCGTATCAGGCAGCGTCCGCCGTCACCTGCTCGCCGCTGGCCAGCAGGCGGGCATAAGCCTCGCCGCGGGTCACCAGTTCGTCATGGGTGCCGGCTTCGACAATACGCCCTCGCTCCATCACGACGATGCGGTCGGCATCGCGGATGGTGGACAGGCGGTGGGCGATGACGATCACCGTACGGTTGCGGCGCAGTTCGACCAGAGCGTCCTTCACCGCCCGTTCCGATTCGTTGTCCAGGGCCGACGTAGCTTCGTCGAGCAGCAGGATCGGCGCATCGCGCAGGAAGGCACGGGCGATCGCGATACGCTGGCGCTGGCCGCCGGACAGCTGGCTGCCGTTGGCGCCGACACGGGTGGCGAGGCCGTCCGGCAGCTTGTCGATGAACTCCATCGCGTGGGCGGCGCGAGCCGCGGCGAGGATGGCGGCCTCTGGCACATCGGGACGGCCGTAGGCGATGTTGGCGGCAATACTGTCGTCGAACAGCACAACCTGCTGGCCGACCCAGCCGAGCTGGGCGCGCAGGTGGGCCAGCGGCAGGCGGTCGAGAGGCGCACCGTCGAGCAGGACTCGGCCAGCAGTGGGCTCGTAAAAACGAGCGATCAGATTGATCAACGTGGTCTTGCCGCTGCCGGAAGCGCCGACCATGGCCACCGTTTGGCCCGGATGCACATCCAGACTGAAGTGCCGCAGGGCGGACTCAGTCTGGCCCGGATAAGCGAAGCTCACGTCGTCGAAGCGCAGTTCACCGACGGCCCGTGGCAGCGTACCGGTAGCGCAGTCCACTTCCGGCGGCGTGTCGAGCAGCTCGAAAATGCTCTGGGCGCCGGCCAGGCCGCGCTGGATCGTCGCGTTGATGTTGGTCAGGCGGCGGATCGGCTCGAAGAGCATCGACATCGCAGTGACAAAGGCCACGAATTCGCCCGGGCTCAGCTTGTCCTGGGCCGACAGGGACGATGCGGTCCAGATCACCGTGGCCACCGCCGCCGCGGCCAGCACCTGCACCAGCGGCACGTTGGCGGACGACACCCGCACGGTGCGCATGGTCTGCTTGCGCAGCTTCTCGGACACCTCGGCGAAGCGCCGGTCCTCGTGGTCGTGGGTGCCGAACAGCTTGATCTCGCGCACGCCGCCGAGGGTCTCCTCGACCATCCCGGTCATACGTCCGGTGGTCTCCTGCATCTCCTGGTTGGAGCCGCGCAGCTTGCGGCTGGCGACGCGGATCAGCCAGGCCACGATCGGTGCGATGGCAACGATCACCAGGGTCAGCTCCCAGGCCGTGTAGATCAGGTAACCGGTCAGGCCGATGATGATCAGGGTGTCACGGACAACGATGATCCATGCGTTGGACAGCGCGGCGCCGACCTGCGGGATGTCGTAGAGGATGCGCGACAGCATGCGCCCACCGGTCTCGGCCTGGTGCACCGGGATCGGCAGGTGCATCTGGTGGCGGAAGACCTGCTGACGCAAGTCGGTGATGGCCTGGTTGGCGATCCACTGGCTGGACACGCTGGCCACGTATTCGGCCACGCCCTTGCCGAGGAAGGCCAGCATCAGGAACAGCGGCACCTGCCACTGGGCAACGTGGTTCTTCTTGATCAGGCTCTCGTCCACCAGCGGCTTGAGCAGGCCCGGCAGCACTGGCTCCAGGGATGCGGCGGCGATCATTGCCAGGATGGACAGGGCAACCACCCGCGAATAGGGCCGGATCGAACCGAGCAGGCGGCGATAGAGCTGGAAGGAATCGTTCATTCGTCTAGTGGCCCGGAGTCCAGCGCAGGTCCGTCACCCTGGGCGGGCGTAAACTGCGCGTGGGCCGAAGCTTGCGCATTGAACCGCGCAGGGTCAAACTCGTTTTTGTCATCAATTGTGCGGACGGCGCTCGCCGGTCCCACATGTCATCACAATCAGCGGCCCGGCGATATGCCGGACGTCACTGCCGCAACCGCATCCTTCACGTCGAGCTGATCCAACGGCGCCTGGTTGAGGCAGAGGATCGCCGGATCGTGCAGCAGCAGGGGGCGCTTGCCGAGCAGACAGATGGCCGGCTTGCCGGTGGCCGCCGCCATGTTGAGCACACCGGTATCGTTGCCGATACAGCCATCCGCCGCGCACAGGATGCCGGCTGTCTGCATGATGGTGCCGCGGGTGAACGGCTGGATCGCTGCACGCTGCGCCTCCGGAACGCCTGCCACGATGCGGCTGGCGCTGTCCTCCTCGCTTGGCCCGCCCAGCAGGACCACCCCGTAGCCCCGTGCGATGAGTTCCGCCGCCAGCGCACCGTAGCGCTCGTCCCCCCAGTGCTTGTGCTTCTCCGAGGTGCCGATGGCAAAACAGACGGTCGGCCGCGGCAGGGCAGCGACGAAATCCTGCCCGAAAGCCAGTTCTGCCGCCGGCACCTTCATGCGCGGCACGACGGCGGACGACACGATTCCATGGGCGATCACCAACGCGGTGGCCTCTTCATAGATGCCGACGCCGGGCCCCTGATATTTGGGAATGAAGGGCGGGTGGTTGAGGAACAGACGCTGACGGAGATTGGTGCCAAAACCGATACGCATCGGGATCTTGGCCAGCCAGGCGAGAATCGCGTGGTGGTAGCGCCGGGAGAACAGGAAGATCCGCTCGAACCGGTATGCCTCGAGTTCCCGCGCAAAGCGGCGCAGGCCGGCAAACCCCCGGTGACTCCCCTTGCGCCCCTCGGTGCGACGCGGCCTGCGATCGTAGAGGATCACATCGTCGATACAGTCCTCGGCGGCGAGGATATCCTTCGCCCGGGTAGAGGGCGCCGCGATCACCGACACCTTGCCGTTGCGGCTTGCCGCCGCAATCGCGCGGATATAGGGCAGATGCCAGACCAGGTCACCAATGCCAACGTGGCGGATCAGCACCGCGGTCTTCGGATCCGCCCCACGCACCTGTAATTCCATGTCTTCAGGAGATTTCCGCTGCAGCACCGGCGCCGGCGTCCGTGGCCAGCCATCGCGATGCAGGTTTATGTTATGCCGTCACTGCCGATACCCGGCCAAACGGCGACGCCGGCAGCAGTTTCACCCACCGGTCCTTTCGGAAGCCTGACCAGCATCCCATGGGGCGATGCAAAGCACTGTAGGGGAATCGTCTGGATTGGCCAGCAAGCTGTAATCAAATGTTCGGTATCTCCGCCCTCACAGACGCGGCGGCGAGTCTATTCCCGGTGCAATACCTTGTCCACGATGAGGCTGGACCAGCCCTCCTCGTGGAAACTGGCCTCCAGCACATCGCGGTCGTACTCGGTATCCACCCATTCCAGGAAGCCGATCGGGCTGCGCGCATTGCGTGCCACATAGCTGGCCAGGAAGAAATCCAGGATGCCGGTCTTGGCACCCTTGAAATGGCCATAGCGCCAGTTGAGCTCGGCCAGCGCGTCCTCGACCCGATGCCCCAGATGCAGGATGCGGTATAGCGCCGACCCCAGCCCGGCCCGGTCGGCACCCGACTTGCAGTGCATCAGCGCCGGAAATTCCATGCTCTTGAAGAGCTCATCCATCGCATGTACCTCTTCCACCTCAGGCGCGGTGCGGGAGTACAGCTTGACGTCGTGGAGCGCCAGGCCAAGCTGGTCGCAGGCTTCCTTCTCCAGCGCGTAGGAGCCGTAGCCGTGGGGGCCGCGCAGGTTCACCACGCTGCGGATGCCGTATTTCTGCTGGTACTTGGCGAGCTGCGCCGGGCTGGGCTGGCTGCAGCGGTACATGCCGCCACCGAGGTGGTAAAAGTTGTTGTAGACGGCACGGATCATCCCGTGGTCCACAAGATGCATGTCGAACCAGGCGCGCACGCGCCCCGAGCGCGTGGAAATGTCCATCACCATGGCCGGGCCTCAGTCCGGCAGTGCCAGGGAGCGCACATCGGCCGCTGCCGCACGCGTTTCGTCGGTCAGCATGGCGAGGGCTGCCGGGCGACCGAACAGTACGTCAGGCCGCAGCGCGACCAGCAGGTTGTTGCGGGTTGCATCATCGGCGCGCACGACCCAGTCTACAGGCCGCAGGGCGGCCAGGACTGCCGCCGCCCCGGCCACGGCGGTAGCCGGCTCGATGACCAGCAGACGATCCACGCCCTTGCCGGCGATTTCCAGCTGGGCCAGCATGTCCGCACCGGGCACCCCCACGGGACCCAGCACCACGGCAATCCGCTCGCCGGCAGCCTGGGCACGCTGACAAGTGCCCAGCACCTTGTCGGCCGCCAGCAGGCCACGGGCCAGCGGTGCATGGGCGTTCATCGCCTCGTAAAGCTCGTCGATGCTGGCGGTGGCCGTGCCCAGCTTGCCAACCACCACACCGGCGGCCAGATTGGCCAGCGCAGTGGCATCGCGCAGCTCGAGGCCGGCGGCGATGCCACAGCCCAGCACCGCCGACACGGTATCGCCGGCACCAGTCACATCGAACACTTCCTGTGCCCGCGTGGGCTGGTGATGGGCCGGCTGCCCCTTCTGCAGCAGCGTCACCCCCTGCTCGCCACGGGTCACCAGCAGCGCTTCGAGGCCCAGTTCGTCGCGCAGGGCTTCGCCCCGGGCGATCAAGGTGGCGTCGTCCGGACAGGGACCGACCACCGCCTCGAATTCCGCCAGGTTGGGCTTGACGATGGTGGCGCCGCGGTAACGCGAGAAGTCGGTGCCCTTCGGGTCCACCACCACCGGAACGCCCCGCGCCCGGGCCGCGGCGATCAGCGCGGCCACGTCGGACAGGGTACCCTTGGCGTAGTCGGACAGCACCAGCACATCGGCCTGCTCGAGCTGTGCGGCCAAGGCGACACCGACCAGTGCGGCCTGGCGGTCGTCGAAGCGCTCCTCGAAATCCAGCCGGATCAGTTGCTGGTGGCGGGAGATCACGCGCAGCTTGGTGATCGTCGGCGCGTCGCTCAGGCGTTCGAAAGCGCAGTGCACACCACGCTCGACCAGACCGGACTCCAGCAGCCGGCCGGCCTCGTCGTCGCCGATCAGGCCGACGACCCGCGCCTGCGCCCCCAACGACGCCGCGTTGAGGGCCACGTTGCCAGCCCCGCCGGCCCGCGCCTCGTCATTGCGCACCTGCACCACCGGCACCGGCGCTTCCGGTGAAATACGGGCGGTTGCACCATGCCAATAGCGGTCGAGCATCACGTCGCCGCAAACGAGCACGCGACAGGCAGAAAAATCCGGCAGGGAGAAATGCATACACGGGCAGGTGTCCGCAGGCGGACACCGGAAAGACGTAAAGGCGGAATTATCGCATCAAGGACCGGATGCCGGTCGGCCGCCGGCCATTTTGGCAACGGGACTACACCACGACATCCCGGCGGTTGTCGGCGACGAGCCACAACCGCATACTCCACCCATATGCTTCCCACACGGAGGACGAGGCCATGCTGCACGCCACACCGAGCCGCAACCATGCCGCACCACCACCGGAAGAAGAACTCGAGCCCTTCGGCGGACTAGTGCGCTACGAGCGACACGTACCGATCCACCAGGTGTCCTATTACCTGTGCGGCGAGATCCAGGAACCCCAGTTCTATACCGAGCTGTTCTACACCCTGCGCACCGCCGCCGAGACCGACCTGATCTACCTGCACATCAACTCGCCGGGCGGAGACTTCAACACCGGCCTGCAGATCATCAACAACATGCTGGCCTCGGAAGCCCACGTGATCACCGTGCTGGAGGCGCGGGCCTACTCGATGGCGGCCTTCATCTTCCTGTCCGGCGACGAGCTGATCGTCCACGACAACTGCCAGCTGATGTTCCACACCTATTCGAGCAGTTTCGCCGGCAAGGGCAGCGAGCAGATGGCCGAGGTGCATGCCCTCGGCAACTGGTTCGAGAAGGTCACCACGCGACTGTGCACGCCTTTCCTGAGCGCCGCGGACATCAGCCACATCCTGCAGGGCAGCGACCTGTGGATGGATTCCGACGAGATCCGCCGCCGCCTCGGACGCATCAAGCGCCCACCAGCGGAGCCGCGCAAGAGCAGCCGCAAGAAGGCCGAGACCTGATCGACGGTACGCCGCGTCCGATCACACGGGGAGCGAAAGGAATCGGCGAACGCCGGCGGTTGCTGGCCTTCAGGGCAGCGCCGCGGCGATGTCCCTGGCCAGCGCATCGATCAGCCGGCCGTGGGCGGCGGCAAGCGCCGCGTAGGTCGGCGCCGCCACCGGCTCGCTGCCGACGAAGCGCCGGCTGGCCAGATCCTTGCCGCCCTTGCGCAGCGTCCACACCGCCTCCAGCGTGACCCGCTCGAAGCCTTCGGCATCGAAACGCTGGACGTCGATCGGCAAGCTCAGGTCCGGCTCGGCCAGCGTCGCCTGCGGCCACGCGACGACCCGCCCGTAGCCGCGCAGTCGGGCGATGTCGGAGGCGATACGGCGGGCCATCTCGGTTTTCAGCGGAGCGGCCCAGCGGTGCCCGTCGGCCACCTCGACGCGCACGCCGTCCACCAGGCGCACCATGTGCAGGCGGTCGATGGCCGCCGGCACACCGACCGGGCCGACTACCAGACTCGGCCCCGCCACGGCGGGAGCGCTGTCCGTCACAGCCTGCGGGCCGAGGCTGAAGAACTGGATCGGCGGCGTGGTGCCACAGGCCGCCAGCAAAAGGGCCAGGCTGGCCAGCACGGGTTTCATGGCTTGTCCTCGGGTTTACCGCGCAACAGCGCTTCGGGGTGACGATCCAGGCTGTCGGCCAGGTGGCGCAGGGCCTGAGCCGCACGCGACAGCTCCTGCAGGCTGGCGCGCAGATCCTGCTGCAGCGGCGCATCGCTGCCCAGCAGCTTGCGGGTGTCGGCGATGGCGCCGCGGGCCTCGACAATGGTGTCGCGCACATCGCCGTTGGCCAGGCCATCGAGGCGCTTGACCAGCGCCTCCACCTCGTCGAGGGTGCGGCCGAGGCTGGCGATGGCCTTCTGGGTGTCCTTGCCGATGGCGTCCAGCGGCAGCTTGTCGATGCGCTCGACCACGCGCAGCAAGGTGGTCTGCAGTTCCTCCAGGCTGCCCCGCTGAGTCGGCAGCTGGGGAGGGTTCTGACTCCAGTCGGCGCGGCCGGGCCCGGCGGCCGGGAAGAAATCCAGCGCCACGTAGAGCTGGCCGGTCACCAGGTTTCCATTGCGCAGCTGGGCACGCATGCCGCTGGCGATCAGGCGGTCGATGAAGGCTCGGAAATCCTTGTCCCGAAAATCCTTGCCGGCATATGGCGCGTTGCCCTGCTCGGTGCGCGCCTGCAGGCGGTTGGGGAAGATCGCCACTTCGACGAGCAGTTCGAGATCGGCGCCGCGGGCGTGGAAAGCCGGATGGATCGCCGTCACCTCGCCGACCTGGATGCCACGGAAATCCACCCCCGCGCCTACCGACAGGCCACGCACCGACTCGTGGAAACGCAGCAGATAGGTGTGCGCATTGACGTTGGGCTGCTTGAGCGCCTCGTCCCGGTTGCGGAACAGGCGGAACACGTGCCCCTTCGGCGCCGGCTCGTCGGCGTCACCCTCCGGCGTCTGAAAGGCCAGCCCGCCGGTGAGGATCGACGTGGCCGATTCGGTATTGACCTGTACTCCTTCGGCACTGAGCTTCACATCCACGCCGCTGGCGTTCCAGAAGCGGGAATTGGTGGTGACGAAACGGTCGTAGGGCGCCTGAACGAAGACCTGGATGTCCAGGTGCTTGCCCTGCTCGTCGAGCTTGTAGCCGGTGACCTGGCCGGCCTGGATGCGCCGGTAGAACACCGGCGTGCCGACGCCGATCGAACCAAGGCTGTCCGCCTCCAGGCTGAAGCTGCGGCCCGGCACGTCGAAACTGACCACTGGCGCCTCCCGCAACGCGACGAACTCGCGCCGCGGCTCGGCCGACTTGCCCACATCCATGCCCACGTGGGCACCGGCCAGCAGCGTGTCGAGGCCCGAGATGGAGCCACCCGAAACCCGCGCACTGACCACCCAGAAACGCGTGTCCTCCACCAGCAGGCGGGACGCCTGGCGGGCCAGCTGGGCGGTGGCGATCACATGGCTGCCGTCCTCGGCGAGGGCCACCGCGGTGATCTGGCCGACATCCACGTCGCGGTACTTGATGCGCGTCTTGCCGGGCTCGAGGCCGGCACCGGTGTCGAACTGGATGGTGATCACCGGCCCCTGCTCGTAGTAGCCGCGCACTGCCAGGAACAGGCCGATCAGCGCCGCCACCAGCGGGATGATCCACACCAGCGGAACGCGGAAACGGCGCGGACGCTCCACGACGGCGGTCGGCAGGGAAGGCGGCAGCGGGTCAGTCATGGTCGGCGGATTCGGAATCGGTGAGGGGGTCCCAGATCAGACGCGGATCGAAGGTCAGCGCGGCAAACATCGTCAGCACGATCACCGCGCCGAAGGCTACCGCGGCCGGCCCGGCATCGACGGTGGCCAAACCCCGGAACTGTACCAGCGCCACCAGCAGGGTGATGACGTAGATATCCAGCATCGACCAGCGCCCGACGAATTCGACCACGCGGTACAGGCGGGCACGCTGCATCACCCGGTGACGGGAACGCATTTGCACGGATGCGGTGAGGTACACCAGCGCCAGGATCTTCAACAGCGGCACCACCACGCTGGCGAAGAACACCACCAGCGCCAGCGGCCACTGCCCGTCCCGCCACAAGAAGATCACCCCGCTCATGATGGTGTCCACCTGGTGGTTGACTGGCGACGAGGTGACCATGATCGGCAGCAGGTTGGCGGGCAGATAGAGCAGCGCCGCGGCGACGAGCAGCGCCCAGGTCGTGTTGATGCTGGCCGGCTTGCGCTGGTGCAGCGGTGCCGCACAGCGTGGGCAGCGCATCGATTGGCCAGCCTCCAGCGGCGCCTGCGCCAGCTGACCGCACACATGGCAGCTCAGCAGGCCGGCCTGGCGAGCGGTGAGGGCAGGCTTCATGCGCCCTCCGGATGGCTCATCCGCCACAACACGCGGCGGTCGAACGCCCGCCCGGCCAGCGTGAGGATCAGGATCAGCGTTGCGGTGGCCCAGAAGGCCGTGCCGAGGATCACCGAGCCCGAGTGGGCCAGCTTGACCAGCGACACCAGCATGCCGAGCAGGAAGACTTCCATCATGCCCCACGGCCGCACCGACAGCACCAAGCGAAAGAAGGGGATCAGGCGCGGCGAGCGGCGGCCGAGGCGCAGCGGCACCAGAACCAGCAGGATCATCAGCATCTCGAGCAGCGGGAACAGCTGCGCGGTGACGAAGACCAGCGCCGACACCGGCTGCATGCCGATGTGCCACAGGTTGCGCACCGCGGCGAACAGCGTCACCTCGGCGTAGCGCCCCTGCAGCTCGAGGCCGATCAGCGGGAAGGCATTGGCCAGCACATACAGGATTGCCGCCGTCAGCGTGTAGGCCAGCGTGCGGTCCAGGCTGTCCGGCGGGTTGCGCGCCAGCTCGGCGCCACAGCGCACGCAGCAGACCGTCTCGCCGGGGGCGATGGGGACATCGTGCTGCAGCAGGTCGCACTCATGGCAGGCGACCAGCGGCGCGGGCGGGTTCGGTGAATCGGCGGGCATGGGCGGGTCACGGACAATGACGGTCCATTGTGCGGTGCACGGCCTGCCGGCGGCAAGATAGCCCCGCAGCCGGCAGAAGCGCGTCAGCGTCCCGGCGCGGCGGCAGCCCCGGTCGGTGGCTCCACCGTCGGCGTGGAACCAATCGGGGCCATCGGAGTGACGGGAGACGGCACGGCATCGCCCATCGGCCGCGGCGGCACCACCGCCAGCACGATGGGCGTGTTGTTGTCCCGCCGCCGCAGGATCACCCGATCGGCAAGCACCCGCTCGATGCGCAGATCATCGTGGTAGGCCTGACCTTCCGAAACCATTTCCGGCGGTTGGCCATTGTCGGAAAGCATGGCGATCCCTGCCGATGTGCCATGACCGACCATCACGCTCTGCACCGTCAGCCCCATGGCGGTGGGGACTGGCGACGGTAAATCCGCATCCAGGGGGATGCCTGATTCAGCCACATGAATCCAGCCCATGTCCTCGGCAATCCACAGGGCTGCCACCACCACAACCCCAATGCGCAGCAATATGCGCCGCGTGCCGGCGCCGTCCAGTCCGCCCATTTAACCCCCCTTTGCTCCGTGCCCCTCCGTCCCCCATCCCATGCGGACGAAGACGTGATTCACAAATAGTCTAACGCCGCCCCGACTCGGGCCCGGATTGCGATGGCCCGGCGACAAAACCCAGCACGTCTTCGACGAAACGCTCCCGTTCCCACAGATGGGGCGCATGATCGACACCCTCGTAGATGTGCAGCAGCGCGTCCGGAATGCGCTGCTGCACGAAATGCGCAGTACCCGTGGAGTAGAAGTTGCTCGCTCCGCCGTAGACCAGCAGCGCCGGCACCGGGATGGCCTGCAGCACGTCCCGGTAGTCGGCGGCCGTCAGGCTGCGCCAGCACTCGATCAGCGGCCCGGGTTCGAGGGCCTGCAGACGCTGGCGGGCGGTCTGGATGCCACTACCGTTTTCGGCGTACTTGGCACGAGCCCGCTCGTTGTGGCCGTCGGCCGCCAGGCGCAGCACTGCCTCGGCGAAGTCCTGTTGCAGCTCGCCGATGAAGGCCGCATTGCGGCCGGCGTCGAAATCCCCGTAGATGCCGCTCTTCCAGTCGTCGTCGGTGAGCAGGCGCGGCGACTGGTCGATGAAGACCAGCCGCGACAGGCGGCCGGCACCGAAATCGCGCAGGTATTGCCACAGGGTCAGCGCACCCATCGAGTGGCCGACCACCACCACCTGGTCGAGGCGGTAGTGGTCGAGCAGGTTCTGCAGATCGCGGGCCATGCGCGCGACGGTCGGCACGGTGTCGGTCCGCAGCCCATGCCCGCCATGGCCACGGGCATCCCAGCGATACACGCGGAAGCGGGCCTCGAAGGCTTCGATGAAGGGATTCCAGTCCCGGTGGGAAGACGTCCAGCCGTGCAGCAGCACCAGCGGCGGGCCGTCGCCGGAGATCTTCAGGTGGAGCTTTTCGCCGTCGTCGGCAAGGAAGTGGTCCATGGGCCTGACCAAAATGGGTGGATACCTGAGTGTAGCGGACAAATATGCCGAATGATCAGCCGTCCACCGGTTGGAGCGGGGTTTCCAGACGGCGCTGGTAGAAGCCGACGTCGAGCCAGCGCCCGAACTTGAAACCGACTTCCGGCAGCGTACCCGCATGCGAGAAGCCGAGCTGCTCGTGCAGCGCGATGCTGCCAGCGTTGGCCATGTCGATGACGCCCACCAGCAGGTGATAGTCCTGCGCCGTGGCCGCCTCCACCAGACGCTCCAGCAAGGCCCGCCCGAGCCCTTGGCCACGGTGATCCCGGTGCACATAGACGGAATGCTCGACGGTGTACTTGTAGGCCGGAAAGGCGCGGAACGGGCCGTAGCTGGCGAAGCCCAGCAGCGTGCCGGCTGCGTCCACCGTGCCGATCACCGGGTAGTTGCCGGCCGTCTTGGCGGCGAACCAGGCCGTCATGCTGTCGCGGGTGCGCGGTTGGTAGTCGTAGAGAGCGGTAGTGGTGGCGATGGCCTCGTTGAAGATGGCCAGGATCGCGTCGCCGTGTTCGGCGAGGGTGCAGGCTATGAAGTTCATTGGTGGGACGGAGGGCAGGACACAAGGGCATTGTGCCGCAATCCACCGCACGCTCAGCGGTTGAACCAGCGCAGCAGCGTGCCCCAGTCGTGGACATCCAGGCGGGTCGCTTCGCCGCAGGCGAAGTCGAGGCCGAGCCAGTGTTCCGCCGGCAGCTTGAGCAAATGACCGGCCAGCGCGCGTAGCGGGCCGCCATGGGCGACCACCACTGCGGCGGGCGGCGGCGCGGCCTGCAGTTCGGCAAGGAAATCGTGGACGCGGGCAGCCATCTGGCGCGGCGACTCGCCGCCCGGCGGGGCGAAATCGAGCGGCGCATCAGCCCACGCGTCGAGGGCAGCGCGGCCGATGTCGTCATAGCTGCGTCCTTCCCATTCGCCGAAGTGGATTTCCTTCAAACGCGGCTCCAGCCGCGGCGTACCGAGGGCTTCGGCGAGCAGGCGGGCGCGGGCCAGCGGGCTGGCGTACAACGCAAAGTCGGCGGGCAAGAGCGGACGCAGGCGGGCCGCCACGTCGGCGGCGGACTCGGCCAGCCCCAGGTCGGTCTGGCCATAGCAGATCCCCGACGCCACGGCGGGCCGGGGATGGCGGATCAGGTAAAGCTCCACGCGGCGAGCATCCCCAGGTAGATGGCGACTTCGGCGAGCTGCTGGGTGGCGCCAAGACAGTCGCCGGTATAGCCGCCGAGGCGGCGGGCGAACTTTCGTGCAGCAGCGATCGCCACGATGCCGGTGGCGAGCAGCGCCGCGAGGGCTTCCAGCGGCGTCAGCAGCAACAGGGGCACGACGCCTGCCAGCGTCGCGATGCCCAGCTCGGTAGCGCTCGGGCGGCGCGCCACCGGCGCCGACTTCGCGCTGTCATCGCTGCGGGCGTAGTCGAGCACCGCCATAACGCTCACGGCGGCGAGGCGCGACAGGGGATGAGCCACCAGCAGTGCGGCGATCACCGGGTAGTCGTCATCGGCGCCCAGGTCGGCGAGGGCCAGATATTTGGCGAGCAGCAGCAACACCAGGCCGATGGCCCCGTAGCTGCCGATCCGCGAGTCCTTCATGATCGCCAGCGCCTGGTCCTTGGTCCAGCCGCCACCGAGGCCGTCGCAGGTATCCGCCCAGCCATCCTCGTGAAAGGCGCCAGTGGCGCGGATGGTCGCCGCCATCGCCAGCACCACCGCCAGGTCCACCGGCAGCAGCTGTGCCACCAGCCAGTAGGTCCCCGCGCCGATCAGGCCGATCAACCAGCCGACCAGTGGCAGGTAGCGCGCCGCGCGGCCCAGCTTGTCCGGCGCGAAGTCCACCCAGCCCGGCACCGGCAGGCGGCTGAAGAACGCGATGGCGATGAAGAGCAGCTCGAACTGGGCGCGGATCATGAGGATGCGGCGGACTGGCAGCCGGTGGGGCTCACGCGTCCTTGCCGCTGACGCCGGCGGATTCGAAGCTGGCCATTTCGTTGAGGAAATTGACCGCCGCCTGCACCAGCGGGAAGGCCAGCGCGGCGCCAGTGCCCTCGCCGAGGCGCAGGTCGAGCTGGACCAGCGGCGCGGCGCCAAGGTGAGCCAGCTGCACGGCATGGCCGGGCTCTTCGGAGCGGTGCGCAAACACGCAGTAATCGATGATTTCCGGGGCAATCTCGTAGGCCACCAGCAATGCGCTGGTGACGATGAAACCGTCGATCAGCAGCAGCATGCCGGCTTCGGCGGCACCGAGCATCGCGCCGGCCATCATCGCGATTTCCAGGCCGCCGTACTCGGCCAGCGCTTCCAGTGGATCGCCGCGGCGCCCACCACGGGCCACGGCCTTGGCCAGCAGCGAGCGCTTGCGCATCAGGCCGGCATCGTCGAGGCCGGTTCCGCGGCCGATCACCACGTCCAGTTCGGTGCCAGTCAGGCAGTGGGTCAGCAGGGATGCGGACGCGGTGTTGCCGATGCCCATCTCGCCGAAACCGATCACGTTGCAGCCATCCGCGGCCAAGCCACGAACCAGCTCGCGGCCGCGGGCCAATGCAGCGTCGCGCTGGGCGACGGTCAGCGCCGGTTCTTCCAGATAGTTGGCGGTGCCCGGTGCCACCTTGGCGTCGATCAGGCCGGGGCGGCTGCCGAAGTCGTGGGCCACGCCAGCATCCACCACGGTAAGGCCCATGCCCATCTGGCGCGCGAAGACGTTGATCGCGGCGCCCCCGGCGAGGAAATTCTCGACCATCTGCCAGGTCACGTCCTGGGGATAGGCGGACACGCCAGCCTTGGCTGCGCCGTGGTCGCCGGCAAACACCAGCATGTGCGGCCGGCGCAGCTCGGGGCTGAGGGTCTGCTGGATCAGGCCGATCTGGCGGGCCAGCGGCTCGAGGCGGCCGAGCGCACCGAGGGGCTTGGTCTTGGTGTCGATGCGCTGCTGGAGCGCGGGGGCGAGAGACTGGTCGGGACGGACGATGGCGTAGGTCATGGGACGCATCTGCGGACGGTGTCGAGGCCGCGGATGCTAGGACGCCCAAATCATTTGTTCAAGCGCCAGCGCCCCTGGAGGGCCGCCCCGCGACATCCGCCGGACGGCCGCAAAGCCTTAATTGGCGCGGCTTTGCCCGCCCAGCGAACGGACCTGCAGGACGACCCGGCGGCTGTTGCGCACCTCGCGCTCCCACGCGCGCTTTAGCACGAAACGCAGTTCGTAGTCGCCGGCGACTTCGCCTATTACCGAGAAAACCTGACTGCCGTCGCGCCGCTGCGCGAGCGTCGCCTGGCTTTCCTCGAGGCATACGCGGACCGCGCCGTTGGCGCCATCCACGTACCAGGTGGCGCCGCTGCCCGGGTAGGACGGCAGCGCAATGCGGCAGATCTGCCCGACGTTGCTGGCAAGGCGTTGAGTGCTCATGGTGTGGATCCCTTTTGTTTTTTTGAGGGATCGATGGTGCCGTGCAGCAAGCAGCAGCCGCTATGTGGCGGGACATCGCCGAACTGTGACCTATTACCACCCGCCCTTCAGATCCCCTTGAGGACCAGCGGCAGGCCCGCGGCGACGAAAGTCACCCGCCCGCACAAGGCCGCCACGGCCTGGTTGAGACGCCCGGCCTCGTCGCGGAACAGGCGGCCCAGCGGACTCTCCGGCACAAGGCCGAGACCCACCTCATTGGCGACGAAGATCACTTTCCCCGGCAACTGCGGAATCAGCTCGAGCAACGCCGCACGCTCGCGGGCGAAGGCCGGCAACAGCTCGGCACCGGCGGCCGACGGCAGGTTCTCGGCCCCGTCGAGCAGGTTGGCCAGCCACAGGGTCAGGCAATCGACAACCACACAGCGCTCCGGCGCTGTCGTCGCCTGCAGTGCCGCCGCCAACGCGCGGGGCGCTTCGACGACATTCCAGCCGGCCGGCCGGTCGGCCTGGTGGCGTGCGATGCGCACACACATTTCCTCGTCCAGCGCCTCGGCGGTAACGATCACATGCACGGCCAGGCCGCTGGCGGCGGCAGCCTGCTCGGCATGGCGGCTCTTGCCGGAACGGGCACCGCCCAGGATCAATTCGGATGACATAAGAGGCTCCAGCGGATTGACGCTCACGTCAACCCAATTCGGGAAGTGACTGATTTTGGTGCTATTATCGCCGCCGTTGTCGCCACAGGGCCGAATCGGTCCGGCGATACGCGTGCTCCAGGTGCTCCAGCGGCCGTCCAGGTCAGGAGTTAAACGGGAAACAGGTGCGCGTGCTTCCACGGAAGCCGCAAGGCCTGTGCTGCCCCCGCAACGGTAAGCAAGCGCAAGGCGCATCACATAGCCACTGGGCCCGTCGGGTCTGGGAAGGCGATGCGCCCTGTCCGGTCGGCATTGTGCCGCACCGGCTCGGCTTGCGAGCCCGGATACCGGCCTCGATCACACAACAGCGGAAGTGCCACGGGGTGGTGGCAACGCGCGCGGCCGTGATCCTGTCCGGCCTTCTGCGGTACCTCCCCTGCGCTTCCACACGCAATCCACCCGAGTCGGCGGGGACGCCACCGGGTCCGGGAGAACCTGACAGATGATCATCCGACTTTCCACAGCTGCCCTGGCGGTCGCCTCCGCCTTCCCCGCCATCGCTCTGGCTGCCCCCGCCGAACAACCCACGGTTGTCGTTACCGCGACCCGTCAGGCCCAGCGTGCCGACGAGTCCCTCGCCGACGTGACCGTCATCGAGCGCGAGCAGATCGAACGCGCCGGCTCGACCTTCTCGCTGCCGGAACTGCTGGCCCGCCAGCCCGGCATCCAGATGGCTTCCAGCGGCGGCCCCGGCAAGGCCACCGACATCTTCATCCGCGGCGCCAGCCCGCGCCAGACCCTGCTGGTCGTGGACGGCATGCGCCTCGGCTCCGCCACTCTCGGCTCGCCGAGCTGGCAGGACATCCCGCTGTCGCAGATCGAACGCATCGAAATCGTCCGCGGCCCGGCTTCCGCACTGTACGGCGCCGACGCGATCGGCGGCGTGATCCAGATCTTCACGCGCAAGGGCGAAGGCGCGCCGAAGGTGGACGCCTTCGTCGGCGTCGGCAGCTACGGCACCCGCGAAACCTCTGCCGGCGTCTCCGGCGGCACCGACAAGCTGTCCTACTCGGTGCGCGGTGGCTACGCCGAGAGCGACGGCTACAGCGCCATCTACAGCAAGGCCAAACAACCCTACTACTACAACCCGGACAGGGATCCGTACCGCAACAGCAACCTGTCGGCCAAGCTGAGCTACCGCGTGGCAGATGGCCATGAAGTCGGCGGCTCGATCCTCTACGCCACCAGCCGCAACCACTATGACTCGGGCCTCGGCTTCGACAACTTCAACGACGACGTGCAGAACGTCTGGAACCTGTACAGCCGCAACCGCCTCAGCGACGTCTGGACCAGCACCGTTCGCTTCGGCCAGTCCGTCGACGATTCGAAGAACTTCGCGTCCTACGCCCCCAACGGTGCGTCGATCAAGACCACCCAACAGCAATTCATGTGGCAGAACGACATCCGCCTGCCAGTCGGCACCCTGCTCGCCGCCTACGAGAACCTGCACCAGAAGGCCGTCAACCAGGACACCTTCGACGTCGGCCGCACGATCAACTCGGGCCTGCTCGGGTGGACCGCCGGCTTCGGCCCGCACAAGGTCCAGCTCAACGCCCGCCACGACGACAACAGCCAGTTCGGCGGCAAGACCACCGGCTACGCCGGCTACGGCTACCAGATCCTGCCGACGCTGCGTGTGCAGGGCAGCATCGGCAACGCCTTCCGTGCGCCGACCTTCAACGAGCTGTACTACCCCGGCTACGGCAACGTGAATCTGAAACCGGAAAGCGCCTACAACAAGGAAGTCGGCCTGCAGTGGGAACAGCACGGGCAGAGCGTCAGCGCCACCTACTTCCGCAATCGCATCACCAACCTGATCATCAACGACCAGAACTTCATCCCGCAGAACGTCGGCAGCGCCCGCCTCGAAGGCATCAGCCTGGGCTACGGCGGCCAGCTCGCCGGCTTCGACATCGTCGCCAACATCGACTTCCTCGATCCGAAGGACCTGGACACCGGCAAACGCCTGCAGCGCCGCGCCAACAAGACCGGCAACCTGGCGATCAGCCGCAGCTTCGCGGCCCTCACCGTGGGCGCGGAATGGCAAGGCTCCGGCGGCCGCTACGACCGCACCAGCGAGGTCAACCCGATGGGCGGCTACGGGCTGGTGAACGCCTTCGCCAAGTACGCGCTGAGCAAGGAGCTGGGCCTCGAGGCACGGGCCAACAACATCCTCGACAAGCAGTACGAAACCGCCTGGGGCTTCAAGACGGCCGGCGCCAACGTCTTCTTCGGCGTACGCTACGCACCGAAATAAGCCCCATGCACGGAGGGACCATGGCCGACGGGCACGCCGCCGCCCGACATCAACCGGTGAACATGCGCCACATGCGCCTGCGCGCCCGGCTGGTCATCGCCGGCCTGATGGCGGCGGCGCTGGCGGCCTTTGCCTGGTCCCTGTCGGCCGGCGCCATGCCGGTGTCCGGGCACGATCTGCTGGCAGCGCTGGGCAGCGGTGAAGGCAGCATGGAGGCGGACATCGTCCGCCAACTGCGCCTGCCCCGTGCCATCGCCGCCTTCGCCTGCGGCGGCCTACTGGCGCTGGCCGGTGCGCTGATGCAGGTGCTGCTGCGCAACCCGTTGGCCGACCCCTACGTGCTGGGCATTTCCGGTGGGGCGGCGGTTGGCGCCCTGGGCACGATCCTGGCCGGAGCGACGGCCGGGTGGATCGACACCGGCGCCTTCATCGGCGCCCTCGGCGCCACGCTGCTGGTCTTCGGCCTCGCCCACGGCGACGGTTCGTGGACGCAAACCCGCCTGCTGCTCACCGGCGTCATCGTCGCTTCCGGCTGCGGCGCGGCGGTGGCGCTGATGCTGAGCCTGGCCCCCGAAGGCCGGGTCAAGGGCATGCTCTTCTGGTTGATGGGCGATGCCAGCAGCGCCAGCCGGCCATGGCCGGCACTGGCCCTGCTGGCCGTCGGCCTGCTGGCCGCCCTGCCCTTCGCCCGCGAACTCAACCTGCTGGCCCGCGGCGAGATCACCGCCCGCGCCCTCGGCGTGCGCGTCGGCCGCCTGCGCATGCTGGTCTACGGTCTCGGCGCACTGCTCACCGCAGTGGCGGTGACCACTGTCGGCTCGGTGGGCTTCGTCGGCCTGATCGTGCCGCATCTGGTTCGCCTGGCCATCGGCAACGACCAGCGTCTGCTGCTTCCCGCTGCCACGCTGGCCGGCGGCGTGCTGCTGTGTGCTGCCGACACCGCCGCGCGCACGGTGGTCGCACCGATCCAGCTGCCTGTCGGCGTGCTGACCGCGCTGATCGGCGTGCCGGTCTTCCTGTTCCTGCTGGCGAGACATCCACGATGAAGATGGATGTACGCCCCCCAGTCCTCGCCACCGACGGCCTCACCGTTCAGGTGGGCCACCGCGACGTGGTAAAGGATCTGGATTTCACTCTGCAGCCCGGCGACACCCTGGTGATCCTTGGCCGCAACGGCGCCGGCAAGACCACCCTGCTGCACACCCTGGCCGGCCTGCGCGATGTCGCCGCCGGCACCGTGCTGCTGTCCGGCCAGCCCTACGCCGCCTGGCCACGCGGCCACGAAGCCTGCCTGCGCGGCCTGCTGGCCCAGAGCCAGCCGGATTTCTTCAGCGCGACGGTGCTCGAAACCGCCCTCGTCGGCCGCCACCCCTACCTCGGCCGGTGGGACTGGGAAGGGCCGGAAGACGAAGCGATCGCGCTCGCCGCGCTGGCCAGCATGGGCCTGGGCGGCTTTGCCGAACGCCAGGTGCCGACGCTCTCTGGCGGTGAGCGCCAACGCCTCGCCATCGCCACCCTGCTGGTCCAGCGGCCGCGCCTGTATCTGCTCGACGAACCGCTGGCCCACCTGGACCTGCACCATGAAGTCGCGGTGCTAGACCACTTCCGCGAGCTGGCCAGCGCCGGCGCCGGCGTGGCGATGGTCCTCCACGACATCAACCTGACCGCCCGTTACGCCAGCCACGTGCTGCTGCTCGACGGCGCAGGCGGCCATATCTTTGGCACGGCCGCCGAAGTGCTCACCGCCGAGCGCCTGTCGGCGGCCTTCGGCCATCCGCTGCGGGCCGTCGCCGACGGTACGGCAACGCTGTTCGTCCCAGCCTGAAAGCCGCTGGACACAGTCCAGACCTTTACTGTGCCTGTTGTAGCTGTTGGGCGAACTCGTTTTCCCCACAAGAAATCCACAGGAAACTCACAAGAAAACCACAAGTCCCCCAACGAGCCCACAAACACCACCATGACCAACCACGACACCTCCTCCGACACCGAACGCGATGCCCGTCACAAGACCCGCATGGAACGCAAGAAGGCCGTCGTCGACGCCGCCATCGCCGCTGCCACCGACCAACGCGGCGTGCTGCTGGTGAACACAGGCAACGGCAAGGGCAAGTCCAGCGCTGCCTTCGGCGTGCTGGCGCGGGCCCTCGGCCACGGCCTCAAGGCCGGCGTGGTGCAATTCGTCAAGGGCCGCTCCGACACCGGCGAGGAAGCCTTCTTCCGCCGCCAGCCGGAAGTCAGCTGGCACGTGATGGGCGACGGCTTCACCTGGGACACCCAGGACCGCAGCGCCGACATCGCCAGCGCCAAGGCCGGCTGGGAACAGGCGCGGGCCTTCCTGCGCGACCCGGAGATCGGCCTGGTGGTACTCGACGAGCTCAACATCGTCCTCAAGTATGCCTACCTGGATGTGAACGAGGTGATCGCCGACCTGCAGGCCCGCCCGCCGATGCAGCACGTCATCGTCACCGGCCGCGGTGCGCCGGAAGCGTTGATCGAAGCGGCCGACACGGTCACCGACATGGGCGTCGTCAAGCACGCCTTCAAGGCCGGCATCGCAGCCCAGGCCGGCCTGGAGTTCTGAGCAGGCGGCTGCGGTAAACCCCGGTTCTGCCAGGCGGTCCGGGCACGGTAAAGTTGATCCCTTCTTTCCGTTTGCTGCCCCGACCGCCATGCACCGCATCGTCTACCTGGAATCCGGCGCGCTGATCGCCGACATCCGTCGCCCCGCCTTCGCCCACGAGTGGACCGAATACGAGGCCACCGCCCAGCATGAGGTGGCGGAACACCTGGCCGGCGCCACCATCGCGGTCGTCAACAAGCGCCAGCTTACCGCCGGGATCATCGCCGGCCTGCCCGACCTGCAGATGGTGGCGATTGCCGCCACCGGCTACAACAACGTGGACCTGGAAGCCTGCCGGGCCCGCGGCATCGCCGTCGCCAACGTGCGCGGCTATGCCCGCGAGACGGTACCCGAGCACGTGCTGGCGTTGATGCTGGCCCTGTCCCGCCAGCTGGCGCCCTACCACCAGTCGGTGGCCGCGGGGCGCTGGCAGAAGAGCGAGCAGTTCTGCTATTTCGACTATCCGATCCGCGACCTGTCCGGGCAGACCCTCGGCCTCCTCGGCAGCGGCACCCTCGGCCAGGGCGTCGCGCGCCTCGCCGAGGCTTTCGGCATGAAGGTGATCCGCGGCGAGCACAAGGGCGCGGCGGCCGTGCGCGACGGCTACGTGGCCTTCGAACAGCTGATCCGAGACGCCGACGTGATCAGCCTGCACTGCCCGCTCAACGATGCCACGCGCCACCTGATCGGCGCCGCCGAACTGGCCGCGATGAAACCCACCGCGCTGCTGATCAACACCGCCCGTGGCGGCCTGGTGGATGAGGCCGCGCTGGCCGACACGCTGCGCGCCCGCCGCATCGGCGGCGCCGGCTTCGACGTGCTGACCGAGGAGCCGCCAACCGACAACCCGCTGCTGGCTGCGGACGTGCTCGCCGCCGGCAACTTCATCCTGACACCCCACGTGGCGTGGTCGAGCCGCGAGGCCATGCAGACCCTGGCTGACCAGCTGACCGACAACATCGAGGCCTTCGCTGCTGGCGAGGCACGCAACCGGCTGGTCTGACGCACAAACACCGGGCAGCCCGGCGGCAGGAACGAATTCATTCGCCCCCGCGGGGCCGGACGGCGCCTGCGGCTCAGACCGCCTTCTTCGGCCGCCCGCGCTTCTTCGGCTCCGCGTCGCCCTTCGCCTCAGGCAGCGGCGCCAGCAGCGCGCGGATGTCGTCCTCGCCGAACTTGACGCTGCCCTCGTGATCCTCGGCGAGGATGCCGGCGGCCAGTTCGGCCTTCTTTTCCTGCAGGCCGAGGATTTTCTCCTCGATGGAGCCGGCGACCACCAGCTTGTAGACGAACACCGACTTGGTCTGGCCAAGGCGGTGGGCGCGGTCGGTAGCCTGGTTTTCCACCGCCGGGTTCCACCACGGATCGTAGTGGATCACCGTGTCGGCGGCGGTCAGGTTGAGGCCGACGCCGCCAGCCTTCAGGCTGATCAGGAAGACCGGCACGTCGCCGTCCTGGAACTGGCGGACCGGGGTTTCCCGGTCCACGGTGTCGCCGGTCAGTTGCACGTGGCGGATGCGGCGGGCGTCCAGTTCGGCAGCAATCAGCGCCAGCATGCCGGTGAACTGGGAGAACAGCAGCACCTTGCGGCCCTCGTCCACCAACTCCGGCAACATGTCCATCAGCAGATCCAGCTTGGCCCGTTCCTTCACCTTGGCGGCGGCATCGGTCTTCAGCAGGCGCGGGTCGCAGCACACCTGGCGCAGCTTGAGCAGCGCGTCGAGGATGACGATCTGGCTGCGCGCGAAGCCGCGGGCCGCGATCTCGTCACGCACCCGCTGGTCCATCGTCGCCCGCACGGTCTCGTAGAGGTCGCGCTGGCGGCCATCGAGCTCGACGCTGCGCACCACGATGGTCTTCGGCGGCAGCTCCTTGGCCACCTCTTCCTTGCGGCGGCGCAGGATGAACGGGGCGATGCGCTTCGCCAGCAGATCACGGCGCACCGTATCGCCGAACTTCTCGACCGGCGTGCGCCAGCGGGCGGTGAAGTCCTTCACGTCGCCGAGGAAGCCCGGCAGCAGGAAGTCGAACTGGCTCCATAGCTCGCCGAGGTGGTTTTCCAGCGGCGTGCCGGTGAGGCACAGACGGTGTTCGGCGCGCAGCGTACGCACCACCTGGGCCGCCTGGCTGGCGGCGTTCTTGACCGTCTGGGCTTCGTCGAGGATCAGCGAGTGGTATTCGTGGGCGGCGAGCTGTTCCCGGTCGCGCCACAGCAGCGGATAGGTGGTCAGGCACACGTCCGCGTCGGGGATCTTTTCGAAAGCCTCGGCACGACCGCTGCCGCGCAGACTCAGCACCTTGAGGTCCGGCGCGTAGCGCTCCGCCTCCCGCTGCCAGTTGAAGACCAGGGAGGTCGGCAGCACCACCAGCGCCGGCTTGGCGAGGCGCCGGCCGCGCTTCTCGACGAGCAGATGGGCCAGGGTCTGGGCAGTCTTGCCGAGGCCCATGTCATCGGCCAGGATGCCGCCGAGGCCGTGGCGGCGCAGGTGCTGCAGCCAGGCCAGGCCTTCCAGCTGGTAGGGGCGCAGGTCGAGGGCGAAACCCTTCGGCGCGGCCACCGGCTTGATGGCGCCGGCACCGCGGATGCGTTCGATCCAGCGCTCCAGGCTCTCCAGTCCCTGGGCCCGCCAGCCGTCGCCGAGCACGTCGGCCAGGCGCGGCGCATCGAAGCGCGACACGCGGATGCTGCCGGACGGGTTGTCGAAGAGGTCCACCAGCGTGCGGGCGATCGGCTTGACCCGCGCGGCGGCCAGCGCCACCCGGTCCCCGTCGTCGAGCTGGACGATCACCTGGCTGTCGTCGGGGATGCGTTCGATCAGCTTGGGGTCGAGCCAGCGCGCATCCTGCTTGAAAACCGCGTGCAGCAGCGGCGCAAGGTCCACCCGGCGGCCTTCCACCTCGACGCCGAGGGACACGTCGAACCAGCCGTCGTCGCTCTCCTCGATCTCCACGTGCCAGTCGCTGGCGACCAGCAGGCGGTGGCGGAAATCCCGCGGGCACTCGATGTGCCAGCCCACCTGGCGCAGCACCGGCGCGACGAGGGAAAAGAAGTGGCTCCAGTGGAGTTCGCTCTCCAGCCCGTACAGACCTTCGGTCGGGATGCCCTGGCTGATCAGCCAGCCGCGCTTGAGGGGCAGGAAACCGGCCGCCAGGAAGGCCTGCCAGGCGGCCTGCTCAGCTGCAGGATCGCGCTTCACGCGCACCGCGCGGCCGTCCTGCAGGGTTGCCACGTCGTGGGTGGAGCCCGGCTCCAGGCGGGCTTCGCCATAGGCGAAAGCGGGGCTCGCCACGTCGTATTCATTGCCACCGAAATCCGCTTCGTAGCCGCGATGGCGGCGCCAGCTCCAGCAGTAGATGCTGGTCAGCGTCAGCACCGGACGGCACGGAGCATCCACCACCGGCAGCTCGACACCCTTGTTCCCCTGCGGCGAGGGCAGGGCCGGTGCAAGCTCGGCCAGCGCGCTGGCCACCACCGGCAGCTCCACCGCCGACAGGGCCGGCAGGCCCAGCAGTTCAGCGATCACCGGAGCGTCGTCCACCTGGATACGGCCCGCCTCGCCGCGGCTGCTGTCGATGTAGGCCAGCGGTTCGGTGCGCAACACCAGCGTAGCAGCTGGCTCGGCGGCCACCCGGGCTTTGATGCCGTTTTCGCTGGGCACCCATTCCAGCACAGCTGGCCGCAAGGCGCCGTTCCGCAGCGGCCGAGCATGGCTGCGACCATCCATTTCCAGGTAAGCCCGCCCAGTCGCCACCGCCGCTTCCAGCACGGCCAGGCCCGGCGCACCTTCGAGCAGCGGCCAACCGTAGCCGCCACCAAGCCGGTTGGATTCGCGCAGCAGGCGAAAGATATGCAGATCCTCGTCACGCACGAAGGCTGGCGGACGCAGCAGGGCCTGCTCGTAATTGGTCCATTCGCTGGCCGAGCCGGTCAGCTCACCATCGGCCCCGGTGCGTGCCTTGACCAGGCTGAACTCCAGGCTGTCGTTGCCGAGCTGGCGGATGATGCGGCACAGGTAGAAGATGCTGTCCCGCGGCGTGGAGGCCTTGCGCACCTTGGCAGCCTTGTCCACCCGCTCGCGCAACGTGCGCACCCAAGCCAGCACTTCGGCGCGCGGTTTGTCCACCAGCTTGCCGGGCCGGCGTGCGGCGAGGATAAGCGCGGCGGCGTGCTTGCAGCGGCTACCCACCGGGCAGGTGCAGCGGGTGTTCAGCTCGATGGAGCTTTCGCCGAAGAACTCGCGCCGCTCGATGCGCACGCTGACCCGGTAGGGCACAGGCTCGGTGCCCTGCACCAGGGCCTGTAGCTGGTTGCCGGCCGCCTCGATGTTGCGGACGCGACCGATGTAACCCCGGGCACGGGTCAACGCATTGGCGGTGAATAATTCACTGAGGAGGGTGTCGTCGAGCTGGGAGAGAAGACGGGCGAGATCCATGCCGGCAGTTTCTGGCGGGCGAAAGGCGGAATTCTAGGCGCACTCGCCGCCTCCGCGAAGCCTCAGCCGCGGGCATCGCGGCCGGTATCGAGGGAAAAGCCCGCCGCGTCGAGCAGTGCCGGCAACACTTCGGCGGCGCGCAGGCACAGGCGGAAATCCACCCTTTCGCTGAGCGGGGTATGGCCCGGGTTGATCTCGATGGTCGGAATGCCGCTCTCGATCGCCCACATCACCGGCCCCGCAATGTACGGAAAGGCACTACCGGTGCCAACCGAGACGACCAGCTCCGGCCCGGCGGCGAGCACGCTCTCGAAGCGATGCACGGCCTGGTCGGGCAAGGCTTCGCCAAACAGCACGACATCGGGGCGCAGGATACCGCCGCAATAGGGGCATTCGGGCGGGATCGTCAGACCGGCGTAGTTGTCCACATGGCGACCGCGCCCGCAATCGACGCAGCGCAGGCGACGCAGCGTGCCGTGCATTTCGATGACGTCACGGGAACCGGCCTCCAGGTGGAAACCGTCCACGTTCTGGGTCAGCACCGTCACGCCATCGCGCAGCGCTTCCAGGCGGGCGATGGCGTAGTGGCCGGCATTGGGATGGGCTCCCCGGCAGCTGGCCTCGATCTGCGACAGGAAGCGCCAGGTGATGTCGGGCCGCCGGGCAAACATTTCACCGGACAGAGCCTGCTCGATCGGCAGGCCGATATCGGTGTGGGTGTCTTCGTAGAGGCCACCAACGCCGCGATAAGTCGGCAGGCCGGAATCGGCCGACAAACCGGCGCCGGTAATGAACAGAATGCGCTCTGCGGTAGCAAAAAGGCGACCTGCGGCCTCGATTTGGGCAACGTAGTCGGCTAGGGTATGGTTTGTCATGCTGAATCCCTGACGCTTGACGACGGGAACAGCCCGCCGGCCGCCATGTTGCAGCGCGTGCCGACGGAAGGCAAATGCCATTTAGCATAAGGCCCCGAACGATCGGCGAATCGGGGGCCATCGAGGAGGACCGGAACAACCATGTGCCAGCTACTGGGAATGAACTGCAACACGCCCACCGACATCTGCTTCTCCTTCGCCGGTTTCCAGGCCCGTGGTGGGCTGACCGATGTGCACGGCGACGGCTGGGGCATCGCCTTCTTCGAGGGCCGTGGCGTGCGCGTCTTCCTCGATCCCAAGGCCAGCAGCAAGTCGCCAGTGGCCGAGCTGGTACGCAACTACCCGATCCATTCCCTCAACGTCATCGCCCACATCCGCAAGGCCACCCAGGGGGTGGTGACGCTGGAGAACACCCACCCGTTCCAGCGTGAGCTGTGGGGACGCTACTGGGTGTTCGCCCACAACGGCAACCTCAACGGCTTTGATCCCGAACTACACGGCTATTTCCAGCCGGTCGGGCAGACCGATTCGGAACGCGCTTTCTGCTACCTGATGGAAGCGCTGCGCCGCCAGTTTCCGGAAGGGGAGCCCTCACGGGAAGCACTGTTCGCGGTGGTGCGCCGTGTGGCCGCCGAAGTAGGCCGCCACGGGGAATTCAACTTCCTGCTTTCCAACGGCACTTGCCTGTTCGCCCACTGCGCCTCGCGCCTCACCTACATCGTGCGCAAGGCCCCGTTCGACCAGGCTCACCTGAAGGACCAGGACATCACCGTGGATTTCCGCGAACTGACCTCGCCCGGCGACCGGGTCGCGGTGGTCGCCACCACGCCACTCACCGACAATGAAAAATGGATGCCGATCGAACCGGGCAACCTGTTGCTGTTCGTCGATGGCGCACCGGTGGATGCGGGTCCTGCAAACACATTTGCCTTCATCCGGCAGGAGCCTGCAGCGCACTGAAGATTAGTGTCAAAATGAGCGTACATTGCATTTGCATGCGAAAGACGGGCCGCACCCAACCGCAGAGCGGCAATCCGACAGGATCACCATCGTTCATCACAACCTGACCGCAGTTCATCATCGCCATGCCGACAAGTTCACCGAAAGACTGCCCCCTGTGTTTCCCGGTTCCGGAAATCGTGCTCTGGCAGGACGCCAGCTGCCGGGTCATCCGGGTGAACGACCGGGACTATCCCGGCTACTGCCGACTGATCTGGAATGAACATGTCGCCGAGATGAGCGATCTGTCTCCCGCTGATCAGCGCCATTGCTTCAACATCCTGATGGCGGTCGAGGTGGCGCTGCGCGAGTGCTTCCAGCCGGCCAAGATCAATCTGGCAAGTTTCGGCAACGTGGTGCCCCACCTTCATTGGCACCTGATCCCGCGGGAACTCAATGACCGGCACTTCCCCGAACCGATCTGGGGCCAGGCGCAGCACAGCAGTTGCTGCACGGTACGCAGTGTGGACGATGCACGGCTGGCCCTGGCCATCCGCAACGCGATTGCCGAACAACTTTCCGGCTGAAGCAGGGAGCCCAGCCATGTCCGATAGCCAGCAGACGACCTACACAGACCTGCGCAGCGTCGAGCAATACCGCAAGCTGCTCAGAAATCTACACACGCTCAACGCCAGCGAGAGCCATGCCACCCTGGTACGCATGCTTGAAGGCTTGCTGGCCAGTCCGCTGGGACCGGAGGAACAACTCGAGGTCCTCGAAGCATCGCGTCAGACGATCACTTTCGTCCAGCACGAGATGTCGTCCCGCTACGCCGCCCACCCGCTACCTCCCGATAGTGCCGAGGACGCCACGCTGCGCCAGGTGGTCCGCCTGTGGAGCGCACTGAGCACCGCCTATGCCCGCCTGGCCGAAAGCCATGTCAGCAGCTCGGAAGAATTCCGGGCCCAGTTGCCCCTTCTCGTCCAGCGCCGCATCCAGTATCTGGGGCAGATCATCATCGAACATTTCCGGGCCCACCGCTCCGAACCACCGGGGGCATGGAAGGCGGTCCATGATGCCTATCTCGAAGCAGACCGGGCGGGTGCGACGCACAGTCGGGTCATCGATCCCCTCAACAGCACCTGGAAAGCCCAGAGCCCGGACGAAGCCTAT
This sequence comes from Pseudomonadota bacterium, assembly GCA_018241725.1. GTDB lineage: Bacteria > Pseudomonadota > Gammaproteobacteria > Burkholderiales > Rhodocyclaceae > Zoogloea. The sequence goes on along the minus strand of JAFEDI010000103.1, from coordinate 211,079 downwards.
ATCACGCTGTTGCTGATCGATCTGACCAATCCTTACGGACGCAATCAGCGCGAACTCAACTGGATCTGCCGCTGGGCCCAGCGCTTTGCACCATATTGCGTCCTCCAGACCACCTGGGAACAGGACGATGTCCGCGCCTACGGCCTGGATCCCAACGAGGATCACGGACTGCGTCCGGTCGCCCTGATCGGCTCACGGCCAGGCATGCGCCGTTTCGACGGCCATCGCCTTGCCGCCCAGATCAAGGCCATGCTGGCGGAATTCAAGCAGGGCACCAGCCCGGCATCCCTCGGCCTCGGCGACGATTGCTCCCAGCCGGCATGCGCCCGGTTACTGGTTTCCCTCTATCGTCCGTGGGGCATGTCGGCCGCCGGGCGGCGCTTTCCCCGTCGCAACAAGAGAGGGGAAAACAAGATCTGCACCGATTGGGACGGCATCGGACTGCTCGTATCGGGACGACACTTCGAGCCCCCCAATCACCGTCAGCTGATGGGCAGCCGCTACGACATCAATGTGATCACCTTCGGCACACGGGCGGAAGAGAGCGTAACCCCGCCGCTGCTCGATGCCGAAACCGAGGCCATACGGCGCGGTTCGAACATCGACGCCTGGGAAACGGTCGATCACTCGGTATCGGGCTTTCGGCTGCGGCGCAAACATCCGGTGCAGCGCATCGAGCATCACCAACTGGTCGGCATCAAGCCCAGCGACGGCACCCATTACCTGCTGGGCCAGGTCAGCTGGCTGATGTACGAACCGGATAGCACGCTATTGACCGGTATTCACCTGCTGGCGGGCCTGCCGAGCAGCTGCGCGGTTCGCGGCACCGGTATCAACGTGAGTCCCAGCGACCCCTATGCACAGGCCTTCCTGTTGCCGGAGATCCCCGCCATGCGGGCACCGGCAACGATCGTGCTGCCGGGCAGCTGGTTCCAGGCCGAACGGGTACTCGAGGTGCACACAGGCTCGGCCAGGCAGATCCGCCTGACGAACTTGGTTGCCCGAGGCACCAATTTCGACCAGGCCACCTACGAATACGTGCAGAACTGAACTGTCCGGGCGTCAGGCCACCAGGCGCCGGACCGGGAAGCAGGCGGTGAAGCGACTGCCGCGGCCCGGTTCGCTGTCGATCAGCAGATCACCCTGATGGCGACTCAACACGTGCTTGACGATGGCCAGGCCCAGCCCGGTACCGCCGGTTTCCCGTGAACGCCCCCGATCTACCCGGTAGAAACGCTCCGTGAGGCGGGGAATGTGCTCAGGCGCGATCCCGATGCCATCGTCTTCCACCATGTATTCGACGACCGCGCCGCGCTGTCGCCAGGTGAGACGGATGTGGCCGCCAGCCGGCGTGTAGCGCACCGCATTGATGGCGAGATTCATCAGGGCACTGTAAAGCTCCTTACTATTGCCCAGTAGACGGGCATGGGTCGAACAATCCAGGCTTATCGTGTGGCGGCCACCGGACACCACTTGTGCCTCCTGCTGGATCTCCTTGAGCAGGGTCGCCACGTCCACCGGCTCTTCGTGAAGGATGGGCGCACCGGTTTCCAGTGCCGACAGCGTCAGCAGATCCTGGATCAGGCGCTGCATGCGGCCGGCCTGCTCGGCCGCCAGACCGAGGTAATGACGGATATCGTCCTTTTCCAGGTCATCGAGGCCATCGACGACGGTCTCCAGGAAGCCGCTCACGACGGTCAGCGGAGTGCGCATTTCATGGGACACATTGGCCACGAAATCACGACGCATTGCCTCCAGGCGCTCACCCTGGGTGATGTCCTCCGACATCAGCAGGCGCATGTCGTCGCTGAAGGGCACCACATGAACCATCAGGGTCCGTCCGATGGGACGGCCAGCGGTGACGACCAGCGGCTCTTCGTAATGCCCTTCCTGCAGATAACGCACGAAATCCGGCTGGCGAACGATGTTGGTCACCGGTGCCCCCTGGTCGCGTGCCCTATCCAGGCCGAAATGCTGCTCGCCCAAGCGATTCACCCATTCGATGGTGTTGCTCGTCGACAGGAACAGCAGGCCGTTGGGCATCGCCTGGCTGGCCTCGCGGAAACGCTCCAGCGCCGCGGACAGGCGCTCTTTCTGACGACTGGCAGTGCGCGCCCGCCGATTTACGTCGGCAAACACGTAATCCCACAGGCCGAAGGCCCGCGGCAGCGGGACCGCCTCGTCCACCGGTGTGCGCAGCCAGCGGACCAATTTGAAGAGATTGTTGATGTGATACAGCCCGACCAGCAGCAGCGCTACCGAGAAGGTGGCGAGTGCCGGAACCAGGCCGAAGAAAACGCCAACCGCGATCGCGAGCAGCGCGATGACCGTCAGAACCGTGAAAACCGCGACACGGACATAGCTGATCGGCCGGATTTCCGTAACTTCTTCCAGAGGTGCTCCCACAGATCAGCGCACCGCCGCCGGCGTCTCCTGCTGGGTCGAGAAGCGGTAGCCGCTGCCGCGCACCGTCTGCACCAAGCCATCGTGGCCGGTGGGTTCGAGCGCACAGCGCAGGCGGCGGATGTGCACATCGACGGTGCGCTCCTCGACGAAGACGTGGTCGCCCCACACCTGGTCGAGCAACTGGGCACGGGAATGGACTCGTTCCGGGTGGGTCATCAGGAAATGCAGCAGACGGAATTCAGTCGGGCCAAGGGTAATCGGGTTGCTGCCCGCTGCCAAGCGATGGGTGGCGGGATCGAGGCGCAAGCCGCCCAGTTCGACCGGATCCTCGGTGGTTTCCGGAGCCCTGCGGCGCAGTACCGCCTTGATGCGGGCCACCAGTTCTCGTGGCGAAAAGGGCTTGGTGATGTAGTCGTCGGCACCGGATTCGAGGCCAAGCACCTTGTCCTGCTCCTCGCCTCGGGCCGTCAGCATGATCAGTGGAATACCGCGGGTACGCTCCTCGCCGCGCAGACGACGAGCGAATTCAACCCCCGACATGCCGGGCAGCATCCAGTCGAGCAGGATCAGGTCGGGCAGTGCATCACGAACGATGCGCTGGGCGGTTTCCGCGTCCGACGCTCGCACCACATGGTGCCCGGCGCGCATCAGATTGGCGGCGATCAGTTCCTGGATGGCGGGTTCGTCTTCGACGAGCAGGATGGTGGCAGGCATGGATACCTCGGTGGAATCTCTGGACGCAGGCAGTGTATTTCAGCAACTTGAACTTTTCATGACATGTCACACCCGTCGGTAGCCGTGCAATGACCGCCTTCAAGGGGAGCGAGGCCCACCTTCGAGTATCATTCGCACATTGCCCATGAAACCGACGGAGCCCCGCATGGCAGGCCTGCACAAGGACGACCCCATCCCCACCGAGATCAAGCTGCACCAGGTCTCACACCGGATGGAAATTGCCTTCGATGACGGTAAGCGTTTCGAATTCACTTATGAGTTCCTGCGCGTCTTTTCCCCTTCTGCCGAGGTGCGCGGCCATGGCGTCGGCCAGGAAGTCCTGCAACTGGGCAAGCGCGACGTGGACATCACGCGCATCGAACCCGTCGGCAACTACGCGATCCGCCCGGTTTTCTCCGACGGCCACGATAGCGGGCTGTATTCCTGGGACTACCTCTACGACCTCGGCGAAAGGCACGATGAACTGTGGGAGTCCTACCTGCTCCGCCTCGCCACCGAGGGCGGCAGCCGGGATCCCGCCGATCTGCCGCCGCCGGCCCCGAAAACCGGCGGCTGCGGCCATCACCACTGAATCCCGATCGCCGGCAGGTTGCCGGTGATCCCATGCTTCGCTCCCATTTCCAGATCATGAACGACAAGACCACCCACTTCGGCTTCCAGAAAGTGGCCGAATCCGAAAAGGCCAGCAAGGTTCGCGGCGTTTTCTCCTCCGTCGCCAGCAGCTACGACGTGATGAACGACCTGATGTCCTTCGGCCTGCACCGCCTGTGGAAAACCTTCACCGTGCAAATCGCCGGTGTCCGCAAGGGCGACCGGGTGCTCGACGTAGCAGGCGGCACTGCCGACCTGTCCCTGGCTTTCGCCAAGAAGGTCGGACCGACCGGCCAGGTGTGGCTCACCGACATCAACCACGCCATGCTGTCCCGTGGCCGCGACCGTGTCGTGGATAGCGGCTTCCTGCTTCCGGTCGCCCAGTGCGACGCGGAAAAGCTGCCCTTCCCCGACGATCACTTCGACGTGGTGACGGTGGCCTTCGGCCTGCGCAACATGACCCACAAGGACCAGGCCATTGCAGAGATGCGCCGCGTGCTGAAGCCCGGTGGCCGTCTGCTCGTGCTGGAGTTCTCCAAGGTCTGGAAACCCCTCGCACCCGCCTACGACTTCTATTCCTTCAAGCTGCTGCCACTGATGGGCGAAAAAGTTGCCAAGGACGCCGATAGCTACCGCTATCTGGCCGAAAGCATCCGCATGCATCCGGACCAGGAATCCCTCAAGACCCTGATGGAAGAGGCAGGTCTGGCCCGTGTGGAGTATTTCAACATGACCGCTGGCGTCGTCGCACTGCACCGGGGTTACAAGATCTGAACTGCTGGCGATGCTTCGGGCACAGGCTCCTGGCGCCGGGGCAGCAACCCAGTATCACGCGGGGGCCACGGGTCCCCGCGATTCTTGATGGAGTGGAGATGCTTGCCTCATCAGCCATTGCCGGCCTCAATCACCTACTTGCCGATGCCCCCTGGGCTCGGGAACGCTTGGTACCATTTGCGAGCCGGGTCGCTGTGCTTCGCCTGAATCCGCTGGAACTATCCCTCGGCGTGGACGGTGAAGGCTACTTCAACGAAGCCACCGCCATTGAGCCGGATGTCACGCTGGAGCTGCCGCTAGGCACGCTGCCAAAAGCCATCACCGGTGGCACGGACGCACTGATGGCCGACATCCGCATCAGCGGCAATGCCGACTTCGCCGATACCCTCGGTTTCGTCTTCCGACAACTTCGCTGGGACGGCGAGGAAGCCCTGGCAAAACTGGTTGGCGACATCGCCGCCCACCGTGCTGTGACGACGGCACGGGATATCATCGGCTGGCAGCGCCAGGCGAGCCGCAACTTCGTCGACAATCTGGTCGAATACTACAGCGAGGAGCGCCCGATACTGGTCAAGCGTAACGCGCTTGAAGAGCTGGCCAGCGCCAGCGCCGAACTACGCGATGATCTGGCACGGCTGGACAAACGTCTGGGCAGACTCGAAACCACTCGTCCTCAAACAGCACGCTGACACGGCACGCACCAGGCCGGCGAGCTAGGTGCGACGGATGCCAGCACGAACGTATAAGTTCGCCACCACCGTTGGTAATGCAGGAAGCAGAAAAGGCAGCCCTTACGGACTGCCTTTTCTCTTTGCAACCGATCGTCTCGATCAGTGACCGCGCTTCTTCAGCTTGCTGATTGCCGCGATCTGGGCCAGAGCCGACGCAAGTTCGGACTGGGCCTTGGCATACTCCAGGGCGGAACCCTGGTTCTGCAAAGCCTCCTCCGCCAAGCGCTTGGCTTCCAGCGCTTTCGCCTCGTCCAGATCCTTGCCACGGATGGCGGTATCCGCCAGAACCGTCACAAGGTTGGGCTGGACTTCCAGCAGGCCGCCGGCCACGAAAACCAGTTCCTCTTCAGGCTGGTTCTGGACCTTGACGCGCACGGCGCCCGGCTTGATCCGGGTCATCAGCGGCATGTGACCGGGCAGAATGCCGAGCTCGCCGGCTTCGCCGGGCAGAGCCACGAATTCGGCCAGACCGGAGAAGATCTGCTCTTCCGCGCTGACGATATCGACGTGAATGGTCATTGCCATAGCTATTTCCTCCTCAAACCGGCGACCTCGTTAGAGAGCCGCCGGGCGATGGTCGCATTGATCAGAGGGTCTTCGCTTTTTCGAAGACTTCTTCGATCGGGCCGACCATGTAGAAGGCCTGCTCGGGCAGGTGATCCACTTCACCGCTGAGAATCGTCTTGAAGCCCTTGATCGTTTCCTTCAGGGGGACGTACTTGCCGGGGGAACCGGTAAACACTTCCGCCACGAAGAACGGCTGCGACAGGAAACGCTGGATCTTACGAGCACGGGACACCAGAAGCTTGTCTTCCGGAGCCAGTTCGTCCATACCCAGAATCGCGATGATGTCGCGCAGTTCCTTGTAACGCTGAAGGGTCTGCTGAACGCCGCGAGCGGTGTTGTAGTGCTCTTCGCCAACCACCAGCGGATCGAGCTGACGGGAGGTGGAGTCCAGCGGATCGACTGCCGGGTAGATGCCCAGCGAGGCGATGTCACGGGACAGCACGACGGTCGAGTCGAGGTGGAGGAAGGTGGTCGCCGGGGACGGGTCGGTCAAGTCATCCGCAGGCACATACACGGCCTGGATGGAGGTGATCGAGCCCACCTTGGTGGAGGTGATACGCTCCTGCAGACGGCCCATTTCTTCGGCCAGCGTCGGCTGGTAACCCACCGCGGAAGGCATACGACCCAGCAGCGCGGACACTTCGGTACCAGCCAGGGTATAGCGGTAGATGTTATCCACGAAGAACAGGATGTCACGACCTTCGTCGCGGAAACGCTCGGCCATGGTCAGGCCAGTCAGCGCCACACGCAGACGGTTGCCGGGGGGTTCGTTCATCTGACCGAACACCATCGCAACCTTGTCGAGAACGTTGGAGTCCTTCATTTCGTGGTAGAAGTCGTTCCCTTCACGGGTACGCTCGCCCACGCCGGCGAACACCGACAGACCGCTGTGCTGCTTGGCGATGTTGTTGATGAGCTCCATCATGTTCACGGTCTTGCCCACGCCGGCGCCACCGAACAGACCCACCTTACCGCCCTTCGCGAACGGACAGATCAGATCGATAACCTTGATGCCGGTTTCGAGCAGATCGACGGAGGGAGAGAGCTCGTCGAACTTCGGAGCCTTCTGGTGAATGGTCCGGCGCTCGTCGCATTCGATCGGACCGGCTTCGTCGATCGGGCGACCCAGCACGTCCATGATGCGGCCCAGGGTGCCGTGGCCCACCGGCACAGCGATACCCTTGCCGGTATTCGAAACTTGCATGCCACGACGCAGGCCGTCCGAAGACCCCAGCGCAATGGTACGCACAACGCCATCACCGAGCTGTTGCTGAACTTCGAGAACCAGTTCAGAACCTGCCAACTCGAGGGCGTCGTAAATCTTGGGCATCGCGTCGCGCGGGAACTGCACATCCACCACGGCGCCGATGCATTGAACGATCGTTCCTTGACTCATCGTCGTTTCCCCAAACTTGTTAAACCGTTACACCGCGGCTGCGCCGCCGACAATTTCCGACAGTTCCTTGGTGATCGCTGCCTGACGGGTCTTGTTGTAGACCAGTTGCAGTTCGCCGATCACATTCCCTGCGTTGTCGGATGCTGCCTTCATCGCCACCATCCGGGCACTCTGTTCGGACGCCATGTTCTCGGCGACAGCCTGGTACACCAGCGCTTCGACGTAGCGCACCAGGAGTTCGTCGATCACCACCTGCGCGTCCGGCTCGTAGAGGTAATCCCAAGTCCCTTCCGGGGTACCGAGACGCTCGCCGGTCAGCGGGAGAAGCTGCTCAAGCTGGGGTTCCTGCTTCATCGTGTTGATGAAGCGGGAGTAAACAATGTGCACTTCATCCAGCTCACCATTCTGGAAGGCATCGATCATGACCTTGACGGGCCCGATCAGCTTTTCCAGATGGGGGGTATCCCCGAGCTGGGTGACGTGCGAAACCACCTTGGCACCAAGGCGCTGCATGAAACCCAGCCCCTTGTTGCCGATGGCGGTCACACGGATGTCGGAGACACCCGTGCTTTCCCAATTCTTGAGCGCATTCAACCCGACACGCAGAGTGTTGGTGTTGAGGCCGCCGCACAGACCCTTGTCGGTCGTGACGACGATCAGCCCCACACGCTTGGCATTGTCCTTTTTGACGAGGAACGGATGCTTGTAGTCGGTGATGTTGGCTGCAGACAGATTCGCGGCGAGACGGCGGATCTTCTCGGCGTAGGGACGGGCTGCACGCATGCGGTCCTGAGCTTTACGCATCTTGGACGCTGCGACCATCTCCATGGCCTTGGTGATCTTTTTAGTGTTCTGGACACTCTTGATCTTGTTACGGATCTCTTTGCCGCTAGCCATATTGCTCTCCGTATGCCCGCGTTAAGCCCAGCTCTTCTTGAACTCTTCGATGACGGCGGCGAGTTGCTTGTTGCCTTCGGCGTCGAGGTCCTTGGTCGCTTCGATCTTGGCAACCAGATCGGCGGCCTTGGTCTTCACGTACTGGTGCATCGCGGCTTCGCAAGCGAGTGCACGCTTGACTTCGACATCGTCGAAAGCGCCCTTCTCGACTGCGAACAGAGTGATCGCCATTTCGGAAACCGACAGCGGAGCGTACTGCTGCTGCTTCATCAGTTCCGTAACCAGGCGACCGCGCTCGAGCTGCTTGCGGGTGGCTTCATCCAGATCGGAGGCGAACTGCGCGAACGCAGCCAGCTCACGGTACTGGGCCAGTGCCAGACGCACACCGCCGCCGAGCTTCTTGATGATCTTGGTCTGTGCAGCGCCACCCACACGGGACACCGAGATACCCGCGTTGATGGCGGGACGGATACCAGCGTTGAAGAGGTCGGTTTCCAGGAAGATCTGGCCGTCGGTAATCGAGATCACGTTGGTCGGAACGAACGCGGAAACGTCGCCGGCCTGGGTTTCGATCACGGGGAGAGCGGTCAGAGAACCGGTCTTGCCCTTGACTTCACCCTTCGTGTATTGCTCGACGTACTCCTCGGACACGCGGGCAGCGCGCTCAAGCAGACGGGAGTGCAGGTAGAACACGTCGCCGGGGTAGGCTTCACGGCCGGGGGGACGACGCAGCAGCAGGGAAACCTGACGGTAAGCCCAGGCTTGCTTGGTCAGATCGTCATAAACGATCAGGGCATCTTGACCGCGATCACGGAAGTATTCGCCCATGGTGCAGCCGGAGTACGGAGCGATGTACTGCATCGCAGCGGACTCGGAAGCGGTGGCGGCAACGACGATGGTGTATTCCAGGGCGCCGTTTTCTTCCAGCTTGCGGACCACGTTGGCGATGGTCGAAGCCTTCTGACCGACCGCAACGTAGATACAAATCATGTTTTCGCCCTTTTGGTTGATGATCGCATCAACCGCAACGGCAGTCTTACCGGTCTGACGGTCGCCGATGATCAGCTCGCGCTGGCCACGACCGACGGGAACCATGGCATCGACGGACTTCAGACCGGTTTGCACCGGCTGGGACACCGACTTACGCCAGATGACGCCCGGAGCGACCTTTTCGATCGGCTCGGTGACCTTGGCGTTGATCGGACCCTTGCCATCGATCGGCTGGCCCAGGGAGTTGACCACGCGGCCAACCAGCTCGGGACCAACGGGAACTTCCAGAATGCGACCGGTACACTTGACGGTGTCGCCTTCGGAAATGCCTTCGTACTCACCCAGCACCACGGCGCCGACAGAGTCGCGCTCAAGGTTCATGGCGAGACCGAAAACGTTGCCGGGGAATTCCAGCATTTCGCCCTGCATGGCATCGGAGAGGCCGTGGATACGGCAGATACCGTCGGTCACTGAAACCACGGTACCCTCGGTGCGGGCATTCGCGGACAGCTGCAGGTTCTGAATCCGACTCTTGATCAGGTCACTGATTTCAGAGGGGTTGAGTTGCATTGCTTATGCTCCTAGTTCTTTAGCGCGGCGGCCATGTTCGCGAGCTTGCCGCGGACCGAGGCGTCGATGACTTCATCCCCAACGGCGATCTTCACCCCACCAATCAATTCGGGGTCCACGCTGACAGTCACATTGAGCTTGGCCTTGAAGCGGGCTTCAAGGTCAGCAACCAGTGCGTTCAGCGTGGCATCGTCCATCGGGAAGGCGGAGGTGATGTTCGCCTCCTTGACACCTTCGTGTTCGTTCTTGAGTTCAACGAACAGGTCACGGATCTCGGGAAGCACTTGCAGACGCTCGTTCTCGACCAGGACGCGGACATAGTTCTGCTGATCGGCAGACAGTCCGGCACCGGCGATATCGAGAAAAAGCCCTGCCAGTTGTTCCGGCAGGAGCTTGGGATCGGCGATGCAATCCCGCATTTGCGTATCGCTGGCTACGGCAGCCAGACGATCAAGTGCTTCCGACCAAGGCCCCAGCGCGTTGCCCGCGGAAGCGAGCTGAAATGCCGCTTCAGCATAGGGGCGTGCGATGGTGACGTTCTCGGCCATGGCTTATTGAAGTTCCTGTTTCAGGTTGGCCAGCAGATCGGCATGGGCCTGAGCGTTGATTTCCTTGCGGAGAATCTTCTCGGCGCCAGCGACGGCGAGTTGGGCGACCTGATCACGCAGGGCTTCCTTGGCGCGTTGAGCAGCGACACCGGCTTCGGCTTCGGCGGCTTCACGGGCCTGGGCAATGATACGGGCGGCTTCGGCGCGAGCTTCATCGAGGAAGGTAGCAGCCTGCTTTTCAGCAGAGGCACGCACGTCCGTGGCGGACTCGCGAGCCTTGCGCAGCTCTTCAACGACTTTCTTCTCGGCATGAGCGAGTTCGCTCTTCGCCTTGTCCGCAGCCGCCAGCCCGTCGGCGATCTTCTTCGCGCGCTCGTCAAGTGCCTTCACAATGGGGGGCCACACGAACTTCATCGTGACCCACGCCAGAATGAAGAACACAACGAGCTGGGCTACCAGGGTTGCGTTCAAATTCACGGTAATCTTCCTTTAGTCAGGTTGAACCGCGAAACTTAGATCTTGAACGGGTTGGCGAACGCAAACATCATGGCGATACCGACGCCGATCAGGAACGCAGCGTCGATCAGACCGGCCAGCAGGAACATCTTGGTCTGCAGGGCGTTCATCAGTTCGGGCTGACGAGCGGATGCTTCGAGGTACTTGCTACCCATGATGCCGATACCGATACAGGCACCGATAGCACCCAGACCAATGATCAGACCAGCGGCAAGAGCAACAAAACCAAGAACGTGTTCCATGACGACTCCTTTAGTTGAGATGATTTAAATTGAAACTAAAACTGCAAACTGAAACTTGAAACCGGGGCTGCTTAGTGGCTTTCGTGGGCCTGACCGATATACACCAGGGTCAGCATCATGAAGATGAAAGCCTGCAGCGCGACGATCAGGATATGGAAGACGGCCCAGATGGAACCAGCAACGATGTGACCGAGGAAACCGAAAACGGTGGCGGTACCGCCCATCAGCGCGATCAGCATGAACACCAGCTCGCCTGCGTACATGTTGCCGAACAGTCGCATGCCGTGGGAAACGGTCTTGGCCAGGAATTCGATCATCTGCATCAGGAAATTGACCGGATACAGCAGGGGATGGGAGCCGAAGGGGGCAGTGAAGAGTTCATGCACCCAGCCGCCAAAACCCTTGATCTTGATGTTGTAGTACAGGCAGATCAGCAGCACGCCAACGGACATGCCGAGGGTGCCGTTCAGGTCGGCGGTCGGCACCACGCGCAGGAAGGCGTGCTCGTCACCGGAAATCAGCGCCCAGATCTTGGGCAGCAGATCGACCGGCAGGAAGTCCATGGAGTTCATCAGGAAGATCCAGAAGAACACGGTCAGGGCGACAGGAGCAACGAACTTACGGGATTCGGCGCTATGCACGATGCCCTTGGCCTGATCCGCAACCATTTCGACGAGGATCTCGATGGCAGCCTGGAAGCGGCCTGGCACGCCGGAAGTGGCGGCACCGGCGGCCTTGATCAGGATCAGCAGCGTGACGATGCCGAGACCGATGGAGAAAAACAGCGTATCGACGTTCCACACGCTCCAGTCGATGATCGCGCTCTGGGCGTGACCAGTCGAATTGAAGTGGGTCAAGTGGTGGACAATGTATTCACCCGCGGTAGGGGCGTGTGCTTCGTGGCCAGTGCTCATGGTCAGGTCTTCACCAAAAATGCAAATAAATTCGCCTTCAGCGCCACGACCAACCCGAGAAACAACGCCAACCAATGGACGTCTGGATACACGAGTCGAACGGTCGCCAACAATCCTACGGTTGACGCGATCTTAAAGAACTCGCCAACAAAAAACGCAAGCGGGTACGACGCTGCCTGACGCTTGGAAACTGCGTGCAGACGCAGGGCGAAAAACAGATTGGGAAGAACACAGGCTGCGCCTCCCAACGCCGCCGACAACGCACCGCGCACCCCTAAAAATGCTCCGGCGATCAATGTCGCCAGAATCGTCGCGCCTATCTGCAGGAATACCGCTTTTAACATGGTTCTCTGCGTGGCACGTCGGGTGTTGCGCCGTCCGCCGTACGAAAAACATGTAAATGATAGGGGTTAACCGCAGCCAAGTCAATCGCTGCGCCGCCGCCGCATGCACTCGGAGTGACCGGAGAATATGTTTTTTCATGAATTCGCCCATTGACAAATTCCAAAAACATATCGATTATTATCGACATGAAAAACAATTACTCCCTCGCCATTCCCGAGGAATGGCATGAGATATCCGCCGTATTCACCGCACTTGGCGACGAACACCGTCAACGCATCTTGCTGACCTTCGAGCCCGGCGAGCGCCTCAATGTCGGCCAGATTGCCGAGGTGTCCACACTGGCGCGCTCGACGGTGTCCCACCACCTGAAGGTCTTGCGGGAATCCCGGGTACTTATCGCCGAGCGGGAAGGCAAGGAAATCTACTTCCATGTGAACAAGGCCTATCTGCAGGACACCCTCGGCACCGTGCTGGACTACCTCTCCACCAACCTCTGAGCCATTCCCACCACCATGCGATCGTTCATCAAGGCCATCCTTCGCAGTCTTGCCGCATTGCTGTTCCGCGTCCGTCTCATCGGCACTCCGGCAGAGCGACATGAACGTCTGCTGATCATCGCCAACCATGAGTCCTTCCTCGACGGCCTGCTGTTGGGCCTGTTCCTGCCCTTCGATCCGGTCTTCGTAGTCCATACCGGCATTGCGCAGAATCCGTTCTTCCGTATTGCGCTGTCACTGGTGGACTACCTCGCGGTCGATCCAACCAGCCCGATGGCGATGAAGAAGGTCATCCGGCTCATCGAGAGCGGGCGACCGGTGGTGATCTTCCCGGAAGGGCGCATCACGACGACCGGCAGCCTGATGAAGACCTACGATGGTCCGGCCTTCGTGGCGGCCAAGACCGGCGCGACGATCCTGCCGGTCCGTATCGACGGCGCCTCCCGCACCTACTTCTCGCGCCTCGCATCCCATGTGCCGCGGCGGCTGTTTCCACGGATCATGCTGAGCATCCAGCCGACGACCCGCTTGCCGATGCCCGACGGCGCCACCGCCCGCGTGCGTCGGCGCAAGGCTGGCGAAGCCATGCGTCAGCTGATGCAGGAACTGATCTTCGCAACCCGCCCCGACCAGACCCTTTTCGAGACGCTCCTCGATGCGGCCGACATCCAGGGACGCAAGCACCGTCTGCTCGAAGACCTGAAGCAGATCGAATACAGCTACGGCGACCTGATCAAGATGGCCCTCGCCCTCGGCCGCCTGGTGGCACGGGAAAGCCGGCAGAGTGAAGCAGTCGGCCTGCTGCTGCCCAATCTCACCGCCACCCTCGGACTGATCTTCGGCCTGACCGCCCACCGCCGTGTCGCTGCGATGCTCAACTATACGGCTGGCACAGAGGGCATGCAGACTGCCTGCACGGCGGCGCAGATCCGTACCATCGTGACCTCCCGCGCCTTCATCGAGCAGGCCAAGCTGGGCGACAAGCTGGCTGCACTGCGCGACGTAAGGGTGATCTACCTCGAAGACCTGCGCGAGAAGATCGGCCTTGGCGACAAGCTCTGGCTGGTGCTGTGGGCGCTGCGCTTCCCGCGCGCGGCCCTGCCGGCAGGATCACCGGAAGATCCCGCGGTGGTGCTGTTCACGTCCGGTTCGGAGGGCAAGCCGAAGGGCGTCGTGCTGTCCCACCGGGCCCTGCTGGCCAATGTCGCGCAGATCCGCGCAGTCGTCGATCTATCGATCGACGACAAGATTCTCAATGCGCTGCCGCTGTTCCATTCCTTTGGCCTTACCGCTGGCGCCCTTCTGCCAGTGTTGAGCGGCGCCAAGGTCTTCCTCTATCCGTCGCCACTGCACTACCGGGTGATTCCGGAACTAGCCTACGACCGCAACTGCACCGTGCTACTCGGCACCAGCACCTTCCTCGGCAACTACGCCAAGTTCGCTCACCCCTACGATTTCTATCGCCTGCGCTACGTCATCGCCGGCGCTGAAAAGCTGGCAACTCCGGTCCGCGACCTGTGGTTCGAGAAATTTGGCATTCGCATCTTCGAAGGCTACGGCGCCACCGAGACGGCCCCGGTGCTGGCGGTCAATACGCCGATGGCCTTCCGCAGCGGCACCGTCGGCCAATTTCTGCCCGGCGTTCAGCACAAGCTGGTGGCGGTTCCCGGCATTCCAGGCGGCGGCATGTTGCACGTGAAATGCCCGAACCTGATGTCCGGCTATCTGCGTGTCGAAGCGCCCGGCGTACTGCAGGCACCGGCGTCGGCAGCCGGTGACGGCTGGTACGAGACGGGTGACGTGGTGGATATCGACACCGACGGCTTCGTGAAGATCGTCGGGCGCATCAAGCGTTTTGCCAAGGTTGCCGGTGAAATGGTGTCCCTGGAAGTCGTCGAGAAACTGGCCAATAGCAGCTCCCCCACGGCCCAGCATGCTGCCTCGACCCGGCCTGACGCAGCTCGCGGCGAGACCATCCTGCTGTACACAACGGACAGGAACCTGACCCGCGAACACCTACAGACCGCAGCGCGGGATGGAGGCTGGCCGGAGATCACCGTGCCACGGCAGATCCTTGCCGTAGAAGCACTGCCGCTGCTGGGTACCGGAAAGATCGATTACGTCACCCTGAAACAATGGGCCGAACAGGCCTGATCGAAACACCTGAAGGAGTCCGCCGATGAAACCCGTCCGATGGATTGCGATAATGCTTTCGGCCACCGCACTTGCCGGCTGTGCATCCTGGTTCAACAACCAGCACCGTTCAACGGAACGCGGATCGATCGTCGAGTACCTGTATCCCCAGGGCGACAAGCCGACCCTCAAACCCAGCCTGCCCGAACTGCATCTCCCGCTGCGGGTCGGCATCGCCTTTGTACCGGGCGACAATTACTCCAACCTGGGCGAAAGCGACCGCAACCAACTCATCGACCGGGTCAAGGCAGCCTTCGCCAACCGCCCCTACATCGCCAAGATCGAGACCATTCCATCCAACTACCTGCGCTCCCGCGGCGGCTTCGGCAATCTGGAACAGGCCGCCCGGATGTTCAACGTGGATGTGGTCGTCCTGCTGTCCTATGACCAGATCCAATTCACCGACACCAACCGTCTCTCGCTGCTGTACTGGACCATCGTCGGCTCCTACCTGATCAACGGCAACCAGTACGATGTCAATACGCTGGTGGATGCCTCGGTTATCGATGTCTCCAGCCGCAGCCTGCTGTTCCGGGCCCCTGGTACCAGTCAGGTCAAGGGCACGGCACCACAGGCCATCCTGTCCGAAAATGCACGACAGGCCCGGGCGGAGGGCTTCCGGCTGGCCGTAGACGATCTGCTGCCCCGCCTCGATGCCCAGCTCGAGAACTTCCGCACCCGCATCCGGATGGAAAAAGCAGCACGAATCATTGTCGGCGCAGGCTCAACGGAAGCGGCCGAAACATCCAGGCCATGACCCGCCAACAGTCTCCATCATTACCCACCAGTACCCGCCATCGCGGGGCCGGATGCGTCGAAATCCCTCCATTCCCCGATCGGACCCACGCATGAGCTCACAGCCGGATCGTCCTTCGTCCCAAAGCACCAGCCAACCGCACTCCCAGTTCGGCCTGCTGAAGGAAAAGCGCTTTCTGCCTTTCTTCCTGACCCAGTTCCTCGGCGCCTTCAACGACAACCTGTTCAAGAATGCCCTCGTCGTGCTGCTGACTTTCCAGGCCGCCAACTGGACAAGCATCGCGCCGGCACTGCTGGCCAACCTCGCTGCCGGCATCTTCATCCTGCCATTCTTCCTGTTCTCGGCCAGCGCCGGCCAACTGGCTGACAAATACGACAAGGCCTACCTGACCCGGCTGGTCAAAGTGCTGGAAATCGCGATCATGCTGGTCGCACTGACGGGTTTCCTGCTGCACAGCCTGCCGGTGCTCTTCGGCGCGCTGTTCCTGCTCGGCTGCCACTCGACGCTGTTCGGGCCGGTCAAGTACGCGCTGCTGCCCCAGCACCTGCACGAGGATGAACTGGTCGGCGGCAATGCGCTGGTCGAAGCCGGAACCTTCGTGGCGATCCTGGTCGGCACCCTGGTCGGCGGCCTGCTGGCCTCCGCCGAGCACGGCGAATTGTGGATCGCTGGTGGCGGACTGGTGGTTGCCATCGCCGGCTACCTGACCAGTCGCGGCGTTCCTCCCGCGCCAGCCCCCGATCCGGAGCTGCGCGTCAATCCCAACCCGCTTACCGAAACCTGGCGCAACATCGGCTTCGCGCGGCAGAACCGCACGGTTTTCCTGGCAATCATGGGGATCTCCTGGTTCTGGCTTTATGGCGCGCTGTTTCTCGCCCAGTTCCCTACCTATGCTAAATCGATTCTCGGCGGTGGCGAGGGCACCGTCACGCTGCTGCTCGCCACCTTCACGGTGGGAATCGGCCTGGGCTCCCTGCTGTGCGAGAAGCTCTCCGGCGGCCACGTGGAAATCGGCCTCGTGCCTTTCGGCTCCATCGGCCTGACGCTCTTCGGCCTCGACCTGGCCCTGGCCTCTCCCTCCATGCTGCCCACTGGCGCACCGCTGCCGGTCAGCGCGGTTCTGAGCCAGGCAGGAACCCTCCACGTGCTGCTGGCCCTGATGATGCTCGGCGTTTTCGGTGGCTTCTTCATCGTTCCCCTTTACGCGATGATGCAGACCCGCTCCGCACCCGCTCAGCGGGCGCGGGTGATCGCCGCCAACAACATCGTCAATGCCCTGTTCATGGTAGCTGGAGCGCTGGGCGCCGGCAGCATGCTCAGCGCGGGCCTGTCCATCCCGACCCTGTTCGGCGTGGCCGCGTTGATGAACGCTGCGGTGGCAATCTACATCTACAAACTGGTGCCGGAATTCCTGCTGCGCTTCATCGTCTGGCTGCTGGTACACACCGTTTATCGCCTGCGCACCGACGGCATCGAGCGGATCCCCGAAGAGGGTCCAGCGTTGATCGTCTGCAATCACGTCAGCTACGTGGACGCATTGATCATCGCCGCCGCCTGCCGCCGCCCGATCCGTTTCGTGATGGATCACCGCATCTTCCGCTGGCCGCTGCTGTCCTTCGTGTTCCGCCACGGTCGCGCCATTCCCATCGCCCCGGCGAAGGAAGACCCGGCCATGCTCGACACCGCCTACTCGGAAGTCTCACGGGCGCTGGACGCCGGTGAGCTGGTATGTCTGTTCCCTGAGGGAAAGATCACTGCCGACGGCGAACTGTCCCCCTTCCGCCCGGGCGTCACCCGTATCCTTGAGGCCAATCCCGTACCGGTGGTCCCGCTGGCGCTGCGCGGTCTATGGGGTAGCATGTTCTCCCGCAAGGACGGAACAGCGCTACCGCGCCCGCTGCGGCGGGGCCTGTTCAGCCGCATCGAACTAATAGCCGGGGCGCCTCTCGCGGCCGCGGCAGTAAGCACCACTAGCCTGCAGGCCGTCGTGGCGGAGCTCCGCGGCGACGGGAGATGAAAGGATGAATGCCCGGTGAAGATCGTCATCGCGCTGATTAAGATCGCAGTCCTGATCGTCCTGCTGCTGGCTGTCTTTGCCGGCGGCGTTTGTGTCGTCCTTGGCGCCAATGAACCGGTAATGGCCGGTATCGGGCTGGTTTCGATCCTCCTTTTCAGCTGGCCGGCCTGGCTTGTCTGGAAATCCATCCTCAATCGGAACGACACTGAGGACGAGGACGGAACATCCCCACCAACCGATCGCGCCTCGTGATCACCGACCCGACGACCGCACATGCCGTCCATGCGGTCTTCGAGGCCCTGGGCCTGACCGCCGGAAGCCAGTTGTTCTTCCGCTCCCGGCGGCAACGGACCACCGACAGCGCCCTGCGCGGCCCCCGCTTTCTGGTCTTGTGCGCCTGCCTGCTCGGCGCTGCGATCGGCAACAAGCTGGTTTTCTGGGCCGAAATGCCCCATCTGCTCCATGAAACCAACGGCTGGCGCCTGCTGCTGGCCGGGCAATCGATGGTCGGCGGGCTGCTCGGTGGCCTGATCAGCACCGAAATCGCCAAGAAATGGGCTGGAATCCGGACCTCCACCGGCGACGCCTATGTGATGCCAATCCTCCTCGGACTGGCGATCGGCCGGATCGGCTGCTTCCTCGCCAGCCTCAATGACGGCACCTATGGCGTGCCGACCTCCCTGCCGTGGGCGATCGACTTCGGCGACGGCATTCCACGCCATCCTACCCAGCTCTACGAAATCGCCTTTGCCGGCGTGCTCGCGCTGCTTCTGCACCAGGCCACTCCGTCCTTGGCGGCCTCCAGCGGATTGCGCTTCAAGCTGATGCTGTCCGCCTATCTGGCGTGGCGGCTGGGAATCGACGCACTCAAGCCCGTCCCCTTCCCGTGGCCAAGTGGTCTATCCGGCATCCAGTGGATCTGTGCGCTAGCGCTCATCGTCTATCTTCCCCTCACTCTCCGCCAGTGGCGTCGCCTCCATGTCGCGCAAGAACCGTCCCTACCTGTTCCATGACACCACTGGCTCGGTGTGCTCCCAGTGCCTGCGTCGCGTCGAGGCCAAGATCCTGATCAAGAAGGAGCAGGTCTTCCTGGAGAAATGGTGCCCGGCCCATGGCACGGAACGCATACTGATCGCCGACGATGCCGACTATTACCGGCTTGGGCGCGAGGTTTACGTGAAGACGCCGGAAATGCCCGAGAATTTCTCGACACGCATGGAATTCGGTTGCCCCTACGACTGTGGCCTGTGCCCAGACCACATGCAGCACTCCTGCCTGACGGTGCTGGAAGTGACCGATCACTGCAACCTGCGCTGCCCGGTGTGCTATGCCGGTTCCGGCCCTGAGCGCCTGAACCACCGCCCGCTAGCCGTCATCGAGTCGATGCTGGACGCTGTGGTCCGCAACGAGGGCGAACCGGATGTGGTGCAGCTTTCCGGCGGCGAACCGACACTCCATCCGGATTTCTTCGCCATCCTCGATGCCGCCAAAGCCCGGCCAATCCGCCACCTGATGGTGAACACCAACGGTATCCGCCTAGCCCAGGAGCCGGAATTTGCCGCCCGGCTGGCCGAATACAAGCCAGGGATCGAGATCTACCTGCAGTTCGACTCCCTGCGCGCCGACGCGCTGCAGGACTTGCGCGGCGCCGACCTGCGGCGCATCCGCGAACAGGCCCTGGACGCCCTCGATCGCCACAACGTATCCACAACCCTGGTAATGACGCTGAAAAAGGGCGTCAACGACGACGAGATCGGCGACATCATCCGCTACGCACTGACCCGCCCCAGCGTGCGCGGCGTCACGCTGCAGCCGATCCAAGATGCCGGCCGCAACGACGGCTTCAGTGCCGGCATGCACCGTCTGACCCTCAGCGAGATCCGCCGCCGTATCGCCGAACAGTCCGGCTTGTTCAGCCTGGACGACATCGTGCCGGTTCCCTGTAACCCGGACACCCTGGCCATGGGCTATGCCCTCAAGCTTGGCGAGGAAATCCACCCGCTGACCCGCTTCCTCGGTCCGGAAGCGCTGCTGGCGGGCTCCGCCAACACCATCGTTTTCGAGCGCGATCCGGCCATCAAGGCGCAGCTGTTCCGGCTCTTTTCCACCAATCACTCGCCGGAATCAGGCGCCCGCTGCCTGTCCGATCTGCTGTGCTGCCTGCCAAAGATCGATGCGCCCCAGCTGGGCTACGAAAACGTCTTCCGCGTGCTGATCGTGCAGTTCATGGATGCCGCCAACCTGGACCTGCGGGCACTGAAGAAATCCTGCGTACACATGGTGCAGCCGGATGGACGCATGATTCCCTTCGAAGCCTACAACCTGTTCTATCGGGGTGATCGGGCCCAGCATCTGGCGCAGATCCGTACTGAAATTGCTGCTGATACACAACAGCGGCGTCAGCACGCCGAACCAGACACAACACCCGACTGAACCACGGTGGCAAAACCCCTGTTACAGCGTCCAAAGCACCGCAACAGGGCGTTTTCCAAAGCAATCAGCCTAGGTTCTTGAGCGCGAATTCCCAGTTGATCAGCTTGTCGAGCACCGCGCTCACGTAGTCGGCACGGCGATTCTGGTAATCCAGGTAGTACGCGTGCTCCCACACATCGATGGTCAGCAGCGGCTTCAACCCGGCGGTCAGCGGCACATCGGCGTTGCTGGTTTTGACCACCTTCAGTTTGTCGCCATCGGCCACCAGCCAGGCCCAGCCGCTGCCGAACTGACCGGTAGCCGCCGTGGCGAGTTCCTTCTTCAGCCCATCCACGCTGCCGAACGACGCTTCGATCCGCTGCTTCAGCACTGCGGGCGGTTCACCGCCGCCGTTCGGACGCAGGCTGTGCCAGTAGAAGGTGTGGTTCCAGGTTTGCGCGGCATTGTTGAAGATCGCCGTCTTGTCAGCCTTGCCAGCCACTGCAGCGATGATCTTCTCTAGGGGCAGATCGGCCAAATCGGAACCGGCGATCAGCTTGTTGAGGTTATCCACATAGGCCTTGTGGTGCTTGCCGTAGTGGAAGCCGATGGTATTGGCGCTGATGACCGGATTGAGGGCATTTTCCGCGTAGGGCAGCGCAGGCAGGACGATGGGGCTGGCGGCCTGAGCTGGGCGGGTCAGACTGCCCAAGGAAGCCGCAGCCAGCAAACCAAGGGAAGTACCCAGGAACTGGCGGCGACTGGTGACCTGCTCGGACGGGAAAAGCAGTGGGGAATGCATGCGGACTCTCCTGTCGGGATTTATCTGTCCGACCCCCGAGGCTGAAGGCCGGTGTGCGCATTATTCGCATTCCGGCACGCTTTTGTCATCCTCGTTGCAATACCCGGGGCCTATCCTGCTGGGTAAATACAGCGCGGGTTGAGCGTCAAAGTGGTCTCTCCGGCCGAGAACCACAGCTGCCCGTCCTGGATCGTGCAGCTCAATTCCATGCTGCGCGCCGCCAGTGCGGCAAGCGCCTTCGATTCTTCCTGAGCCAGCGCCAGCACCTTCAGATTTGCCAGTTTGGACAGCGTTGCCGCGTCCTTCTGCCACCAAATATCCACCGTACGGCCACCATAGGCGAGAACCGTGACCTGATCGGCCCGGCCGGCCGCGCGACGCAACAGGCGTTCGTCCGGCAGACCAACCTCGATCCAGTCCAGGATGCGCCCCGTGTCGTCCTTGCGCCACAGGGCGGGCTCGTCGTCAGAGGAAATCCCCCGTCCGAATTCAAGCCGCTCGTCCGCATTCAGCGCAAAAGCCAGCACGCGCACCATCATCCTCTCATCAGTCTCTGACGGATGACGGGCCAGGGTCAGCACATGTTCGCCGAAATGCCCCCGATCCAGGTCGGAAACATTCAATGTGGCGCGAAAAATGGTGGATTTGAGGGCCATGGAGCTTGTTCGGAAAAAAACGAAAGGCCACCTGACGGTGGCCTTTTGCCGGACCGGGCCAGCCGCGACTTACTTGACGCGGTTGCGGTATTCGTCGGTACGGGTGTCGATTTCGATCTTGTCGCCGATTTCCACGAAAGCGGGCACGGACAGTTCGAAACCGCTCGGAGCGATACGGGCGGGCTTCAGGACCTTGCCGGAGGTATCGCCCTTGACGGCGGGCTCGGTGTATTCCACTTCGCGCACGACGCTGGTCGGCAGTTCCACGGAGATGGCCTTGCCGTTGAAGAACACCACTTCACAGGGCATGCCGTCGATCAGGTACTTCAGCGCGTCGGTCATGTTTTCGGCTTCAACTTCGTACTGTTCGTACTCGGCGTCCATGAAAACGTACATCGGATCGGCGAAGTAGGAGTAGGTGACTTCCTTGCGATCGAGAACGACGACTTCAAACTTGTCATCAGCCTTGTAAACCGACTCGGACGGCGCACCGGTGAGCAGGTTCTTGAGCTTCATCTTGACGACAGCGGCGTTACGGCCGGACTTGTTGTACTCGGCCTTCTGCACCACGAGGGCGTCGCTGCCCACCATGATCACGTTGCCGGAGCGGAGTTCCATTGCGGTTTTCATGCTATTTCCTGCTTGCAAATTGCGCGGCACGTGCCACGGATAAACGGTAACTTATTATTCTAACTTAAGTTTACAGAATTGCACCAGCCGCGCGGCGAGATCCCCGCCCTCCTGCAGATGTGCCGCCCACGCGATTGCGTGGGTCTTGAGAGCTGGTAACGCCGCCAGAAACGCGGGCCAGGCTGCCGCCACGCCTTCCCCCCGATTCCAGGCCAGCCAGAAATCGGACAACGCACTGGCAAGCTCCGGACCGAGTCCTTTCTGGTAGCGCGCCAGGAAAGCCCGCAATTTTTCCAGGTGCGCATCCTCCTCCTGCACGTAGATCTGCCATACGAAAGGGATCTCGGCCCACTGGGCGCGCACGAATGAATCCTCGCCACGCACGAAATTGAGATCGCACGCCCACAGCAATTCGTCATATTTCCACTGCTCGACGAAGGGCAGGACACGCACGACAAGCTGGCCGCGCAGCAGCTGATCACCGGCACGCAAACCACTTACACCGAATTCAGCGGCCAGTTCGGGCAGGATCCTCCCTTCCGGAACCAGGCACGTAACGGGCACATCCCCAACCGACCAAGCTTTTATGATTTCCACCAAGCCCTTGTTTTCATAGGAGAACAAGGAAATACGAAGCTCCTTCGGGCGACGTTCCGGCAGATCAGACGCGGCCAGGAAAGTAGCCGGCACAAAAGCCGTCCGGCGCGCCAAATAGTCAGCCTCGCGTATGAATCCCCCCGAATTCGCCCCCAAGCCGGGAAAGAAAAAAAACTGCGTGAGGGGAAGTTGCGGATGCGGTGACGGCAGACCATGGCAGTCGCCAACCCAATCCTCAGCACTGAGGTACTCGAGATTTATCCACACCGGTTTCGGAGCGCGACCGGCCATCGCCTGGAGGAAAGCGTCGGGAAGATTGCCTGCAAAAGCCGAAATCACCACCTCGCCAGGTTCGATGTCCGGCAACGGAACACTCCAGTGACGAATTTCCACACCATCAATCTGTTGGCTGATGGCAAGCACATCGAGTTGGGGAATCAGTCGGCGGGCGACCTTCAGGTCATCTACCCACAGGCGCACAGCAACCCGGTACTCCGTTGCCAGTTGCCGGGATAAGCGCCAGCACACGCCGATATCGCCAAAATTATCTACAACTGGACAAAACACATCCCAAACGCCCTCGGTAGGCGCAAGGGGAGCGGAAGAGGGAGAACGTTTCGACAAAACTGGGGACAAATCGGGGATGGACGGGCGGACAGATTGTGCACAAAGCTTCTTTCGGCGGCGAGGCAAAATTTCCTCAACAATCCTCCCACACACTATGCAGTCGCTTTCCGACATCCTTATCAACGTATCAAGACATTGATAAAAAAATGTTTTTTTGTGTTATCCACAAAAATGCTCGCAGCGTAAACGTAAACAGTACTTATATATAAAGAAAAACAGTCAACAATCTCTATCAACCTGAGCCCGTGTCCAACAAGCCACGGCGACCGCAAAGGAATCTCCATGCTTTCGATCACCGACTTGCTGGACTTCATCGAAGTGGACTGGGAAACCGTACAAATCGTACGTGACGCAACCGGACTCTCCGATGATCAGGCTCACGGACTTGCCAAGGAATTGTTGAAGACCCCTCAAGGACTTTATCTGGTACATCAGATGTTCCGGGACCAGTTATCTATCACCGAGAAACAGTTCGACTTCCTGCGTAGACGCCACCTGAACAAAGCCTACAGCTACTTTTCCCGCAAGTATCCGCTGACGGAAACCCTCTGAAGCCGCTTCCTGTGTACAAGCAGACGGTAAACAGGCGCAGGAAATGTGGACAAGCCAGGGATCTACGGGAAACGGAATTTTCCTCCCCAATCTGTCCCCGTGCTGTTAGTGCTGTTCTCCAGAACCTTTTACCTTATTCAAGGCTTTGAATCATAAATGTTTTATTGGGTTATCCACAGAAAACAGCGGTGTACCGTTAACAGAGTCTTATATATATAAAGAAAAACTAAGAACAAAACACCAAGCTGAACTGCAGGAGCCACACCCACACAAACCCCGTTTGGCAGCACAGCAATCGTCGTGTCCGAGAGGACGGTTCTCGCTGATAATCCGCGTCAACGCATCCAGAAACCGTTTTCGTGTTCGATCACCGCAACCCACGTTTTCTCGGCCATCCCTACCTTCTGTTGACGCTCACCGTCCTGTTCTGGTCAGGCAACATGGTGGTTGGGCGGGGAATGCGGGACCTGGTCCCTCCATTTTCCCTGGCTGTCGGGCGCTGGATTCTGGCTTTTCTGCTGACCCTCCCCTTTGCTTGGCCGCATCGGTGGACGTTGAAGGGGTTGGATCTTCGGCAATGGGTCGTGATGCTGGTGCTGGGCATACTGGGGGTCGGTGCCTACAACACGCTGGCCTACATCGCCCTTGCCCATACCACGGCTACCAATGCGGCGCTGCTGAATTCCTTCATCCCGATCGCGATCATCGCGATTTCCTGGTTTTTCGGTCATCGGGCAAAGGGACTCGAGCTTTTTGGTGTCGGTGTCTCTTTCTGTGGCGTGCTGACCATCGTCAGCCACGGTGATCCGGCAATCCTGGCCGGATTGAGCCTGAATGTCGGGGATGTCTGGATGTTGGCGGCGGTACTGTCCTGGGCTTTGTACACCCTGGGCCTGCGCTGGCGTCCCCCCGGTGTGCATCCGATGGCCCTGCTGGCGGCGCTGACGGCGATCGGCCTGGTGATCCTGCTGCCGTTTGCGTGGCGTGAACTGGCTACGGGAGCGGTTCTGCATCCAGTGCCGATGGCGTTCGCCGGCATCGTCTACACGGGAGTCTTTCCGGCTTTTCTCGGTTACGTGTTCTACAACCGCGCTGTTGCCGAGGTAGGGGCTGCGAAAGGCGGCCTGTTCATCCACCTGATGCCAGTTTTCAGCACGATCCTGGCCGCCATTTTTCTCAGCGAAGTGCCGCAGCTGTACCATCTGCTCGGAATAGCGATGATTCTTGCTGGCATCTGGCTGACGACTGGTTTCAATCGACGCTAAACTGCGCGACGAACTTAGGGAGCCACTTCTTGCATTTCGAACATCTCATCGAGATCAACAATCCCCTCAACCCGCTCATCGAGTCGCTGAGCGTCGAGCAGGTGTGGACCGGCCTGATGTATCGGGTCGAAGAGCCAGGGATCTTCCTGCCGGGGCTGGACCGTTGCGAGATCCTGTCGCGCAGCGAGAGCCAGGTGGAACGGGTTCTCCACTTCGGGCAGGCCAGCATCCGCGACACGGTCACCTATCGTGCGCAGGAGTGGATGTGCTTCGAATCGCGGGCGACCGCCGAACATGCCGGTGGCACGCTTACGATCAGGCTCGAAACCCCTGATTCAACGAGAATTTTTCTCCGTTTCATGTACGAGACGACTCTCTCTGAGAACGCTGCCGAGGGCGAAGTGGTGCAGGTGTCCGAATTCGTCAAGTCGGCGTACCGGGAATCGGACGTGGATACGGTGCGCATCATCCGCATGATTGCTGCCAACGGGCGGCCTCAGTAGCAGGCCTGCCTGCGGTATTTCAGACTGTCTTCAGGAGAAACCATGAAGGTCGCAAGTCCCGAAATCCGTTCTTTCCAAGCACCGGTTCGCACGTTGATGGGGCCCGGGCCGTCGGATGTGCCGTCGCGGGTGCTCGCCGCGCTGGCGCGGCCGACCATAGGCCATCTCGATCCAGCATTTGTCGGCATGATGGACGAGCTGAAAAGCCTGCTGCGTTACGTTTTTCAGACCGAAAATGAGCTGACTTTTCCCCTGTCGGCACCGGGTTCGGTGGGTATGGAAAGCTGTTTCGTCAATCTGGTCGCTCCTGGCGACAAGGTCATCGTCTGCATCAACGGTGTTTTTGGCCAGCGCATGGCTGAAAACGTCCGCCGGATCGGCGGTGTCCCGGTGATCGTCGAGGATCCGTGGGGCGAAGCAGTGGATCCGGACAAGGTCGAGGATGCCTTACGAGCCAATCCCGATGCGGCACTGCTGGCCTTCGTTCACGCAGAAACCTCGACCGGTGCGTTGTCCGATGCGGCGACGCTGGCGGCGATTGCCCGCCGTTTCGGTGCGCTGACGATCATGGACAGCGTCACGTCCCTCGTTGGCGTGCCGGTACTGCTCGACGAATGGGGCATCGATGCGGCCTATTCGGGCAGCCAGAAATGTCTGTCGAGTGCGCCGGGCCTCTCTCCGGTCAGTTTTTCCGCTGCGGCGGTAGAGAGGATTCGCAACCGCAAGACTTCCTGCCAGAGCTGGTTCCAGGATTTGAGCCTTGTGCTGGGCTATTGGAGCGGCGCGAAACGGACTTATCACCACACGGCACCGGTCAATCCACTCTACGGCCTGCACGAATCGCTGGTGCTGGTGGCCGAAGAGGGGTTGGAAAACGTCTGGCAACGCCATCGGGACAACCATCTGCGCCTGCGCGCCGGGCTGGAGGCGCTCGGTTTGCGCTTCGTTGTCCGCGAGGAAGCACGTTTGCCGCAGCTAAACACGGTGTGGGTCCCGGAAGGCATTGATGAAGCGGCTGCGCGCCATCGCCTGCTCACCGAATTCGGGCTGGAGATCGGAGCCGGGCTGGGGGTTCTGGCCGGCAAGGTATGGCGTATTGGTCTGATGGGGCATTCCAGCCGTCCTGCCAATATCGCGCTATGCCTGGAGGCGCTGGAGGCGGTGCTCCGGCGGTGACGCGGTTTCAGCTACCCAGGCCTGGGTAGCTGAAACCCAGAAAATGCGTCGAATTGACGACAAAATGCGCGAAAATTGCCGCTTCTATGCGCCTTGTGTGTGCATACGCCCAGGCGTAGGAGAGGCCGGCGATAACGGCGAGCGTCGCGTATTGCACTCCGCCAGGCAGATGGGCGGCGCCGAACAATAGCGCCGACAGCATTACTGGGATGAGTTTTCCCTGCAGGCTGAAGTATTGGTGCAGTTTTTCCTGGATCAACCCACGAAAGAAGCATTCTTCAGCGATGCAGGTAAACAACAAGTTGATCGCCAGGAAACTTTCGGCGAAGGCTGGCCATTTTGGATCCGGGCGGACGAATTCCGTCAGCCATGCGAGTCCCAGCGTCGAAATCGAAGCGAATGCCGAAAATGTCAGCATTAAGACGCTAATTCGACGGAGTTCAAGTCCTGATTTGATGCGTTGACCGAAGAATGCCAATAGTATGAGCCCGGCGGCCGCTTTGTCGAAACCGGCACTGAGGGTGAAGGCGCGTGTACCGGGGCTCAGTACGACGTTGGCGACGATGGTTATCGGGTGAAATCCCGGCCAGACGTGCAGTGCCAGGATCAATGCAAGGACACCGGCCGCCCAAGGGCCGGCCTTCGGCAGGTAGTGGACGGAGGCATGGCTGGCCAATAGCAGGAGTGCCAGGCCGGGCAATGCGACCGGAGCCACGGTTCCGCCGGCCAGGGCGAAACTCAGTGCAAGAGTGGAAAGAACGGCCCAGGGGGCGATGGACGTACGGACAGGCCACCATACGGCCAGTATGGCTGCGCCCAGAAGAATGAAGCTTATTTCCGGCAAGTTCTTTTTATTTCATTGGCTTGCTAGCGGGTTGCGGCGTCGATCTGCTTGCGTTGTTCCTCGGCTTGCCGGTTGGCAGCTTCCAGTTGTTGTTCGATTTGAGCTTTCGCCGCCTGGGCTTGTTCGGCTTCGCGGGCTTTGAGTTGGGCGGCGGTGACAGCGGCTGTACCTGTGTCGGAGACGCCGCAGGCGGCCAGCAGAAGTGCCATCGGCACGATGACGAGGCGGGAGATGAATGCGGAAGGCATGGCGGGCTCCAGTGGATCCGGAAAAATGGAGATGGTGATCAACACTACCGCCATTTGTCGTGTTCGTCATGCCTTCCGCCGTCAAAAACTCACTTTTTGGCGCTATCTCCACCGTTGACGCTCAATTCGCCCTTCAGCTTGGCGATGCTCTTGTCGCCGAAACCCTTCACGTTCTTCAGGTCGTCGAGGCTCTTGAAGGGGCCGTTCTTGGTCCGGTAATCGATGATCGCCTGGGCCTTGGAGGGGCCGATGCCCTTGACGCCGTCGAGTTCGCTCTGGTTGGCAGTGTTGATATTGACGGCGGCCAGCGCAAGGTGGATTCCGGCGAGGGACAGGCCGAGGAAGGACAGGATGTGCTTCATGTGGGTCTCCTTGTTAATGACATTGTTATTTTGCAGAACAATACCATTGTCATCAATAGGGGCGGCAACATTTGGAGACTGTTTGCTACCAACCAAACGAGCACCTCATGCGTTAAGGGAGGACATCAACCGATTCCTGGAGCTCTGCCATGAAAAAAAGTCTTGTCTGCAGCATTCTTCTTGCTGCCCTGCTGGGAGGCTGTGTCGTCGTTCCGGCTGGTCCGGGCTACGGCCGCTACCATCACTACGACGGGCCAGGACCCTACCGTGGCTACGGTCCGGGTTATCAGAGAGGTTATGAGCAAGGTTACGATCGCGGTTACCGGGGCTGGTAAACGTTGCCGGGCCGGGCCGGGGCGTAAAAGCGTGCAAATCTCTGGCTGTGGCGGGGATATGCCTTTATGCTTGGGTCGCATCCGATTTCCGGTCAGGGGCTGCTTTCCGTGGTCGTCCTGCCCATGCTACGTAGCCCATGTCCCGATATTCAGCTGCTGCGGTCTCCGTTTCCGAACACAGACTGACCCTTGCCGAAGTGCTCGACATGCTGGTTGGCGATCAACTCGTCGATTCGGCCGATGCCGATACGCTACGCATTGCCCAGGCGAAAAAGGCCGCCGAGGTGCATCCCCTGGTGGTCGTGGCTGGCCAGAAATGGGCCGCAAGAGCGGCTCCTCATCAGGTTTTGAGCCTGGAGGTGTTGAGCGAATGGCTTGCCAGCCGGGTCGGGCTCGATTACATGCGCATCGATCCGCTGAAGATCGATTTCGCGGCGGTCACCGCGGTGATGTCCTCGGCTTACGCGACTCGTTTCGGCGTGCTGCCGCTGGAGGTGGGGCTGCGTGAAGTGGTGGTGGCGACGACCCAGCCTTTCCTGCGGGAATGGGAGAGGGAAGTTGCCGGCATTCTGAAGAAGGAGATCCGCCGCGTCATCGCCAACCCGGCTGACGTGGCGCGCTATCTCGTCGAGTTCTACAATCTGGCCCGCTCGGTCAAGAAGGCCGCCCAGAGCAGCGGGCATGGCGGTGGTTCGTCCTTCGAGCAGCTGGTGGAACTGGGGCAGGTCAATCGCCAGTACGATGCCAACGACCGCCACATCGTGAATATCGTGGACTGGCTGTGGCAGTACGCCTTCGAACAGCGGGCCAGCGACATCCACATCGAGCCCCGGCGCGAGATGGGGCTGGTGCGCTTCCGCATCGACGGGGTGCTGCACCAGGTCTATCAGATGCCGATGAGCGTGCTGGCGGCCGTGACCAGCCGCATCAAGATCCTCGGCCGCATGGACGTGGTGGAGAAGCGCCGGCCCCAGGACGGCCGGGTGAAAACCCGGGTGACCAGCGGCAAGGAGGTCGAGCTGCGCCTGTCCACGCTGCCCACCGCCTTCGGCGAAAAGCTGGTGATGCGGATCTTCGATCCCGACGTGCTGGTGCGCAACATGGCGGAGCTGGGTTTCTCGGATGCCGACCAGGCCCGCTGGCAGTCCATTTCGAGCCAGCCCCACGGCATCCTGCTGGTCACCGGACCGACCGGTTCCGGCAAGACCACGACGCTCTATTCGACCCTCAAGCAGCTCGCCACGCCGGAGGTGAACGTCTGCACG
This sequence comes from Pseudomonadota bacterium, assembly GCA_018241725.1. Lineage (GTDB taxonomy): Bacteria > Pseudomonadota > Gammaproteobacteria > Burkholderiales > Rhodocyclaceae > Zoogloea. The sequence continues at coordinate 181,119 of JAFEDI010000103.1, read as the reverse complement.
ATCGAGGATCCGATCGAGATGGTCGAGCCGAGCTTCAACCAGATGCAGGTCCACCAGGCCATCGACCTGGGCTTTGCGGAAGGCGTGCGGGCGCTGATGCGGCAGGATCCGGACATCATCATGGTCGGCGAGATCCGTGACCTGGAAACGACCGAAATGGCGATCCAGGCTGCGCTGACCGGGCATCTGGTGCTCTCCACACTACACACCAACGATGCGCCGTCAGCAGTGACCCGCCTGCTCGATCTGGGGGCGCCGGCTTATCTGCTCAACGCGACCCTGCTCGGCATCATGGCCCAGCGCCTGGTGCGCGTGCTGTGCCCCCACTGCAAGGAGGCCCAGCCGATGACGCCCGAGGAGGAGGCCATCTGGGATCACCTCGTCACGCCATGGAAGGCCACGCGGCCGGCCCGCATCCACCGGGCGGTGGGCTGCATCGAATGCCGCATGACAGGCTACATGGGCCGTATCGGCCTCTACGAGATCCTGCTGATGTCGCCGGAGATCCGCAAGGTGATTGGCAAGGAGGTGGATCTGGCGAAGATCCGTGACCTGGCGATCCGCGAGGGTATGCGGCCGTTGCGCCTGTCCGGCGCTCTCAAGGTGGCGGCCGGCATCACCACGCTGGAAGAAGTCGTCAAAGTCGCGCCGCCGGCAGAGACCGACCAGGGGCACTGAGCCAGCAACCCATCTCGGAGGGGAGTGCTTCCGCCTTTGGATGGGTTTTGTTGGCTGGGAATGAATGATTTCGTCCCCGCGAGGGACTTGCCTGTCTCAGCGCAGTGATTTGCGCGTACTCTGCTGGCACATTCGCCCATCTCAGGAATTTCCCCATGGCCGCCTCTCCCGACAACGTCAGCATGGCCCTGTTCTGCGACTTCGAGAACGTCGCCCTCGGCGTGCGCGATGCGAAGTACGAGAAATTCGACATCAAGCTGGTTCTCGAGCGCCTGCTGCTGAAGGGCAGTATCGTCGTCAAGAAGGCCTATTGCGACTGGGAGCGCTACAAGGGCTTCAAGGCCGGCATGCACGAGGCCAATTTCGAGCTGATCGAGATCCCGCACGTGCGTCAGTCGGGCAAGAATTCCGCCGACATCCGGCTGGTGGTGGACGCCCTCGACCTCTGCTACACCAAGAGCCACGTCAATACCTTCGTCATCATCAGCGGCGATTCCGACTTCTCGCCGCTGGTCTCCAAGCTGCGCGAGAACGCCAAGCAGGTGATCGGCGTCGGTGTGAAGCAGTCCACGTCCGACCTGCTGATCGCCAACTGCGATGAATTCATCTTCTACGACGATCTGGTGCGCGAAACCCGTCAGGCGGTGGCCAAGCGTGAACCAAAGGAGCAGCTGCCGGTGCGCCGCAGTCCCGAGGAAGAAAAGCGCCGTCGTGAGGAAATCGAGGCCCGGCGCAGCCGGGCCGTCGACATGGCGGTCGAGACCTTCGACGCGCTGCTTGCCGAGCGCGGCGACACCGGCAAGATCTGGGCCTCGGTGCTGAAGGACGCGATCAAGCGCCGCAAACCGGATTTCAGCGAGACCCGTTTTGGTTTCAAGGCCTTCGGCAATCTGCTGGACGAAGCCCAGTCCCGCGGCTTGCTGGAGATCAGGCGTGATGAGAAATCCGGCACCTACGTTTATCGCCAGGCCGGGGGGCCGGTGTCCGTAGCGAATGAAGCGGTACCGGTGGTGGCGATCGAGGTTCCTACCATGGCCCCGGCCGTGCCGGCGGGGGCTGAAGGGTCGGCGGAAGGCAAGCGCAAGAGCCCGCGGGCGCGGCGCAGCAAGCCGGCCGTCGAACCGGGGGCAAGTGCCGTGGCGCCGGAAAACCTGCCGCCCGTCGCCGTTGCCGAAGAAGGGAAGAAGGCGCCGGCCAAGCGCAGCAAAGGGCGCCGGCCCGCCAAGGGCGAAGCCGGGGCTGCGGTTGTCGATCTTGAGCCGGTTGTCACCGCGCCGGTAGCAGTCGCAGTGCCGGCTCCACTCGTCGAGGCGGTTTCTCCGCCTGAGCCCGTCCGCCCGGCGCGGGCGAAGCGCAAGACGGTCCGGCCGGCGAAGGCAGTTGCCGTCGAAGTGGACTCCGCAGTTGTCCCACAGCCTGCCGACGAGGCCCGCAAGTCGGCGCCACGTGCCCGACGGCCGCGCAAGAAGGCGGAATCGGCCGAATGAAATCCTGAGATCCGCGCAATTACCGGCGGGCTCGAACTTCGCTCTCGCCGACGGGTCTCCCTTTCTTCCGTTTTCTGCCGTCTCTCGCGACGGCTCCACGCATGTCCGTATCGTCCGCTTCCACGCTGCGCTGGTTGCCCGCGCTGGCGCTCATCGTCCTGTCGTCCACCTGGGGATATACCTGGGTCCTGCTCAAGCAGGGGCTGGTTTTCGCCTCGCCCTTCGCGCTGGCGGCGCAACGCACCGTCGGCGGTGCGCTGGCCCTGATGCTGGCGGTGCGTCTGAGCGGGCGCTCCCTGCGCCTGGTGGCGCCGCTGGCGACCAGCGCCATCGGGCTGGTGCAGGTCAGCGGCTTCGTGGTGTTCCAGACCTGGGCGCTGGTGGAGGGCGGGCCCGGCAAGACCGCGGTGCTGATCTTCACGATGCCGATCTGGATGCTGCTGATGGCCTGGCCGATCCTCGGTGAGCGGGTGCGCGGCAAGCAGTGGTTGGCGGCGGCCTGTACGCTGGCCGGCCTGTTGCTGATCATCGAGCCGTGGAACATGCACGCCAGCCTGTTCAGCAAGCTGCTGGGCCTCAGCGCGGCGCTGTGCTGGGCCGTCGGCACCATCCTCATCAAGCGCCTGCGCAGCCGCCAGTCGGTGGATCTGCTGGTGCTGACCACCTGGCAGATGATCGTCGGTGCGCTGCCGCTGGTGCTGCTGGCCGCAGTGGTACCGGGGCCAGCGACGGACTGGTCGCTGCACTACGTGGCGATCCTGGCCTTCCTGTCGGTGGCCAGCGTGGCCTTGTGCTGGTGGCTGTGGATCTGGATCCTCGACCGGGTGCCGGCCTGGGAGGCCAGCTTGTCGGTGCTGGGTACGCCGGTGGTAGCGATTTTGTCGTCGCGGCTGACCCTCGGCGAGGAATTCCGCAGTACCGAGATCGCCGGCATCCTGCTGATCGGCGGCGGATTGACGCTCTTGTCGTTGTTCGGCTGGCTGGCTAGCCGTCGGGCGGCTGCTGGAAATTGACCCTTCACTGATCCTTTTCCGCTGGTTATAGTCCGCCTCGCGGTCTTCGCACCGCTTTGGGTTTTTCGCGGGATCGCATGCAGCCATTCCGCCCATCAAGCCGGGGCCGTCCTCCCCTCGTCCCGGCGGCTGGTGTCCGCTGGACGCCGTATTGAGGAGCCATTCATGCCTTCCGTGCCGTTTTCCCGGCGCGCGCTGCTGCGCGCCTGTGCCGTTTCCGCCCTGTCCGCCGTCGCCGGCCTGCCGGCTGCTGCCCACGCTGAAGAAGTGCTGCGCGTGTCGGCGATTCCCGACGAGGCGCCCACCGAATTGCAGCGCAAATTCGCGCCCCTCGGCGCCTACCTGGAGCACGAGACCGGGATGAAGGTCAGCTTCATCCCGGTGACCGACTACGCGGCCGTCGTCGAAGGCCTGGCTACCCGCAAAATAGACCTGGCCTGGCTGGGCGGCTTCACCTTCGTGCAGGCCAAGATCCGCACCAACGGCACGGCGGTGCCGCTGGTGCAGCGGGTCGAGGACTCGAAGTTCACGTCGAAATTCATCACCGCCAACGACAACATCAAGAGCTTCGCCGACCTGAAGGGCAAGACCTTTGCCTTCGGCGCGCCGTCGTCCACCTCCGGCCACCTGATGCCGCGCTACTTCCTGAGCCAGGAAGGCCTCAACCCGGACAAGGACTTCAAGAACGTGGCCTTCTCCGGCGCCCATGACGCCACCGTGGCCTTCGTGCAGGCCGGCAAGGTGGACGCCGGCGTGCTGAACGCCTCGGTGTGGGACAAGCTGGTCGAGCAGAAGAAGGTGGATACCGCCAAGGTGCACGTCTTCGCCACCACGCCGACCTACTTCGACTACAACTGGACGGTGCGCGGCGACCTGGATCCGAAGATCCAGGCCAAGATCGCCCAGGCCTTCCTGAAGCTCGATCCGGCCAACCCGGCCCACAAGGAGATCATGGCCCTGCAGCGCGCCAGTAAGTTCATCCCCACCAAGGTGGAGAACTACAAGGGCATCGAAGCGGCCGCCCACGCGGCTGGCTTGCTGAAGTAAGGCCGTAAGCCGGCCGGGGCGGTTTGCGGGGCGAGTCCGGGGCTCGATTTGTCGGCTGAGTCCGTCCGGGCAATGCACTCGCCCGAACGGAACGTGCCTCCCCCGTACTTGCTCCGGCCGGCGACTACAAGGATCACCATGGGTTTTTCCCTCGAAGGCGTTGGGCTGACCCACGCCAACGGTTTTCGCGCGCTGCGCGGCATCGATCTGCGCATCGCGCCGGGCGAACGTGTGGCGTTGATCGGCGCGTCCGGCGCCGGCAAGACGACGCTGCTGCGGGTGCTGGCGGCGTCCCTGCGCCCCGGCGAGGGGCGGGTGACACTGCTCGACGGCGAGCCGTGGGCCTGTGCGCCGGCCGCGCTGCGGCGCCTGCGCGCGCGCATCGGCCTGGTACACCAGTCGCCGCCGATCCCGCCGCGCCAGCGGGTGGTGACTGCCGTGCTGGCCGGCCGCCTCGGCCAGTGGCCGCTGTGGAAATGCCTCGCCTCGCTGGTGCTGCCGGTCGATCCGGACGGCGCCCGCGCCGCGTTGGCCCGCCTGGATCTCGCCGAGCGGCTATATGAGCGCTGCGATCGCCTGTCCGGCGGACAACTGCAGCGGGTCGCGCTGGCCCGCGTGCTGTACCAGCAACCGGACCTGCTGCTGGCCGACGAGCCGGTGTCGGCGATGGACCCGGCCCTGTCCGAACTCACCATCTCCCTGCTCAACGAAGAGGCGACCCGCCGCGGCGTGACGCTGGTGGCCAGCCTGCATGCGGTGGACCTGGCGCTGCGCCATTTCCCGCGAGTGGTCGGGGTGAAAGAGGGCGCGATCCTGTTCGACCTGCCGGCGGCGCAGGTCAGCGATGCCCTGCTGCGCGAGCTGTACGCCGCCGAGGGCGGGCTGCCGCTGACGGGTGGCCTGCGCGCGCCGGAGCCGGCCGAAACCGCCGGCGAGCTGCCGCCGCTGCGCTGCGCATGAGCACCGCCGTACGCGATCCGGCCGCCTTGCCGCGGCTGGGCTGGACCTTGGCGGCGCTGGTGCTGCTGTGGCCGCTGCTGCGCCTTACCGATTTCCACCCGGTGGCCCTGTTCGAGGCCGGCAACCTGACGGCGATGGGTAATTTCCTCGCCGGCTTCCTGCCGCCCGAAACCTCGCCGGACTTTTTGTCCCTGCTCGGCAAGGCCACCGTCGAGACGCTGGCGATGGCCACCGCCGGCATCGCGCTGTCCATTCTGCTGGCGGTGCCGCTCGGCCTGGTGCTGACCCGCAGCCTGTCCATCGCCCGCCTGGGGCCGGGCCGGCGCGGCTGGATCGGCCAGTCGCTGCGGGCCGTGGCGCGGGCGCTGCTGGCGGTGCTGCGCGGTGTGCCGGAGCTGGTGTGGGCGCTGCTGTTCGTGCGGGTCTTCGGCCTCGGCGCGGCGGCCGGCGTGCTGGCGCTGGGCATCACCTACGGCGGTATGCTCGGTAAGGTGTACGGCGAAATTCTCGAATCCACCGACGCCCGCCCGGCCCGCGCGCTGCTGGAGGCCGGCAGCGGCCGCCTGGCGGCCCTGTGCTATGGCTTGCTGCCGAATGCGGCGAGCGAGCTGGTGTCCTACACCGTCTATCGCTGGGAGTGCGCGGTGCGCGCGTCGGTGGTGATGGGCTTCGTCGGCGCCGGTGGGCTCGGCCAGCTGATGGACCAGTCGATGAAGATGCTCAACGGCGGCGAGGCGGCCAGCATCCTGGTGACCTTCCTGGTGCTGGTGGTGGCGGCCGACGGCCTGTCCGAACTGCTGCGGCGGAGGCTGGCATGAGGGCCGGAGTGTCCTTCGGCGGCCTGCTGGCGGTGGTGCTGGTCATCGCGGGGGTGGCCGGCAGCTTCGCCTACCTCGACATGCCGCTGGGGGCCTTGTTCTCCGGCGCGGCGGCAGGGGAGATCGTCGATTTCGTCGGGCGCTTCTTCCCACCCGAGCTGGCGCCGGATTTTCTCGCCAAGGTGGGCTGGGCAGCGCTGGAGACGCTGGCGATCTCGCTGGTCAGCACCGTGCTGGCGGCCGTGGCGGGCGCCGTGCTGGCATTGCCGGCGGCCGGGCGTCATGGCGTGGCCGGGCGGGTGGCGGCGCGTTTTGTCCTCAATTTGCTGCGTTCGGTGCCGGAGCTGGTGTGGGCCACGTTGATGGTGCTGGCCGCCGGCCTCGGGCCCTTCGCCGGCACGCTGGCGTTGGCGCTGCATACCACCGGCGTGCTCGGCCGCCTGTTCGCCGAGGCGCTGGAGAACACGCCGCCGGCACCGGCGGAAGCGCTGGCTGGCACAGGGGCGCCGTCCCTGGCGGCTTTCCTGTACGGCACTTTTCCGCTGGTTGCTGCCCAGTGGCTGGCCTATGCGCTGTACCGCTGGGAGATGAATATCCGCATGGCGGCGATCCTCGGTTTCGTCGGCGCCGGCGGGCTCGGTGCGCTGCTCTACTTCAGCCTGTCCCTGTTCCACGAAGCGGAGGCCAGCACGGTGATCCTCGCGATGCTGGCGATGGCGGTTGCCGTGGATGGCGTCAGCGCCTGGCTGCGGCGGGCGTCGGTCTAGCCGAAGCTCCGGTGAGGACGTCGGGATGTGCAGCCAGGTTTTTGTTCGCCGCAAATTGGCTGCACCATATCGATGATGAATGGCATGCCGGGCGTCAAAACGCCTTCACGCTATGGATGATGGATGAATCCAGCATGTGGTGGCCTGCCTCGATGATGTCGCAACGTACCGCTGCGACGCCACGCAGCGCTTTTCGATCAGGTTGATTAGCACGGCGTAGTCCGACCGGATGGGTTCGTGGCTGGAGGAGGGAGGGCAAGCGGGGCTGGTCAAAGTGGGTGGAGGCAGGATCATCGCCCGATTTAACCAGGCGGCCGGCGGAGGTGGCAGGGTGGGGCTGTCCCGTTTCGATGCACTTTTTGGTAATACCGACCTTCAGTGTGGGCAAAAATTGCCGACATAGTCACTGGCCTCGCCTGCATGTGCGTTTTGCGCACCCGTCGGCGGGGCCTGTGTGTATCGGAACCCGTACTTATGAAGGGCAGTGCCAGGCCATGAAGCCGCGTGTGACGCCGACCAGCAGCGAACGTTCGCTGGGCGAGCAGGATTTCATCGTTTCGAAGACCGATCCGAAGGGGCGCATCCTCTACGCCAACCGGATCTTCATTGCGCTGTCGGGCTACAGCGAGGCGGAACTCATCGGCCGCCAGCACAACATCATCCGCCATCCGGATATGCCGCGCAGCGCCTTCAAGCTGCTGTGGGACAGCATCGCGGCGGGGCAGGAGTTCATCGCCTACGTGAAGAACATGGCCAAGGACGGCAGCTTCTACTGGGTGTTGGCGACGGTGACGCCGGACTACGACGCCGCGCGGCGGATCGTCAGCTATACCTCGGTGCGCCGCAAGCCGCGGGCCGAGGCGATACGTGCGGCGGCCGGGCTGTACAAGGAGATGCTGGCCGCCGAGAGCCGCGCCGGCGCGCGGGACGCGATCGCTGCCGGGACGGCGGTACTGACTGAAGTCTTGAATGGAAAGAGCTATGAGCAGTTCGTCCTTGCACTCTAAGCTGTCCCTGGTGGGTTGGGGGCAGTCGGCGCTGCTGCTGGCGACCCTGCTGACGGTGTTCTTCATTACTGGCTTCCACCCTGCACTGCTGATCTTCCTGGTGCTCGGCGTGGGCCTGACGGTGTGGGGGCAGTGGCAGTTCCGCCGCTCGCTGGCGCCATTGCAGTCGGCGGTGGAGCTGGCCGAGAAGATCGGCCGCGGGCATTTCGTCGATCGCGTCACTGGGGTGTCGGACAAGGACGAGATCGGCCGCCTGATCTGGGCGATGAACGACATGCTCGACCAGCTGGAAGCCTATTTCCGCGAGGCCGACTCTTCCTTCCGCGCCCAGATGGAAGGCCGATACTGCCGCCTCGCCCAGTCGGCGGGGCTGCACGGCAGCCTGTTCGAAGCGATGGAAACGCACAACACGCTGCTCACCAACATGTCCTCGCACCTGCGCGACCAGGCCCGCAACCGGGTGCTCAGCAATGCCGGCCTGCTCAATGCCGGCAACCTGATCGCCAACCTGACCGGCAACCAGGCCGATCTGCTGGAAGTCACCACGCAGATGCGCAAAGCTGCCACCGCCGCCACCGAGACGGCGAGCGAAGCGGCGGAGAACCAGCGCGCGGTGGCCGAGGTGGTCAGCCAGCTGTCGGGCATCAGCGAGCGCATCGTGCATGTGGCGGACGCTATCGGCGGCCTCAATGCGCGCAGCAAGGAGGTCAGCCAGGCGGTGGTGCTGATCACCGAGATTTCCGACCAGACCAATCTGCTGGCGCTCAATGCGGCCATTGAGGCGGCGAGGGCCGGCGAATCGGGCCGCGGTTTTGCGGTGGTGGCGGATGAGGTGCGCAAGCTGGCGGAGAAGACCCGCAGCGCGTCCCAGGCCATCGGCGAGGTGATGCGCGGCCTGATCACCGACGGTGAGGCGATGCAGGAGGATGCGCGGGAGATGCGCGAGATCACGGCCCGCTCGTCGGTGGTGGTCGGCGAGCTGACCCAGACCTTCGGCCGCTTCGCTGCAGCGGCGCGGGAAACCGAGAAGGAGTCGGTGCGGGTCCACGACAAGAGCTTGGTGACCCTCTTCAAGCTCGACCACATGGTCTACAAGCAGCGTACCTACCTGGCCCTCAACGGGACCTGCGACACGGATGCGGCGCGGGCGGTGGCCATGGATCACCACCAGTGCCGCCTTGGCACCTGGTATGACAGGGAGGGGCAAGAAAGCTTCGGTATGCTTCCCTCCTATCGCCGCCTGGAGCAGCCCCATGCCCGGGTTCATGACGGTGCCCATCAGGTGATGGCGCAGATCGACCAGGATTGGCAGAACGACGCCGCGCTGCAGGCGGCCATCGTCGATGGGCTGGAAAGTATGGAGGCGGGGAGCCGGGAGGCGATGGACCTGCTCGATCGGCTGGTTGCGGAGAAGCATCCCGATTGATGTAAAGGGCTTGGATGAACTGGGTTTTTCTTGGGATTGCGATCGTTTCGGAGGTTCTGGCGACCTCGGCGCTGAAGGCGTCGGAGGGATTCACGCATCTGCTTCCGTCGGTGATCGTCGTGCTCGGTTACGCGTCAGCCTTCTACTTCCTGTCGCTGACCATCCAGGTGATCAACCTCGGCGTGGCCTATGCGATCTGGTCCGGCGTGGGCGTGGTACTGATTTCGGTGGCCGGCTGGCTGCTGTACGACCAGAAGCTCGATCTGGCCGCGGTGATCGGGATCGGCCTGATTACCGCGGGGGCACTGGTCCTTAACCTGTTTTCCAAGTCGGTGATGCACTGAAACGGGCGCAGCCGGGTTGATCGTCGTGAAGGAAGCATGAGCTGAAGATGCCTGAAGAGTTGCTGAGACTGCTCGCCTTCATCGTGCTGGGGATCATCGTCTGGGCGCTTGCCCGGCGTTTCCCGATGGACGAATACGGGCCGCAGCCGGTGGAGCCCTTCGACCGCTGGTTCCTGGCTGTTGCACTGGCCCTGGGAGGGGCGGTGGATGTGATCTTCGGGCCGGCCCTGAACGCCGTGGCCAATGGCCTCTACGCGTGGGCTGCTCCGGCGCGGCAGGCCGTTGCCGGCTGGAGCGTGACGACGCAGGTCCTGGTCTATCTGATCACCACCGATTTCCTCGGCTACTGGGCCCATCGGCTGATGCACTCCAGCGCGGTGTGGCGCATCCACGCGATGCATCACTCCGCCCGCAGCCTGAACTGGTTCTCGGGGATGCGCGGGACGCCGATGGACATGGTCTTCATCTTGGCGCCCGGCGCACTGATGGCGCCGCTCTTCCTGCTGACCGAAAGCCACACGGCCTTCTTCATCCTGCTGTTCATCCAGATGGCCAGCGAGCACCTGACCCACTCGAACCTGCGTCTGCCCTTCGTACGGCAGCTGGAGTGGTTCCTGGTCACGCCGCGGATGCACTTCATCCATCACCATCGGGACATGGCCTACGGGAATTCCAATTACGGCTTCTATTTCTCGATCTGGGATCACCTCTTCGGCACCTATATCGATTCGGACGATGTGCCCGACAAGGGGCCCCTGGGCCTGATGGAGGACTACACGATGAAGTCCCTGTTCCTGGGTGTCCGGCTGACCGAGCCGACGGCTGAAAAGGGCCGGGCGCAGTCGGCGCAGGCTTGATCGAATGCAAACCACAATCCGGGAGTAAGCCTTGGAGCCTGTCGAAAACACTCTTGCGCTGGTGACCGGTGCCACCGGCTTCGTCGGCGGGGCGCTGGCCCGGCGTCTGCTGCGGGAGGGCTACCGGGTGCGCATCCTGGTCCGCAGCGCGAACAACCCGCTGTTGAAGGAAATCGGGCTGGATGCGTCGGCGAACGGCCGGCTGGAGATCGTCGAAGGCGACATCGCCGTCAAGGAGTCCCTCGAGGCGGCCTTCGACGGGGTGCGCTATGTGTTCCACGTGGCGGCGATGGTCAGCACCGAGGCGTCCTGGGATGCCTACCGCGCGGCCAATGTGAGCGGCACCGAGAACATGTGCGAACTGGCCTTGCGGCATGGCATCGCCAAGTTCGTTTACGTCAGCACTGCCGATGTGTTTGGTCTGCCGAGAGCAGGGGAGGTTGTCACCGAGGCCACGCCGCATGCGGCCTGGAACGAGAAATACGCGGACACCAAGATCGCCGGGACGCGGGTCGTGAAGGACTATCAGGCCCGCGGGCTGGTATCGACGATCATCTATCCGGGCTGGGTCTATGGGCCGGGCGACCGGGCCCTGCTGCCTTCAGTGCTGGAGCAGCTGGAGAGCGGCTTTCTGCCGCTGTGGAGTCCCAACAGCTATCCGCTGGGCTTCATCTATGTCGAGGATCTGGTCGATGCCATGCTGCAGGCGCTGGGGAATCCCGCCGCCGACAACGAGGATTTCCTCATCCTCGACGCCGAGACCCGGGTCGGCATGCTCGATCTGTGTGCGCGCATCGCTGAGCGCTTCGGGCTCAGGTATCGGGTGATCAAGCTGCCGTACTGGCTGATGTACGGGCTTGCGGCGCTGCTGGAGGGGGTGGCGAAGATCGGCATCGGCGGCGAGCCGCTGATCACCACGGCGGTGGTCAAGTCATTCGGCCACTGCTTCATCTATTCGACGGAAAAGGCGGCGGCGCGCCTGCGCTGGACGCCCGCCACGCCCTTCGAAACAGGCATCCGGCAGGCGCTGGACTGGCACTGTGAGCATCTGGCCGTCGGCCGCGATTAACCCGGTATCGCGGGCCAGCCCCGCAGCGGGGGCTGGCACCGATGTGCCGGGAGCAGGCCGGCCCGGAGATTTTCAGCCGAGGAACATCCGGTAGACCGGGTTGGCGGTTTCGTCCACGTACTCGTAACCGAGCCGCCCCAGGAAGCCCTGGAAGGCTTCACGGTCGGACGGTGGCACCTGCATGCCGACCAGCACGCGGCCGAAGTCGGCGCCGTGGTTGCGGTAGTGGAACAGGCTGATGTTCCAGTCGGAGCGCAGGGTTTCGAGGAAGTTGAGCAGCGCGCCCGGGCGTTCCGGGAACACGAAGCGGTACAGCACCTCGTTGTCCGCCTGCGGGGCGTGACCGCCGACCATGTAGCGGATGTGGCTCTTGGCCATCTCGTCGTCGGTGAGGTCCAGGCAGGGCAGCTCGTGGCGCTGCAGCAGCTCGGTGATACGCCCGCCCTCGGCACGGTTGTGTACGCCGACCCCGACGAAGATGTGGGCTTTCTGCGCATCTGCGTAGCGGTAGTTGAATTCGGTGATGTTGCGGTTGCCGAGCAGGTTGCAGAACTTCTTGAAGGAGCCGGGCTTCTCGGGGATGGTGACGGCCAGCACGGCTTCGCGCTGCTCGCCGACTTCGGCCCTTTCGGCGACGAAGCGCAGGCGGTCGAAATTCATGTTGGCGCCGGAGGCCACCGCGACCAGGGTCTTGTCCTTCAGGGCGTGGCGCTTGGCGTATTCCTTGGCGCCGGCCAGGGCCAATGCGCCGGAGGGTTCCAGAATCGAACGGGTGTCTTCGAAGACGTCCTTGATGGCGGCGCAGATCGCGTCGTTATCCACCAGAACGATCTCGTCCACATACTCCCGGCACACGCGTAACGTTTCTACGCCGACTTGCTTGACGGCGGTACCGTCAGCGAAGAGGCCGACGCTGTCGAGCACAACGCGCTCGGTGCCGGCGAGGGAGCGCGCCATGGCGTCGGAGTCCACCGTTTCGACGCCGATAACCTTGATTTCGGGGCGCACCCGTTTGACGTAGGCAGCCACGCCGGCGAGCAGGCCGCCCCCACCGACCGCACAGAAGATCGCCTGGATGGGCTTGGGGTGCTGGCGCAGGATCTCCATGCCGATGGTGCCCTGGCCGGCGATCACTTCCACGTCGTCGTAGGGGTGGACGAAGGTGAGCTTTTCGGCCTTTTCGAGTTCCTTGGCGTGGCCGTAGGCGTCGGAATAGCTCTCGCCGGCCAGCACCACTTCGCCACCGTGGCGTTTGACTGCGTCGATCTTGATTGCCGGCGTGGTGGTGGGCATCACGATGACCGCCCGCGTGCCGAGCTTCTTTGCCGACAGGGCGACGCCCTGGGCGTGGTTGCCGGCGGAGGCGCAGATCACGCCGCGCTTGAGGGCTGCCGGGCTGAGGCTGGCCATCTTGTTGTAGGCACCGCGCAGCTTGAAGCTGAACACCGGCTGCATGTCCTCGCGCTTCAGGAAGATCCTGTTGTGAATTCGCGCCGACAGGTTGGGCGCCGGGTCGAGGGGCGTCTCGATCGCGACGTCGTAGACCTGGGCGGTAAGGATCTTCTGGAGGTAGTCCGGATGCTGCGCGCTCATGACACAAGACCTTTGCTTCGGCTGGGGAAGCAACAAAGGGTAGCAGCCGGAGGCGCCGCGCTGCAACATTGCGTCCTTTGACTCCGCGGAGCTTTCCATGACCCCGATCCAGCGTGCCGGCACCACGCCGCGCTATTCCGACTACACGATCCACAACGGCGTCGTGCATTGCGTCGAGGTGCCGCCCGACGAGCATGCCGATATCACCGCGCAGACCGCCGCGATGCTGGCCAGCCTCGAGAACTTCCTTGTCCAGGCCGGCAGCGGCAAGGATCGCCTGCTGATGGCGACCCTGTACCTGGTGGACATGGCGGATTACGACGCGGTGAACGCAGTCTGGGATGCCTGGTTGCCGGCAGGTACCGCACCGGTCCGCGCCTGCGTGCAGGTGGTGCGCCTGGCCAAGCCGGGTTGGCGGATTGAGGTGGCGGTGCAGGCGGCCTGCTGAGCCAAGCGCCGCCGGTTGAATGGTGTCGGGAAATCTTACATATGCTTAAGGAATTAATTGAGAATGATTGTTGAAGGGGATGTGAACGTTTGATGTAAAGGGATTTTCTCACGCTTGGTATTTTATTTGCTTGGCATCGCGTCGCCCGGTTTCGCGGCGTGGAAAGGCTGGTGGTGGTTCTTCGGCCGATGTCCCCGCCAAGCTCCAGCGACACCGGTTTTCCACCAAGAACTCGAACCAATGAGGGGAACCCCATGTCCTGGTCCAAGCGACTGTCCCGCGGCCTTGCCGCCCTGTGCCTGACGACGGCGGCTTTCGCCGCCGAAGCGAGCTATTCCAGCGTCTATTTCTTCGGCGACAGCCTGTCCGATACGGGTAACGTCTATTCGGCGACCAATGGAACCTACCCGCCGCCCCCCTACTATCAGGGCCGCTTCTCCGACGGACCGGTATGGACCGAGAGGGTTGCGGCGGGGCTGGGACTGCCTGCCGATTCCACGGCCTGGCGGCAAGGCGGCAACAACTATGCATGGGGTGGCGCCCTGTCCGGCGCCGACGGCCATGCGGGGCCCGGTACTGGTCTGTTGTCGCAGGTTTTCGGGCAGTGGGCGCCGACGACGGGCGGAGCGGCGGATCCGAACGCCCTTTACGTGATCGGGATCGGCTCCAATGACCTGCTCGACGCGGTGCGTACCAACAGTGGCAGTACGGTGGCCGACGTGGCCTTCCGCCAGTCGGTGGCCGACACGGTGCTTAGCAACCTGACCAAGTCGCTGGGATATTTCATCAGTAGCGGCGCGCGTAATTTCCTGATCGCCAACGTCACGGATCTCGGTCTGACGCCCGAGATGAACCTCGGCGGTAAGGGTAGTGCAGCGACGGAGGTGAGTAAGTACTACGATGCGCTGCTCGACACGGCGCTCGATAACCTGCGCCAGATCTTCGCGGTGAATGTCGCCGAGGTCGACCTGTTCAGCATGCTCGAGGATGTCGTCGCCGATACCAATTCCGGTGGCCAGCGTTTCGGCCTCAGCAATGCGCTCTATCCGTGTTTTGCACAGAATGCGCCAGCGTGCAGCGACTCGGTGTTCGCCGACGGGATCCACCCGACGCAGATCGTCCAGGTTCGTGCCGGCGTGCTGGCGCTGTCGGCGCTGGGTATCCCGGAGCCGGGTACGGTGGCGCTGCTGGGAGTTGGCCTGGTGCTGCTGGTGAGGACTCGGTACCGCGGCCGGTGCGCAACCTGACATCCGCAGCTGCGAAAGTGACGATCGAGGCCGGTAGTTGGGTGCCGGCCTCGTTGTTTTTCAGGGGGGCGGTTGTGGCCGGCAGGCCGCCAGGTAATGGCCCCACAGGCGTTAAGGTATTGATTTGACGCCCCGGCGTCGCTTCCCATTGGATACAATTGGCAGTTCCCCTGTCGGTTCCGGTGTGTTCCATGACCCAACGCCTGCGCGAAATTCCCTACAACTACACGTCGTTCTCGGATCGCGAGATTGTCATTCGCCTGCTTGGCCCCGAGGCCTGGCGGACGCTGGATGACCTGCGCACCGAGCGTGTCACCGGCCGCTCTGCGCGGATGCTGTACGAGGTGCTGGGAGATGTGTGGGTCGTCCAGCGCAATCCCTATCTGCAGGACGATCTGCTCGACAACCGGGACCGCCTCGGTGCGCTGATCGGCGCTTTGCGCCACCGCCTGCACGAGGTGGAGAAGCGCCGCGAGGAATCCAGCGACGAGGATCCGGAGCGCAGCGCCAAGGTGGCCAGCTTGGTCCAGGCCGCCAACGCCGCGGTGGACCGCTTCGCGCAGCTGTTCGATGACACCGCCGAGCTGCGCAGGAAGGTGCGCCACGAGCTCGTCCGCCACACCCGCAAGGACAATATCTGCTTCGACGGCCATGCCCGCGTGTCCCACGTGACCGACGCCACCGACTGGCGCGTCGAATACCCCTTCGTGGTCCTCTACCCGGACACCGAAGAGGAAATGGCGCCGCTGGTGAAGAGCTGCATCGAGCTCGGCCTGACCATCATCCCGCGCGGGGGCGGCACCGGCTACACCGGCGGCGCCGTGCCGCTGGACGCCAGGTCGGTGGTCATCAACACCGAAAAGCTGATTTCCCTGGGGCCGGTCGAGGAGGTGGTGCTGCCCGGCCACACCGAGCCTTACGCCACCATCCGCACCGGCGCTGGCGTCGTTACCGACCGGGTGTCGGAAGCTGCATCCCTGGCCGGCCGCGTCTTTGCGGTGGACCCGACTTCGGCCAGCGCGTCGTGCATCGGCGGTAACATCGCGATGAACGCCGGCGGCAAGAAGGCCGTGCTGTGGGGCACTGCGTTGGACAACCTGGCCTGGTGGAAGATGGTCACGCCGGACGGCAACTGGCTGGAGGTGGAGCGCCTCAACCACAACTTCGGCAAGATCCACGAGCAGGAAACCGTCCAGTTCCGCCTGAAGCGCTTCGACGCCAAGAGCTACAAGCCGATCTCCGAAGAGATCCTGACGATGCCAGGCGCGGCCTGCCGCAAGGACGGACTCGGCAAGGACGTCACCGACAAGTTCCTCGGCGGTGTGCCGGGGGTGCAGAAGGAAGGCACCGACGGCCTGATCGTGGCGTCCCGCTGGGTGCTGCACAAGATGCCGCCGGTGACCCGCACGGTGTGCCTGGAGTTCTTCGGCCAGGTCCGCGAGGCGGTGCCGGCGATCGTCGAGATCACCGACTACTTCAAGCCGGGCGGTGCCGGCAACGCCGCCGGCGTGCTGCTGGCCGGCCTGGAGCACCTGGACGAGCGCTATGTGAAGGCGGTGGGCTACACCACCAAGGCCAAGCGCCACGGGCGGCCCAAGATGGTGCTGATCGGCGACATCGTCGGCCACGATGAAGCGGCGGTGATGACCGCCGCCTCCGAAGTGATCCGCATGACCAACACCCGCGGCGCCGAAGGCTTCATCGCGGTCAGCCCCGAGCAGCGCAAGAAGTTCTGGCTCGACCGTTCGCGCACCGCGGCGATCTCCCGCCACACCAACGCCTTCAAGGTGAACGAGGACGTGGTGATCCCGCTGCCGCGGATGGGCGATTACTGCGACGGCATCGAGCGCATCAACATCGAGCTGTCCACGCAGAACAAACTGGCCCTGTGCGACGCGCTGAAGGAATACCTGCAGGGCGAGCTGCCGCTGGACACCGGCGACGCGACGATCTCCCGCGACGAGCTGATCGGCGATCGCCGCGAGGCTGCCATCAACTACGTGGAGGCGGTGCGCCTGCGCTGGGAATGGCTGCTCGACAACCTCGACACGCCGCTGGAACTGGCAGAGCCGAGCTTCGTCTCCTACGGCATCGTTGCTGGCGAGCTGAGCAACCGCGCTGCCAACCCGAAGCTGTTCCACCGCCTGCAGGACTATTCCGTCCGCACCAGCTGGAAGAACGAACTCAAGCCGCGCCTCGACAAGATTTTCGATGGCCAGCTGTTCGGCCCGGTGCGCGAGGGCATCAAGAAGCTGCACAAGCAGGTGCTGCGCGGCCGCGTCTTCGTGGCGCTGCACATGCACGCCGGCGACGGTAATGTGCACACCAACATCCCGGTGAACTCCGACAACTACGAGATGCTGCAGACCGCCAACAAGGCCGTCGACCGCATCATGGAGCTGGCCCGTTCGCTGGACGGCGTGATCTCCGGCGAGCACGGTATCGGCATCACCAAGCTCGACTACCTGACCGACGCCGAGATGGCCAACTTCTGGGACTACAAGCAGAAGGTGGACCCGGAAGGCCGCTTCAACCGCGGCAAGCTGATGCGCGGCGGCAACCTCGAAAATGCCTACACGCCCAGCTTCAACCTGATGGGGCATGAATCCCTGATCATGGAGCAGACCGCCATCGGCGAGATCTCCCATGACATCAAGGACTGCCTGCGCTGCGGCAAGTGCAAGCCGGTGTGCTCGACCCACGTGCCGCGCGCCAACCTGCTGTACAGCCCGCGCAACAAGATCCTCAGCACCTCGCTGCTGATCGAGGCCTTCCTGTACGAGGAGCAGACCCGCCGCGGCGTTTCGCTTGCCCACTGGGCCGAGTTCGAGGACGTGGCCGACCACTGCACGGTGTGCCACAAGTGCGAGAAGCCCTGCCCGGTGGACATCGACTTCGGCGACGTGTCGATCAAGATGCGCAACCTGCTGCGCGAGCAGGGCAAGAAGTCCTTCAACCCCGGCAAGGCCGCGGCGATGGCCTTCCTGACCGCTACCGATCCGGCGACGATCAAGACCATTCGCGCCGGCATGATCGGCCTCGGCTACAAGGCCCAGCGCCTCGGCCATGCCGTCGGCAAGTCCCTCGGACTGATCCAGGACCAGGTCCAGCATCCGCCGGCCACCCTCGGCAAGCCGACCATCAAGGCCCAGGTGATCCATTTCATCAACAAGCCGATGCCGGGCGGTCTGCCCAAGCGCACGTCCCGCGCGCTGCTGGACATCGAGGATGACGCCATCGTCCCGGTGATCCGCAACCCGCAGGTCAAGCGCGACGAGTCGGACGCGGTGTTCTACTTCCCGGGCTGCGGTTCGGAGCGCCTCTTCAGCCAGGTCGGTCTGGCCACCCAGGCCATGCTCTACCAGGTCGGCGCCACCACCGTGCTGCCGCCGGGCTACCTGTGCTGCGGCTATCCGCAGAGTTCTGCGGGCGAGGACGACAAGGGGCAGCAGATCACCACCGACAACCGGGTGCTGTTCCACCGGGTCGCCAACACACTCAACTATCTCGACATCAAGACGGTGATCGTGTCCTGCGGCACCTGCATGGACCAGTTGCAGAAGTACCAGTTCGAGAAGATCTTCCCAGGCTGCCGCCTGCTCGACATCCACGAGTACCTGATGGAGAAGGGTCTCAAGCTCGACGGCATCACCGGTACCCGCTACATGTACCACGAGCCCTGCCATACCCCGATGAAGATCCATTCCGGCATCAAGGTGGCCAACGAGCTGATGGGGACGCGGGTGGATTTGTCCGACCGCTGCTGCGGGGAATCCGGCACGCTGGCGGTGTCCCGCCCGGACATCTCGACGCAGGTGCGTTTCCGCAAGCAGGAGGAGATCGAGAAGGGGGCCGAGAAGCTGCGCGGCGCCGATGCCACCGCCCAGGTGAAGATTCTCACCTCCTGCCCGAGCTGCCTGCAGGGCCTGTCGCGCTACGCCAACGATGCCGGCGGCGTGGATGCCGACTACATCGTTGTCGAAATGGCCAAGCACATCCTCGGCGAGAACTGGATGGCCGACTACGTGGCGAAGGCCAACAGCGGCGGCATCGAGCGCGTGCTGCTGTAAGCGTCAATCTGCTCCGTTGAAACGACGAGGCCCGCGCAAGCGGGCCTCGTCGCATGGTGCCGGGGATCCGCATTGGCTCCCGTGGCGGGTGACTGCTGGCTCAGTACCAGGTCACCTTGCCGTTGCTGGTGTCGTAGAGGGCGCCGACGATCTTGATCTTGCCTTCGTCTTCCAGGCCCTTGAGGATCGGGCTCTGGTCGCGGATGCGCTGGACGACCTGCTTCACGTTGAGCTCGGTCACCTCGTTCACGAGGGCGTGGTTGTGGGAGTTGTGCTCGCCGGGGGTGGAGGCGGCGGCGACGGCCGGCTTGAACTTGGCCAGAAGGCTGGTCAGGTTGCCCATCTGCACGTCGTCGCAGGCGCCCTTGATGGCGCCGCAGCCGGTGTGGCCAAGGACGACCACCAGGCGCGAGCCCGCTACCTTGGAGGCGTATTCGAGGCTGCCGAGGATGTCTTCATTGACCGTGTTGCCGGCCACGCGGGCGGCGAAGATGTCGCCGACGCTCTGGTCGAAGACCACCTCCGGCGCGGCGCGGGAGTCGATACAGCCGACCACGCTGGCGAACGGGAACTGGCCGAGCGCCGTGGCCTGGACCCGCGCCTTGAGATTGCGCTTGAGGGGCTTGTCGGCTGCGAAGCGGGCGTTGCCGGCCTTCAGGATCTCCAGTGCCTTGTCCGGCGTGATGCTGGCCTGGACGGCCTTGGTGAGGGTCGCGCCGGTGGTGTAGGGCTTTGGTGCGACCGGGCCGCCGTGGTCGTCGGCCAGCGCCGGGGTGTTGCTGATCAAGGCCGCGAGGGCCAGGGCAAGGACGAGTTTGGTTTTCATTATGTCTCCGCTAGTGTGTTGTTCAGACATCGGAATGCCGCGATGTCCGGCGCTGAAACGGCATTGCTGCGGCTGAACTTTAGTTCAATCTGTGACGCTTGCAGTCCCCGTCCGCGGGCGTAAATGGCTTCGTGCTATCCTGCGTCCCCCGTTTTTCCGGTCGTGCGTGAACGCGGCCGCCAGAACATGAGCGAAGAACAGAATTTCGAGCCGCCGGCCGTGCCGGCGGACGCGGAGGCGCCTGCCAAGCCAGCCCGCCGCAAGGCTCCCGCCCGGACCTCGCGCAAGAAAGCTGAAGTCGTGGCCGAAGCCGTTCCCGCCGCTGAGGCGACCCCCGTCGTGGCGGAGGCTGAAGCCGACGCGCCCGTCGCCAAGAAGGCGGCCAAGCCCCGCGCCAAGCGTGCGCCACGCAAGCCGAAGGCCGAGGCCGTCGTCGTCGTCGTGGAGACGACAGCGGATCTCTTCGCGGCGGTGGAAGCCGTTGCCGACGTGCCCGCAGCGGCGGCCGAGCCGGAGCCGGTTGCCGAGGTGCCCGTCGTGGAAGCGCCAGCCATCCCTGCTTCAGTCGAAGTCATGACGCCGCAGGAGCAGCCGCAGCCGGCCGAGGCCGCGCCCGCGCCCGCGCCGGTACAGGAGCCGGTGCAGGACGCCGCTACCGAAACAGCTGATGCGGTCGAAGGTGCTGTCGACGAATCCGACGACCTGCAGCCGGTTGCAGACGGCGAAGCGGCCGATGCACCTGCCGGTCCGCGGCGCAAGCGCAAGCGCCGGCGTGGTCGTGGAGAGCGGAACGGCCAGGGCGAACGTCGCGAGCAGGCTGGCGAAACGCTGCTGGAAGGCGAGTCCGATGAACTGGCTGCCGAGGTGGCGGATGTACTCGTCGAGGTGGCGGGTGAAGCGCCTGCCGCCATGCCCGTGGACGTTGAAGCGCTCAAGGCGCTGCCGTCCGTCGACAGTGAGGCCGCAGTCGAACCCGAACCCGTTGCCGTTGAACCGGCTCCGCTGACCGTCGTCAGCCTGGGCCTGGATGTGCCGCCGGTGCTGTCGACCGAAGCGCTGACTGCGTTGCGCAATGCGCGGGTTGTGCTGGGGACCGCCGATGCGCTGGATCGTTTGGCCGGCCTTGAACTGAATGTGCCGCAGCAACTTTGTGCCGCTGAATCGGCCCATATCGACGTGCGGTCCGTCGGCCATGCCGGCAGCGTGCTGGTGGTGACCGGCGATGGTGCTGGCGACGGCCCGGCCGCCGAACTGCTGGCCGAACTGGGACCGGCCCATGTGCGCGTGCTGCCTGGTGTCGGGCGCGTGCAGGCGGCCTGCGCGGCGCTGGGCCTGTCGGCCGAGATCGTGTCGGTGGTAGACCTGCGCCGGACGCCGCTGGCGACGTTGCGCGGTCAACTGCGCGCCCATCGTCTGCTGGCCCTGCCGCTGGCCGACGCCGCGGCGCCGGTGGCGGTGGCGCGTCTGCTGCTCGATAGCGGCTTTGCCGGCGCGCGAGTATGGGTCTGCGAATTCTTCGCGGGCGCGCTTCAGGCGCGGGCCTGGCTGGCGTCCGAATTGGTCGAGCTGCGTGAGGCCTTCGATCCGCGGGCAGTGTTGATCGTCGCCACGGGTTCGTCGAGCGGGTTGTTTGCCGAGCTGCCGGGGCTGTCCGATGCGGCCCTCGGTGAAGGGGCGCCTGCTGCGCTGCCGCTGGCCGTGCGCACGCTGGCGCTGGCCTGGCTGCAGCCGGCGGCATGGGAGACCGGCTGGGCAATCGCCGACGGCGAGGCCAGCCTGGCTCTCGAATGGGCGCGGGCGGTGCCGACGGCGCGGGTGCGCGCGGTGGGCGTGGAGCCGAGCCTGCTGGGGATGAGCATTCCGTTGGCAGGGGTGGGTGACAACCTGTCGGCGATTGGCAGCGCGTCGCCGCTGCGGTGCCGCGAATGGCCGGCGCCGGAGGCAGTGTTCATCCGCGGCGGCGTGGGCCTCGGCGACTGGCTGGCGGCCGCGTGGGTCCGTCTGGCGCCGGGCGGACGTCTGGTGGCCAGCGCCGAGGACGATCAGGCCCGTGGCGAGCTGTTGGCTTTCGCCACCCAGGTGCCTGCTGAAGCTTGGCAGGAGCTGAGCCTGTCCAGCGGCGAGACGGTGGCCGGACGCCTGCGTTTCACGCCCAGCGCACCGGTGCGCCTGGCCTTGTGGCGAAAGCCGGCCGTATCCTGAGACTTTCCACCGTGGAGCGCTGACGTGCTTGCTGACTCTCTTCCCCGCGAACGCTCTCCGGCCAAGCCGGGCTGGGTCTATCTGGTCGGCGCCGGCCCTGGCGATCCGGAACTGCTGACGCTGCGCGCCTTCCGCCTGCTGCTCGAAGCGGATGTGCTGGTCTATGACAACCTCGTCAGCAAGGAGGTGCTCGACTGCGTGCCGGCGGCCATCGAACGCATCTACGTCGGCAAGAAAGCCTCGAACCATTCGCTGCCGCAGGAAGGCATCAATGCCTTGCTGGTGCGCCTGGCCCAGGAAGGCAAGCGCGTCGTGCGTCTGAAAGGCGGTGATCCGTTCATCTTCGGGCGCGGCGGAGAGGAAGTGGAAGAGCTGGTGAAGGCCGGCGTGCCTTTCGAGGTGATTCCCGGCATCACTGCGGCGGCCGGCATCGGCGCCTACGCGGGGATTCCGCTGACCCACCGGGATTTCGCCCAGTCGTGCATCTTCGTCACCGGCCATCTGAAGGACGGTTCGGTGGACCTGGACTGGGACATGCTGGCCCGCCGCAAGCAGACTCTGGTGTTCTACATGGGCATCACCCAGCTGGCGACGATCTGCGCCCAACTGGTCGCCCACGGCTTGCCGGCGACGACGCCGGCGGCGGTGGTACGACGCGGCACGACCAAGGCCCAGCGGGTGGTGACGTCCGACCTGGCCAATCTGGCCGAGGCCGTGAAGGCGGCCGGCATCACGCCGCCGGCGCTGACCATCGTCGGCGACGTGGTCAGCCTGCAGTCACGCCTGGCCTGGTTCCATCCGGAGGCGAAGGAATGAGCGTAGCCGCCTGTCCGGCCCTGTTCGTCGCGGCCCAGGCCTCCGGGCAGGGCAAGACCACCGTTACCGCCGCGTTGGCCCGCCTGCATACCCGTCAGGGGCGCAGGGTGCGGGTGTTCAAGTGCGGCCCGGACTTCCTCGATCCACAGATTCACGCGGTGGCCAGTGGGGCGCCGGTGTACAACCTGGACCTGGGTATGTGTGGCGCCGAAGACGCCGCCTGGCGCCTGCACGCGGCCGCGCAGGAGGCCGACCTGATCCTGGTCGAGGGGGTCATGGGACTCTTCGACGGCGCGCCGTCCGGCGCCGACATCGCGCGCCGCTTCGGCATTCCGGTGATGGCGGTGATCGACGCCAAGGCCATGGCGCAGACTTTTGGCGCGCTGGTGCATGGCCTTGCCACCTGGCAGCCTGACCTGCCGTTCTCCGGTGTGCTGGCCAACCATGTGGGCAGCGAAGGCCACGCCAAGCTGCTGCAGGACAGTCTGGGGCCCGGTATCGCCTGGTACGGCGCGCTGCCACGGGATGCCGACGCGGCGCTGCCGGAGCGCCACCTGGGCCTGTTGCAGGCGGCGGAGATTGCCGACCTGGACGCGCGTCTCGATCGCCTTGCCGATCACTTGGCGCGCACTGGCGCGGCCGATTTGCCACCGCCGGTAAGTTTTCCGGCGGTCGCCCGTCCGCCGGTGGACGTGGCCTTGCGTGGCCGGCGCATCGCCGTGGCCCGCGACGCGGCCTTCGGCTTCATCTACCCGGCTAACCTGGATACGCTGGCCGAACTCGGCGCCGAAGTGTGCTTCTTCTCGCCGCTGGCTGGCGATGCCTTGCCGGCTTGCGACGTGCTGTGGTTGCCCGGCGGCTATCCCGAGCTGCACGCCGAGGCGCTGGCTGCCAATGCGCGCTGGCAGACCGACCTGCATGCCCATGTGGCGGCCGGCAAGCCCTTGTTGGCCGAATGCGGCGGCATGATGAGCCTGTTCGAGACCATCACCGACAAGGAAGGCACGACCTTCCCCGGTTCCGCCGTGCTGCCCGGCCATACGCGCATGCAGGCGCGGCTGGCGGCCCTCGGCACCCAGGTGGCTGAACTGCCGGAAGGGCGGCTCACCGGCCACACCTTCCATTACTCGAAAAGCGAGACGCCGCTGCAGCCGCTGACTCGCGCGAGCAGCCTGCGTGGTGGCAAGGACGGCGAGGCGATCTACCGGCTGGGCCGGGTAACCGCCTCCTACGTGCATTTCTACTTCCCGTCCAATTCCGCAGCCATCGCCGCGCTATTCGGCGCCTGAGTGCTTCGTCAGGCCGGCTGGTGGGCGATCAGCGCCGCCAGCCGGGCCAGTCCGCGGTCGATCTCATCCTCACTGGCGTGGCTGAAGTTGAGACGCAGCGTGCCGGTGGCCTCCGGAGTGTCCGGGTAGAAGGCTTCGCCAGGCATGAAGGCGACGCCTTCTTCGATGGCCAGCGGCAACAGCCTGCGGGTGTCGATGCGGCGTTTCAGTTGCAGCCAGAAGAACAGTCCGCCCTTGGGCACGCTCCAACTCGCCAGGGCGCTGAAATGGCGTTCCAGCGCCGCCGCGAACAGGTCGCGCTTGTGGCGGTAGAAGTCGGCCAGCCCGGCAAGGCGTTCGGCCCGCGCCGGGGATTCCAGCTGCTGCAGCACCAGCCACTGACTGAGGCGGTTGCTGTGCAGGTCGGCGGCCTGCTTGAGGCGCACCAGGTAGGGGAGCAGATCCGCGGAGGCCGCGAGGAAGCCCAGGCGCAGGCCCGGTGCCAGGCTCTTCGAGAAGGAGCCCTGGTAGATCCATGGGCTGTCGGTCAGCGCAGCACACACCGGGCGCCGTTCGCAGGCGTCATAGACCAGGTCGCGGTAGGGGTCGTCCTCGAACAGCGGCACGCCGGCTTCGCCGCAGGCCGTCGCCAGCGCCTGCCGTTCGGCTGCGCTGTAGCAATGCCCGGTAGGGTTCTGGAAGGTCGGGATGGCGTAGGCCAGCGCCGGCTTGCTGTCACGGAGGGCGGCGGCGCTGACCTCGGCCGCCGCGATGGGGACGAAGCGCGCCCCGAAAAAGCGGAACACCTGCAGCGCGGCGAGATAGGTTGGCGATTCGACGGCCACCGGTGTGCCCGCATCGACGAACAGCTTGCCGACCAGATCGATGCCCTGCTGGGAGCCGGACAGCACGAGGATGCGTTCCGGTCCGCAGTCGAGGCCGCGGCGGCCGAGTTCTTCGGCAATGCGTGTGCGCAGTTGGGGATCGCCTTCGGTCGGGCCGTATTGCAGCGCGTCGGTAGGGGCGGCGAGGGCGAGTTCGGGAAAGGTTTCGGCGGCCGGCAGCCCGCCAGCGAAGGAGATCATGCCGGGGCGTCCTACGACGGCCAGGATCTCCCGGATCGGCGACGGGTACAGATCTTGCACACGGGCGGAAAGGGATGTTGGCAGGCGCGGGGGGAGGGTGGTCGGCATGAAAGTCTCCAGAAAAAATTAAGTCAATAATATTGACCTATAAATCCTGAGCCTCTTCCGGAATAATGTCAACATGATTGACCTAAATCGCCAGGCCGAACTCCGCGAGGCCATCGAACTGTTCTACTTCGCCTATCGGGCCTTCACCGCGCCGCCGGACGACATCCTGGCCCAGCGCGGCCTAGGCCGCGTGCATCACCGCATCCTGTATTTCGTCGGACGCAATCCGGGGATCGCTGTGAATGCGCTGCTGACCACGCTGGGCGTCAGCAAGCAGGCGCTGCATGCGCCGCTGCGCCAGCTGGTGGACGATGGCCTGGTGGGGACTGCGGCGGCCGACAACGACCGGCGCGTGAAGCGCCTGCAGCTGACTGCCGAAGGGGCGGCGCTGGAGGCGCAATTGTCGGGAACGCAGATGGAGATGCTGGAGAAGGTCTTCGCCGAAGCCGGCCCGGAGGCTGCCGACGGCTGGCGCCGCGCGATGGCGGTGCTGGTGAAGGGCGGCTGAGGTTAGGGCTTTAGGGGAAACGTCGGGCCGCCCAAGGTTTCCTCGTCCTCCGCTGCAGGGGGCGGGCTGGGCGTAGCCCGGCCCTGGGGGCGCTCAGTGCCCCTTCAGTGCGTAGATGCCCGGCGCGTTGCGCCAGTAGCCCTTGTAGTCCATGCCGCCGCCAAACAGGAAGCGGTCGGCCACGTCGAGGCCGGTGAAGTCGGCGCGCATGCCGGGATAGGCTTTGCGGTCATGGACCTTGTGCACCAGCACCGCCGAATGCACCTCACGGGCACCTTCCTGCTTCAGGTAGTCGATGATGGCGGCCAGCGTGTGGCCTTCGTCGAGGATGTCGTCGAGCACCAGCACCGTGCGGTCGCGCAGGTCCTGGGTCGGGCGGACGCGCCAGTCGAGCAGGGTGCCCTGCAGCGCGTGGCCGTAGCGGGTGGCGTGCAGGTAGGCCAGTTCCAGCGGGAAGGGCAGGCGCGGCAGGAGGCGGCCGGCGAGGATCAGGCCGCCGTTCATCACCACGTACACCAGCGGATTCTTGTCCTGCAGGCGGACGGTGATGTCGGCGGCGAGCTGGTTGAGGGCGGCGTCCACTTCGGCCGGCGTGCACAGGCAGTCGGCTTCTTCGCGGGCCCGGCGGATTTCCTCGAGGTCGACGGTGGTGGTCATGGCAATCGCGATGGAGGTCAGGGAATCAGGTTGCGGATGCGGCGCAGCAGTTGCCAGCCGAACCAGCCGCGGCGGGCCCAGCGGATTGCTGCACGGGGCCGGACGACCAGCGTGAACACCGCGATGCCGCTCAGCAGCGGGGCGTTGTGGCGGGCCCAGCGCAGGCCGTCGCCGATGCGGTCGACGCCGTGCAGTACCGGTATGAAGGCTTGGGCGTGGTGAATCAGCGCGTCGCGCTGTTCGCTGCAGCGGATCTGCAGGCGCTGCTTGCGCAGCGCGAGTTCGACGAGTTCGGGATTCATTCTTTCGGCCGCAGGGCTTCCCGGTCTTGGGCCAGCTCGGCCAGACTGGAGGCGAACAGGCGCGAGCCTGCCCGCAGCCGCGCGGCGGCCCGGGTGGCGGTCCACACGCCGGCGGCGAACAGCCCGGTGGTGGCGAGGCCGAGGGCCAGCAGGCGATGGCTGTCCCACAGCAGCACGGTCAGGAAGGCCAGCAGGAAGACGAAGCCGAAGCCGATGAAGAGCGCGGCGAGCACGGTGTCGAAAAGGAAGCTGCCGGCGCGCAGCTTCTCTTCCTTCAGCTCGACAGCGAAGAGTTCGAGACGGGTCTGGACTGTGGCCAGACCCGAGTCTGCGAGCCCTTTGAGGGACTCGCCGAGGCGCGAGGGCGCGGAATCGCTCATGCGCAGCCGGGGGTTTAGCGGCGATTGACCAGCAGGCCCAGCAGGAAGCCGACACCGGCCGCGACACCGACGGCCTTCCAGGGATTGTCATGCACGTAGTCGTCGGTGGCGCGGGCAGCGGCCTTGGTCTTCTGCACGACGGCGGCTTCCAGGTCCTGCAGCTTGTACTTGGCGCTGGTGAGGCGGTCGCCAAGGCGGGCACGCACGTCAGCGACCTTGTCGCCGGCCTGGCCGGCGGTCAGCTTGAGCAGTTCTTCGGTGTCGGCCACCACGGCCTTGAAATCGGTGACGAGTTTGTCTTTGGTCACTTGTGCGTCGCTCATGGTTTTCTCCCAATGAATGGCGTTATCGAAAATTGGTAAGCAGGTTGGAGGCCTGTAGTCGCCACTTGTTCCGGGCTTAGGCTAATCCCAATCGAAGTCTGTGGCAATTCATTCTGGCTGTGCGCTTGGCGTGGAATGGCGCAGGACGCGGGCCAGCCAGGCTTCCAGGTCGTCCACGTAGGTGTATACGGCGGGCACTACCAGCAGGCTCAGCAGCGTCGAGCTGATCAGGCCGCCGATCACCGCGGTGGCCATCGGTGCGCGGAAGCTTGGGTCGGCGCCGAGGCCGAGGGCGATCGGCAGCATGCCGGCGCCCATCGCCAGGGAGGTCATGACGATCGGGCGGGCGCGCTTGCGGCAGGCGTCCACCAGCGCGTCGTGGCGGCTCAGTGGCGTACCGCCGCGGCCGTGGCGGGCCTCGATGGCGTATTCGACGAGCAGGATGGAGTTCTTGGTGACGATGCCCATCAGCATCAGGAGGCCGATCAGGGACGGCATCGAGAAGCTGTTGTGGGTGACCAGCAGTGCCACGAAGGCGCCGCCGATGGCCAGCGGCAGGGCCGCCAGGATGGTCACCGGCTGTGTGAAGCCGCCGAACAGCAGCACCAGCACCATGTAGATGCACAGCACGCCAATGCCCATCGCCAGCCCGAAGCTGCCGAACAGTTCCTGCATGACCTCGGTGTCGCCGGAGTCGGCCAGCGTCACGCCGGGCGGCAGCTTGGCCAGGCCGGGCAGGGCCAGGGCTTCCTTGTACACCGAGCCGAGTTCGCGCTGGCCGAGTTCCACTTCGAGGGTTACGTTGCGGCTGCGGTCGAGGCGGTTTACCTGGGCGGGGCCGCTGTCCATCGCGATGTCCGCCACGTTGGCGAGGAACACCGGTCCGCTCTTGCCGGGCACCTGAAGGCGGCCGATGGCGGCCAGGTCGGCCCGCTCGGCGTCCGGCAGGCGCACGCGGATCGGCACCTGACGGCGTTCCAGGTTGAGCTTGGCGAGGCCGACGTCGTAGTCGCCGGCGGTGGCAATGCGGATCGTGTCGGCGATGGCCTCGGCGGTCGCGCCCAGGTCGGCGGCGCGGGCGAAGTCGGGGCGGATCACCACTTCCGGGCGTACCAGACTGGCGCTGGAGGTGATGTTGCCGATGCCCTGCAGGGTACGCAGGTCGCGGGTGGCGGCCTGGGCGGCGACGGCCAGCGTGGCTGGATCGTCGCTCTTCAGCACCAGCAGCATCTTGACGCCCGAGTCGGCAGGCCCGACGGTGATTCGCATGCCGGGCAGCACGGCGAGGCGCTGGCGCATCTCCACTTCGACAGCCTGCTGGTTGCGGTGGCGCTGGGTGCGGTGGCTGAGGGTTACGGTGAGAACGGCGCGGCGCACCTCGGCGGCGGCGCCGGGGTTGAAGCCGTCGCCGGCCGCACCGCCACCCACCGAGCTGAGCACGGCTTTCACGTCGGGCATCACGGCGATGGCCTGGCGGGCCTGTTCGGCAGCGTTCCAGGTTTCCTTCAGCGTGCTGCCCGGCGGGAGCTCCACGTTGACCAGCGTCTGGGCGCGGTCGGCGGGCGGCACGAAGCCGGTCGGCAGCAGGGGGATCAGCATGACCGAGCCGACCAGGAAGGCCACCGCGCCGAGTAGCGTGAGGAAGCGGTGGCGCAGGCACCACTGCATGGCCGTCATGTAGCTGCGCATCAGGCGCCGCTCGGGTACCTCGCCGTGGGCGACGGGCTTCAGGAAGTAGGCCGCCATCATCGGCGTCAGCAGGCGCGCCACGACCAGGGAGGCGAGGATGGCCAGCACTGCGGTCCACCCGAACTGCTTGAAGAACTTGCCGGCGATGCCGGCCATGAAGGCGGTGGGCAGGAACACCGCGACCAGTGCGAAGGTGGTGGCGATGACCGCCATGCCGATCTCGTCGGCGGCCTCCATGGCGGCCTGCAGCGGCGTCTTGCCCATGCGCAGGTGGCGGGCGATGTTCTCGATCTCGACGATCGCGTCGTCCACCAGGATACCGACCACCAGCGCCAGCGACAGCAGCGTGACGGTGTTGAGGGTGAAGCCGAACCAGGCCATGCCGAGGAAGGTCGGGATCACCGACAGGGGCAGGGCCAGCGCGGCGACCAGGGTGGCGCGCCAGTCGCGCAGGAACCACCACACCACCAGCACCGCCAGCAGCGCACCTTCGTAGAGGAGCTGCATGGAGCCGTCGAAGTTCTCCTGCACCGGGGCGACGTTGTTGTAGGCGTGGGCGAAATGCACGCCGGGATGGGCGGCTTCCAGTTCGGCGATGGCCTTGGCGACGCCGGCGGCGACGGTGATCTCGCTGGCACCCTTGGTGCGCGAGACCTCGAAGCCGACCACCGGCTGGCCGTCGAAGAGGGCTACGGAACGGCGCTCGGCGATGGTGTCGGTGATCCTGGCGATGCGGTCGAGGCGCACGCTGCGCCCTTCGGACAGCGGGATGTCGATGGCGCCCAGGTCGCTAGCGCTGGCGACGGTGGCGATAGTGCGCACGGCCTGCTCGCCGCCGCCCACGTCGCCGCGGCCGCCGGGGGCTTCCTGCTGGGCGCGGCGCAGCTGGCGGGACACGTCGGCGGCGCTGACGCCGAGGGCGGCCATCCGTTCGGCGTCGAGTTCGATGCGTACCTCCCGGCCGACGCCGCCGAGGCGCTTCACTGCGCCGACGCCCTTGACCGCCAGCAGGCGACGGGTGACCGTGTCGTCCACCAGCCAGCTGAGGGATTCTTCGTCGTGGGTGTCGGCGCGGATCGTCCACGCGCCGAGGGGCCGGCCGGCGGTGACGATCTTGGCCACCACCGGGTCGCGCACGTCGGCGGGCAGGTCGGCGCGCACGCGGCTGACCGCGGCGCGGACCTCGGTCTCCGCCTCGTTGGCGTTCTTCTCCAGTTCGAATTCGATGGCCACCGTGACCTCGCCGTCGAGGATGGTGGTGTGCATGCGCTTGATCTGGGCGAGGGTCGCGATGCTGTTCTCGAGCTTGCGGGCGACCTCGGTCTCCAGCGTGCCGGGGGCGGCGCCGGGCAGGCTGGCCTTGACCGTGACCACCGGCAGTTCGATGTCCGGAAAGTCCTGCACGCCGGTGCTCTTGAAGGCCAGCAGGCCGGCCAGGCTGAGCAGGATGAAGAGCAGGATCGCCGGGACCGGGTTGCGGATCGACAGGGCGGAAAAGTTCATGGCGTGCCGCTCACTTGCTCGGGGCCTGGGGGGCAGGGGCTGTCACCTGGACCAGGTCGCCGTCGTCGAGGAAGCCGGCGCCGCTGGCCACCACCCGTGCGTCGGCGGGCAGGCCGGAGAGGATCTCGACGCGCTCGCCGTCGCGGCGGCCGACCTCGACCTTGGTCTGCACGACTCGGTTGCCGTCGCCGATGCGGAACACGTAGTTGAAGCCGTCGCGCAAGGCTATCGCCTGGCGCGGCAGGGTCAGGCCGCGGCTGGCTGCCAGCGCGAACTCGCCGCGGGCGAACATGCCGGCCTTGAAGGGAGCCGTGGCGCCCTTGCCGGCGGCGGCCGGCAGATCCACATAGACCAGCGCGTTGCGGCTCTGCACATCAACCGTGGGGGCCAGCGTGCGCACCGTGCCGGTGACACGCTCACCGCCGGGGGCCGTTAGCTGCACCGGCTGGCCGACGCGGACGCGGGCCAGCTCGGCGGCCGGGACTTCGGCCCGCCATTCGAGGCGTTGCTGGCGGATCAGGCGGAACAGTTCCTGGCCCTGGGGCACCACCGCGCCGACGGTGGCGCTGGCGGCACGGAAGGAGATCACGCCGTCGTCGCTGGCCACCACGCGGGTGTGGCGCACGCGCAGGTCGGCGCTGGCAAGGCTGGCGCGGGCGGCCTGGCGGCGCGCGTCGGTGGTTGCCTCAGCGGTCACGTATTGCTGGATCTGCTGGGGGCTGAGGCCGCCGCTGGCTTCCACCGAACGGGCCCGGGCCGCGTTGGCACGGGCCTCTTGCAGCGCGGCTTCGGCTTCGGCGAGGCTGGCGCGGGCCTGGGCCTGTTCGGCAAGAGGCACGTCGGCGGCGAACTCGGCGAGCAGTTCGCCGCGCTTGACCGGGCTGCCCACATTGACCTTCACGTCGGCGAGGCGCAGACCGCCGGATTCGGCGCCGATGGAGGCTTCCTGCCAGGCGGCGACGCTGCCGTTGGCGACCAGGCCGCGGGGCAGCTCGCGGCCTTCGGGAGTGACGGTGGTCACCGCGAGAGCCGGTTTGGCCGGTCCGGCGGTGGGCTTGGAAGTTTCGGGCGGCGGGGCGTCCGAGGAGCAGGCGGTCAGGAGGCCGGCCAGCAAGGTGGCGATAAGGGGGGCGCGGAAGGACATCATCGGGCGTCGTCCGGTGAGGGAGCTTGGGGGACTTGAGGGGCAGCCGTGTCGGTGGCGGTCCATCCGCCGCCGATGGCCCGGTACAGGGCGATCCACGCCGAGGCGCGCTCCTGCTCCCAACCGGCCACCGTGGTGTCGGCGGCGAGGAGGGTGCGGCGGGCGTCTTCGAGTTCGAGCAGGCTGGCGAAACCGGCCCGCTGGCGGGCTTCGGTGGCGCCGTAGGCCTGGCGGTAGCCGGCGGCGGCGCGGCGTACGTCGGCTTCGCGGGTGGCGGCGGCATCGAGGCGGACGAGGGCTTGTTCGACTTCGCTGACCGCTGTGCGCACGGTCTGGCGGTAGGCCGCTTCGGCGGCAGCATAATCGGCGCGGGCAGCCTCCACGTTGGCGGCGACGCGGCCGCCGTCGAACAGCGGCATGGCCAGCGTGGGGCTGATCGACCAGGTGGTGGCAGACATGTGCTGGCCGTTGGTGTTGAGGCGCAGCGGTGTGAAGACGCCAGCCAGGGTCAGGCGCGGATAGCGCTCGGCGGCAGCGCTGCCGATGGCCGCGCTGGCGGCGGCGAGATCCCGTTCGGCGGCGGCCACGTCTGGGCGCTGGGTGAGCAGGCGCGCCGGCAGCGTGTCGATGGCGAAGGCGGCAGGGGTCGGGAAGCGGCCGCTCGCACCGGCGAGCTGCTGGCGCAGGCGGGTTTCGTCGATGCCGGTGAGGGCCACCAGGGCCTTGACCTGGCGGTCGCGGGCAGCGCGCAGGTCGGCCACCGCGGCGGTGCCGTCGGCGGCACTGGCACCGGCGAGGGCGACGTCGGCGGGGGCGTTGAAGCCAGCCGTGCCGAGTTTGCGGGTGAGTTCAAAGGTGGCCGCGCGGGAGGTGGCGTCAGCCTCGGCCTGGGCCAGGCGGCGTTCCTGGTAGCGCAGCTGCAAGTAGGCGTCGGCGGTTTCTGCGGCCACCGACACGCGGGCGGCGTGCCAGCGGGCGGCGCTGGCGGCGAGGCGTGCTTCGGCGCCTTGCTGGTCGCGGGCCAGGCCGCCGAACAGATCGATCTCCCAGTTGGCCATCACCGAGGCCTGGCGGGTGGTCTGGAAGGTGGTCGGGGCGCCGAAGGTGAAGGCGGCGCGCTTGGCGGCGAGGCTGCCATCGACGGTGGGCAGACCGGCGACATCGGCCGCCACCGCCGAGGCGCGGGCTTGGGCGATGCGCGCGCGGGCCTGGGCGAGGCTGGCGCTTTCCCGTTCGGCGGCGTTGATCAGCTCGGGCAGCAGCGGGTCGTCGAGGCGCCGCCACCAGTCGGTGAGTTCGGCGATCTGGCCGTTGTGGGGCTGCGGGGCCTGCCAGCCGGCGGGGGTCGGGATGGCAGGTGCCTGGTAATCGGGACCGACACGCGGCAGCACGCCGCAGGCGGACAGGCCGAGCACGGTCAGCAGGGCTGCGACGCTGCGTTGGGGGAGGTTCATGTGGTGCTCCCGGTCTGGCGGCGCTGCCGTTCGCTACCGATCATCGTCAGGGCGTAGCTGGCGAGCCGGTCGGCGAGGACGTCGACGGTGGCGGCATCGGCCAACAGTTCGGCACTGACCCGGTCGATCAGGTCACGCGCGACGTAGTAGGGCAGGGCCAGGCCGATGATGGAGTGGGCCAGGCGCTGGATGTCTGCGTCGATGCCGGCGAGACCGAGGTGCTGGGTCAGTAGCTCGACGAGAGCGGTGTACACGGCGGCGAGCTCCGCGTCGTGCTCCTGCCCGAGGACGCCGCTGGGGTCGAGGAGTTCGCGGAAATGCAGGCGCATCACCAGGTCCACCGGAGCGCCGTTCTTCAGTGGAGCCAGGAAGTCGTGAAAGAAGCCGGTGAGGATAGCTTCCAACGGCTGGCCGGCAGCGTTGTCGAGGGGCGATGCGGATTGATCGGCGCACAGGGATTCGCTGAACACGGCCCGGTAGAGGCCGGCCTTGTCGCCGAAGTAGTAGTTGATGGCGGCCAGGTTGGCGCCGGCGGCGTCGGCGATCTCGCGGGTCGAGGTCTGCTGGTAACCCTTGGAGGCGAACAGCGGCAGCGCGGCTTCCAGCAGGCGGCGGCGGGCCAGGATGCCGTCGGCGCGGGTCGGCTGGTGGGCGGAGGTGGCGGTCATGGTGCACACGCGCCGGAAGCTATGTGGATGCTTCCGACGCGCTAAGTTAATCAATCGACTGAATTTAGTCGATCGACATGACGTGGTCAACTCCCTGGAGGCTGCAGGGCGGCGCCAGTCAGCCCAGTGTGGGAGGCAGCTGGGCGGTGAGTGCCTGCTTGCCGGTGGTTGCGCTGCCGAGTACCGCGAAGCCGCGCAGGCTGCCGTCCGGCGCGACGAAGCGGGCCGTCAGGCCATCCGTGTCGCCATCTACCTGCCACGTGCCGTCGCTGCCGGCGGGGGGCGGGGCGACCACCGTCGGTACCGCTGGGGTCTTCACTAGCACCGGCATGGCCGGATAGCGCACGTCGGTCGGGGTGCCGGCGAGGGTCTGGGCCAGCGTGCGGACCTGCTGCATGATCGGCATCACGAAGGGCAGGCTGAGGCCGTCCACCTCGGCGCAGTCGCCGATCGCGAAGACGTTCGGTGCGCTGGCGGCCAGGCGGCGGTCGACGACGATGCCACGGTTCGTTGCGAGTCCCGCCGCGGCGGCGATGCCGGTGCGCGGGCGCAGGCCCACCGCCGACAGGACGAGGTCCACATCGAGCTGGCTGCCGTCGTCGAGGTCGAGGCGATAACCGTCTGCGTGGCGGGCGACGCTGCGTGCCGCGGTGCCCATGCGGAAGCGGACACCGGCGGCCTCGAGGCGTTGCTGGAACCAGTGCCCCGCGGCCTCCGGCAGCAGGCGGCCGAGGGGCCACGGGGCGGGGTCGAGGATCGTCGGCACGATGCAGCGGGCCAGCAGGTCGTTGGCGAACTCACAGCCGATCAGGCCGCCGCCGAGGATAGCGATGCGCTGCACGCCGTCGAGGCGGGCGCTGAAGCGGGCGAAGTCGTCCAGGTCGTTGACCGACAGAACGTCGGTGGCACAGTCACCGGCGAGGGGCAAACGAATCGGGTCGGCGCCGACGGCGAGCACCAGGTCGCGGTAGGCCAGTTGTTCGCCGGTGCTGAAAGACACCTGACGCGTTGTCGTGTCGATGGACACAACCTGGGTGTGGGCGAGGATCCGGGTGCCGAGTTCTTCGGCCATCCGGTCGGCACTCTTCATCACCAGCGACTCGGCGGTCTTGCCGCCGGCCAGCGCGTTGGACAGCATCGGCTTGGAGTAGAAGGGCGCGGCGTCGCGGCTGACCAGTACCAGCGGAACGGTCTTGTCGAGCTTGCGGATCTCGCGGGCCAGGTTGTAGCCGGCGAGGCCGGTGCCGAGGATGAGGATGGGCAAGTCGTCGGGGTGGGGCATCGGTATGACCTCGCGAAATGGGCTGGCGGGGCGGCGCGGTGTGGAACAGGAAGGCACGCCGCCCGGATGGGCATGGTCAGATCTCGACCATCTCGAAGTCCGACTTGGCGACGCCGCAGTCGGGGCAGGCCCAGTCGTCGGGGATGTCGGCCCAGCGGGTGCCGGGGGCGATGCCTTCGTCGGGGAGGCCGGCGGTTTCGTCGTAGATGAAGCCGCAAACGATGCACTGGTAGGTTTTCATGGTGCGCTTTCCTTTTTGGTCTGAATGTCGGGATTGAATGGGGTCGGGCTGCGTTCAGGCGCCGATCTTGTCGAGGGCGGCCTGGTAATGGGCGGCGTGGCGTTCCTCAACCTTGGCGAGGGCGGCAAAGCGCTTGGCGGCCTTTTCGAGCACGGCGCGGAACTGTTCCGCATGTTCCTTCGACTCGGCGATCTGATCATCGATCTCCTGCACTGCGGCGTCGTTACCTTCGGCGACGGCGGTGTGGCGGAACGCCGGGTACATCTCGGTGTACTCGTAGGTCTCGCCTTCGATGGCGAACTGCAAGGCGCGGGCCGGGCTCATCTTGGCCTTCGGGTAGAGCAGGTCGAGGTGGCCGAAGGCGTGCATCACTTCCTGGTCGGCAGTGGCTTCGAAGGCCTTGGCGGTTTCCTCGTCGCCCATTTCGCGGCACAACTTGGCGAAGTAGCGGTACTTGATGTGGGCCATCGATTCGCCGGCGAAGGCGGCTTC
Organism: Pseudomonadota bacterium; assembly: GCA_018241725.1. Taxonomy (GTDB): domain Bacteria; phylum Pseudomonadota; class Gammaproteobacteria; order Burkholderiales; family Rhodocyclaceae; genus Zoogloea. The sequence continues at coordinate 145,340 of JAFEDI010000103.1, read as the reverse complement.
GAGGTTCTGGATGGTGGCCGAGGCGGGATTGTGGAAGGGGTTTGCCATGATGGTTCTCCTGGTGGTTGTCGCGGTGATCGGGATTCGATGGAGACCATGGTATGGCTGTGGGTAAAATATTTGAAATTGATTATTTAAAGAATTTTGATAATAAATAACTATTAAATCGCTGTGCCGCCCCAGATTGGGGGCGGCGTGGATCAGCCGGCGAAGGGCAGGTCGTAGTCGACGGTCAGCGGCGCGTGGTCGCTGAAGCGCTCATCCTTGTAGACGGCGCTGCGCACCGCGCGGGCGCCGAGATCCGGCGTGGCGATCTGGTAGTCCAGCCGCCAGCCCACGTTCTTGGCCCAGGCCTGGCCGCGGTTGGACCACCAGGTGTAGCAGGCATCGGTGGCCTCGGGATGGAGGCGGCGGTAGGTGTCCACCCAGCCCTGTTCATCGAACAGGCGGCTCAGCCAGGCGCGTTCTTCGGGCAGGAAGCCGGAGTTCTTCTGGTTGGAGCGCCAGTTCTTGAGGTCGATGGCCTGGTGGGCGATGTTCCAGTCGCCGCAGATCACCACGTCACGCCCGCTGGCTCGCAGTTCGGCCATGTGCGGCAGGAAGAGGTCCATGAAGCGGAACTTGGCGGCCTGGCGTTCTTCGGAGCTGGAACCGGACGGCAGGTACAGGGAAACCACCGACAAGTTGTCGAAGTCGGCCTGCAGATAGCGGCCTTCCAGGTCGAACTCCTCGTGGCCGAGGCCTTCGACGATGCGGTCGGGTACCTTGCGGGTGTAGATGCCGACGCCGCTATAGCCTTTCTTGGCGGCGCAGTGGAAGTATCCCGTCATGTCGGCTGGAGTGCTCATTTCAGGCGTAAGATCCGGCAGCTGAGCCTTCAACTCCTGTACACATACGACGTCGGCATCCTGTTGGCCGAGCCACGTGAGGAAGCCTTTCACGCTGGCGGAGCGGATGCCATTGAGGTTGGCGGTGACGACGCGTAACATTTTGTTTGATTTGGTCCATTTTTTTGGAAACGACGTGGATTTTAGCCGTGATTTCATCGCCCTCTCCTGCGACAAGGGCGTTCTGAGGTTTGGAGAGTTCGTCACCAAGGCGGGGCGTCTCTCCCCCTATTTCTTCAATGCCGGGCTGTTCAACGACGGTGCGTCCTTCGGCAAACTATGCGACTTTTACGCGCAGACCTTGCTGGCGGCCGAGCTGCCCTGCGATATGCTGTTCGGACCGGCTTACAAGGGAATTCCCCTGGTAGCGGGCACTGCGATGCGGCTTGCCGAGCGCGGCCACAACCTGCCGTTCTGCTTCAACCGCAAGGAAGCCAAGGACCACGGTGAGGGCGGCACGCTGGTTGGCGCGCCGCTGGCCGGCCGCGTGGCGATCCTCGACGACGTGATTTCGGCCGGCACCTCGGTGCGCGAGTCGGTGGAGATCATCCGTGCCCATGGCGCCACGCCGTCGGCGGTGGTCATCGCCCTCGACCGCATGGAGCGCGGCACTGGCACCCTGTCGGCCGTGCAGGAAGTGCGCGATGCCTACGGAATTCCGGTGCTGGCAGTGGCCAATCTGACCGACCTGATCGGCTACCTGACGGACAGCCCGGCGCTGAACGCCAACCTGGAGGCCGTCCAGCGTTACCGGGACACCTATGGCGTGAGTGGAGAGCGCTGACCCCATGCGATGGCCGGCTCTGCTGTGTGCGTTGTTGGCGACGTTGCCGGTGGAGGCGCAGACGCCCTCCCGGACCGTATATTGCTGCTCGGACAATGGCCATCAGGTGTGTGGCGATGTGTTGCCAGCCCAGTGCTATGGCAAAAGCTACCGCGAGATGAGCCCGCAGGGCACCGTTCGTCGGGTAGTGGAAGCGCCGCTGACGCCCGAGCAACTGGCACGCAAGGAAGCCGAAGACCGGGCCCGACGGGCTGAACAGCTCCGTTTGCGGGCCGAGCAGCGCCGCAACCAGTCCCTGCTCGAAACCTATTCCAGTGTCGCCGACATCGATGAGCGGCGGGATCGCGCGATTCAGGGCGTGCAGCTGGAACTCAAGCAGGCCGAGGCTGTGCGTGCCCAGTTGCTGCAGAAGCGGACCGGGCTGACCCGCGAGGCGGAGTTTTACCAGAAGCGCGGGTTGCCCCCCAGTCTGGCGGCCGCGCTGCGGGAGTCCGACAGCGAACTGGCTGCGCAGGGCTTGGTGATCGATGCGAAAAAGCGGGACATCGAGGCCATTCGCACCCGTTATGAGCAGGATCGCAGCCGCTACATCGCACTGACCGAATCCCATTTGGCGCCGCCGTCCCAGCGTTGAGTGCTGCTGGAGCCTTTCAGATCACCTGACCGTTTTCCCGACCATGCTTCGATACAAGATCGTTCCTGTCACACCTTTCGAACAGAACTGCTCCCTGCTGTGGTGCGACGTGAGCCGCAAGGCGGCGGTTGTCGATCCGGGCGGAGATGTCGATCGGATTACCGCCGCCGCCGAGCAGTTGGGTGTGACGGTGGAGAAGATCCTGCTGACCCATGGCCACATCGACCATGCCGGCGGTACCGCCGAACTGGCCCGACGTCTGGAAGTGCCTGTGGAGGGGCCGCAACGGGACGAGAGTTTCTGGATCGATGCGTTGCAGCAGCAGAGCAAGATGTTCGGCTTTCCGCAGGTTGAGACCTTCACACCGGATCGCTGGCTGGCCGATGGGGATGTGGTGACGGTGGGGCAGGAAGTCCTGGATGTACTTCATTGCCCCGGCCATACGCCGGGACATGTGGTGTTCTTCAGCCCGACGGCGCGCCTGGCGGTGGTGGGGGATGTGCTGTTCGCTGGGTCGATCGGACGTACCGATTTTCCGCGTGGCAGCCATGCCGATCTGGTGAAGTCCATCCGCGGCAAGCTGTGGCCGTTGGGCAACGATGTGTCCTTCATTCCCGGCCACGGACCGATGTCCACCTTCGGCGAGGAGCGTGACAGCAATCCTTACGTGGGTGACTACGCCTGAGCATCAGGCGCATCCCGGTTTCAGGCGACGAGCTTCAATTTCAGAAAAAGGTAGGTCTGCGTGCGATTTGCGATTATCGAGGACGATCCAGCCCAGATGGAGGTACTGACGGCCTGGCTGAAGGAGGCCGGGCATGATGTGCACGGTTTCACGCTGGCGCGTGAGTTCATGCGCGTGGCAAGTCGCGAGAGTTTCGATCTGTTACTGGTGGACTGGATGCTGCCGGACCTGACCGGCGAACAGGTGCTGCGCTGGCTGCGCGTCGAGCGCAGCAACGATACACCGGCGATCTTCATCACCTCGCGGGACGCGGAAGAGGACATCGCCAATGCCTTCAGTGCCGGTGCCGACGACTACGTGGTCAAGCCGCCGCGGCGCATCGAGCTGTTATCGCGCATTGAGGCGGTGTTGCGGCGGGCGCAGCCGAAGAGCCCCAACCAGACGCTGACGGTGGGCCTCTACCACTTCGACCTGGCCAAGAAGACCCTCGGTATCGATGGAGCTGGTGTGGACCTCACGGACAAGGAGTTCGAACTGGCCGCCTTCCTGTTCCGCAACCTTGGCCGCCTGCTGTCCCGCGGTCACCTGCTGGAGGCTGTGTGGGGGCGCAACCCGTCCCTCGCGACGCGCACCGTGGATACCCATATCAGCCGTGTGCGCAGCAAACTCAACCTGCGCCCGGAAAACGGCTTCCGCCTGACCCCTACCTACAATTTCGGCTACCGCCTCGAGCGGATCGATCCGTCCGAACCGTCCGCCCTCGTCTCGCCCGATTGAGGACGGGACGAGGGGCCGCGACGTGCCTACTTCTTCAGCGCGTCGCGGATTTCCCGTAGGAGCTTCACGTCTTCCGGTTCCGCTGGAGCCTCGACCGGGGCCGGTTCGGCGGCCGGCTCTTCGCGCTTCAATTTGTTGATGGCCTTGATCGCAACGAAGATTGCGAACGCGACGATCAGGAAGTCGATCACTGAGTTGATGAACACGCCGTACTTGAACAGCGGTGCACCGGCTTTCTCGGCAGCCTCCATGGACTCGTAGGTCTTGTCGCCAAGATTCAGATAGAAGTGCTTGAAGTCCACGCCACCCAGCAATTTGCCGAGGACGGGCATCAGCATGTCCTTCACGAGGGAGTCGACGATTTTCTGGAAGGCGCCGCCGATGATCACACCGACGGCCAGGTCGACGACGTTGCCCTTGACGGCGAATTCCTTGAATTCTTCGATGAAGCTCACGGTTGCTCCTTTGTAGATGAGTCGATAAAAGCGCGGGATTTCCGGTAGCGCGATCCGATAAGTACGATAAATGCGCAAATTTGACAATATTGCTTGTCACCCGGCCCGAATTTGTTCATGAAGATCGAGTTTGGGAAGTATTGCACTTCGAGTAGAACAATAACCTAATATAGTGGTCGCATTTCAATCAAGAGACGCGACTTGAAAAGCGTTACCGCTTCCCTGCACCGGCCCACTCTCGAGTGGCTGGCGGTGACGTTCCTCTGTGCCGCGCTGGCGATATTGTCGGCGTGGGAGGGCTGGCTGTGGCGTATCGACCATACACTTTATGACGATGCGCTTTCCAGCTGGCTGCGACCACCGAGTGCCGACCTGGTGATCATCGCCATCGACGATGCCAGCCTGGCAAGCGTCGGACGCTGGCCTTGGTCGCGCCGTCTGTACGCCAGGTTGATCGACCAGGCGCGTTTGGCGGGGGCTGCAGCGGTCGTCCTCGATCTGCCGCTGGAAACGGCGAGTCGCGACGATCCGGAAGGGGACCGCCTGCTGGCGCAGGCGATGCGGGATTTCCGGCGAGTTGTGCTGCCGCTCCACCAGGCGGGCTCCGGAATGGGTGAGGAGTTGCCCTTGCCGCTGTTTGCCAATGCAGCCGCGTCCATCGGGCATGACCAACTGGAATTCGACCCGGACGGCATCGTGCGCAGCCTGTACCTGTGGGGGGGCTTCGGGGCGGCACGCAATCCCCACCTCGCGCTGGCTCTATTGCGGCTGGTCGAGCCGGAAGCGGCTCGGCACTATCGGGAACCGCCGCTTGCCGATGGGCTTGACAACGTGCTGTGGCAGCGGGCCGACTGGCTGCACATCCGTTTTGCCGGGCCGCCGGGCAGTTACACCCATCATCCCTTTCGCGCCGTGCTCAACGGCGATGTGCCTGACGCGGCGCTTCGCGGCAAGATCCTGTTCGTTGGCCTGACTGCCACCGGCCTCGGTGAGGCGGTGCCGACGCCGACTTCCGGCTTGCTTCAGCAGATGCAGGGCATCGAGGTGCAGGCCAACGTCTTCGATGCCCTGCGCCGTGGCGCTACCGTGACGACCCTGTCCCCGTGGGCGGCGGCGGCCGTTGCGGCGGTACTCGTGGTGCTGCTGATGCTGTTCCTGCTGCATGCCGGCCCCAGCGCTGGCCTGATAGCCACTTTCCTGCTCGGCGGTTGCGCGGTTGTGCTGGCCTTTGTCGGGCTTCACGTAGGGGGATGGTGGTTTGGCCCGGCACCGGCGGTGCTCGGCTGCGCCCTGGCCTATCCCTTGTGGAGCTGGCGCCGGCTGGAGTCTGCACAGCGCTACCTGGATGCGGAACTGGTGGCGCTGGAGCGCGAGGGCACGCCCTTCGGTGAGCCACTGAAAGCGGTGGGGGCACACCGCGCGGATCCGCTGGAGCGACGCATCGGCATTGTCCGGCAGGTTGCCCAACATCAGCGGGACGTGCGCCGTTTCATGGCGGCGACGCTCGAACATCTTCCCATCGGCGTGGTCGTCATTGACCCGTACGATCGGGTGATCCTGCACAACGGCCAGGCGCGCCTGCTGCTCCATGCCAGTCATGGCGAGGCGGTACTCGAGGCGCTACGGGCGCTGCCATGGCCGGCCTACCTACCGATGCGCGATGGTCTGCCCGACCTGGGAGGTTTCAAGGGCACCCGCCAGTTTGAACTGAGCAACGGTGAGCGGCATTGTCTGCTGGTATCGGTGGCAGACCTGACCCTCGAGTCGGGGGCGCCACCCGGACGGGTCATCGGCCTGGCCGATGTGACGGTGATGCATGAGGCGCGCCGCAGCCGCGAGGACACCATGCATTTCCTGTCCCACGATCTGCGCGCGCCTCTGGCTTCCATCCTGACGCTCATCGAGGGGGGCAATCCCTCGCCGGAACAGCGGGTGGCTCAGATCCCGCGCATTGCCCGTTATGCCCGGTCGGCGCTCGATCTGGCCGACGGCCTGTTCCGCTTGGTGCGTGCGGAAGGGTCGGATCCAAAGGACTTCGTCGAACTTGACCTGGCCGGCCTGGTGGATTCGGCCGCCGACGAAGTGTGGCCCCAAGCCCATGCCCGCGGTATCCGCGTCGAAGTGGATACCCATGCTGCGGACAGTGAGGAGGCTATCGTGCGCGGGGATTTCTCCCTGTTGCGGCGGGCGGTGATCAACCTGCTGACCAATGCGATCAAGTATGGCGCGTCGAACAGTACCGTAGGTGTGAGCCTGCAGGCCGACGGCGGTGACTGGTTGATCCGCGTTCGCGATCAGGGGGCCGGGATTCCCCGTGAAGCGCTACCGCGTCTGTTCAGGCGCTTTGGCCGTATTGGTGGCGATGGGCCGGCCCAACCATCCGGGGTTGGTCTGGGCCTGCTGATCGTCAAAACAGTGGCCGAGCGCCATGGTGGCACGGTGACGGTGGACAGCACGCCCGGGCAGGGCAGTACCTTTGAAATGCGCCTGCCGCTGCGGGTCCTGTTGTCGACGTCGTAGCCCGTCTGAGCAGGTGATTGTGCTGGGGAATGGCCGTGGCGTGGCACCCAATGGTGTGAATTCCGTGCTGCACGTTGCGGATTCCTAGCGGAAGCCCGATCCGGTCCTGATCTGCCGGCACAGTATGCCTTGCGTGACTACGGCTCCCTCTCAGCGCTGGGGATCGTTGTGGCGCCGCTTGGCGCTGTACATGCTCTTGTCGGAGTGGGTCAGCAGTGTGGCGGGGTCGCGGCCGTGGTCGGGATAGATGGCTAGGCCTATGGAACAGCAGATACGTACGTGGCAGTGCCCGAGGTTGATCGGTAGAGCCACGACCCGCGTGATCTTGGTGATGACGCCGTCGAGTGCCCGGCGGTCGTGGGCGCCGTTGAGCAGCACGGCGAATTCGTCACCACCGTAGCGTGCAACGCGGTCTTCATTGCGGAGGGTACGGCGCAGGCGGCTGGCGATGGTTTTCAGCACAGCGTCGCCGGCCTGGTGCCCGTGGGTGTCATTGATCTGCTTGAAGTCGTCGAGGTCGATGAACAGTACTGCGACCCGCTCGCCGCTTTCGGCGGCGCCGGTGATGGCGGCACACAGGTGGCGATCGAAACGGTCCCGGTTGAGCAGTGCGGTCAGGCTGTCGTGGTTGGCGCGGAATTCGTTGAGCGTGGCCCGTTCATGGAATTCGGTGACGTCCACCATGGTGCCGATGAATCCGCTGATGCGTCCCAGTTCGTCGCGAAGTGGGCCTGCCTCGGCACGCATGCGGCGTCGGCTGCCGTCGTTGGGGTGGATGAAGATGAATTCTTCGGCGAAGCGGGTTGCCGAGGCGACGGCCAGGCGCCAACTGTCCCGCACCCGTAGTTGTTCGCCGGGCGGCAGCAGGTCGAGCCACGGGGTGTCGGTGACCTCGGGCAGGCTGCGGCCGAGGATCTGTTCGCAGCGCTCGTTGAGGAAGGTGCAGCGGGCATGGCTGTCTGCCTCGAACAGGCCAGCCGGTGCCTGGCGTGCCAGTTCGCGGAAGCGCATCTCGCTGTGCTGGAGTTCGACCTGGGCGCGGGACAGGCGCTGGAGGTCGCTGCGCAGCTGGCGCGCCTGCTGCTTGAGGAGCGCTTCGCGGCGGACGGTTTCGGTGACGTCGCGGATCTGCAGCAGGCAGTGACGGACACCGTCCACGTCCACCGGGATCACGTCGATGGCCTGCTTGACCCGTTCGTCCTGCTTGCTGCCGGGCGGAAAGAGCGGCAGCGGCATCGGATGCAGCGCATGGGACAGGCGGGCCGACCAGCCGAAATCCAGGGTTTCACGGATGACCAGAGCCAGCCGTGGATCGATTGGAGCGCCGAAGGCTTCGGCCAGCGGGAGCTGGGCTACCCGGACCGCGTCGAGGCCGCTGCGCTGTTCGATCCAGCGGTTCCACAGGCAAATGCGTCCCTCCCTGTTCAACAGGATCAGACCGATGTCGACGCAGTCGGCGAGGAGAGAGTGGAAGCCGGTCATGGCGCGGGTGGTGGATCGTCGTGACCGGGGAGGCGGAACAGGCGGCGGATCTGCGCCATGAAGCTGGTGATCGACGGCACGTCCATGATGAACAGCACGAAGCCGGACAGGTTGTGGGCCGCCATGTTCATCGAGATGCGGGCCACCAGGATCACGCTGTCGGCGTCCCGGTCGTCGAGCAGTGTGGCGGCGCTGCGGGACTGCACGCTCGGCAGCGAGCCGATGATCTCGGTGCCGAAGAGGTTGGCCAGGCTGGCCATGCAGCTGTTGATGATGATGTTGCCGATCTCGGCGAGGGCATCCTGCTCGAGTTCGGTGATGTGTTGGACGGGTGTATCGTCGCCGAGCATGCGGCGCACGATCTCGAGGCTGCCGTGTTCGGGGAACAGCAGCAGCGCGTCGGTCTGGAAGCCATCGGCTGCGTTGAAACGCTGGTTGATGCGGCACAGGCGGTCGTTGCCGCTATCGGGCCGGCCCCGGGTCAGACGTTCGGTGAGGGCGTCGCGGGACAGGATCTCGATGGCCGGCACCGACAGCTCGATCTCTTCGTGCACGATTGCCGAAAAGGTGGCTGCCGCCTCGCCGAGGGACAGGTTGAACGCTTCGGTTAGTGCGTCGAGTTCGAGATCGGAGAAGGTGTGCATCGCTTCAGTCCAGCAGTTGCAGGATGTCGCTGATAACGGCTTCGCCGATGGGTTTGCGGAAGAAGCGCACGCCCAGCCCAGCTGCCCGCCGCTGGATGGCTTCCTGGACGTTGGCGGTGAGAAGCGCGAGGGTGATGTCGGGATGGGATATGCGGATCTTCTCGGCCAGCTCAAGCCCGGAGATGCCCGGCATGTTCATGTCGAGCACGGCCAGATCGGGATGGGCTGTGGCCAGGATCTCGAGGGCTGCTTCGCCGTTGCCGGCCTCGAGCAGGTTCAGGTCGGGCCGCTGGCTGCGCATGACGGATGCGCAGAGCATCCGGGATGCGCGGCTGTCGTCGACGAGCAGGATCGTTGCAGGGGAGGGCATGCTGTCGCTCCAGTGAATTTCTTCGATTGCTAACGGAGGACGGCATATGAACTTGAGTGAACTTATTCACAAGGAATGAGTGTGCTGGAACCATGCCAGCCTCTCCTGCAGCCGATGCTCAGCCGGGCTCACCGGCCAGGGTGTATTCACCGCGCCCGATACGGGCCATCGCCACGGCGAAGCCGGAGATGCCGCTGCCCCGGTAGAACAGGCAGGGCTTGCCGACTCGTTTGCAGTGGGCCTTCACGTGGTAGTAGGCGTTGTGGCTGACGTGATCGGTCGGGCACATCACTGCGTCGGCGCTGCGGATCAGTTCGGGCAAGCGCGACAGGGATTCTTCCTGGCCGCCATCGTGGTGGATCAGTGTGATGCCGAGGCGCCCCGCGAGTTGGCGGTATTGAGCCAGCAGCGCAGCGCGGCCGCCCACATACAGCACGCAGCGTGCGCCCAGCGCGTGTTCACAGGCGGTGCAAGCGTCGCTGCCGGCATCGCAGGTAGCCGGCTCCATGGCCCGCAGCAGATGTTCCAGCGCGTCCCGCTCGGCCAGCGCGGTGTCCCGTTCGGCGGCGATGCGCTGGGCGTCCTCGCGGATGTCCTTCAGGTTTCGCTCCAATTCCCAGACCCGTCCCGAGGCGGTCAGCAGCTTTTCGTGGGATGCCTGAATGGCCATCAGGCGCTGGCCCATCTCGACGACGACCTGGCCGGATTCGAAGCGTTGCAGGCGCTTCTGCAGTGTGTCGATCTCGTTGCGCAGTATGTCCCGTTCGGCGCGCTCGGCCTCGGCGGCGGCGAGCTGGCGGCGCAGGGCGGCCACTTCCCGCTTGAGGCCGCCTTTCAGTTCGGCATTCTCCTTTTCCAGATGGGCCAGGCGACGTGTGTCGGCGGCGAGGCCGGCGCCAACCTGGTGGGACAGCATGTGGACGTCAGCGTAGGCCTGTTGCAGCGTGGTCTGGGAGGCGTTTCGGTGGGTGCACAGGGCCCACAGGGGGCCGGCGACGTCGCCGCGCTGCTGGCATTCGTGCCACAGGGCCAGCAGCTCCTTGTCGTCCTTGAGCTTGCCGAAGCGCTCCATCCACAGCGTGTACTTGCGGTCCAAATGGCGCTGCATGGCTTCGGAGGCCGGGTTGCGACTGCGGCATTGGGCGACGGCTTCCACGTGCAGTGCGAAGTCGTCGCTGGGGCGGGCTGGGAAGTGGAAGCGCTTGGCGAAGCGCTGCAGCTCGTCGATGGACAGGCAGGTGCCGATCAGCGGGCAATGATGCTTGTCGTCCAGATCCCACAGCTTGGGCCGCTTGCGGCCCGCGGTAGCGCCGCTCGGCGCTTCGATGGCTACCAGGGCGTTGGCGTATTCGGCACGCAGCAGGCTTTGCAGGCTCGGGGGCTGGTTTTCAGGGGCGAGACACATGGCGCGCTCCCGTATCTGCGTCTTCCAGTCGATGGGCTGCGCGTTCGCACAGATCGCGGAAGCCCGGATCCAGGTTCGGTTGGTCGGCCAGGCGGCTGAGCAGGTCGGCTGCGCGTCTGGCGGCGTGGTGGCAGCCGGTTTCATCGAAACGGAGGAGCTGGGCGAGGGTTCCGGCCCAGAGGCTGGGCGACTCGACCGTGGTTGCCGATAGGGTTGGTGTGTTCATCGATTCATCCATTTGAGCTAATGAGAATTGATCTCAATTTAGTGCTGTTGGATTGAAAAGTAAACGAGAATTATTATCAAATAATTGCAGGCGACGTTCCAGCTTGCAGATGCCTCAGATCAAAAGACCGCGGGGCGTGATCCGGATGCCCGGACCACGCCCCGCGGGGCTGGTATCAGTACGACTGAAGCAGCTTACTTAGCAGCGGCGGGCGTGTCAGCGGCCTTGGTTTCTGCCTTGGCTTCAGCCTTCGCCGTGTGCTTGGCGTGCTTCATGTGTTTTTCATGCTTCTCGGCCTTGGCACCTTCGCTCTTGGTCGTCTCGGTCTTCACCGTTTCGCCAGCCTTGGGAGCTTCAGCCTTCTTCTCGGCAGCCGCGGTGGCTGCAGTAGCGGGCTTGGCCGGAGTTGCGGCGGGCGCCTGCGCAAAGGAAGCGGAAGCGAAACCGGCGGCGATGGCGATGGCGATGATCTTGTTCAGCATTTGCGTTCTCCTGGATGACTGGGTCGTTTGTTCCGGGGTGGCGTAATTGCCTGCCCTTGTAGCGAATAACGCCTGCCATCGCCCGTGGTTGTCAGGGGAAATGTAAGCCCTTGTTCATTTGTAACAGCGATGTGAGCCACCTGTGGTCCGCGCTATAGCGCCGCAGCTCCTGCCCCGGCATGGGCTGGCGGTTTTGCTGGGAAGGTTGGTGCTGGCGCGAGCAGGAGCCGTTCAGACTTCGGCAGGGTCTACGTCCAGGTGCCAGCGCAGTTCCCTGGGTGGGCGTAGCGTCCACAGCTGGCGGCTCCATTCGGTGAGGAAGGCCTGTAGCGCCGGGCGGGTTTGCGCTTCGACCAGCAACTGGGCGCGTTCCCGGCGGGCGAGGCGGACCATGCGCATCGGTACGGGATCGAAGACATGTACGCCAAATGCTTGTGATAGGGGTTCTGCGGCGGCACGGGCAGCTTTCAGCCAGTCGATGGCGGTGGCCAGTTCGGTGGCGTTGGCGCACAGCAGCGCGTTTGCCGCAAAGGGTGGGAAGCGCGCCTGCTTGCGCTCTTCGAGCTGCAGTGCGGCATAGCGGGCAAAGTCGTGGGCGGCGAGGCAGTGATAGAGCGGATGGTCGGGGTATTGAGTCTGAACCATCACTTCGCCGGGTAGCTCGCCGCGGCCGGCCCGGCCACCGACCTGCATGAGCTGCTGGAACAGGCGTTCGGGGGCCCGGAAGTCGGCGGCGAACAACGACGAGTCGGCATTCAGCACGCCGACGAAGGTCAGCTTGGGAAAGTCGTGCCCCTTGGCCATCATCTGGGTACCGACCAGGATGTCGGCGTCGCCGCGGCCGATCTGGTCGAGCAGCGCATCCCATTGGCTGCGGGTGCGCGCGGCATCCCGGTCGACGCGCAGGATCCGGGCATCGGGGAAGCGCTCGCCGAGGGTTTCCTCTAGGCGTTGGGTGCCGCGCCCGAAGGGCTGGATGTCCTGGTCGCCGCAGTCCGGGCAGGCCAGCGGGATGGCGGCCTCGAAGCTGCAGTGGTGGCAGCGCAGGCGCCGGTCGGCCAGGTGCAGGACCATGTTGGCCGTGCAGTGCGGGCAGCGGCTGACCCAGCCGCAGGACGGGCAGGACAGCACCGGTGCGTAGCCGCGGCGGTTGAGGAAGACCAGGCTTTGCTCGCCGCGCTGCAGGCGCGCTTCGATGGCGCGCAGCAGATGTTCGGAGACCCCGTGCTGGAGCTTCTCGCGGCGGACGTCCACCGGGCGCACCCGCGGCAGCGTGGCGGCGACGGCGCGATTGGCCAGTTCGATGCGCCGGTAACGCCCCACATCGGCGGCGTGCCAGCTCTCCAGGGACGGCGTGGCGGAGCCGAGGACGATCGGGATGCTGCGCTGGCGGGCACGCCAGATCGCCAGATCGCGGGCGTTGTAGCGCACGCCCTCGTGTTGCTTGTAGCTGGCGTCGTGTTCCTCGTCTACCACGATCAGCCCGAGGTGGGGCAGCGGCGTGAACACCGACAGACGGGTGCCGAGGACGATTTCCGCGCGTCCTTCCATGGCCTGCACGAAGCCCTGGGAGCGGGAGCCTTCGGCTAGCGCGGAATGCAGGCTGACCACGCGCGCGGTCGGAAAGCGGCCGGCCACGCGTCCTTCCAGCTGCGGGGTGAGGGCGATTTCGGGCACCAGAATCAGGGCCTGGCCGCCGCGCGCGATGATCTGCTGGACGAGCCGCAGATAGACCTCGGTCTTGCCGCTGCCGGTGACACCGGCCAGCAGGAAGGTCTGGAAGCGGCCGAAGTCCGCCGACATCGCATCGACGGCAGCCTGCTGTTCCGCTGTGAGAGGCGGTGCGCCGGCCATCGCCGCGGGGTCGGCGGCGGCGGAAGGAGCAATCCAGCCCCGCTTGAGGGCGTCGGCCACTGCTGGGTTGGCGCTGTTCCCTTCGCGTAGCTGGGACTTGCGGCGCGGGCCGTGGCTGGTGAGGTCGTGCAACAGGGCTAGCGCGCGGCTTTGCCGTTTGGTGGCGATGATGGCGTCCCGGCCCGCATCGGTCAGATCGAGCAGGGGGTCGGCTTCATTGCCGCTGACGGCATCCGCCCGGCGCAGGCGCGGGGGCAGGGCCATCGCGACGACTTCGCCGAGCGGATGCTGATAGTAGCGGGCGGCGAACTCGACCATTTCCAGCCAGTCCGCGGGCAGGGCCGGTGCTTCGCGCTGGATGGCGATGACGGGCTTCAGCTGATCCGGTGACAACTCGCTTGTTTCCGGCAGCGCGACGATCAGCCCGGTCTTCTCGCCGCGCCCGAAGGGGACACGCACGCAGCGTCCCAGGTCGGCAGGGGATAGATCTTCGGCGATGTAATCGAAGCTGCGGGGGAGGGGGACCGGAAGGGCGACGCGGACGATCACGGTGGGCTAAGGCGGGGAATGGTGGCTGTTTTGGGAAAGTACCCGTAAATCAGCGCATTGCAACGTTTTTTTGAGATGGCGGATGGGCAAAGGGGTTGAACTCTTTGGCGTCGAATGCGTATTTCTTCTTGTCCACAAAAACTGTGGATAACTTTGTGGGGAAAACCGGAAAATCACCCTTGTAGCCACTCGCCATATGCTTTCCATTTTCCGACCGTGAATCTGGCATGGATAATATTCCATTTAAAAACAGTCCCTTGGAACGACCAAAAAGTCAGTTAGGAATTCATGTCGAAAAAATGACAGGGGACGTGAAGCTGTGCACAAGTCAAGGGGTAAGTTGAAAATTTAATGCTTGACGGAGCCGTTTTCCCGTCCGGGCTTGGGAAGGGGCCAGGATGCTCCCGCAGGTGCTGGAAAACGGGCGAAATCAGGGGCTGGCAGCAAAAAGGCCGGCAAGCTGCCGGCCTTTGCACGACTGAGCCGCAGTGCCTCAGGCGGTCTTCGCCTTGAGTTCGCGGCTGTAGCTGTGCACGGTGTTGACCAGCACCTCGACGTTTTCCGGCGGGGTGAACTGGGAAATCCCGTGGCCCAGGTTAAACACATGGCCGTGGTGCGGGCCGAAGGAGTCGAGCACCTTCTTCGCTTCGGCAGCGACGGCTTCGGGGGTGCCGAACAGCACGGCTGGGTCGAGGTTGCCCTGCAGTGCAACCTTGTCGCCGACCAGGCGGCGGGCTGCGCCGATATCCACGGTCCAGTCCAGGCCGACCGCGTCGGCGCCACTGTCGGCAATGTCGGCCAGCCACAGGCCGCCACCCTTGGTGAACACGATGCACGGCACCTTTTCGCCATCCTTCTCGCGGGTGAGGCCGGCGACGATCTTGCGGATGTAGGCGAGGGAGAATTCCTTGTAGGCGCCGTGGGCGAGCACGCCACCCCAGGAGTCGAAGATCATCACGGCCTGGGCGCCAGCTTCGATCTGCGCATTGAGGTAGGCGATGACGGCCTGGGCGGTGACGTCCAGGATGTGGTGCATCAGGTCGGGGCGGCTGTAGAGCAGGGCCTTGACCTTGCGATAGTCGTCCGAGCCGCCGCCCTCGACCATGTAGCAGGCGAGGGTCCAGGGGCTGCCGGAGAAGCCGATCAGCGGTACGGAATCACCCAGCGCGCGGCGGATTTCGGCGACGGCGTCCATCACGTAGCCGAGCTCGATGTTGGGATCGGGCACGGCCAGGTTGCGGATCTCCCATTCTTCCTTCAGCGGCCGCTCGAACTTCGGTCCCTCGCCTTCGGCAAAGTATAGGCCGAGGCCCATCGCGTCGGGCACGGTGAGGATGTCGGAGAACAGGATTGCCGCGTCGAGATTGTAGCGGGTGAGGGGTTGCAACGTGACTTCGCAGGCCAGGCTGGGGCTCTTGCAGAGGTCGAGGAAGCTGCCGGCGCGTTTGCGGGTTTCGCGGTATTCGGGCAGGTAGCGGCCAGCCTGGCGCATCAGCCAGAGGGGGGTGTAGTCGGTGGGCTGGCGCAGCAGCGCGCGCAGGAAGGTGTCGTTCTTCGGACGGCTCACGGTAAATCCTCGACGGGGGACCGCGCAGGGGCGGCAAAGGCGGGATTATCCGCCATTTGTCACCCCCGCGTGGATGGGGTAGATCAAGAAGGGGTGAGTCCCTGGATCGTGGCGGGCTCGCGGTCTTGCCGCAGAGGAGGATCAGGCGCTGCCTTCCTCATGCTTGCGTCCGACGCTGATGCCGAGCTGCTTGAGCTTGCGGTAAAGGTGGGTCCGTTCGAGGCCGGTCTTTTCCGCCAGGCGGGTCATGTTGCCGCCGTCCAGCTGTAGGTGGTGTTCGAAGTAGAGGCGCTCGAAGATCTCGCGGGCTTCGCGCAGCGGCAGGTCGAGGGGTAGGCCGAGGGCGGCGGTCGGCGTCTTGACCAGCAGGTGTGCGACGTCGTCCATGCCGATCTCTTCTTCCAGCGTGCCGAGGGACAGGGACTTGATGGCCGCCTTCAGTTCGCCGTAGCCGCCTGGCCAGGCCTGGTTACGCAGCGCGTTGAGGGCGGCGGAAGAGAGCCGGCGCGGTGGCACCTCGCCGGCTTCGACCAGGTGCAGCAGGACCTGGCTGGCGATCTCCGGGATCTCGTCGCGGATCTCGCCGAGGGCTGGTGGTGCCAGGGACACTTCGAACAGGCGGGTCAGCACGCGCTCTTCCCAGCCGTGCTCGATCAGTTCGTCCGGGCGATGCTCGGTGGCGACGACCAGGGTCTGACCGTGGCGTTCCAGACGGTCCATCGCGAAGACCAGGTTCTTCTGCTGGGGGCGTGACAGGTAGATCAGTTCCGGGACGTAAAGCAGGCCATTGCGGGCTCCTTCGAGGATGTTCAGTTCGAGGGGAGCGCTGTTCAGCGACAGGTCCAGCCACGGGGCGCCAACCCGTTGCAGGGTTCGTGCACACAGCTCGGCGAGGCTGCCGGGGCCGACACGCAGCAGGATGATCCGCGACTTGTCGGCCATCTGCTCCAGGCGCTTGCGCAGGTCACGTAGCGGGGCAGAGCGGGCGAAAGCCGCGAGGCCCAGCGGACTCGGCGCATGGGCTGGCTTGATGCGGGCCAGCCCGCGTTTGACTGCGGCGAGCAGCTTCTGCAGCGCGATGGGCTTTTCGAGGAACTCCATCGCGCCGATGCGCGTGGCTTCGACCGCGGTGTCGATGGTGCCGTGTCCGGACATCATAACCACCGGCATCGTCAGCTGACCATTGGCCGACCACTCCTTGAGCAGGCTGACGCCATCGGTGTCGGGCATCCAGATGTCGAGCAAGACGAGATCCGGTCGGGCGGCATTACGGGCGGCTCGGGCCGTGGCGGCGTTTTCGGCGAGGATGATGTCGTGACCTTCGTCGCGCAGGATCTCGGACAGGAGCTCGCGGATACCGACTTCGTCGTCAACGATGAGGATTTTAGCCATGGACACTGGACTCAGAATGGGGGGCGCAGCGCAGGCGGATGCGGATTTCCGCTCCACCGGCTTCTCGATTGGCGAGACGGATCTCTCCCTCGTGCTCGTCGATGATCTTCTTGACGATGGCGAGGCCGAGGCCGGTACCGCGGGTTTTGGTTGTTACATAGGGCTCAAAGGCCCGGGACAGGATCTCGGGCGGAAAGCCCAGTCCGTTGTCGCGCAGGATCAAGTCTACCCGGCGCGCATCGGATCGGGTCAACAGCTCGATTTCCGGATGGGCCTGCTCGGCGAGGGCGTCCTCGGCATTTTGCAGCAGGTTGTGGATGACCTGGCGGATCTGCGTGACGTCGCCGAGCACGCGGGGTAGCTCGGCGGCCAACTCGGCGTGGATCATCACCGGTGAGCCTTCGTAGAGGACCAGGACCTCGCGCACCAGCGCGTTCAGATCCACCGGGGTCATCACCGGGCTGGGCAGGCGGGCGTAATCGCGGAAGGCATTGACCAGATTCTTCATCGCCTCCACCTGGTTCACGATGGTAGTGGTGGAGCGCTCCAGCATCTGCCGGCCCTCGTCATCGAGGCGGTCGGCCAGCTTGAACTGCAGGCGTTCGGCCGACAGCTGGATCGGGGTTAGCGGGTTCTTGATCTCATGGGCCAGGCGCCGGGCCACCTCGGCCCAAGCAGCGGTGCGCTGGGCGGCGATGAGGTGAGTGATGTCGTCGAACACAACTACCCAGCCACCGCCAGTATCGTCAGGCAGGCGGGTGCCATGAAGGAGGAGAGTCTGAGTGCTGCCATCCGGATTGGAGAATTCGATCTGCCGGTTCCAGTCGGCCTCGGGGCCGTGGAAGCCGTCCAGCAGCGCATCCCGGAAGGCACCGTGGCCCTCCCATTCGTCGAGGCGCAGGCGCTCGTAGCCGTCGAGCGGGTCGTTGAGGATGGTCATCGCGCCGTGGTTGGCTGCCCGCAGGTGGCCGTCCGGCGAGAAAGCCAGCACGCCGGCGGAGAGATTGGCGAGCACCCCTTCCAGGTAGGCCCGGTTGCGTTCGACGGCGGCCCGGTGCTTGTCGGCCTGTTCCCGGGCGTCTTCCAACTGGCGGGTCATCTGGTTGAAGGACTGGGTCAGCACGCCGAGTTCATCGCGGGCCGGCAGGGCCTGACGTGGGCTGAAGTCACCGGCGGCCACCGCCTGGGTGCCCTCGGCGAGGATGAACAGCGGCGCAGCGAGGCGGCGGGTCAGCACGAAGGCGACGGCAACGGCAGCGAACAGGGCCAGCAGCAGGGTGAGCGTGAGGGTCAGCGTGTAGATGCGCTTCAGGCCGTTACGCGCGAGGGACAGCTCCTGGTAGTCCCGGTGCACCGTTTCAACGCTCTCGGCGTGCATCGCGAAGGAGCGCGGGACTTCCTGGGTGACCTGTAGCAGCTGGGGTTCGGTGAAGCGCCGCGACGGAATCGGCACGATCACGCGCAGCACCAGCCCTTCGGTGGCATTGCCTTCTGCCGCCCGGTAGCCACGGGTCTGGCGGGCCTGGCGCAACTGGGACGCACTGGGCTGCTCGGGCATCAGCGTGTCGAGCTGGATGTCGGCGGTGGCGATGATCTTGCCACTCGGAGAGAACACCGTTGCGGATTCGATGCCGGCCCTTTCGCGTAGTTGGTTGAGCAGCGGCGGGCGGATCGGTGCGGCGGATTCGAGCTCGAGGGCTACCTGATCGGCCTTGTTGGCGAGCTGATCGAGGAGGATTTCGAGGGTCGTACGACCGAGCTGGAGGCCACTTTCCAGGGCCGCGTCTACCCGCACGTTGAACCAGGATTCGATGCTCTTCACCGCGAACTGCAAAGACACCGCGTAGACGAGGGCGCCAGGTACGACCGCCATCGCCGCGAAGATGGCCATCAGGCGCAGCTTGAGACGGGAGCCGAAACGACGGGCCCGGTGTTCCTGCCACAAGCTGCGCAACTGGACGACCACCAGGCTGGCCAACCCGAGGGTGATGGCGCCGTTGAGACCAAGGAGCAGGGTGTAGTTGCGGGCGAACAGCGGCGTATTGGCGCTGGCGGTGGCAAGCAGGAAGAGAAGGATGCCGCCGACAGCCGCCGCGATGACGAGGCCGGTGGATCTCATTTCGACTCCCGGGGGACGACGAAGGTCCACCGGTACCAGTCGGTTGCCATGTTCCAGTCCTTGCGCCCGAAGGCGCTGACCTGCAGCGGCTTGGGCAACTCACCGACATCCAGGCGGAAACGCAGTGCGGCGTTGTAGCTCTTGCCGACCTTCAGGGCGTTGCGATCGGCGATGCCCCAGTTGCGGATGCGCAGCATGGTCCGCATGGCCTCCTCAAGGCTGCCAAAGTTCTGGTGCAAAGCTCCGGTGGTGAGGCGGTACTGGCGGGTCAGGGATTGGTAGGAGAGGCGATAGGTCAGGGTCTTGCTGGCGATCTCTTCGTCCATCCAGTACCAACGCGGGGCACTCAATTCGAACTCTGCATTGAAGTACAGCGATACCCCGCGGGCCACCACATCGGCGAGAAGCGGGGTGAGTTCGGCGTTGATGTCGGCGTTGAGGACGTAGAGATCGTCGCTGGGCAGCAGGGCGGCACTGCGGATGTCCGCATCGTTGGCATGCGCCGGTGCGGCTTTAAGTGCAAATAGCACACCGGCGGTGATGCCGAGGGTGTGGAGCAGGAAGCGGCGGCGCTCAGGCGATTTTCTCGAGCAGGGCGTAGAAGAATCCGTCATGTTCGGAGCTGGGCAGGTATTGGCAGTCGAGCTGGCCGTTCAGGGGCAGCCGGCGGCAATCGGGATGACGGGCAGCGAAGCCGGCCATCTGCTCACGGTTTTCCTCGGCGAATACCGAGCAGGTGGCATAGAGCATTTTGCCACCCGGGGCGAGGACCTGCCACAGGGCATCGACGATCTCGGCCTGCTGGGCCGCGAAGTGGGCAATATCGCTGGCGCGGCGCAGCCATTTGATGTCCGGGTTGCGGCGTACTACGCCGGAGGCGGAGCAGGGCACGTCGGCCAGAATGCGATCGAAAGGGCGGCCGTCCCACCAACCGGCGAGATCGCGGCAGTCGGCATGCTTGACGGTGGCGTCGAGGCCGAGGCGCTGCAGGTTCTCTGTAATGCGTCTGGCCCGCAGTGGATCGGCGTCGATGGCGGTGAGTTCTACATCGGCGATCTCGAGGACATGGGCGGCCTTACCGCCTGGGGCGGCACAGGCGTCGAGGACGCGCTGTCCATCGTCCACATCCAGGTACTGGGCGGCAAACTGGGCGCCTGCATCCTGCACGCTGATGCAGCCTTCGGCAAAGCCGGGCACACGGGAAACGGGGACTGGGCGCGCCAGCAGCAGGGCACCGTTGGTGAGTTGGCGAACCGGCAAGTCCGCTTCGGCGAAGCTGGCCAGAGTGTCCTCGAGGTTGCTGCGCAGTACGTTGATGCGTAGCGCCATCGGGGGATGGGTGTTGCCGGCTCGAAGGATGTCACGCCACTCGGCGGGGTACTGAGCCTTCAGGCGGCGGATCCACCAGGGCGGGTGGCGGTGCTCTGCAACCATGTCTGAATCGGCGGCCTTGTTCAACGCATCCATCTGCCGCAGGGCATTGCGCAGCACGCCGTTTACGACGCCCTTGAACTTGCCCTCGATGCACGTGGCCGCAGCGCCGACCGCCTGGTTGACGACGGTATGGGCGGTGTCGGCATGGCTGTCCAAGCGGTGCAGCGCCACGCGCAGGATGGACTGGATCGGCTCTGGCAAGGGCTTTTGCAGCAGGCGGCCAAGGATGAAGTCCTGGCGACCATAGTCCCGCAGGGTCCCGTAGGTGAGGTCGAGCACCGCACCCCGCACGCTGGCCGGCGTCTGCGTACGTGCGGCCCACAGGGCGGCCAGACTGTCGGTGAGGGTGGTTCCGGCGACAACGTCGGCAATCAGCTGGGCTGCGGTGAGGATGGCGTAGCCCAGGCTGTCTTCCGGTAGAGATTTGGGGGGCGTGGAGGTAAAAGCGTGGGGCATGGGTTCAGGCGAGCAATTGGCTAATGTGGTTGGGCAGGGCCTGGCAGGCGTGGTGCAGATCCGGATTGTAGTGGCGCAGACCTGTGATGCCGCGCTCGCTGAGGCGTGCGTTCAGTATGGTAGGGGCCGGGTCTGTTCCTGTGTCGGCGGTGGCGCGGGCCAGCAGCCAGGGACCGCCGTAGGACGGAACGCTGATGAGCGTGGGGCACAGGCCGGTAAATACGCTGCGCATGTGTTGCCACAGGGCCGCAGTCTGCACCGGTTGATAAAAGGGTGATCCCAACTGGACGTGGATGATACCGCCTGCGTTCAGGCTGGCAGCACAAAGGCGAATGAATTCTTCGTGATGAAGATGCGCGCAGGCCGGATTGTCGCTGGCCGTGAGATCAAAGAGGATGAGGTCGAAGCGCTCGCCTCTGGCATGGTGTTGGCGAAGGCTTGCGGCGGCGTCGCCAATCTGCAGGTGCACGCGGGGTGAAGTGAAGGCCAGGGCGGGGAGGGTGGGAATGAACTGTCCGACAAGACGCACGACCTCTGCGTCGAGCTCGGCCACGACGATTCGTTCAAGGCTTGGGTGTTTGAGCAGCTCCCGGGCTGTGGCGCCGTCCCCGCCGCCGAGGATCAGGGCGCTACGCGGGGCCGGGTGCGCCAGGGCCGGGATGTGGGCCAGGCTTTCGTGGATGATGAACTCGTCGGCCTCGCTGGCCATCAGGTCGCCGTCCAGACGGTACAGACGTCCGAAGGTGGCGGACTGCTCGATGGCGATGTGCTGGAATGGACTGCATGTCTCCACCAGGTTGCGTGTGGGTTCGATGGAGAGCCCAGTGTCAGGCGCCAGCGAGACATGGAAGGGCGGATGTTTCACGTGGAACAACTCCTTCAGGTCAGGAAGGTGTCGTAGCTGAAGCGCAGGATCAGCACGATGACGACGAACAAGAAGGCCTTGCGGACGAAGACCGCCCCATGGCGCAGCGCAAGCGCGGTACCGACACGGGAACCGAGCAGATTGCAGGCGCCCATGATGGCTGCCACCTGCCAGAACACTTCGCCGTGGGAAACGAATACAGCGATGGCCGCGAGATTGGTCGCCACATTGATGATCTTGGCAGACACCGAGGCATGCAGGAAATCCATCCCCAGGAATCTGATGAACAGGAAGATCAGGAAGCTGCCGGTGCCTGGGCCGAAGAAGCCGTCGTAAAAGCCGACTGCCGCGCCGATGGCAAGTGCTCGCCGCTGCTCGCGGGATGCATTGGTAAGACGTTGATGCTGGGTGCCGAAGTCCTTGCGGATGAAGGTATAGACCGCAACCGCGGTCAGCAGGATGAGGATCAATGGACGAAGTGCTGCGGGCGGAAAGAGCACGACGGTCCGCGCCCCGAGCCAGGATCCGGTGGCAGCAGCGATCGCAGCCGGCCCTGCTGCCCGCCAGGGGATCGTCAGCCGTCGGCTGTACTGAACGGCGGCGCTGGTGGTGCCCAGCACGCTGGCCAGCTTGTTGGTGCCAAACAACGTGCCGGGGCTTGCCTGTGGAAAGGTCGAGAAGAGAAGCGGGATCTGGATCAGACCGCCGCCTCCGACGACGGCATCGACGGTACCGGCAAAGAAGGCACCGACAGCCAGGAGTGGAAGCGCTAAATCCATGGGGCGTGTTTCACGTGGAACAAGGGCTGCTCAGGCGAAGAAATGCTGGGCACTCAGTACCGCGTGAATGTCGGCGAGGGCGGCCAGGCCGCCCTGCGGAAGACTGACGCCACGCCCAGGAATTTCCGGTTCCGTCGGGTTGATGCGTACCAGGGGCTCGCCAAGCGTCTCGCTGAACCAGCGGACCGTAGGAACGTGATTGCCGGCTCCGATCTCGACGATGACTGGCTTGCGCACGTCTCGCAGCCAGGCTTCCAGGCGGCGGTGCTGGGCGTCGCTGCGTCGGCCCAGCCAGTCACCATCTCCGAACATCAGGATGTTGGGACGCAGGAGGCTATTGCAGTGCGAACAGCGCGGAAGCGGTGAGAGGAGCCGGCAGGTACGGTCGTCCACCTCGGGGGCGAAGTTGTCTGCCGGACCGATCCAGCCTTCGCACCCATCCACACATTGGAGGTGATGGATGGAGCCGTGCACCTCGCAGATTCTTTCCTCGTCGTAGCCGGCTTGCTGGAACTGGCCGTCCACGTTCGACGTGAACACGAAGGCGCCTTTGGGCAATCGACAGGCGATCTCGCGGAGGATCGTGAAGCCGCGATGGGGGCGGGTGCTGCGATAAAGATTCAGCCGGTGGCCGTAGAAGCCCCAGGCAAGCACGGGATCGCGTCGGAAGGCCGCCGGGTTGGCGATGTCCTCGAATGCGATGCGTGCCTCGGCGAGGGCCGGGTAGGCACGCCAGAACCCGCTGTTGCCGCGGAAGTCGGGCAATCCTGAATCCACGCCCATGCCAGCCCCGGCCGCGACGATCAGCCCATCTGCGGCCGCAATCAGGCGTGCTGCCTCGGCATGTATGGCGCTGTGGTCGATGCCGCTCATCGCTGGGCGACGATGAAGATCCGGCGGAACGGGAAGAGGGTGGTGCCGTTTTCGTCGGCTGGATAGGCGTCGGCGAGCAAGGAGCCCAACTCACCGAAGAAGGCTTGGCGGGTAGCCTCGTCCATCGGCGCGATGTAGGGCAGCAGGGTGGTGCCGCGCAGCCAGTCGAGAACTGGGCTGGCCCCGTGCAGGGCCTGCCAGTAGGTTGTTTCCCACAGGGACAGGCGGGTGCTGCGTGGGGCGAGCAGGCGGTGGTAATCCGCCATGCCGAGGATGTTTCCCATGCGTCCGGCGCCGACCTTGCCAGACCAGACGGAGGATGTGGCTAGCTCGCGGACCAGGCGATGGGATGGCGCGTCGAAGTTGCCGGGCATCTGTACGGCCAGTACGCCGCCGGGTGACAACCTGTCGAGCAAACGAGGGAAGAGGGCTTCATGCTGACCAACCCAATGCAGGGCGGCATTGGAGAACAGCAGGTCCGGCGCATCCTCGGAATCCCACTGCTCGACGCCCGTCAGTTCGAAGCGCGCACTCGGCAGCGCATTGCGTGCCCGCTCCAGCATCTCGGGGGAACTGTCGAGGCCGACCAATTCCGCGTTTGGCCAACGTTCCGCGAGCAGACGGGTGACATTGCCGGCTCCGCAGCCGAGGTCGACGACGCGGGCGGGGCGGATCGGCGGAATGTGTCCAAGCAAATCGAGCGCAGGGCGCAGGCGCTCGTCGGAAAACTGCAGATAACGGTCCGGCTCCCAGGTCATCGTCGTGTCTCCTTTGTGCTTGCGATGGAATACGGTTCGATGCGGGTAGGAATAGCGCCCACCCGCACGGCGATGCTCATACGTCGGGCTTGATGCAGTGGGCACCCTTGGCGGCCTGGTAGGTCTGGTCCACCTGCTTACTGTTGGATGCGCCGCCGATCTTGCGGGCATATTCGGTGCATTCCGGACGCTCTGCAATCAGCTCGCTGGTGGCCTTCACCTTGTCGGCGAGTGAGAGGGGTGCCTCACCTGAGCAGGCCGCCAAAACCGTGGCGAACAGGGAGATACAGAGAGCTGGAGTGCGCATGGCGAAAGTCCTGAAAGTGAAGAGCAGTGTGCATCAGATGCGGCCAATCGATGTTCGTTCGATCTTGGGGAGAGCGCATCAACCGGATAGCGAATGCTGAGAATTATGTCGCATTTGGACGCCCCGACCGATGCCCCGGCTGAGAACTAGTTATCACAGGTTTTGGCTGGGCGAGCCGATGCTTGTGGTGAGTACACAAACAGGTGAGGAAAATGGAAAAGCTGCTTATCTCCCGCGGAAGGAACTGGAGCGGATTCGAGCGACGCTCCGGCCAAGACCGGCGACAAGGGGAGGGGCGATCTCCCACCGGCTACGAACGTCGTTACCAGGTGGAGCAACGGGAAATCGAGGTCACCGAGTTGTACCTCACCGAACCGGAATGGGAAATTCTGCAGAAGGCGTGGCTGCACTAATGATGCAGCCCCGTATTGCGGCTGAATTGATTCGTCTGGCCGCTATCCGACGCGCCCGGATGTAGTCGGAGCCAATGCAGAATCCAGCGAATGGCTTGGGTACCTTGCCGTTACCGGGGTTCTGAAAATCCGAAATCGAAGATGGGCACATCTGGGAGTACCAGATGAAGGTGTCCCCTCGAGGTATGAAAAACCCGCCGTGAGGCGGGTGCAGAATTGGGTGCAAGGAATCGTCAGGCTGTGACGTTGATGTTCTGTCCGATGACCTGACCGCTGGAGTTGGAGACAGGCGCCGGGGCAGACTGCACCTTGCTGCTATCGTCCGAATCGCCATCCTGATCTGAACCCGCCTTCTTCGATTCCGTCGCTTCCGGCTGGCGCTGCAATGCCTGGGTGTAGGCGGCGCTCGATGCGCCACCAACTGAACCAACACTCATGGACTTCTCCTTTTAGGGAACGGCTGTGTTCACGGTGCCTATGGGTCAGAACATTAGCGCTTGCTCATTTATCTTTCGTCTCAATTTGTAAGTCCGCCCGGCACCGGGCGGTCAAATTGGCGGAACAACTGGCTTCCGATCCTTTCGTCAGTGGCAGAGAGGGGGAAGTTGCATTGGCGAAGCTCAGCGGTCGTACCTGAAGGCTGGAGGGTCGGCCACGAGGGAAAGCGAACGCAAAATCCCGCGGATCGCGAATCGCTCCTTCTCCACGCACTTCAACCGCCGGACCCGATGTCGTTGGGCCAAACAGCACTTACCGACCAGAACATTGCTCCCACTGAGCTCCGCGCCCAACAATCGGAGCTCTTCATGCAGTGCAGCTCACTCCACGCTGAACCCGCTTCTCTCCCAGCCGCGTTCACTTCCCTCTGAGCCCCGCCGTCGATGCTCCGATTTGAACTTGTTCAGCTCCGAGCTGAGCGAGTTCAAATCAACGTTGAGCCGGCCTCCCTCCGAGCATCGATAGCTCATCTCCGAGGATCTCGCACCCAGCTCGCCGCATCAAAAGTTCAAGTCCGGGGATCTCGAGTCCACGTCTGAGCTGAACAAGTCCAAGTCCAGGCTTGGACAGTTCAAATCGGAGGGCTGAGTGCTTCGCTCCGGACTCGGACGTGTCAGAAATCTTATTCGCCAGGATCGCAAAGGGCTGGACCTGTTCGGCCCGACGCTGCAGGTGGCCGGTGCGGGGGTGAGCCGGGCCGGTGGCTACGCCCATGCCAAACAGTACCGACGGATGAAAAAGGTGCTCAAGCGTCAGCGCACGATCCTGGGCCGGGTGATGCGGGACCTGGAACGTCGTCTGCCGGAAATGGCCGAGGGCATGAAGCCCATCGCCCCAAAGGACAGGCACAAGCTGCATGCCCTGCACGCGCCGGAGGTGGAGTGCATCGGCAAGGGGGACGCCCGGCAGCCCTACGACGGCCATACCCTTGCCGAGCAGATCGAGCGGGCAACGATCCTGATGCAGGACGTCAAAGGCGCCCCGAAGCCCCACACCACCATCGTTGATCTGGGCTATCGGGGTGTCGAAGTGCCTGGGGGCGGGATCATCCACCGCGGCCGGATCAAAAGCCTGAGCACCAAGGCCCCCGCCTGCTCAAACGACACCAGGCCGTCGAACCGGTGATCGGACACCTGAAAGACGATTGCGGCCTACGGCGGAACTGGCTGAAAGGCTCCGAAGGGAATGTATTGAACCCGGTGCTGTGTGTGGCCGGCTACAACCTGCGCTGGTTGATGCGAGCGGTTGCCCGTCTGGGGGGGCTTTGGCTTCCGGTTGGGATGCTTGGGCAGAGGCTCAGTCACACGACTCGCAGCTCACCAGGGGATGGCTGGCCGCGGTGGAGTGAATATTTCAGGGCCAACCAATTAGGCGATGGGGACACGATTTACCGGATTCACCCGGCGTATACAAGCACGCTGCGGAACAAAAAAGCCCACATTTATGCGGGCTTGAGGGGGTTCTGTGGGTCGTATCGGAACGCTGCGGAAGGCTCGCTATTTTCCAATGCAGAAGCGCGAGAAGATGACCCCGAGCAGGTCGTCGGGCGTGAACTCGCCAGTAATCTCGTTGATGGCCTCCTGGGCAAGGCGAAGCTCCTCGGCCATCAGTTCGAGGGCCAGGCGATTTTCCAGTGCGGCCTGGGTGTGGGCGAGGGCGGTGCGTAGCGCCACCAGATGGCGCTCGCGGGCCAGGATGACGTCCTCCCCGTGACGATGCCAGCCTGCCACGCGCAGCAACTCGCTGCGCAGCAGGTCGACGCCCTGGCCGGCCTTGGCGGACAGGAAGAGCTGGACGCCTTCCGGGCCTTCGAGCCGTTCGGGCTGACGCTCTACCAGGTCGACCTTGTTGAAGACGGTGATCCGTTCGACGCCGGCAGGCAGGCGTGCGTCGATGGCCGCGTCGGCATCGGTTACGCCGGCGCGCACATCTACCAGCCGCACGATGACATCGGCCCGGTCGATCTCCTGCCAGGTGCGGGCGATGCCGATCTTCTCGACCTCGTCGGTGGTGTCGCGTAGACCCGCGGTGTCGGTGATGTGGAGTGGAATGCCTTCGATCTGGATCGTCTCGCGCAGCGCGTCGCGGGTGGTGCCGGCGATGTCGGTGACGATCGCGCGCTCCTCGCCGGCGAGGCGGTTCAACAGGCTGGACTTTCCTACATTGGGCTGGCCGACCAGCACCACGTGCAGGCCGTTGCGCAGCAGGCTGCCTTGGGCGGCACGGTCGAGGATGGCCGACAGTTCGTCGACGATGGTCGCGACGCGCTCGAAGGCCCGCGCTTCGACGAGGAAGTCCACGTCCTCGTCGGGGAAGTCCAGCGTGGCTTCCACCAGCATGCGCAGGTCGATGAGGCGATCGCACAGACCGTGGACTTCCTGCGAGAAGCTGCCGGTCAGCGAGCGGACGGCCGAACGGGCGGCAGCAGCGGTGGAGGCTTCGATGAGGTCGGCGACGCTTTCCGCCTGGGCGAGATCGAGCTTGCCGTTGAGGAAGGCACGGCGGGTGAATTCGCCGGGCTCGGCCAGACGGGCGCCGAGCTCCAGACAACGGGCCAGCAGCATCTGCATGACCACCGGGCCGCCGTGGCCCTGCAATTCGATGACGTCTTCGCCGGTGAAGGAGTAGGGAGCCGGGAAGTAGAGGAGGAGGCCTTCGTCGATCAGCTGCCCACTGCCGTCATGGAAGCGGGCGAACTGGGCGACC
Source organism: Pseudomonadota bacterium (assembly GCA_018241725.1). Lineage (GTDB taxonomy): Bacteria > Pseudomonadota > Gammaproteobacteria > Burkholderiales > Rhodocyclaceae > Zoogloea. The sequence continues at coordinate 117,419 of JAFEDI010000103.1, read as the reverse complement.
CGGGCTTGCGGCTCGCGGCCGGAGAAGGTGGCCACGAGCGCAGAGAGCTTCGGCCCGGAGATCCGGACCACGCCGATGCCACCGCGCCCGGGCGCAGTGGCAATCGCCGCGATGGTGTCACTCGGCGGTCTTGCCACCGGCCGCGATCATCCGGTTGATCTGCCATTGCTGGGCGATCGACAGGGAGTTGTTCACCACCCAGTACAGCACGAGGCCGGCCGGGAACCACAGGAACATGAAGGTGAACAGGATCGGCATCAGCATCATCACCTTGGCCTGGATCGGATCGGGCGGAGCCGGGTTCAGGCGGGTCTGGATCAGGCTGGTGGCGCCCATGATGAGCGGCAGGATGTAGAACGGATCCTTCACGGACAGATCGTGGATCCAGCCCAACCACGGCGCGCCGCGCATCTCGACGACACCGAGCAGCACCCAGTACAGGGCGATGAACACCGGGATCTGGATCAGGATGGGCAGGCAGCCGCCGAGCGGATTGACCTTCTCGCGCTTGTAGAGGTCCATCATGGCCTGCTGCAGCTTCATCTTGTCGTCGCCGTACTGCTCCTTCAGGCGCTGCAGGCGCGGGCCGAGGGTCTTCATCTTGGCCATCGACTTGTAGCTGGCAGCGGACAGCGGGAAGAACAGTGCCTTCAGCCCGATGGTCACCAGGATGATGGCCCAACCCCAGTTGCCGGTGAGCTTGTGCAGCGATTGCAGGACCCAGAACAGCGGTGCAGCGATGATGGTCAGCCAGCCGTAGTCCACCACCAGGTCGAAGCCCTTGGCGAACTGGTCGAGGCGGCTCTGCTCCTGCGGGCCGGCGTACAGCGGCACGTCGAGCTTGCCGGTCTGGCCCGGGGCGATGCTGGCGACCGGCACGATCACACCGGCCGAGTACAGGTCGGAGTTGATCTGGTTGGCGAAGAACTCGCGTTCCCCGTCCTTCGGCGCCCAGCCGGCGACAAAATAGTGCTGGACCATCGCGGCCCAGCCGTCGGCGGCCTTGGTGACGAACTTGGCCTTCTTCTCGGCGATGTCCGTGAACTTAACCTTCTGGTACTTCTCGGCCTCTGTGTAGAAGGCCGGGCCGGTGAAGGTCTGCACGCCGAAGCCGCCGGGCTGCTCGGCCGGTTTGCCGTCGCGGGTGAACTGGAAGTAGGCGTGCGGTGCCAGCGGTGCGGCGCTGCCGTTGGTGATCTCGTAGCTCACGTCGGCCACGTAGCTGCCGCGGTGGAAGGTGATCAGCTTGCTCACCTTCACGCCGTCGGCGGTCGGCGCTGCGTCGAGGCGCAGGGTGACGGCATCTTCACCGTCCTTCAGCGCGACATTCTTGCTGCTCAGTGTGAACAGGGTCTTGTGGTTCGGCAGTCCGTTGCCGATCAGGCCCGTCTGGGCGGCGTAATTGTGTTTCTCGCCGTTGTCGAAGAGCACGTAGTTGCGGCTGGGGTCGTCGGTTGCCTTGTGCTGGGTCAGCTCCAGGCGAATGATGTCGCCACCCTGGGCGGAGATTTCAGCCACCAGCAGGTCGGTGCGCACGGTGGCGATCTCGGCGGGCGCCGCAGTGGGCACGGCAACCTGGCCGGGCACTGCAGCGGCACCAGGTGCTGCGGTGGCGGTAGGCGTCGGTACGCCGGAGGCTGCGCCAGCGGCCACGGGCGGAACCTTGGGCTGGTTGTGCTTCTGCCAGCCGTCCCACAGCATGACCAGCGAGAACGAGAAGACGAGAAGGAGGATCAGGCGACGGTTGTCCATCGGTGTCAGTGTCAGGAAGGGGTTGAGGCGGACTGGAGGAGGTGGATCAGGGCACGGGGTCGAAACCGCCGCCACTGAAGGGATGGCAACGGCACACCCGGCGTGCGGCGAGCCACGAGCCCTTCAAGGCTCCATGACGTTCCACGGCCTCCACGGCGTACTCCGAACAGGACGGAACGAAGCGGCAGTTGCGTCCCAGCATGGGGCTGATGGCGTAGCGATAGACCTGCAGCAGGGCCAGCACGGCGCGTTTCATCACTTTGCTTTGCTCTCGCGGCCTGTCTTGGGCAATCGCTCGAACAGAGCGAGCATGTCTTCGCGCATGGTGCGTCTCGTTACGTCGCCAACCTTAGCCGACAATCGTAACACCAGATCGTAGTCCGGCAAGCTTGCGCGGGCATGACGAAACACGTCGCGACCGATCCGCTTCACCAGGTTGCGCAACACGGCGCGCTTGGCGAGCTTCTTGGCGACAACGAGACCGAGGCGGGCGCTCCCGACTTCGTTCGGACAGTAGTGCAATGCGAAGTACTTTCCGCGAAGCACACGCCGAAAAGCAAAAACGGATGAGAACTCATCCGTTTTGTGCAGTCGCAAGGACGAGCCGAAGCCGAATCCTGCCGGGGGTGTCGCTTCCTCTGTCGCGCGGTTGTCGCTGCCGACAGGGGAAGTGGCCTCTGCGGCCTTAGACGGCGAGGCGATGACGGCCCTTGGCGCGGCGAGCGGCGATGACCTTACGGCCGCCACGGGTGGCCATGCGAACCAGGAAGCCGTGGGTGCGCTTGCGACGGACGACGGAAGGTTGGTAAGTACGTTTCATTTTTCGTGCCCGAAAAGTTGAGTCAAACGCGCAATTTGATACGTTAACCCACTGTTTGTCAAGCACGTTTCGATATCCCCGCGCAAGCCCCCTGCGGGCCTGGGGTGAGGATGGCGTGCGCCGCCCGGCTGTCGGTCTGTACAAGCTGTGGATAAGTCTACGCCGGGAGGGTACAATACGCGTTTGGCCGGACCCCCTTGCGCGCATGTCCGGCTGCCCCGATCCCAGGTCGGAGCGCCCCCGTATAACGAGAATCCGCGCGCATTCCGCTGTTTACCAAACCCACCCGTAGATCGTGCCCGAAGCCTCATCGTCGTCCCAATGCGCCGCGTTCTGGACGCATTGCCTGAGCTGCCTGGAACAGGAGTTGCCCGCCCAGCAGTTCAAGACCTGGATCCTTCCCCTGCGCGTCGAAGAGCTGAGCGACGACGGGGTGGGGCTGCGTCTGGTCGCTCCGTCCAACTTCCATCGCCAGTGGCTGCGTGACCGCTACCTGCGGCGCATCGAGGAATTGGGCGAGGAGTATTTTGGTGGCCTGCCGACCATCGAGATCAGCCTGGCGCCCGCGGGCGGCCTGCGCCGCCCTCCCGTGCCGGCTGGTGCGCCCTTAGCCGCTGCATCGGCTGCGGCGGCTACGCCCTCCCCTGCGGCCACGGCGGCGCCTGCCATCGCCACTCCGGCAGGCCTGCGTCCGGCCGCCCCGGAGGCAGGCACTTCCGCCGAAGTCGTCAACTACGACAAGTCGCGTCTCAACCCCGATTTCACCTTCGACACGTTGGTCACCGGCCGCGCCAACGATCTGGCCCGCGCCGCCGCCCTGCAGGTGGCCCAGAACCCCGGCGTGTCCTACAACCCGCTGTTCATCTACGGCGGCGTCGGCCTCGGCAAGACCCACTTGATCCACGCGCTGGGCAACTACGTCTTCAAGCACGACCCGAAAAAGGTCATCCGCTACGTGCACGCCGAGGACTACTACGCCGACGTGGTGCGCGCCTACCAGCAAAAATCCTTCGACGTCTTCAAGCGCTACTACCGCTCGCTGGACGTGCTGATCATCGACGACATCCAGTTCTTCAACAACAAGAACCGGACCCAGGAAGAGTTCTTCCACGCATTCAACGCCCTCACCGAGGCCAAGAAGCAGATCATCATCACCAGCGACACCTACCCCAAGGACGTCCAGGGGCTGGAAGACCGCCTGATCTCGCGCTTCGACTGGGGCCTGACGGTGCAGATCGAGCCGCCCGAGCTCGAGATGCGCGTCGCCATTCTCAAGAAGAAAGCCGAAGCCGAGCGCATCGACCTCAACGAGGACGTCGCCTTCCTGATCGCCAAGAACCTGCGCTCCAACGTGCGCGAGCTTGAGGGTGCCCTCAAGAAGGTGCTCGCCTTCGCCCGCTTCCACGGCCGCGACGTCAGCCTCGAAGTGGCCAAGGAAGCCCTCAAGGACCTGCTCAACGCGCACAACCGGCAGCTCACCGCGGAGTTCATCCAGAAAACTGTCGCCGACTACTACAAGATCAAGGTCGCCGACATGCACTCCAAGAAGCGCACCCGCGTCATCGCGCGGCCGCGCCAGGTGGCCATGTTCCTCGCCAAGGACCTCACCCCGATGAGCCTGCCGGCCATCGGCGAAGCCTTCGGCGGCCGCGACCACACCACCGTGCTGCACGCCTGCCGCACCATCGCCGAGCTGCGCCTCGGCGACACCCAGCTCAACCATGATCTGCACGTCCTGACCCAGGTTCTGCGCGGATGATGATGAAACCTTTTGCCATCAAGATTGAAGGCCGGGTGCCCGCCGCCGGGCACCTGCCCCTGTAAAAACGATTCGGAGACCTCAGTCCATGCTGCTCTTCACCGCGCCCCGCGACGCCCTTCTCGCCCCGCTGCAATCGGTATCCGGCATCGTCGAGAAGCGTCACACCCTGCCGATCCTCTCGAACGTGCTGATCGAGAAGAAGGGTGAGTCCCTCACCCTCCTCGCCACCGACATCGAAATCCAGATCCGCAACAGCACCACCGCGGCCGATGGCGCCGACGACGTGGCGATCACCGTCGGTGCCCGCAAGCTGCAGGACATCCTGCGCGCCCTGCCCGACACCGCCGACGTCAGCCTCACGCTCGACGACAAGCGCATCACCCTCAAGGCCGGCAAGAGCCGCTTCCAGCTGCAGACCCTGCCCGCCGCCGACTACCCGCGCCTGGCTCCGCCGGAAGGCGAAGGCATCCACTTCACCACCACCCAAAAGGCTTTCAAGAAGCAGCTGGCGCTGGTGCAGTACGCCATGGCCCAGCAGGACATCCGCTACTACCTCAACGGCCTGCTGCTCGTCGTTGCCGGCGACACCCTGCGCATGGTCGCCACCGACGGCCACCGCCTCGCCTACGCCGCCTCCCCGCTGGTTGGCGACTTTGCTCGCACCGACGTGATCCTGCCGCGCAAGACCGTCGTCGAGCTGGCCCGCCAGCTGGCCGACTCCGACGAAGCCCTCGAGGTCACCATCGTCGGCAATCAGATCGTCTTCCGCTTCGGCCACATCGAACTGATCTCCAAGCTCATCGACGGCAAGTTCCCCGACTACGAGCGCGTCATCCCGCAAGGCCACCCCAAGCTGGTCAAGGCCAGCCGCCTGGCCCTGCTGCAGTCCCTGCAGCGTGCCGCCATTCTCACCAACGAGAAGTTCCGCGGCGTGCGCCTGATGCTCTCCGAAGGCAGCCTCAAGCTCGTGTCCACCAACGCCGAGCAGGAAGAAGCCCTCGAAGAACTCGAAGTCGACTACGCCGGCGACAGCCTCGACATCGGCTTCAACGTCACCTACCTGCTCGACGTGCTGACCAACGTCGCAGCCAACGAGATCGAAATCCGCTTCAACGACGGCAACGCCAGCGCCCTCTTCGGCCTCGCCGACAACACCGACTTCAAGTATGTCGTGATGCCCATGCGGATCTGATCCGTCAAAACACCGTCCGACTGCGAGCCCCCGCAAGGGGGCGTCCTGCTGTACCCGCTGAACCGAGAACGCCATGTCCGATACGCCGCAACAACCCGCACCCGCCGACAACTACGACGAATCCAGCATCCAGCAGCTCGAAGGGCTGGAGGCCGTGCGCAAGCGGCCGGGCATGTACATCGGCGACACCTCCGACGGCACCGGTCTGCACCACATGGTCTTCGAGGTGGTCGATAACGCCATCGACGAAGCCCTCGCCGGCCACTGTGACGACATCGTCATCACCATCCACGCCGACAACTCCATCTCCGTCACCGACAACGGCCGTGGCATCCCCACCGGCGTCAAGATGGACGACAAGCACGAGCCCAAGCGCTCTGCTGCCGAAATCGTCATGTGCGTGCTGCACGCCGGCGGCAAGTTCAACCAGAACAGCTACAAGGTGTCCGGCGGCCTGCACGGCGTCGGCGTGTCCTGCGTCAACGCCCTCTCCAAGTGGCTGCGCCTCACCGTCGCCCGCGACGGCCACAAGCACTTCATGGAATTCAACCGCGGCCACGCCGTGGACCGCGTCATCGAAGTCGTCGACGGCGTCGAAACCAGCCCCCTGAAGATCGTCGGCGACACCACCAAGCGCGGCACCAAGGTGCACTACCTCGCCGACGAAGAAATCTTCGGCACCGTCGAATACCACTACGAAATCCTCGCCAAGCGCCTGCGCGAACTGTCCTTCCTCAACAACGGCGTCAAGATCCGCCTGGTGGACCAGCGCAACGGCAAGGAAGAAGACTTCGCCTTCGCCGGCGGCGTCTCCGGCTTCGTCGAATACATCAACCGCGCCAAGTCGGTGCTGCACCCCAGCGTCTTCCACGCCAGCGGCGAATCCATCCAGAACGGCGTGCCCATCACCGTCGAAGTCGCCATGCAGTGGAACGACAGCTACGCCGAACAGGTGCTGTGCTTCACCAACAACATCCCGCAGGCGGATGGCGGCACCCACCTCACCGGCCTGCGCGCCGCGATGACCCGCGTCATCAACAAGTACATCGAAGAACACGAGATCGCCAAGAAGGCCAAGGTGGACATCTCCGGCGACGACATGCGCGAAGGCCTCGCCTGCGTGCTGTCCGTCAAGATGCCCGACCCCAAGTTCGCCTCCCAGACCAAGATGAAGCTGGTCTCCGGCGAAGCCCGCCCGGCCGTCGAAGAGGTCGTCGCCCAGAAGCTCGCCGACTTCCTGCTCGAGCGCCCCGCCGACGCCAAGACCATCTGCGGCAAGATCGTCGAAGCCTCCCGCGCCCGCGAAGCCGCCCGCCGCGCCCGTGAAATGACCCGCCGCAAGGGCGTCCTCGACGGCGTCGGCCTGCCCGGCAAGCTCGCCGACTGCCAGGAAAAAGACCCCGCCCTGTGCGAAATCTACATCGTCGAGGGCGACTCCGCAGGCGGCTCCGCCAAGCAGGGCCGCGACCGTAAGTTCCAGGCCATCCTGCCGCTGCGCGGCAAGGTGCTCAACGTCGAACGCGCCCGCTTCGACAAGCTCATCAGCTCCGAGCAGATCACCACCCTCATCACCGCCCTCGGCACCAGCATCGGCCCCGAAGACTTCAAGCCCGAAAAGCTGCGCTACCACCGCATCATCCTGATGACCGATGCGGACGTGGACGGCGCGCACATCCGCACCCTGCTGCTCACCTTCTTCTACCGCCAGATGCGCGAACTCGTCGAGCGCGGCCACATCTACATCGCCCAGCCGCCGCTCTACAAGATCAAGCACGGCAAGAACGAGATGTACATCAAGGACGACAACGAGCTCAACGCCCACCTGCTCAAGCTCGGCCTCGAAGGTGCCGCCCTCACCCCGCGCGACGGCGCCGACCCCATCCACTCCGAAGCCCTCGGCGGCCTCGCCCGCATCTACCTGCTGGCCGAAGCCGTCATCCGCCGCCTCGCCGACTGGATCGACTCCTCCGTCCTGCACGCCCTGCTCGCCAACGACCTGCCCCTGTCCCTGGAAGACGAAGCCGCCGCCCGCGACTCCGCTGCCCGCCTGCAGGCCGCCGTCGGCGCAGCCGTCACCATCGAGGCCCGCCACGACGAAACCAGCGAAGCCTGGACGCTCGAAATCGCCCGCATGCACCACGGCAACCGCAAGCTCAGCCGCATCGATGGCGACTTCCTCAACGCCGGCGACTACCGCACCATCCGCCAGGCCACCGAGTCCATCTCCGGCCTCATCGGCCCCGGCGCCGTCATGCGTCGCGGCGAAAAGCAGCAGGCCGTCACCAGCTTCGCCGACGCCATCCGCTGGATGCTCAACGAAGTCGAACGCGGCATCTCCAAGCAGCGCTACAAAGGCCTCGGCGAAATGAACCCCGAGCAGCTGTGGGAAACCACCATGGACCCCGCCGTCCGCCGCCTGCTCAAAGTCCAGATCGACGACGCCATCGCCGCCGACGAGATCTTCACCACGCTGATGGGTGACAACGTCGAGCCCCGCCGGGCCTTCATTGAAGAGAATGCGCTGTATGCGCGGAATATCGATGTGTGATATCACCTGTAGATGAACGCATAAGCTGAGAATCCAATGCCCATAAATTGAGAAATTTATGGGCATTTTTGTGTTCATAGTTATAAGATATTGATGGTTTTTTAAGGCTCTTTTTGTTTTTTGGGAGAGCTAACCGCGTGCTGCAGTACGCGGTGTATGAACTACGACGCCACGGGATTGCGCATGCTCACGGTGGGCTTGTGGGTCGACGAACATGGAAAACTCGCCATTACGTTTTAATCACTGCTTACCTTGCTCGTGTCCGCAGCGAACGAACTGGGCGTGCCGTATCGGCTCTCTTCCTGGGCACCAGCAAGGTTCAGAATATGCTTTCGATGGACTTTCGCTAGGCGCATCGGTCAGGGCACGCGGGTCATTGTCCCTGGGTGCTCTGCCTGCCACTGCTACCAATCGGCGTTGCCGAAGTTTAACGGGGGGAACTGGCCAGAACGGACCCGCAAATGGCTGGTCTGCGGAAACACTGCCCTGCAGCAGTTGGCCAACACATGCCATTCCTCGCCAGTCGATTCGACTGCTCGTCCATGGCTGCCGAACTCTCTAGTCCCGCGACCGTCATCGTCTCAATGGTCCAGTGGCAGGTTTCCGAGCGGAGAAGTCGTATAGAGTCTGGGCCGACTGAGAATCCCTCGGCAAGCCCCATCAAGGTGCAAACTGCTATATGTCGTTAGACGTGCATTGAAAAATCAAGACGATGGAATTAGCGCTTGTCTAATGGGTATTAGAGATTTATACTGAACAAACGTATAGTTTTTTGTGAAACCTACTCTGTGCGGTTTTGACAAGGACGTCAACGGGAGAGGACGCGATGAGCAAGAAATCTGCGAACCTCTCCGCGGCACTTCCTCGTTGCCGTTTCTGCCAAAGCTACTGGCAGCCTGGAGAGGGCGTGGTAGCTAGCAAGTCGTATTGCCCATCCTGCTCGGAATTGCGACGCTCTATTGCAACCAAGCATCTTATGCTCAAGCCTTTAACACAGATAGATAGTGATGGACAGTATCTACTGCCGCGCTCGCTACGTTTAGTATAAGCCTCTAGATTTCAAAGAAGGCTTCTAACTCTTTTATCGCTTGCCCCTTACTAATGGGGGCAGTAGTCCCTCCGAGTGCCTTTTTTCGCCCAACTTTTCCGATAGGCTCACTCCACGCTTGCCATTCATGCTTTCGTGGGGAAAGCCAAGTCCATTCGGCTACCTTTAGCCTAGTGGCCGAAGTTTGTTCCCATCTGACTAAATTTGGCGTTACGGCAACCGACCAGTTTGGAGTAGGAAGTGCCGACAACGCATTTAGAACTTGTCCGGCGGACTGGTAGCGAAGGGTTGAGTCGTCATTAAGCATTTTCCGGATTGCTCTGCGCCAAGCTTTCGGTATATGTGGAAGCCAGCAAAGCGTATCGACGAATCCACCATCACGAATTATGTGACGTGGCGACGGAGTCGCCTCATACCAAGCCTTTCCATGCAATAAGCGGTAAAGGGTCATCCCGAGAGCCCAGATGTCAGTTCTAACGCTTGTACCGTGCCCAATCCAAACTTCATAAGCGATGTGGTCGCTGTAGCCCGCCTGCGAACCGTAGCCCATGATTAACCTGTCGGTGACTAGCCCAAAGTCACCTAGTTGGGCTACGCCAGCACCATCAATCAGAATGTTGCCTGGCTTAATGTCCCGATGAAGCATTCCGCGCGCGTGCAGTGCATCAAGACCTAACGACACATCCGTTGCAACTTTGCGTACATCAAGTAGTGGCATTGGCCCTGCCTCAAAGGCTTGTTGGAGTGAACCTCCTGGGCAAAAAGCCATGCAAAAGCGGATGCTATTTCCATCTGGCAGCTCTTCAATATGGAACACCTGAACGACATTTCGATGGCGTGCTTTCGAAAGATGCTGAGCTTCAGCCAGAAAGCCCGCTTTGTACGCAAGCCATTCCGCATCTGTGTGCGCAAGTTTTCGGGATAAAACTTTCACAGCTACTGTGCCATGAACGCCATCTTCACCAAGAAAAACTTCGCCGAAATGGCCATTACCTAGTTTTTTGCCAACATGCAGTTCGGGAACGACACCTGCCATCAACGATTCCTCGCAGCGATAATGAGCATTGCCGCCTCGCGACTGGTTTTGCGTAACTTCCCGCCTTCGGTGTGTTCATTCCAGAAGCTATCATCTTTCAAGTACTCGTCTACCTTTCGCTCGCCGTAAGTCCGGCTGATAACAGCCTTTGAAAGAATTTTTACGTCAGATGTTGACGCTGCACCAGCAATAATTACACCTCTCACCTCTGCACTCTCTAGAAGTGCCAGTTTCGCCGAGCCAGTGGGTAGCGCACTTGCTTTTACTACAACAAACCCAATCTCATTCTCGCGAAGGTAATCAGCGCAACGCTGATGAAGTACGGCGAGGGCAGGTCCTCTGTCACCGTTCTGTAGGTTCCAGGATGTGTCAGAAATAATCGTAATGGGCAAATCTTTATCATTTGGCACTTCTGCATCAACTACAGTTACGGCCTCCCCTACAACGACGAAACCAACGTAACGCTTTGTCATAATTTACCCGTCTTTCAGGATGCGGCTTGGCAGGTCAATCCTGCTTTTTGACATAAGTAGTCTACCAGTCAGAGAGGAAAAATAGCGCATCGACATAGAGGATGTGTCGGCTTGATTGCCTGCCATACACGAGGTCGAACGCATAGATTTCGTTGTCGCCGACAATGCCCCTTAATGGCATAAACTTTCCTTAGTCGAAGGCTTTGGAATGTCGGCAATCATCCATCCTCACAGACGCTAGGCCACTGCACGCTCCCGAACCCCCTCCAGCACTTCCACAATCTGTGTAACGGTCGCCGGTGGAAAAACGCCCAGTGGCCCCTGTGCATTGATGTCGGTATATGGCGACTCAAAAAGCCGCGCCGGCTCCATCACCCCGTTCTGCGTCAGCTCCTCCACCACCAGATTGATAAACTCAATCTGATTCGGCGTTACGGTCGTCCCGCCGATGAAATCGCTGAAGGCTTGCATCGCCGCTTCGCGGTCCAGGCCTACCAGGGTGCGGACGAAGATACCGAGCCCGTGGCTTTTCTCTCTGGCTTCGTTGATGAGTTCCGGCGAGCCGCCGGCCTCCAGCAGCATCTTTTCGAGCTCACCGAGGTCGGTCGGGGTGAGTGGCTGATTGCGGCGCAGACGTTGCAGCGACAGGTGCGATTGGTGGGCCCGTAGAAACGCCCGCGCCTTGTCCTTGAACTTCGCCATGTTCAAGCCTGCCGTCACCTGCGGGAGGTCAATGGTGGCGGCCTCACCAATCTCGTCTTCGAAGTTAGTGTAGACGACCTGCTTCTCGCCCTTGGGGATGAGCTTGACCAACGCCCTAAGCCGGCGACGAACCGTTTCCAGCATTGGCGCGGTGACGTCCTCCCACCACTCATCGCTGGCCACGGCCTGAATGAGCACCATCTCGGCGTTGATGGCGGGAATAGCGGACTGCTCTTCCAGCGCGCTGGCTAAGGCTTGAATTTTCTCCTTCAATCCCGTGAAGGCGGGCAGCGCCTGGAGTATCGAGAGCTGCGTGCGCAGCACCAGCATGTCGAAGCGCTTGGCTTCTTCGTCCTCATCGACGAGTTCAGTCGGAAGGCCTGCAACCCGAGCGTTCAGTACTGCATAGTCGTCGGGTCCCAGAACCTGCCAAGCCTCAGGCTTACCGTACTTCTCGACATATTGCCGATGTGGCCGGACGACGAAGTTATCCTGATTCATCGCGACGATGCTCTGATGCAGCATCTCCGCCGTCTCGGCGCGAAGTTGTGCCTCCGTCAGACCGCCACCGTACGGTGCTGCAACCGGCTCACCGACTATGTTTCCCTGAACCAACTTGCTGTCGAGACTGGAGATAAGCTGCAGTCGAGCCATAAACAACCGCTTGCCAAGCGGTTCAGCGGCCGAACCCTCTGAGAAGTTCGGATTTTGGCTGAAGAATTCCAGGTTCTGGCAAAAGTCGAAGATGAAGAAGTTCTGCTTATCCTCTCCCGGCCCGAACAAGTCTTTGCACAGGCGTGTGCCGCGCCCGACCATCTGCCAGAACTTGGTCTTGGAGCGGACAATCTTGAAGAACACCAGATTGACGACTTCCGGGACATCGATGCCAGTATCGAGCATATCCACCGAGATGGCGATGTGCGGCATCTTGTCCTTCTTGGAGAAATCGTCGATGAGGCTCTGGGCGTATTCGGTCTTGTAAGTAACGACCCGCGCAAAGTGGCCCTTGTAGTGCGGGTAGTTGATGTTAAAGCGCTGGGCGATGAAGTCGGCGTGGTCGTTGTTCTTGGCGAAGATGATGGTCTTGCCCAGCCGGTCCCCGCCCGCCACTTTCTGCCCCTTGGTCATCAGGGTCTCAAGCACCTTGTCGACGGTGTCGGTGTTGAACAGCCATTTGTTCACCGCCTCAGCGTTCACTTCATCGGGCACCGTGCCGTCGTCGCTCCACTCCAGCGCGTCCCAGGCTTCCTTCTCTTCCTCGGAAAGGTCGTTGTACTTGATGCCCTCGCGCTGGAATTTCAGCGGAACGGAGATGGCAACCGGCGGCACCAGATGCTTGTCGGCGACGGCTTCATCAAGGCCATAAGCGTCGGTCGGCACCCCGGTTTCAAGGTCGAACAGGCCGTAGGTGTTGTGGTCGATTTCGTCCTTGGGCGTAGCGGTGAGACCGACTAGCAGCGAGTCGAAGTAGTCGAAGATGGCGCGGTACTTCTGATAGACGGACCGGTGTGCCTCGTCGATGACGATGAGGTCGAAGTGCCCGACGCCAAAGCGGCGCTGACCGGCATTTTCCCTACTCAAGGCTTCGTCAATTAGACCCATCATCGTCGGATAGGTGGAGACGTACACGCGGCCTTCGGTGGCCTTGTCGGTGACCAGGTTGACCGGTGCGGAGTCCGGTAGGTGCACCTTGAAGGCATTCACGGCCTGATTGACCAGCGCGACCCGGTCGGCCAGGAACAGCACGCGCTTGGCCCAGTTGCAACGCATCAGCACGTCGGCCATCGCAATCACCGTCCGGGTCTTGCCGGCACCAGTCGCCATCACCAGCAGGGACTTGCGCAGCTTGTCGACCTCGAAGCTCTCTCCGACGCGGCGGACCGCCCGCGTCTGGTAGTAGCGCTCGATGATGGCGCTGTTGATGACGGCTTCCGAGAGTTTCTTGCGGCTACTGCGCCGCTGGATGAGGAGTTCGAGCTCAGGTTTCTTGTAGAACCCCTGCACGGCCCGCGGCGGATAGGATTTGTCGTCCCACATCCAGTGCTCGTAGCCATTCGAATAGAAGATGACCGGGCGTTGGCCGTACTGCGCCTCCAGGCAATCTGCGTAGAGCTTGGCCTGCTGTTGGCCCACCGTCGGGCTCTTGGTCGTCCGTTTTGCTTCAATCAAGCCAAGCGGCTTGCCGTCGTCCCCCCACAGCACGTAATCGACATACCCCTTGTTCTCCGCATTGGGCATACCGGTCACTTCGACTTCGAAGTTCTTGTCCGGGTCGAGATGCCAGCCCGCCTCTTTCAGCAGTGTGTCGATGAAGAGCTTGCGGGTTTCGGCTTCGGAATAGTCGTGCGTGTCGGGCTGAGCGGTGTTGGCCTGCCGTATCGCAGCAAACTCCTCGCGCAGGCGACGCAGCTCCTCATCCAGGGCGGCCCGTTCAGACAGCAGCGAGGACAGCTTCTCGTCCTTGGCCCGCAGCTCGCCCTCAAGCTTTTGTAGTTGCTCGACGGTTTGGGCGGGCAGCGCGGAGACGGTCGGCAGCCGCTTGCTGTCGAAAAGCTGGCTCGGGTCCGGGCGAGCCGTGCGACCGTAGGTGCGGGCAAGCCAATAGCAGAAGTGGAAGAGTTCGCGGGTGGTGCTCACCGCATCAGCGGGTGCCATCTTCTTGGCACTGTGCACCGCCATATTGCCCAGGTCCTTGATGAGCCGGGCCTTGGTAAAGAGCGCATCGCCGACCGTCTGGCGGAAGGTCGGTTCGTGTATCAGCGCGCTGAGGTTGTCCTGATAGGGCAGCTTCAGCGTCTTGTCGTGCTTGTAGAGCCAGGCGACGCCCAACTCCAAAGTGCGCCGCGCGTAGAAGCAGGATGCCCGCGCATCCGTATTCGCCAATTGCTCCGCCTTCGACGCCGACTCGAAGAGAAAGGCCCACTCGGGAAGGCTGAGGAAGGCGAAGTTGCTCACTTATAGCTCTCCACGGAAAGCTCGGTACTGAAGAGCATTAAAAAGTCCATCCAGCCCCCGCTGTGACGCCAATTGGACGCTTTTCGCATGAGCAACAATCTCAACCCGCTCCTCAAATATACGCTGCAGGCTTGACGGCGGTACAGGGATACGTATTTTATTGAGCAGCCCTAAGGTGAGGTATTTTGTACTGGACCCCTTCGACATGCGCTTTAATTCTGACAAGTGGTGCTCAAGGAAAAACGCGGCGTATTTATACGAATACTCTTCACTTTTAAGGGTTATGACATATGTGCGCTGGTACGCATTGAACTTCCCGTTGAAATGCTTAACTGAGTAGTCGGCATTGGCATTATTCCCGGCTAGAAGTAATGCCTCGCAATCAAACGCATAGGTATCAATCCACAAATCCTCTTTGGCACAAGTAAAGAAAGGATATTCTCCCCCAGCGACAGCCGCATTCGAATCAAGTTTTCCAGTTCTAAATCGAAAGAAATTTTCAAGCGTCTGAACAGGCCAGTTCTTGGGGTTACTCAATGGGTCACCAAACATCTCGATGAAAATCCCCCGCTGCAGCTCATCCAACAGCGCTAAGGCTTCCCGCCGCTTGACACGCAGCGCATGGGCTTGGTCAAGGATGGCTGCGATGCGGCGTTGCTCTGATACCGGGGGTATGACTACCTCGGTCCGCTTTAGATATTTGTAATGCCGGTCATACCCGCCATCCGGCAATTTTATTGTTTGAAGGTAGTGATAGAGATACTTCAGGTCTGCGTCAATCTTTGGACGCAAGACCTTGACTCCGTCAGCTCCCATGCAAAATGGGAAGTCCACATATTTAACACAGCGAGTATGGTCACCGAAAACTATCGCTGGTCGACCTCCACCGCAAAGGCGTGAAGCATCATTTACGTATCCACCAATGAGCGACTTCCCTTGGTCGACCACTGGAAAAGACCCCGTCAGTAAGTATTCGCCTTGGGGCGTCTTGACGTTTCCACCTGACTCATCGGCGAAAACCTCTTCAAATGGCAGGCGAGTGAAGCTCACAGCAACATCCCCTCAAGCACCTTCATCCCCTCCTGAATCTCATTTTCCAGCTTGGCGAGCTTGGCGAGAATCTCCTTCGGTGGCAGATGCTCGACCGCCTCATGTACCACTTCCTTGTAGCGGTTGATGGAGAGGTCGTAGCCCTGCTCGGCAATGCCAGCCTTCGGCACGCAGAAACTCTGCTCGGTACGCGAGCGCTGCCGTTCGGCCCCGTCCCGCTGTTTCCAGCGCGCCAGTACATCTGGCAGGTTGTTCTTGGGGTGCTCCGCCTCGGAAAGCGGCTGCAGCGGGGCCACGCCAAGCTGGTCCTCGGGCAACAGAGGCTGACGCTTGTCGTCCAGGCTCCACCCGTCCGCCTGCATGTCGTAGAACCACACGTGGTCGGTACCGCCCGAGTTTGTCTTCGTAAAAACCAGAATCGCTGTCGAGACGCCCGCATAAGGCTTGAAGCAGCCCGACGGCAGCGAGATGACCGCATCGAGCTTCTGCTCCTCGACAATCATCCGGCGCAGCTCCTTGTGTGCCTTGCTCGAGCCGAAGAGCACGCCGTCCGGCACGATGACTGCCGCGCGGCCGCCGGGCTTCAATAGGCGCAGGAAGAGTGCCAGGAACAGCAGCTCGGTCTTCTTCGTCTTGACCAACGCCAGCAGGTCCTTGGCAGTGTTCTCGTAGTCCAGCGAACCGGCGAAGGGCGGATTGGCGAGGATGAGGGAGTATTTCTCCTCGTCACCGGCGTGGTCCTGGGCGAGGGAATCCTTGTAGCGGATGTCCGGGTTATCGACGCCGTGCAGCGCCATGTTCATGCTGCCGATACGCAGCATGGTGTTGTCGAAGTCGTAGCCGTGGAACATGCCGTGGTGGAAGTGCTCGCGGGCTGTTGCGTCGTTGAACAGCGCCGGATGCTTCTCGCGCAGGTATTCCCCCGCCGCAACCAGGAAGCCACAGGTGCCGCTGGCCGGGTCGCAGATGACATCCTTGGGCGTCGGCGCCGTGAGCTCCACCATCAGCTTGATGATGTGACGAGGCGTACGGAACTGGCCGTTCTGACCAGCGGCGGCAATCTTGCCGAGCATGTACTCGTAGAGGTCGCCCTTGGTGTCGCGGTCCTCCATCGGCACGTGGTCGAGCATGTCCACCACCTTGGACAGCAGGCCGGCCGTCGGGATGGTGAAGCGGGCGTCCTTCATGTGCTGGCTGTAGGTCGAGCCGTCACTGCCCATAGCGCGGATGAACGGGAAGACGTGCCCATCCACCACCTCAAACATGTCCGCTGGCGCGAAGTTCTTGAACCGCGACCAGCGCAGGTCGTCGTACGCCCGGCCCTTCGAGTCATTGCCTTCGGGGAAGATGCAGTTCGCCATCGGCCGCTTGAAGACTGTGGCCTTGCTCTCCTCCAGGGTATGGGCGTCGTCCAGCCGGCGGATGAACAAGAGGTAGGTAATCTGCTCCAGCACCTCCATCGGGTTCGAAATCCCGCCCGACCAGAAGGCGTTCCATACCGCGTCGATTTGGCTACGAAGTTCGCCAGTCAGCATTGAGTCTTTCCTGTTGTTTCTGTTTTACAGCGCGTTCAAAGCTGCACGGCGGATAGCATCGAAAGCAATGCTATCCGCCGTGCTTATGTCAATCAAGTTTATTAATGCACAAACCATGAAGCTCGGCGGGACGGCTTGCTCTTAGCAGGCACTTGGCCGCTCTGCAACGAACCGAGGGTACCAGCGCACGCCGCCGCAGTCATGAAGGCAAGGCCGCGCTCGAACTTAGAATCGTCGCCGAGTAAGACCATGCGGCGTCTCTCCGCTCACCTGCCGACGCCCGAAGGAGGAGGCGACTGCCATCAGTAACGATTACCCCATGGGGAAACCGTGCTCTGTAGTCTGCTGACGTCGCGTTGTGGAGCGCGTGGCCCTTCATCCCCCTCCGTGTTGTAGCTGCAGCCGATTGCCGCGACCGAGAAGTCGCGACTGCTATCGTGCTGGCGACGACAGACCTCATGCGGTTTCTTCAGGTTGCCTGACCGTTGCACCTGACCTCCCTTCGCGAGCAGTGGCTCGAGCACTGCGTCGGGGGATGCCGACTAGGGGGTAGAGCCTTGTGTGGGGCATGCAATCTAGGCTGCGTATGCCTCATCAGTGGGGGTGTCGGTATCGGCGTAAAGCTACGCCTTTCCACCACCTGTCTGTCCGCTCGTGTATGTCCATCCTCTGACCTGTCGAGGCAGGGTGTGGCCAGCTTGTACTCCGGCTTCGTAGCCAATCGCTGCGAGCGCAGCGTACTTGTTGTGCCGTCGGGCGCCAGCCAGTGCTCCAGATGCGGTAAGGCTGCCAGGGGCGGATTGGTTTCGGTTACACGACGGGCGGCGCTAGCACGAAGTTGTGGGTGAGGTCTCGTGGGGGCCGTGAAAACGGGATGTAGTGGTCTACATCCGCAGTAAAAGCAGCGGGCGCCATCCAGCTTATGCAATTCGATTGCCATGACTTCCAAGGACTGCCGAAACCTGAAGGCTTCCAGGTCGTTTGGTTGCCCAGGGATGCCCTGATTGCGTGCGTTCTGCTTGATGTGGGCAATCCAGTGCGTGCGAGCCAACTGCTGGCAGAGCCACCGCGCACGCCTGAAGCCGCCAAAAATAGTTGATTTTTTTACTTGTCGATAAGGTGGACTGACTTTAACCACCTTTGAGGAACGCGATGCTCAGGCAGAGGACTGCGGGCGCTCAGCCAACATCGACACAACACACTGGCTGTACCGCCAGTAACTTGACGGTGCCGTCCGTTCCATTCCAGGAATGGTTGTTATATCGTCAACCGTACGGCTTCGACCGCGACCGAACAAGACTTTTGCTTTGCCAGGGAGCTCAGTGCCCCTGTGGGCGCCATTTTGTGAACGGACCACAAAATGGAGGCTCGGAGATGTACAGCAGCAAAAAGTCAGCGGCGAAGAGGGTTGATTCTCTTCGAATCCCTTGCGGGACAAGGCTTTTCAGCCGCTGCCCTGCACATCGCTTGCGTCAAAGGCAAGGTTTTTGCCAATCCTCCGCAGCTTCCGTCGAGCGCCTGCTCGACGGTCTTGGACTCCCGGCTGCCCAGACGCGGCTCATTGAAACCCACCACTGCCTGCGCGATGGAGGTTCATTGTGAGCCGAGTCGCCCCTGCTTACGGCCGCCGTGGCCGCCTGAACGCCGCAAACACCGGTATCCGCCATACGGCGTCTACCTATGGCAAGGCAAAAATCGGCACCTACAGTGCGAAGGGAAATGGTCACCTCAACGTCGAATCAGAATCGGAGCGGTTCGTTGCACATCTGCTCACGCTGGACCCGCAGGTGGCCGCATTCCAGCCTCAGCCCTTTACCGTCGACTTGATAGACGAGCGCCTGCTGTTTACGCGAGAAGCCGTAAGCGAGGCGTGGCACCTGCATCGTGATGTGCCGGGCCCAAAATTCTATACGCCTGACTTCGGTGTCGACTGGCATGACGGTCTGCATCATGCCTTCGAGGTCAAAGCCGAAGGTTTCGAGGGCGACGATATTTACTGGGAAAAGGTCGGGCGTGCACGTCGGATTCTGGCGGCGAATGGCTACCCCTTACGCACCGTGGTCTATCCGGCGAATTCCGCTCATCCGGTTCGGCTGAATGCACGGGTGCTCAAGCAAGCCATTCACCGTGTCTCGGACTATCTGAACGACGGGTTGGTCGAACGCGTCACGCGTCGGTGTGAACAGGGTTCTGTCACCGTAGGTGGCCTGTGCAGGGACCTGCAGCTATTGCCGGGTCTGATTCCGCTCTTGCTCGTTAGCGGGGTGCTCAGCGGTGACCTCGCTCATCACGCGGTCTGCGGCGCGTTCACACTATCCCTTGCCTATGGGGACCTGAGCCATCTCAGCCTGCTGGAGGCCGTGGAGCGATGAACCATACCTTGCTCCAGCAAGACCGGCTCGCGCCGCCGGAAAACCATGCAGCCTACTTCGAAGTGCTCGACCCACACCCGCGCGCCGGCTGTATCAAAGTCTTCGATGCCGAGAAACGGGAAGAGCGGTATGTCGACGTACAACGTCTGGTCGCTGACCTCCACGCGGGCAAGCTGACCGTATTGCGGACCGGCAAGCCGCGCTTCAGCCATGCCGCCCAGCCCGAGGACACCGCGCTTCATGAGCGTAGCGCCTTCATCCGGTCGGTGATGCTGCGTATCCGCGACTTCCGGGAAAAGCTCGGCATCAGCTTTCTGCAGGCCTATCGATACGCGGCAGAAGAGTATGCGCAAACCGCGACCCCGCAGTCACCACCCTTTCCGTCCCAGTCGGCGATATATCGCTACCGACGAGCTGATGTGGCCGGTCTGCCTGCTTTGAGGGGCGACAAGAACAAGGGCAACAGGGGACCGCGCTATTCCCAGGACGTCATCAGCACAATTTGCCTGTTAGCCGAGCGGCACTACTTACAACCTCAATCCCGGTGGACGCTGACGCGATTGACAGAGGCGGCGAACCTCGAGGTGTATGGCAGTGCGCATCCGGTCGACCGTCCCCCGATAAGCAACAAGTACGTGAAGCATGTCGTGCAGCGCATTCTGAGTCCTGACCCCGACCACGCACGGATGCTTCCAACGGATGCGATTGCCGGCAAGTCCTTCGCGAAGAAGCGCATTCGCGCCGAACTGCCCTTCGAACGCGTTGAACAGGATGCGCTGCACCTGCCGTTTGTCGTCCAGACACCTGGCGGCGTGACGAGCCAGCTCTACCTGGTGCATGCCATTGACTGCTGCACGGGCTACCCGCTGGGCTGGCAGCTGGTGGTCGGCGGAGTGACTGATACCGACTCGCTTGCCTGTGCGGAACTGTACATGGCGCCGATAAAGCAGCAGCGCTTCCAGGAGCTTGGTATCAACCACGCAATGAATGTGTGCGGCACTCCCGGTGAGCTGGTGTTTGACAACGGTCCTGAGGCCAAAGGGAGTCGCATCCAAAATCTTGAGCGACTCGGAGTGGACGTTAAGCACTGCAGGGCCCGTGCCGGACAAGAAAAACCGTTCATCGAGCGGCTGAACCGCTCGCTCAAAGAAGCCCTCGAGGCGCTGTCAGGCTGTACCCGGCTAGACGGCAAGGACGGGCAACGCGACCCGGTCGCTCTGGGTGACGAACTCATGACGGTCGAGCAGCTTGAGCGCTGGATTGTCCGTTGGTACTACGAGAAATGGGTGCATACCCCACTGCAGCGGCTGCAATGGGACCTCATCCTCACGACCGAAACAAAGGGAGGCACCCCGGCCGAACGCTGGGCATATTTCGAGGAGTCGTGCTTCGCGATTTCGCTGCCGCCATCGCGCGCTGAATGGCTGGCGGCCCTGTACGAGCACACCGAGCGCCGCGTAAACAGAAAAACCGGCGTCACGATAGACGGCCTGCATTATAAGGGCGACAACATTGGGCCCTTGCTGGAGAAGTACGGGGAACAGCAGCCGCTCAAGGTACTGTACAACCCCGACGACTTTCGACATATCTATGTCTATGAGGGTGACGAGTTGCCGCTCGTTGTCCTGTCGCATGAGCATCTGCGGCCCGAGACGCCGGCGTGGTCGTTCACGGAGGCGAAGGAGCAGCTCAAGAAGCAGCAGTCCAAATTCAAGCCCTCGCAGCAGGCCGAGCAATTCGACCGCGACCTGCACGCGCA
The DNA here is from genome assembly GCA_018241725.1 of Pseudomonadota bacterium. Lineage (GTDB taxonomy): Bacteria > Pseudomonadota > Gammaproteobacteria > Burkholderiales > Rhodocyclaceae > Zoogloea. The sequence continues at coordinate 96,415 of JAFEDI010000103.1, read as the reverse complement.
GAATGTCGCTGACTCGCGTCCTCCCAAGCTCAAGCGACCCAGCAAGCATGACCGCAACCGCGAAACTGCCCAGCGGGAGAAGGAGGCGCAAGCGATTGCCCGCGCGGCCAGGCAGCCAGGGCCCATGCCGCCATCGACTACGTCCGGCAAGCCGCCATCGACTGCGGCGACGCCCGCTACCGACGCGTTGCTAGACGAGGTAATGCTGTTACCTGTGCTGGACCGTGACAGTGGAGGCCTGCTGTGATGACCCCCGCCAAGCAGTTACGCATCGCCATCGAGAACTGTGAACTCCCCCATCCGCTGTTCCTCAAGCAGTTGAAGCCGCTGTGCCAGCGTATCGACGATGCGCTGGACGGCGCCGCCAGTCGTATCGAGCATGTGGTGGGACCGTCCCGCGTCGGCAAATCCATGCTCATCCGGGCACTGCGCCGCGATTTCCCCGAAGCGAAGGTCGAAGGCCGGCGCCGGGTTCCCGTGCTGGTGGTACCGGTACCGACGCCGGTATCCCCCTTGCTCCTGCCGTCGAGTGTGCTCACGGCACTGGGCTTGCCCGTGCAACGCAACATCACGTCCGGCGCCATGGGCAATCGCATGCTGGACCAGTTGAAACTGGCTGGCACCCGCGTCGTGCTGTTCGAGGAGGCGAGCCATCTGGTGGAGTTGGGGGCGCGGGTGCCGCCGCGCGCTGCCGGCGACTGGTTCAAAGCGCTGGCGGATTCGCTCAACCTGACCTTACTACTGTTCGGCGTACCCCGGCTCGAGCGCCTGTTCGAGCACAACGAGCAACTCCGCATGCGGGCATCGGCGCCGCGTTGGCTGATGCCTTACGATTCCCGTATCCCGGATAACCTGCAGGCGTTTCATGGTTGCGTGGCAACCTATGCGAATCTCTTTCGGGAAAGCGGTTTTCCGATTGAGCTGCCGGCGCGAGTGCTGACCTATCAGTGCTACCTGCTCACTGGTGGCCTGATTGGGGTGCTCAGCCGGTTCATGCAGGAGCTGGCAAGTCAGCTGGCGTACGAATCACCACGGATGCTGACCTTCGCGGACTGCCAGTCTGCGGCCCGGGCCATTGAAGCCGCCGGTTCCCGTCACTGCCGAGCGTTTGAGCGGCCCGAGGAAGTGCAGGCGGACATCGCCCCGGCTGCGCTGCACCAAGCGTTCGTGCAGGTCATGCACGACAATGACCTGTCGGTACCGCTCATCCCTGAGTGGGCAGGAGGTGTCCAATGAGTTTGTTGGTGACCTATGCCCCGCATCACGACGAATCGGGACTGGGCTATTACCGACGGCTGGCGGCCGATAATGTGCTGTCCGGTTGGCGTGAGCTGGCAGGTCTGGCCGGGGTATCGCGTAGCCCCGGTGCATTGCTGGAACAGGCGGACCATGTTGCAGGGCAACTCGGGCTCGAGCGTGAATGGACTCAATGTGCACGACAGCAGGACGTGGCCAGGCGAAGCTGGGGGCGCTTGTATCGCACCCAGGCCGACGCGGTCTGCCCGGTGTGTCTGGCCGAGGAGGGGTATCTGCGACAGCATTGGGGACATGCCTATGTCACGGCCTGTCCTGAGCACCACATTCAGTTGGTCGACCACTGCGATGAGTGCGGCGAGCGCTTGTCACCGCATCGCCTCTATCTCGACCAGTGCGAGTGCGGCCGAGACCTCCGCCGGCTGCCGCGCCGGGCTGCCACGCTGACTCAACTCTGGTTGTCGACGCTGATTGCCAGTGGCGGCCAGCACACCGGGCGTGTCGAACCGGGGCTACAGGGCGTGGACCTCGGCACGTTGGCGCAGGTCGTGGCGACGCTCTGCCTCTCGGCCGACCCGACGCAGCCGATGTCTCCGCGCGCTGCGGCGTTCCCGCAGTCCGTGTCCGCCGCGGTGAATTTTCTGGCGCCGTTAGAGTCACTGCTGGCGGACTGGCCAACCGGGTTCCGGACCCATGTGGCGAGTCGGATAGCTGCCGGTAAGCCGGACGCACGGACGCTCAATACCCTGCTCGGTCCCTGGTATATCGGATTGCGCAAACTCTGTCAGCGCACGGCACTTGAGCCATTTCTGCAGGTCATCATCGATGTCGCGGCTGAGCAGTTCGACGGCCTGCTCGGGCTCGACTCGGCCAAAGCAATCGCCGAGGCAGCGACAGACCACATGCGGGCACCGGATGCCGCCAAGGCCATCGGCGTCAGTGTTGACCGTTTGCTCAAAGCCTTCCGGGCTGGGGAGTGTGTCTACCGTACGCGTCGTACTGGTACCCGCGGTCAGGTCTACGAAATTCCGCGTGAGGAGGTCACCCGCATCCAGCAACAGCGCAGCGAATGGATAAGCGGCGAAGCCGCCTGTGAGCTGGCAGGCGTGTCGCCGGCGGTGCTTGAGCACATGATGGCGACCGGCGTTATTCGCGCCGATGTGAACTGGCGCCAAGACCTGCTGAAGGGCGGTCTGGTGGCGTCGGCTTCCATCTCGGCCTTGGTCGACCATATTCGTGCGGCAGCGGAGCCTGCTTCCAACAGCAACGAGGAAACGCTTACCTGGGCCGGGTTGACCAGTCGCCGCATGGGCGATAAGCGAGCCATCCAGTCTGTGATGCGGGCCGTCGCGGAGGGCAAGGTGAAGGCCATTGCGCTAGGGCGCCGACTCGGGGACATGGTGTTCCGGCGAGCCGACGTGACCGAATATTTCGGCACCCCCTTGCTCGAAGCGGGAATGTCGATTCAGCAACTCGCCAAGCACACCGGCTGGAAGTGGGAGAGCATTGCGCATTGGATTGATACGGGCCTATTGGCATCTGAAAGTATTCAGCTGCGTGGCAAGCCCTGCCGAGTTGTGCTGCCCCATCAACTGCTCGCGTTTCGGCAAACCTATGTCCCGCTTGCGGACTTGGCGCGGGGGATGGGGAGCAAATCCTCGGCACTGACAAAACTCTTGCCAGGAATCGAACTGGTCGGTGCCAAGCAACTGCCGGATGGGGCGATGCGTGGCGGTCTGATACGTATCGTGGATTTGTGTCGGCTCGCGATGATTGGCGCGCGGGCTGGACAAGACCTGTTCGTGCCGTCCGCGGCAGGGTGAAGTGGGGGGCTGGAGTAAAGCTCCGGCCATCCTCAATTAATTAACCACCTGGTTGTAGAGGAGGGCGATGGTGCGTTCTGCTTGTCGACCAGATGCTGGGCGCTCGCTGATTTAAGCTTCTCCTTATTAAGGATAACCTTGAGGCAGAGATAACCTCGACACCGATACCTATCAGCACCGGGCCCAATACGACCGTCAAAGATGAATCAAGTTTTGGGTACGAAGTCAGCCAGGAGGGATTGCTACCAGCACAGATATCCAAGTTCTGGGGATTGAGTTCTGAAGGGGATGGGGGCAAGGCATGAGCCCACGGTAGTTTCTGTCATCTCCTGTGCTATTTCTGTGAGAGATGGATGCAGATGACGGGCCTGACGAGGGAGGTGGTAGCCGTTATAGGCAGCAGCTCGGAGTGAGGCGATGCTGTCGTACAGCACGAGCGCTAGCGAGAGACGATTATTAAATCTATTCCGCCCTCTGGAGTCCTTACGGGGCAAGGGTTTCGGCCAATTTAATATGTGTAACGTCCACGTCAAATATGTGTGGCGTCCACGTATTCGATGTGTGAGGTCCACGTGTTTTCGTGTGCGAGGTCCTCGTCGGAGTATGCCAAATAGCCAAGTGCAGCGATGGCCTCCAGATAGTATCAGGCCACTGGTCATCATCCAGGATGACCAGTGAGGGAATGGCGTTAATTGACATCGATTCAAGATGTACCTCCTCCCTTTATTCTGCTTTTGCCGCCTCCTGGGCGGTGGGCTATCTATCGTTTGGAGTGGGTGCCTCGATTACGAACAAGTGCAAAGTCCACGCACCGGTAGATTTTGGCGGGTCGCTATATGTCTGAACCAAACAATAGATGGGGAGACGTATGGCAAAAAAGAGGCTTGACGCGATTGATGAGCAAATTGCTGAGTTAGAACATCTCATTGCTCGAGCGGACTTGCCGCTGGGTGACTCGATTCGTCGCCTCACGGCACAACGAAACACTATCATCGAGAGACTGGAGCAGCGCGGCAAAATTGGGCTATTTCTTGAGGGAACCCCGCTGAATGATGGCGCGGTTGTTGAGCGTAGAAAGCGTTCGGCTGTTCAGGTTGGCGAACTGATTCAGCTGCCGCGTGTTGCCGCCGATAAAGTTGCGTACCCCAATGTGATTGCGCGCTCACCGCTCTTCGGGCTGAGCGCTGGCGGTGGGGAGCGTTTATTCCGACATCCCATTGCTCGCGAAGGCGACCTCGAGGTACTTGTTTCGGGAGAGTTTCTCAGTCAAGCAGACCTGGATGTGTGGCTGACGTGCCTGAAACTGGCTGAAGGCAACCTGACCGGGATGGTGGAAATCAGTGAGTATGCGTTCCGGGTGCGCATGGGAAAAACGCACGGAACCAAGACGTACCTCCTTCTTAGGGAGTCGTTAACCCGTTTGGCTTTACTGCTGCTGACTGTTCGACGAGGCCGAGCTGAGTACAGCCTGAACGAGCGCATTTTGACGTATGAGCTGACGCCCTCGGATGATGGGATGAGATTGAGATTTTGGCTGGGGCCAACGTGGGCGCGGCTTCTGGGGGTAGGCGACTGGTCGGCTCAATTGCTGACGCTCAGGCAACGACTGGGCGGTAGACCGCTAGCACAACTCCTAGTGACCGTTGGATACACGCACAAGCAGGGATTTCCAATCACCTTGGAGTCTGTGCACAGAGCTGCTCGCTCAGAGTCGACAGTGCCGGAATTTCGTCGTTTAGCTCAAAAAGCGTTGGATGCGGCGATTGCTGTGGGGGCGTTCAAACCCGGAAGTCACTTGGACCGGAAACGGGACCTCTTCGTTCTGGAACGGTGACCTGCCGATGTTGCTTGCGGTGCTGGGTGGGGAGGCTGCTGGGTCTGACTGGACCGCTTCGACAGACGGCGAACGCATGGCTATCGAAATCTGTTAACGCTCATCGAAATTTATTAATTTTTTGCCTGTTTTCTGAGGTTTTCTCGAAAAATGTTCACGCGCTAGATGGGCATCGCTGTGGACATCGAGCTCCCGGGACCTGCTAAATGGCATCGGCTTCCATCTCGGCCTTGAGCGACCGCGTACCTTTATCGTCTAACAACGTGCATGTTGCGGCCAAAACCAGCTACCGGTTCTCGGGTTCAAACCAGCTGCGAGGGGGCCGGCACCCTTCGACGGCCGGCTGCTGATTTCGGCGGTTTGCCTTCTCACGCTGGCACTGGTTGTCGCTTTTCGACCCTATCCGGTCATTGGCCGTCACGAAAGATGAATGACCTCAGCTCAATATACAGCAGACTATCGATGGCGAATCATAGATGCTACCGATGGAGCACCATCACTCACTGGCGCTCGACCAACTCAGCGACCGATAGAACGTCCAAAGAAGGTAACTCAGGGTGCATCTCTACTGTCATGGAGACATGAGAGGCGAAAAAATCATAAACTTAAACTTTTCCAGTCCAAGAGTTGCAACATGCCCACGTTGCCTTACGCCATGCTGTTCAAAAACGGAAACCCGAAGACGGACCACGCAGCCCAATTCTCAGCGTTTCTTAAAGGAGCAGTTGAATTTCATTGCTATGTTGCTTTCGCTAGCGATAATGGTGTCGACGGTATATGGAATGACTTGGAGCTAGCCTTGGAAGCGGGAATGACCGCTCGGTTCGTTGTTGGGCTTGACTTCTACCAAACCCACCCTGGTGCGCTAGATAGCTTAAAAAGCCTGGTGGATTACTACAAAGGCCGCGTCAGCTTGCACATCTCGGGAGAGGGCAGAAAGTTCATATTCCACCCCAAGGTGTACGTATTCAAGTACGAAGATGGTACCTGCCGCGTTGTTATTGGCTCGGCCAACCTAACCCACGGCGGTTTTTCTGGCAACCATGAAATCTCCCTGTTCTACGAATTTGAGACCGGGGAAGAAGATGCCAAGTTGTTGAGACAACTCGAGCGAATGTTCCAAACGCTCCAAAGCTCGGGTGAAATAGTACCGGCGACCGATGAATTGATTGCTGAGTATGACGAAAAATTTCGTTATTACGCCCTTCACCGAAGGGCCGCTGAACTTCGAGCGAAGGCCGCCTGCCAGCAGGCAAAGAGCAAGCCGGTGGCATCCACGAAGCCCTACCTGGATGACCTGCGTGCTGTGCTCGAGCTGATGCAGAACGACGATAGCCAAGATGGTTTCGACTCTCAAAAAAGTCTCCGCTCGAGTAGTAGGCATGAGGCTCGTAAAATCCTGGACCGAATTCGCACCAGCACTGGCCTTACTAGCCAAGCCTTCCTTCAGCTCTATGAAGGGTTGGTGTGTAAACCCATCCATGCATGGCACTCGGGGAACCTTCATCGGCGGCGGAAGACCCTCTCCGAGGGGTACTCCGAAATTCAGGATGCTTTAAAGCACCTGGACAAAAACATCAAACTCGATACAACCGCAGGCGATGCTTACGAGATGCTATTGACCTACCTGCAGGGGACAGGCCAGGTTGGTCCCAATGTAATGACTGAGATTTTGCATACGTACGACAGCACACGGTTTGCTATCGTGAATAAAAACTCTGTCTCTGGAATGACGATGGCGCACTTCAAGAGTTTTCCTGCATCCCCAAGTAAAAAAACATTCAACGCCAAGCGATATCAAGATTTTTGCACCAAAGCTGAGTCGATTAGGGAGGGACTTGGCCTAAAGGATTTCACAGAACTTGATGCATTGTTCAATTATGCATATTGGTAGCCGGCATGAAGCAAATTTAGCTGAGGCCTTTCTACGAATAATGACTCTTGTCAGCGGATGACCAGACATTCGTTTCCAGATATTTCGTAATCGACGACTGGCTGGTGTTGGCCGTAAGATGCCGATGACGCCAACTGGCTGATGCACTGTCGGCTGCAGACACGTGCCGCATAGAACTGTTCCCAAGTTACCGCAGGCCTAAATTGCACGTACCTTGGCCAGTCCATTCCAGCTAGTTGTGTAGCCCGGCGACAGATTTCCCCGTCGCATCTGCCAGGCCTTGTCGACACCCTCAGCAGCCAGTCGCAAAGTCCCTCGGCCATAGCGCTCGTTGATGCCATCGAGCGCCTTCATCAGCAAAGCAGTCTTCACATCCTCACAGCCCCCTAGAAGTGTGAATTGCCGATTTTCCTCGGGCACAATATTCGCTAGCATCACACCTGCCTTGTGGTAGCCATACCCGGGACGGAAGATATCCCGGAGTATTCGCAAGGCCCAGCCGGTCAGCACCCGAGTATCCGCGGTTGCCTCCCGGAGCGGCACCGTGATGGCTCGCTGGTACTGCGGAACCTCTGGTTTGAAGATGTTGGTGCGGATGTAGACCTGCACCGCGCCAGCCAAGGATGCTTGAGCCCTTAGTTTTTCCGCCGCCCTCGCGATGTGGCTGGCAACAGCCTCCTCCAAGTCTGGCAACTCATAGACGAGGGTTCCAAAGGAGCGACTGGCCATGATTTGTTGCCGGTCGGGCACCAGTTCCTCAATCTCCAGACACGACAGACCACGCAGCTCACGCACGGTCCGTTCGAGAACCACCGAGAACTTGGCACGGAGTGTGTCCGCGTCGGCATCTCGCAGTTGCCGGACGGTACGGATACCCATCTCATTCAGGCGACCTGCAATCTTGCGACCGACACCCCAGACTTCACCAACCTCGATACGAGCAAACAACTGGGTCAGGTCCTCCTTCCGCATCGTAGTCAAGTCGCACACCCCCGCACGCCCAGCCAGAGCTTTCTTGGCCACATGGTTAGCAAGCTTGGCCAGTGTTTTGGTTGGCGCGATGCCCACGCACACGGCAAGCCCCAGCCAGTCCCCGACTCTCTGGCGAATCTCGGCGCCGCAGGCTTCATAGCCCTGCCGCTCAAATCCGGACAGGTCCAGGAAGCTCTCATCGATGCTGTAGACCTCGATGCTTGGCGAGAATGCCGACAGGACCTCCACCACGCGGTTGCTCATGTCCGCGTAGAGAGCATAGTTCGAGCTGAATGCTACGACGCCATACCGTCTGGCCTCCTCTTTCAGCTTGAACCAAGGTGCCCCCATCGGAATCCCGAGGGCCTTCGCCTCAGCAGAGCGAGCGACGACGCAACCGTCGTTGTTCGACAAGACAACGACGGGTCGGTCTCGCAGTTTCGGGTCAAACAGCTTTTCGCAACTGGCATAAAAGTTATTGCAGTCGACAAGCGCAAACACCGGCATGGCTATGTCAGGCCGTGAGGCGCTTAAATTTGCCGACAACCACTCCCCAGACGACAAGCTCCATCCCCTCTTGGATGTCGAGGGTTGGATAGTTGGGGTTCTCGGCAACCAGCGCTACACGACCAGCCTGTCGGTACAGACGCTTGACCAGCCGCAGACCGTCGATGAAAGCGACAACGATGTGCCCATGCTGCGGCCGGATGCTCTTGTCAACGACCAAGATGTCCCCGTCGAAAATCTCAGCCCCTTGCATGGAGTCCCCTTCGACTGGGAAGAAAAAGGTACTGACTGGGTTGCGGATGAGGTAATCGTTGATATCGAGGCGGTTGTCCTCGTAGTCGGCGGCGGGCGACGGAAAACCGGCCGATACCTTGACCATGTCGATTGGCAACGCGAGTTTGGGCGCCTCGAGCAACGGAACAAACACGCCGGGCCCAACTTCACCAGGAGCACAATACCAAGCTTCAAGCATGCGTCAGCGCCTCCACGCTCACTGCGTCCTTGTGCTTATCAGCATCCACTTTAGTCACCAGCATGCACAAGCATTCTGGACAAAGCAGGCAGGAACGCTCTCCCATCTCAGCCTGAATCAGCTCGTTCAGGCTCAAAGGGGCGTGGCAAAACGGACAGACAATGCGAATCATGGCAGGCTCCTCAATGCTGTAATTTTATACAGCGCCGAATGATTCGCAAGTCTTTCCGGTTGGTGTTGTATGTTGTGGCGGTCTACGAAAACAGTATGAGCTTCCGACATGTGCGCCCACTACGAGCCGGCCATCAAGCCAGAGTGCCTCAGACTTCATTTTGATGTGTCCAACCTCCCACCTGGTTTCAAGACGGACCTGTGGCCTGGCTACCACGGTCCGTTCATCCTCAAGTATGAGTTCACAGACGTCGACGACAATGCGGTTCCCTTCCGCGAGTTGATGCCTGGCTCTTTTGGCCTCATCCCCCATTGGTCGAAGGGTGCAACGATAGCCCTCAGCGTGTCACCAGGGGCCGGTGACCCCGGTGACACGCTGAGGGCGTGGTTTCTGGTCAAACGACTTGATTATGGACAGCGTCGAAGAACCAAGGTCCGACTTCCAGTTGCAAGGAGCCACGCTTCTTCAGCAGCTTGGCGCTAAGCTTCGGTGAAGCATGCTTCGCGAAGTCGAAGAGGTAACCGTAGGTCATCTCCCCACTGTGGCCGGTCCGTTCTTGCGGTTCCGCATCCACAAGCTCTTCAGCTTCGGTCTCGCTAATGCCAAGCTCACCGGCCAGAGCCTGCGCGAGCGTCTTTTTGTGGGGAGCCTGGTACTCACGCCAAGCCTGCTGCGCTGCGCGAATAATGTGGTCACCGTACCGCGACAGGTACTGCTCTACCTCGCGGAGAGTAGAAGCATCGAGTGGGAAGTGCTTATCACTGAGCACGTCACCGGCGAGGTCCCCAACTGGGTCGTTGCGGTCGCGCTGGCTTTCAAGCCACTTGTGGAACATTGAACGGGATGCCTCACGGGCCGTTCGCGCGGCTTCAGCCGCCTGTTGCAGGACGTTTGGAGCGTCAGCGGGGCGATAGCGGCGGCCCTTCTCGGAGGACGTCAGCTTGTTCCACCTTGCCAGCGACGACAAGAATCGCTCGCCGTCTTCCCCGTCTTCGTGCCAACTCGTAGGCCGGAAGTGGTTCAGGTCACAGAATAGGTCACAGCGGGCGCAGTAGCACTTTCCCACCTCGCCTTCCACCACATCACCGTGCAGATAAAAGCGGTTGCGAGCGTTACGGGGTGTTGATGGTGCTTCGGTCACGGCGAGTGCCCGCGGAGCATCGCTGTGTTTAACGAGCAACGACCAGTTTGTGAAGCCGTGCTCTACCGCAATACGGTCCAATGCCTCACTATGCGTGATAGACAATTTCCGGCCGAGTTTTTTTGCTTCACGCCGGAAGCGCTCAAGCTGCACTGGGGTGAATGAGATAGCCATGTCTTGAACTCCACGGTCGCAGTGACTTCGATGCGCCCACACACCCAGTCAGTCGCGACCTTGAAAGGTCAAGGCAAGACTCGAAGTTGATGTTTCACGCTGTCGATACGACTTCGCCTTGTGGGCGGGCAGGCCGGCGTAGCGGCCCGAGCCGCTAGTCTAGAACACATCGACAGTTGCAGCCAAATATTCTTGGGAGGGCCAAATGATGAATAACAGGTCCCACCTACGTATGGACCGGGGCCTTGGTTGCAGAGCGTCATCAGCAATTAGGAATGACACACACGGTGCTGGGTGAGGTGTCGTCCGCGGCTGGAGGTGGTCTACTTTTTGGACCAGAATGGGAGCTTGTAGCTGTGCCCAGGGGCAACTACCGAGAGGTAAGCAGTGATGTGTGCCGTTGGTTTGAGAGGAGCTAACCGAAAGGTCCGCAATACTCGTACAGTCTGACCGTCTAAAATTAGTTCACAAAGCTCGTGCCGATTCTCACCTGGAAAGCCCATGCGAGGAAGCGTAGCCAACATTGGCATGACTGCTCTCATCGGCTCAAGCACTCCGGGGTAAAGAGCACTAGGCTGAGTATTTTCCCGCGTGAGCGCAGAGGGAACTCCAGATTCCGCTATTTCGCATAACCGATAGAGGCCTCGCACTGTATTCCGCAAGAACAAGGCGAAGGAGTAGCCCTCCGCAATATCGGGCGATTTCGGGTGGAATGTGGCTGGGCCTGCTGTTCGGGCTGCAACCGGACCATAAACAGAAAAGCCCAAAATCACAGTTTCGTTGTACTTCGCTTCGCACCAGGTCAGCTTATATCCATCATGTTTGACCTTGTTAATAGGGAGCTTAAAAAGATGGACGACTTCGTTGGTAAGTCTTCTTCCTGTAGTTTGAGCTGCTTTCTCCAATTGTTCGTCTCCAGCCGCAAGTGTCCTAAGGACCTTACTGAGGTATTCAGCAAAAGTGCTGAGTTCATGCATGATGAGCTCAGTAACCTCAAGGGCTTTCTGCCGAGATGACTCCGCGGTCACGGTGTACGATGACTGAGTCAGCGGCAATTGATACAAGATGTCGGCAACCCATCGGAGTATGCGTTCAAACCGGTACCCAATTTCATAACTGGGCGTGGGCAAAAGCGCTTCTTCGATTGCCTCGATGAAGCGCTCTGGCAACTCTGCCATGAGGGTAGATAACCTAGGCAGCGGTGAGCCCTCTTCACTCATGAGTCGGAGTTTCTCTGCGTCGAGGACCGCAGTCATACTAAATTGATTTTTGCTCATAGAGTCGGGCGTTTCAGGCTTGTTCTCCATTCCACTCTCGCAGCCAAGCCATCATGTCATCAACCTGCTTTGGCGTGCCATAAGCTAGCTGCAGCAGTAATTGCACGGGCCGCGGGATGTTGCGCCCGCCCTCATAGCGCGACCCGCCGCTCTGGGTGACGCCAACACGCGACCAGAACTCAGACTGATTCAGATGGTGCTTGCGCCGGTACTCCCGGATGGTTTCCGGGTCTTTGAACCGTAGGGTAGGCTTCTTGGGTGCCATGGTGGCCCTCTGCCACTTAGGATAGTACAAAAGAATACTGCAAATTCTCTTGTCGCCTGCATCTGCCGCAACCTACCGAAGGTAGTCGGAGCCTTGCGAGAGCAAGCCGGTCCCAGGATAAGATACGCAGGCATGAATGACCATCTCGGCAAACTCTGTCGCCCCAGTAGAATTGGCTCGATGCAGCCAAAAAGCGTACACGGCCGCAGGCATCATAGTGACGATGCCTTCCGCACGAGGCTCAGCGGCGGCCTCTGGTCGGCTACTGGCTGATGCCTGTTCGATGCAGCAACCGATGGCAGCGCTCGACCCGTTGCGGACATTGGCTGTTTGAGAAAGCTGTCGTTCAGAAACGTCTGAATTGAGCGGCCTGCACGGCCTTTTGCACCAGTCCGCTCTAATGATGGAGAGGGCCTAGCCACTAGAGTTTGTAGCCAAGCTTTGTTGCCAAACCGCGGTAGTCGACGTTCTTGTATCCAAGCGTTACGGTACGCGCGCACGCGGGGATACTCCTAAATGGTCCGGAGGCTCAAAATGCTTTTGTAATTTGCTCTACGTCATTTTTGGATTCGACGCAAATGATGAAGCCTCCATTGAACTTCGTAGAAGACCAGTCACCTGACAATGGACGCGAGGCCTACTCAAGAAAGAGGCTATACGGTGTAGGCAGTTTCTTGCCACCCTTGTCAAAGTGAGGGCTGTATCGGCGATACCAAAGATATTGCCGCTAATATGCCATATGGATTTTGATGCTTCGAGACGAAGGAATTTCAGCTTAATTTAGCCATATAGCGCTCCGGTATGCGTAAAGTCTAAAGGAGCCGTATCTGAACTAATACTAATTAACTATGCCAAGGAAATAGACCGCCGTACAAAAAAAAGCGCCGTCTTGGGGGCCGCATAACAACTCCAACAATACGGATGTCGGAACACAGCCCTGAAGGTCAGCTAAGTGGGACATGTCCATTGCCGGTTGTGGCCGGGGCTGTCAGCTGCGTATTAATAAGGAGGGCACGGATATCAATGACCTCAGCGCTCATTGGCCTTTCGGTAAGCGGGCATTCAACACTTAAATCGGGTCTGCCATATGCGCCACATGGACTTGTCTGCTACAAGGCGTTCTGATTCGACACTAATTGTTTTAGTGCATCAACAGAGTCTTGACTTGGTTCCCAATCAACTCCACCTTTTTTAAGCAGTTTAATCAAATCCGACAGTGATTTAATCTTGCACAATAAATCTCGAAGTATTCTTGCCGCTTCTAGCTCCTGATAATCAGGATTTCTGTATTCAACTTCAATTTTAGTTGCTGGCTCATTATGCCAATTGTAGGATTGCTCTGAGCAGCTATTCGTCAAGAGGTGCAATCTCAAGTCCTGATTCATGTCAAATGATGGTAATAGTTTAGTGTAGTCTTTGATTGCCTCGTTGTCTTTAAAAGCAATATAATAAAGCAAAGACGAACCATCTAACATGAAACGATTTTCAAACGTCGAGTATTCAACAACCCTATTGAATAATTCTGAAAAAACACTATGCAAATAGTCGCAATATCCACCCAAGGTTACGTCGTTTTGAAATGACTCAATTTCCAATGATGCTTTGGAGTGAATAAAGCAAAGCAGCGCATCAATATAGATATTGCAGTAATTCTCAAGTGATTTAACAGTGGCTAGATTTTTCCCCGGTTCAGATGTTCTCCTGTGCGAGTAAGCAGTCTTAGATTCGTCGATTATGAAATGCAGAGAGGTTATTAATTCATTGGCCAATAAAGACAGGCTTTCAAATTTTGGCAACTTAATTTGTATATTTGAGTAAGACTTCGACTCCTGCCAATAATTAAACACGGCGTTGTATTTTTCAAGAATGGACTGCTCGGCAAGTTTGGCGTGCTTGGCGTGAAGGGCCTCAATTACTGGCGAAAAATCAATAAGACCTAATCCGCCTTCTCTGCTTGGGCGAATAAGTTCAAAGAACTCTGGAATAGTTAGGCTTTCAGACAAATAACCTATCTGTCCATTATTACGCCGCACACCTAAAAACAATTGTGTTTTCTTTGGCATATAATTCTCTCAATTTCTAAAGCCGTAACTTATTTTTGTTGGCTCAACCCGTATTTTGCATATAGAAACATCAGAGCTATTGGTTGTAATAGACGCGCATTAATTACCTCTCTGAGTAATCTATTGAAAGAGCGCCAACCAATGGCTAAGTCATATTTTTTTGCGCGAATACTTGTTTCGGTAACGCTCAACGATTGCAGCAGCCTGTGATTCCAACTCAGGAAACAGCGACTGTTCCGATACGCCGAATGACAAGAGCTCACGCTTGAGCTTATGTTTGTTAGAGAAAATGATTCGTTGGGCATTGGTTCCACATGCCAGCCAATCGGTTGGCACTTTCGCAGGCTTCAACTTGCTTCCGTCAGCGCCGAATAAGAGGAAAGCACCTTCTTGACGTGCGATACGTGCGTTGTCAAGACGGGTGCGAACAGCCACGACACGCCGTAAGTCTAGCGGCTCAATTATACTTCTGAAAGCTGGCTTATCACTCCGAATGTCATGCAGTAATTTACCAACTTCAGGGTCTTCATTGAATTCGTGCTTACCAGCTGGCAGAGCTTCAACATCGAACCCTTTTGGACGGCGGGCAGTATTAGCCAAAACGGTAACTGTGTCGCTGTCGTAAAATTTGACTTGGTCGTTCGGAATATCCAAAACCAGTACCTCACCTTCGGTCTTCTCTTTATGCTTGCAGGCAAAATACAGGGCAACGAGGGAATTGGCAGTCAAGTCAAGCAGTCGGGTGGGCAGGCCATAGTGCTGAAGGCGAACGAGTACCTCAATGAATGAAAGGGATGAGGGAAGGTCTGATGGGCAGCGAATCTTCGCTTCTTGAATCAGTAATTCTTCATTTTCAATTAAGTGCGGTTTCCGAAAAACGCTTGGCTCAAGCTTGTATTTCCTGTAATCGGAATGCCCCCGAAAGAACCTAGTGCGTCCGGGCGCCAACGGAATGTCCGCGAGGGCCTTCGCAAATTCTGCAACTGAAGTAACGGTTATGTCCGGCATAGAACATGGCCTAACGAATGAAAGGGACTTCCCCGTCCCGAAGCTGAGGCGGAAATCACGCACCAAGTCATAAGCATAGCCACATGGCGCGGGAATGTCTGCAATCGGGATATTGTGGCAAGGTCCGGTTGTGGCCGAAAGGCGACGACTTGTGCCGGAGTGGGAAGGCAAGAAGCCGGAATCAAGGGGAGTCCGCCGTGGACTGCTTGCCATACCACGTGGCTGATTTGAACCGCGGCACGCGGCAATCGAATGTCGCCCCCTCCCTCCTGCAGAGCCTGAGCTACCGGCAGCCCTGAAGCCAGACTCTATCCTGCTCCCCCTTGCGTCGCCCCTCAGTCCCCGTTATGGTTTTGTAATGAACCCTCCAAGCTCACCGTTGGGCCCCAAACCCTTACTTGATGTTGTTGCCGTCGAGCCACTGCCAGGATTTATCCTAAGGCTCACGTTTGAGAACGGAGAGGTTCGCCGTTTTGCAATGGCAAACTTTCTGGCCAGAGCTGGAGGGGTGTTCGTCTCCTTGAGGAAAATGGCTCTCTTCAAACAGGCCAATCTCGCCAACGGCACGGTGGCCTGGCCAAATGGGGCTGACTTGGACCCAGAGCTGCTCTATGAAAAGTCAATCCCGGAGACTGCCGCTGATGTAGCCCCAGAAGTTCCAGATTACCAAGAGGAAGCTGAAGAGCCTGAGGCCATTGGCCTTCTTTCCGTGGTTCAACTTCGTCGAGACCTGCCGCATTTCGGCACCGTGGTTGAGCTACTGGACGAGTCCACCGTGCTGGTTGAGTTCGCCGATAGTCAAGGGGAAACCGTAGAGCTGCTACCGGTACCCAAAGCCTTGCTTGCGAACAACCACAGCGTGGCGCGTGCCGTGCCAGCCGACGGCAATGTGTTCTTGGACCTTGGTTTTTCTCCGGAAGAGGCGGCCCAATTTAAAATAGACTCGAACCAGCGGATTGCCCGCAGGATTGGTCAGGCAAAGGGGCTGCTTGAGATGCCAGCGGATAGCGAGGGCTACCCACGAGACACGGAGTGGGAGAACCTTCATGAGGTCGGCCTTGAGGTATGGCCATGCTACGAATCCGAGGCTCCCTCAAAGCAGCCTGTTGAACCCGAAAAAGCTCGGTCGAAGACCTGCCCGCAGGCGGGCCTCCTCTTTCACAGTCAGCTACGTCAAGCTCTTGAGCGCCTCATTCTTCTCGAATACGCCCCCTGGAATGTGGAGGCCAGAAAGCAGCTTGACGCCCTGCAATGGCACTTGGAGAAGGTTAAACCGAGCGTGATAGCCAGCCAGCTAGCTGCCGCCTGGCTTCAGACCAAAGCACTCCTTGAGGCATCCTTGTCCCTTGAAGGACATCCCGTCCGCTTGCCAGATACGTGCCCATTCAGCGTGGAGAAAGTGCAAGGGCGGAATGGCTGAGTCCAGCCAGCGAGGCTTCACTCCCAAGAGCGGGCAACCTGGTCTTGTTGCACAAATGGGCTTGCGAGCGTGATGCCCCCAGCCCCGGACGGATTTACGCCACAGCCACCGTTACCGGGCATCCGAGTTGGCTGAACCGGTTGAGCAGCGCTACGCGGACATGCAGTTCCGTCACTTCACGCTCAAACGTCTTGACCATGACCCGTTCGCCCAGTCGTTTGAAGCAGTTCATTTTGGTTTCCACCTGACTCCGTCGGTGGTAGCCGCTCCACTTCTTCCAGATTCGACGCCCGAATCGCTGGCAGGCCCGCAGAGCCTCATTGCGCGATGCCACGCGGGTCTGCGTGCTTTTCCAGGCTTTAGCGTTCTTGCGTGGCGGGATATATCTTTTTCAGCGACAGCCGGAGGAAGATTGTCGAGGAGTCAGGCGTTAGCAGCGTCCTCAATGTCTAATTTAAGCTCGCTTGGAATTGTTTTCATAAGCCAAGGTTCGATTGCCAACGGTCACATTACGAGTAATTCTGCGGCTACCTGTGCTCACAGTAGCTCGCATCGGAAGCTGGGTAGACTTCCCATTGTTGTACTCATTCACCAAGGAACTCGGCGCCACCGCGATACCCAATTTCTTAAACAGCTCTCCTGTAATAGCTTCGAGGGTGCCCGCAGGGGTGGGTTCTCCCGTGAATCGGTTGATTCGAGCTTTCGCATAAGCTCCCTTGCTCACCTTCACAAGCCGACCGGCCTCTACCAACCGAGCGATTACTCGCCCCACCTGGGAGGGGCTACCCATTGCGGCAAAGTCAGATGACAAGACGACCAACCCAGCTCGCTGCGTAATCGAGCGCTTCATCCGGTCTTCCAGTTTCATGATTATCATCTCCTCAGCCATGATTAACCCGTATAGTCACCATCTTAGATGGCTGCCGTTTTGTCAAATAAAATTATAGACTTAAACTACAAAAACAACGCATCCGAGGCTTTGTTTTGAGGAGGTAATCAGGTCTAAGCGCTCAGGGAATACCGAAACGACAGCCCATTTATTCCCGCCACACCATCCTTGGCTACCAAGCAGAGCAGTACCTTCTGGGCGCGTAGAAGCGATGAGGTGGTGACCGAAAACGGCCAGAAGCTGCCTGTCGCCATCCTCTGGGCATGTCGCTATGATGTCGGCTTCTGGCCCAACAGCGGACATCGAGCTCTTGTTTGGCATACATTTATACCTCCGGCGAACACACTTGTGGAAAACTTCTCATGCCCGAATACCGACTGAATCTCGTTGGCAATCCGACGGGTACTTGGACGACTATCGTGGCACTTAGCCGAACTGAAGCCATCGCCAAAGCCAGTGGGGGTAGGCCAAAAGATGTTCGAGCAAGCTCTTGTCCACGCGTTGGCACAGAACGATATGTAATAACTAACGCTGGGTCATTCCAATACTGGGACATCGAGGACACACGATTTGCCCCAATCATTGCACGGCTCGCGCTATTCGGGAAAATGCAAAAAGACGACATCTTCAGGGCCGCCGCAGAGGTGCACGCTGTTGAAGAACTGGTCAACGTGACAGGCATGTTCTATGACGACGCGAAGCGTCAGGTGCGCATCTGGTTGGCAACTCTGGACTCACCCCACTACGACACAATAGGGCTTCACGCGGCAGAATAAGCATGCCATTTAATGGATTAAGAATACGTGGCCTTATCAAACTGACTCGGGCCTCGAAGTCGGAAGGAATTGGAAAGAGACGTTACCCATGATAGAAAAAGTGGTTGATACATTCGATGCAGCGAAGCGAATTGCGAGTAATTTTGCCACTACGCTTAACGTGAGCGTGGATATTCGCGTCTCTGGAAACCGGTTTGTTGTCTACATTCCCGAGCGCATGCGGATACCAGATATTAAACATTTCTCTCGCATGGTTCATTTGTTTGGGCCACCGGATGAGGGCAGGCTAGCCCTGCTTGATTACGTTGACACATCCGAATTCTCACTAAGCTCCCTTGCTTGGTACGACCCTGATAGCAACCTCTGCTGGGACGTATCCCAGCTACTACATGAGAGTTGGAGTAAAGAGCATCCATGCAGCGGCAGTGTCGTGATGAATGCGGTTCAGTACGCCGGGTTGTCAGGCTGGCGACTGCCCACGATAAAAGAATTGATGACGCTTACATTGCAGAAACTCGGCGCAGCGGGCATTCAGTACAGCGAACGGAGTACCAGTTTTTGGTCTAGCGAGGAATCGTTGTACAGCGGCCCAGAAAAAGCCTTTTTCGATATTGCCACCCGAGCCACTGGGAACCAGCGATTCATTGAGCAAGACAAATATTGGAGCAATCCGGGTGATGGTTATACTGAACGAGCTCGAACAATATTCGTTACCGCCGACGGCCAAAGGAATAGTAGCTAAGTCACGCTGGGTTGTTTATTGCTGTATAGCCAGCGCCCACGTGGGGTTCAAGCCTATCCATTCTCGCCACAATAGCTTTTGCCGACCGACTGGTTCAGATAAAGCTCTATGGCAGCTTGGGCAAGAACCGGAGGTCGTTGTCCCATATGTCATCAGTCCGCAGAGGGTCGGGTGTTGTCCTTCGGTCCAGCGACCAAGCCGAATCAAGCAACTGTCGGCGTCTTTGTGCGACCTGTTATGGCTTGCTTGCCGATAGGCTGTGGGGTTGCAAGAAGCTGACTTTAGGGAGTCCGTAGCCCCGACTGTTGCAGGGCATTGAACTGGTCGGTTCATGGCAGCTACCAAGTGGTGCGATTCGTGGCGGGCTGATTCATATTGTAGATTTGGGCCGGACAAGACCTCTGCGTGTCTGCAGCGCATTTGTAATTATTGAAAGGCATCGAATGGTGCAGCGACTGCAGGACATTCTCAGCAAACTGTACAGACCGCCGACTGACGAGACGCGTCAGATTTTTACTTTATCAAGGTCTGATGCGGAAAAACTGCCTCAATTGTCATCGATTGCGGTCATCTCTATCACCGCGCCGGAGCGGCCACCTGCCAATATCCGTGACTTCGCTCACGTGCTGCGCTTGAGCTTTGCCGACGTTGATTTCCTCAATCCGGACCTGTCCGAGAAAGCACAGGGAAAACTGTCCCACGCATTTACCAAAGAGCATGGCCACGCTATTTGTTCCTTCGTCGAAGCATTGCCGGACGAGATAGCCTCGTTGGTTATCCATTGCGAAGGGGGCTATTCGCGTTCGTGCGCAATCGCCACCGCGCTACATCAGCTCTACGGGTACAAGGTGGAGCTTCAGCATCTTTCGGAAGCTAATCGTTCAATCGTGCGGGTGATGACGGGAGATGCTCCGGAGCCCCGAACGTCGAAGAAATCCATTCGCTGATGCGACTCATTCTTCTGCCTCCCTGAAAGGCTCAGCCAGACAAGCAGGTGCACACTTTTCAGCCTAGCTTTGGGTGGTGAAGGCTGAGCCCAGCCCTCCCTGGTAGGTTTGCCCGGGATGCGCCTTCACTCAACCGCCACCCATGCACTTCGGTATGGAGCCGGCCTCGCCCGACAGACTTTCCGTCCCACGCCTCTGCCTTCGCCAGCGTGCCGATTTCTCAGAGCTTCCCCCCAGAATCGGTTTCCCCGGCGTGCTGGTGGTTAGCACCTCGTCCGCGCCTGCGGCAATCGCGACATCACCGAAGCCCATCAACTGGATGGGGCGGCCCTTCTCCTCGGCGGCATTGCATGCGGCGTGGCGCATGTAGGTTCTTGCATCAAAGTATATGCATCCCCGCTGCGGTGCCATCCCTATATTTGACGGAATAACTACTGTCCCGAGCGTTGGTGTACCAAGAACGGACGGTCAATGTGCTGAGCGAGCTCCTCGACTGAGGCGGCCGGCACGCCAGCGGTCAGGAAGTGCTCGCGCCATGCATTCACCACTTCTACGACCCGATGAACTTCAGCCTTCGCGGCTTGAGGCGTCAGCCAGTACTGCCCTGCTGCAGAGAGCGCGTTCTCGATGCTGGACTCAGCCCCTTGCGTCCCCACCGCCATTGCCTGATAGCCCAATGACTGCCCCATCGGCAGCACATCGAAAGCGGGTGCGAGCGCGTACTGCTGTGCCTGGCTGACCAGGAGAACGTGGTTCTTTTCGTGGTCGTCCGTATTGTCGATGAGAATGTTGAACACCATGCGCCGGAAAAGCTCATGCATTTGGGCACGATGGGTATCAACGTCTCCCCGGCGGCGCAGGAGTTGAGCCAGATTCGGGTACGACAGCTCGACACCTGCAGCCTTCAAGGCCACGTTGGCCGACAACGCGTGAAGTCGTCGACCTTCTGTGCGGTCGAAGCGCTTGATAGCCAGGGCGACGCCCCGCGCAAACGGTATGGGCCGTGTTTCCACCACAGCAATCCCAGCCTTTGCCGCAAGCGTCAGGGAGGCATGCTCAATCAAGGGTTCCGCGGGGCGGTCCTCCTCGGCAAACTTGAGGACCCACTCCTCGCCATCGAGTTGCAACAAGGCTTTCGGACGCGCCCCTCCCATCGTGACGCCGGGGGCAATCAGCCGTTTTTGGCGTTCATCGATGGGCTCCTTAGCCAGCACCCGCCGAACGATTTCGGCAATCATTTCGACGTCCCCCACCTTGGGTAAAGGGCCGATTTCCCGGGGCAAGTAGATTTGCGCGGAGGATGACACGCCCAACGCACCGAAGCGGTCGTCGCCCGCGTAGTAGAGATACTCCAGGAGTGAGAGGCGTGGCGGGCGGTCGAGCAATCGGATAACGCGCTCCCCCCATCGGTCCGGTCGCGCATCGTCCACGGCCCCGGCCGCGAGGTCTTTGTCTTTCGGGAAAAACTCCTGGTCGCTCAAGGGGAGGTCCTCGCTGAGTGCGAAGCCGTTCTTGAGCCAAGTGTCCGCGTAGCGCAGCGAGACCGCGCGGCGATTCATGACGAGATTGAGTTCGCCTACCAGCGTGGGGGCCTCCGGGATACCGAGGTACCACAGGTAGAGTGTGTCGGGCATGGCAGGTGCACTCATGGCTCGCCGCCTTCCTTGTCGCGGCTCGCCGCAGCCGTTGTACGCGTTCTGCGGGCCCGCAGACGGCTGGCCTGGCGCACGTCGGATTCGAGGGCCCGGACATCCTTGCTCGGTTCAGCCAAGTCCCCGAGCCCGTCCGCCAAACCGAGCAGCCACAAGGCTGAGGCATACACCCCCATGCTCACGGACGGGTCCCCTTTCTCCAGGCGAATCAGTGTGGGAACAGAGACCCCAAGACGGCTGGCCCACTGCCGCTGGGACTCTTTGCGCCGAAGCCGTGCCACGGCCAGTCTCTCTCCAAGCGTCTGCAAGGAGACCAAGACTTCCGGCGGCAAGGAACTTAGGGCTAAAGAAGGTTTTGACATAACATAAAAATAGCTACAAGCTCAATAAAAGTAAATCTTATGTTATGTCGATGATGCTTGATGACCATTGCCGGACGAAGCTGTGCGTGTCTTCGAGACATTCCGGAACGCCCGGAACTGACTGGCCCACTCGTTCATTATGGCTGCTTCGACCGTGTACACGCCGGCGGGTACCCAAGCGAGGGGGACACCCGGTCCAACTGTCTAGGCAGTGACGTACCCCACGCCGGTTTGCCCGACTCAGGGGATGGTTGATGTGGGTTATGCGGTGCCCACCTAATGGATACGGGTATCCGCGAGCATGCCCAGCAGGAACCGCTCGTCCCAATCCGCGTAGATGACGTACAGGTTCTCAGCGAGTGCCCCGAGCACGCTGCCGCTTCTGGCTTGCAGCCTCCATCTGCTTGATGGAAAGTACTTTGAAAACTAGCAAGTCATTGAGCTCTGCCACCAAGCCTAATGCCATGACTAGCTTGATGAAGTTCTCCAACGATGCTGTGCCGGTTTTCTCAAAGTTGGCAACCATTCCTTTCGAAAGGCCTGCACGCTCTGCCAGTTCCAACTGAGTCTGGTTCTGGGCCAGTCGGTGCTCCCGAAGGCGCTGTGCCAACGCGCTTGAAACCTCGGAAGGAGTTGATAGCTCAAATACCATTATTTTGATGCTAAGTTGGTTAAATCTTAGATAAACACTATTATTATAGTAGTTGTGTGACTTGCGTCAGGCCGGTTTCAATGTAGTTACCTAAGCCATGTAGGCTGTGCTTGGGGAGGTAAGCTGCGTCGAGTCGACTACCTTCAGCTTGGAAATCTGACTAAAATTACGTTGAAGAGCCGACAGTTTTTCTCGTGTGAATCCTTAGAGGGTGACACCACTCCCTGATGGGACGGCATCATGTGACGCGCCTCCGCAACCCGGTTCTCCAAGGGCGAAGAGAGAAGTTGCCGGCTTATGCATCAGGTTTTATTGCCTTATGCATCCCCATCGGCTGGAAAGCCCTGTGTGGTAAGGGGGCTTTTTTTCATCTTATGCGTTCATCTACATCACCACCGAGTGATACCAGCATCGCAGCGTAAGTCAGTATGAAAAGAGCTCCTCAGGGAGCTTTTTTCATAATTAAACCCAGCGTCTATTCACCGCGATTAGCTTCCAGGCTTCCGACATGAACGATTTCGAATTTACCCCGGAAGAGCTCTTGCAGCAGCTGCGCGAACTGGACGAACACCCGCGCATAGAGGCAAAGCGGGGAAGTGAGATTGGTGGATCTGCCATGCAGACCGTTTGCGCCTATGCAAATGAGCCTGGGCTGGGTGGTGGGTATCTGCTGCTCGGTATTGCAGAGCCGGACGAGGTTCATTCGGAATTTTGGGTGGCAGGCGTTACGGATAGCGACAAGCTGCTCAATGATCTCCAGGCTAATTGCCGGGATCAGTTTGAACAGCCTATTCCGGTCAAAGCCAAGGCGGCTGTGCTTGAGGGTAAGCGTGTGTTGGTGATCTTTGTCCCGGAACTGGAGCCCGGGGCCAAGCCGTGTACTTTCAAGGGCAAATTCGACAGCAAGAACAAGAAGAAAACGGGTATCTGGCGACGCGGTCTGAATGGCGATTACGAGTGCGGCCAGCTGGAGTTGGGGCCCATTTTGCTTGCAAAAAGCGGTCTGGGATTTGAACAGCTCGTGCCCGGAGATGCGGAATGGGACGACCTTGATCCTTCTGCCATCAGCCTGTATCGAACCCTCCGGCAAAAGGTGCGGCCGCATGCTGAAGAGCTGCTTGCCGATGACCCGGATATGCTGCATGCGCTCCACTTGGTAAGGCGAAAGGACGGCACATGGGTGCCCAATGTCGCCGGGTTGCTGCTGCTCGGCAAGCCTCTGGCCTTGCGCCGTTTATTGCCAGCCATGCGGGTGGATTATGTGCGGATCAATGGTACCCAGTGGGTGGAAGATCCGGACCAACGTTTTGCCACCACACTCGATATCCGCGAACCCTTGATTCGGCTGATTCCCAAGCTGGAAGCCAGCATTCTCGACGACATGCCCAGGCATTTTCGTCTGCGGGAGGGGGATACACAGCGCAGCGACGAGCCTCTCCTGCCGCAAAAGGTCATTCGGGAGGCCATCGTCAACGCAGTGATGCACCGGGACTACCAAGTCAATCAGCCTATATTGGTTGTGCGCTACAGCAACCGCCTGGAAGTCCGCAATGCAGGCTACTCGCTCAAGCCGACGGCAACATTGGGTGAAATGGGCTCCATCCAGCGCAATCCATACATTGCCTCGGTTCTCTACGACCTGGACTTTGCGGAGACCAAAGGATCAGGTATCCGCACCATGCGGCGCCTTCTTCAGAAGGCCGGGCTGACAGCCCCCGTGTTTGCCAGCAGCAGCCAGAGCAATCAGTTCACGGCAACCTATCTGCTTCACCAGTTGCTGGATGCCGATCAATTGCGCTGGTTGCAGCAATTCACCCACCTGGATCTGAGTGATGATGAAGCCAAGGCGCTGATATTGGCCCGGGAGACCGGTGCTGTAGACAATGCCGGTTTGCGAGCCATTACTGATCTGGATACGCTGGCCGCAAGCCAGGTCTTGCGCAGACTGCACCATCAGCGTCAGCTGCTGGCACAGGGAGGTGCGGGGTCTGCAACGTACTACCAGCTACGGGATTTGCCCGACTTGCCTCTGTTTGAAGGTCCAAACGCAGGTGAGCTTCCATCAAATACGGGTGACCTTCCGCCAAATACAGGTGACCTTCCACCAAATACAGGTGACCTTCCACCAAATACAGGTGACCTTCCACCAAATACAGGTGACCTTCCCCAGGAACTTCGCGATGCCATCGCAGCCCTTGGTCCTAAAGCACGCAAGGACAAGCTCTGGCCGCTGATCGTCTGGCTGTGCGCGATCAGACCCCATAGTGCCGAGCAGCTGGCATCCCGATTGGGGCGGCAGGTCAATGCGCTTAAGTCCTCGCATCTGAACGCACTGCGTGAGCAGCAGGGTTGGCTTCAATACACCCACCCGGAGGTGGTGAACCATCCTAAGCAAGCCTACGTCGTTACCGATGCAGGTCGGGCCTGGCTCGCCCAGATATCCGTTACGTGAGCGCAACGCCATGCATGAGATGAGCGAACTGATCCTCTACCAGACCGACGACGGACAGGCCCAACTCAAGCTGCGGGCCCAAGATGGCAGCGTCTGGCTCACTCAGCTCGAAATTGCTGAGCTGTTCGCCACCACCAAGCAGAACGTCAGCCTGCATATCAAGAACATCCTTGCGGAGGGAGAGCTGACCCTGGAAGCAACCGTCAAGGAATCCTTGACAGTTCAAACCGAGGGCGTGCGCCAGGTTCAGCGTAAAACCCAGCTCTATCGCCTCGAAATGATCCTGGCCGTCGGCTACCGGGTCAAAGGCGCGCGTGGTACCCAATTCCGCCAATGGGCCACGACCTACCTCGCCGAATACCTCGTCAAAGGCTTCGTCATGGACGACGAGCGCCTCAAGAACCCCGGTGGATGGGATTACTTTGACGAACTGCTGGCCCGCATCCGCGAAATCCGGGCCTCCGAAAAGCGCTTCTATCAGAAAGTCCGCGACCTCTTCGCCCTCAGCGCCGATTACCAGGCCAGCGACAGCCAGGCCCAACTGTTCTTCGCCGAAGTGCAGAACAAGCTGCTCTACGCCGTGACCCAGAAGACCGCCGCGGAGATCATCATCGACCGGGCAAAGGTCGACGTCCCCAACATGGGCCTGATGACCTGGAGCGGCAACCGGGTGCGCAAGCAGGACGTCATCGTGGCAAAGAACTACCTCTCCACCGATGAAATCGACACCCTCAACCGCCTCGTCGTCATCTTCCTCGAACAGGCCGAACTACGCGCCAAGCAGAAGCAGCAACTCACGTTGGACTACTGGCGTAAGAACGTGGATCGCCTGCTGGAGTTCAACGATTACCCGGTACTGGAAGGCGTCGGCAGTCGTTCGGCTGAAGGGGCCAAGACCGTCGCCTTTGAGCGCTACGATCTGTTTGATGCCCAACGGAGGCATCAGGATGCTGTAGAGGCAGATCGGGAGGATCTGCGCCTGTTGGAAGCGGTGGAGAAGGAAATGAAGGGGCGGGAGAATGGCTAGGTTTTGCTGAAGGGCGGGATGTCGGCCATAACAGCCATCCCGCTTAAGGTGCACCAGCGGCTTGTTTCCGGCAGAAAGCGGCCTTTACTCCCAAGTTTCAATTACCGGTGTTGTGATGATTACGCTCAAGCAGAATACAAACGAGTCCAACTTCGAGGTGGCCGAGTGCGCCCCAGTTCGCCGATCCAGTAAGTACGCAATACGTCTAGATCAGCGGCTAAAGCCTTCCAAGCCACGCATGCGCCGCCAAACCGAACGTGCTTGGGCCGGGGTGACCTTGCCTGCAAGTTTGGAATTCGCCAAGGCCGCATCCCAAATTTTCTCGTCTGCCTGCTCAATGAAACTCCGGAACTCACGGACGTTTTTAGGCGTGAGGGGACCTGCAGTGTCGCGAAAACATTTGCCCAACGGTTCCGCCATCAATCTTGGAACAGAGAACAGGGACGCTACGGCTGCCTCAGGTGTATTTACTCCATGCTGAATGTATGCAGGAAGCATGGCGGCGTTCATATCTTGTTCGTCCGGGATCCTGGCTTTATCCTGAAGATTCCAACCTCGAATATAAGCGTGCGCGCCCCAAGAAATAGTCTGGGAAACCTTCGTAAAGAGATAGGTTCCTGCATCACGCAGCCTTTTCTCATTGGCACCAACAAACTCCGGCGCGATTTCCTGAACGGTCTTGCCGCGGATCCATCCCTCGACGACACGAGCTACCGCCTGCGTGTCCATCGGCCCCGTTCCCTTGCCCAGTGCGAGATCCAATTCGGGTAGCCATGCTAACGCCTCTACCAAGTGCGTCAAGGAACCTGCGCCTCCCTGAAGGACTGCGTGCGGCCCCGCAGCTAAGACGGCGTCCCCTGGAATCTTCGCGTACAACTCGTCAAAGCTAAATGAACTGAAACCGGTGGTATCGGCAATCTTGAGATAGCCGGGGGACTTATGTGCAATCGCTGACAGATAACGTGCTGCAAGCTCACGGAGGGCGCGCCGCTCCTCACGACCCGAGGCCATGGTATTTGCAAAACTGGCTTCCAGAATCTCCTCGAGGGAACTGAGTGCAACTCGGGGAGTCATGTTCGCTGCCGCATGAGCCAGATACTGCAAGAAAGGACGAAGTTGGGGAAATTTTCGGTAGGCTGTCTTGAGGTCAGGCTCACGCATCGCGGCATCGAGCACCTTCAATAGCGCTGAGACAATAGATTCCGAAAGCTGCTGCGTATATCTTTCCCACTTGTCGCTGTGCTTATTGTTTGCAAATACGATGAAGCCTTTGTCGGCCAGTCCGACCCGTCCCGCACGGCCAGCAATGTTCCAGAACTCACTGGAGGAGAGATCTCCGCCACCAAAAGGCTTGTTAATTGAGTGGACCAGCACCGTCGAAACAGGAAAATTGATTCCCTGGGCAAGCGTCGTCGTTGCTGCAAGAAAGTCCAGTTGTCGTGATCGACCAAGCTCTTCGATTAAGTACCTTAATTCAGGGGATAGCGCTGCGTGATGGAACGCCACGTTCTCCTTCAGGCAGCATGCCAAAGCGCTATCGTCGCCGAACTCTGCTTGTGCTAAAGCAATAGCAAATTGTTTCTCATCGGAGGCTTCAGTCTTCTTGGCGACTGTGGTCTTGGCAATGCGTAACGCTGCGTCTTCTGCCTTCGCTCTAGAAGCGGGGAACATCCCCAAAGTAAGGCCAAGTCGGCTGAAGCGGGAGTGCAGGGCTACGACTCGATCCAGCGTCGAGCTACTGGGTACGTCCTCGTCAATAGCGATATGAAGCGGCTTGTGACTTGCACGGCTCGCGTGGGGCTCCTTCCAGTGAATCTCGAAGTGGGGGCGCTTCTTCTTTCTTGATGTGTGTGCGAGGCCAACCAACAATCTTGCGGGACGCCACCTGATATGGATTGGGGCGCCGCGATTGCCCCCTAGCCACTTGGCGACCTGATCCGCATTGTCAACGAACGGCGTTAGGAGCAAGAACCGAACAGTTGCTTGCTCACGGCGCAAGTTCGCCAAGAGCAGTTCCAGTCGAACGCCGCGTTCGTTATCGCTCAGTAGGTGCGCCTCGTCGACGACGACAAGCTTAACCGTGTTGAACCACGCAGGATTCGATCGCAGCAGAAGGTCAACTTTCTCCGGGGTGGAGACGACGACGCCGCTCTGTATTTCGGAGATCAACGAGGATTCAAACGGGTCCTCTTCAAAAGCGCTACTTGCTAATTGAACTTGAATTCCCAGATCTGCCAGATCCGTTGCGAGTGTTCTGTACGTCTGTGTGCACAGTGCTCTTGTCGGTGCGATATAGACGACCCGGGTTGCATCCTTATAGGCTTCAAATGCTTGCAGTATGGCGAATTCCGCAAGTAAGGTCTTGCCGGCGCTGGTGGGCATTTGTAGTACAACGGCAACTTGCGCGCTATCGAGCAAGTGCATGTCCAGCGCCTCTTGCTGCGATGGTAAGAGACTAAAGATCGGGTGGTCGCGCCTTGCTAGCTCACCGACCAAACCGTCAATCGTGCTTGACAGTCCTGTGGCTTGTCGCCAAATCGAATCATCGAATATCTTCCAAAGCACGGAGCCAACTGCTCTGACCCAAATTAGATAATCGGGTGAATTGCTAGCTTCGATCAGTTCCTCCGACTTGCTCAGCAGCCGACGTAGTTCAGGCTCGAAGTTGGTACTCCTGCCGTTCTCGCTTTCGAGGCGACCTGCGATTAGATACTGGGCGGTTCGAGTGGCCGCGTGAGCGATATGGTAGAGGCCAAGCACCTGGAGGCCGTTCTTTGCGGCTCCTGCGGATAGCGCTTCGATCTCTGACCGGTACTCGTTCTGCAACGCGATCAGGGCGTTGACCGCTTCACGTGCCTGACTCAAATCGGAGTGATTGGATTGGCGTACTAGGAAGAGGATCGCACACGAAACGTGCGAACGGCATATTTCACGCCAATCCCTTTCCTCTGTACGCTTGCGATAGGCTCGATCGACGATTTCGCGTAGGAACTTCGCGCGCAGTGTCGTTCGTACCTCTGTCTGCTGCTTGTTCAAAATGCCTGTGGCGGCAAAAAAAAGCAGATCATTTAATGACACACGATCGCCGTCGTTGTTCTCTGTGGCCTCTAAAAACGCACGCCAGTGAGCTGTGCACAGCTCCAGCGTGCCGTCCTCCTGTGCATCAAAGCCATCTCGGCTGAACTCGTCCAGGGTCAGGCCATCGAAAAACACGGTCGTGGCCATGCTTGCAGCAACGAATAGCTTCTGCGTGTCGTTGGTGGTCTGCGTGGTGCGATTGACACGCTTAGACAGCAACGAAGAGTCGATCTCGCTATGAATTGCGAGAAGACTATTGTCTTCGTAGAGGTAAGCGAAGTCGGCGCTCACGATTGGCGAGCCCTAGACATAACCGCGTAACCCAACTTCTCCAGCGGTGCGCCGATAGTGATCGAGACGCCTAGAGCAATTGGATGATCCTGCATCGATAGAGAGTCTTTCAATGGCTGCAGATCCGACATTTGTGCTGTCACATGCCCCCGGACAATGACCGGCGCCACTACCATCGCAGGAAGCTCATTACGACCTACCGCTTCAAGCATCTTGAGCAAATATCCAGCCAATGGTGTTGTTTTCACCCGGAGCAAACATGCACTCAAAGCATGCGCCAATTTGTCTACTTCCGTGACAACACGCAGGCATTCGTCCGCCAAATCGGTTGCAACTGCAGGCGGAGATGCG
Source organism: Pseudomonadota bacterium (assembly GCA_018241725.1). Lineage (GTDB taxonomy): Bacteria > Pseudomonadota > Gammaproteobacteria > Burkholderiales > Rhodocyclaceae > Zoogloea. The sequence goes on along the minus strand of JAFEDI010000103.1, from coordinate 66,920 downwards.
TCTTCATCACTTCCCTTCACTTGTATGAGTACCAGTGCAGGAGTACTGTCCGTGTTAGAGAGAAGCCCCCAGCCATCGTATCCAAGCAGAGGTTGGAGTGCGTTCCCCTTCGTCGCGTGTAGCGTTGGCGGCGTGGTAACGTTGAATACTAATTTGAGTGTCTCACGAGCAACGAATTCTGAGGTCTCCGAACGGTAATTCCTCAGATTCTCAGGTTTCTTTGCTTCGCCGTCGGGAGATGGTAGCCCGCGACGAAAGCCGGTAATTATAGACGCGATATCAAAGCTCTGTGCGACAGCAGGGTCCGCTTCGATGGCCGCGACTTCCGCTAGGATTTCGTTTTCACCGTATGCATCGCGAACGGCATTAACCATATGTGCCACAGTAGGATCGGCCGCATTCTGTAATTCACAGATATTTATGCAGACGGTCCATCGGTGACCAGCCTTTCCTTCATCCTGCTCCACAATCCTTGGCTTCAATTCACGTCCTCTTGTACTTGCTTTTATTGCCTCAGCCAGCCCACTTTGACCTTAGCCTGCCGAGACCGCACGATTAAGACCGCAAGATCGAGCGTAGCCAGGAGCCTCCCATGCTGCGAACTAGCTGGTTACCGATTGCCATTCTTCGGCGGTTGCTTATTGAGAATAGCATATCGGATCTCCAAGCCGTCGATACGGACGGTCGGACAGGTTGTCTATTGAGGTTTTTTGTCTAGCTCAAAAGCAGCTACGGCCTTGTGGGGCTGGTCACCTGATCCGCGCAGACAAACCTTTCTTTCTAGGCGGATTCACCTATTCCGCGCGGGTTAAGCCTGCGGCAATCCACCTACCCCTGAACATCCGCTTTTCGTCTTACCCAGCGTCTGCCCCGCATCGAAAGCAGCCATCCGCCGTGTTGAGTCGACCGTCCGCTCCGGCCGAGATGCTGTCGATGACCACTCCTTCTTTATCCAAAGCACATGCGTTGTGAGGATATTTCCACAACGCCCTCCCGAACGCTGTGGTGCCCTTCACATCCCCAATGGCGTCCAGTGGGGATGAAAAATCCAATTGACATGTTCCTGCCCCCTCTCCCAGAATCCCCTTCGCACAATTTTGTGCCAATGTCATGAATCGGCAAGCCGAGAAGGAGCGAGAGGATGACTCAGAATGTGATTTCACTGCAGCTGTCCGCGGAGCAGATCGACCTGGTCCAGAAAGCCCTGGAGGTGCTGGAGCAGCAGTTGGCGGGTTTGATTTCCCTGTCGGTGGATCAGCGGCGGGAGCTGAGCAAGATGGGGCCGAAGTCGGAGATGTTTGCGCGCAAGGCGTATGACGTGATCGCCCAGTCTCCGGAGATCCTGCCGGGGACTTTCGATCTCAAGGAATTTGGCGCGGACATCCAGGCGCTGGATCGCCTGCGTCCGGTGCTGGCCCGGTTGACCGCGCTGACCCAGCGCGGGGAGGACACCGAGATGGCGCTGGGCAGCGACATCTACGCTGCGGCCTTGGAGGCTTACCGTTTTGCGAAGCTCGCGGGCAAGGGTACGGCACTGGATGAACTCCGCGCTCAGGCGTCGACGCGTTTCAAGGGGCAGGGTCGGCGTCGCGATGAAGAGGGTGCGGTTCCAGCCTGACGGTCCTCGCTCGGGGGGAAGTGCGCGAAGCCCGGATTGAAACCCGTGTTGCTCTGAGCGGCACGGGTTTCAATTTTTGGGGAGCCCGCTTCCTCCGGACCTGAACTTGTTTCCATCAGGGGGAAGCCAGTCCATGTCGCAGCCTCGAGCGCTCCGCTCTGAGGGAAGTGGGCTTCAATCGCAGGATCAAAAGTTCAGCGCTGAGGGAAGCGGGCTTCAATCACAGGATCAAAAGTTCGGTTCCGAGGGAAGCGAGTTCAAGTCCCGGCATCAAGCGTTCGGCTCCGGGCATCAAAGGTTCCAGTCGGAGGGGCGAGCGTTCATGTCAGGCGCGTTTTATCCGGTTTTATCTTGTTCAGGATAAAACCGGATAATTGGGGCGAATCGCCAGTTGGCCGGGATCGCCGCAAATCTTGACCCCCGCCGTACCTCAGGCCGATACTCCAGCTGTCACCTAAACAATGGTGGCCGGGTGTGAGAACCCGGAACGACATAGGCCGATACGATTAGGCCGCGCTGTTGTGCGCGGTTTTTTCATATTGGCGCATGGTTACGCCCCATGGCGGGCCGTGCGGGGCAGCCGCAAGGCTGGCCGGTTCCTATGTCCCGGTTTCTCACCCCCGCACGGTTCCGCCACCCACCGTGAGAAGTGGGTGGTGGAAATTCAGACCGCAGACATAGGAGCCAACACCATGCACCACCGCGCAACGGGCCCGGTCGCCCGAGCCCCGTCTTATCAATGCTGCCCGCGCAACGTCGTCGCCATGCCGACATGTCATCCGGCCGTCATCGGAAGGGGCGTCGCATGAGCACTCCGATGGAGTTTCCCGCAACGGCCGATCCGCTCTACCTGCTCAACGACGAGGTTGGTACTTTGGCCCTCACCGACCAGCTTTCCGCCCGTCAGGCCCAGCTCCAGGCCTTGCTTGCCGTGACTTTCGGCAGTTCGGGCGATGCCTTCCGGCGTCTCAGTCCCACCTATCAGGACAATTACCTGTGGGCCTGCGCGATGATCGCGGAGGAGGTCCAGGAGTTGTTCAAAGCCTTGCGGGCGCGGGGGCGCGCTTAGGGGATCGGCCTGGCCAGGGGGGCAGGTGTTCCCTGCCGTTGCGTACGTCGTGCTGGTTGGCGTCGTAAGGGCGCACTTGCTCCATAAAGGGCTGGGAAGCTCTACCAGGATGAGCGTTCGGCTACTTTCCGACCTCATACCTCAGTTCAACCATCCCCGCCCCCATCTGGCGAACCGAAACCAGTTGCAGCCTGGGGCTCAGCACGCGGCGTGGGAAGACCTGTTTTCCCTTGCCGAGGGTCACGGAGCCGATCTGGATGATGATCTCATCCACCAGGCCGGCGTCATGGAACTGGCCGGCCAGGTCTCCACCGCCGACGATCCAGATGTTCTTGGGCCCGGCGGCGGTGCGCATTTGCTCGTGCACCTCGCGCACGTCGCCTTTGACGAAGCGGATGTCCGAACCTTCCACGCTGGGGAGCTGGCGGGTGGTGAATACCCAGACGGGCTGGGTGTAGGGCCAGGGGGAGCCGGTTTCGGCGGCCACCTGGTCGGCGTTGCGGAGCATCCATTCATAGGTGGAGGAGCCCATGGCCAGCGCGCCGACTTCGGCAATGAAGGCGGGATAGCTGGACGCGTTCAGGTCGCCTAGCGGAAACAGCCATTCCAGTGAGTCATCCTCGGTGGCGATGAAGCCATCGAGGCTTGAGGCGGTGTAGTACTGGGTCTTCATGATTCTGGTCACCTCTTGCCAAAGGCATTGTGCTGCACCTGATTAAAGGCTGCCGGCGAGAAGGACGCGCGGCACACGGCGGAAATTACTCTCATGTGATAATTCCGCCCACTTTCTTGCACGGAAGATCCGTATGGAATCCCTGCTCGTCCTGCTGGCGTTTGCCTTTGTCATTGCGCCCATCGTGCTGCTGTTCCTGGTGATCGGCGCCCGCCGCCGGCTGGGGGACCTGGAGCAAAAGGTCCTGATGCAGGAGGAGCGGATCCAGCAGCTTTATCGTCAAGCCAGTGCAGCCCACGCGGCTGAGCCGTCCGAGGTGCCCGTCGCCTGGCCCGCCGAAGCGTCCGTTGCTCCGCCGCCCGGCGACGCCGCTGCCGCCGTCCCTGTCGAGATCGACTACGGGCCGGTGTTCGTGCGCACGCTGCCGGGCCCGGAGCCGGCACCGCTGGTGGGAGCGGCGACCGCGCACGATCCGGAGCCGGCAATGATTCCTGGCCCCGTGGAGGCGCCGGCCAAGCCCGATCCCGTCCGCCCCGCCGCGCCGCCGGAACCCTACGAACCGGCTCCGCCACCGGCCTGGCTGCTGGCCGCCAAGGCCTGGCTGTTCGGCGGCAACCTGGTTGCCAAGGCCGGCCTGCTGATTCTCTTCTTCGGTATCAGTTTCCTGCTCAAGTACGCCGCGGCGCGGGTTTCGGTGCCGATCGAGCTGCGTCTGGCCGGCATCGTGGTCGCCGACATTGTCTTGCTGCTGTGGGGCTGGCGCATCCGGGAAACCCGCGCGTCGATCAGCCTGCCGGTGCAGGGCACGGCCCTCGGCATCCTGATGCTGGTGACCTTCGGCGCCTTCCGCCTGTACGACCTGATTCCGGGCGGCCTGGCCTTCGCGCTGCTGTTCGTGCTGACCTTGTTCACCTGCCTCCTGGCCGTCCTGCAGGATGCCGTCTGGCTGGCGGTGTTCGGCATCGTCGGCGGCTTTGCGGCGCCGATCCTGACGTCCACCGGGCAGGGCAGCCATATCGGCCTGTTCTCGTACTACGCGCTGCTCAACGCCGGAATTCTGGCCATCGCGCTCGAGCGCTCGTGGCGCCTGCTCAACCTGCTCGGCTTCGCCTTCACCTTCGTGATCGGAACGGCCTGGGGCGTGCTGCGCTACACGCCGGAAAACTATCTGTCGGTGCAGGGCTTCCTGATCCTGTTCTTCGTCTTCTACGTCGCCATCGCCATCCTCTACGCCCGCCGCCAGGCGCCGCGCCTCAAGCACTATGTGGATGGCACGCTGGTCTTCGGCACGCCCTTGCTGGCCTTCGGCCTGCAATACGGCATCGTCCGCGACACGCCCTTCGGCCTGGCCTTCTCGGCGCTGGCGCTGGGGCTGTTCTACACCGGCCTGACGGCGGCCCTGTGGCGGCGCCGCGGCGACACGCTGAAGCTGCTGGTCGAGTCCTTCCTCGCCCTCGGCATCGTGTTCGGCACCCTGGCCATTCCGTTTGCCCTCGATGGCCGCTGGACCTCGGCCGCCTGGGCGCTGGAAGGGGCCGGCATCGTCTGGGTCGGCCTGCGCCAGAAGCAGACGCTGGCCTGGGTGTTCGGCGTGCTGGTGCAGGTCGGGGCGTGGGTGTCCTACGTGGTATCGATCAGCGGCTTGCAGCCGGAAGTCGCCGTCCACTCCAATCTGTGGCTCGGCTTCCTGCTGCTGGCCGGTACCGGCTTTGTCATGGCGATGAATTTCCGCAAGGGAAGCCGCGCCGACGCCGCCGAAGGGGCGTCCGTTCCGTTTGCCGCCACGCTGGCCACCGTCTTCCTCTTTTTTGCAGCACTCTGGCTGCTGGCCGGCGCCTGGCTGGAAATCTACCTGCACGGCAGCGCGCAGGCCCACACCTTGTACGTTTTGAGCGCGATGGTGGTTGCCGCCATCCTGGGCTTGATCGCCGGCCGGCTGGAATGGAGCGTTGCACGCCATTTCGCCCTGTTGCTGCAGGTGCTGGCTGGCCTGGTCTTCCTCCAGGTGCTGGACTTCGGCATCAGCGCGTCAGGGGACGTTGTCAGCGACAACCTTCTCGACACCGGCTTCCTCGGTGGCCTTCTTCTTGCGCTGGGCGCGGGTTTCAGCAGCCTGAGCTTTCAACACCAGCCGGAAGGCCGCTATCGCCAGCATTCCCGCATCCTGCTCGGCTGGGCCGGCTTCTGGTGGTTTGCCTATGTGCTGGGCAGCCTCAACGGCTGGGGGGCGCATATTCTCGACAGCCGTAACCTGTTCAGCGAAGCCGTCTGGCCGCCCGTCCATCCCCTCTATTGCCTCTTCCTGGCGCTTACCGCACCGCTCTTCGTCCGTCTGGCCGGGCACTGGCAATGGGGCGAATTGCGCTGGTTCGCGGCGGCCGTGTGGCCGGGCCTGCTCCACGCCACGTTGCGGATTCTCCAGCAGCTCGACGCTTATCTCGTCATCCCAGCCTGGCCGGTGTGGCTGGCCTTTGGCGCGCTGTGGGCCACCAGCGAATGGCTGCTGCGGGACGCGGATCGCACCGGCTGGCTGCTGCCGGAACGGCAGCCCCGTTTGTTGCGGGTGCTGCACACCCTGCGCACGGTCGGGCCCTGGCTCATCCTGTGGCCGCTCGGGCACCACCTGGTCATCCTGGGCCTGCAGGCCGATTCGCCGGAACAGGCCGAACTGCTGGCTGCGGGCGGCTGGTTCACCGCCGGCAGCTGGGCGCGCTACCTGCCGGCCTGGGCAATGATGGCCTACGTGGCGCTGCTGATCCCCCGCGCCCGCAGCGAGCGCTGGCCGACCGCGCCGATTGCCGGCTGGTACCGGGACGTGCTGATCCCCTTGGGTACGCTGTGGTCCGTCGGGGTGGCCGTGATCTGGAACTTCACCCAGAACGGCCTGATGGCGCCCTTGCCCTATCTGCCGCTGCTCAACCCCCTCGATCTCACCACCGGCTACGCCGCGCTGCTCGCCGTGGCCACCTGGCGGCTGAGCGCGGGCGGCGAACGCAGGCTGCCGGCGTGGCTGCCGCAAGGCGCGGCCTGCGCCGCCTACCTGTGGTTCAACCTGATGCTGTTGCGTAGCGCCGCGTACTTCCTGGACATCCCGTACCAGATGGAGCCGCTGTTCCGCTCGCAATTCGTGCAGGCCATGCTGTCGCTGGTATGGAGCGCCACGGCGCTGGTGCTGATGCGTTTCGCCGCCCGGCGCCAGCTGCGCACGCCCTGGATGGCGGGGGCCGGGCTGCTGGTGCTGGTCATCGGCAAGCTGTTCTTTGTGGACCTCTCCAACGTCGGTGGCATCGAGCGTATCGTGTCCTTCCTCGGCGTGGGCATCCTGATGCTGACCATCGGCTATCTGGCCCCATTTCCCACCCAAGCCACCGAACCCACCGAAAAGAAACCGTCCGTCGCGCCATGACAGCCATGTTCCCACCGCGAGTCCTTGTCTTCCCCGCTTTTCTGCTGGCGGCCAGCCTTGCCGTCCCGGCCGTGGCGGCGGCTTCCACTGAATTGAAGTCGGACACCCCCGCGGACTACGCCTACGCGCTGCCTTTGCAGGTCAACGGCAAGCAGGGCGTGGTCGGCCTGCGCCTGCCGCAGACGGTTTATCTCAAGGCGCGAACGGCCGAACTCGATGACTTGCGGGTCTTCGATGCGCGGGGCGTGGTCCAGCCGCATGCCTTGTATCGCCCGCCGGCGGAACAGCAGGCCCGGCGCGGCATCTTGGCGGCGAGCATCTTTCCGGTGCGCGGTGGCGTGCCCACGGCAGCCGGCAGCGCGCCTATCGACATCGACATCCAGACCCGCCCCGATGGCAGTGTGCAGTCGGTACAGGCGCGGACCGGCCGCGTGCCGGGCCGTGACCGGGCCGCGATCAGCCACCTGATCCTGGATTTCGGTCCGGCGGCCAAAGGCGACGGGAACGATCCGCTGCATATCGAAGCCTTGCGTTTCAGCGCGCCGAAGGAGCGAAGCAGCTACAGCGCCGAGGTCTGGCTGGAGACCAGCAACGACCTCAAGCAATGGCATACCGCCGGCGTTGCCGAACTGAGCTGGCTGCGCAATGACAGCGCCCAGACCCTGGCCAGCGACCGCCTCGAATTGAGTCCGCAGTCCTTCCGCTACGCGCGCCTGAGCTGGCAGCGGGGCGAGCCGATCGTGTTCCCGGCCATCGAAGCGGAAACGCTCAAGCCGCGAAGCAGCGAGCCGCGCCGCGAAACCCTGTGGATCAAGCCCGTGGCCGGCAAGCAGGCCGGCGATCTGGTTTACCCTGCGGGAATCGCCTTACCCGTGGAGCAGTTCAGCCTTGGGCTGCGGGAGGCGAACATCGTCTATCCGGTGGCCTTGGGCGCCTACGTCGAGCGCCCCAGCCGCCAGGCCGGCAAGACCACCGAGTGGGTCTTTCAGCCGAGGACCCAGGCCACCTTCTACCAGATCACCCAGGACGGCCAGACCCGCCGCTCGGGCGCCGTGGGCATCGGCCTCGGCCATCAGCAGGAGTGGGTGCTCCGGCCCTTGAACGCCGCCTCCACCGCGCAACCCGAGCTCGGACTGTCGTGGCAGGCCGCGACGCTGATCTTCCTGGCCGGCGGCACGCCGCCTTATTCCCTCAGCTTCGGCCGCAGCGATGCGATCCCGGCCAACCAGGCACTGGACCAGGTGGCACCGGGATTCACTCCGGCCGAACTCCAGCGGCTGGAGCAGGCGCAGGTCGGCGAGCTGAAGGTCGGCCGCAGCGATGCCGCCGAGGCCAGCGCCGCCAGCCAGGCCGCCGCAGCGGCACGGCAGCGCACTTACATCCTGTGGGGCGTGCTGCTGCTCGGCGTCGCCATCATAGGCGGAATGGCCTGGCGGCTGGTCCGGCAGATGAACGCGGGCAAGGAAAGCTGAGGCGGACGGAGCTGCCCGGTCAAGCCGCAACCAGGCGCGTTCCCCGGGGGTATTCCGGCGCGGCGGGTCAGGATGGCTGGTTGAAGCCCGGCGGCGTACCGGGTATCGTCGCCTGATATGTAAATGTATTCCGGGTGCTGGAGGTGGGAGATGAGTGGCAACGCCGTGGTTGATATCGTCATCGTGACGTGGAAGACCCCCGAGCTGACGTGTCGATGTGTCGGCGATGTCCTGGGAAAGATTGATGCCGAAGGGATCGCAGCGCACGTCTACGTTGTGGATAACGATTCGCAGGATGGCACGGTGGAGGCCCTGCAATCGCGTTTCCCTGGCATTACGGTGATCGAAAATGATCGCAATGCCGGTTTTTCGGTGGCCAATAACATGGCGATCCGGCGTTCTTCGGCTCCGTTTGTACTCTTGCTGAACTCCGATGCGTTTCTGGAGGCGGGCTGTCTGACTGGGTTGCTCGCCGTCATGCAGGGCGATCCGGGGGTCGGCGCGGTGGGGCCCCGCTTGGTGCTGGCCTCCGGGGAGTTCCAGCATTCGGTAACGCAGATCACGTCGCCCTGGTCACAACTGGGTTGCTTGCTGGCGTTCCATTTTCCGCCGTTTGACCGCTTCTTCAGAAAGCTCTTTTACGGCAACCGGGATGTCTTGATCGCAGGTGAGGCGCCGCGGGATGTGCCGCTCATGTCTGCCGCCTGCCTGCTGGTCCGGCGCGAGGTTTTTGCCCGGGTTGGCCTGTTGCCCGAGGACCGCTTCCTGTATTCCGAGGAGGATGATCTGTTTTTCCGGATGCGTCGTGCCGGGTTCCGGAGTGTCTATCTGCCGTCCGCGCGCGCCCTGCATTTATGCGGGGAAAGCTCGCGGGGGCGGGCGGAGGTGGTGCGTAGCGACGATCATTTCACCCGCTCACGCCTGAAGTTCCTGTTCCAGCATTATCCGCAATACCGCTTTTTCACGTTCGCCACGCATTGGCTGTTTTATTCGTGGAGCAGTTGGCTGTGCAAGCTGAAGTACCTGTTGAGAGGCAGTGAAAGCGACGGGATTTATTACGCCAATGCGCGCCTGCTGGTGAACATCAGCGTGGCCGAGTACGCGCGGATCAAGAACGGAAAATAGCGTCGACCACCGCGCGCGCCTTCATATCGCCGGGTCAAGCCGCGATGAGGCGTAGCACGGTGATTTCCGACGGGGCGCCAAAGCGTTTCGGCGGGCCCCAGTAGCCGGTGCCGCGGCTGGTGTAGACCTGTAGTCCGCCGTGCCGGTGCAGGCCGGCGGTGAAGGGCTGTTGCAGGGGCACGAAGAAATTCCACGGCCAGAACTGGCCGCCGTGGGTGTGGCCGGAGAGCTGCAGGTCGAAGCCGGCGGCGTCGGCGGCGGCAGCCGAACGGGGCTGGTGGGCGAGGAGGACGCGCGGCAGATCGGGCGGACTGCCGGCCAGCGCCGCCTGTGGGTCGCTGGCCTGGGCGGCGTCGAAGGCGCCGGCGGAATAATCGGTCACGCCGGCCAGCACGAAGCGGGCGCCACGGTGGTTGATGACCACGTGGCGGTTGTGCAGCCCGCGCAGGCCGATGCGCTCGAACTCGCGCATCCAGGCCGTGGCGCCGGAATAGTATTCGTGGTTGCCGGTCACGAAATAGCTGCCATGCCGGCTCAGCAGGCCACCCAGCGGCGCGGTGTCGGCGCGCAGTTGGTCGACGCTGCCGTCGACGACGTCGCCGGTGATCGCGACGAGGTCGGCATCCAGTTCATTGACGCGGTTCACGATGGCCTGCACGTAGTCGCGCTTTATCGTCGGCCCGACGTGGATGTCGCTGAGCTGGACGATGGTGAAGCCGGCCAGCTCCGGCGGCAGATCGGCCAGCGGAATGTCGATGCGGACCACGCCGGCCACGCGCCGGGCATTGACGAAGCCGACCACGCTGAACAGGCTGGCCAGCCCGACGACGGCCAGCGCCGTCGGCTCGGCCAGCGACGGCGCATCGGCGACCAGCAGGCCGGCATCGCGCAGCACCGTCAGCACCAGCAGCGAGGAAAACAGGCCCATCGCCAGACTGCCGAGCCAGGACAGCCGGTCGGCCAACGCTTGGTTGGCTACGACGAAGCGCCCCAGCAGGCCGAGCGGCACGAGGCCGGCGGACAGCACCAGCCCGCCGATGGCCAGCGCCAGACCGGTCGGGCCCAGGTCCAGGGGCGGCAGCAGGCGCCAGCCGATGTAGGCGTGCAGGGCGCCGATGAGGGGCAGCATGCGCCACAGGGCGCGGCGCAGGTGGCTGGGTAGCAGTGTCCGGCCGCTAGCCGGCCGTATCTCGGTTCGGGTCTGGGGCATGGCTTGCGTTTCTTTCTTGTCTCGTTTCAGGCTTTGTCGGCGTTGTCGCCGGTGTTCTCAGGCGCCTCGGCCTTGGTGGGCGAGCCGCAGCGGCCCCAGCGGCTGTGGAAGCGTCCCTTGAGCTGCTGGCGTTCTTCCGGCGTCAGGCTTTCCCACTGGGCCCGGTGCCCGCGCCAGTGGCCGTGGCAGCCGCCGCGCAGGCCGCCGAAGAGGATCCGGCTGAGCACCAGCACGCCCAGCGCCTGCCAGTAGCCGATGCGCGAGACGCCGGTAAACAGGTCGGGCAGCAGGCAGTTCCACAGTTCCATGACGATCCAGGTGAGGGCGCCGATACCGGCCACCGCCAGCAGGCCGATCTTGATGCAGCGGGACACGCAGCCGGATTGTTCAGTAGAGCATTTCATCTTGGTGATTTCCTTCAGGTCTGTTCGTCGTAAAGGGGCTGGAGGCGCTCGCGCAGGTGCAGCACCGCCTGGCGCTTCCAGCCGAGCAAGGTGTTCAGGGGGACGCCGCTGTCGGCCGCCATGTCCTTGAAGCTGCGCCCGTCGATCTCGTGGCCGATGAAGGCGTCGCGCGGCCCTGGGGGCAACTCGTCGAGGGCCGCCGCGATGGCCTCCAGCCACAGCCGTCGCAGATGCGCCGCCTCCGGGCCGCCGTCGCTGGCCGGCAGGGCGTTGTCGAGCCAATGGGCGTCGTCGTCGTCATCCTCGGTCGCGGCAAGCGGCAGGGGGTCTTCGTGCCGTTTGCGGAAGCGGTCCACGATGCGGTTGCGCGCCACCCGGAACAGCCATGCGCCGACCTGCTCGATCGGCTGCGGCAGGCGCCAGGCCTGGACCAGCTCGAAGAAGACATCCTGCAGGATGTCCTCCGCCTCGCCCGAGTCCGGCACCCGCTGACGGATGAAGCTGCCCAGCCGCCCGCTTTCGCGGGCGATGGTCTCGGTCAGGCGTCGGTCCTGCTCGGCCATCGGGCGGCTCTCTTCGTGGGGCAGAGGAAGTGAAAACGATGCGTCCATGCCTGGGTAGACGAACGGCAGGCGCGGATATTGTGGGGTGAGGAAAAAATAGTTGGGGGCATGCGCGTGTGCCTGGGCTCAGGCCTGACCCTGCGCCAAAGCCCCTATTGCCGGCTTACCACATCCCACGTCAGTCCGAACTTGAGCAGGTACTTGCGCAGGCGGTCGGCGTCGTTGACCACGGCGCGCTGGTTGCGTGATTGGTCGAAGAGCCGGCGGCCGGCGTCGGAAAGCGTTTGCGACTCCTGGCAGATCCGGATGACGGCTTCGAGTTGCAGGCGGTCGAAGAGGTCCAGTCTGCTGGCGACCTCTGCCGGCAGCCGTGCATCGAGGTCCCCATCGCGCACCTGCCGTGCTTCTGCCGATTGCCATTGCCACTGGAGACGCTGGATTTCGGCATCGACCAATCCGGTTGAAATCCGGCCCCCGTCGGCCAGTGTCGCCATGCGCGTCACGCTGGCCGAGAGGTCGCGGAAGTTGCCGCGCCAGGGGGCTTCGGCTGATCGGGCGAAGCGGAGGTAGCGTGCCTTGGCTTCGGTGTTGAATCGAACGGCGCGGCCGGCGTCGCTGGCCGCTTGCGTGAGCAGGTGGTCGATATTGGGTTCGATGTCCTCGGGGCGCTGGGCCAGGCCCGGTAGCGTGTAGGTCCACAGGTTGATGCGTGCGAACAGGTCTTCGCGGAAGCGGCCCTGGGCCACGTCGATGCGCAGGTCCCGGTTGGTGCCCGTGATCAGCTGGAAGTCGCTGCTGACCTCGCGATCGCTGCCCACCGGCAGGAAGCGCTTCTCCTCCACGGCTTTGAGCAGCATGGCCTGTTCGTCCAGCCCCAGTTCGCCGATTTCGTCGAGAAACAGCACGCCCTGGTGGGCCGTGCGCAGCAGGCCGGCGCGGTCGGCGGTCGCGCCGGTGAACGCGCCCTTCTTGTGGCCGAACAGCGTCGACGCCGCGCCATCGCCGCGCAGCGTGGCGCAGTTCACCTCGACGAAATCCCCCTGTACCTGGTGCCGTGACTTCTTGAGCTCGAACATGCGCCGCGCGAGGTGCGACTTGCCGGCTCCGGTGGGACCGGTCAGCAGGATGGGCGCCCGGGAGCGCACCGCGACGCGCTCGATCTCTTCGATGAGCGCATTGAAGCGCTTGTTGCGGGTGGGGATGCCGCTCTTCAGAAACGCCAGGGCTTCCGTATGCGCCTGGCTGAAGCGTTGGGCCAGCACGTCGTAGCGGGAGAGATCCAGGTCGATCAGCGTGTAGCTGCCCGGATTTCCGGGCCCCTGCTTCCTGGGCGGTGCGGTCTGCAGCAGTACGCCGGGAATGAAGCGCGACTCCACCATCAGGAACATGCAGATCTGTGCCACGTGCGTGCCGGTGGTGATGTGCGCCCAATATTGCTCGTGGGCAGGGTCGAAGCGGTAGCTCCGCGCCCAGTCGTAGAGGGCCGCATACATCTCGCCGAAGTCCCAGGGGTCGGCAAGGTCCATGCGCACCAGGTTCACGACGGTGTCGGGCGATGCGTTGGCAATGTCGCGCACCAGGGTCTGGGCCAGCGCCTCGTACTTCGTCGCGTAGAACAACTCCATCCGGTCGATCAGCGTGTCCTCGTGCTGAACGAGGGAGATCGTCGGGCGCCACTTCTCCCACCGACCGGCCCCCAGGCCCGAGTCCAGCTGGGTGCCCATGAATCCGATCACGACGTTCTTCTTGGCCATATCTGTTCGTATAAATAGCTAGTCAAAATTCTAGCGCATGTATAGCCATTTAGAATTTCGAAAGCCATGTGGTCTTTTGTTTTGTTGGATTTATTCGCTTGTAGATCAGTGTCTTGTAATTTATTTGTCCAGAATTCAGAAGTGCTGGCACACCCATTGCAAAGAAGGGAGCATGAACAACGGGTTGAATGCATAGAGGGGAACGCCATGGTCAACACGCAGCTTTTCCAGACATTCAAGGGAGCCTTGCCGCCCTCTGCGACGGCGTGCAACGCCGAGCAGGCACCGGCCTACGCCTTCAGTGCCCGGCATCAACTGGCACAGCTCGCGGCCACCGGATGCCTGAGCCCGACCTTCTATGCCAACGGGGAAGACCAGCTCGACCGGGTGATGGCGCTGGTCCGGGAAGTGGATGCGTCCTTCGTCGCGAGAACTGCGATCTACGCCCGCGAGTCCGGCCACATGAAGGACATGCCGGCCCTGCTGGCGGCCAGCCTGGCCGTGCGCGACGTCGCACTGCTGAGCCAGGTGTTCTCCCGCGTGGTGGACAACGGCAAGATGCTGCGCAACTTCGTGCAGATCCTGCGCAGCGGGGCCGTGGGGCGCAAGTCGCTGGGAACCCGCCCGAAGAAGCTGGTGCAGCACTGGCTGCTGACGGCCACCGAGAAGCAGTTGTTGAACGCTGCCGTGGGTAATACGCCTTCGCTGGCCGACGTGGTCAGGATGGTTCACCCCAAGCCGGCCGAGGCCTGGCGGGCGGCCTGGTTCGCATGGTTGATCGGCAAGCCGGTCGATGAAGCGGCGCTGCCGCCCATCACCCAGGCCTTCGAGCGCTTCAAGCGCGAAAGCGTGCAGGGTGTCGCCACTGAGGTACCCGACGTTCCGTTCCAGATGCTGACGGCTCTGGCGCTGAACCCGGCTCAATGGGCGCAGATCGCCCGCTCGGGCCCGTGGCAGATGGTGCGTCAGAACCTGAACACCTTTGCCCGGCACGGTGTGTTCGACCTTCCCGGCATGGCCGAGGTGGTCGCCGCCAGGTTGAGCGACGCACAGGCGGTGGCAAGGGCGCGGGTGATGCCGTACCAGTTGCTGGCGGCCTTCAAGGCCACCGGCGAGGCCGTGCCCGCCGTGGTCCGCGATGCACTGCAGGACGCGATGGAGCTTTCGCTGGCCAACGTGCCCAGCCTGCAGGGGCGGGTGGTGGTGTGCCCGGACGTGTCGGGTTCGATGAGTTCGGCCGTGACCGGCCAGCGCGGTTCGGCAAGCTCCTGCGTCCGCTGCATCGATGTGGCCGCGCTGGTGGCGGCGGCAGTGCTCCGCAAGAATCCGTCGGCCCGGGTGTTGCCGTTCGAGCAGGATGTGGTGAAGCTGTCGCTGAATGCACGGGATTCGGTCATGACCAATGCGCAGGCCCTGGCCAGGATCGGGGGCGGTGGGACCAGCTGCAGTGCGCCGTTGGCGCTGCTGAACCGAGAGCGTGCGTCGGTGGATCTGGTGATCCTGGTCTCGGACAACGAGTCCTGGGTCGATGCCCGCCGGCGCGGCGCGACGCAGACCCTGCGCGAGTGGGAAGTGCTGAAGCGCCGCAACCCGGAGGCGCGCCTGGTGTGCATCGACATCCAGCCGACGGCGACCACGCAGGCGGCCGAGCGTCACGACATCCTGAATGTCGGTGGCTTCTCGGATGCGGTGTTCGCCATGCTGGCGAACTTCGCCGCCGGCAAGATGGACGCCGGGCATTGGGTCGGCGAGATCGAGAACGTGTCGTTGGCCGCGCAGTAGGGCCACGATCAAACGAGTAACAAGCGTCCCGGACGAATGCGGTGCGGCTCTACATCCAAAACGGAGTCTCACCAACTGTTTGTCGTCACGGGGGCTGGCGGGTCATGCGCGAATGCTGGCAGGACTACATCGGGAGCCGCGGGGTTCGAATCCCCAGCCGGGAGACCGGCCTGGCATTGTCTTGCCGACTCTTGTCGCGCGCTTTTGAGATGCCTTGTTGCGAATGCAGGTGGAACTACAGCATGTAACGCTCGGTGTCGCGGGTTCGAATCCCGCCGGCTCCAGATCAGGGGGGCCGTAGCTCAGTGGTAGAGCACGATGTTTCACCAATCCTTGTCGCAACATGGCATCGCCTGTTTCTTTCAAGCCTTGTCACCGCTCCCTTCATGGAGAAGAAGAACATGTCAGACCAGAACTACAACCTGGAAGAAGTCGCCGGCGGCGTGCCGGTCAAGCTGTGGACCAAGGGCGTCCCGATTGAGGACGAAGCACGGCAGCAGTTGGCCAACGCGGCGCGCCTGCCCATCGTGTTCAAGCACATCGCGGCCATGCCGGACGTGCACCTGGGCATCGGTGCCACCGTCGGTTCGGTGATCCCGACGCTCAAGGCCATCATCCCGGCGGCGGTGGGGGTGGATATCGGCTGCGGCATGATGGCCGCCAAGACCACGCTGCGTGCCGAGGATCTGCCGGACAACCTGGGGCCGCTGCGCTCGGCCATCGAACAGGCGGTGCCGCACGGTTCCGTCCCTAGGCATCGCGGTCGCGACCCCGGTAGCTGGGAGAACCCGCCGGCGTTGGTGGATCAGGCCTGGGCCACGTTGGCCGACGAGTTCGACGCCCTGTGCGAACTGCACCCGC
Source organism: Pseudomonadota bacterium (assembly GCA_018241725.1). Classification (GTDB taxonomy): domain Bacteria; phylum Pseudomonadota; class Gammaproteobacteria; order Burkholderiales; family Rhodocyclaceae; genus Zoogloea. The sequence continues at coordinate 50,983 of JAFEDI010000103.1, read as the reverse complement.
GCCTGAAGAACACGAACAACCGCAAGCACCTGGGAACCCTGGGAACGGGCAACCACTTCATCGAGGTCTGCCTCGACGAAGCGGGTTTCGTCTGGTTCATGCTGCATTCGGGCTCGCGGGGCGTGGGTAACGCCATCGGTACGCACTTCATCGAACTGGCCAAGAAGGACGCCGAGCGTCATCAGCGCAACCTGCCCGACAAGGATCTGGCCTATTTCGAGGAAGGCGCCCAGCACTTCGATGACTACGTGCGCGGCGTGTCGTGGGCGCAGAAATTCGCGATGCGCAACCGTGAGGTGATGATGGCCAACCTGATCGCCACCGTGCGCAAGGTCATCCACAAGCCCTTCGAGTCGCACGTGGAGGCGGTGAATTGCCACCACAACTACGTGCAACAGGAGCGCCATTTCGGGCAGGACGTGTTCGTGACCCGCAAGGGCGCGGTGAGTGCCAGGCGCGGCGAGCTGGGCATCATCCCGGGCAGCATGGGGGCGCGCAGCTACATCGTGCGTGGCCTGGGAAACCCGGAGAGCTTCGAGAGCTGCAGCCACGGTGCCGGCCGCGTGATGAGCCGTACCAAGGCCAAGAAGACGTTCACCGTCGAGGACCAGATCAGGGCGACCGCCGGCGTCGAGTGCCGCAAGGACGTCAATGTCATTGACGAAATCCCGATGGCCTACAAGGATATCGACGCTGTCATGGCGGCGCAGAAGGATCTGGTCGAAGTGGTGCACACCTTGAAGCAGGTGGTGTGCGTGAAAGGTTGATCGGGTGAGGGCGCAGTGCTCTCACCCGCGTAAAGGAAGGCATTGGGGAGAGCATGCAAGAAGAGACTGTTCTGAGCGCGCATCCGGTCCCGGACGAGATGCGGGCCACCGTGCTCGAAGAGCTTGCGGCGCTGGAGCGCCGGCACCAGGTGAAGGTGCTGTTCGCCTGCGAATCGGGTAGCCGCGGCTGGGGCTTTGCATCGCCCGACAGCGACTACGACGTGCGCTTCGTGTATGTCAATCGGCTGTCCTGGTATCTGGCCGTCGAGCCCGGCCGCGACGTCATCGAGCAGCCCATCAGCGGTGACCTGGACATCAGCGGCTGGGATCTGCGCAAGGCGCTGCACTTGCTGCGGGAGTCCAATCCGACCCTGCTCGAATGGCTGCGCTCGCCCATCGTTTACCGGCAGGAGACAGCCTGGGTGGAGCGTCTGCAGAGGCTGGCCGAAGAGGGCTTTTCACCGGTACGGGGCTATCACCACTATGTGTCCATGGCCCGGAAGAACCTGCGGGAGCATCTGTACGGCGAGCGTGTCCGGTACAAGAAATACCTCTACGTGCTGCGCCCGCTGCTGGCCGCGCGCTGGATACGCGAGGGACGTGGGGTTCCGCCGATGCGTTTTGCGGAACTGGCGAGCCGGACGCTGACGGACCACAGCCTGCTCGACGAGATCAACGCGCTGCTCGAGGTCAAGATGCGCGCCGGAGAATCCGCGACCAGCCCGCGCTGGGTCGGCATCCACGACTTCATCGAGCGCGAACTGGCCGTGGCTATGGCGCATACGCCGGGAAAGGGGCCGAAGGCGGGCAGGGGCGGGCTCGACCGATACCTGCATGACGCGGTACTGCATTTCGATGCCCAGGCCTAGAACAACAAGAAGAGACGAGGGAAGAGTATGATCGAAATCGATGGCGCTGCCGGCGAAGGCGGCGGACAAATCCTGCGCACCGCGCTGGCCCTGTCCATGTGCACGGGCCAGCCCTTCACGCTGACCCGGATTCGCGCCGGCCGCGCAAAGCCCGGCCTGATGCGGCAACACCTGACCTGCGTGAACGCCGCGGCCGAGGTCTGCAGCGCTGACGTCCATGGGGCCGAGCTGAACGCCCAGTCGCTGAGCTTCACGCCGGGCCAGGTGCGCGCGGGCGATTACCACTTCAACGTCGGTACGGCGGGCAGCTGCACGCTGGTGCTGCAGACCGTCTGGCCGGCCCTGCTGATGGCCGAGGCCCCGAGCCGCCTGAAGCTGGGCGGCGGGACCCACAACCCGATGGCCCCGCCGTTCCACTTCCTGGCGCGCAGCTATGCGCCGCTGATGCGCAGGCTCGGCGCCAATGCCGAGCTGAACCTGCGTCGCTTGGGCTTCTATCCGGCTGGTGGCGGTGAGATCGAGGTGACCATCTGGCCCGCGGAGGAAACGCTGCGGCCCTTTGACTTGAATGACCGCGGGGCCAGGCTGGAAGGCTACGCCGAATGCTTTGCGCCAGCGCTACCGCGCTCCGTCGCCCGGCGCGAACTCGAGCACCTGGGGGAAGCTCTCGGTTGGAGCGGCGATCAACTGCGCGAGGCGCCCACCCGTCAGCACGAAGGGCCTGGCAATGCCTTGCTGGTGACCCTGGCGTATGAAAATCTCACCGAGGTTTTCACCGAATTCGGCGAAAAGGGGGTCAGCGCCGAAAAAGTCGCGCACAACCTGATGCGGCAAGTGCGGGCGCATCAGCTGAGCGACGCCGCGTGCGGCCCGCACCTGACCGATCAGTGGGCTTTGCCCCTGGCCCTCGCCGTCTGGAAGCGCCGCCGCGAGGCTTCCTACACCTGCACGGCCCTGACGCCCCACGCGAAGACCAACTTCGAAGTGATCGAGCGCTTTCTGCCGGTGAAATTCTCGACCGTGCCGTCCGGAAACGGCTGGCGGGTCAGCGCAAAGTTCGCCTAGGGAATCAGCCGGGCCAGGGTCTGGAGCTCCTCGCCGTTGAGGTCGGACACGGCCCAGAACTGCATGCCGGCGTTGCGCCAGTGGGCGAGCTGGTAGCCCTGGTGGCTGTGCAGGGTCGGGGCGGCCTGGCCGTCGGCGGGCCATATGAAAAGGTTGATGAGGTGGCCGTGGCGGCGGTAGACCAGGGCCGCCACCGGGTGGCCGGCCACGTAGTCGAGGCGGCCGCCGATCAGCGGGTAGCCGTCGCCGGCGAGGTCCTTCACCGGCGGCGAGTAGTCCAGCTTGCCCTGGAACCAGGGCTTGACGGTGTGCTGGTCGGAGGAGGCGACGTCGGTGAGGTGGGCGACCATCAGCGCGCGCACGTGGCTGCTGGCCAGTTCCTGCTCCAGTGCGCGGCTGCCGTCCGTCGGCGGCAGCAGGTGCAGCGTGATCGCGGTGGCCAGCACGCCGCAGGCGAAGCCGGCGGCGGTAAGGCCCCAGGCCGGCCAGTGCCAGCGGCGGGCGACCGGTGGCGCGGCCTGGCGCCGCTGGCCGGCCGCTTCCAGGGCGATCTCGGTGCGCACGGCGGATTGCAGCGCGTCGCCGGCCCGGTGGCGGGTGGCGTGTTCCCGCAGCAGGCGGCCCACGGCCCGGTCGGCGTCTTCTTCGTTCATGTCATTCCGTTCCAAGCAAATCCGCCAGCGCCGTGCGCAGGGCCGCGCGGGCGCGGGACAGGCGGGACATCACCGTGCCGATGGGAATGGCGGCGACCTGGGCGATCTCCGCGTAGGAGAGGTCTTCCAGCTCCCGCAGCACGATCACTTCCCGGTAGGGCGGTTCCAGTGCGCGGATCGCCGCGTCCACCGCCTGGCGGCGGTAGGCGTGCCACAGCTCGGTTTCGGGCGTGGCGCCGCGGCTGTCCGGCGGTACCGGCACGGCGGCCAGCAACTCGTCGTCCTCGCCGTGGGCCACCCAGCGGGCGCTCATGCGCTGTTCTTCCAGCCAGGCGTAGCAGTTGTTGCGCACGATGCCCAGCAGCCAGGGCTTGGCGGCGTCGCCGCGCAGGGCGTCGAAGTAGCGGTAGGCCCGCAGGCAGGCGTCCTGCACCATGTCGTCGGCCACGTGCTCGTCCCGCACCAGCCAGCGCGCCAGGTTGTAGGCCGCGTCCAGGTGGGGCAGGACCAGCGCTTCGAAATCCCGCGTGTGCGCCATGGCCAGTCAGGCTTCCACGATCAGCATGCCGTTCATCTCCTCGTGGCCTTCGCCGCAGAAATTGTCACACAGAAAGGTCCATCGCCCGGCAGGCAGATCGGCCACGCGGATGCGCGTCACCCGGCCCGGCGGCAGATCGCTGCGCAGGCCCAGCTCGGGCATGCTGAAGCCGTGCACGAAATCCACCGAGCGGATGGCCAGGGTCAGGGTTTCGCCAGCGCGGGCGTGGATCTCGTTGGGCGTGTAGCGGAAGCGCCGCGCCTCCAGCTCGATGACCCGGCCTTCGCCCTCGGCGGCGCGCACGTGACCAACACCCAGTTCCAGCAGCGGCAGCGCCACGGCCACGCCTCCCAGGCAGCGCAGGACGTCGCGCCGCTTCATGTCGCCACCACCGGGAATTCCTGGATCGCCAGGCGGGCCGTGCGCGGCTCGGCGTCCACCTCGCGGAAGCCCAGGCCCTGGTAGGGTACCGCCGGGTTCCACGGCAGCGGCGTGCGCTTCTCCTGGGAGCCGGGGGCGGGCAGCGGGAACATCAGGGACTTGGCCGAGTGGTGGGCGATGTGGCCGGTCAGGTGGTGGTGTTCCTGGTGGATGTGGCCGTAGAACACGGTCAGGTTGCGGTAGGGCATCAGCGTGGCGATCACCTGGGCGCCGTCGCGCGTGGCCCAGTCCCACTTGGGCACCAGGTCGAAGAGGGGGCGGTGGGTGAACAGCACGATGGGGGCGTCCTTGTCCTGCCGCTCCAGGTCTGCCTTCAGCCACTCCAGTTGCTCGCTGCCGACACGGGCGCCGGGGTCCGACACGTTGTCGAGGACGATGAAGTGGATGCCCTTGTGATCGAAGGTGTAGTGGGTGGCGCCGAAGTATTCCTGGAAGGCGGCGCCCCGGTCGAGGGAGGCGTCGTGCTCGCCGGGCATGAAATGCACGGTCGGCACCTTCAGTGCGGCCGCCACGTCCTTGAATTCGGCCATGCGCCGCCGCCGTTCCTCGGGGTCGTCGGTGGTGTGGGTCAAGTCGCCGGTGAAGACGATGAAGTCCGGTTGCCGGGGCAGGGCGTTCACCGCCGCGATGGCCTTCGGCAGCGTGCCGGTGGGATCGGGGTTCTCGGGGCCGCGGAAGCCCCAGTGTACGTCCGATAGCTGGACGAAATAGAAATCCGCGGCGTCCGCGTTCTTTGCGGCGCCCATGCCGGAACAGCCGGCCAGCGCGGACGCGAATACCGCGCCGCCGCCGAGCCCGCACAATTCCAGAAACCGCCTGCGATCCATGGTGTTCATGGTGGTCCTCTCCGTGGGTCGGGACGCCCGGGAAGGGCGTCTCCATACACTGCATACCGCGTCGGGCCGTGGTTTATTCCCGCTTGCCCTGGCTTTTGAGGAATTCGATGAGGTCGCTCCGGTCGCGGGCGTCCTCCACGCTCACATTCATCCGCTGGCCGGGCAGGAAGCGCTCCGGATCGGTGAGCCAGCGGTCCAGGTTCTCTTCGGTCCATACGCCCTGGGCGTTGCGCAGCGCCGGGGAGTAGTCGAAGCCCGGAGCCCGCCCGATGGTGCGCCCCACCACGCCGGCGTGGGCCGGCCCCTGGCCGTTGTAACGGATCGAATGGCAGGCCGAGCAGCGCTCCTGGTACAGCGCCCGGCCGCGCTCCGCGTCGCCGGCGGCCAGGGCCGCGCCCAGCCCCAGCAGGCCCAGCCCGGCAAGGGCGGTGCGCAGGACGGCAGTGAATTTCGGAATGCCGCGTCCCATGGGGTGCTCCTTTCTCGAACGGGATCTCCTGTCTTGCAATACCGGGCGAGGGCCGGATTTATTCCCGGATCCCATGGCGGGCTTGCCTTCGAAGGGCACGTTCGCTCTAAAGATCGCAGAAATTCGCATAAGCACCGCTCCCTTCCCGCAAGGTTCGCTCCAGCCCCGCGCGTTATCATCAGCGCCCCTGCATCGTGCCCACCGAGCCCCACCATGTCCCTGATCCCCCGTCGCCTGCCCCTGGCCGTCTTTCTTGCCATACAGATGCTGATGCCCGCCGCGGAGGCCGCGGGGAAAACCGAGGTGGCCGTGCCGACGCCGGAAGCCGAGGCGGGCGGGTTTGCGTCGTACCGGCTGGCCAATGGCTTCAAGATCGTCCTGGCGCCGTTTCCGTCGGCGGCGAGCGTGCGGGTGGAACTGCTGGTGAAGACCGGCAGCAAGCAGGAGGGCTATGGCGAGACGGGCATGGCGCACCTGCTGGAACACATGCTGTTCAAGAGCGCCGGCCCGCGTGCCGACCTGAAGCGGGACTTGACCGCGCTCGGTGCGACGTGGAACGGCACGACGACCACCGACCGCACCAACTATTTCGAGGTGGTCGCCGCCGAGCCGGAGAAGGTGGACGAGGTGCTGCGCCTGGAGGCCGACCGCTTCATCCGCGCCAGCTTCACCAAGGCCCACCTGGCCAGCGAGATGACGGTGGTGCGCAACGAGCTGGAGCGCAACGATACCGATCCGGGCAGCGTGGTGATGCGCGCGCTGCAGCGCCAGTCCTATTTCTGGCATGGCTACGGGCGGCCGACCATCGGCGCGCGCAGCGACATCGAGGACGCGCCCTTCGAGGCGCTGCAGGCCTTCCACGACAAGTATTACCGGCCGGACAACGCGGCGCTGATCGTCAGCGGCAGGTTCGACACGCAGCGGGTGCTGGCGCTGGCCAGCCGCCTGTTCGCCGAGGCACGCAACCCGGCCGGGCCGAAGCCCACCACGTGGACGCGGGAGGAGCCGCGCGCCGTGATCAACCGCAGCGAGCTGTTCCTGCCCGCCGGCACCACCATCGCCGCCAGCGGCTGGAAGCTGCCGGGCATGCGCGACCGCAGCGTGTATGCCTTCGACCTCGGCGTCAGCGCCATCTGCGCGCAGGACTGGGGCAGCCTGCGCAAGGACCTGGTGCTGGAGCGCAAGCTGGCGGTGTCGGCCCAGTGCCGCACCCAGATCCAGCCCGACTACAGCCTGCTGGTCGGCAGCGCGTCGGCCGGCAAGGATGCCGATGCGGAAGCCCTCGGCCGCGCGCTGCGCGAGCACCTGGAGACGGCGGCGCGCCAGGGCATCACCAGTGAGCAGCTGGAGCGCGCCCGCCAGGCCGAGCTGAACGGCTACGAACGCCTGGCCAGCAACCACGAGAGCGTGGCCAGCCTGCTGTCCCGCGCCGAGGTGGCCGGCGACTGGCGGCTGTTCTTCTGGCAGCGGGACATGGCCCGCGAGGTGACGCTGGACGAGGTGAACGCGGCGCTGCGCAAGTGGGTGGTACCCACCAACCGGGCCGACGTGCTGTTGCGCCACGGCGACCAGCCGGAGGTGCCGGCATGGACTGTCGCGCCGACGGCGCAGGCACTGGTCGCCAACGGCAACTGGCCGGTGCTCGCCCAGGCCAGCGACCCGATCCCCGCCAGCGCGGCGGAACTCGCCAAGGCCAGCGTGGCGGTGGCGCTCCCCAGTGAGACGGCCAAGGCCGTGCTGATCCCCCGCAAGACCCAGGGCGCGCTGGCCTGGATCAGCCTCAACAACGACTACGGCAACACCCAGGCCTTCACCGGCCGCCGCGTGGCCTGCAACTTCGGCAGCAGCCTGCTGGCCTACGGCGGTGCGGGTCTCGACCGGGATCAGCTCGATGCCAGGCTCGAAGCCCTGCAGGCCCAGTGGTCCCTCAGCCTCGGCGAGATCACGCTGGAAGTGCCGCGCAAGAACGCCGACGCCGCGCTGGATATCCTGCTGGCCGTGTGGGCCAAGCCGAGCCTGCCGCAGAACGAGTTCGAGCGCATGAAGGCGGCGTCCATCGCCCGTCTGGAGGCCGCGCTGAAGGACCCGGCCTCCGTGGCATCCAGCCAGGCCGCGCTGCGCTTCGACAACTACCCGGACGAGCATCCCAACCAGCCCTGGTCGCTGGAGCGCCAGCTGGCTGCGGTGCGGGCTGCCACCTACGAGCAGGCCTGCCAGTGCGTCGCCGACCTGCACGGCATCGGCCGGCTGCGCCTGGCGGCGGTGGGCGACTTCACGCCGGCCGACGTGCAGGGCGTGTGGAACAAGCTCGCCCAGCTGCCGAAATCGCCGGTGCCTTATGAGCGCATCCGCGAGGAGGCTGCGCCGGCCGAGGTCGATACGGCGCCCATCGTCGTAAGCATGCCGGCCAAGCCGAACGCCTCGGTGGTCGGCCAGGCCCTGCTGCCGATCACCGACGACTCACCGGACTTCCCGGCCCTGCGCATTGCCGCCAAGGTGCTCGGCGGCGATGCGGACAGCCGCATCTGGCAGCGTCTGCGGGAGAAGGAGGGCCTGGCCTACGGGGCCGGGGTCAGCCTTGCCGGGCGCAGCTTCGACCCGCGCAGCAGCTTCCGGCTGCAGGCCTCGGCGGCCAGCCCGCAGGCGGAGGCCGCGCTGGTCAGCCTGAAGGCCGAGCTGGCCCGTGCGCTCAAGGACGGCTTCAGCGAGCAGGAAGTGGAACGCGCCAAGCGCACCTGGCTGGAGGAGCGCAAGACCGGGCTGCGCAACGAGAAGGGCTTTGTCGGCGTGCTGTCCGCCGGCCTGGAGAACGGCCACGATTACGCGTGGATCGCCCAGTACGACGCGCAGATTGCGCGCCTCAGCGCCGCCGACGTGACCGCGGTGTTCCGCAAGTATCTGCAGGGCGCGCCGCTGGTGTGGTCGGTCGGCCGCGGCGAGTAGGCGCGTTGTAGCCGGTTTGTCGAGCTGGCGGCCGGGGCCGCGGCTCGATCTGAGCACTCCCAAGGCCGGGTTGCGTCCAGTCGCCCCCGCGAGGGCGAGGTCGCCTGGGGCGGCCCGGTGTTTCCTTGAGGGGCTTTAAGCGGCGGGCTCGGCGTGGATGGCGCCCAGGTAGTGCGCCATGTAGTCCTCGAAGCTGCCTTGCTGCTCCGCTTCCAGCCTGGCCTGGGCGGCCAGGGAGTCGCGGGCGGCCTGTTCGAAACGGGCTTCCGTGGCGGCATCCAGCGGGTGCTGGCGGAACCATTCGGCGTGGCGCTCGGCCTGGCGGCGGCCGAAGGCGAACAGGCTGATCTTGTCGTCCTGCAGGCTCTGCAGCACCTGGGCGGACGGGGTCAGCGACACGTCCTCCAGCTTGGCCCGCTGGGCGTCCAGGGCACGGCGGTGCTGGTCGTGGCCGAAGGCGGCATCGAGGCGGTCGGCACAGGCGCCGATGCGTTCCAGCAGCTCCAATCCCCACGCCTGCAGGCCGATGGGCTTGCCGTGGCGCTTCAGCTGCAGGCCCGGCTTGCGGCCTTCATTGACGCTGCGCGCGAAGTTGCCGGTGCATTCTCCGCATTCGCCGGAGATCAGGCCAGGGCCGTCCTCCAGCGCGCAGAACAGCAGGAAGGCGTCGAGGAAGCGCGTCTCGGTAAGGTCGATGCCCAGCGGCAGGAAGGGGTTGAGGTCCAGGCAGCGCACTTCCACGTACTGCACGCCACGGGCGCCCAGCGCCTGTAGCGGCCGTTCGCCGCTGTTGATCACGCGCTTGGGGCGGATCGTCGAGTAGTACTCGTTCTCGATCTGCAGCACGTTGGTGTTGAGCTGCACCCACTCGCCGTCCCGCTGCGTGCCGACCGCAGCGTAGGGGGCGTAAGGCGTGGTCACGGCGCGGCGCAGGCTGTCCAGGTAGCTGTCCAGGCTGTCGTAGCAGGGCGTCAGGCTGGCCTGGGCCTCGCTCTGGTAGCCCAGGTCGCTCATGCGCAGGCTGGTCGCCCACGGCAGGTACAGGGTCTCGGCGTCCAGCGTGTCGAGGCGGTGCGGCTGGCCGCGGAAGAAGCTGGCGCCCACCGCCGGCGAGGCGCCGAACAGGTAGGGCAGCAGCCAGCTGTAGCGGCGGAAGTTGCGGATCAGCGCGATGTAACAGGCCGATTGCCAGTCCTGCGCGGAGCGCGTGTCGCCTTCCTCCTGCTGCAGCAGCGGCCACAGGGCCTCGGGCAGCGAGAAGTTGTAGTGGATGCCGGCGATGCACTGCATCGTCTTGCCGTAGCGCACCGCCAGGCCCTTGCGATAGACGTGCTTGAGGCGGCCGACGTGGCTGCTGCCGTAGTCGGCGATCGGGATGGTGGCTTCGTCCGGGAGCCGGCACGGCATGGAGTTGGGCCACAGCCGCTCTTCGCCGAGGTGGGCCTGCACGAAGCGGTGGATGGCGTCCAGCTCGTCCAGCGTGTCGGCGGCATCCTCGCGGGCGTCGGTGATGAACTCCAGCAGCGCTTCGGAGTAGTCGGTGGTGATCTGGGTGTGGGTCAGCGCCGAGCCGAGGGCCGGCGGATGGGGCGTCAGCGCCAGGTCGCCGGCGGGATCGGCACGCAGGCTCTCCCGCTCCACGCCATGTCGGCAGTGACGCAGCAGGGCGTGCTGGTCGGCACGGTCGAAGAGGGCCAGGCGGCGCAGCAGGGGATCGCTCAAAAGTCGGATTCCTTGGGACAGATTCAGTTGGGACGGATGCAGTGGCCGCGTCGCGATGGGGCTCGCAGCGCGGCTTCATCCTCCAGTATCGGGCGGCATTATGAAGGAAGCCGGTGTATGCACGCTTATTGTGCGCGCTCTATATGGAGCTGGGGACCGGGGGTTCCCGCAGTGGGATAGCCGGGCGCCGTGTTGGTTCCCGGCGTTGGTGGCAACGTGACGCAAAAAAGCCTCCGCGCCGGGGCTGGCGGGGAGGCTGAGGAAATGCGGATGCCGGGGCATCCGCGTCAGGGATCAGGCTTCGACGGGCTGCAGCTGGGCTTCCGCCTCGATCTGCGAGCTGGCGCGGGTATCGCGCATGAACCAGCAGACCAGCAGCGTGCACCCGATCACCGCGGTGGCGTACCAGTAGAAGCCGCTCTCCAGGCCGGACTGCTTGAACCACAGGGCGAGGTATTCCGAGGTGCCGCCGAACACCGACACCGCGAAGGCGTAGGGCACGCCGACGCCGGTGGCGCGGATCGACGCCGGGAACATCTCGGCCTTCACCAGCGCGTTGATGGAGGTGTAGCCGGACACGATCAGCCAGGCGCAGGCGATCAGGCCGAAGGCTTCCCACGGGCCGCTGGCGTGGCGGATGGCGGTCAGCAGGGGCACGGTGAACAAGGTGCCGAGCAGCGCGAAGCCGACCAGCAGCGGGCGCCGGCCGATGCGGTCGGACAGCGCGCCGTAGAGCGGTTGCAGGCACATCGCGAAGATCAGCGAGGCGGCCGACACGGCGGTGGTCTGTGCGTCGGTGAGGCCTACCGACAGGCGCAGGAACTTCTGCATGTAGGTCGTATAGACGTAGAAGGCCAGCGTGCCGCCCATCGTCAGGCCGACCACCAGCAGCACTTCGCGGGGGTGCTGGGCGAGCTGCTTGAGGCCGCCCATCGGCGAGGCCTTCTTGCGGGCGTTCTCGAAGGACTGGGTTTCCGGCAGGTCGTGGCGCATGCGCAGGGCCAGCAGGGCCAGACAGGCGCCGACCACGAAGGGGATGCGCCAGCCCCAGGCGCGCAGCTGCTCGGCATCGAGCAGGAAGTTCTGCAGTACGAGCAGCAGCAGCAGGGCCAGCAGCTGGCCGCCGATCAGCGTCACGTACTGGAAGCTGGCGTAGAAGCCGCGATGGCGCGAGTCGGCCATCTCCGACAGGTAGGTGGCGCTGGCGCCGTATTCGCCGCCGAGGCTGAGGCCCTGCAGCAGGCGGGCGAGCAGCAGCAGGATCGGCGACAGGATGCCGGCGGTGGCGTAGGTGGGCGCACAGGCGATCAGCAGGGAGCCGAAGCACATCAGCAGCACCGACAGCATCAGCGCCACCTTGCGGCCGTGGCGGTCGCCGATGTGGCCGAACAGCACGCCGCCCAGCGGACGCACGAAGAAGCCCAGCGCGAAGATGCCGGCGGTGGACATCATCTGCGCGGTGGGGTCCTGGGCCGGGAAGAAGGAATTGGCGAAATAGAGGGCGAAGGCCGCGTAGCAATAGAAGTCGAACCACTCGACCAGGTTGCCCGCCGAGCCGACGATGATCGCGCGCAGGCGTTGCCCGCTGATGCGCTCGCCCGGTGCCGCCGCCAGCGGGCGCTCCAGGGCCAGTTGTGCCGTGCCAGTGCTCATGTCTTGTCTCCTGTGGAACCGCGTCTGCCCCCGGATGGAGGTTCGCGTTATGGAGCGAGTATCCGCAGGCGGCGGGGCGGGCACATCCGCAGCATTCACCCCCGGCTCCTCCGTAAAACTACGCAGAGCGCGTCTGCCTGCCCCGTTGTGGGCGGCAGACGCGCTATCGTTGACGCATCCTCAATGCCATTTCGTCGATGACGCCGCCCGCCCGTTTTTCCTTCCTGCGCCACTGGCGCTGGGGCCTCGTCGCCCTGGCTGCGCTGCTGCTGATCGTCGCGGTGGGGCGCTGGGCGGAGCACCGCGAGTTCCAGCTCAAGGCCGTCACCCTGCGCCAGGCTGCCGCCGCGCACGCGCTGGGCCTGCGCGGCATCGTCGAGAAGCACGACTACCTGCCCTACGTGGCCGCTCGCCATCCGGACGTGCTGGGTCTGCTGCTGCACCCGGCCGACGCGGCGTTGCCGGACCGGGTCAATCGCTACCTGGCCGATCTGCAGCAGCGCACCGGCGCCGCCGCGCTGTTCGTCGTGGATGCCCGCGGGCAGACGCTGGCGGCCAGCAACTGGGGCACGCCGACGAGCTTCGTCGGCCAGTCCTACCGCCAGAGGCCGTATTTCGAGGACGCGCTGCAGGGGCGGCGGGGGCTGTTCTACGGCCTCGGCCTGACCACCGGCCAGCCCGGCCTGTTCATCGCCGAGCCGGTGCGCAGCGGGGCGGCCATCGTCGGCGTGGCGGTGGTCAAGCTGGGGCTGGAGAGGTTGGAGCAGACCTGGTCGCGCAGCGTCGATCCGGTGGTGCTGCAGGACAGCCGCGGCATCGTCTTTCTGAGCTCGGTGCCGGAATGGCTGTACCACAGCGACCGGCCACTGCAACGTGCCGACCTGGACTGGCTGCGCCAGCACGGCCAGTACGGCGCGCGGGAGCGCTATGAGCGCCTGCCGTGGCAGCTCGAACGCAATGGCGACGGGGACGGCTTCACCCTGCAGGCCAGCCTGCAGAACCGCCGCCGGGACTATCTCGCGGTGCAGACGACGCTGCCGGAGCTGGGCTGGACGCTGACCGTCACCAGCGATCTGGTGGAAGTCCGCCAGGCCCGCCAGGAGGCCCTGGCCATCGCCACGCTGGCTGCTGCGTTGCTGCTGCTCGGCGTGCTGTACTGGCGCCTGCGCGAGAAGCGCTACGCGGAGCAACGCCAGGCCCGCCTCGAACTGGAGCGCCGCGTGCGGGAGCGCACCCACGACCTGCAGGAGGCCCATGCTTTCCGCAAGGCGATGGAGGATTCGCTGCTGATCGGCATGCGCGCCCGCGACCCGCAGGGCCGCATCATCTACGTGAACCCGGCCCTGTGCGAGATGGTCGGCTACAGCCAGGAGGAGCTGCTCGGCTGCATGCCGCCGTACCCTTACTGGCACCCGGACGACCTGGACAAGCACATGCGCGAGAGCGACGACGCGCTGCAGGGCCGCGCCGCGCCGCACGGCTTCGAGTCGCGCGTCCGCCACCGGGACGGCCACGACGTGATCACCATGGTCTACACCGCGCCGCTGATCGACGCCGAGGGGGAGCACCAGGGCTGGATGAGCTCGGTGGTGGACATCACCGCCCAGAAGCACGCCGAGGCCCGCCAGCGCGAGCAGGAACGCCAGCTGCAGCGCAGCGCGCGCCTCGCCAGCGTCGGCGAGATGGCGTCCACGCTGGCCCACGAGCTCAACCAGCCGCTGATGGCGCTGTCGAACTTCGCCGTCGCCGCCCGCGCGATGATCGGCCACTGCCCGCAGGACATGCTGGTCACGGCCCTCGACGAGATCGTCGAACAGGCCACGCGGGCCAGCGAGATCGTCAAGCGCGTGCGCGCTTTCATCAACCCCCAGCGGGGGAGCTACGAGGGGCTGGCCATCGACGGCGTGATCGCCCATTCGCTGGCGCTGCTGCAGCCCGAACTGCAGCGCGGCCACGTGACGGTGCGCAGCGTGCTGGCGGACGGCCTGCCGCCGGTACGTGGCGACCGCGTGCTGCTGGAGCAGGTGCTGGTCAACCTGGTCCAGAACGCCGTACAGGCCATGCACGACACGCCACCGGCGTGGCGCCGCATCGAGTTGACGGCCCGCCAGGCCGGGCCAGCCGTCGAGGTGACGGTGGCCGACGCCGGTCCCGGTATCCCGGCCGAGCAGCTGGAGCAGGTCTTCTCGGCCTTTTTCAGCACCAAGTCCGACGGACTGGGGCTGGGGCTCAACATCTGCCGCACCATCGTCGAGGCCCACGGCGGCCACCTGGCGGTGGCCAACCGTTCCGGCGGCGGTGCCGCCTTCACCTTCACGCTGCCGACAAGCCCATGAAAGACACGCCGCTGACCCTCTACGTGGTGGACGACGACGAGGCCCTGCGCCGCTCGCTGCTGATGCTGCTGTTCTCCCAGGGGCTGGCGGTGCAGGCCTTCGACTCCGGCGAGGCCTTCCTGGAGGCGGTGGACATGCGCCAGCCCGGTTGCGTGATCCTCGACCTGCGCATGGGTGGTATCAGCGGCCTGGAAGTGCTGGAACGCCTGCGCCTCGGCCACAGCCCGCTAGTTACGCTGTTCCTGTCCGGCCACGGGGACATTCCCACCGCGCTGGAGGCGATGCGCAACGGCGCCTACGACTGGGTCGTCAAGCCGGACACCCAGCAGCTGCTGCAGAAACTGCCCGCCGCGATGGCCGAAGCGCGGGCCCGCAGCACCGCGCTGCGCCTGTGGGCCGAGCTGACCCCGCGGGAGCGGGAGGTCGCCCGCCTGGTCGGCGTCGGCCAGCCCAACAAGGAAATCGCCCGCCTGCTGGTACCGCCGTGCAGTCCGCGCTCGGTGGAAACCCACCGCGCCAACCTCTTCGCCAAGCTGCAGATGGCCAACGACAACGAACTGGGACGCTGGCTGGCGTCCCATCCGTGGCTGGCCTGAGGGGCTCAGTCGCCGGTCGGCGACACCCGGAAGGTGCGTAGCCGGGGCATCTCGCGCAGGGCCTCGACCAGCCGGGCGGTGTTTTCGGCACGGGTGGTCCGGATGACCATCTTGTACTCGAAGGACACGCCGTCGTCGGTGACGCGGTAGCTCATGTTGGCAATGGTGAACCCGTGCTGCTCCAGGAAGCTGCGCACCTCGCTCTCCGGCATCACGTCGTTGCGGTTGAAGCGCAGGTAGTGATGGGCGTAGGAATGGGACGGCAGGCGCGCCTCGATCCAGCGGAAGGCCGACAGCACGCCGAGGGTCAGCGCCGTCGCCAGCACGGCGGGCAGGTAGAAGCCGACGCCGATCAGGATGCCGATCGCCGCGGTGATCCAGATCGATGCCGCGGTGGTCAGCCCCCGCACGCTGAGCCCTTCCTTGAAGATCACGCCGGCTCCGAGGAAACCGATGCCGGTCATGATCCCCTGGGCCATGCGGGTCGGGTCGGTGCGTATCGTGTCCATCGCCACGCCGGGCAGCCAGTTCCACTGGTAAAGGGTCACCAGCATCAGCAGGCTGGAGGCGAGGCACACCAGGGTGTGGGTGCGGAAGCCCGCCGGCCGGGCGTGGAAGCTGCGTTCCATGCCGATGATGCCGCCGGCGAGTACGGCCCCGAAGAGATGCAGGGCGATGGGTTCGATGTCGCTCGTCATGGACGCCTCCTCGCTGGTCAGGATGGGGCACATGACAGTCATGTTAAGTTCGTGTGACAGCCGGGGCAACCGGGGATCGCGGCCTGTCGGCGGATCCCCGGCGCGCGTCAGCCAGGGATCGGCAGCGGGTCCATGTCCTTGAAGCCGGGGATCGCCGCCACCCGTGCCAGCCAGGCCTGGATGTTCGGGTAGGGAGCGAGGCTGATGCCGCCCTCCGGAGCGTGGGCGATGTAGGCGTGGCAAGCCAGATCGGCCAGCGTCGGGTGGTCCGCGGCGAGGAAGCTGCGATCTGCCAGATAGGTTTCCATGAAACCGAACAGGCGCGCGGCGATGGCCTTGGCGGCGGACAGATCGCCGGACAGGTTCCATTGGCTGATCGCCCGCGCGATGGCCGGGCCGAAGCGCACCTCGGCGGAGGCGATCGACAGCCAGCGCTGAACCTCGGCGCGGGTCAGCGGATCGCGCGGCAGCCAGGCGCTGTCCGGCGCGTACTTCTCCGCCAGGTAGATGAGGATCGCGGTGCTGTCGCAGATCACCGCGTCGCCATCCACCAGCACCGGGATCTGCCCCAGCGGATTCAGCGCCAGGAATTCCGGCGTCTTGCGCACGTCGGCCGTCGCCGTCACATAGGTGTAGGGCAGGCCCAGCAGGGACAGGAAGACCTCCACCCGGTGGGCATGGCCCGACGGCGGGGTTCCGTAGAGAGTGATCGAAGCGGCGCTCATCGCATTTCCTCGGCTTGATGGGAGGGAAATGCTGGATGGTTTTGCGGTGCGTGGCAAATCATTCTTGAGGCATCTACGATGGTAGTGATGCCATACGTCGAGATCAGCCATGAACAAGACCGGGCTTTTCAGCGTCGCAGCGATTGCAATGATTCTTTCAAGTTGCGCCACAACGGACGATCCAAAGGATTACCAGCCAACGGGTGACGCTGCTCAGAGCGGGCAATTGTGTCTTTATCGAACGATTCCCCGCATCACCGCCGGGGTGTGGCAGGACTGGGTACTCGATGGCAGATGGACGGGGCAGATCAGACCGGACCGTTACTACTGCGGCGAGACGTTTGTCGGCAAACACATTGTTCGTGTGGGGATGAGCGACGAGAAGCTGGGCTTTTACGTCGGCAAGGATCAACAGGTTTTCGTCCGCTTCGGCAGTGAAGGTCAGAAAGGTCTGGATCCCGTGTTGGTCGACCATGACACGGCCCTCATGGAGCTCAAGGCGCAGGGCTACGACAGCGATCACCCCCAGTCTCCGCTCCCCGTCTGGCGATGAACGCGATGCCGGTGGCTGCATCACCGGAGTCCGCCAGTGCGGATCACCCGCCGTGATAGAACAGGTAGCCGACGATGATCGCCCCCACCAGTCCGACCGCGTCGGCGATCAGGCCGCAGGCGACGGCGTAGCGGGTGCGGGTGATGTTGACGCTGCCGAAATATACCGCCAGCACGTAGAAGGTGGTTTCGGTCGAGCCCTGGATGATGGCGGCGAGGCGGCCCTGGAAGGAGTCGACGCCGTAGGTGGTCATCACGTCCACCATCAGGCCGCGGGCGCCGCTGCCGCTGAGGGTCTTCATCAGGCCGACCGGTAGCGCCGGTACGAAGTCGGCGTTGATGCCGAGGGCCACCACAACATGGCGGATGCCGTCGATCAGGTAGGCCATGCAGCCGCTGGTGCGGAAGATCGAGATCGCCACCAGCATGGCGATCAGGTAGGGGATGATCTGCACCGCGACGCCGAAGCCTTCCTTGGCACCTTCCACGAAGGACTCATAGACGTCCACACCGCGCCACGCGGCGACGCCGACGAACAGCACGATCAGCGAGACGATGATGCCGCTGCCGAGCAGGCCGATCATCTGTGCCATCTCGGCCGGTGGCAGCGGTGCCAGCCATGCGTACAGGCCGCCCATCAGCAGGCCGAAGCCGGCGAAGAAGGCCAGCATCGGGGCGGACAGCAGGTTGATGCGCTGCCAGGCGGCCACTGCGACCAGGCCGGCGCAGAAGGAGATGAAGGTGCTGATCAGCGTCGGCAGGAAGATGTCCGCCGCGTTGAAACCGGTCAGCCCCTGCTGCACGGCCATGCTCTGGCGGATCGCGATTACCGACGTGGGGATCAGCGTGATGCCCGCCGTGTTGAGCACCAGGAACATGATCATCGGGTTGCTGGCGGTGTCCTTGCGCGGGTTGATCTCCTGCAGTTCCTGCATTGCCTTGAGGCCCAGCGGCGTGGCAGCGTTGTCCAGGCCGAGCAGGTTGGCGCTGAAGTTCATAACGATGCTGCCGCTGGCCGGATGGCCGGGCGGAATGTCCGGGAACACGCGGCGGAAGAAGGGCGCGACGAGCCGCCCGAACAGCTGGATCAGGCCGCCTTTCTCGCCGATCTTCATCACGCCCAGCCACAGGCTCATGACCCCGGCGAGGCCGAGGGCGATCTCGAAGCCGCTCTTGGCCGTGTCGAACAGACCGGTCAGCAGGCGCGAGAAGATGTCGAAGTCGCCCTGGAGGGTCTGGACCAGGGCCGCGATGAAACCGACGAGGACAAACGCGACCCAGATCCGGTTGAGCACGATGACGGGAGCGGCCCGGCGCCTTGCGGGGCGCGGGCGGGGAAGGGTTGAAGTGCCGGCAGTCTAGCGACGGTGCCGGCGCCTGTCACCGCCGCGGCAGGCCCCAGGCCTGTTGCCGGCGAGCGAACTCCGCCTCGGGCAGCTGCACCAGCAGCGGCAGGCGGGCGCCGTCCAGCCAGTTGGCTACGGTCTGCATGTCGGCCAGGCTCATCGCGGTGCAGCCCGCCGTCGGTGTGTCCGGCGTTTCCCACACATGCAGGAAGATGCACGAACCCGCGCCCGGCAGCGGCGGCGAGCTGTTATGGGCGACCACTGCCCCGACCTCGTAGCGCCGGTCCTGGCGCAGCATGTCCTCGCAGGAGGCCCAGTCGGCCGTCACCGCCGCCTGGTCGACGAGGCAGTTGTAATGGGCCGAGGCCGGATCGTCGACGCACTTGAGCCCGGGCCGCGCGGCGAAGTAGGGAAGGCGCAGGTCCGTGGTCCACCCGTCGCCGGCCGCCGCGTAGCCGAACAGCCCCGTTATCGCAAACACTCCGGCCGGCGCCCGGCCATCGCCCTCGCATTTGCCGCGGTCATCCACCGGCGGATGCACGCCGCGCCCCCACGCCATGCCGCTGCGTCCCAGCGTCACCGGGATCGGCGAACCCACCGCCTGCCAGTCCTCGCCGGCGTTTCGCTCGAAGCGCTGCAGGTGGCCTGCCGGGGCGTCCCAGTCAGGGGAAAGGCACAGCAATAATTGGGTGGAGCTTGCAGGAATCACCGGGTTCATTGCCGGGTGTCTTTGCGACCCCGGCCGTCTAACGTACCGCCAGCACTATTACCACGAGCATCAGAAAAGCCGTAGTGCACTTCCAGAACAACACCGGATCGCGCTCGATCAGCGGTGTTGTCCGCTGCTCGCGGAACTGCTGGCCGGGGGCGTGCAGGTCGTGGACGAATTCGGAGACGACTTCCTGGCGCTTGCCGGGATTGACCTGCAGGGCCTTGCCCAGCACCGCGTCCACCCACGGCGGCAGGTCCGGGCGGTGGTGGCGCAGCGGCACGTAGCGCAGGCGGCGCAGGTCCTGCGGGCTGCGCACGCGCGCCGCGGCCAGGCCGTAGGGCAGCTGGCCGCTGAGCATGCGGTAGGTGAGCGCGGCCAGCGCGTAGAGGTCGGTGCGCGGGCTGCCGGGGTGGCCGAGCAGACATTCCGGCGCCAGGTATTGCAGCGTGCCGGGGGCCGCGTCGGCGTGGCTGTCGGGGCGGTCCTCGGCCAGGCCGGCGACGTGGACGGTGGCCAGGTCGATGAGCTTGACGGTGCCCTGCGGGTCGATCATCACGTTCTCGGGGCGCAGGTCCTGGTGCACCATCTCGCGCCGGTGCAAGGCCTGCAGGCCCTGGCCCAGCTGCGCGACGATGCCGCGCACGCTGTCCAGCGTCGGCTGCGGGTGGTCCACCATCCACTGGGCGAGGGTCTGGCCGTCTATGTATTCCATCGCCACGTAGAGGTGGCCGCGCGGCCGTTCGCCGGCCCAGGCCTTGATGACGTGGGGGCTGTCCACGCGGCGGGCGACCCATTCCTCCAGCACGAAGCTGTCCAGGTAGGCCGCGTCCTCGCGCCGGTCGATGGATGGCGCCTTGAGTACGACCGCCGCGCCGCTGGCGTCATCGACGGCGAGGAAGACGTGGCTGCGGGCGCTGACCTGCAGCTCCCGCACGATGGTGAAGCCCTCGAAGGCCATCTGCGGCGCAAGGGGCGGTGGCAGCGCCAGCCCGTGCCGGCGCAGGTCGGCGCGCGGCGTGCCGGCGTCGGGCAGGGCGTCGATGCGCAGCAGCTGCAGCGTGGCGTCGTCGCTGCTGCCGCGCAGGCGGGCCTGCTCCACCAGCCAGGCCGCGGCGGCGTCCAGGTCCTGCGGATGGCGGCGCAGTGCGTCATGCACCGTCGTGGCGTCCAGCTGGGCATAGGCGCCGTCGGTGGCGAGCAGGTAGAGCTCGCCGGCCTCCGCTTCCCAGCTGCGGTAATCGATTTCGACGTGGGGGCCGGTGCCCAGCGCGCGGCCCAGGTAGGATTCGGCGGACGACAGGCGGACCCGGTGGTCCTCGGTGAGCTGTTCGAGGGCCTGGGCATGCACGCGGAAGATGCGCGAATCGCCGACGTGGAACAGGTGCAGGTCGCGCCCCTTGAGGATCAGCGCGCTGAAGGTGCACACGTAGCCCCGGTCCTTTTCGAAGCGGGCGTCGCTGGAGATGGTCTGGGAGTGCAGCCAGGAATTGGCCGCGCTCAGCACCCGTTCGGCGGCCCGGCGTACCGACCAGGCCTCGGAGGTGGCGTAATAGTCTTCAAGGAAGGAGGCGACGGCGGTCTGGCTCGCCAGCTGGCTGACCCGGCTGGAGCTGATGCCGTCGGCAATCGCCAGCGCGATGCCCTTGCCGGCCAGCTGGCTGCCCCTGGGCAGCACGGCGCCGTGAAAGTCCTGGTTGGCGTCGTGGGCCCCGGCCAGGGAGGCCTGGCCGAGACTCACGCGCAGGGTTGCCGACATGGGGCGGCCGTCCGTGCGTCCGGGCCGATCAGGCGGCGCGACGCTTGGGGGCGGTCTTGTAGTGGGTGGAGTACAGCGTGGCGCCGACGAAGGTCAGGCCGCCGACCAGGTTGCCGAGCACGGTCGGGATCTCGTTCCAGATCAGGTAGTCCATGAAGGTGAAGTTGCCACCCAGCATCAGGCCCGACGGGAACAGGTACATGTTCACCACGCTGTGCTCGAAGCCCATGTAGAAGAACACCAGGATCGGCATCCACATGGCGATGACCTTGCCGGACACGCTGGTGGACATCATCGCGGCGACCACGCCGGTGGACACCATCCAGTTGCACATCACCGCGCGCACGAACAGGGTCAGCATGCCCGCCGCGCCGTGGGCGGCGTAGCCGACGGTGCGGCCTTCGCCGATGTGGCCGATCTTCTGGCCGATGGCGTTGGGCGCCTCCGAGAAGCCGTTGGTGAAGATGATCGCCATGAACACCGCCACCGTCAGCGCGCCGGCGAAGTTGCCGGTGAACACCAGGCCCCAGTTGCGCAGCACGCCGCCCCAGGTGGCGCCGGCACGCTTGTCGAGCACCGCCAGCGGGGCCAGCGTGAACACGCCGGTCAGCAGGTCGAAGCCCATCAGGTAGAGCATGCAGAAGCCGACCGGGAACAGCAGCGCGCCGATCAGCGGGTTGGACGTATTCACCGACACGCTCACCGCGAAGGCGGCGGCGAGGGCCAGGATGGCGCCTGCCATGTAGGCGCGGATCAGGGTGTCGCGGGTGGACATCAGCAGTTTGGATTCGCCGGCGTCCACCATCTTGGTGACGAACTCGGAGGGAGCGAGATAAGCCATGTCAGTTCCTTTCTGAATGCGGGGCGGGGCTCAGCCCAGGGCGACCAGCACGCGCTGGTCGTCGATGCGCACCGAGTGGGCGCGCACGGAGTGTTCGGGGGCCTCCAGGCACTCGCCGGTGTTCAGGTCGAAGTGGTTCTTGTAGAGCGGCGAGGCGACCACGACGTGTTCGCCGAGGCTGCCCAGCAGGCCGCGGGACAGCACGCTGGCGCCGGACTTCGGGTCCACATTGTCGATGGCGTAGAAGTCGGACTGGCCGACGCGGAACACGGCCACGTGGCGGTCTTCCACCAGCGCGCAGACGCCGGTATTGGGCAGGATTTCGTCCACTTTGCAGACGGTGGTCCAGACGAGGGGGGCGATGCTCATGGCGGGTCTCCTCAGGCGGGAATGGCGGTGTCGTCAAGCTCGGCGGCGGGGCGCTCGTCGGCGCGGGCGGGGCGGATCTGGCCGCGCTCCTCCACGAAGACGATGTGTTCGTCGGGCTTCTCGCTATTGACGAAGGAGCGGAAGCGCTGGCGCACCTCGGGGGTGGTGACGGCGGTCTTCCACTCGCACTGGTAGGTGTCCACCACGTGCTGCATCTGGTTTTCCAGCTCGGCGGCGAGGCCCAGGCTGTCGTTCACCACCACGTCCTTCAGGTAGTCCAGGCCGCCGTCCAGGTTGTCGCGCCAGGTGCTGGTGCGCTGCAGGCGGTCGGCGGTGCGGACGTAGAACATCAGGAAGCGGTCGATCAGCTGCACCAGCTGGGCCTTGGTCAGGTCGGCGGCGAGCAGCTCGGCGTGGCGCGGCTTCATGCCGCCGTTGCCGCACACGTACAGGTTCCAGCCCTTCTCGGTGGCGATGATGCCCACGTCCTTGCCCTGGGCCTCGGCGCATTCCCGCGTGCAGCCGGACACGCCGAACTTGATCTTGTGCGGCGCGCGCAGGCCCTTGTAGCGGTTCTCCAGCTCCACCGCGAGGCCGACGCTGTCATCCACGCCGTAGCGGCACCAGGTGGAGCCGACGCAGCTCTTCACGGTGCGCAGGGACTTGCCGTAGGCGTGGCCGGATTCGAAGCCGGCGGCGATCAGCTCTTCCCAGATCAGCGGCAGCTGCTCGACGCGGGCGCCGAACAGGTCCACCCGCTGGCCGCCGGTGATCTTGGTGTACAAGCCGTACTTCTTGGCCACCTGGCCGACGGCGATCAGGCCGTCCGGCGTCACCTCGCCCCCCGCCATGCGCGGGACCACCGAGTAGGTGCCGTCCTTCTGGATGTTGCCGAGGAAGTAGTCGTTGCTGTCCTGCAGGCCGGCCAGCTCCTTCTTCAGCACGAACTCGTTCCAGCACGACGCGAAGATGCTCGCCGCGGCGGGCTTGCAGATGTCGCAGCCGAGGCCCTGGCCGTGCTTGGCCAGCAGTTCGTCGAAGGTCTTGATCTGGCCCACCTTGATGAGGTGGAACAGCTCCTGGCGGGAGTAGGAGAAGTGCTCGCAGATGTGGTTGTTCACCGCCATGCCCAGGCGGCCCATCTCGGCCTTCATCACCTGCGTCACCAGCGGCACGCAGCCGCCACAGGTGGCGCCGGCCTTGGTGCAGGCCTTCAGCGCGCCGATGGTGGTGGCGCCGTCGGCCACTGCCGCGCAGATCTGGCCCTTGCTGACGTTGTTGCAGGAGCAGATCTGGGCGCTGTCGGGCAGCGCATCCACGCCCAGGCCGGGCTTGGCCTTGCCGTCGCTGGACGGCAGGATCAGGAATTCCGGGTCGGCCGGCAGCGCGATGCCGTTGAGGGCCATCTGCAGCAGCGTGCCGTATTCGTCGGCGTTGCCGACCAGCACCGCGCCGATCAGCTGCTTGCCATCGGCGCTGGTGACGATCTTCTTGTAGATCTGCTTCACCTCGTCCATGTAGCGGAAGCTGCGGCAGCCGGGGGTGCGGCCCTGCGCATCGCCGATGCTCGCCACGTCCACGCCCATCAGCTTGAGCTTGGTGCTCATGTCGGCGCCGCCGAAGGCCGCATCCAGTTGGCCGCAGATGTGGCGGGCAGTTACGCGGGCCATGTCGTAGCCGGGGGCGACGAGGCCGAACAGCTGGTCCTTCCAGGCCGCGCATTCGCCGATGGCGTACACATCCGGATCGGTCGTGCGGCAGTGGTCATCCACCGCAATACCGCCGCGGGCGCCGACGGCCAGCGCGTTCTGGCGGGCCAGCTCGTCGCGCGGGCGGATGCCGGCGGAGAACACGATCATGTCGGTCTCGAGATAGGTGCCGTCGTCGAACACCATGCGGTGGCGCGCGCGGGCGCCGTCGGTGATCTCCGTCGTGTGGCGGCTGGTATGCACATGCACGCCCAGCTCCTCGATCTTGTTGCGCAGGATGCGGCCGCCGTCGTCGTCCACCTGCACCGCCATCAGGCGCGGCGCAAACTCCACCACGTGGGTCTCCAGGCCCAGGTCGCGCAGGGCCTTGGCGCATTCCAGGCCGAGCAGGCCGCCGCCGACCACCACGCCGCTACGGGAGCGCTTGCCGCACTCGGTCATGGCCTCCAGGTCTTCGATGGTGCGATAGACGAAACAGTCGGCCCGGTCGGCGCCACGCAGCGGCGGCACGAAGGGCACGGAGCCGGTGGCCAGCACCAGCTTGTCGTAGGACAGCACCTCGCCGTCGGCGGTGGTCACCGTCTTCTTGCGGCGGTCGATGGCGCTGGCGCGGGTCTTCAGGCGCAACGCAAAGCCGCTTTCTTCGAAGAAGCCGGGCGCCACCAGGGACAGCTCGTCGGCGCTCTTGCCGGCGAAGAATTCGGACAGATGGACCCGGTCGTAAGCCGCGCGGGGCTCCTCGCACAGGACGCTGACTTCAGTGGGGACGGATGCCAGTTGGTGAAGTTCTTCGAGGAACTTGTGGCCCACCATGCCATGGCCGACAACGATGATTTTCATATTCGATCCTGCGAGTCCGGCTCCAGCAGAAGCCTCACAGGATCACCGGCGATTCACGGACGTGAATGGCACGGCGCATCAAGGGCCCCCGCAGAACGCGGCTCAAACTCGGGTTGGAACTGGCGAGCGGCGCCAACAGAGGCATCCTGCTCACTCGAATCCCGCCGTCGTTGGCGGAGGCAAATTCCCCTTCGGCAGCGTTGCCAGCCGGGGTCTGGTTTCCTCATAGCAAGACGTGGGCCACCCGCGGATTGGGCGCAAAACAGGCGGTGGATGGGGGTTTTGGAGCGGGAAAGCGGCGGAGGATGCACTTGGCTGGTGCAGGGGGCACGGGTTTGGAGCGAGGCGGCTCGAGGGCCGGTGTGACACCAAAGTTTGCCGGAGTGAGGCAGCACCCAGCGCATAATTGTGCAAATGCCTTGTCATGTTTTGTGTCGTTGCCTGTGGCCCCTGCTTTTCACTGCCCTGCTGGGGGCTCCCGGCATGGCCTGGGCGCTGGAAAAAGTCTCCCTGCAGCTCAAGTGGAGCCATGCCTTCCAGTTTGCCGGCTATTACGCGGCGCTGGAGAAGGGCTATTACCGGGAGGCCGGCCTGGATGTCCAGTTGCGTGAGGCCACGCCGGGAGTCGACCCGCTGCAGGCGGTGCTGACCGATCAGGCCCAGTACGGCGTTGGCACCAGCGGCCTGCTGCTGGCCCGCAGGTCGGGCAAGCCGGTGGTCGTGCTGGCGGTGATCTTCCAGCATTCCCCGCTGGTGCTGATTGCGCGCCAGAACGGCGCGGACAACGGCACCCAGGCCATCCATGACATCGTTGGCAAGCGCGTCATGATCGAGCCGCAGTCGGACGAGCTGGTCGCTTACCTCAAACAGGAAGGCATCACGCTGGATCGCCTGGTCCAGCTGCCCCACAGCTTCAAGCCGGAAGACCTGATCGAAGGCCGGGTCGACGCCATTTCCGCCTACGTCAGCAACGAGCCTTACTACCTGGACCGCGCCGGGTTCGACTACCAGGTCTATACGCCCCGGGCCGGCGGCATCGATTTCTACGGCGACAACCTGTTCACCACCGAGCAGGAACTGAAGGCCCATCCGGAGCGCGTGCGCGCCTTCCGGGAGGCCAGCCTGCGTGGCTGGCAGTATGCGATGCAGCATCAGGAGGAGATCGCCGATCTGATCCTGGCCAGGTACTCCACGCAGCATCCGCGCGGCTTCTATCTCTTCGAGGCCCAGCGCATGGCCTCGCTGATGCGCACCGATCTGGTCGAGGTCGGCTACATGAACCGCGGGCGCTGGCGCCACATCGCCGACACCTATGCCGAAATCGGGCTGCTGCCCGTCAACTACTCCCTGAATGGCTTCCTTTACGAGCCCGACGCCCCGCGCGACCCGACGACGCTATACATCGCGCTGGGGCTCCTGGCCGGCGTCAGTGCCCTGGCCGTCTATATCTACCGTATCAACCACCGCCTGCGCCGCGCGCTCGACGAGAGCCGGGCCGCGGAGGGGCGCATCCGTCATCTGGCGCAGCACGATCCGCTGACCGACCTGCCCAACCGCGCGCTGTTTTCCGACCGCCTGGAGCAGGCTCTGGCCAACGCAAAGCGCGATGGCCAGCTGCTGGCCGTCATGTTCATGGATCTGGACGACTTCAAGCCGATCAACGACAACCTGGGGCACCGCATCGGCGACTGCCTGCTGCAGCAGGTCGCCCTCCGCCTGCGCCACAGCCTGCGCGAATCCGACACCGTGGCGCGGGTGGGCGGCGACGAGTTCATCCTGCTCCTGCGCAACATCACGGACGCGCCCGATGCCCTGGCCGTCGCGCAAAAACTCGGCGCCGCCCTCGCCGCGCCCTTCGAGATCGAAAGCCATGCCATCACGATCTCCGCCAGCATCGGTATCGCCCTCTATCCCGAGCACGGCCTCGGCAGCATCGAATTGCTCAAGCATGCCGATGAAGCCATGTACGAGGCCAAGCGCGCCGGCCGCAACCGGGTGCGGATCTTCGCGCAGGCTTGACGCTCTCCGTCACCCACCCGATACTCGCCGCCGTCGCTGCAACAACAGCGAACGGGTTTCGCAGCCCGACCATTCCTAGGCGGACATTCAAGCCGCGCCGCGGCCTTTTTCGTTCGTACACCCTTGGTGCGCCCTCAATGGCGGGCCGGGTGGGGAGGCTTCGGCCTGCCGGTTCCTAGGATGCCGGTCTGCGAACCCCGCTTTGGCCCGCCCCCCGTTTCGCAGCGGGAGGCGGATGAGTCCATATCCTAGGAGTTCCGCACCATGGCTTTTCGTGCCTTGGCGTGCGCATGCCCGCACGCGTCCGTCCCCGCTTCGACCCGGTCCCCATCCGATTGCCCACCTCCGCGCTGCAAACCCAACAAGGGGAGGGCACCGCAATGAGCACAGCGATGAACTTCCCCGCGCCCGGAGACCGCCTCTACGTCCTCGCCGACGATGCCGATACGCTCGCCCTCACCGACCAGCTCAGCGCCCGGCAGGCCCAACTCCAGGCCCTTCTCGCCATGACCCGCGGCAACGCCGGGGAGGTTTTCCGGCGCATGGACGCCGAACTCCAGGAGAACTACCTGTGGGCCTGCGGAATGATCGCGGACGAGGCCAGGGAGTTGATGGTGCTGATTCAGCGTCGGGAGGGTGGTTGGCGCGCAGGGGCGGAGATAGAGCGCTGAACCCCCAGCGCTTCAAGTGAGAAGGATGGCAGGACGAGAGCGGTACGGGCCTGCCATCTGTCGTAGTCGATCAGTCGGTTAGACTTATGAAAATTCAAGACGATTTCGAGTCAATCGGCCGACTGTGGAAGTCCCAGGCCGCCGCGTTAGCGCACCACTTCAACACGGAGGAACAGGCGCCGTGAGCCAGCCCCCTGTCCACACCCCGCCCCCATCGCAGCCCGATGCCTTGCTGGGCGAGATTCGCCAATTGATCGAGCACAGCCGTCAGCAACTGGCTGGTGCCGTCAACAGCGCCCTGACCACGCTGTACTGGCACGTCGGCCAACGCATCCGCAGCGAAGTGCTCCAGAATGCCCGCGCCAGCTATGGCGAACAGATTGTCTCCATCCTGTCGAGGCAACTGGAAAGGGATTACGGCCGCGGCTTCTCCGAGAAGAACCTGCGCCACATGCTGCGTTTTGCCGAAGTCTTTCCGCAGGCGCAGATTGTCTCCGCGACGCGGAGACAATTGAGCTGGACCCACTTCAGAACGCTGATCTACATCGGCGATCCGCTCAAGCGCGACTTCTACCTGCAGATGTGCCAGCAGGAAGGTTGGAGCACCCGCACCCTGCAGGAACGGCTGGATTCCCAGCTGTTCGAGCGCACCGCTCTCTCCCGCCAGCCCGACGCCCTGCTGGCGCAGGAGCTGGCCAGCCTGCGCCAGCGCGGCGAGATGACGCCCCCGCTACTGCTGAAAGACCCCTATGTGCTGGATTTTCTGGGCCTGAACGACCGCTACCTGGAAAAGGATCTGGAAGACGCCATCCTGCGTGAGCTGGAGAGCTTTCTGCTGGAACTGGGCGCCGGCTTCAGCTTCGTGGCACGCCAAAAGCGCATCCAGCTCGACCAGGATGATTTTTACATCGACCTGCTCTTCTACAACCGCCGCCTCAAGCGCTTGGTGGCCATTGACCTCAAGCTGGGCGACTTCAAGGCCGAGTACAAGGGCCAGATGGAGCTCTACCTGCGCTGGCTGGCCAAGTACGAACAGGAACCCGGCGAGGCCCCGCCACTGGGCATCATCCTGTGCAGCGGCAAGAAGCGCGAGCAGATCGAGCTGCTGGAACTGGACGCCAGCGGTATCCACGTCGCCGAATACCTCACCGTGCTGCCGCCCCGGGAGGTGTTGCAGGCAAAACTGCATGAAGCTATTGCCCTGTCGCGCGCCCGGTTGGAAAACCGTGGCGGTGAGGATGTCTGATGGATGCGCAGCGGTTAATGGCCGGGTTTGGGCATAGGGCGAATGCGCTGGCGTACTCGCGATGATCCAGGAGGTACTTTCGCCCCCCGCCGAGGGGGCCGTCCTGTACCGGAAGTCCTCGGGCCGTCGCCTCCGTACTGGGGCGACCGTCCCTTGACGCTCCTCGAACGCCCGGCAGATACTCCCCACTGTCGCTGCAACAACAGCGAACGGGTTTGGCGACCCGGACCGACAAAGGCGGACGTAAGCCGCAATGCGGCTATTTTTTTGTCCGTGCACCCTTGGTGCGCCCATGATCAATGGCGGGCCGGGTGGGGAGGGCTTCGGCCCTGCCGGTTCCTTTGTCCCGGTTCGCCAACCCCGCTTTGGCCCGCCCCCCGTTTGGCGACGGGGAGCGGAAATGCCCTTCGACAAAGGAGTTTCGCACCATGGCTTTCATCGCCCTGACGTACGCACGCCCGCCCGCATCCGTCCCCGCTTCGATCCGATCCCAATCCCATTGCCCGCCCCCGCGCGACAAACTCGACACGGGGAGGGCACCGCAATGAGCACAGCGATGAACTTCCCCGCGCCCGGAGACCGCCTCTACGTCCTCGCCTACGATGCCGATACGCTCACCCTCACCGACCAGCTCAGCGCCCGACAGGCCCAACTCCAGGCCCTTCTCGCCATGACCCGCGGCAACGCCGGGGAGGTTTTCCGGCGCATGGACGCCGAACTCCAGGAGAACTACTTGTGGGCCTGCGGAATGATCGCGGACGAGGCCAGGGAGTTGATGGTGCTGATTCAGCGTCGGGAGGGTGGTTGGCGCGCAGGGGCGGAGATAGAGCGCTGAACCCCCGGCGCTTCAAGTGAGAGGGATGGCAGGACGAGAGCGGTACGGGTCTGCCATCTGTCCAAGGGGATGCGCCTGCCCGCTATGGTGCCCAGTTGATGGACCGCCTCGGCGAACGGCTGGCCCATGAATTCGGCTATGGATTCGAGCCCAAGAACCTGCGCCACATGGTGCGGTTCGCCCAGGCCTTCCCGGATGCCGAAATTGTCGCATCGCTGATGCGACAATTGAGCTGGACCCACTTCCTGCAGTTGCTGCCGCTCAAGACCGAGCCCGCCCGCCACTTCTACGCCCGGCAGTGCTTGGCCGAGCGTTGGAGCGTGCGCGAACTGCACCGGCAGATCGAACGTAAGGCCTTCGGGCGCAGCGAAATTGCTAGTGCCCAAGCCAGCGCGCTCACCGAAGCCGACCTGGAAACCGCCATCCTGCGCCAGCTCGAAGCTTCATCCTCGAACTCGGCCGCTTCAAGGCCGCCCACAAAGGCTAGATGGAGCCGTCAGGGTCTGTTCGATTACCTGGCCGCGCAAGTCCCGCTGGGCCGCCTGGGGGAGCCGCAGGAAATCGGCAAGGCCGTCGCCTTCCTGGCATCGGATTCCGCGAGCTTCATCAACGGCATCGAGCTGTTTGTCGATGGCGGCATGGCGCAGGTGTAAGGCGGATTGGATAGGGGGCCAAAGCCAGCGTCGTTCAGCTTCAACCCTGGCTTCATCCCTCCCGACAGTGCGTATGGCCGATCTGGGGGCAGATCGGCCATTTTCTTGATTGCACCCACGACGGCTCCCGGGCCCGGCCACCTCGAATGGGCTCGCGACCCCCGGCGGGGTACTCGCGACCATCCCGGAGATACTCGCGAGCCCCGCCGAGGGGGTCCGTCCTGTACCGGAAGTCCTCGATTGGGTGCGGGGGATAGGGCGGGACTGTCTCCGGGCTGCTCGGGACTATATCCCGGACAGTCGGTCCCTATCCCGGTGGGCCTCGCGAGCAGCTTTGATCTCCTCGCGAGGAGCGGTCGGACAGGGCGGGAGTATCGGCGGGATAGGGCTAGTCTGTCCCGGAGGTACTCGCGAGGGATTCGCGGACAGGGCAGGACATTCGCCGGGTTTCTCGCGAGGAGCTTGTGGAGGGTCGGGACGGGGGCGGGGGGGGGCTGGTGGGGCGGGGTGCTTGTGCGGAGTGGGGCAGCGGGGGGGCGAGCGGATGGCAGCGGAGGTCGGCAGGGTGTCGGCGTGCCGCCGGAGGGCTGGGGAGAGTGGGCCGACTGGTTGGCGGAAGGGAGGCTGGGTTTCCGGTTTGACGACGCTGGGTGGGATCTTCCGTGGTTGCGTGTGGCAAGGCTTGGGGCGGGCTGATAAATGGTTTGTCAGATTAGGCGGTTACTCGGCCGCCGGAGCTATTCAACTCCTTCAACACTAATGTCTGAACGAAGCAAGTGCCGTCTCCATGGCAAATACTCTTGAGATAGGTGGGGCTGTCTTGACACTTTGCTAGATCTGACTCGACAGTCGCCGCTCTAAAGTAGTTTTTGGCGCATCGCCTCTTGCCAGACAAAATTGTTAGTTTTCCTCAGCAACTTCTTTTCAGATGCCCCTTTGGAGCCTCTCATGTAGTCATCCCAGACTTCCATGCGTTCGTCACGATAAAGCCCATCGTCCAAGCCAAGGGCTGTGACTGCTTGATCGGCCATTCGATATAACGCGGGCGCACTCTTCTTCAGTGATGGATTCGGGAAAATCGCGCCGGTCACAAAGTTAAGGTGAAATACCTCCGTATCGGCCGGAAAGTGCGCCGGATCGAGAATAATCTTTGTGCCCTTTCTGCCGTTGATGCGTTGGGATGCATACCGATAATTTAGCCATTCATACGCTAAATCTGGGCGTAGGGATTTTGGAATAGCATGCTCTACTGGAATGATCTCGCTCTTGCGCATGTATTGCCCGCTGTAGGAACACCTGCGGTCAAATGCTTCCCGAAGTGAGTCTGCGCAGGCCCTCCAATACGCAGGGAGTTCCGTGCCCTTAGGCAGTTCTCGATTCAGATCAATGCCCTGCGCAGCCATCCATTTCAATCCCTTCTGCCGCACATCCGTATCAAACGTCAGAGGTTCCTCGCTAAGCTCAATCCTCAGCATCTGCTGCACTCCGTTCACCGTTCTCTTTTGGGAGCCAGCCTTTTTCTTCTGCCACGAATCGCCAGCGTGCCCAGAGAGGATCGGTCTCACCGAGCACCGAGGCAAGTTCTTTGTCGAGTTGAAGAGCCTTTGATCTCGTCAGCCTTTCAGTCTTCATTGCAGCCGAGATCTCTTCGATTATCTGCTCGGCCTTTAGCGAACGTGCCTGTTTAAGGTTGAAGATATCGCTAACCAACCAGCGGTCCGCAGTGCCAAGGCGTTCCCACTGCTTTCGCCGAATGATGACATTGCGCTTCCCTTTCTCGCTTAATTCCATGTCGATGTCGAAGAGTGCATCAATCTTTGGGTTGAATAGTGGTTCGAGCGATGCCAAAACTAGGGGTGAGTGCGTTGCCGCTATAACTTGGATATTTTTCACCGTTTTTCCTCCAACCAAGGCATTCATGACTGAAAGCACTGCATCAAAGATACAGCGCTGCCATTTTGGGTGAAGGTGCGACTCAATCTCATCGATCAGGAAGACGATTTCATGAGCAGGGGGATCTCCGAGGCGCTGACTGGCGATGACGTGTTCTTTCCAACTCCACACTAGCAAGTACGCCAACGCAATAATCCGACGCATGCCCGCTGACGCATGGATAACAGGCACGTCGTGTCCGTATGGCATCGTGAGTGTCGGGTAGTCACGAACGTCATCTAGGCCGATACGGGCCAATTTTCCAGGGATCAGCACTTCATCTGGGGTTGGTGACAGGGCTTGGAGAGCACGGGAAAGTTGTGCAAACGATTCTCCACCTTCTCTTTGCCAAGATGCCCAGTCGGCTATAAGCCCATTGCACTGTTTCTTAGCACTGTCGATCGGCAAGCCGTCCCAGACTTCCTGAGGCTTAAAGACGTAGGAGCGAGGCCGCTCAGGCTCCTCGCTGTTCTTATTCTGCTTCCAGTAGTTGCGTGCCGGATCCCAGACAGAAAAACCACCATCAACTTGCGCATAAAGTACAAGACCAGGATTCGATGGCCGGCCCATTGAGCGTTTCCAAGTCTGCGCGTAGCGATCGAAAATGCAGTCATCACTGACCGGCCGAGTCTTTGCATCGAAGGTGAAACCGATCTTCGGTAGCGGATCACTCTTCTTGAGGCGAAGGGCTGGCTGTGCAGGTCGGCCGGCCCATGATCGCGTTAGTGCCCACCATGCGATATCCAGGAGGAAGCTCTTCCCCAGTCCGTTGTCACCAGTGATGATGTTCAGGCGCTTGGAGAAAGCAACCTCCATCTCACGGGCGGGGCCAACTCCCCGCAGTTGTAGTTCTTTCAGCATCGCGGAATCAGTACTCGGACAGGAGTTCGGAACTTTATCATCTCGCTCGTCAAGGTCAGCCCCTGACTGTCAGGGCAGCAACCAAACAGCCTGCTGACTAAGCCTGTTGAAGCCAGATATCGTCGTTGGCCGGGGCTAGGTTTAGCATAGTTGCAAGACAGCTCCGCCTATTCTTACAAGGGGGCGATGGATGTTGGCACTTGTTCTTCGACTGGTCATTCAGACCGGAGGAATTGAGTGCTTCCTTTGGCTGATAACCCGACGCCTTAAACTCTCTTCCACCGCCAATCATCGTGCAGAAACATCAATGTCGCGCCAAAATCGGCGGGCGAGATATCTTGAACTCCCTGCCTCAGTAGCCGTGCAGATGGAGGAATCAGGCCCAGCCCACGATAAAGCCGCAGCCCTCCCAGCCCCGGATATTCAAATCGCCACCCCTCATCCCTCCGTCGCCAACTCTTCAACCAGAAAATTGATGAACGCCCGCGCCCGAGCCGTCAGGTTCTGCTTGCTCGGGTAATAGACGTATAGATCCGCGCTGGGCAGTGAGAACTCGGGAAAGATGTGCCGCAGGCGGCCGCTTTCGAGGTATTTGGCCAGGTCCCATTGGGAGCGGATCACGATGCCATGGCTGTCGAGGGCCCAGCCGAGGACGATGTCGCCGTCGTTGCTGGAGAGGGCGCCGTGGATCTTGACGATCTCGGTGCGGCCGAAGCCGAGGGGCGCATTGACGCGCAGCAGGCGGGGCTTGCCGGCTGCTGGAGACGATGTCGTCCATTTCGTGCAGCTCGGCGAGGATGCGGGTGGCGTGCATCAGGTAGATCTCGCCTTCGCTGGTCAGGCTGATCTTGCGCGTGGTGCCCCGGGAGTGTCAGTGGGAGCCCGGATCACGGTTGCCGGGCCAGGAAGTTCACCGCCATCGAGGCCATCGCCCGCGTACCGACCACCAGCGCCTTTTCATCGACGAAGAACTGTGGGTTGTGGTTGGGGGCTGCCTTGGCGGGGTCTTGTCCTTCCGGCGTGATGCCGAGGAACACGAACAGGGCCGGGGCCTGCTTGGCGTAGAACGAGAAGTCCTCCGCCGCCCCCGGCAGTGCGGCCGTACCGACCTTCCCGTCGGTGGCGCGTTTCAGCACCGGGGCCATCTGCTGCGCCAGGTTCTCGTCGTTCACGGTTTCGTCGTACATCGGGACGATGCTCACGTCGGCGTGGGCGCCGCTGCTCTCGGCGATCTTCTCGGCGCTCAGTCTGATGTCTTCGCCGATCTGTTTGCGCACCTGCTTGTCATAGGTGCGGATGGTGCCGCTCATCTCCACGCTCTCGGGAACGATGTTGGGGCCAGTCCCTCCGTGGATCGACCCGAT
Source organism: Pseudomonadota bacterium (assembly GCA_018241725.1). Classification (GTDB taxonomy): domain Bacteria; phylum Pseudomonadota; class Gammaproteobacteria; order Burkholderiales; family Rhodocyclaceae; genus Zoogloea. The sequence goes on along the minus strand of JAFEDI010000103.1, from coordinate 16,966 downwards.
CGTCACCACAGCCGGCGACACCGTGAGGTTGGCCTTGCGGCTGACGACGGTCTGCAGGCCGCTGATCATCAGGGCCGAGGTTGCCACCGGATCGACGGTGAACCAGGGCATGCCGCCGTGGCCTTGCTTGCCCTTGACGGTGATGTTGAGCGTGTCGCTGCTGGCCGTGGTCGAACCCACGCGCCAGGTGATTTCGCCGGAGCGCCCCGGCATCACGTGGAGGCCGAACACGGCGGCGGGCTTGAGCCGTTTGAACAGGCCCTCTTCCAGCATCATGCGCGCCCCCCAGGTCTTGCCCGGGCCCGGCATGAACAGGCTCGGCCCCTCTTCGGCGGGCTGGAAGATGAACATGACCGTGCCCGGCAGCTGCGCTTTCATGCCGGCAAGAACGGATGCCGTCGCCATCAGCATCGCGGTGTGGGCATCATGGCCGCAGGCGTGCATCACGGAGACCTCGGTGCCCTGATAGTTGCCCTTGGCGATGGAGGCGAACGGAAGGCCGGCCGGTTCCTTCACTGGCAGCGCATCCATGTCGGCCCGCAAGGCGACGACAGGACCGGGCTGCGCCCCGTGCAGTATGCCCACCACCCCGTGCCGGGCGACACCGGTCTGCACCTCGATGCCGAGGCTGCGCAGATGGTCGGCGACCAGCTTGGCGGTGCGGACCTCCTGGTCGCCGAGTTCCGGGTGTCGGTGGATGTCACGGCGCCAGGCGATGAGCTGGCTTTCGACAGCCGCCGCCCGCGTACGTACTTCGCTTTCAAGGGCTGTACTGTCTGCGGCGCGGGCCGTACTCGTACTGATTCCCACGCCCATCATCAGCATTGCACTGCAGAGCAGGGATAGGCATGGCTTCTCGTTCATTCTTGTTCTCCGTCGGATTCACGCGGGGGCGCTATGTGCTGCCCTGCAGAGTTTCAGTCATTCCACATTGTCGTTGCTGCTGGGGCCGGTCGAGAAACCGGGCGGGTAGACGACGGACGCGGTTTCATGCGGTGCGTCGGGGGCTTTTTCGGTCGCGGCTTGCGTGCGGCCCCGTTCTTCTTGGGAACAGGGTGAATCCTTGCGGTTGGTACGGGTGCTCTATGAGGATGTGGTCCGAGGTGCAGGGTGACTGCGCAGCCTGCTGCTGGCGTGAGGATCTCGAGCCGTCCGCCATGGATGCGGGCGACCATGTCGGCCAGCATCAAACCGAGGCCGGTATGTCCGGCATAGTCCCGCGTGGCCAGCGCCTGGTTCAGACGATTAATGTGCCCGGGTTCGATGCCGCTGCCGTCATCCGCGATCGTGATCGCCGCCTCCGGCGAGTCGGTAACTTGCAGGCGGACGATGGTGGCGTGATGCCGTGCGGAGTTGTCGATCAGGTTCATGAGCGCGGCGGCGATCAGGTCCGGATCGCCATCCAGCCATTCGGCCCCTTCTACCTGAAGCTGCAGGCCGCTGAATCCCAGGCTTGCGGCCAGATCGCTCATCCGGAAGCGCTGTGGGTGCAGGTCCGAGCCACTGCGGAACAGGGCCAGCAGCGCCGTCACGACGCGCTGCAGTCTGCTGGCAGCCTGCCGCGCCTGTGCCAGCCGGGGCTGGATGATGGCGGGGGCTTCCCGCTGGGCGACGGCCAGCTGCGCATCCAGCCCGGCCAGGGGCGTGCGCAGCGCGTGGGCGGCATGTGCGGAGAAGGCGCGTTCGTTTTCCACGCGTTGGGCGAGGCGGGTGGCCAGGCTCTCTATCGCATCGCGGACCGGCTGCAGTTCCGCATGGCTGGCAGGCGGGAGAGGATAGTCGCGGGCCAGCGGGTCATAGTCGCGGATGGCTGCCGAGAACGCGTCCAGCGGGGCCAGCTCCCGGCGCAGCCTGACCCGCGTCCACAGCATGACCAGAATGCCGATGCACAAGGCAGTGGCTGCCGTGTAACGGGCCGCCTCGACGGCCGCCTCCTCCCGGTCGGCCGTCTCCTGCCCCACGTGCAACACCAGGTCCGGTGCGCCCGGCAGGCGCAGGGAGAACACCCGCCAGCTGCGGGAGGCGTCGTAGCTCAGGCCGGAGGTGGCGGGTGAAACGAGGGGCGTGTCCGGCGCGCGATGGGAGCGCAAGGCGATGCGTCCAGCCGTATTGGTGATCTGCCAGATGAGCCGCTCGCTATGCTCGGCGGCAGGCAGGGCGCGCGTGTCGCTGTCATCGAGCCTGAGCGCCGCCGCATCGTAGGCCAGCAAGCCGGCGATGATCTCCGCCGACTCGACGAGGGTCTCGTCGAGCAGCTCCTCGATTTCGTGATCAATGACCCACCACAGGGAGCCGAGGATGGCGAGCGACCACACCAGCCAGCCGGCGAGCAGGCTGCGTGACAGGCGATTCTGCAGCGAGGTGAGCTTCATGCGGGAATACGGTAGCCCAGCCCGCGTACCGTCTCGATGAGGGCGGGTGACAGCTTGCGGCGCAGACGGCTGACGTGGACCTCGAGCGTGTTGTTGCTGCTGCCTTCCCCGTCGAAGCCATTGACGAGGGCGTCCAGGTCGGCCTTGGAAACGATGCGTCCGGCGCGCAAGGCAAGCGCTTCGAGCACTGCCCACTCGCGCGCGGTGAGCGTCACCAGCGTCCCCGCGCTGTGTGCCTCATGGCGCGTCAGGTCGATCCTGACCTCGCCGAAGCACAGTTGCCTGGACGCCTCGCCGTTCAGGCGGCGGGTCAGGGCGCGGATGCGGGCCGACAGCTCTTCGGGGGCGAAGGGCTTGACCAGGTAGTCATCGGCGCCGCTGTCCAGTCCTTCGATGCGGTCGGCGAGGCGGTCGCGGGCGGTCAATATGATGGCCGGAGTACTTCGACCGTTCGTACGCAGGGTGGCGAGCCAGCTCACGCCAAGACCGTCGGGAAGATTCCAGTCGACCAGCAGGAGATCGAAGGGCTCGCGCTCAACGGCGCGGGCGCCTGCCAGGTTGCGCAGCCAGTCGACGACATGCCCTTCGCTGCGAAGGAAGTCGCGCAGCGCTTCGCCGAGAATGGCGTCGTCTTCCAGGAGTAGCACCCTCATCGCCGCTTCGCGCCGGAGTGGAGTGGGCGTTTGATGCCCGAGATCATGGCGCCGACGAGATTCACGCCTTCCAGCCGGCCCATGACGATGGCCGCCGCCGCATGCAGTGCGGCCAGGCCGATCAGGGCCGAGGCCAGCATTTCGTGGAGTTCCTCGAGCCATTCTTCACCCCAGAACAGGTCGGTGGTCTGGAGGAAGCCGCTGAGGCCGAGGGCGAGGACCAGCACCATCAGGGTGAGCATCATGATGGCGCCGAGCGGATTATGGCCGGGGTGGAATTCGGGCTGGGCTGCACGCATCGCCGTCAGATGGGCGCGGAGCCGTGCCGGCGTAGGGAAGAAGCTGGCGAAGCGGGCATGTTCGGAGCCCACGAAGCCCCACCCGATCCGCGCCGCGACCAGGCCGCAGGCGATGTAGCCGAGCCACTGGTGCAGAGTCTCGCCGTCGTCGATGAGGAAGTAATTGATCAGGACGCAGCTCACCAGACTCCAGTGGAAGATGCGCACGAAAGGGTCCCAGACGCGGATGGGAAGAGCAGGGGTGCCTGATTGCATGGCATGTCTCCGGTTGTGTCGATGGCCGCTGGCTGGGCCTGCCGCCATCGGCCGATGTGGCATCAGGACTTGCGTTCGAGTTCGGCGCCGGTGGCCGGATCGAAATAGATTTCCACCCTCTTGCCGTTCTTGTCGAAGCCGTAGATCTCGTAGCACTGGCCCTTGGAGACCTTGAAGGTCTTGATCCGGTAGCCCTGCGCTTCGATTCTTGCCTTGAAGTCGGCTTCCTTCATCCACTTGTCTTCGGGAACATGGCAGCTGGGGCCGGCGAAGACCGTGGTGGTGGCGATTGTGGCGGCGAGGGTGAGGAGAATGCGCTTCATGATGACTCCTGATTGGCGTTGTACGGGTTCCGGCCGGGAACGTGGTGACCATTTAACAGGAGCAAACTGAAGGCAATCTGAAGACCGGTCAGATTGCCGGTGGCGCGTCAGCCCCGCTGGCCCATGACGTGCCTGAACCTTCCTGGCGCTTCAGCGAGGCTTCAGCTGCGCTTTCTAGACTCCCCTCAACGATCCCAATCCGAGGGATCCATCCTTGAAGGAGTCAGAAGCATGGGCAGTTCATCCAAGGGCTATCAGTTCGTGACCAACGGCAGCAGCGTGACGGCGGTTTACGAGCAGGAGCATGGCCGCTTGCAACAAGAACGTATGAAGAGCAACGAAACCTGGTCTTTCGACGGCGTCGACGTGACCCGCACCGAGACCGAGTTTGGCAAAGTCGAGATCAGCACTTATACGGATCTGAATCAGGATGGCCTGTTCCAGAAGAGCTTCGAGCTCGAGGTGGTTACGGGTGCGAGCCTGCGTGCCCTGGAAACCTACAAGTTCACGCTGGCCGACGGCAGCGCCGCGAGCGGCGACCTGGTCCTGGCAGGTGATGCGGTCACCGGCGCGTTGAAACTGGGGCGCGGTGGCTGGAAGAGCGACCGCCTCGACGCCAATGAGAGCGTCGATGTGGTTGAGGTGGGTGCCGATACGTTCATCCTCAAGACCGAGATCGGCCGCAGCGGCAAGATCGAGTTCAGCGTCTTCCGCGACGATGACGGTGATGCCCTGTGGACCGAGATCGCCAGTGGCGAGACACGTACGGACTTTGTCAGCCCTGATGGTCAAATCGATCTGGTCGGCATTGCGAATGCCGGGCTGCTGCAGGCGGCGGATCTGGTGGTGGGCTAATCTGTTCGTGTAAGCGGGCAGAACAGCGGGGGCGGGCTTGTCCCGCTCCCGTCATCCGGCGGACACTTCCGCCCATGAAGTCCTTGTTCCGTTTCCTTGTCGCCCCGTTACTGATGGCTCTGTTCGCGCTGGCCGCGTGGTCCGCCGAGCCGCCGCGGCAGGTACGCATCGGCGTGCTGGCCTGGCAGGGCGCGGAGGAGGCGCAGGTGCGCTGGTCGGCGCTGATGGACCAGCTGGAGGACAAGCTGCCCGGCCGTGACCTGGTGCTGCGCCATTTCGACCTGGACGGCATGGCGGCGGCGCTGCAGGCCGGGGAGCTGGATTTCGTCGTCACCAACCCGGGCCATTATGTGTTTCTGGAGGCGGGGAGCGGGGTCAGCCGGATCGCCACGCTGATCGCCGATGCATCCACCGATCCGGCCCACGTGGTGGGCTCCGCGGTGGTGGTGCTGGACGAGCGCCGGGACATCCGCGCGCTGGCCGACCTGAAGGGACGAACCCTGGCGGCGGTGTCGCAGGATGCCTTCGGCGGCTACCAGGTGGCCTGGGCCGAGCTGCGCCGTATCGGGCTGAACCCGGAGCAGGGCCAGCCGCAACCGGTGTTTACCGATTTTCCGATGTCGCGGGTGGTGGAGGCAGTGCTCAACGGCGATGCCGACGCAGGCGTGCTGCGCGCCTGCCTGCTGGAGCGCCTGGAGCAGGACGGCACGCTGCGGCCCGGGCAGCTGCGGGTGCTGTCGCCGCGGGCCGACGTGCGGCATTGCCGGGTGTCGGCGCCGCTCTATCCGGGCTGGGCCTTCGCCGCCGCGCCGGGTACGCCGCCGGCCCTGTCGCGGGACGTGCTGGTGGCGCTGCTGTCCCTGTCGCCGGACGCCGCCGGCCAGTCCTGGAGCGTGCCGGCGGACTACCATCCGGTGCATGAGTTGCTGCAGGACTTGCAGATCGGCCCCTACGCCTTCCTGCGCGAAACCGCCTGGCCGTCCCTGTGGGAGCGTTACTGGCCGTGGGTGAGCGGCCTGGTGCTGATGCTCTTGGCGTGGGGCGCCTACACGCTGCACGTGGAGCATCTGGTGCAGCGGCGCACGGGGGAGCTGACCGCCGCGATGGACGCGGGGCAGCGCCTGGAGGCGCAGCTCCGCGAGGGCCAGCAGCAGATGGACCACCTGTCGCGTCTATCCATCCTCGGCGAGCTGTCCGGCACACTGGCCCACGAACTCAACCAGCCGCTGGCAGCCATCGGCAACTACGCGCGCAGCCTGCTGCGCCGCCAGGACAGCGGCACGCTGGCGCCGGCCGCGTTGCGCCAGGCGGCGGAGGAGATCGCCAGCGAATCGGAACGGGCGGCCGGCATCCTCGGCGGCATCCGCGCCTTTGCGCGCAAGCGCGACCGGGTGCGGGAAGCCCACGACCCAGCCAGTCTGGTCCGTGAGGCCGGCCGGCTGTTTGCCGGCATGCTGCCCGGCGTGCCGGCGGTGGCGGTGCACCAGAATGCGGAGACGGCCGGGCCGAAGGTGTGGGTAGACCCGCTGCAGGTTCAGCAAGTGCTGCTCAATCTCTTCAAGAATGCTTGGGATGCGCAACAGGCTGCCGGCTGCGACGCGCCCATCGAGGTGAGCCTGGGGCGGGACGGCGAGCGCTGTGCCCTTGAGGTGCGCGACCACGGCCCGGGTCTGCCACCCGACGAGCGCGAGCGCCTGTTCGAAGCCTTCTTCACGACCAAGCCCGATGGGTTGGGCCTGGGTTTGTCCATCTGCAAGACCATCGTCGAGGCCCACGGCGGCGACATCACGGTCACTGCGGCCGAACCCGGCCCCGGCCTGGTTTTCCGTTTCACATTGCCGCTGGCCGACGAAGCGCCAGCCGATTCCCGAGAGAACTCATGACCGCCTCCCCCGACATGCCCGTGATCCACGTGGTGGACGACGAAGCGCCGTTCCGCCGCTCGCTGCTGTTCCTGCTCGAATCGGTGGGCTGGCAGGCGGTGGGGCACGAGTCCGCCGAGGCCTTCCTCGCCGTGGCACCGGCTTTCCCGGCCGCTGGCGGCTGCATCGTCCTCGACATCCGCATGCCGCGGGTCAGCGGCCTGGAGCTGCAGCGCCGTCTGCAGGCGGCAGGCTCGTCCTTCCCGGTGATCTTCATGACCGGCCACGGCGACGTGGAGCTGGCGGTGCAGGCCATGAAGGACGGCGCCCTCGACTTCCTGCAGAAGCCCTTCAAGGACCAGCTTTTCCTCGACGCCGTGGAGCGGGCCGTGCAGGTGAGCCTGGAACGCCACGCCAGCCAGCGCCGCCAGGGCGAGGCCCAGGACATTCTGGCCCGCCTGTCGGCGCGGGAGCGGGAGGTGGCCCGCCTGCTGGCCCTCGGCCTGGCCAACAAGGAAGTGGCGCGCCTGCTCGGCATCAGCGACAACACCGTGCATGTGCACCGCCAGCACGTGATGGAGAAGACCGCCACGGGCAGTGCCGCCGACCTGGCCCGCTTGATCCTGCGGGCCGATCCCCGGGGCCTCGACTAGACGGTTTCGGTTATTGCGTTAACCCGATGTCCGGATAGTGGCGGCGGGGGCCTCTCCCTAGACTTGTACCCAAAACAAGCAGTAGGGAGAACGTCATGTTGAGCAGTGCCATGGGCCGGCAGATCCGCCGGTCGTCCAGCGGCCTCGTCCTGATGGGCGCGGCCATTTTTGTGTCAACCAGCGGGCTTGCCCAGGCGGCCGCCGCGGATACCCAGACCATCGAGCGCGGCCGCTACCTGGCCCAGGCCGGCGATTGCGTGGCCTGCCATACGGCGGACAAGGGTGCGCCGATGGCCGGCGGCCGGGCGCTGGAAACGCCCTTCGGCAAGCTCTACTCCACCAACATCACGCCGGACCGGGACACCGGCCTCGGCAAATACAGCTTCGAGCAGTTCGACCGGGCCATGCGCAAGGGCGTGGCGGCGGACGGCCACAACCTTTACCCGGCCATGCCCTACCCGTCCTACGCCAAAATCACGGCGGACGACATGCAGGCCCTCTACGCCTACCTGATGCAGGGTCTGGCCCCGGTCAAGCAGGCCAACAAGCCCTCCGACATGAGCTGGCCCTTCAACATGCGCTGGGGCCTGTCCCTGTGGAACTGGGTCTTCCTCGACAGCACGCCCTTCAAGGCCGATCCGCAGAAGGACGCGGTGTGGAATCGCGGCGCCTACCTGGTCCAGGGCCTCGGGCACTGCGGCGCCTGCCACACGCCGCGGGGCATCGCCTTCCAGGAAAAGGCGATGGGCGACGCCGGCACGAAGGGGCGCCACTTCCTCGCCGGGGAGACCGTGGAACACTGGCGGGCCCTGAGCCTGCGCGGGTTGTGGACGGTGGACGACACCGCGCTGTTCCTGAAGACCGGGCAGAACCGCTTCGCTGCGGCGTCCGGCAATATGGCCGACGTCATCCTGCACAGTACACAGCACCTGAAGGACGAGGACCTGCGGGCCATCGCCACCTATCTGAAGGCCCTGCCGCCGGGCGAGGGCGAGCTGCCGGCGCCCGCCACGCCGCGCAAGGTGGTGGCCGGCTCGGCACCGGACAAGCTGTACAGCAGCCGCGGCGGCCTGGGTTATGTGCAGTTCTGCGTCGATTGCCACCGTCCGGACGGCAGCGGCGTGCCCAAGGTCTTCCCGCCGCTGGCCGGCAATCCGGCGATCGCCGCCAAGGACCCGGCCAGCCTGATGCACATCGTGCTGACCGGTGGCCACACGGTGCCGACGGCAGCCCACCCGCGGGTCTTCGCGATGCCCGGTTTCGCGCGCCTGAAGGATGCGGAGCTGGCCGAGATCCTCAACTTCGTGCGTGACAGCTGGGGCCATGGAGGCACGCCGGTGAGCGCGGCGCAGGTGAACAAGATGCGTGCCGCGCTGGACCCGAAGACCGACATGAGCGCCTTCGAGACGCCGCGCCTGGCCGACATGCTGGCTGGCACCAACGCCCAGCAACTGGTGCGCGGCATGCGTCTGCACCTGGAAACCCGCGATCTGCTGCCGCAGCACGTCGGCAACGCCCTCAACTGTACGAGTTGCCATCTCAACGCCGGTACGGTGGCGGATGGCTCGCCCTTCGTCGGCGTGTCCGCCTTCTTCCCCAGCTATGCGCCGCGGGCCGGCAAGGTGATCACGCTGGAGGACCGCATCAACGGCTGCTTCAAGCGCTCCATGAACGGCAAGCCGCTGCCGCCGGACTCCGCCGACATGAAGGCGATGGTGGCCTACTTCGACTGGATGAAGCGCGAGACCAAGCCCGGCGACAAGGTGCCGGGGCGCGGTGTCGGCAAGATCGACCCGAAGATCCAGCCCAATCCGGATAACGGCAAGAAGGTCTATGCCGAGCAATGCGCGGTCTGCCACGGTCAGGATGGCGAGGGCCTCAAGCAGGCGGACGGCCGCTACGTCTATCCGCCGCTGTGGGGTGACGCGTCCTTCAACATCGGCGCCGGCATGGCCCGCACCTACACCGCGGCGGCCTTCGTCAAACGCAACATGCCGATCGGCTTCCACGGCAAGTTCCCCCTCGGCCAGGGCGGCCTGTCCGACCAGGAGGCGGTCGACGTGGCCGAGTACTTCAGCCACCAGCCCCGCCCCGACTTCCCCGACAAGGTGAAGGACTGGCCGAAGGACAAGAAGCCGGCCGACGCCCGCTACTGAACCCGCCCCTTCCGGGGCAACCGGGCCGCTCCCGTGCGGGGCGGCCTTTTTTTCCGCCCTTTCAGGGCGGCACGACAACGAGAGATCACCCGAGTCCAGGAGTCATCCCATGTCCTTATCCCCCACGAGATCCCTTGCCCTCTGCCTGTCCGCGTCCCTGCTGACCCTGCCGCTGCAGGCCGGGGCGGCCGATGGCGAGGCCATCATCCAGCAGGGCGGCTCCAACCCGGCGGCCATGCCCTGCATGAGCTGCCATGGCACCGACGGCAAGGGCATGGCGGCCGGCGGCTTTCCGCGCCTGGCCGGTCTGCCCGAGGCCTACATCGCCAAGCAGCTGGCCGACTTCAAGGCCGGCCGCCGCGAGAACCCGTTGATGCAACCCATCGCCCAGGCCCTCGGCGATGCCGAGGTGGCCGCGGTGGCCAGGGCTTATGCGGCCAAGCCGAAGGTCAACGTCAAGGTCGGGCCGGTGGAGCGGCCCAAGGAAGGCAGCGGGGCCTGGCTGGCCCTGCGCGGCGCCTGGGACCGCAACATCCCGGAATGCACCTTGTGCCACGGTCCATCCGGCGTCGGTGTCGGCGATGCCTTCCCGCCGCTGGCCGGCCAGTCCGCGGAATACATCGAGGCCCAGCTGCGCGCCTGGCGTGGCACGCCAGCCCAGCCCGCCGGCAAGAAAGCAAGAGCGGTGGCGGCCGTCGCGCCCACCCGCAGCAACGATCCCAATGGCCTGATGCGGCACATCGCGGCAGACCTCAGCGAGGCCGAGATCAAGGCCGTCGCGGCCTACTTCGCCGGCCTGGGCGAATCCACGGAGCCCTTCGATGAGAGCCAGCACCGGCTGCGCTGAGCCGTCGTCGCTGCCTGTGCCCCGCCCTGTGACCGATCAAGGAATTGCCCCCATGAAGATGACCCTCCGTTGCCTGAGCGTCGTGCTCCTGCCCCTGGTGACCACCTCTGCGCTGGCGGCCGATGCCGTCCGCAATCCCCGCCTGGACGACCAGACCCAGCTTCCCAAGGCGCCCGTCCGTCCTGCAGGCCAGACCTATTTCCAACCGCCGGCCGAGGCCGACATTCCGCACAACGCCTTCGGCGATCTGGTGCGCCGCGGGCAGGACCTGTTCATGAACACCAGGGCCCTCGCGCCCCAGTACGTGGGCAATGACATGAACTGTGTCAATTGCCACATCGACCGGGGCCGCAAGGCCAACTCGGGGCCGATGTGGGCGGCGTACCCGATGTATCCGGCCTACCGCAAGAAAAACAACAAGGTGAACACCTTCGTCGAGCGCATGCAGGGCTGCTTCCAGTTCAGCATGAACGGCAAGCCACCGGCAGCGGACAGCGAGGTGATGACCGCGCTGACTGCCTACGCCTACTGGATGTCCACCGGCATCCATCTCGGCAAAGCGCAGCCGGGGCGCGGTTTCAACGAACCGCCACCGCCGAAGGGCGGCTACGACATCGCCCGCGGCAAGGCGGTGTATGACAAGCAGTGTGCGTTGTGCCACGGGGACGATGGCACGGGCAAGAAGGTCGGCGCCACCTCGGTCTTCCCGCCCCTGTGGGGTAAGGATTCCTATAACTGGGGGGCGGGCATGCACCGCATCAACACCGCCGCCGGCTTCATCCAGCACAACATGCCGCTGGGTCGTGGTCGGACCCTGAGCGACCAGGAAGCCTGGGACGTGGCCGCCTACGTCAATTCCCACGAACGCCCGCAGGACCCGCGCCTGGTGAATGGAGACATCGACGAGACCCGCAAGCGCTACCACGCGGACGATGGCGTCAATCTCTACGGCGTGGTGGTGGACGGCCGCAAGCTGGGGCAGGGCGTGCAGTGAGCCACGGGCGCCGCTACGCGGCGTCCTCAGCCCAGAGTGACGGTCAGGCCGGGATCAAACGCCGGGTTCTCGGCGCTGCCGTCGCGCACATAGCCGCGCGGGTTGGCCAGTACGCGGGTGGAGCCGAGCCGGTAGTCGAAGCTGTCGTGGGTGTGGCCGTGTATCCACAAGGCGGCGTCGCTGCTGGCGACCAGGTTTTCCAGGTCGGACACGAAGCAGGCGTTGAGCGGGGAGCCGGCGAAGCGTGGGGCGATGCTGCGCGGTGACGGCGCGAAGTGGGTGACCACCACGGTATGACCGTCAAAGGGTTCGGCGAGGCGGCCGGCCAGCCAGTCGGTGTGGCGCTCGAACAGCGCGGCACAGTGCTGCGGGGTCAGGCAGTCCGCCCGTTCTTCGGCGATGGCGATGCGGCTGAAGTCGCGGCTGAAGCGGACGGCTTCCTGCATGGCCCGCTCGCGGGCGGCGCCGTCGCCGGCGATGCGGAAATCGCTCCACAGCGTGGCGCCGAGGATGCGTACGTCGCAGATGCGCTTTTCGCTGCAGTCGAGCACCGTCACCTTGCTGTCGCGGCTGAGGTCCTGCAGCAACCGGTTGGTGGCCGGGATGCTGGAACCGTAGTACTCGTGGTTGCCAGCCACGTAGACCACCGGACGTTTGAGCGCGATAGCCCACTGCAGGGCTGCCTGCGGGCGCTGGATGTCGCCGGCGAGGATCAGCAGATCCGCGCCGGTGTCGGGCAAGTCGCAGGGCGCCAGCCCCAGGTGCAGGTCGGAGACGATCTGGAGTTTCATGGCTACGGTCTCGAGGAATAAGTAGGTGGCGGGGGACGTATCTGCCGGCCTTCATTGCCAAGCATAGCGGCCGGCGTGCGGGGCGTGTGCTGGTCGTGCGGCGCCGTGTTGGCGGAAACCCCGGTTGTCGGCCTGTGGCAGGCGGGCAACAATCGGCCATTGTCTCTTTCCGTCCGCCCCATGCTCGCCATCGCTGCCCTCGCCATCAAGAAGACCGTGACCCTGTTTGCGCTGGTGGGGCCGGTGTCGATGATTCCGATCTTCCTGTCCGCCACCGACGGGCTGGATCTGCCGGCCCGGCTGCGCTTCGCGCGGACGATAGGCGTGAGCGTGACGGTGGCGCTGCTGGTGGCGGCCTTCCTGGGCCTGCCGCTGCTGAGTTTTCTCGGCGTGTCCCTGGGGGCGATGCAGGTCGGTGGCGGGATCATCGTGCTGCTCCTGGCGATTGCGATGGTGCTCGGCAAGGAGACCAGCTTCAAGGGTTCGCCGGCCAACGGCGGCCCGCCGGAGCGCCGCGAGGCGTCCATCGTGCCGCTGGCGGTGCCCTTGCTGGCCGGTCCGGCGGCCTTCAGCTACGTGATGGGCAACAGCGTGTGGGATAGCCGGCTGGACCTGATCCATGTGGTGCTGCCCATCATCCTGGTCGGGTTGTCCTGCTGGCTCAGTTTCCGCATCGCCTGCCGCGCCGGGCGGGAGGTTCGCCAGGCCACGCTGAACGTGGTGGAGCGGGTCAGTGGCTTCATCCTGTCGGCGATGGCCATCGAGATGATGGCCACGGGTCTGCGCCAGCTGTTTCCGCTGCTCGGAGGGGCATAGCCGGCGCGTCGGGGGTTTTACTCGTCGGCAAAGCGGATCTGGTTGCGGCCGGCGGCCTTGGCGGCGTACATCGCGGCGTCGGCGCGTCGGAGCATGGCTTCGCCGTCCATCTCGCAGGGCGGGAAGAGGGTGACGCCGACGCTGGCCGAGCAGTGATGTTCCACCTGCTCGGTGGATGCGCCGCCGGTGTTCATTGTCAGCACGTAGGGTCGCGCCAGCGCATCGCGGATGCGTTCTGCGACGTCGCTGGCATGTTGCAGCGTGGCGTCCCGCTGACTGTCCGGCTGGCCGTCATCGATCTGCGCCAGCAGGACCGCGAATTCGTCGCCGCCGAGCCGGGCCACGGTGTCCTCGTCACGCAGGCAGGCGGACAGGCGGTATGCGACCTCCTGCAGCAGCAGATCGCCGGCCTTGTGACCGTGGCGGTCGTTGAGCGGTTTGAAGTTGTCCAGGTCGAGGTAGATGATTGCCCCGTGGCGGCCGCTGCGCTGGCTGCGGGCCAGGGTCTGGGCCAGGCGGTCGAAGAAAAGGCGGCGGTTGGGGAGGCCGGTGAGGGCGTCGTAGTAGGCCAGCTGGTGGATCTGCTCCTCGTAGCGCTTGCGCTCCGTCAGGTCACGTATCGTCGCCAGCAGGGCCGGCCGGCCGTCCAGTTCCAGTGCGCTGAGGGTGACTTCGACCGGTATTTCGAGCTGGTTGTCGTGGCGCTGCACGGTCCATTCCAGCTGGTGATGGCCGTTGCGGCGGGCGGCCTCCATGTGGCGTGCAGCCAGTTTGGACGATGCGCCGCCACAAGGCTGAAACCGCGGAGCCAGCATGCCGCCGGTCAAGCCGCGGAAGGCTTCACGACTGGGTACGCCGAGCAGGTCCAGGGTGCTCTGATTGCAGTCGATCAGGTGTGCCTCGTCGAAGACCACCAATGCCTCATGGCTGGCCTCGAAGAGTACCCGGAAGCGGGCTTCGGAGCGCTTCAGTTCTTCCTCGGCCGCTTTGAGTTCGGTGATATCGGTGGCAAAGCCGAGCAGCGCGTCGCCATGGCCGTGGAGCAGGAGCTTCTTGACCCACCAGTGGCGCAGTTGGCCCTGTCCGTCGGTGACTTGCTCTTCAACGGCGATTGGCACGCCGGTGGCGAAGACCTTGTCGTCGATATCGCGGATACGGCGGGCGTCTTCGGCCCGCATCAGTGCGTTGTCGTCCTGCCCGACGACGGTCTCGGCAGGGAGCAGGAATAGATCGGCAAAGGCCCGGTTCACGTAGCGATAGCGCCGATCCGGTCCTTTCATGAAGACAAAGCCGTCCACGTTGTCGAGCACCGTCATGAGTAGTTGCTGGTTTTCCCTCAGCTGTTGCTCGGTACGGGCGTGTTCGGTGATGTCGATCAGCACGCCGGACAGGCCGGAGATATGGCCGTCGGCGTCGAAGACCGGCGCCTTGACGGCCAGGTAGCAGCGTTGTTCGTGATTGTCCTTGCTCAGGCGCAGCTCCCGGCGGGAGATGCGACAGCCGGTTTCGAGAACCTGCCGGTCATCGCTCTGCAGCCGCCCGGATGTGTCCGCATCGAAGAAGTCGGCCGAGCTCCGCCCGATGATGGCGTCCAGCGATGTGCCCAGCGTTTCGCAGAAGCGCTGGTTGGCGTAGGTGTAGATCCCGTGCCGGTCCTTCGTGAAGATCAGCGCGCCCAGCCCGTCGAGCACACCGCGCAACGCGTGCAACTGGCTACCGAGGGGGCGCTTGGCCTCGTCGCAATCCTGCATGTCTGAGCGGCCTCCGGATTACCGCCTCTCATTTGTGCGGCATTTTCGGTGTTTTTGGTGTTTCAAATCATTCTAGTTCAAGGAAAGGGGAAGGGTGACAAGGGGGGGACCGGGTGCTATTACTATGTCATCACCTCCGATTCGGGGACGAGCCATGCGCACTTTCCAGACATCGACTGAAATCAGGGCCCCGGCGGAGCATGTCTGGGAGATTCAGACCGACGTGGCACGTTGGCCGGAATGGACGGGGTCGGTGTCCAGCGTGGAAGCGCTGACACCCCTGCCGCTGGCGGTCGGATCGAGCGTGCGCCTGTCCCAGCCGGGCTTTCCGGCGGCCATATGGACGGTCACCGCGCTGGAGCCCGGCGTGCATTTCGTGTGGGAGTCCCGCAGCCCGGGCATGAAGGCCGTCGCGCAGCACATGGTGACGCCCACCGCGTCCGGCTGTGTCGTCGATCTGTGCGTGGTGTACGAGGGCCTGCTGGGCGGCGTGATCGGTTTCCTGATGCGCCACGTGACCAAGCGTTTCCTCGCCATGGAGGCGAGCGGACTGAAGTGGCAGGCGGAAAACCTGCCGGAAGAGGAGCTGGCCTTCAACGCCAGCTGAGGCTGGCTCGGGGCGGCAATGGCGCGCGTTGCTGCCTGTTTTTTAGGCAGTCGATAAAAATCCTGCCGTGTCAGGGGTTTGTGTCTGGCCCCCACATCTTATCCACAGGCTTGGTCACGCCGGGCGGGGATAATCCACCGCCACGGTGGATCAGTGGATCAGCCGGCGGCGACGGCCTTGATGGTCTCGCGCTTCCATTCGCAGCTGCGGCTCACCGACACACGGCGGGCCTTGGGCACCGCCAGTGGCTTGGCGATGCGGATCTCGGCGCGGCGCACCGGGAAGCGCGCGCCGATGGCATCGAGCATGGCCTGGCTGAGGTTTTCCAGCAGGTTGAAGTGGCGGCTGGCGAGGAGTTCTTCCAGGCATTCGACGACCCGGTCGTAGTCCACCGTGTGGCGGATGTCGTCGCTGCGGGCGGCCAGCGTGCCGTCGATGGCCAGGGTGAGGTCGATCTCGAGTGGCTGGCGGGCGGCGAGTTCGTGGGCGTAGATGCCGATGGAGGCGTCGAGGGCGAGGCCTTCGAGGCGGATCAGGCAATCATCGGTGGACATGGGCAAGCTCCGGCGGCGGTGGTTGGGTGCGGCGCCGGAAACGCATCCGGCGCGTCGAGGGCGGCATTGTCAGCCATTCTTGAGGATTGGTGCTTCCCATTCCTGAAAATCGTCGGCCTGGCGCATGCGCAAGGTGCGTTCGGCGGAGCGCAGGGTGTTCTCGATGAGCATGGTGACGGTCATCGGGCCGACGCCGCCGGGCACCGGGGTGATCCAGCTGGCCTTCTCCTTGACGCCGTCGAAATCCACGTCACCGACGATCTTGCCGGCATTGGGGCCGTCCGTGAGGCGGTTGATGCCCACGTCGATGACGATGGCGCCCTGCTTGACCATCTGCGGTACGATCAGGCCCGGTTTGCCGGCGGCGACGATGAGGATGTCGGCGAGGATGGTGTGCTGGGCGAGGTCGCGGGTCTTCGCGTGGCAGATCGTCACGGTGGCCTCGCGCTGCAGGAGCATCAGGGCCATCGGTTTGCCGACGATGTTGCTGGCGCCGACGACGACGACGTTCTTGCCGGCCACGTCGGTGCCGGTGGTGTCGAGCAGGAGCTGTACGCCGTAGGGCGTGCAGGGCGGGAAGATGGTGTTGCCGACGACGAGTCCGCCGACGTTGTAGAGGTGGAAGCCGTCCACGTCCTTATGGACGGAAATGGCCTCCAGAACAGCGCGCGGCTCGATGTGCGGTGGCAGCGGCAACTGGATCAGGATGCCATGCACGGCCGGATCGGCGTTGAGGCGGGCGATGGTGGCGAGCACCTCGGCCTGGGGCGTGTCGGCGGGCAGGGCGATGTGGAAGGAGCGCACACCGCACTCCTCGCAGGCCTTGATCTTGTTGCCGACATAGACGCGGGAGGCCGGGTTGTCGCCGACGAGGATGACGGCCAGGCCGGGCTGCACGCCCTGGTCGGCGAGGTGATCGACACGCTCGCGGAAGCCCACGCGTAGCTGCTTCGAGAGGGCCTTGCCGTCGATGATCTGGGCGGTCATCGGAACACCACCGTCTTGTTGCCATGGACGAGGACGCGGTCCTCGAGGTGGTAGCGCAGCCCGCGGGCGAGCACGGCCTTCTCGATGTCCTTGCCGTAGCGGACGAGGTCGTCGGGAGCGTCGGAGTGATCGACGCGGATGACGTCCTGCTCGACGATGGGCCCCTGATCGAGCTCGCTGGTGACGTAGTG
>JAFEDI010000102.1 GCA_018241725.1 Pseudomonadota bacterium | reverse complement strand
CATGAGGGAAACGATTTTGCGCAATCCAATAAAATATGAAACCTTAGAGAAATTACCAGTTGGCCGGCCGGTTGACCGTCTCTCGTATATTTCAGAATCCTGCCGAGGCAAGACCGTACTTGACATAGGCTGCTTCGATGAAACCGCGCTAATCAAGCGTGACACAAAACACTGGCTACACGGTCGATTGCGCGCCATGGCTCGTGAAGTTGTTGGAATCGACAATTCTAACCAGATTCCGGACGACGGCATTAAGACCGGCGTCAATTCCATCATATATCGCGGCGACGGTGTATGCCCTGCCCCCGAACTCATCGGCGACAGACATATAGGCATCGTAGTGGCGGGAGAATTCATTGAACATATCGAAAATCCTTTGCAGTTTTTCAAAAACATCAAGAATGCTTTTCCCGGAAGCGAACTGCTGATTTCTACACCGAACGGCGTGTCTTTTGCCAACACCCTGTTGGGCACCATCGGCCGCGAAGTCCAACATCATGACCATCTGCAGATCTTCACATACAAGATACTTAACACCCTTTGCCTGCGAGCAGGCTTTACGGACTGGGAAATAATTCCATACCGCTTCTATGCCACCGAGATGATCCTGCAGTCCCAAGGACTGAAGCGAAACCTGGTGCGTTTCGTCGAAAGTTTAATCCGCATCATCGAACGCATGTTCCCTCTGCTTTGTTTCGGCTACGTGGTCCGCATTCGCTTATGATTTCTTTTGAGCGCACTTTGAAAACCTCAACAACACTATTCGGAAGACACCTGTCGGTGCGCTTTGTGCTGATCGGCATCGTCAATACTGCATTCAGTTATTCGCTACTGACCCTGTTTCTGCATCTTGGCCTATGCGTGGAACTCGCAAGCCTGCTCGCCCTGATCATAGGCATATTATTCAGCTACCTCACACAAAGCTCTTTAGTCTTCCGCCATTCGACACCAGCCGCTTTTCTCCGTTTCGTGACCGCATGGGGAATCATCTACTTTTTAAATCTCATGCTTTTGTACATACTGATGGCACTAGGCGCCAATTCCTATCTTGCCGGCGCCTTGGCAATTATACCCATTACGGCATTGTCATACTTCATCATGAAACGCGCGGTATTCCCATCGACTGCTCCTGATGCACCCTGATTGGCCACCAGGACAAACGCACCTTCTTACAATGTGAAATGGCCGCTGAGTAGCCGATATTTCTGGTGAAACCTGGTCGCAATACAAATCTCGTCGGACAGAAATTTTCAGAAGCCTACAGAGGGCCTGCCATCAACACTTCCACTTGACTTTTCGCATGCCGAGAAGATGCGTTTGCCTTGAATTGGCCGCCAACCTGGCTCCGCGCACTGGACAAACGCTTCTCATCACAGTACCAAGCAACGGTGACTAAATTTCGCGATCCGCACCACCTTCATCCAGAGACATCAGCAATGAGCATCAAACTTTCGATTGTCATCCCTTGTTACAATGAAAGCGAAGTTTTTCCAGAAACCAGTCGACGACTACTGGCCTTGCTCGATCATTTACAGACTCAGGCACTGATCACGGAGGACAGCAGTCTTTATTTTGTCGATGATGGCAGTGAGGACAACACCTGGCAACTGATTCAGAAACTTGCTGAAAACAGTAGTCACGTGCATGGCATCAAGCTGTCACGCAATCGCGGTCATCAGAACGCTCTGCTGGCCGGCCTGTTCTGTGCCGAAGGCGATGTGCTGGTATCCATCGACGCCGACCTGCAGGATGACATCAGCGTCATTGAAAACATGCTGATCAAGCATCGGGAGGGGGTGGACATCGTCTATGGCGTACGTTCGGCCCGCGACACCGACACCGCTTTCAAGCGCGGCACGGCCGAAACCTATTATCGGCTGCTCGAACTGATGGGTGTCGATATCGTTTACAACCACGCGGATTACCGCCTGCTGAGCCGGCGGGCGCTCACCGCTCTCGGTGATTTCAACGAGGTCAACCTGTTCCTGCGCGGCATCATCCCGTTGTTGGGCTTTCGCAGCGCGACGGTCGAATATGAACGGCACGAACGCTTTGCCGGCGAATCCAAATACCCGCTGCGCAAGATGCTGGCGCTCGCCGCTGACGGCATTACCTCGTTCAGCGTGACACCCTTGCGTCTGATCACGGCCTTGGGCTTCAGCGTTTGCCTGTTCAGCGTGGTCATGGCGCTGTGGATTGTGCTCGGCAAACTGCTGACCGACAGCATCGTCCCCGGCTGGGCCTCCTCGGTCGTGCCGATTTATTTCCTTGGTGGCGTACAGTTGCTCAGCATCGGCGTGCTCGGCGAATACGTGGCCAAGATTTACCTCGAAACCAAGCGACGTCCGCGCTACATCATCGAGAGGATCATCTGATGCAGACGACGGCAGCCCCGGAGATTTCAGACAACCGATCGCCGCGCCCACTCCCCCCGAATACCGCCACGGCGGGCAGCACGCATTCGCAATGGCTGCCAGGAGACTGGCTTGCCTTGAGCTTGGTGCTCGCCTTCGCTGCAGCGCTGCGGCTCGCATTCTTCAACGGCTTTTTCGGCTCTGACGATGTCGTCTACTTCGGCCGCTCGCTGGCAATTGCGCATGGCGACTGGTCGACTGCGAACTACAACGGTGCGCTGCGCTACGGCTACAACCTGCCGGCCGGTGCGCTGATCGCGCTGTTCGGCATCGGCCCCTGGGCGGCAAATGCATGGCCGCTGCTCTGCTCGATCGCCGAGATCGGTGTGCTGTTCGTGCTTGTCCAACAATACGCCGGCCGGCGCGCTGCCGTGTTTTCGGCACTGGTGCTGGCCACCTTTCCGCTGCACGTCGCGGTCGCCACACGCATACATGCCGACTCGGTGGTTTCGCTGTTCCTGACTCTGAGCTTCGCCCTGCTGTATTTCGCCGAGCGCAGCGGTTCGAGACGACTGTATTTCGCCACCGGTCTGGCCATGGGCATGGTGTACTGGGCCAAGGAACTCGCGGTCCTCACGCTGTTCGCGTTCCTGCTGTACGAGCCGCTGTACCGGCGGCCCGACCGGCGCTGGCTGTATGTCCTGGCCGGCGGCCTGACGATGCTTGCGGCCCATTTGCTGCTGATGCAGATCGTTGCCGGTGACCCGCTGCACCTGATCAAGACCGTGACTGGCCAGATGCAGCGCAGTTTCATCAGCCAAGGCCAGGGCGAGGACGGTGTCGGCTATTACTTCCGCTACCTGCTCCTCGACCCGAAGCACACCTGGCTTGCCCCGCTCCTAGCGCTCGGCGCCATCGGCACGGCTGTGCTGCACTGGCGCAATCCATCATCCGAGCGCCGGCTGGAACGTCATGCGATCTGGTGGCTGCTGTCGTTGCTGCTTGTGCTGACCCTCACACCGGTGTCGCTGCAGCCGCTGCGCTTCGCAATGAAGCAGTCGAACTACCTGACCTTGTTCCTGGCCCCCCTCGCACTGCTTGCCGGCCTGCTGCTTGCGCGCCTGCGTTGGGGCGGAACCGTGCTGCTCGCCGCGGTCCTGCTCGGGGGCATGGCCCTCGGTGCGCTCGAGCAGCGGGCCTACCGGGTATTCACGGCGAACAGCCGGGCTGCCATTACCTTCGCCGCCGGACATCCGGACGACTGGCTGCTCGGTTCGGCAAACAACGGCAATCTGGCCACGGTTGCGACCCAGCTCGGGCAGGTCCCCGGACTGGACCTGCGCTTCGGCTACCTGCTGCGCCCGGCCAGCGAGCGCAGCCCCGAACTCGGCGAACGGATGCGCACACGGCCCTCGGGCTATGTAGTGTTCGACCGTGAAACGCTGGGCTGGGGCATGCCATCCTGGCGCGGAAAGCTGCAGGCACCGGCCTGCTGGCAGCCCGTCGACCAGCTGAAGCCTCAGGATGACGACCTCAGTCTCGCCCTCGTGCAGGGAAGCATCGACATGGCCGGCCGACTCTCCCCTGCTCTCGGCGCACGCCTGCAGTCGGCACTCATGTCGCTGCTGGTGCCACAATCGGCCACGGTCTATCGCGTCGAAGCCCGTGATCTCTGGTGCGGAGCCGATGCACCGCCCGGCTGAGGCCAACCCATCGTTGCTGCGGGACACGATGCCCGCAACTCCGGCACTGGCACACTCGGAACCGCTGCACGGCCCTGCGTCCGGCCATGCAGCGGCTCAGTGCCGGTCGCTGCCCTGCCCCCAGGCCGGCGTCTGCGCCGCACGCCAGTCGGCGGCCCAGTCCTCGCGCTGCGGCATCTGCAGGTACCAGCCGCGCGTGGCGAGCGCATCGAGCACGGTGGCCGCGTCCTCGCGCGCGAGCCTGCGCTCGGGCGTCAGCTCCAGATCCATCGCGTGTTCGAGCTGGCCGAGCTGGTCGAGCAGCGCCTTCGGCACGGCCGAGAAGTCATCCTTCGCGGCGCAGTACAGGTAGGCGTCGGTCTTGCGGCGGCTGCGATAGATCGAGCAGTGCATGGCGGCGGTCGCTTGGTGGCCGGGAAAGGGGCGATATGATGCCCGAAGTCCGAACCGCGGAGTCCGTCCATGTCCGACATCGAAAAGCTGATCCGGGGCTTCCAGCGCTTTCGCGCGCGCTACTTCGAGCGCGACCGCGAGCTGTTCCAGCAGCTGGCGCGCGAAGGCCAGACGCCGCGCACGCTGGTCATTGCCTGTTCGGATTCGCGCGTCGACCCGGCGATCATCACCGATGCCGAGCCCGGCGACCTGTTCGTGATCCGCAACGTCGCCAACCTCGTGCCGCCGGCCGAGGATTCCGGCGCCTTCCATGGCACCAGCGCCGCGGTGCAGTTCGCGGT
>JAFEDI010000101.1 GCA_018241725.1 Pseudomonadota bacterium | reverse complement strand
TTGATCGCGCGCTCGCCCTTGAAGCCGATGCGACTGCGCAGGAAGGCGCCATCCTGGGCGGAAAAGATGCGGCCGCCCGAACTGCTCTTCATGTAGTTGAGGTATTCGTCGAGGTTGCCGTACAGGGTGACGACACCGCCGCCCACGTTGAGGCTCAGCGGGCTCTGGGCGGTGCCGACGGTCACGTTGGAGGCCGCCGGGCTGCCCGCCGGCACGCTGGCCGGGACGACTGCCTTCACGGTGGCGGCCTGCTTCTGGTAGTCCTCCATCTTCTCGATGCGGGACTGCAGGGCCTGCAGCTGGGCCTTGAGGTCTTCGAGCTCACCGGCGAGCGCGACGCGGGGGCCGGCGAAGGTGGTGATGCCGGCGAGGACCAGCAGGGCGGGCAGGGTCTTTGGTCGAATCATGGATGTCTCCTCTGTCTTTGTTGTGCCAGCGCGTGGGCGCTGGCTTGTGTGGCGTTGCCGACCTGTTTGGGTCAGCACGGCGCCGAGCTTACAGAGGAGGTTCCCGCGAAAAACCCGGCTCAACGCACGCTTTGCGCGATTGTTGATTGCGCTTGCGCGATTGACGCGCAGCTTCGAAAGTGAGGCGAACCGGGCAGCAAATTGCTGCGGCGCACCTAAAAATAGGGGCAAAAGCAGCGATTCGACGCAGGAAGAACCGAAAAATCCAGTCGGAATGAGCCAGCCGCGTCGTTTGTTGCCCATGAACAACTCGGGCCAGCAGGCCGACGGTGTCGGGATGCTCGTCGAACAGGCAGCCGAGGCCTTCGTCTGGTGGCGCGGCGCGCGTCCGGATACCGCGGCGGGAATCCGGGAACTGACGGTTCCCCTGCGCTGAGGGGGTGCTGCGACGCCGCATCCAAGCTGGGCGATTGTCGCGCAGCTCTGTGCGTTAATCGCCCGAGACCGGCATCTGGCGGATTCTGCCGGTGTGTCCGTGTCGCTAAGCTGCGCTCCATGTTGCGTCGCCCGGGATGTCCCGGGCCTGGCCGCAACGCCGCGACGTACCGCCAGCTTTCCGCCCAGAGAGGGCCAACGGACGTCGCCGCCTTCCCCCGGATAAAAAGGAGACACCCATGATCAGTGGCAAAACGACCGTCATCGCTCACCTTGGCTACCCGACCGAAGCCTTCAAGGCTCCGATGATCTACAACCCATGGTTCGAGTCGAAGGGTATCGACGCGGTGGTGATGCCGATGGGCGTCAAACCCGAGGATTACCCGGCGGCGATCCAGTCCCTGCGCAAGATGACCAACCTGCGCGGTGCGCTGGTGACCATGCCGCACAAGGTCACCACCATGTCGCTGGTGGATGAGGTGACCCCCACCGCGCGCATCGCCGGCGCCTGCAACGCGATCCTGCTGCGTCCCGACGGCACGCTGCTCGGCGACCAGTTCGATGGCGCCGGCTTCGTGCGCGGCGTGCTGCGCAAGGGCTTCGAGCTGAAGGGCAAGCGCGTGCTGGTCTCCGGCAACGGCGGCGTGGGCTGCGCAATCGCCGCGTCGCTGGCGGCCGCTGGCGTCGCCGAGATGGCCTTGTTCGACAACTTCGAAGCGTCGTCGAAGAGCCTCGCCGAGCGTCTCGTCGCCCACTACCCTGAACTCAAGGTCAGCACCGGTTCGAACGATCCGGCCGGTTTCGACCTGATCGTCAACGCCACGCCGCTGGGCATGAAGGAAGACGATCCGCTGCCCTTCGACATGGACCGCGTGGCGCCGACCACCTTCGTCGGCGAAGTGGTGATGAAGCAGGCGATCACGCCGCTGCTCGCCGCCGCCCAGGCCAAGGGCTGCCCGTTCCAGGTCGGCACCGACATGCTGTTCGAGATGATCCCGGCCTACCTGGAGTTCTTCGGCTTCGGCACCGCCACGCCGGACGAGCTGCGCGCCGTGGCGCAGATCAAGTACTGAGGAGGATGAGCACCATGAAGAAGATCCTGATGCTGCACGGTATCAACCACAACATGTTCGGCAAGCGCGACCCGGTGCAGTACGGCACCATCACGCTGGAGGAGATCGACGGCCAGCTGCAGGCCCTGGGCCGCGAACTGGGTGTCGGGGTGGACAGCTACCAGACCAACCAGGAAGGCGACATGTGCCTGCGCATCCACCAGGCCTTCACCGACGGCGTGGACGCGGTGCTGATCAACGCCGGCGCCTGGACCCACTACAGCTACGGTATCCGCGACGCGCTGGCGATCCTGACCTGTCCGATCGTCGAGCTGCACATGTCCAACATCCATGCCCGCGAACCCTTCCGCCACGTGTCGGTGTTCGCCGACATCGTGAAGGGGCAGATCTGTGGTTTCGGCGTGGACAGCTATCTGCTGGCCCTGCGCGCGGCGGTGTCGGCGATCCGCTGAGGGGCTTACAGCAGGGACAGCAGGGCGTGTTCTGCTTCGCGCAATACCGGCAGGGCGCGGGTCAGCGCCTGCTGGGAGGTCTCGTTGCCGATCGGCAGGCTGACGCTGATCGAGCCGACGACCACGCCGGCACGGGTCCGCACCGGTACCGCGATGCCGCGGCGGTCCTGTTCCAGTTGCTGTTCCAGGATGCTGTAGCCGTTGGTCCGCGCCTTGTCGATGACGGCGCGAACGTCTTCCACGCTGGTATAGCTGTGCGGCGTGTAGGGTATGAATTTACGCCCCGTCAGCCAGCGCTCCACTTCTTCGGGCGGCTTGCAGGCCAATAGCACGATGCCGGCCGAAGCCAGGTTGGCGGCGATCCGAGCGCCCAGCACGAACCCCAAGCTCTGCACGCGGCCCACGCCGTTGCGGGCGACGAAGACCACTTCATCTTCGTCGAGCACCGCGAAGAAGGCCGAACCGCCCAGTTCGATGCTGATCCGCTGCAGGAAAGGCTGCACGGCCCGAGGTACCTTGGCGGAATCGAAATAGGACCAGCCCAGGCGCAGGATGCGCGGCGTCAGCCAGAAATGGGTGCCGTCGCTGTCCACGTAGCCCAGATGCTGCAGCGTCAGCAGGTAGCGTCGCGCCGCGGTGCGGGTGATGCCGGTGCGTCGCGCGGCCGTCGACGGGGTCAGACGCGGGTGGGCGTCGTTGAACGCCTCGATGATGCGCAGGCCCTTTTCGAGGCCGGCAATCCAGTCTCGTCGGTCGAGTTCCAGTTCTTCTTCGGCCATTTCCGTGTCTCCGTTGTCGGGCTCCGACCGTTTGAAGGGGCAGGTGCAAAGCGCGCGATTGTTGGTGTTGGGTGCGCGATTATCGCGCTATAAGCCCTGCGGGGCAATGGCCCGCTCGAAACGGCCTGCCTAAGATTCTGTCCATAAACAAGCACAACAGGCGGAGACCCTTGATGCGCCGAGCCATTGCCACTGTCTGCATCAGTGGAACCCTCGAAGAGAAGCTGGAGTCCATTGCCCGCGCGCGTTTCGACGCGGTGGAGATCTTCGAGAACGACCTCATCTACAGCCGCATGTCACCGCGCGAGATCCGCAAGCGCTGCGCCGACCTGGGCCTGGGCATCGACCTGTACCAGCCCTTCCGCGACATGGACGGCGTGGACGACGCCCGCTTCAAGCGCAACCTGGACCGCGCCCAGCGCAAGTTCGACCTGATGGTCGAGCTGGGTGCGCCGATGCTGCTGGTGTGCTCCAACGTGCAGCCGAACACCATCTGCGACGACGAGCTGATGGCCTCGCAACTTCATGCGATGGCCGAGAAGGCCGCCGAGCGCGGGCTGCGCATCGCCTACGAGGCGCTGGCCTGGGGCCATCACGTCAATCGCTACGGGCATTCCTGGGAGATCGTCAGAAAGGCCGACCACCCGCATCTGGGGATCTGCCTGGACAGCTTCCACATTCTGTCACGTGGCGACGATCCGGCCGGCATCGAGCAGATTCCCGCCGACAAGCTGTTCTTCCTGCAACTGGCCGATGCGCCGCGCATGGTGATGGACGTGCTGCAGTGGAGCCGCCATTACCGCTGCTTCCCGGGCCAGGGCACCTTCGACCTGGTCAGTTTCATGGAGCACGTGCTGAAAGCCGGCTACCCCGGTCCGCTGTCGCTGGAGATCTTCAACGACGTGTTCCGCGCCGCGCCGAACCGCCGCACGACCCTCGACGCCTTCTCGTCGCTGCTGTATCTCGAGGAGCAGATCCGTGCCCGCCTGGAAGCTCAGGCCGTCAGCGATCCGGCGACCCGCGCGCTGACCGAGCGCATCGAGCTGTTCAACCCGCCGGCGCCGCCCAAGCTGCGCGGCCTGTCCTTCATCGAGTTCGCGGTGGACGATGCGTCCGGCAAGGCCCTCGGCAAGGCACTGCAGGGGCTGGGCTTCGACCATTCCGGTACCCACCGTACCAAGAACGTCGAGCTCTACCAGCAGGGCGACGTGCGCCTGGTGCTCAACAACGAGCCGGGCTCCTTCGCCAGCGACTACTTCCAGCGCCGCGGGCCGTCGATCTGCGCGCTGGGCCTGGCCACCGACGACGGCCAGCGGGCGGTGAACCGCGGCGTGGCCTTCCACGTGCCAAGCCACGCCGGCCGCGTAGGCCCCAACGAGGCGCTGATCCCGGCGCTGCGCGCGGTGGACGACAGCATCATCTACTTCGTGTCCCAGGCGCTGGAGGACAAGGGCTTCCTGGAGACCGACTTCGCCATCGACCCGGCCAGGCAGGGGCGATGCAAGGCTGGCATCCGCAGCGTGGATCACCTGGCCGAGGGCTTCCCCTTCGAGCAGTTCGACACCGGCGTGCTGTTCAACCGCGTGGTGCTGGGCCTGCATCCGCAGGAGAGCATGGAGCTGGCCGACCCCAACGGGTTGGTGCGCAGCTGCGCGATGGTCGATGCGGATCACTCGCTGCGCATCGCGTTGAACGTATCCCACAGCCGCGCCACCGTGACCGGGCGCAGCATGGAGGCGCTGCAGGGCGGCGGCGTGCATCACATCGCGCTGGCCAGCGATGACATCTTTGCGACCGCCGAGTACCTCAAGAAGCACGGCATCGCGCTGCTCGACGTGCCCGACAATTATTATGAGGACCTGCCGGCCCGTTTCGAGCTGGACGACGCGCAGCTCGAACGCATGCGCCGCCTCGGGGTCCTCTACGACCGTAACGAGGAGGGGGAATTCTTCCACTTCTACACCCAGATGTTCGTGGACCGCTTTTTCTTCGAAATCGTCCAGCGCCGTGACGGCTACGCCGGCTTCGGGGCTTCCAACGCGCCGGTCCGCATGTCGGCCCAGGCGAGGAGGAGCTGAGGGCCAGACGGTTTGCGGAGTGTGCAGGGGTGAGTGAGAGAAGGGTTCCCGAGTCGATACGTGCGTTGCGGTCGGCCAATTTCCGGCTGTACTTCTTTGGCCAGGCGGTATCGCTGCTGGGCTCGTGGATCCAGCAGGTGGCGCTGGTGTGGCTGGTGTACCGGTTGACCGGATCGGCCGCGTTGCTGGGGGTGACCACCTTCACATCGCTGGCCCCGCAGTTGTTGATCGGGCCGCTGGCCGGTGCGTGGATCGACAAGCAGGACAAGCGGCGCTGCCTGATCATCGTGCAGTCCCTGCTCGCCACCCAGGCGCTGACGCTGGCAGTGCTGACCGCGCTGGGCTGGATCGGGCCGACGCTGATCGTCGCGATGTCCCTGCTGCTCGGCGTGCTGGGCAGCTTCGACGCGCCGCTGCGCCATTCGCTGATCAATGCTTTCGTGGAAAGCCGCGAGGATCTGCCCAATGCGCTGGCGCTCAACTCGATGCTGGTCAATGGCGGCCGTTTCTTCGGGCCGCCGATAGCCGGGCTGCTGCTGGGGTTGAGTTCGGAGGCGGTGTGCTTCGGCCTCAATGCGCTGTCCTTCATGGCGCTGATCTTTGCGGTGCTACGCGCCGACGGACGGATGCCGGAGCCGGTGCGCGGTCCGGTCGGGCGGGTCTTCAAGGAGGGCGCGCGCTATGTGTGGGACACCTGGTATGTGCGGGTGCTGATCGGCGTGGTGATCGGGGTGAACCTGACCGCATCGAGCTATGCGACGCTGCTGCCGATCCTGGCCAAGGACGTCTTCCTCGGCGATGCCAAGACCCTCGGGTGGCTGTGGGGCGGGGCGGGCGGTGGCGCCTTCCTGGGGACCGTCATGCTGACCCGCGTGCGTTCGTTGGCGCGCCTGAGCCAGGGCGTGGTCGCCGCGGTGGCGATCAGCGCGGTGGCGCTGGTCGGGATCGGCGCCAGCCACCTTCCGGCACTGGCCTTTGCCGGGCTGGTGTTGCTGGGCTTCGGCATCACCGTCTGCAATGCCGGCATCAATATGCTGCTGCAGTCGAGCACGCCGGAGACCATGCGCGGCCGCGTGGTGTCCTTCTTCATGGCGACGCGCTTCGGCTTCGACGCCATTGGCGGGTTGGCCGCCGGCCTGCTTGCTGCCTGGTGGGGCGTGCAGGCGGCCTTGTGGATCGAAGGCGTGCTGTTGTTCGTCTGCCTCGGCTTTCTTTTTTCCCATCGTGGGCGGCTGGAGAGTGACCTGCGGCACTGAACTTGTACTGACTTTTCCCACCCGGCGGGCACCTCTCCCTCCCAAACTACCCGCCGGTCTTTCGCATCCCGCCGAGCATTGCGCTTCGGCGGGATTTTTTTGCGTGCTCGGGGTCTGGAAAGGGGGCGCGTAACGAGCAGGAAGGCGTTGGCTGAACGCCCGTGGAGGCGAATTTACTTGCCCGTAACCGTCTGCCCAGGGCTTTCCTGCATGTCGCTGCCGGGTTCGGCCGGCGTCGGGCGCAATACCTGCTCCGCATCCTCCCTGACCTGCGCCGCGAGCTCGCTGGCCAGGCCAAGGCGGCGCAGCAACCAAGGACTCAGGTCCTGCTCGAAAGGGTCGGGCAGGGCGAGGTTCTCCATTGCAGCGCAGGGTGCTGGCGCCAATGTTGCCTCGGGTGCAGTCAGGGCCCGGTCGATGGCTACGGTGGCCTGTTGCAGCGGAAGCTGGATGCGTGCCGCGTCGAGGCGGCCGCGGCGTGACATCAGCATCGTCTTCACCGCGGTGAGCTGGGCGAGGAGCTGGTAGTTGTGGGCCAGCAGGCGCCCCAGGGCTTCCAGCGGCGGCCGTACCGCGCGGGGCTCGGCGAGGGATTGCTGGGTGGCTTGCACCAGCGCCGACAGGCTGTCGTAGGCTTCGCGCCGGGCCAGCCGCCAGGCCAGTTCGGGTTCGTTGTCCACCGCCTGCAACTGCCCCAGGCCCAGCGCGATGCGGGCGTGGTGGGCCTGGGCGGCGAGGCTGCGGGTCACGAGGGCCGGGATGCGGCCACGTTCCCAGCTGGGTAGCACGTAGGCGAAGGCCCAGGCGATGGCGACGCCAGCCAGCGTGTCGGCGATGCGCTCGATGACTTCGAAGGTGGCGCTGCCGGCGTTCAGCATGTGGCTCTGCACCAGGCCCATGACCGTCGCGGCCACTGCGGCGACGACGTAGCGCCGGACCGCGAAGGCATGGGCGACGCCCTGGGCCAGAATGACGACCAGCAGCAGGAGGAGCGCCGGCGGATGGGCGGCCAGCAATGCGCCGGTCAGCACGCAGCCGAGCAGCGTGCCCAGTACGCGATGGTTCCGGCGTTCGACGGTCTGGGCCAGGCTGCCGCGCAGCACAACGACGATCGTCAGCAGGATCCAGTAGTCGTGGGTGCCCCAGGGCACGGCGAGGGACAGGGCGTAGGCGCTGCCGATGGCAAGGGCGGCGCGGATCGCGTGGCGCAGCGGCGGTGCGTTCCAGTGCCACAGCTCGGCGAGGGGTTGCCAGGACCAGGCGGTGGGGCTGACGAAGGCTTGCCAGGCGGTGCGTACCAGGCTCAGGTCGGGCAGTTCCTCGCCGCGGGCGAGGGAGATCAGGCGCAAGGTTTCGTCGTTGATGTGGCCGAGGCGGTTGCTGAGGCCGCGAGCCAGCATCGCCGTCGACGGGGCGCTGCCGTCGACCTGGCTTTCTTCATCGGGCAGTTCCAGGCGGGCGAGTTGGGGCCGGTGGCTGGCGAAGGGCTCGGGCGGGCGAGCGATGAGCAGGGCGTCGGCGAGGCCATCCAGTTCGTCGGCCAGAGCGCAGAGGATCTCGCCGAGGGCGTTGAGCAGCGGCGGGTGGCCGGGGTGCGTGCGTAGCGTGTCCACGTCCAGCTCGCTGGCCAGCAGGTGGTCGCGCATCTCCAGCACCTGCAGCAGCATGCCGGCCAGACGCTGGCGGCGTGGAGTGCGTGGGGATTCGAGCAGGATGTTGCGGGCCGCCTGCAGCTGGTCGGCCAGCGCGGCCTGGCGCCGCAGCAGCTCGCCGATCAGCGGGGCTGCGTCGGACGCTTGGGTCAGGGCGCTGAACTGCCGTGCCTGGCAGCGCATCAGTCTGGCCAGCGCAAACAGCACATCGGCCAGCATCTGGACGCGGTAGCGGGCATTGAGGGCCGAGTTGGCCAGGCTGGCGAACACCAGGTAGCCCCCGCAGCCGATGGCGCAGTACAGGCCGGTCGTCGCGATGCTGCCGGTGCCCTCGTGCACCGGCACGGCCATCGACAGGACCACCGCGAACATGATCGAGATGGAGATCGGCAGCCCACGCTTGCCCCACGCGCCCGCGAGGAAGGCGATGAAGCTGGCCGGCACCAGCAGCAGACCCAGCAGCACCGGCGAGTTGTGCAGGGCCTGGACGGCGAGGAATAGCGGCAGGCCGATCAGCGCCGCTGGCAGCAGCTGCCAGAACTTGCCGCGCTGGGGCGCCGGCTGGTCGGGTGGAATCACGATGGCCACGCCCACCGACGCGGCTGCCGCGGCGAAGGCGCCGAAGTAGAAGTGCATACCGCCGGAGATCAGCAGCATGCCGAGCGCCGCCACCAGACCGCTGGCCGCGTAATGGCTCAGCGCGATGCGCCGGGCGGCCCGCAGGGGCCGGTCAAAGCGGGAGCGTGTCTGCATGGCGCCTGGGCCGGGTTTCCGGCAAGGGTGTCGATGGCAGGCAGAGGTTACGGGGTGGGAGTGGGGCGAAGCAAGGTTGAGCTCATCATCTGTAATCGAATTTACCGATACCTTGCTTTTATCGGAATGGTCGATATTATTCATTTATCGATTTTGCCGATACATACCATGCTCAGGGTCAATTCATCCCAGCAGGCTGGCCAGATTCTCATGACTCGACGCAAAGCTCTGGGGCTCTCCCAGGCAAGCCTCGCTGCATGCCTCGGTATCAGCCAGAACCGCTTTTCCGAACTCGAAGCCCACGCCGAACGCCTCACCCTCGAGCGCCTCCTGGCGCTGGCCAGTCAGCTCGGCCTGGAAGTGGTGCTTCAGGAGAAAACGCCTCCCGCCACCCACAGTGAGTGGTAGCAATGGGACGTCCTTCGCACACGCAGGCTCTGAATGTCTGGACTAACGGCAGGTTGGTTGGCCAGTGGCGTTTGCCGGCACGGGGGCCAACCGAGTTCCAGTATGAGGCTGGCTGGATGGCGTTGCCCGAAGGGCGCCCGCTGTCCCTGTCGCTGCCTTTCACGTTGGACAATCTGCCGCTACGGGGAGAGATCGTCCGACATTACTTCGACAATCTGCTGCCCGACAGCGACCGTATCCGCACGCGCTTGCAGTCCCGCTTTCGAACGGACAGCATCGGGGCCTTCGATCTCCTGCAGGCTATCGGGCGAGACTGCGTGGGGGCCGTGCAGCTTCTGCCCGACGACGTGGAGCCCGATGACGTCTTCCGGATCCGGGTGGAGCCGCTCGATGATGCCGGTGTGGAACGTGTCCTCCTGGGCACTGTTTCCTCTCCCACCGTATTGGGGCAGACCCCGGCGGATGACGGCGACTTTCGCATCTCGATCGCCGGGGCGCAGGAGAAGACGGCGCTCACCTGGCACGATGGACGCTGGTGTCGACCGCGCGGCGCCACGCCAACGACCCATATCTTCAAGTTGCCTCTCGGCCTTGTCGGCAATCGTCAGGCCGACATGCGCACTTCCGTCGAAAACGAATGGCTGTGTGCGCAGATTCTTGCGGGCTTCGGTGTGCCGGTCGCGTCATGTCAGATGCAGCGCTTCGGGGAGCAGAAGGTGCTGGTCGTCGAACGCTTCGACCGCCGTCTGGCGAGTTCCGGGGAGTACTGGCTGCGTTTGCCGCAGGAGGATTTCTGCCAGGCCACTGGCACATCCTCCAGGGCCAAATACGAATCCGACGGTGGCCCCGGACTGGTGGACATCGCGCGGATCTTGCAGAACTCCGAGGCGCGAGAACTTGACCTCCAGACACTCCTAAAAGCGCAGTTGCTCTTCTGGATGCTCGCCGCCACCGATGGCCACGCGAAGAATTTCTCGCTCTTCCTGCTCCCCGGAGGACGCTACCGCCTGACGCCACTCTACGACGTGCTGTCGGCCTGGCCTGTCACCGGAACCGGGCCGAACCAACTCGACTACGAGAAGCTGCGCCTGGCCATGGCCGTTCGTGGCAAGAACGCGCACTACCGATTGCGGGACATTCAGCGCCGCCACTTCAACGACATGGCACAGAAGTGCGGTTTTGCCCCTGACATGGAACACATCATCGAAGACCTGCGCTCCCGCGCCCCCGGCGTGCTGGACGCCGTAGCAAAAGCGCTTCCACGGGATTTTCCGGAGGATCTGTTTGCCGCTGTTGCTGCGGGACTGGCTGCCGCGGTCAAGAGGCTCTGAGTGCTGCGGTTCTGATTCACGTGGTCAAAAAAAGGGCGCCTTCGTCTGGCGCCCCGTTTCTATTGTATCGTCCGACAGGCCCGTCGCAGCCTGTCTGTACTGCTTACCAGTGCGTTTCCCGGTCCGGCGTGGCGGTGATCTTGTGGATCGTCAGGTCGGCGCCGTCGAATTCTTCCTCCGCATCAAGGCGGATGCCGACGATGGACTTCAGTGCGCCATAGACGATGGTGCCGCCCGCTGCGGCGACGACGATGCCGCCGGCGGTGCCGATCAGCTGCGACACGATGCTGATGCCGCCGATGCCGCCCAGCGCCTTGGCCCCGAAGATGCCCGCTGCGATGCCGCCCCAGGCGCCGCACAGGCCGTGCAGCGGCCACACGCCGAGCACGTCGTCGATCTTCCAGCGGTTCTGGGTGATGGTGAACAGCTGAACGAACAGCACGCCAGCGATCAGGCCGGTGACCAGCGCCCCGATCGGATGCATCAGGTCGGAGCCGGCACAGACGGCCACCAGGCCGGCCAGCGGGCCGTTGTGGATGAAGCCCGGGTCGTTCTTGCCGAGGACCATTGCCGCCAGCGTGCCGCCGACCATCGCCATCAGGGAGTTGAGGGCCACCAGGCCGCTGACCTTGTCGAGGGTCTGGGCGGACATCACGTTGAAGCCGAACCAGCCGACGGTGAGGATCCACGCGCCAAGGGCCAGGAAGGGGATGTTGGAAGGCGGGTGGGCAGCCACGTTGCCGTCCTTGGTGTAGCGACCGCGGCGGGCGCCGAGCAGCAGCACGGCGGGCAGCGCAATCCAGCCGCCGACCGCGTGCACCACCACCGAGCCGGCGAAGTCATGGAACTTGGCCCCGAAAGCCGCTTCCAGCCACGGCTGAATGCCGAAGTTGTCATTCCACGCGATGCCCTCGAAGAAGGGATAAACGAAGCCGACCAGCAGGAAGGTGGCGACGCTCTGGGGATGGAACTTGGCGCGCTCGGCAATGCCGCCGGAGATGATGGCCGGAATGGCCGCCGCGAAGGTCAGCAGGAAGAAGAACTTGACCATCTCGTAGCCGCTCTTCTGGGCCAGCACTTCGGCGCTAGAGAAGAAATTGACGCCGTAGGCCACGGTATAGCCGATGAAGAAGTAGGCGATGGCCGACACACCGAAGTCGGTGAGGATCTTGACCAGCGCATTGACCTGGTTCTTCTTGCGCACCGTACCCACTTCAAGGAAGGCGAAGCCGGCGTGCATGGCAAGCACCATGATGGCGCCTAGCAGCACGAAGACAACGTTGCTGGTGTTACTGATTTGCTCCATTTTGGGCTCCGAAAATGAAGCGAGGCACCAAGCAGGTGCTGTGCCAGCTCCATTTTGGTGAAAAAACCTGATGAATGAAGGGCTTGCTATCAGGGTAAGGCGTAGCTTGGCACCATGATCGTGCTAATTTGAAATGTGCGCACCAAATTAATGCGCAAATCTTTCGATTTTTGATTCCCGTCTGGTTGGGGAAAAGGCTTTTCACCGTCTTGGTGCGGCTTGCTTTTTGGAGAGGTTGTTTACTACCAGGCGTTCTCCACCGCAATCTGTGCCGGCGCCGCCAGTCGGCTGAGACGAAAGCCCCGCCCGAGCAAGGCCTTGTGAGTGTCGTGGACCATGTTCGGGCTGCCGCAGATCATGATGCGGGAGTCGGCCAGGGTCAGCGGAATGTCCAGGTGCGCTTCCAGCTCGCCGCTCTGCAGCAGTGCCGGAATGCGCGCGTGGAGCGCACCGGCAACGGTGTCGTCGCGGGTGGCGACCGGCTGGTAGATCAGCTTGTGGCCATGCTCGGCCCACAGGGGATGGTCCCGCAGGGCGGTGATTTCCGCACGGTAGGCGAGATCCTCGGCGTTGCGCGCGCAATGCACCAGGATGATGCGCTCGAAGCGCGTCCAGGTGCTCTCGTCCTGCAGGATCGCCAGGTAAGGGGCCAGCCCCGTCCCGGTGCCGAGCATCCACAGGTCACGTCCATCGGCAAAACGGTTGGTCGTGAAGAAGCCGAAGGGCTGGCGCTCCATCATCAGCTCGTCGCCGATCTGCAACTGCTCCAGGCGGGAGGTAAAGGCGCCGTCCGGCACGATGATCGAGTAGAACTCCAGGTGGTCGTCCCAGGTTGCCGACGCCATGGAGTACGCCCGCCAAACCGGCACCCCGTTGGCTTGGTGCAAGCCGAGGCGCGCGAACTGCCCCGGCACGAAGCGGAAACCCGCCTCCCGGCTGATCCGGAAAGACAGCAAGCGGGGGCTCCAGCGGTGCTGCCACAGGATGCGTGCAGGGAGGTACTTGTCGTTGGGGGCGTCCATCGAGTGTCTCCTTTCCAGGTCTGTGGGGAGAATTCAATAGCTCACCGCCGGTTCGACCGCTTGGGGGCAGAGGAATTCGCGCAAAGGTGCGGCGAAACCGGGAAGTGAGTTCCGGTAGGACTTGAAGTGATTCAGCTTTCACCTGAACTTCTTCGGCGCCGGGGGCTGCGATCCTACCGCCAGGGGGAGGCGGTTCATTTACACGCTGAACAGGTTCATCTTGGACGGCAACGGGTTCATTTGGGATTGCAACTGGTTCAGCACAAAGATGAGCGAGTTTCCCTTGGACTTGAACTGGTGCAGCTTAGAGGGAAACCGGTTCAGCGCAAAGGTGAGTGAGTTCATTTTGAACGCGAACTGGTTCAGCTCGCACCCGAACAAGTTCATCTCGGACTGACGAGTCTCGGCAGGAGGTGACGAAAAACGTCACATGAAAGATGAATTTCTTGGGAGGCAGATGTTGGCCAGTCGGCGTAGTGGCCAGCAATGGCTTGTTTCAAAATGAAAAAATTGAAATGCCTAAAATTTGGCACGCTGATTGCCTATGTCTGCACGTACGAGGCAACAGCCCGCACCAACCAAATTTCAACGAGTGGAGATCACATCATGAAAAAGCAAAGCGGTTTTACGCTGATCGAACTGATGATCGTCGTGGCGATCATTGGCATTCTGGCTGCTGTGGCTGTTCCGCAGTATCAGGATTACGTTGCCAAGTCCAAGTGGGGCGCTGCATTGGCTGAGGTTTCGGCAGGTCAAACCGGTGCGGAGGCTGCGCTTGCTAAAGACTCGACGCTTGCTGACGCTGCTGTGATGACGGCGTCCGGTTTGCAGGCGACGACTTCTAACTGCGCCATGGTGGCTACTGGCGGTGGTGATGGTTCTGCGACCTTGGTCTGTACTATCAGCGGTGGTCCTGCTCCTGTGGCAGGCAAGAAGATTACTTGGACGCGCACTACTGCAGGGGTTTGGAGTTGCGCTACCGATGCGCTTGACAAGTTTGCTAGCAAGTCCTGCCCGGGTGCTAGCAGCTAATTAAGAACTGATCAGTAGCTATTGGTTTGTACAAATGGCCCGGGAGCAAATGCTCTTGGGCCATTTTTACGATTAAGTAGAGCTTGATAGTGGAGCATGCTTAGTCTATTTTTAATTACAGTTCGGGTTGTTTCGTGCGTTTATCCCTTCTCCCAATAATAAACTCCGTCCTAGTGTGCCCGTTGAGTTGATCGTTACCCATGCGATCAGTCTGCCGCCAGGCAGGGTTGTCTAGTTGGCGTGAAACTCCACGGTGCAATGAGTTTTTGATTGGAATTGAGCTGAGGGGGCTCACTTTGAGTACTGTTCAGTACTCTGTGCTTGCCTGTTTAAGCGTTGGCTCATGCCAGCGTTTTCCCGTTTAGGGCGTAAGACTGACCTTGGTCCACATTTCTCGGGGTCACAGTTGCGCAGAATTTTGAATTCTATTGGCCATTCGCAGCTCTTGGAGCTGGCTGAGCCATAGGATGAGATCGAGATCGATTGGGTTGACAAAAATAGCTTTTTAGGCATTTCGTGCCTAAAAAGGCTTTGGTAGAGTTCTGTTGCAATTGGCAGTGACTGGTTTTCTACGGTCTAAGATTAATAGCATTTAGGAAGAGGAAGTGCGCTGCGTTGAGAGCGAAATGTTACGGGCTGTCTCCAGGTTGAATAGGGCTTCGCCATTTGTAGTGGTATTTAGTGTCCTTGCGCTTTGTTTAAGCCCTACGGTCTTGATGCTTGCTTTGAGGCCGAATGAGGCAGGGGCGTTTGGACTGCGCATTGATACCCTGCTTATCGCTTTGGCTGGTAGTACGTTATTGCTAAGTTTTCCGCGTCGCCTTTGGCTTGGCTTGGCCATTCTTTCTCCATGGGTATTGCTCGCACCGCTTGAGAGTTTCTATGTTTTTTATTATGGCAAGCCGACGGATGTCCATGTTCTCGGAATTCTTTCTGAAACAAATTCCGAAGAGGTGTTTAATTACCTAGGCTTTAAACTGTTTCCGCTTTTGGGGGTGGTTTGGGCTATTGCAGGGATTCTTTTTTTTGCAATCAGGAAAGCATGTACTCAGACCTGGGAGTGGCCATTTCGTGCCCGATTCTGGGTCTTTTGTATCAGTATTTTAATTCTGGCTATGCCCATGGTGTCTGTTGTTTTAGATCCCATGAATCCCCCCATCCGGGCAGTAGTTGAAGCTGATGTTCATGAGGACTTAGGTCAGG
The DNA here is from genome assembly GCA_018241725.1 of Pseudomonadota bacterium. GTDB lineage: Bacteria > Pseudomonadota > Gammaproteobacteria > Burkholderiales > Rhodocyclaceae > Zoogloea. The sequence goes on along the minus strand of JAFEDI010000101.1, from coordinate 95,703 downwards.
CTTCCGTTTCGCCAGAGCTTGCCGCACTGGCCGAGCTATACCCATTAGGGGTGCCATTACGTTTTTATTCATATTGGCGTGAGAAGCGCACGCGTCAAAGTTATCAGGCCCAGATCGAACAGTTCCGCTTTGGTGCAAGCCTTGCCACTCCGCCAAAGGAGCGGCGTATTCACGTGCTCGTAATCGGCGAGACAGGGAGGCCGGATCGTTGGCAGCTCAATGGCTATCCAAGAGAAACCACGCCGCGCTTGATGCGCCAATCCAATCTGGTGAGCTTCAGCGATTTCATATCACCTTGGGCATGGACTCGAATGGCTGTGCCTGTGATCCTGACCCGTAAGCCTGCAACGAATCGAAGCGCCTTTTTCCCTGAGCGATCGCTGATTTCGGCATATCGGGAAGCAGGTTTCAAGACCTATTGGCTCTCCACCCAAAGCCCATTGGGCGTTCATGATAGCTCCATCGCGCTGCATGCAGCCGAAGCGGATGTCACGCGTTACTATAATCCTGCCAATTACAAGTTGAGAGGTGGGGTGGATGGTGATCTGTTAGCCCCTCTCGATGCAATTTTAGGCTCTGATGAGTCTTTGCAGTTGATCGTGCTGCACACGCTCGGCAGTCATTTCAACTACAGTCACCGTTATCCTGCCGATTTTGATTATTTTCGACCATCTCTTGGTGATTTGCCGCACGCCGACCTGCATGACAGAAGGCAGCGTATTGAAATAGGAAATGCTTACGACAATTCCGTTCGCTATACAGACCATTTCCTCGCTGAGGTCATAGCGCGTCTGGAAGCAACGGGGGCCACGGCTACGCTGTTTTATGTGGCGGACCATGGGGAGAATCTGTTTGATGGGGAGTGCGACGAGAGCGGCCACGGTCATCAGACCGAGTTTGATTTCCGGGTGCCTGCTCTGTTTTGGTATTCAGAGCGTTTTGCTAGGGCATTTCCGCAGAAAGTTGAGCTAGCCCAAAGAAGGCGCCATGCTCCGTTGTCGACGACATCCGTTTTTGCAACCCTACTTGAACTTGGTGATCTCCAGACTAACGGAGATTCCTTAGCCTCCAGTTTTATTCATCCGGTTTGGACGCCCGCCTCAAGAATGACTCAGGCTGGCCTTGATTTTGATCGGTCCGGCCGGGATGCAAGGTGTCGATCACTGGTGGTCGTCGGCAAAGTGCATTGAGGGCCTATCCTTGAATGACACTTACCCGCCAAATTACTTTTCAAAACGTGATGATGGTGGTTGCTTGGAGGAGTAGTGCTTGGCTCTGTGGTTTGTTTTCTTGCGGGGCACAGGCGCTCTCAAGCGTCGTTTCGTTTTGTGGGAAAATTCAGCAGATGGCTACCCGTATGCTTGTTTCGTCGCCCAATTTTGATGATCGGCTTATTGTGAAGGACGTCAGCCTTCTAGTTATCCACGCCATCAGCCTGCCCCCTAACCGCTTCGGCGGTCCCGGCGTCACCCAGCTCTTCAGCAACACCCTCGACCCGCAGGAACACCCCTACTACGCGGGCATCCACCATCTTCGGGTTTCCGCCCATTTCTTCATCCGCCGCACCGGCGAGCTGATCCAGTTCGTCGATCCCGAGCTGCGCGCCTGGCATGCTGGCGTGTCGTCCTGGCGCGGGCGTGAGCGTTGCAACGATTTCTCCATCGGCATCGAGCTGGAAGGCTGCGATACCTTGCCCTTCGAGGCGGAGCAGTACGCGGTACTGGCCGAGCTGCTGGCCGAGTTGTGTGAGCGCTTTCCGATCGAGGGCATTACGGGGCATTCCGACATTGCGCCGGGACGCAAGACCGACCCGGGGCCGTACTTTGCGTGGGGGCGTCTGCGGCGTTGCCTCGACGCGATGGGGCAAGCCCGTGTCGCGGCCTTGATCGAGCCTGCCGGGGCGCCGGAGGATGCCGAGAAGACTTTGATGGTCTGGCCGTTTCCTACCGCGGAGCGTCCTGCCTGACGTGTTGGTCGGGGAGGTCCTTGCTGCCGGAGGGCTGGGCCTAAGTCCTCGCCCGCGATGGCGCTGAGCTTATGGGTGTCTCCCGCTCACTCCCCCAGTTGCCATTTGATGACGTAGTCCCGTGAGTGCCTGACAGGCCCCGGAAGCACAGGGGAAAGTCAGGCGCAGGCACCTGCTTTTAAGATGCCTTTTGAATAGACTCGCGCAGGGTGAACTCGGGTTGGATTGACAAAACCCAGTCGAATCAATAGAATGCGGTTCGTCTGCATTTTTTGGCGCAAAACTCTTGTTACAAGTCGGTGCCTGAGCTGCCGCATAACCGGCCTTCTTCCCCCCGGTTACTGACCTGTCCGAGGTCTGGCTCGGTACTTTTTTTGGCACGCTGTCTGGTTGCATCAGCGTGTTTGGATCAACCCCTGGCGACCTAGTCCTTCGAGCGCCGTTGGCCGGTTTTGTTGGCTGACGAGTTGAACCCGGCCCTGTTTTTTCGAGGGCTGTCGGGTGATACAAACGGATTTTCTGTCCCTGCTGTCCTGGGGGCGGTTGTGCGCGCGCGTTTGCTGGACTGTGGCCACAGAAAGGAGAGCCCATGTTCGCAACTCGTATCGCGAAGTTCGCACGTCACGCGGCTTCACTCATGCTTCACTTCGCCCACGGCGGTCTTCTTGTCGCGGGTCTCGTCCTCACGCTGTTCGTGGCATCCCGGATTGCCAATCACGGTGTGCAGGGTTTGTCCCTTGATAGTTTGACCGGTAGTACCGAAGTACCTGTCTCTGCTGTTGCCGAAGCGGCTGCGGAGCCGGAGGCTGACATCATCCAGGCGGCAGAAGGCGTGTCGCCGGTCAAGCTCAGCCCTGATCTGCAGCGCGTAAAGACCTATGTGGCCAAGCGCTATCAGGTGTCGGCAGTGGCCCTTGAGCCGCTGCTGGCATCCGCTCAGCAGACCGGGCGCAGCGTGGGCGTGGACCCGCTGCTGCTGGTGGCCGTGATGGCTATCGAGTCCCGCTTCAATCCCTTTGCCGAGAGCCCGTTGGGTGCGCAGGGCTTGATGCAGGTGATCCCCAAGTTCCACCCCGACAAGGTGGATGTGAAGTCGGACAAGAGTGCGCTGTTCGACCCTGAAACCAATATCCGCGTCGGCGCTCTGGTGCTCAAGGAGTACATTCAGAGTACCGGTTCCGTTGAGCGGGCCCTGCAGCAGTATGGTGGTGTCGGCGATCCGTCGGCCCCCTACGCCAGCAAGGTGATGGCCGTGAAGGCCATGCTGAGCCAGGTGGCCCGCAGTGGAGGAAGGCTCGTCGGCGCCTGACGCGCGCCCGGGTCTGGGGAAGAGAAACCCGCCGAGAGGCGGGTTTTCTGTTTTCTGGGGCCCCGATCCTGCCGAGAGGCGGGAATCCGTTTCTAGAGGACGCGGGCGATGCGTTCCACGGCTTCGAGCAGGCGTCCTGCGCCCGTCGTGTACGCAATGCGCAGATGGAGTTCCGGCCCGTTGTCGCCGAAGTCGATGCCGGGCGTTGTGGCGACGCCGGCTTCCTCGATGAGGAGGCGTGCCAGCGACTGGCTGTCCTTGGTGATGCCGGAGATGTCGGCGTACAGGTAGAAGGCGCCCTGGGGTTCGGTGGCGAACTGGAAGCCGAGTTGGCGCAGGGCGGGGAGCAGCGCGTTGCGGCGCTCGGCGAACTCGTGGCGGCGCTCTTCGAGGATGGCGATGGTGGCTGGCTCGAAGGCTGCCAGCGCGGCGTGCTGGGCTGGTGTGGAGGGCGAGATGAAGAAGTGCTGGGCCAGCTTCTCGATGTCGCGCACGTAGGCTTCCGGGGCGACCAGCCAGCCGAGGCGCCAGCCGGTCATGCCGAAGTACTTCGAGAAGCTGTTCACCACGAAGACGTCGTCGAGCCGGCTGAGAGCGGTACTCGCGTCCACGCCGTAGTTGAGGCCCTGGTAGATCTCGTCGACGATCAGCACGCCCTTGTGCTGGCTCACGGTTTCCTGCAGTGCAACGATTTCGTCGAGCGCGAGCAGTGTGCCGGTCGGGTTGGCCGGACTGGCGACCATCAGGCCCCGGGTCTGCGCCGTCCAGGCCGCCTCGACCTGGGCGGGCGTGGGCTGGAAGCGGGTGCTGGCGTCCACTGGCAAGGCGCGCGGGACGCCCTCGAAGCTGCGTACGAGGTGGCGGTTCGACGGGTAGCCGGGGTCGGGCAGCAGCCATTCATCGGCCGGGTCGGTCAGTGCGGCGAGGGCCAGCATCAGCGCTCCGGAGGCGCCGGGGGTGACGATGATGCGCTCCGGCGGGACGTCGGCGCCGAAACGGTCGTGGTAGAAGCGGGCGATAGCTTCGCGCAGCGTGTTGAGCCCGAGGGCTGGCGTGTAATGCACGTGGCCGCCGGCCAGGAAGCGCTGGGCTGCTTCGACGATGGGTTGAGGGCTGGCGAAATCCGGCTCGCCGACTTCCAGGTGGATGATGTCGCGTCCGCTGGCGGCCAGTTCGTGGGCGCGCTTGAGGATCTCCATCACGTGGAAGGGCTGGATGTCGGCCATGCGGCGGGCGCTGCGGGTCATGGGTGTCGTTCTTCATGAATGGGTGGGGCAACAAAAAAGCGCCGATTGCTCGGCGCTTTTTTGCGTTACCTGAGCAGCCGGCTGGCTGCTGCGAACTTACACCGACAGGGCCAGTTCGAACAGTTCGCGCTTGAGCGTGAACTGCTTGGGCAGGCGGTCCTGCAGCTTGTCGAACCATTCCTGGTGGCCGGCCAGCTCGGTCTTCCAGGCGTCGGCGTCGATCTTGACCAGCGCGTCGAACTCGGCCTTGGTCACGTCGGAACCGGTCCAGTCGATGTCTTCGTACTGGGGCATCCAGCCGAGGGCGTTCTCGGTGGCGTGTACGCGGCCGCGAACGCGGTCGACGATCCACTTCAGGACGCGCATGTTCTCGCCGAAGCCGGGCCACATGAATTCGCCCTTCTCGTTCATGCGGAACCAGTTGACGCAGAAGATGCCCGGGGCCTGATCGACGGTGTGGCCCATCTTCAGCCAGTGGTTGAAGTAGTCACCCATGTGGTAGCCGCAGAAGGGCAGCATCGCGAACGGGTCGCGACGCACCACGCCCTGCGCGCCGAAGGCCGCAGCGGTGGTTTCGGAGCCGAGGGTAGCCGCCATGTAGACGCCGAAGTTCCAGTTGAAGGCCTGGTACACCAGCGGCACGGTGGTGGCGCGGCGGCCGCCGAAGATGAAGGCGGAGATGGGCACGCCGGCCGGATCTTCCCACTTCGGGTCGATGGACGGGCACTGGCTGGCCGGAGCGGTGAAACGGGAGTTCGGGTGCGCAGCCTTGCGGCCGGTTTCCTTGGCGATCTCCGGGGTCCAGTCCTTACCTTGCCAGTCGACCAGGTGAGCCGGGGCCTCCTTGGTCATGCCTTCCCACCACACGTCACCGTCGTCGGTCAGCGCGACGTTGGTGAAGATGATGTTCTCGCGCAGGGTGGCCAGCGCGTTGTAGTTGGTCTTTTCGGAGGTGCCGGGGGCGACGCCGAAGAAACCGGCTTCCGGGTTGATCGCGTAGAAGCGGGTGCTGCCGTCGGCTTCCTTGCGCGGCTTGATCCAGGCGATGTCGTCACCGACGGTGGAGATCTTCCAGCCGTCGAAGGACTTGGGCGGGATCAGCATCGCGAAGTTGGTCTTGCCGCAGGCGGACGGGAAGGCGGCGGCGACGTAGGTCTTCTCGCCTTCGGGGCTTTCCACGCCGAGGATCAGCATGTGTTCGGCCAGCCAGCCTTCGTCGCGGGCCATGTTGGAGGCAATGCGCAGCGCGAAGCACTTCTTGCCGAGCAGCGCGTTGCCGCCGTAGCCGGAACCGTAGGACCAGATCTCGCGGGTCTCAGGGTAGTGGACGATGTACTTGACGGTCGGGTTGCAGGGCCAGCGGGAGTCTTTCTCGCCATGGGCCAGCGGAGCGCCGACGCTGTGCACGCAGGGCACGAACTCGCCATCGGTGCCGAGCACGTCGAAAACGGCCTTGCCCATGCGCGTCATGGTGCGCATGTTGGTGACCACGTAGGGGCTGTCGGAGATCTCCACGCCGATGTGGGCGATGGGAGAGCCGAGCGGGCCCATGGAGAACGGAACCACGTACAGGGTGCGACCGTGCATGCTGCCCTTGAACAGTTCGTTCAGGGTCTTGCGCATTTTGGCCGGGTCTTCCCAGTTGTTGGTGGGGCCGGCGTCGTCCTTGTTGGCGGAGCAGATGAAGGTGCGGTCTTCGACGCGAGCCACGTCGGACGGATCGGACCAGGCGAGGTAGGAATTCTTGCGCTTTTCCGGGTTCAGCTTGATCAGCATCCCGGCTTCGACCATCTCGGCGCACAGGCGGTCGTATTCTTCTTCGGAACCGTCACACCACACCACGCGGTCGGGTTCGGTGAGGGCGGCGATTTCAGCAACCCACTGCTTCAGTTTTTCGTGCTTGACGTAATCGGGTGCGGCGGCGATGGCGGCTTCGGCAATGCTTTGAGACATCTGACGATTCTCCAGGACGTTACGGATGCGTTGTTTCAAGTTGCCGGTTCGGGAGGCTTCCGGCTGGGCAATCGCGTCTTGTTGGGCCACCAGGGCTCGGCGCGTATTATTGGTGTCAATCGGGATTAACCCGACTGACTTAGCCTTACATTATGCCATGGTTCGTCGCGTAGAGAAATCTACTCGGATGGCATTTTGTGCTGTGGAAGTCACGAATTGCCGTAACGGTAATTTGGTCGGATGATGGCAGTACACAAACACACACATCAACAATGGAGAGGGATACCTGAATGGATGAGCAAATTCGTCTGGCCGCACTTGAATACCACCGTCTGCCCAAGCCGGGGAAGATCGCCATCGCGCCGACCAAGGCGCTGACCAACCAGCAGGATTTGTCGCTGGCCTACTCGCCTGGCGTGGCGGCGGCCTGCGATGCGATCGTCGAGGATCCGGCCGAGGCCGCGTCGCTGACGTCCCGCAGCAACCTGATTGGCGTCGTCACCAACGGCACTGCGGTGCTGGGCCTCGGCAACATCGGCCCGCTGGCCGCCAAGCCGGTGATGGAAGGCAAGGGCGTGCTGTTCAAGAAGTTCGCCGGCATCGACGTGTTCGACCTGGAAATCGATGAGCCCGATGCGGACAAGCTGATCGACATGATCGCGGCGCTGGAGCCGACCTTCGGCGGCATCAACCTGGAAGACATCAAGGCGCCGGAGTGCTTCTACATCGAGAGCAAGCTGCGCGAGCGGATGAAGATCCCGGTCTTTCACGACGACCAGCACGGAACTGCTATCGTCGTCGGCGCGGCGCTGCTCAACGGCATGCATCTGCTGGGCAAGGACCTGTCCAAGATCAAGCTGGTCACTTCCGGCGCCGGCGCCGCCGCACTGGCCTGCCTGGACCTGCTGGTGATGCTCGGCGTGCCGGTCGAGAACATCTGGGTTTCTGACATCGAAGGCGTGGTGTACGAAGGCCGTACGACGCTGATGGATCCGATCAAGGCCCGCTACGCGAAGAAGACCGATGCGCGCAAGTTGGGCGAGATCATCGAGGGCGCCGACGTGTTCCTCGGCCTCTCCGCCGGCGGCGTGCTGAAGCCGGAGATGGTCGCCAAGATGGCGTCGCGGCCGATGATCATGGCGCTGGCCAATCCGACGCCAGAGATCCTGCCGGAAGAGGTCAAGAGGGTCCGCGACGACGCGCTGATCGCCACCGGCCGTTCGGATTACCCGAACCAGGTGAACAACGTGCTGTGCTTCCCCTTCATCTTCCGCGGCGCGTTGGACGTGGGCGCCACGACGATCACCGACGAGATGAAGCTGGCTGCCGTGCGTGCCATCGCCGAGTTGGCCCGTGCCGAGGCCTCCGACATCGTGGCTGCGGCCTACGGCGAGAAGCTGTCCGGTTTCGGTCCCGAGTACATCATTCCGAAGCCCTTCGACCCGCGTCTGATCGTCAAGATCGCTCCCGAAGTGGCCCGTGCGGCCATCGAGTCCGGCGTGGCGACGCGCCCGATCACCGATTTCGACGCCTATCGCCAGCAACTCAACAACTTCGTGTGGCAGTCCGGCCTGGTGATGAAGCCGGTGTTCCAGGCCGCCAAGCAGGCGCCCAAGCGCATCATCTTCGCGGAAGGCGAAGCGGAGCGCGTGCTGCGCGCTGTGCAGACCGCGGTGGACGAGGGCACCTGCCGCCCGGTGCTGATCGGCCGTCCTGAGGTCGTGCTGCACAACATCGAGCGCTTCGGCCTGCGTCTGCGGCCCGAATTGGACTTCGAGATGGTGAACCCGGATTCCGATCCGCGCTTCAACCAGCTGTGGTCTCACTACCACTCGCTGATGGAGCGCAAGGGCGTGTCGGTGGATTATGCCAAGCGCGAGGTGCGCCGCCGCACCACGCTGATCGGCGCGCTGCTGCTGCACTTCGGCTACGCCGACGGGATGATCTGCGGCACCTATGGCATGCATCACCTGCACCTCAAGTTCATCGAGACGGTGCTGGGTCGCCAGAAGGGCGTGCGCAACTTCTACACGATGAACCTGCTGGCGCTGCCGGACCGGACCGTGTTCCTGTGCGACACCTACGTCAACTACGATCCGACCCCCGAGCAGATCGTCGAGATGACCCGCCTGGCCGCCGACGAGGTGCGTCGCTTCGGCATCCAGCCGCGTATTGCGCTGCTGTCCCATTCCAGCTTCGGCACCGACAACTCGCCGACCGCCGAGAAGATGCGCAAGGCGCTGGTGCTGCTGCACAACGAGCATCCCGACCTGGAAGTGGAAGGCGAGATGCACGGTGACGCGGCGCTGGATGCGGGCATCCGCAAGCAGGTCTTCCCCAACGCCAAGATGAGCGAGGACGCCAACCTGCTGATCTTCCCGACGCTGGATGCCGCCAACATCGCCTTCAACCTGCTCAAGACCGCCGCCGGCGAAGGCATGACCATCGGCCCGATCCTGCTCGGTTCGGCCAAGCCGGTGCACATCCTGACCCCGACGGCGACGGTGCGGCGGATCGTCAACATGACTGCGCTGACGGTGGTCGAAGCGGGTCGTTGATCTTGCTCTAATGCCTCCGTCGTCTGCGGCCGTTAAACTGCGTGATATCGATCACGGAGGGGGGCGGCGGGATGGCGGAGCTGGGCACGGCGGCGCTGGTCCTGACCGGTGGCGGGGCGCGGGCGGCCTATCAGGTCGGTGCGCTGATCGCCATCCGGGAAGTCTGGGGGCGGCGCCGCGAGAATCCATTCCCGATCCTGTGCGGGACGTCCGCCGGTGCCGTCAATGCGGCGGCGCTGGCGGTTTTTTCCGCCAATTTCAACGAGGCGGTGCGCAAGCTCGCCTTTATCTGGCGCAATTTCCACGTCCACCATGTTTACAGGGCCGATACGGCGGCGATCACCCAGTCGGTGATGCGCTGGGCTTCTGCGATCCTCTTTGGCGCGCTGGTGCGCCAGTCTCCCCGTTCCCTGCTCGACAACACGCCGCTGCGCGAACTACTGGAGGCGCAGCTCGACTTCTCCGCCATCGGTCGGGCGATCGACGCGGGCCATCTGCGGGCGGTCTCGGTCAGCGCGTCGGGTTACACCTCGGGCGACAACCTGGCCTTCTTCCAGGCCTGCGACGATCTGCAGCCGTGGCGCCGGGAGAAACGCATCGGCATGCGCACCGAGCTGGAGGTGGATCACCTGCTTGCCTCCAGCGCGATTCCCTTCGTTTTCCCTGCGGTGCGCATCAACCGGGAGTATTTCGGTGACGGTTCGATGCGCCAGCTCGCGCCGATCAGTCCGGCCATCCATCTCGGCGCGCAGCGTATCCTCGTGATCGCTGGCGGGCGGCGTTCTGAGGAGGCGCGGCAGCGTACCGACTGCTACCCTTCGCCGGCCCAGGTGGCCGGCCATGCCATGTCGAGCATCTTCCTGGATGGGCTGGCGATGGACCTGGAGCGCCTGGAGCGCATCAACACCACCCTTTCGGTGCTGACACCCGAGCAGCGCGCCGTTGCGGGCATTCCGCTGCGCCCCATCGAAACACTGGTGATCGCACCGTCCCAGCGTCTCGACTACCTGGCCGCGCGGCACCGCCAGACTTTGCCGCGGGCGTTGAGCATGGTCCTGAGCAGTATTGGTGCAATGCGGAAAGACGGTTCGGTGCTGCTCTCCTACCTGCTTTTCGAGCAGGGTTACACCCGCTCCTTGATGGAGCTCGGGTATCGGGATGCGATCAGCCGGCGTGCGGAACTGGCCCGCTTTTTGAGGATCGATGGATAGCGGTGGGTACCCATGCGCGCCAATGGGAGTCGTCTGCTCGAAATGTGCAAAAAAATCATTCACAAAAAACTTCAAAAATTTAAAATAACCCCTTATTTTGAATAAGAAGTATGTTGTTTGCGTTTGTGCCGCCCGGCCATGTTGCGGTGTTCATTCAATGAGCATTCGCCGGAGCGCACCGAATTCCACCCGCGAGGCCTGTCCGTCGCGAAGATTTTTCATAGGGAAGAAGGGTTTCTTCCTGCCATGAACCAGTTTGAAAGACGATGAAGATCCGTACTACTGTACTCACCCTGCTGAGCGTCTTTGCACTCAACACCGCGGTGCCCGGCGATGCGTTCGCTGCGGCGCATCATGCGGCGTCGAAGAAAGCTCACACCGCCAAGGTTGCACCCAAGGTTGAAAAGGCCGAGAAGGTGGCCAAGTCGTCCAAGTCAGGCAAGGCCAGGGGAAGCAAGGTCGCCAGGGCGGCCGAGGACAAACCGCAGGGGCGCAAGATGGCACATGCGTCGCGTCATGCTCAGCATGCTGTCGCCGCTGTCGCCAGCCATGACATCGACCATGAGGGCAACCCGCTGCTCCAGTCTGCCGCCTTCATGGTGACGGATCAGGCTACCGGCAATGTGCTGCTCGAAAAGAACTCCGATACCGTGGTGCCGATTGCGTCCATCACCAAGTTGATGACCGCGATGGTCGTGCTGGATGCCCGTCTGTCCCTCAACGAGACGCTGACGATTACCCAGGACGATGTGGACACCCTGCGCAACAGCAGTTCCCATGTGCCGGTGGGCACCGAACTGCAGCGGGACGACATGCTGCGCTTGGCGCTGATGTCCTCCGAGAACCGTGCTGCGGCTTCCCTCGGCCGGAATTACCCAGGCGGCCTGCCGGCTTTCGTCACCGCCATGAACCGCAAGGCCGCATCGCTGGGCTTGCACGACACGCGCTTCTCCGACAGCACAGGGCTGAATTCTGCCAATGTGTCGAGCGCCCGCGACTTGGTCAAGATGGTGTCGGCCGCCTCCCGTTATCCGCTGATCCGTGAATTCACCACTACCGCCAACTACGTGGTGTCGCTCAACGGCCGCCAACGGCAGTTCAACAACACCAACTCGTTGGTCGGTAGTCCGAGCTGGCAGATCGGTGTGTCCAAGACCGGTTACATCAACGAGTCCGGCAAGTGCCTGGTGATGCAGGCCTGGATGCTCAACAAGCCGATGATCATCGTGTTGCTGGACTCTTTCGGCCGCTTCACGCGGGTCGCTGATGCACAGCGGGTCAAGCGCTGGCTGGAGAGCGCCGCGATGCAGCAGAAGCTTGCGGCTGCCGGTCGCCACGGCCCGGCGACCTGATCTTGTTGTGAGGGGATAGGAGAAAGGCGCCGAGAGGCGCCTTTTTACATCGTTGGTTCTGCCCCCTGCTTTGGGTGCCGGGGCACTCCCCTTGAGCCTGTTGCCGGATACGTGGTGCTTCCGTCCGCAGAGTAGTGATCTGGCTCAGGTCTGGCGTGTCGCCGGAGCTACGTAGCCGAGGGCGCTGGAGATCTCGTCGGCGGTCTGGCGGATCAGCGGAGCCCAGTCCGGGTTGAAACGTTCGGACGGTGTGGACAGGGACAGGCCGGCGATCAGGTCACCGCTGTCGTCACGGATGCCGGCGGCGATGCAGCGCACGCCGGTTTCGACCTCGTCCAGGTCATAGGCGACACCATGGCGGCGTACCTTGTCGAGCTCCTTCTCCAGGCCTTGCAGAGTGGTGATGGAGGTTGGCGTGGATGAGGGCAGACCGGTGCGGCGGGCGTATTCCTTGACCTTCTGGGGGCCGTCCTCGACGAGGAACAGCTTGCCGGTGGCGGTGGTGTGCAGCGGGGCGCGGGCACCGACGATGTGGACGACACGCACCGCGGATTTGCCGCTGGAGGTCCGTTCCACATAGACGATCTCGTCTCCGGCGCGGATACCGAGGTTGACGCTCTCGCCGGTGGTGCCGTGCAGGCGCACCATGGCGGCCATGGCGGTTTCCCGCAGGGAGATGCGCGACTTCACCAGGCTGCCCAGTTCGAGCAGGCGGATGCCCAGACGGTAGGCGCCGCCGTCGCTGCGTTCGACGAAGCCGCTGCTGCTCATCGCGCCAAGGATGCGATGGGCTGTAGAGGGATGAAGCCCGGTTTCCGCAGCGAGTTGCTTGAGCGCAACCGGATCGGGGTGCTCGGCGAGGACGTCGAGCAGCTTCATCATGCGCTCGATGACCTGGATGGGGCTTTTCGCGGTTTCTGGCGTGGACAACGGATTTCCTGCCTCTGATTCAAGGACGCGGAATGGTATCTCAGGTGTGCCGATTTCGCCTAGTGAAATGCCGCGCCGCCGCAAGACCCGTCACACCTTTATCGAAAAGGGTGAGAAATCGGTGTCCACATCGTAGTGATCCTCCCGCTCGGCTTCTTTCAGAAACGCGACGATCTTGTAGGTGAGCGGGGTGAACAGCGTCTCCACGCCAACCTTGGTGATGAACTGGGCGAGCATGATGCCCGGCAGCAGGTCGTTGGGGATCAGGCCGGAGTTCCAGAAGGCGAGGGGATAGAACAGCAGGGAGTCCACGCCCTCGCCGAAGATCGTCGAGCCGATGGTGCGCTGCCACAGGTGGCGGCCGCGGCTGCGGATCTTCATGCGGGCGAGCACGTAGGAATTGACGAATTCGCCGCAGAAGAAGGCCGTCAGCGAGGCGGCGACGATGCGCCAGGTGGAGCCGAAGGCGATCTCGTAGGCTGGCTGATTGGTCCAGGTCGGGGCCGGCGGCAGAGCGACCACCACTGCTGCCATCACCGAGGCGAAGACCATTGCGCCGAAGCCGGCCCAGATCACGCGGCGGGCGCGGGCGTAGCCGTATACCTCGGTGAGCACGTCGCCGAAGATGTAGGAGATCGGGAAGAACAGCACCCCGGCGCCGAAGGTCACTGGCCCCAGGCCCGGGACGACGACCTGCGCAGCCTTGGCCGGGCCGATCAGGTTGGAGCACAGATAGACGGCGACGAAGGCCGCCATCACGAATTCGTAATACTTGTATTGGCGTGGGGCTGGGGAATACAGATGCGACGCAGTCGACATGGGGCTCTCCAGGGGATGGGTGGGCCCGCTTTCCTTGTCGAGGGGCCTCGGAATGTCTGTCAGTGTGGCACCGCAGCACGCCGACGGCAACGGACTCAGCCGGCGACCATGTGCCCCGCCATACGCACTGCGATGCCAACCAGCGCGCCGAGGGTGGCGGGCTTCCAAACGTCGGCAACGCGCCGTCCGGCGGAAATCAGTACCGCCACGCCGGGGACGTCGAGCGGGTGGATCAGCAGGCCGGCGCTGGCCCCGTTGAGGGTGGCGGCGTTGGCCGTGCCGGCACGCAGCATCTCGTCCATGACACCCATCATCGCGGTGCCGCCGGCCAGGTATTTGGTGAGGGTTGGCAGGATCAGTGTCGGGTCGGCGCCAACCGCCAGCAGTAGCGGCGACAGAAGGCCGGTAAGGGCATCCAGCGCGCCCAGGCGGCGCAGGGCGAGGACAACGGTGAGGGACAGCACCAGCATCGGGATCGAGCCGACGGCGATCTTGAAGGCTTCCGCTCCGGCCCGGTTGATCACGTCGAGGATGCCTTTGGCACTTTCGGCAACAGGGTGGTGCAGGGTTTCATCGACCGTGTGTTCGGCGTTGCTGAGCCCGCGCCCGAAGCCATAGTAGGTGGCCGCCGCAGCCGCCAGCCCGCCGACCAGAGACCAGCCGAGCACGATGCCGAAATGCAGGCCCATCGCCGCCATCGGCATCGAGACGTTGGCCTGAGCCATCGCCATCACCATCGCCAGCGTGGCGGCCAAGTGACGGCTGGAGGCTCCGCGCTGGTCCATCATGGTGAGCGTGGCAACAGGGGCGGCGAAGCTGACGAAGTTGATCTGCAGCGCGGCGAAGACGCCCAGGCCGGTCAGGCCGACGGGGCGCAGCAATGGGGCCAGCCGGGCGACGACCCAGTCGAGCACGCCTTTGGCTTCCAGCAGACGCATCAGGGACAGCATGACGATCATCACCGGCAGCAGCACGAAAAACGACAGCTCGACCGCCGAGCGGCCGGCGCGCAGGATCACATCGATCAGCAAGTCCATGGATGCAGTGCAGCAAGAATGGCAACGGCCCCGATTATCGGGGCCGCATACGCCGTGGGCAAATTGATGGCAACCCTAGTTCACGCAGCGCTACTTGAGCAGCGGTGTCAGCAGCGGCAGCAGCCAGGGGAGGGTGATGGCCGTGAACAGGCCGTTGAGGCCCATCGCGAGTGCGGCGAAGGCGCCCGTTTGCTCGCTGAGCTGGAAGGCCCGCGCGGTGCCGATGCCGTGGGAGGCCAGGCCGAGGGCGAAGCCGATGCTGGCGTCGTCCTTCACGCCGAGGCGGCGCAGGATGCCGTCAGCGAAGATCGCCCCGAAGATGCCGGTCAGGATCACGAATACCGCGGTCAGCGAGGCCAATCCGCCGAGGCGTTCGGCGACGCCCATCGCAATCGGCGTGGTGACGGACTTGGGTGCCAGGGAGATCACCGTCGGTGTGCTGGCCCCCAGCAGGGCGCCGATGGCGTAGGCCGACAGGCCGGCGGTCAGCGAGCCGACGACCAGCGCGATCAGCAGCGGCCCACCCATCGCGAGCAGGCGCTTGAGCTGGGCGTGGAGGGGCACCGCCAGTGCGACGGTGGTCGGGCCGAGCAGGAAATGAACGAACTGGGCGCCGTCGAAGTAGCGTTGATAGGGCGTGCCGGTGACCATCAGCAGGATGACCAGGATGCTCACCGACACCAGCACCGGGTTGACCACCGGGTGCCCCTTGGCCCTGCGGTGCAGCGCTAGCGCCAGCAGATATACGGCCAGCGTCAGGGTCAGCCACAGCAACGGTTGAGCCGACAGGTAGACCCAGATCTCGGTCATGCTTTCGGTGTTCATCGCGGGCCCTCCTGCTTGTTCTTGCGGGTCAGGAAGTGCAGCGTCAGCCCAGTGGCGGCCAGGCCCAGCACGGTGCTGGCGACCAGTGCAACGAGAATCGGCCCTGCTTCATCGAACAGGCGGGCACCATGAAGCATGACGCCGGTGCCGGCGGGGATGAACATCAGCGACAGGTTCTGTAGCAGTGTGCCGGAGGTGGTCCGCAGGGATTCGGACGGGCCACGGCGGGCGATCAGATAGACCAGCAACAGCCCCATCCCGATTACCGGGCCGGGAACCGGTAGGTGCAATGCGACGCGCAGGGCTTCACCGGCGAGCTGGAAAACCAGCAGAAGGGCAAAGGCGGCGATCATGGGCGGAGTCCTCCGGAGGTGCGAAGGGATGGATTGGGGAGCGCAACTGACATCGAATGCTGGGGTGAGGACATGCTGGTACTGGATGGAGCGGGCGCTGCCGTTGCGGGGGTCGTGAAAGATGGCCCGGGGCAGGGAGCACTCCGTGGGCGCTTCGGGTGATCGCTGCGGGGGCGCCCCTGTTGCGTGGAGCCTGTGGGGGCGGATTCAGCCGCCCCGACGGGAAGGTGCATCGCTTGCCTACTTGTTGTTGCGGGCCCGGGTGGCAACGCGGGTTGCCTGCATGAAATTGTCGTAGCGGTTTTCGGCCACGGCGAACCACTGCAGCTGGTCGTCGCGGAATTTCTTCCAGGCCTCGTAAATCCTACGAAATTTGGCGTTCTTGGCGGCGATTTCATCGTAGAGGTCGAGCGCCGTCTTGAAGGCCGCTGCCATCACCTCGTTGGGGAAGGGGCGCAGCTGGGTGCCCGAACCGACCAGCTGCTTGAGGGCGGCGGGGCTCTTGGCGTCGTAGCTGGCCTGCATCTCCGAGTGGGCGCGCAGGCAGGCATCTTCGAGGATGGCCTGGTATTCCTTGGGTAGCGAGGCCCAGTGCTTCATGTTCACGTAGATGGAGAGCTGCGGTCCGCCCTCCCACCAGCCCGGGTAATAGTAATACTTGGCGACCCGGTTGAAGCCGAGCTTAAGGTCATCGTAGGGGCCGACCCACTCGGCGGCATCGATGGTGCCTTTTTCGAGGGCAGGGTAGATGTCGCCGCCGGGGATCTGCTGCGGCACCACGCCCAGCTTGGCCAGCACCTGGCCGGTGATGCCGCTGATGCGGAACTTGAGGCCCTTGAGGTCGTCGAGGGTCTTGATCTCCTTGCGGAACCAGCCGCCCATCTGGGTGCCGGTGTTGCCGCAGGGGATCAGGTGGATGTTGTAGTCGCGGAAGAACTCGCGCATCAGCTCCAGTCCGCCGCCGCTGAGCATCCAGGCGGTTTGCTGGCGGCTGTTGAGGCCGAAGGGCAGGCAGGTGTCGAAGGCGAAGGTCGGGTCCTTGCCGACGTAGTAGTAGGATGCCGTGTGGCCGATCTCGACGGTGCCGTCCTTGACTGCGTCGAGCACGCCGGGGCCGGGCACGATCTCGTTGGCGGCAAAGAGCTGGATCTGGAACTTGCCGCCGGTGGCCGCCGCCACATGCTTGGCCACCGACTCGGTGGCGCCGAAGATGGTGTCGAGAGTCCTGGGAAAGCTGGAGGCGAGGCGCCACTTGATGGTCGGCAGTTCGGCTGAGGAAGCCGGGGCCGCAATGGCGGCGCCGGCCATGCCCGCACCGGCGTGCTTCAGGAAGGAACGTCTTTCCATGCTCGCGTCTCCTTGTTCGGGGCTGCCCGGTGGATCAGGCTCCGGCGACGGTCATGCGGTCCACCAGGATGGAGCCGCAGTGCTTGGAGCCGCGTACCAGCACGTCGGAGCCGATTTCCTGGATGCCCATCAGCATGTTCTTGAGGTTGCCGGCGATGGTGATCTCATGCACCGGGTACTGGATCATGCCGTTCTCCACCCAGAAGCCCGCTGCGCCGCGGGAGTAGTCGCCGGTCACGTAATTGACACCGTGGCCGAGCAGTTCGGTGACGAGCAGGCCGCGATCCATCTGCTTGATGAGGCCCTCCAGGTCGTACTGGCCGGGCTTGACCAGCAGGTTGTGGCTGCCGCCCGCGTTGCCGGTGGTCTGCATGCCCAGTTTGCGCGCCGAGTAGGTGCTGAGGAAGTAGCCCTGCAGCACGCCGTCGATGATGATTTCGCGATCCTGCGTGGCGACGCCGTCGTCGTCGAAGGGGCTGCTGGCGAAGGCCTTGGCCAGGTGCGGGCGCTCGGAGATCTGGATGTGGGACGGGAAGACCTGTTTGCCCAGGCTGTCCAGCAGGAAAGACGACTTGCGGTACAGCGCACCGCCGCTCACCGCGTGCACGAAGGCGCCGATCAGGCCGGCGGCCAGCGGGGCCTCGAACAGCACCGGCACCTCGCAGGTCGGGATCTGGCGGGCACCGAGGCGCGCCAGCGAACGGCGGGCGGCGAAAGTGCCGATCTCGTCGGCGTCGGCCAGCTCGGACGGATCGCGCTTGGTGGAATACCAGTCGTCCCGCTGCATGTCGTCGCCCTCGCCGGCGATCACCGAGCAGGACAGGTAGTGGCGCGAGCTGGCGTAGCCGCCGAGGAAGCCGAGGCTGTTGGCGGAGATGAAGTGGGCTTCCTGCATCGACACGCTGGCGCCGTCGGAGTTGCGGATCTCCGGGCTCACCGCGAAGGCGGCGCGCTCGCACTTGCGGGCCAGCTCGATGGCCTCCTCGGTGGAGAGCTTCCACGGGTGGTAGAGGTCGAAATCGGGGAATTCCCTGGCCAGAAGAGTTTCGTCGGGAAGGCCTGCGGCCGGGTCGGGGGCCGTGAAGCGGGCGATCGAGACGGCGGCGTCCACGGTGGACTTGAGGGCCTCTTTCGAGAAGTCGGAGGTGCTGGCGTAACCGCGCTTCTGGCCGTCGTAGATGGTGACGCCGACACCCTTGTCCCGGTTGTACTCGATGGTGTCCACCTCGTCGCGGCGGACCGTGACGGACTGGCCGAAGCCCTCCGAGACATCGACCTCGCAGGCCGTTGCGCCGCGCTTGCGTGCGAACTTGAGGATGTCTTCGGCAATGGTCTTGAGCTGGTCCTGGGTGAAACTGAAACGGTTGTCGGCCATGGCGATCCGGTTGAAGAGGGGCTAAAGGCTATAATCTTACCCTTCCCGAGCACTTCCTGCCCCCAGATGGCCCACTACAAATATCATCAAGACGAAGAAGACACCGGCCCCAGCAAGTCGGAGCTCAAGCGCGCCAGCCATGCCTTGCAGGACCTCGGCCAGGAACTGGTCGCCCTCGGCAAGGAGCGCCTGGCCAAGGTGCCGATGGACGAGGACCTGCGTGACGCGGTGAAGGACTACCAGCGCTTCCCGTCCCACGAAGCCAAGCGGCGCCAGCTGCAATACATCGGCAAGCTGATGCGCAATGTGGACCCGGAGCCGATCCGCGCCGCGCTGGACGCCTTCAAGGGCGTGTCGGCGGTCGAGACGGCCAAGATGCATCGCCTCGAGAATCTGCGCACCAAGCTGATCGAAGACGAAAAGACGCTCCACGACATCGCCGTCGCTCACCCGGGCGCCGATCTGCAGCAGCTCCGCGTGCTGCGTCGCAATGCGATCAAGGAGAAGGAACAGAACAAGCCGCCGCGCGCCTACCGGGAGTTGTTCCGGGTCCTGCGCGAGCTGGAGGACGGGACGGCCGGCGAGGCTTCCGATCATGATCATCAAGACGACGAGGCAGGAGACGAAGAATGAGCGAGCGCGTGAAGATCGGCCTGGTGTCCATCAGTGACCGGGCCTCGGGCGGCGTCTATGAAGACAAAGGCATCCCAGCGCTGCGGGACTGGCTGGACAAGGCCCTGACCACGCCGTGGGAGGCGGTGACCCGCCTGATCCCGGACGACCAGCCGTCCATCGAGAAGACCCTGGTCGAACTGTGTGACGAGGCCGGTTGCGCGCTGGTTCTGACCACCGGCGGCACCGGGCCGGCGCTGCGCGACGTGACCCCGGAGGCCACGCTGGCGGTGGCCCACAAGGTGATGCCGGGCTTCGGCGAGCAGATGCGCCAGGTCAGCCTGGCCTTCGTGCCGACGGCGATCCTGTCCCGCCAGGTAGCGGTGATCCGCGGCCAGAGCCTGATCATCAACCTGCCGGGCCAGCCGAAGGCCATCGCCGAAACCCTCGAAGGCCTCAAGGATGCCGATGGGCAACAGAAGGTGCATGGCATCTTCGCCGCCGTGCCCTACTGCATCGATCTGATCGGCGGCCCCTACATCGAGACAGACGACGCCGTCGTCAAGGCCTTCCGTCCAAAATCGGCGATCCGCCCGAAGTGAAGTATTAAGGAGGCGGGAAGAAAGGCCCGTGAGAGGCCCTTTGTTCCGGCTGAACTGCCTCGGAGCGCGCTGGCGCGTTAGCGGGCGTCGGTTTGTGGTTCCCCAAGTAGCCTGGAGAGAGGGGGAACCAGGCGCACGAGTTCTTCTCGGACCGGATGGCCGGACCGGCGCAGCGTCCAGATGTAACCACAGGCGATCAGCGAGGACGCGCTTGCCAGATGCAGGAAGGCGGAGGGCTGCCAGTAGCCGGTGCGAATCGCAATCTCCAGGATGCCCGTTGCGGCGAGAGTTCCCGGAATCAATTTGTAGCTGGGCAGAACGGCGGCAATCAGTGCTTGGTGTGAAAGGCCGTAGTGCGAGCGAAGGGCATATCCGAAGGACAGGAAGTGAATGCACGAGGCAATCGGCAGCAGACAAACAACGGTGTGCAGATCCAGTCGGACTGATAGGCACAGAATGGCCAGGATGCTGGTTTGGCTGATGGCTTCGCTGCGGAGCACCGTGCTGGCATGACCGCCGGCGATAAGTGCATTGGACGCAAATTCAGTGGGGGCTCGGACTATTTGATAGAGGCAGAGATATAAGGCCAGAGCTCCGGCGTCCTGCCACTGCTGACCGAAGAAGAAGAGAATCATCGGCTGTGCGAGTATTGCCAGGGCACTCAGCAAGGGTACGGTGATGCCGGTAATGAGGCGCATTGCGTCGGCATACATGTCCGCCGGACGCTTGCCCTCCCGAATGCCCTGGGCAAACGCGGGAAGAAAGATCTGTCGGACGATGTCGTTGACCTTGCCCAGCAACATGTTGTTGAGGCTCGATGCACGGCTGAAAATGGCGACTGAGGTGAAGCCGAGGGTCTTGCCGAGAATCAGATCGGGGCCGCTGACACCCAGCTCACCGACCAGAGAACCGGCACTCGATTTGCTCCCGAATGAAAGCACCGTGGAGAGACCCCGGCGTGTCGGTGTAAGCAGAGCTATTTCGGGTTTCATGCAGGACATCAGGACGACGTTTGCGGCGTTGCCCGCAATGGATCCCCACGCCATGCTCATGTAGCTTTCGCCGGCCAAGGCAGTGCCTACGGTCACCCCGACCTGAACTACCGAATTCACTACGCTGATGATGGCCAGTCGGTCGAAGCGCATCTCCCGCTTGAGCATCGACATGATGGGGGAGCCGAAAGGCAGGATGAGGAAATTGATGGCCAGCGTTGCAAAGACGGTTTCCAGGCCGTGGTGCTTGAAGAAGGCGGCCAGGGGAACGCGCAGTGAAAATAGAATCAGGGCCATCGACCACGAGATCAGGAGCATCACCGTGAAGCCCGCCCGCAGGTGATCGCGGGTGATCTCCTTGAGCTGCACGAAATACTGTCCCACACCGAAGTCGCGCAGGATGTGCGTGTAGGAAATGACGGACACGGCCACTGAGAAGACGCCGATTTCCTCGGGAGTGAGGATACGCGATACGACGACCACGCTGATCAACGAAAGGATGAAGCTCGCCACGGTAGCGAGGGTCGTGAATCGTACTGCTTGGCGGACGCTCATGAAGTCTTGAGTGGGGGCAAACCGGAACGAGGTCGTTGGGGGGATTCCACCGCGGGGTTCAACCGGAGAGATTGCTCTACGGGCCCCCGTTTTCGATGGGCGATATGCCAGCTACGGTACGTGTGCTTGATCGCGCTGGATTATCGCCCAATATCCTGTCTGGGTTTGTGATGTTTGCCTGAATTCGCTGCAGGCCTGCGCTGGAGTTTTTTCGTGCTTACAGGGGGGCGGCTGGGTTCGTCTCAGTGGGACTGGAAGATCCGGATGATCTTGCCCGTGGGGCCGTGTGCAGGCAGGTAGCCGCCGGTCAGCTGCTTGCGGCGTTCCTGTTCGCGCCACCAGGCGCGCAGGCCGAGGAGGGTGGCGGTGATGGCGGCGTAGATCAGCGGCTGGGTGATGTCCTTCTTCACCAGCCACCAGAAGTGCACGCAGCCGAGCACCGCAATCGGGTAGATTGCCCGGTGCAGGGCTTGCCAGCGGCGTCCGCCGAGGCGCCGGATGGCGGCGTTGAAGGACGTGGCGGCCAGCGGCGTCATCAGCACCAGCGCGGCAAAGCCGACGGTGATGAAGGGGCGCTTGAGGATGTCCTTGGCGATGGCCTGCCAGTCGAAGAACTGGTCCAGCCACACGTAGGTGAGCAGGTGGGTCACGCCGTAGGCGAAGGCGAACAGCCCGAGCATGCGGCGCAGGCGCACCAGCCAGTGCCAGCCGGTGTACTTGCGCAGCGGCGTCACAGTCAGCGTGATCAGCAGGAAGCGCAGCGTCCACTCGCCGGTGGCGCGGGTCAGCGCCTCGATCGGGTTGGCGCCCAGGGCGTCCATCTCCAGCCCGCGCCACAGCAGGAAGGCGGGCAGCAGGCAGAGGACGAACAGGACCGTCTTGATGGCGCCGAGTTGTTGGTTGGTCGGGGTCATTGTCGTTTTCTTGTTGTGTTCAGAAGAAGCGGCGCAGGTCCATGCCGGTGTACATCGATGCGACCTGGTCCGCATAGCCGTTGAACATCAGCGTTTTGCGCTTGGAGAACTCGCCGATGCGTCTCTCGGTGGCCTGGCTCCAGCGCGGGTGGTCCACTTCCGGATTCACGTTGGAGTAGAAGCCGTACTCGCTCGGTCCGGCTTTCATCCAGGCGGTGATCGGCTGTTTCTCGGTGAGGCGCAGCGTCACCAGGGACTTGGCACCCTTGAAGCCGTACTTCCAGGGCACTACCAGGCGGATCGGCGCGCCATTTTGGACCGGCAGCACCTGGCCGTACAGACCGACCGCCAGCAGAGTCAACGGATGGCGGGCCTCGTCGATGCGCAGGCCCTCGTTGTAGGGCCAGTCGAGCACGCCGCGGGTCATGGTGCTCTTGTCGTAGTGGGACACGAACTCCACGTATTTGGCACTGCCCTGGGGTTCCACCAGTTTGAGCAGGCTGGCGAGCGGGAAGCCGACCCACGGGATGACCATCGACCAGCCCTCCACGCAGCGCATGCGGTAGATGCGTTCTTCCAGCGGGGCGAGCTTGAGCAACTCCTCGATGCTGAAGGTGCGTGGCTTGTTAACCAGGCCCTCGACGCGCAGCGTCCAGGGGGCCGGCCTGAGGCGGGTGGTGTTCTCGGCCGGATCGGCCTTGTCGGTGCCCAGTTCGTAGAAGTTGTTGTAGGTGGTGACGGCCTTGTAGGACGTCGGCGTCTCGCTGACGCTGTAGGGGCTCTTGGCCAGCGGGCCGAGGCTCTGGCCGGCGGCGCGGGCCACGCCTGCAGGAAGGGCCGCCGCCAGTGCGAGGGCGGTGGACTGGGCTAGGAAACGGCGCCGGTCGTGGTACAGCTCGGGGACGGTGATTTCGGACGGCAGGATATCGGTGGGGCGGCGGATCAGCATGGCAGCGTGTCCATTGTGACTATTCGTGATGATGTAGACGGAGAAGGGCGGCGAAAATTACAGGGATGGACGAACGGTGTGACGTGTTCCCGACTGATCCGCTTGGAGGCGAATTCGTTCGCCCGATCCGTCAGCCAGGTCTTCGACCTAGCCTTCCCCATTGAGTTGCCGATAAACCGCGTTGGCGATCGGCAGCAGGCTCTCCCGCGGCAGCTTGCCGGACAGGGCATAGGCCTGGCGACCGTCTATCCAGTAGAAGGTGGAGACGCCATCCTGGTGGGCGAAGCGGAAAGCGGTGGCGCCGCTGTCCTGATTGTCGGTGCAGACATACAGGGTCAGGCGCTGGCCGCCGCCATCCTCGTACATCAGCAGGGCGCCGGGGCCGTTGTCCGCAGCGATCAGGCGTCCGCCGACGAGGTGGAAGCCCTCTGCCGCCAGCTTGGGGGCGCGCAGCGTATGGCCCAGTCGCTTCGACAGCCAGGCTGTCAGGTGCGCCTCCTGATCGGCACCGACCTCCACGGGGTGGTGGACTTCCGGTGTGAATACCGCATGGGCGACGGCGGCCCTCTGCGGCAGGCTGGCCAGTGCGAGCGTGGGGTCGGTCGGTGTAGGGCTGAACTGGCGGTCGGCGACGAAGCCGATCCCTATGCCCATTGCAAGCCACGCCGCGGCAATGGTCGCCTGACGGAAGTGTTTGTTGGGTCGGGAGTTCAGCTGTGCGGCGATGGCGTGGGGGATCGGCGCGTCGAGCTGGCGATCGTAGGCGGCATGCAGCAGCGTCTTCTGGTTGCGCCAGATTTCGACGCTGGCCCGGTCGTCCGCGTGGTCGACGAGGTGGGCGGAGATCTGCGCTGACTCCGCAGCGGATAGCTGCCCGTCCACGTAGGCGTGCAGTTGCTCCTTGCCGATGCGCTCCTTGTTCATTTCACGACCTTCAGATGCACGGGCCGGTCCTCACCGGCCAGGATGGCGCGCAGCCGTTCGCGGGCGCGGGAAAGGCGCGACATGACGGTTCCCTGGGGGATGCCGAGGATGCGGGCGGTGTCGGCGTAACTGAGCTCTTCCAGTCCGACCAGCAGCAGGACCTCCCGCTGGTCGGGCGGCAGTCGGGCCAGCGCACGGTCCAGGTCGCGCACATCCAGTTCATCCTGTTGCTGGGGGCGGACCGGAATCGAGGGTGTGTCCTCGTCCAGCGTGACGATGGGGGGCCGGGTACGTAGCTGGTTCAGGAAGACGTGGTGCATCATGGTCAGCAGCCAGGCCCGCAGATTGCCCGGGCGCCACAGTGTCCATTTGCCCAGCGCCCGTTCCAAGGTGTCCTGCAGCAGGTCATCGGCATCCGCGTCGTTGCCGGTCAGCGCCCGCGCGTAGCGGCGCAGGCGCGGGATTTCGGCGAGGATGGCGTGCTCTGTGCGCATTGGACCCGGTATTGGCGCGGGGACGAAGGCGCCTCAGGGGCGGGCGACGTGCCACTGGTTGTTCAGGAATCCGTCGCCGCTGGTGTCGCCGGGCTTCTGGTCCTTGCTCCAGTTGTACAGCGGGCGGCCCTTGTAGGCCCACTGGCGGCGTCCGTCGTCACGGTCGACCATGCTCCAGTCGCCGCGAGCCTGGTCTTTTTCGCCAGCGAGCAGCGGCGGCCAGTTGGTGGCGCAGGGTCCGTTGCAGACGCTTTTGCCGCTGCCGGCTGCGTCCTTGTCAAAGACGTAGAGGGTCATGCCCTGGGCGTTGGTGAGCATGCCGTAGTTGCTCTGTGCCGGTGGCGCGTCGTGCATGCTGGCACAGGCGCCGAGGGCGGTGGAAAGACTCATCGCGAGAAAGAGCTTGTTCATGGTTGTTGTCTCCTCTTGGGGTGGCTGGGTACTGTCTAAACAGCGCCCATACCCACTTTATTCCACGACGGCGAAAACAAATTCGTCTTTCCCCGCCATGGGTGCCATGGTTGGCTCTTGGGGTGTTTGCGCCTAGCAGCGGCGAAGCCGACTCTGCTAAACTCGCCGCCTGTTCAAGGTTCTTGCATGTCGCGCCCGGCTGGCTACAGCCCTCCGGGAGAGCGTCAGGCGAGCCTTCATCCCACCTGTTTTGAAAGCCTGATTCCGGATTCCAATGCGCATCCTGTTGAGCAACGACGACGGTTATTTCGCTCCTGGCCTGCACGCCCTCGCGGCTGCCCTGTCTGAAGTCGGGAAGGTCACCGTGGTTGCTCCGGAGCGGGACCGCAGCGGCGCGAGCAATTCCTTGACTCTCGATCGGCCCCTGTCCCTGCGCAAGGCGGCCAGTGGCTTCCACTACGTCAATGGTACGCCTACCGACTGCGTGCATCTGGCGGTCACCGGCATGTTGGACGAGCTGCCAGACATGGTCGTATCAGGCATCAACCACGGCGCCAACATGGGTGACGACACGATCTATTCGGGAACCGTTGCGGCGGCAACCGAAGGCTTCCTGCTAGGGGTTCCATCGATTGCCATTTCCCTGGTGGCCAAGGGGGCCTCGGATTTCTCCGGCGCGGCGCGGGTGGCCCGCGAACTGGTCGAGCGTTTCCTGCACGAGCCCGTCGGCGTGCCAACCTTGCTGAATGTGAACGTACCTGATCTGCCTTATGAGCAGATCAAGGGAGTTCAGGTCACGCGCCTTGGCAAGCGCCACAAGGCCGAGCCCACCGTGAAGTCGGTGACGCCGCGCAATGAAACCGTTTATTGGGTCGGTGCCGTCGGTGCGGCTCAGGACGCCGGTGAAGGGACCGATTTCCACGCAGTGGCCAACGGCTTTGTGTCCGTCACGCCGCTGCAGATCGATCTGACCCATCAGGGCCAGATCGCCACCGTGCGCGACTGGCTGGGCAAATGAGCAGCGAAGTGCTGCGCGCCGCGTTGCAATCCGCCTTGAGGGCGCGGACGCGCATGGTCGAGCGTATCAGGGAGCAAGGCGTGCGCGACGAGCGTGTCCTGACCGCCATGATGGCCGTGCCGCGTCATCTCTTCGTCGAAGAGGCGCTGGCATCACGGGCCTACGAGGACACTGCGCTACCCCTCGGCCTGCAGCAGACCATCTCGCAGCCCTTCGTTGTGGCGCGCATGATCGAACTATTGATGGCCGGCCGCGAACTCGGCAAGACCCTGGAGGTCGGAACGGGGTGTGGCTACCAGGCGGCGGTGTTGTCCCATCTGGCAACCGAGGTCTACTCCGTGGAGCGCTTGCTGCCGCTGCTCGACCGGGCACGCAACAACCTGCGCCACCTGCGTCGACCCAACCTGCGCCTGAAACATGCCGATGGTAGCGTGGGCCTGAAGGAAGCTGCACCCTACGACACGATCATCGTTGCGGCGGCTGCGCCGAAGGTGCCGCCAGCGCTCGTCGAGCAACTCGCCGACGGTGGTCGCCTGATTCTTCCGGTCGGTGCGGCGGAGCAGGTCCTGGTGCTGATCGAGCGTAGCGCTCGCGGCATCCGAGAAACACGCCTCAGCGCGGTGCGCTTTGTACCCCTGCTGCCCGGCACAGAATGATTGATGCTTAACGAATGATGTTGTCCCGCGTTTGTACCAGTAGCCTCCTGCTCGCCCTGCTGCTGACCGGGTGCGCCACCAAGTCGCCTGCACCGGTTGCGGAACGCACTACGCGTCCAGCGGGCTCTGTGCCGGAAAAAACCGAAACCCCGGCTGTGCCTCCGCAACCCAGGGTGGCACGGCCGGGGTACTACATCGTCAAGCCGGGTGACACCCTGATCCGCATCGCCCTCGACAATGGCCAGAACTACAGGGACATTGCTGCCTGGAACGGGCTCGAGAACGCCAACCTCATTGAGGTCGGGCAGGAACTGCGTGTGCGTCCGCCCGAGTCCGGCGCCGTGACGCGTCCGGTGATGTCGTCCGGCGTCGACGTGCGTCCGGTTGGCACCAACGGGGCAGGAGCTTCCGTGGCTGCAGTGAGCAGCGATGGCGTGCGTCGGGAACCGAAGGGGGGCAAGGTCCCGTATTCCGAGCAGGCTTGGGCCCAGGCCCAGAAGCCGGAAGCGCCGATCGTTGTGGCCAAGATCGAACCGCGGCCGGATGTGGGCAAGCCTGAAGCCGCGAAGTCGGAGGCAGTGGTCAAGTCGGAACACAAGCCCGAGCCCAAGGAAGAGAAAAAAACTGAGCAGGCCAAGCCGCCGGCGCCTGCTGCAAGCAGTGACGATGGCAAAATAGACTGGGCCTGGCCCGCCGCTGGCAAGGTCATCGCCGGTTTCAACGAAACCTCGAGCAAGGGGGTTGATCTGGCCGGCAAGACCGGTGATCCCGTCCTTGCGGCAGCCAACGGCCGTGTCGTTTATGCGGGTACGGGTTTGCGCGGTTACGGCAAACTCGTTATCGTTAAGCATGACAATAACTTCCTGAGCGCATATGCCCACAACCAGAATCTG
Organism: Pseudomonadota bacterium; assembly: GCA_018241725.1. Lineage (GTDB taxonomy): Bacteria > Pseudomonadota > Gammaproteobacteria > Burkholderiales > Rhodocyclaceae > Zoogloea. Next base: position 68,401 of record JAFEDI010000101.1, on the reverse strand, counting down.
CTGGTCAAGGAAGGGCAGGCGGTGAGTAAAGGACAGAAGATTGCTGAACTGGGTGACACCGACAGTGATCGCCCGAAACTGCACTTCGAGATCCGGAAGCAGGGCAAGCCGGTCGATCCAGGCAAATTCCTGCCCTCTCGCTGAGTACCGCAAGGGGATGGCTGGGTCGAACGGTGCGCTGATATGAATGACTATAGTCGCCGGGCATCACCCTTGCCGAACTTTGGGTGAGTACTGGCAGGAGGCGCTGCATGAAATGTTGTCTCCCCGAGTGTCTCCCCACGGTTCAGAGAGGACTCCATGTACGATCCGGCCGTTCCTGAGGAACTCGAAAGTCCCGAGCAGGACCTGCCCCCGGAGGTCGAGGCCTTCCTCGAAGTCCCGGCGCAGTCCCCCGACACAGAATTCCTGGGTGATGTCACCCAGCTGTATCTCAATGAAATCGGCGCCAATCCGCTGCTCACGGCGGACGAAGAGTTGTCCCTGTCGCGCCGGGTGCGCGAGGGCGACTTCCTCGCCCGGCAGACGATGATCGAGCGCAACCTGCGCCTGGTCGTCAATATTGCCAAGCATTATCTCAATCGCGGCATCCCGTTGCTCGATCTGGTGGAGGAGGGCAATCTGGGTCTCATCCACGCGCTCGAGAAGTTCGATCCCGAGCGGGGCTTCCGCTTCTCCACCTATGCGACGTGGTGGATCCGCCAGAACATCGAGCGGGCGATCATGAACCAGTCGCGCACGATCCGCTTGCCGGTGCACGTTGTGAAGGAGCTCAACCAGGTGCTGCGCTGCCAGCGCCAGCTCGAGGCGGCCAGCAACGGCGATACCACCATCGAAGACGTTGCCCGGCAGTTGGGGCGGCCAGTGGAGGATGTGCGGGCGATCCTGGCCCTCAATGAGCACACAGCCTCGCTGGATGCGCCGCTGGACATCGATCCGACTCTGTCCATCGGCGAATCGCTGGCGGACGACGATGCCGAGACGCCGGACGTGCAGATCCAGGATCTCGAAGTCGAGACCCTCGTGCGGGAATGGATCGGTCAGCTAAGCGAAAAGCAGCGCATGGTGATTCGCCACCGCTACGGCATCGACGAGTGTGAGGTGCAGACGCTGGAGGAACTGGCCGACAGCCTGGAGTTGACCCGCGAGCGGGTGCGCCAGATCCAGCTCGAGGCGCTTGGCCAGTTGCGCCGCATCATCAAGCGGCGGGGCGTCTCGAAGGATGTGCTTCTCTAGTCCGGAGCGGTGGGCGGAATGCCGGCCAACCGCCACGGCGTTCTGTTAACCCATCTCCCGTCAGGATTGAACCCATGAGCGAAACCGTTCGCATCTATCACAACGCCCGTTGTTCCAAGAGCCGTTCCGCCTGCTCCCTGCTGCAGGAAAAGGGCGTCGCGCTGGAGATCGTCGAATACCTCAAGACCCCACCGAGCCGGGCCGAGTTGGCGGAAGTGGTCAGGAAGCTGGGTGTGCCGGCCGAGAGCATCGTGCGTACTGGAGAGGACATCTACAAGTCCGACTACAAGGGGCGCTCGCTCAGCGAGGACGAATGGCTGGATGCGCTGGCGGCGCATCCTATCCTCATCGAACGGCCGATCGTCGTGCGCGGCGAGCGGGCCGTGGTCGGCCGGCCGCCGGAGAAGGTGCTGGAACTCTTCTAGTATGAAAGCCGGGGGCGCGGCGCACTCATTCGCCCCCATGGTCGTTCCAGGCGTCAGCGCTTGTTCGCGAGCGCCGTGTCGCGGGCGGCCTTCACCGCTTCGCCGAGCTGGAACACCGACATCGCGTAGAAGCTGCTGCGATTGTAGCGGGTGATCACGTAGAAGTTCTGGTAGCCGAGCCAGTATTCGCTGCTTTCGCCGGGGGTGACGAGTTCGACGAAGGCTGCCCTATTGGCGGGCATTTCGCCGCTGGCTGCCTTGACGCCATGGCTGGCCAGAGTGGTCGGATCAAAGGCCGGATCCACGTCGTTGGCGATCAGTTCGGCGAGGTCGGCACCCGGCACAACGCTGGCGCGAATGGCGATCGGCGACCCTCTCTCCCAGCCGTGCATCTGCATGTAGCGGGCGACGCTGCCGATGGCGTCCTTGGGGCTGTTGAGCAGGTCGATCTGGCCGTCGCCGTCGAAATCCACCGCATAGTTGCGCACGCTGCTTGGCAGGAACTGGGGCAGGCCAAGCGCTCCGGCGTAGGAGCCTTGGTAGTCGAGCGGGTCGCGGTGCTGTTCGCGCGCCATTAGTAGCAGGTTTTCCAGTTCGCCGCGGAACAGCTCGGCCCGCCGAGGGTAGTCGAAGGCCAGCGTGGACAGGGCCGACACCGCTTGATAGTTGCCGGTGTTGCGGCCGTAGATGGTCTCCACGCCGATGATGCCGACGATGATCTCTTCCGGCACGCCGTACTTTTCGCTCGCCGCCTTGATGGTGTCCTGGTAACGATCCCAGAAGACCACGCCAGCCTTGATGCGCACCGGCTCGATGAAACGGCTCCGGTAGCGCTGCCAGGAACGTACGCCGGGATCCTTTGGCGGCGAGATGGCCTTGATCACTGACGGCAGATACTGGGCGCGGCGGAAGATGTAGGTCAGCGCGTCTTTATCGAAACCATGGCGTTGCTGCATCTCGGCGATGAATTGTTGGGCTTCAGGGCGGTCGGCATAGCGTTCCGAAGCGTGGACGGAAGACATGAGGAGGCCGGCCAGGATGGATAGCAGTAGGTGCCGGTGGAGGAGAGCGTTTTTCATCGGGGGTGGAAATTCTTGATGACGTGCTGCAGGCGTTGGAAGGCGGCGGGGCCGATACCGGCGCGGCCATAACGCAGGTGGGCGTATTCAGTTGCGATGTGATTCACTGTGTCGGCGAGATCCGGCCGCAAGCCGGCGATCCTGCTGGCGTAATCCTGCGGACCTTCCCAAGTGGCCCGCGGGAGGCCCACGGCGGCGAGGCGTTTGCAGAACATCGACCAGTTGCGGTCCAGGGCATCCGCTGCGTTGCGGTGACGCAGCGCCCATGCCGTCAGCAGAGCCATGACGACGGCGCAGGCGCCCCCCATCAGCGCGGTGATCGTTTGCCAGTCGGCATCGGTCACGCCTATTCCGGAGAGCAGCGCTTTCTGGCGGGCCGGATTGTACCCGAGAACCCATTGGTTCCAGCGGTTGTCCAGGGCATCCAACTGATTGCGCAGTGTCCGCAGCCACGCGAGATCGCTGCGAGCCAGGAGCGGCAAGTGGCCGTCGTCGGGCAGGGCTGCGGCAAGGCCGCCGTCGATTCGGCGAGGGGCACTGGCCGCGGTCGGATCGATACGTTTCCAGCCCTGTCCCGCCAGCCAGACTTCAGCCCAGGCATGGGCGTCGGATTGGCGGATCACCAGCGTACCGTCCACCGGGTTGATCTCGCCGCCCTGGTAGCCGGTGACGACCCGAGCCGGGATGCCCGCCGCGCGCATGGTGATGACGAAGGCGGAGGCAAAGTGTTCGCAGAACCCCTGTTTCGTGTCGAACAGGAAGTTGTCCGCATCGTCGCGGCCCAGCGGTTGTGGGTCAAGGGTGTAGCTCAGGCTGCGCCGACGGAAATCGGTTATGACCCGCTGGAGGATATCTCCGGCATCCCGGGCCTCCTGTCTGATGTGGGCGCCGAGCGCCTGGGTGCGCGGGTTGCTGCCGGCGGGCAGTACCATGGCTTCGCGCAGTTCGCGAGGCGTGGCGTTGAGACCAACGGGAGTGTGGGGATAGGACACCAGTAAGAGCCGGATCCGGCTGCGCACAGGTTCGGTCGACATCAGCTGGAAGTCGGTGCCGTAGCGCAGTCCGGCGGCATCGCCCGGGAAATCGAGGGCTAGCAGCCAGCGTTGGTTGTGGGCTTCCAGCGTCAGTGTGTAAGGGTAGGCGACGCCCTGAGGAGCATAGCTCGGGCGCAAGGCCATGTCGTTTCGGCCGGCGCGCCAACTGTGGCCGTCGAAGAGGCTGAGAACCGGGCCGCGCCAGTAGCGTTCCGAGGGCGGCGGCAGTTCGCCGGCGAAAGACGCTCTGAAGGCGATCTCGCTGGATTCGCTCAAGCGCGCCACGTCACCCGGTGTCATGTTGTCCGACAGTCCGCTGACCCGGTTGTAGGCGTCTGCCGGCAATCCCCATAGGGGGCCTTGCACGCGGGGAAACAAGACGAACAGCACCAGCATCAGCGGAATGCCCTGCAGCGCCAGCCGCGCGGCGGCGGCGAGGCGTACCCGTGGTGCGAGGGGCGGCCCCTCCAGCGCCAGCAGACTACCGATGGCCGTCGTCGTCCCGAGCAGGGCAAGGGCGGCGATGAGCATGCCCTGTTGGTAAAGGAACTGGCCGGTCTGCATGAAGAAGCACAGCAGCAGAACGACCCGGCCGTCACGACGGCTGTTGGTTTCGAGTAGTTTGAGGCTCAGTAGCCCCGCGAGGAAGGTAATGCCGGGGTCTTTGCCGAACAGATGCCGGTACTCCAGCAAGACCAGGCCCACAACCACGGTACCCAGACTCAGCAATACGAAACGGTGTGGCAAGCGGCCTCTGCCGGCAGCGATCACGCCGCGCCATGCCAGCAGCAGCGAGCAGATGGTCGCCAGGGCGGGTGGCAGGTGCTCGACGTGGGGGGCCAGGCTGATGGCTGCGCTGGCGATCAGCCAGCCGGCCTGGTCGGGGCGCAGGCGGGTGTCAGTCATGGTTTGGGCCAAATAGCGCCAGAGCGACAAGGCAGGCGTGCCTGTGGGGCGCGCCGTGGGCCGGACGAAGCGTCGTGCCGGGAATCCGCAGACCATATTCGAGGCCGGCCTGCTCGGCGTCGATCACCCAGCGAGTCAGGCGGGACAGGCGAGCCTCGATGTCCAGGCTGGCGGGCAAGGCCTGCCAGTCGAGCCAGATCGTGCTGCGTCCGCCGCCATCGAAAGTCTTGGTGCGCCACGGGCCGCCCCGGGCCACGGCTTTCCAGGCCACGTGGCGTGGCGAGTCGGCCAGTTGGTGGTGGCGCAGACCGGCGAAGTCGTCCTGTCCGTGGCTGCGGGGGCTGTCGCCGGGGAGGTCGTCCAGGCCGTAAGGAAGGCCGGGGGCATGGGGGGCCGGTGTGGGATAGACCAGTCCGCGCAGGTCGGGCTGGAATAGGCTCCAGGCGCGGATCAGGCCGAGTGGATGCTGGGTTTCCAGGGTCAGGCGGGGGAGTTGGAGCCACCCGCGACGCGTAGTGGCGATCGCGACGTGCTGCAGGGCTTGGCCGGCTGCTGGCAAATCGAAGTGTTCTGGTGTCGTGGCAGGCTTGATGCGTGTTGGTCTCAGTTGAAGACTTACACGGGGACGTGTCGTCGGGTTGTTCAGCAGGATGCCGAAGTGTGCAGGGGCGCCGCAAAAGACCGGTTCGACGCGGCCGGGGGTAACGCTCAGATCGACCAGATTGCGGAAGGCGTGGTGGATGCTCATCCAGGCGACGCCGCCGATCAGGAAAGTCAGGGCATAGCCCAGGCTCAGGGAATAGTTGATCGACGTCAGCAGCATCACCGCGAGGGTGCCGCCGAGAGCGAGTCCGAAGCGTGTGGGCAGCACGAAGATGCGCCGTTGGCCCAACAATATAGGCGGTGCCTCCGGGGTGCTGACGCGGAACAGCCAGCGCTGGAAGGCCGTGTACAGGGGGGCGAGCTTCATCCGGGCAGCGGCACCGCTTCGATCAGGCGACGTGCCAGTTGGTCCGGCATCAGCGGAGCATCGTCGGCTGCGCGCAGGCGGTGGCCGGCAACAGCTGGCAGGACGGCCTGCACATCTTCGGGCTGTACATGATCACGTCCGGCCAGCAGGGCCCACGCCCGGGCGGCCGCCAGCAGGGCCAGGCCGGCCCGGGGCGACAATCCGATGGCAAAGCCCGAGCCCTGGCGGCTGTGGGCAAGGAGCGCCTGCACGTAATCGAGCAGACGGGGGGCGGCGTGAACCTGGCGTACGGCGGCAAACAGGCCGGCCAGTTCGTCGGCCTGGAGTTCGGGTTGCAGGCGCGCCAGCATATCCCGACGATCTTCCCCGGCAAGCAGCGCGCGTTCCGCGACGGGGTCCGGATAGCCCATGGAGATGCGCATCAGGAAGCGATCCAGCTGGCTCTCCGGCAACGGAAAGGTACCGATCTGTTCGGCCGGATTCTGCGTGGCGATGACGAAGAATGGCTCGGGCAGCGGCCAGGTGCGGCCTTCTGCGCTGATCTGGCGTTCCTCCATGGCTTCGAGCAGGGCGCTCTGGGCCTTTGGTGTTGCGCGGTTAATCTCGTCGGCCAGCACCAATTGGGAGAACACTGGGCCCGGATGGAAGCGGAAGGCGCCCTCCCGCTGGTCGAAGACCGACACGCCGACGATGTCGGCAGGCAGCATGTCGCTGGTGAACTGGATGCGCTGGAACTGCAGACCCAGCACGCGGGCGAGGACATGAGCCAAGGTCGTTTTGCCGACGCCCGGGATGTCCTCGATCAGCAGGTGGCCGCGGGCCAACACGCAGGCAAGGGCGAGACGGACGGCATGTTCCTTACCAAGAATGACCCGGCATGTGGCTTCGGCAAGTCGATTGGCAATCTGATGCGGCATGGGGCGGGCTTTTTTCAGGCTGGAGTTAAGGGGATAATGATTCCACAACAGCGCTCTCGGCGCCGTGCTCCACAGACCGGCACAAAGTCGTGGAGTTCGCGCCGGACAAGGCGTGCGCCGGAGAGTGCCAGCATTCGCGACGTATAACAAAACACTGTGAGAGGCAGGGGAGAGTTTATGACGAGTACCGCATTCATCACGCACCGGGATTGCTGGTTGCATAACATGGGTGAACATCACCCGGAATCCCCGGAGCGTCTCGGTGCGATCAACGACCGTCTGATCGCAGCGGGGCTCGACATGTACCTGGCCTTCCACGATGCGCCGCAGGCCACGATAGAGCAGCTTTCCCGCGCGCACCCCCGCGAGCACGTCGAGGAATTGCTGGCCAGCGTGCCCGAGCACGGCATCCGTCACCTGGATCCGGATACCGCCCTATGCCCCAACACCATGAAGGCTGCGCTGAGGTCTGCGGGGGCAGGTGTTTACGCCACCGATCTGGTGTTGTCCGGCCAGGCAGAGAACGCCTTCTGTGCAATCCGTCCGCCCGGCCACCATGCCGAGGCCGGCAAGGCGATGGGCTTTTGCTTCTTCAACAACGTGGCGGTGGCTGCCCGGCATGCGCTCGAAGAGCACGGCCTGAAGCGAGTTGCGATCGTGGATTTCGATGTGCACCACGGCAACGGGACGGAGGACATTTTCAAGGATGATCCCCGTGTGCTGATGGTCAGCATCTTCCAGCACCCTTTCTACCCGTACAGCGGAGCGGACAACCCGGCCCCGAACATGGTCAATGTGCCGATGAAGGCGGGCAGTCGGGGGGACGTGTTCCGCGAAGTCGTCACCAACATCTGGATGCCGGCCCTGCGCAACCACGCACCCGAGATGATCTTCATCTCGGCGGGCTTTGATGCGCATTACGAGGACGACATGGGGTCCATGGGCTTGGTCGAGGCCGACTACGTGTGGGCCACCGAACAACTCAAGACCGTTGCGGCCGAATGCGCCGGGCGCCGCATCGTGTCCCTGCTGGAGGGTGGATACTCCCTGTCCTCGCTGGCCCGCAGCGTGGTTGCCCACGTCAAGAGTCTGGCAGACCTGTAAGCCGGTCGCGTCGCCCATTACAGACCCGCTTCGGCGGGTTTTTTGTTTCATGGCTGGCGTGACTTCGTCACGGTCGTAGCTGCCTTTTGGTAACCGCTGTTTGCACCCGTCTATGCTTCTCGAAGTGATTGGGTACAATACCCAACTTTCCCTCTCCAGCACTAGCTCATGATTACCGGTTCGATTGTCGCCATCGTTACCCCGATGCTCGAAGATGGCAGCCTGGATATTTCCCGTTTTCGCAGCCTCATCGACTTCCACGTCAAGGAAGGCACCGATGGCATCGTCGTCGTCGGCACTACTGGCGAATCGCCCACGGTGGACGTCGAGGAGCACTGCGAACTGATCCGCGTTGCCGTCGAGCACGCCGCTGGACGTATTCCCATCATCGCCGGCACGGGCGCAAACTCCACCCGCGAAGCCATCGAGCTGAGCGAGTTCGCGCGCGAAGCCGGGGCGATCGCCAGCCTGTCGGTCGTGCCTTACTACAACCGCCCGACGCAGGAAGGCCTGTACCAGCACTTCCGTGCCATCGCCGAGGCGAGCCCGCTGCCAATGATTCTGTACAACGTGCCTGGGCGCACCGTGGCGGACATGTCCAATGACACCGCGCTGCGTTTGGCCGAAATCCCCAACATCATCGGCATCAAGGACGCTACTGGCAACATCGACCGTGCCTGCGACCTGATCGCCCGTGCCCCCAAGGATTTCGCGCTGTACACAGGCGACGACATGACCGCACTGGCCTTCATCCTGCTGGGTGGTCATGGCACGATCTCCGTTACCGCCAACGTGGCGCCGCGCCTGATGCACGAGCTGTGCGTCGCCGCTTCCGCCGGTGATGGCGTGAAGGCCCGCGAGACCAACGCCAAGTTGGTCGGTCTGCACCGCCACCTGTTCTGCGAAGCCAACCCGATCCCGGTCAAGTGGGCTGTCGAACAGATGGGTCTCATCGGGTCCGGCATCCGCCTGCCACTGACGCGCTTGTCCGAGGGGTTTCACGAGCGCGTGCGTGACGCGATGCGTCAGGCCGGCCTCGAAGTTTGAGTTTGTATTTCCCATCCCGAGGGTTACGCATGCAAAGCCGAAAGCTGGCTTCCGGTTCGGCAATCGTTGTAGCGACGATTGCGTTGACCGGTTGCTCCGGTTCCTTGCTGGAATCGAAGAAAATCGATTACAAGAGTGCGGCGACTGCCGCTACGCTGCCTTCGCTGGAGGTTCCGCCCGATCTCACCACGCCTGCTGCGGATGATCGCTATGCCGTCCCGGACTTGAACCCCAAGGGTTCTGCCACGTTCTCCGCCTACAACGCGGAACGTAGCGGGCAGCAGGCCGGAAGTGCGGCCACGGCAGCCAAGCCGGCCGCGAATGTCGTTGCTCCCCAAGCCATTGACAAGATGCGCATTGAGCGCTCTGGCAGCCAGCGCTGGTTGGTTGTGCCGGGTACGGCTGAGAAGCTGTGGCCGCAAGTCCGTGAGTTCTGGCAGGAAAACGGTTTTCTGTTGAATGTTGATCGTCCCGAGATCGGCGTGATGGAGACCGACTGGGCCGAGAATCGTGCCAAGATCGATAGCGACATCATTCGCCGCACGCTCGGCAAGGTAATCGATGGCCTGTATTCGACCCCCGAGCGTGACAAATTCCGTACCCGCCTCGAAACCGGGAACGAGCCCGGCTCGGTCGAGATCTACATCAGCCATCGCGGCATGATGGAAATTTATCCAAACGAAGCCAAGGATCGTACGATCTGGCAACCGCGTCCGGCGGATCCCGAGCTGGAAGCTGAGTTCCTGCAACGTCTGATGATTCGTCTTGGCGCTGACGAGACGCGCGCCAAGGCGCAGATCGCTGCGGCGCCGGTCGCCGACAAGGCCAAATTGCAGAGCGCGTCTGGTGGTGCTTCCGTGCTGCAGGTGCAGGAAGGCTTTGATCGTGCATGGCGGCGTGTGGGGCTGGCCCTTGACCGCGTAGGCTTTACTGTGGAAGACCGGGATCGCTCCCAGGGCATCTACTACGTGCGTTACGTGGATCCGGAAGTCGACGTCAAGAAGAAGGGTGACGAAGGCCTGCTGTCCAAGCTGGCCTTCTGGCGCAGCAGCGATTCCAAACAGTCGATTCAGACCGGCAACCAGTATCGCATCTACGTGAAGAACAGCGATGGTGGTTCGTCGGTGCAGGTGCTGACCCGCGAGGGTGGCACGGACACGTCCGACTCAGCTCGAAAGATCCTGGGGCTGTTGTTCGACCAGCTCAAGTAAGACTGTTTGTTGCTTGTTGTTACAAAAATGCCGGGCATGCCCCGGCATTTTTTTGCCCAGCCTCTGCAATTCGGGAATGCCTGCGTAAAACAAGGCCAGAAAACGGCAACAAAAAAGCCAACCCGCAGGTTGGCTTTTTTTGCTTCCGGAGAAAACCTGATTACTTCTTCTCGGCGGGAGCGGCAGCGGCGTCAGCCGGCTTGGCAGCGTCAGCAGCCGGAGCAGCGGCGGCATCAGCGGGCTTGGCAGCGTCAGCAGCCGGAGCAGCGGCGGGAGCAGCTTCAGCGGGCTTGGCTTCCGGAGCGGGAGCAGCAGCGGGAGCGGGGGCCGGAGCTTCAACGGGCTTCGGCTCTTCCTTCTTGCCGCAAGCGGAAACAGCGAGTGCAACGAGAGCAGCAACCAGGAGAGATTGTTTCATTGTTGATTTCCCTTATCGATAAATGAAGTACAACAACCTAAATGTAGGAGCAATCAGGTGGGGGACCCGATCTGCTTCGAATGCTATCACGGACGAAGTGCTTGAATAAAGACATTGTTGCGTTGCCGCAACAGGGATAAGCAATTGTCAAGCGCTTTGATCAAACGTCCGCCTCATTCCATCAGCGATTTTGATGGGTGTGCGAAGCCGCAGCAGTACCAGTCATAGAGCAGTGCCAAGCCTTCCTCGGACAAGCCGACGACGGAGTCGAGCCGGCGCTGATCGGCCAGGTTCTGCAGGATTGCGAGGTCTTCCTTTTCGACGGGAACCGGTTCGCCGTTCATGAAGAAGCGGCCGTCGGAGAATAGCAACAGGCTGCGCGCATCAAGCCGGTAGCCATCGGCCAGACAAGCGGCGGTGAATTCTTCATGTTCCAGCGGTTCGTCGGGACAGTCGAAGAAGACGTGGGGCTTTGGCTCGGTGAGATAGGCGCCGAGGAAGTCACGTACGTCCTCGCGGGTCCAGGTGATGCGCTTGAGAGTGTCAGCCACGCGATCGATCATCGCGTCACTGATCTCGGCCGAATGGGTTTGGAGCTTCAGATCCGGGTCGGCGTAGATACCGTCGATTTGAATCGTTTCCTGCAGATGGCCCATGAACTGCTGGGCGAGTTCCTGGGATGTGGGTGAACGGAAGCCGATCGAATAGGTTGTGCATTCCCCGATCGCAATGCCGTTGTGAGCCCAGTGCGGCGGCAGATAGAGCATGTCGCCGGATTCCAGCACCCAGTCGTGGACGGGCTGGAAGTTCTGCAGGATCTTCAGCGGCGCATCCTCGACGAGGCTGCGGTCGTCCTGGTTGCTGATCAGCCAGCGGCGCTGGCCGATGCCCTGCAGCAGGAACACGTCGTAGTTGTCGAAATGCGGGCCAACGCCGCCACCATCGATCGCGTAGCTGACCATCAAATCGTCCAGGCGCGCCTGGGGGATGAAGTCGAAACGGTGCAGCAGGTCGTCGCCATCCGGGCAGAACAGGTTGAGGCCCTGCACCAGCACCGTCCACGGGTGCTTCTTGCGGCGCAGGTCGGAGGCCTTCTGTGGGCCGCGGATGACTTCCCAGGACTTGTTGTCGTGGGTGACGTAGCGGGATTCCACGTCAGGGTCGCGGGCCAGTTCAAAGAGTTCGTCCTTGGTCGCGACACCGGTGAAGCCGGGAACTGCCTGGCGGATCAGCAGTGGTTTTTTTTGCCAGTATTCGGCGAGGAATTCCTCCGCCGTCAGGCCGCCTAGAAGTGTATTCGTCATCGCGCGATTATAGCCGTTCGCCTTGCAAAGACCGGCCCCGCCGCTAAAATGGCGCCCTTCATTTCTGGACTCCCGGCCATGCGCGAAGCGGTCATCGAATCCCTCGACCACGAGGGGCGTGGCGTCACCCATCTCGATGGAAAGACGATCTTCATCGAAGGTGCCCTGCCTGGGGAGCGGGTGACGTTTACATCCCACAAGGTCAAGCCTAACTACGAACTGGCGGATGTGGACCGTGTCCTGAAATCCAGCTCCCAGCGCGTCGAACCGCTCTGCGCGCATTTCGGCGTCTGCGGTGGCTGCAGCATGCAGCACCTGGAGTCGGGTGCCCAGGTGGCCGCCAAGCAGCGCGTGCTGGAGAATGCCCTGTGGCATATCGGCCGCACCAAGCCCGACGTGCTATACCCGCCCATCGTCGGGCCGGATTGGGGCTACCGTTATCGCGCCCGTCTCACCGTACGCGATGTGCCCAGCAAAGGCGGCGTACTGATCGGCTTCCACGAGCGGCGCAGCAGCTATGTGGCGCCGATGGAGAGCTGCGCGATCCTGCCGCCGCATGTCTCGGACATGGTGCCGCGCCTGCGTGAGCTGGTGGCCGGCCTGTCTGCGCCCGACCGGCTGCCGCAGATCGAGATCGCCGTCGGCGAAGGGATCACGGTGCTGGTGTTCCGTCACATTGTGCCGCTCACCAAAGCCGATACTGCGCGTCTGAAGGCCTTTGCAGAAGCCGAGCAGGTGCAGGTGTGGCTGCAGCCCCACGGGCCGGATTCTGCTCGTCGCCTGCATCCTGCCGAGGCACCCGGTTTGGCCTATACGCTGCCGGAGTTCGGTGTGTCGATGGCCTTCCGGCCGACTGACTTCACACAGGTCAATATGTGGATCAACCGCGTGCTGATGCGGCGCTCGATGCAATTGCTCGATCCGCAGCCCGGTGAACGCATTGCCGATCTGTTCTGCGGCCTCGGCAACTTCAGCCTGCCGATCGCCGCGCTGGGCGCCCACGTGGTTGGTGTGGAGGGCAGCGAGGCGCTGGTCCGCCGTGCCGGCGAGAACGCCGCCGCGAATGGCCTCGCGGAGCATTGCGAGTTTTACGCCGCCAACCTCTTCGAGGCCACCGAGGACAGCCTCGCGGCCCTTGGTCATCTGGACAAGATGCTCATCGACCCGCCGCGGGAGGGCGCCATCGCGGTGGTCAAGGCTCTCGGCGAACAGGCGCCGAAGCGCATCGTCTATGTGTCCTGCAACCCGGCCACGCTGGCCCGCGACACCGCCGTGCTCACCAAGGAGAAGGGCTACAAGCTGAAGGGCGCGGGCATTGCCAACATGTTCCCGCAGACTTCCCACGTGGAGTCCATTGCATTGTTCGAGCGGGACTGAGCGTTCAGGACCAGACCGCAAACAAAAACCCCCGGCAAGCCGGTAATACCGTTCAGTTAGGGTCTTTTCTTCAGAAGCCGGACGGTGTAACGAGCCGGGCGTGCTTTGACGACACGGGGGGCTTTGACGCCCCTGTCGTTTTTCGACGACCGCAAACTGCATCTGGGTGTGCAGTCGTATCAGGTGGGCAGGCAGCTTTCCCGGGGCCATGCCGACGGCCCAAATCATCTCGTGTTGCAGAATATGCAGCGCGCGCACGAAGCTCAGATCGGTCGGCTCGACCTTTGCCACGATTGCCGCTTTGGCCATCTCCAGGCGCACCAGGTTGCAAGCGATCAGTGCGCCCCAGATTTCTTGCTCGACTCCTTGAGGCAGCTGGCTGCGCCAGATCCAGCGTCGCCAACACCTCGGGCATCGATTGGTGTCGATACCGCGCCAGTGCGATCACCAGCCAGACCACCTGCTCTGCGGGCAAGCGTCTTCGGCGGATGCTCGCGCTGCCCGTGGCTGCAAGTGCCTCGTCGATCCACGTTTGCGGCAAATGCTCCGCCAACCGGTCTATCCCGGCCAGCGGCAGAACTTCTGACAAAGCATGAAGCGGACTCGATGGCATTCAGTCCGAGGTTAACAGCCTTGTTTATTGTTTACAACAACTTGGCAAGAAAAGAAAATGCCGTTCAGTGTTAACTGAACGGCATTACCGCCGAAGCGGGGTTTTTGCTGATCCCTGCGGGGCCGACGACGCTCAGTCGCGCTCGCCGGTGAAGGACATGATCAGGTTCAGCAGGCTGACGAACACGTTGTAAATGTCCAGATACACAGCCAGCGTGGCGGTCACGTAGTTGGTCTCGCCGCCCTGTACGATGGCGCTGATGTCGTACAGGATGTAACCCGAGAACAGCAGTACCACGACCGCAGAAATGACCAGATGCAGCACCGGCATCTGCAGGAAGATGTTGGCCACCATCGCGATCAGCACGACCACCAGGCCGACGGTCAGGAACTTGCCCATGCTGCTGAAATCACGCTTGGAGACGCTGGCGATACCGGCCATCGTCGCGAAGATGGCCGCGGTGCCGCCACCGGCCAGCGCGATCATCGAGCCGCCGTTGGAGAAGCCGAGCGCCACCTGCAGGATGCGCGACAGCATCAGGCCCATGAAGAAGGTGAAGGCCAGCAGCAGGGCCACGCCGAGGCCGCTGTTCTTGTTCTTCTCGATTCCGTAGAAGAAGGCGAAGGAGATGCCCATGAAGAGCAGGAAGCTCATCAGCGGGCTGCCCGCCAGGAACGAGAACTGCATCTGTACGCCGATCAGCGCACCGGCAACGGTCGGCACCATGGAAAGTGCGAGCAGCAGATAGGTGTTGCGCAGCACGCGGTTGGCGCCTTGCGACAAGACCTGCGTTTGCTGACCGTAAGTGTCGAGTTGCATGTAAATCCTCCGAATGACATTAGCAGGATAGCCTGCACGGATTGAGAGTAGCGAAGGCTCCAGGAAGTTTCAACCGTGGCCCGATTTCATGCAGCTTGGCGAATCGGGCTCTCATGGTAGAATGCGCGCCCTGCATATGCGCACAGGCAATGCATTGGAAGCGTGGCAGAGTGGTTGAATGCACCGGTCTTGAAAACCGGCGTGGGGAAACCCATCGTGAGTTCGAATCTCACCGCTTCCGCCAGATACCCAGTAAAAACGCCCCTTTCGGGGCGTTTTTCATTTCTGTATGCCATTTTGTATGCCATTCTGCGGCCGGTAGAAATGGCACTCCTGACAAACAAAACCCGCCACGCGGGTCGGTTCTGGTGCTCGTCAGTCGGTCAGTGATGCATCAGCGCAGTCTCGACGCAGGCATCGGCCATCGTGACCAGTTCGCAGGTCATCTCGCTTGCGTCCGCTGCGTCGGCGCTGATCCGGTCGAGTGCCACACCCCACGCGCTTGAGAGCTTGTCGGCTGCGCTGGTGCTTCTGGTGCGGCTGGCCCGGTCTGCGAACTCGATGCACGCCTTCTGGTTCGCGTTGAACCGCTTGCTGGCGAGTAGGGCGGCGACGTCGGCCGTTCCCATCATGATGGCGTCGAGCATTGCTTCGGCTTCACGTTGGGCCGGGGTAGTATTTGCGTAGGTCATGGTTCGCTTCCTTGTTAAGCGTGGCTGTGATCTAGGCGGGCGGGAGGTTGCACCCTCCCGCTTCGCCGCTTCTGTCATTTCGACAGGGGCCGCACTCTACGCACACCGGAAGATTTGTGCAAGTAAGTTGTTGATTTTGCTTAACAAGCTAACACGTTAGCACGTGTACCTAGTTGGACGGACGTTCGGTTAGGTAGACCGGCAGGGTGGCCGGCGGGGTGCCCCCCGGGTGGGACCAACGACGGGCGAGGGGTGGCGGGGGTGCTCCCCCTTCGCGCATGATTTGGTCAAATTTCCATCACTGTTAACATGCTCTGCATTTTATGGAGGCCGGCCCATGCCAGAGCGTGTCGTTCGCGGTATCGAGATTGTCGATGGCGTCGCGAAAGAGGTAGATTTCGTTTTTGAAGACGACCCCCATCGTGGCCCCCGGTTCCTCCCGACGGAAAAGGTCGCGCACGCTGTCGAGGATGTGCACCTTGGGCCGGTGCGCCAGCTGTGCAAGCGCCTGGTCCACCGCCTGCGTGAGTACCTTAGCTGAGAGCTGCTTGTCGGCAGGCACCAGCTTGCCGAGCTTTCACTGTTTTGCAATGGCTTCGGCAAGCTGGTATCCGTCGTGCGTTAAGAAGAAGACTTGGCCCATTCCAGTTCGGTCTTCGATGTAGCCGTTTTGCTGCAACGAGGCGACGGCGGCGCGCCACGGGGCTTCCTCTCGAGGATTGGCACCCTCGGTGTAGTTCTTGTCTGCTACTTGCAGAAGAAGCCCCTCGAGTGTCCCCACGCACATTATCGAGCCATCGCCCTCCACTGCTGCTGCTAGAAGGGTTTCGGCCTCACTGGAAAGTCGGGCGGGCAGTGTCGGTTCTTTGGTCGGGGGGATGCCCCCAGTCTCGGTAAGGCGGATGACGGTCTGCGCCAGATTTCGAGTTACCTTCTCTGTAAATTCGGACAGCGTCTCGTAGTCTGCGACAAGGCCGTCAGTTCGGCAGGTCTGTTTGAATGCTCTCAACGCTTCGTACTGGGCGGAGTCGACGCTATCTAGCCTGACCGGTGCATTCGAGAAGTAGATCAGGGCTTCCTTGCCGGCCGCAAGGTGCTCCTGGATTTCCTCAACTGTTCCGCTCTGCGCGGCACCTGTGCGGCTGCCTATACGCGTCCAGAACGCGGCCACCAGAATGTCGCAATCAAACAGTATCTGCTTGTTGATGATGGCCTGGGGGCGGTCGCCCATCTGTGGCGATGAGTGTGTCTCCCAAGCTACGGGCAACAGCACGACCTTGCGATCTGTCGCGTGAGTGGCATTCCACTGGTATATCGCGTTCTGGATTATTGCGCGCTCGTCGGCAACATCACCGGGTGACGCGATCATCACCTTTAAAACCGTAGCTTGAAAGCTCATAAGTTGCGGGTCTTTCTATGTCAAAGGTCGCTGGGCATCGTCGGGGCGCTCGGTTTGGTCTTGGGATGTTTGTCCTTTGAGCGCTTCGGATGTAGTCGTCAGTAGTCGAAACTAGACGCACCTCGCCAGGCAATGACTTTCTTCACTGCGCCACCCAAGTTGGGTCTGACATGCTGGATGTCTCCTGCGTTCGACGACGACAGATGGCTAACGAGCGTGCATTGATCGAGAAGCTAACCAAGATGGTGCCGGCAATAGGGAAGTCCACCGCGGAAGGTCTCAAGAAGTTTCGTACTGAAGCATCCAGGGTATTGAACGCTTCTGACACGCATTCCAGCGGTGTTCTACAGGCGGCAGGTGATTTGTTAGGCGCCACGAAGCAGAGGGAGGCCGCGCTCCAAGCGGAGCATTTCGCGCAGGCGAAGTCCGACTCTTCCCTTGCTTGGCATGTATGCCGTGGTTGCGGTATGCGAAAGCCGGCCGACGACTCTTACTTCGGGTTTGGTTTTCGGGATGGGAAGGTCAAAACGAAGTGCAAGGCATGTTTGCGTGGCGAAACCAAGGACTACCATTCTGCTGATCCGTCGATAGGCCGGGAGCGGGCGGCGCGTCTGGGCGCTTCTCGCAACGACGATGCCCGCTTCGTTGAGCTTACGACGATGCGACGGCGGGAACAGCAAGGCAACACATGTGCTTACTGCGGTGATTCGCTGGGCCGGGATGGGCAACTGGATCACGTCGTGCCCAAAGATGGCGGCGGCACCGACGACCCGAAGAACCTAGTCTTGGCCTGCCGTTCATGTAATCAGGTCAAAGGTCGGAAGAGCGCCGACGAATTCCTGCGATATCGCCAGCGGCATGGATTGCGAATCCGACCGGGCGGCTTCTACAAACCGTAACCTGTTATCCGTTTGGAACGTCAGATATTGGAGGTTGTGGAGGCGACTTGAAAGATCAATGTCAGCGCTGCGGGTGCATTCCGCATTCACCACGGCGGCGATGCTCGCATTGTGGGAAGTTGGTGTGTGTCACCAACTGCTGGGTGTCGTCGGTGAAGAAGTGTTCGTTGTGCGCAGGGCCCGCAAGCTACCGAAGGATTGCTGCACGCTATAAATGATGAGGCGACAAAGCCGGGGCACCCCGGCTTTGTGATTGATTGAAGGTTCTAGCCCAGTCGCTGGCCCTTCGCCTTGTATTGGCTGACGAGCTTGTTGAAGTGGACAAAGCGCTTTGCGGTCTTCGGGTCCAGGCAGAGCATGCCGACCAGTCGAACCAGAGCCTCCATCGCCTCCACCAGCAGGATTTCGAACAACTGGACCGGCGCCTCGGTCATGCGGCTTTTCTTGCGTCCCAGGGCGTTATGCGCGTCCAGCATCGTTTGCACGCGCACAAGGAAGGCGTCCGCCCACGTATGGAAGTCCTCGATGATCGCCGGGTGGCCGTGGCGGGCGAATATCTCGAAGGCTGGGCGCATGCGCCAGCCCATGCCGTGCGCGAGGTAATGGGGCACCCAGCCGATCCAGCGGAACCCCTCCAGGATCTGGCCCTTTGCTGGCTTCGTGGGGCGATTGCTGTGGCTCACCAGGGCGTCGAAGCTGTACATGAGCACTTCGTCGACCATGTGCTCCAGGTAGTAGACGGCTGAGTCGATGTTGTCCTTCTCGCCAGGGCGAGCCAGGCGGCGCTGCGCGTCGGCATAAGAGCGGTGGTAACTGTCGATCACCAAGGCGTTGTCACGGCGGATGGTGTCCCTGTCGCGGTCGATCCAAGAGGGCAGTTGCGTCGTCATGAACGGAGTTTCCTCACAGTAGTGGTTGCGATTACTTCGGGGTGGTGGGAATCCAGAAGCGGCGGCCGGCGTCGGCGCCAGACCACACGCGGATTTGCCTGTAGCCCAATTGCTTGAGTGCGGCGGCGACTCGGAGCATGTGGGGGCGTTCGCGATACCGGCCTTGGAGGTGCGGCACGATCATCGGGATGTGCAGCTTCTCGCGTTGGTTCGCCGGCATCGTCGCCAGAAGACTGCGGATCTGGTCTATGAGGGGCGGAGGCGGTGCCGGCTTTACGGGTTTGGGTTGCGGCTTGGCGCGCGGTGCGTTCTGAAGTTCTGCTGCGCGGTGTGCCAGACGCGCGAGGAAGCCGCTGGCCGGACGAGGTGGGGGTGAGTTCATAGGTGGTTGCACTTTAAGGGTTATGCATTCGAGATATAGTCAAATCGTCCGACGATGTAAGCCCGCTGCACGGGGCTACACGTCGATAGACGTGGTTTTGTTGTGGAGGGCTCAAACCCAGTGCCGGCGCGGGTTCCAAGCCCGCCGCGAAATGTCGAAAAAACGGCGGGCTTGGCATGGAGGGCTCAAACCCAGTGTCGGCGCGGGTTGCAAGCCCCCCGTCGGGATTCCAAGCCCGCCGGCTCGGGGGGCTTAATCTGGCGGGCTTGCGGCGGGCTTAATGTCATATTTGCTATGTGGAGATAACGAAAATCCCCGACGTCTTGCCCTTGATGCCACGCGCAGCGCGTTCCTCCTGTGTCGGCATCCGGAACTCCAGAACCCCCTCGGCCGTCATCGCTTCAACCTCGGAGCGCACCGCCGCCTTGCTGGCCTTGAGCACGCCGTCGGTGCCAGCCCACTTCTGTTCGAGCTGATTTTTCGTCAGCATCGGGTGCGAGCGGATCAGCTCGAAGATGCGCTCACGGAGCTTTGCGTCATTGCCGGTGGGCGCCTTCGGCATAGGGGTCAGCTGAATGTGGTGCAACGGACTGACGCCCCACGGAGGCATCGCGACACGTTCAAACCAGAACGCACCGCCGGTGGGGCCATAGTTATTCTTGACCACGTTCAGCGAGACGTAGCGGCTGCGCAGCTCAGGGACAATGCCGAACTTCTTACCTTCTTCATCGCGCATGGCGTTAAGCACCATTGCGCCCCGGGCCATGTCGGTCCAGGCAGCATTGCCGGCGACGTCTGCGACACTCGACTTTTCCGCGTTGATGGTGGCCTTGGGGCTGTGCGCCAAGGCGACGACCGCCGCCCCCGTGGTCTGCGCGATGTGATTTACCTCGCGCATGGTCTGCGCCACATCCTCGCGTTTGTTGAAGTCGCCCCCGTGGATCATCGCCGCGTGGTCCAGGACGACCATGCGGATCGGCACGCCGGTTGCCGCTGCCAGATCCTGAGACACTGCGATAATTTCGTCGGCGAACCCCGATGCCTCCAACGCGCCGGATGCGAAGTTCGTCAGGCGCATGTCTTGGCCGATCATCGGAAAGACGCGAATGCGTGCCTCCAGCTTGGCGCGCTGTTCCGGCGTCAGCTTCATGTCTGCAGCAACAGCGCCGAACCGGCGGCCGATCTCCTCGCGGTCTTCCTCACCGAGGAAAAGGATCACGCAGCCCTCACCCACCTTCAGGCCGGCAAACGGCAAGCCAAGTGCAATGTGGGCGGCAATCTGAATCATCAGTTGGGTTTTCGAGACGCCACCCAGGCCGGCGAGGATTGCTGACTTGCCGGAAACGATCAGCGGTTCGAGCACATAGTCACGGGGCGGGGGCGGCGTCGACTGAACGGCCAGCGTGCCACCTTCCAGCATCAGACGGCGCGCCGGTGTGGGTGTGCCGATCTGGGCGACGCTGTGGGCCAACTGCTTGGGCTTCCAGCCGCCTTGGATGGCCTTGTGGCGCACGGTGGCGTATGTAATGCCGCCTTCCCCCTTTCCTCCGAGTCCGCTCCATTCCTTCTCGAACGGCACGCCGTTGTTCCACTTCGTCGCGGTCGCGGTTTCGGTCATGCTGCTCCGCCTTTCCAGAGTGCGCCCATGCTCCAGCGGCGGGCAAGATCCTTTGCCGCTTCACCGAACTCGTATTTGAGGCCCGCCAGGACAGCGCGCCACTCGTCGCGGGGCAAATCGGGGTCGATGTACCGCAGGTCTTCTTCGGCTTCCTCGATGGTATGCTGACGGCGCTGCGGTGCTGCCTCAACGATGTTCCCCGTGCCCCCGCTGGCCTTGGCCCAGGCTGGCGGGGCGCCGATCCCTTCCGGCAGCTCCTGCACCTCGTGGGGCTTCTCCTCGCCCATGCGGGCCAGCGCAGCGCACACGGCAGCGTCAAACGCTTCCAGGCTCACGGGCTTGCCCTTGTGCTTGAGCTTCACCATCTTCGGGTTGGCCGGGTTTTTGCGGTTCGTGGTGCCAGGCAGGCGCAGCACCGATGCCGCGTCGGTTGTGCGGCTCGGGTCCGCCAGGAAGCCCAGGCGCTGGCAAACCTGCTTCAGCCTCCCAGTAGTGGCCTCCCATGGCTCGCGGGCCGTTGCTCCCATCAGTGCCCAGTACAGGTGCAGGCCGTTGCCGCTATCCACGATCCATGTGGGCATCGGCAGGACAGCGGCTTTGCAGAAGTCTTTCAAGGCTTGGAAGGCTTCATTCTTCGTGCTGTAGCCTGCCCCCTTGGCGGCCTTGTCCGCCCCGCAGTCGATATCCAGCCAAATGGCTTTCACCTGGGACACGTTGTCCTTCGTGCGGAAGCGGGCCTTCCCATCGGGTCCGGTGATGTAGGGCTCCGCGTAGGTCGCGCAGGCGAAATAGACGGTCTTGCCTTCTGCGTCCATCCGGGCCGTGGTGGCGATCAGTTCCACATCATCGGCGCATGCGTGGTGCCGGCCATTGGGCAAGGTGAAGGCGAAGCGGATGCCATCGCCCAGGATAGAGCGGCAGAACTCCGGGGCCTGGCTCCCCTTCGTGCTCATTCGCCCTCCTTGCAGGTGCTGGAGAACTTCGCGGCCAGCCAGTCATCGACAGCGGCTTCGTCCCAGACCGCGACACGTTCCGACAGCTTGACCGACGGGGGGAAGTCGCCCTGCTGCTGGAGGCGGTACAGGTGGGTGCGACTCAGGCCGGTTTTTTCGAGGACTTGCCGGACGCGAAGAGCACGGCGAGTAGTTTGGTGCATGGTGATACCTCGGGGAGTGAATGAGTCCCTAGGTTCGCACTACGCGCCATATCGCTCCGGGGGGCTAATCGTTACCACTCAGAGGGGCGCCATGTCGCAGCCTCCTTCAGGGCGTCTAGGTCGGTGACGGCATCTACGGCGCCGGGGTTTGCTCCGTGTATCCGGGCCAGCCCCCAGAGCGCCAGTGCGGCGGCCGACGTCTCGTTCATCGCGGCGATGCCTGCATGTTTCCTGATGCCGTCGGCTCTCACCTTGAAGAGTTGCGCCGCGATTTCTTCGGCGCGGTTCCGTGAGTATCCGCCGCCCTTCGCCGTCACTAGGTATTCGACGAACGCGGCGGCTTCCTGCGTCACGGGTAGCCCGACGTCTCGCCCACGTTGTTGGACCATGCCGAGTGCTTCCGTCGGCAAGTCTCCGTCGACTATCTGTCGGAACGCTGTCACCGTGGCTTCGTGCGTCTCACTGGTGAGCGTGCAGCCCTTCGCTTTGATTGCGTCGAGAAGGTCGGGGGCCGTCAGCCACACAAGGGCCGCGCGGACAGCGGGGCCGCGCCTCCGGAACACGCGGTTTGTTTGTACCCTGGCGTTATTCGGCGTCACCGTCGTGCGCAGTTCGTCCGCGAACTTGGCGACTTCGTCGGGGGTGTTCGGCGTGCCAGCCAGTTGAAGGAACCAGTGGAACGTCTGCGACGCGATCACGGGCCGGGACTGGGCCTCTATGTCCCGTTCGGGGGCTTCACGCTCGGGAATGAACGGAGTGAACGCCAGCGGAAATGCCGCTCCGCAATGCACGCAGATACGCTTGGTGCCGTCGTCGGTGTAGCGCCAGAAGGGGCCAGCACTCATGCTGCACCCCGCAACTGCGTTACGTTCGCCGTCGTGCTGTGGACCGTCTCACAGTAGTTGGCCCAGTCCCCCATGAGTCGCCGCCGTTTCTCGAGCAGGTCGCCGCGCTGATAGGCCGCTTCGGCTTTGTCCCGCAACTGGTGGGCTAGGGCGTGCTCGATGACTTCCCGGGGGTAGGCGGTTGTTTCGCCGGCCCAGTCGCGGAACGTGGACCGGAAGCCGTGGGCGGTCAGGTCGCCGCGTTCCATCCTGCGCAGGACTGCGGTCAAGGTCATGTCTGACAGCGGCCGGCCGCGTTTGGTGCTGGGGAACACAAGGTCTTCGTCGTCGAGCCTCGGCAAGGCCGTCAGGAGGGCCATGGCTGCGTCGGACAGGGGAACTCGATGTTCCTTCCCCGCCTTCATCCGATCCGCTGGAATCGTCCATGTGCGGGCCTGCTGGTCGATCTCCGACCACTTGGCGCCGCGTACCTCACCGGAGCGGGTCGCCGTCAGGATGGCGAACTCCAGGGCGCGCGCCCCCATGCCTTCCTTGGTTCGAAGCCCCTGCATGAACTCGCCCATCTGCGCATAGGGAAGCGCTGCGTGATGCCCGGCCTTTTGGACTTTCGTCGGCGCCGCCAGTAGCTTGTCGAGGTGTCCTTTCCAGCGTGCTGGGTTCTCGCCGCTCCGGAGCTTGTTCACCTTGGCCCAGTCGAGTATGACCTCGATGCGCCCACGTAGGCGGCTCGCCGTCTCGTTCTTCGTGGTCCAGATCGGCCCCAGGCATTTGACGACCAGTGGGGTGTCGACGTCCGCCACCGGCAAGTCGCCGATGATCGGGTAGGTGTAGGCGCTGAGGGTGTTCTCCCATTGCTGCCCGTGCTTCGGATTCTTCCAGCCAGGACGCAGGGCTTCGATGCATGCCTCCGCGCACTGCTTGAAGGTCATCCGCCGGGCCTGTTCGAGCTTGACCGCCTGCCGAGCTTCTATGCGCTCGCGCTGGGGATCAGTCGGCGCCGTCGGGTCTTTGACCTTGGCCCGCAGCTGCTTTGCCAGATCACGTGCTTGGGCTAGGCCGACGTCGGCCAGCGACCCAAGGCCCATGTTCTTACGCTTGCCGTCGGGTGCGGTGAACCTGAATACCCAGGTGCGACTTGCACCCCGTACGAACAGGTACAGATTGCCGCCATCGGCGTGCCAGCCGTCGGGCAATTTCCTGAGAGTTACCGGCACCAGCTTGCCCGGTTCGTGGTCGCGCTTGCCCATCTCCGCCATATTTCCTTGTAGATCAATCTGTATGCCATTCAGGGGGTGATTGCATGTTATTCCATGCTGTCCCACGTGTACATAGCACTACGTCAAATTGATGTTAACAAAGGAGAATGTGGACGATATGGGATGTCGTGGAAAACCGTGAGTTCGACGGAGGGCGGACACCGCTTCCGCCAGATACCCAGTAAAGACGCCCCTTTCGGGGCGTTTTTGCTTTTGTTCGCAGGGCGGACAGGTGCCTGCAAATGGCTGTGGTGGATGCCATGTGATCTAATTCCCTTATAGACATAATGGGCAATGCCTTGCAGGGGGATATTTTGGATTGGCTTGCATCGTGGTGGCAGCAACTCGGGCTTCGGGCCAGACTCCAGCTTCTGATCCAGGGGGCGCTGGTGCTGGTTTTCGTCCTGATGCAGTTGTGGCTCATGCAGCACCTCGAGCGGCAGACCCTGGCCGCTGCCGCCGATCGGGCGCGGATGGTTGCCGATGGTGCCATCAACGGCCTCAATACGCTGATGATCACCAAGGCTGGCGACAGCGAGGTCATCAGCGATCAGAAGAGTCGCACGCTGTATATCGAGAAGATCGGCAAGTCTGAATTCATCCGCGAACTGCGTGTCTTCCGTGCCAAGCAACTGGACGAGGAGTTTCCGCCGGCGCTACCGCAGGAGTTGCCGGCGGACGAACTGGACCAGCGGATACTGCAATCCGGCAAAGAGGAAATCCGTCTGTTCCACCCGCCGTCGGGGGGCACTCAGTTGCGTGTTGTCGTTCCCTATGTGGCGATGAAGAATTTCCGCAGCATCGAATGCCTCAAGTGCCACGGTGTGGAGGAGGGCTTCGTGCTGGGCGGGGCCAGCGTGACGATCGATATCGAAAGCGACATGGCGGCCCTGCGAACGCTCAACCGCGGCCTGTGGATCGGCCAGGCGCTGCTGCAGTTCGTGCTGTTCCTGCTCATCGGGTTGATTGTCAGCCGCCTGCTCCGGCAACTGGGCGGCGAGCCACGCTACGTCATAGACGTCGTGCGGCACATCGCCCAGGGCAAGTTGTCGGAGGAGATCGTCACGCGGCCGGGGGATGACTCCAGCCTGCTCTTTGCGACCCGGCAGATGCAGGCTGGGCTGCGGGAGATCGTCGGGCGCATCGTGCGAAGCGCCGCTGAGCTCGCCACCTCGGCACAGCGCCTGTCCGCCTCGTCGAGCGCGATGCTGCAGGCGACGGAACGCCAGAACGACGCGTCCGCCGCATCGGCGGCATCGGTCGAGCAACTGACGGCCTGCATCGGCAACATCGCCGACAATGCGTCGGAGGTGGACCGCCATGCGTCGGAGACGGGCTCCCTGGCCCGCAGCGGGACCCAGGCGGTGCAGGAGATGGTTGGGGAGATGCAGAAGATTTCCGGGGCGGTGGTGCGCTCGTCGGAACGCGTGACGTCCCTCGGTGAAAGCTCCAACCAGATTTCGCGCATCGTCAGCGTCATCAAGGAGATTGCCGACCAGACCAATCTGCTCGCGCTGAATGCCGCCATCGAGGCCGCCCGCGCCGGGGAGCACGGGCGCGGCTTTGCGGTGGTGGCCGACGAGGTGCGCAAGCTGTCCGAGCGGACGGCGCTGTCCACCCAGGAAATCGCCGGGATGATCGAGCGTATCTGGAGCGACACCCAGGCCGCCGTCGAAGGTATGAACGGCGGTCTAGCCTGTGTCGAGGAAGGCGTCCAGATGGCCGGCCAGGCCGATACGGCGATGGGGCAGATCCAGGGCAGCATCGAACAGGTGCTGGCGTCGGTGGCGGAAATCTCGACCGCGTTGCACGAGCAGAGTGCGACGAGCAACCTGATTGCGGGCAACGTCCAGCGCACGGTGGAGATGTCCGAGGAAACCTCCGGTATCGTGCGGGACGTGTCGGCTGCCGCCGAGGATCTGGCCAGCCTGGCCCAGCAGCTCAAGGCCTCGGTCGAGCAGTTCAGCGTCTGAGTGCCGCTGGGCCGCCCATGCCTATGCCTGGGCGGCCCAGCGGTTACCGCCGGCGCCCTTGGCCTTGTACATGGCCTCGTCGGCAGCCTTCAGCAGGCCGTCGGCGTCCTTCGCCGTTCGCGGGTACAGGCTGACGCCGATGCTGGCGCAGACGTGGGCACCGCTGCAACTGTCGAGCGGCCTGGCCACCACGTGCAGGATGCGCTCGATGATTTCAGCCAGCTGCTGCCGGGTGGCAACCCCGTTGAGCAGCAGAACGAATTCATCGCCGCCCCAGCGGGCCACCCGGTCGCCGGTACGCAGGCTGCCCTGCAGGCGCTGGGCGATCTCCCGCAGCACTTCGTCGCCGACCTTGTGGCCCCAGCGGTCATTGATCGGCTTGAACCCGTCCAGGTCCATCAGGCATAGCGCAAACTCCTGTCCGCCACGATGTGCCTGGCTAAGGGCCCTTTCGAGATCGTAGTCGAGCAGATTGCGGTTGGGCAGGCCGGTGAGGGCGTCGTAATGGGCAAGGTGGTCGAGCTGCCGGCGGGATTGGACCAATGCACGGTTCAGACGGCGCGCGCGCAAGTACAGCGTGGCCATCAGCAGTACAACGGCCAGTGCGACCAGCAGGATATGGGGCGTATAGCGCCGGAAGATCTGCGCCGGCGTGATCGCCTCGACCTTGTCGAAGGGGTAGATGTGATGCCGCCGCATCAGGCTTTGTACGCTGAGATACTCCACCGGCGTGGACCAGCGGTAATAGCGTGCGCTCTGCGCCATCGGCGTGTTTGGCGGCATCAGCAGGAGCGCTGCGGCAACCTGGTTGCGGATGTCGATCGGCACCCGCGGCACGGCAGCAAAAGGCCATTCAGGGTAAAGCCCGGTCGAGATCAGGAAGGGGAAGTTGTCTTTCGGCACGGCATGCAGGATCTGGATCTGCGCCAGGTCGATCCGCCCTTCGCGGGCCATCGCCTCCAGCACACCGGTGCGGACGAAGCCGACGTCGGCGCGTCCTTCCAGCACCGCGGTGACGCTCAGGTCCTGGGGAAAACCGAGGAAATCCACCTGGCAGTCGCGGTCGATGTCCACATCGTGCTCCTTCAGCAGATCGTACTGCAGCAGGTAGGCGGCGAAGGACGTGCGGTCCACCGAAGCGATCCGTTTCCCCTTCAGGTTCTCCAGACCGTGGATGTCATGGCGGTCGCTACGCGCAAACACCACGCCGCCGAACTGGTTGACCAGGCGGCCATTCTCGCGCTTCACCAGCGTCGCAACGCGGGACACGCCATGGCGCGCCTCCATCACGATGTAGTGCTCAGGGTTGGTGATGACGAAGTCGATCTCGTTGCGGCTGAGGGCGGCCTCGAATTCCTGCAGGCCCATCGGCACGACGACGAAGCGGCTGCCGGGAATCTTCTCCGCCAGGTAATCCATCGTCGGCCCCCATTCCCGCAGCGTGACCGACTTGTCACGGAAGGAAGTGATGCCGACGCGGAAGACTTGCTGTGCGTCCTCGCCGTGGGCCAGGCCGGCTGAGCCGAATGCGATCAGACAGGGCAGGACGAAGCGTCCGAAGTAGTGGAGAAGCGTCTCCAGGGCAGTGCCCATCGCGGCTCCTCGAAAGCTCATGTAGTGCTGTTGTTGTTATGTGCCGTCCATTGGCGGGCGACAGATCAAGGATCCTCCATCGCCTTGAAGCGTTCAAGTCTGTTGCGTCACGAACAGGGTGCGATGACGATGTCGCGGCGGCGGCATGCTTGTACATGCCAGCTTTATCGGCATATCGGGGGAAACATTCAATGTGGGCGCGATCACATCGAATTTTCACTTGGCAATGTCGAATTCGGAAATCCCTGATTCAAGATCGGCCTGTGGGTAAGACGATTCGGAGTGGGCCGAAGTCTTATCTGGCATGTGCGAACTTGATTCGGCATGCCATGAAAGCCGTTATGCCATGCCGGAAGTTGGTTCGCGATGCGCCATATGAATTGCGCCGGTTCGGAAGCCGATGTGCGGGCCGGCGCAGACGCCGCGCCCCCCCCCCGGAGAGGCGGGCGAAACGTCTTTTCATGGAGGCTCTTTCGAGGCGGCTAGGTGGCTAGGCGGAGCGGCGGCGCCGACGGAACAGCCGGTGCCAGCCGATGACGCAGCCGCTGCCGGCCAGGCTGGCGCCGAGCAGGCAGAGCAAGGTGATCAGCCCCTCGCGCAGCCCGGCGAGGGGCGGGAAGTCGAGGCGGTGCAGGGCGTTGAAGACCCAGCGGTGCCAGCGGTTGGCATTGTCGATGCGCTGCAGGATGCGGCCGGTGGCCGGGTCCAGGTACCAGGTGGTGTCCTGGGCGTCGGCCAGGCGGATGCGCGCGGCGGGCAGCACCGCCGGGCTGTTGCGGCCGTAGTGGTAGAGGTCTTCGCGGTCGATCAGCTCGGCACGGGCCACCGACTGGTGCTCGATGGCTGCGACGGCGGTAGCGAGGGTGGCGACGTCGATGGGGGCGGCGGCGTGGCCCTGGTCGTCGAAGCGCTGGGGGCCGGAAGGCGTGCGCACTTCGAGGTACTCCCGCCCACCGAAGCGATACCACTCGGCCTCGCGGGCGTCTGCCACCTGGGCCAGCTGGCGGTGCAGCAGATCCACGTCGGCGGACGGGCGGAAGGGGCCGCCGGCCAGACGCTGGGCGCTGCCCGGCGGCGGGCTGCTCATCTCCAGCAGGCCGAAGGGGTGGTTGGACAGCCAGCCGGACAGCAGCCAGGTGACGGCGAAGCCGCCAACGGCCAGCCCGGCCAGATGGTGCCAGCGTTTCCAGCCGTGGTAGGGCGTGATCTGGCCGCGCGGGTAGCGTCGGCTCACACGCAGCCGCTGGATGCCCAGCGCCAGGCCGGCGACGGCGGTCAGCAACGCGATGGGCGGCAGCCACAGCTGCAGCACGCGCCAGGTGCCCAGGTCGTCGCCGCGCAGCGAGGTGAAGTAGATCCAGTGGGGCACGCTGCCCAGCCAGCCGAGCAGGCGTTCGCGGCGGTTGGTGTCGGCCAGCACCTCGCCGCCCTTCGACGATACGTAGAGCACGGTGCCGGCATCGTCTTCAGCGGCGATGCGGTACAGCGGACGGTGGGCGTTGTAGCTGGTGTAGACGCTCCACTGGTCGCGCTCGATGGGTTCCGGTTCCGCCAGCGGCACGCCAGGCAGGAAGCGTCGGGCCGCCTCGCGGGCCATGTCGGCAGACACTGGGCCGACCCAGCGGCCGTCGTCGGCCCACACGCTGCAGGCCGTCTTGCCGCCGTTGAAGTGGTAGACCGGACGCCCTGCGAGCATGGCCAGACGCGCGCCGCGCGGCGTGCCGGGGCATTGGGTGGCCGCCTCGGCGGGGCTGATCCGCAGCGCCTCGCCGTGCAGAACTTCCAGGTGCTGGACCCGCTCGTCCGCGGTCAGGCGCGGAAAGGGCGAATACAGCATCACCAGGCCGGAGACGAACCAGCCCAGCACCAGCAGGCCGGCACTGATGCCGAGCCAGCGGTGGAAAAGATGCAGGAGGCGGGAGATGCGTGCGGACATCGTGGCGTTACGGTCAGTCCGGCTCGCCGGCCTGGTGGAAGACGTGCTCGGCCACCGGCTGGCCGCCGACCAGATGCTCGTCGACGATGCGGTCCATCACCGCGTCGGTGACGCCGTAGTACCAGGTGCCGTCCGGCTGCACGCACAGGATCGGGCCGCCCTTGCAGGCGGCGAAGCACGCCGCCCGGGTGCGCTTGACGCGCAGCTCGCCGCCGTCCAGCCCAGCCGCCTTGAACTTGGCGCCGAGGCTGTCGAACAGGGCCTGCGACTGGCCGTCGGCGGTGCATCGCGGGCCGGTGCATACCAGCAGGTGGCGGCGGTAGCCGCCGATCTTCGGCTTGACGGGCTCGCTCATGCCTCGGCCTCCTCGGCGGGGGCAGCGCTGGAGGCCTCGAAAGGTTCGGCCAGCAGCTCGGCGATGTAGTCCTCGGGCAGGCGGTATTCCTGTGCCAGTTCGGCGGCGGACAGGCCGCTGGCGTGGATGGTGGCGAGCCAGCCGTCGAGGCCGGTGGACAGGGAGCGGCCGGCCTTCTCGCCGTCGCGGGTGGTGCCGCTGTCTACGTCGTACTTGTTGGCGTAGCCGCGCGGCGTGACCATCAGGCCGTGTTTGACGAAGGTGTTGGAGTTGCCGATCAGCACGGTGGACAGCATGCCGATGTCGCAGTCGGTCATGTGCTCGAGGGTAGTGAATTCGATGCGTTGCTTGGGGCGGTAGGCCGACTTGACGATGGCCACCGGCGTATCCGGCCGGCGGTGGCGCAGGAACAGGCGGCGGGCTTCGACGATCTGGCGGGTGCGGCGTCCGCTCTTGGGATTGTAGAGCGCCACCACGAAGTCGGAGGCGGCCACCGCCTCCAGGCGGCGGGCGATGGTCGGCCACGGGGTCAGCAGGTCGGACAGGGAGATCGCGCAGAAGTCGTGGGTCAGCGGGGCGCCGACCAGCGCCGCGCAGGTGTTGATGGCCGATGCGCCGGGGATGATCTCCACGTCGATGTCGGAGTCCGGCGTCCACCCGGCCTGGAACAGCACCTCGAAGGTCGGCCCGGCCATGCCGTACACGCCGGCGTCGCCGGACGAGATAAGCGCCACCTTCTTGCCCTGACGGGCGCGGTCGAGGGCCTCGATGGCCCGGTCGAGCTCCTCGGTCATCGACTTCTTGATGACTTCCTTGCCCTCGACGAGGTCGGCGACCAGGCGGATGTAGGTGACGTAGCCGATCACTGTGTCGGCTTCGGCGATGGCGGCGCGGGCACGGGCGGTGAGGTGTTCGTGGCTGCCCGGGCCGAGGCCGACCAGCATGATCTTGCCGCGGGGGGCGGCGGAGGCGATGTCGTTCATTGGGGAATCCTCGCGATGGAGACGGTGGCGTTACGGCCGTCGGGGCCGCGGTATTTGTGTTTTTCGACGAGCAGCTGGCTCAGGTCGGTACCGGCCGCCAGCAGCGCGGCGGCTTCCGAGACGGACGGCGTGCCGGTGTATTTGCGGACGGTTTCCGACGGGTTGGGGACTTCGATGCCGGCCAGCGCGGCTGCCGGGTAGAAGGTGATGTGCCAGCCCTGCCAGTGGGCAAATGCCTGTAGTCCGGGTTCGTCGGCTTTCAGGTCGATGCTGGCGACGGCGGCTACGTCCTGCAGGGTGGCGCCGCACAGGGCCAGCGCCTCGACGACGACCCAGGCCAGGCTGGCCGCCGGCGTGCCGCGGTCGCAGCCGATGCCGAGGGCGACGGGCTGGCGGGGGTTCATGGAGCGACCGGCGGACGGTAGATGACCCGCTTGCCGGCGAGGCGCGGGGCCAGTTCGGCCGGCTCGTCCCGATGGCTGATCCACAGCACGGCGCCGAAGCGCTCCGGCTCCACGTCCTCCAGGCGCGAGAAGGGAACGAGGTTGCCGGGCAGCGGGCCGCTGCGGCCGTTGGCGTGCTTGCGCCACCAGTCGGGGCTGCCGGCTTCCTGCACGACGGCGACCAGCTCGTCGTTGACCACCGCGGCGCTGGCCCGCACGACCTCGTCGTGACTGGCTTCAAAGGTCCAGCCCAGTTCGCGGCCGAGCAGATCGACGGCCAGGGTCTGGCGTGCGTCGGAGGCGGTGGTGAGCACCGGCGTGGCGTCGAGGGCGCTGGCGATGGTGCCGGCCAGCGCGTTGGCGCCGCCCAGGTGGCCGGACAGCATCGGGATTACGAAGCGTCCGGCTTCGTCGATGACCACCACGCCGGGGTCGGATTCCTTCTTGACCAGGTAGGGCGCGACCAGCCGCACCATCGCGCCGAGGGACACGATGGCGACGATGCCGTCGAAATTGGAGAACAGGATGGGGATCTGCTCGCCGGTCTTGCCGGCGTAGCAGGCGGCGGCGCCCGGTGCGGCGGCTTCGGCCTCGGCGGCGAATTTCTCGGGGGCGAACAGGCGCGCGCCGGGCAGCGCGGCGACCACGCGGCCGGCCAGCGCGATGCCGTGGCGGGTGATGGAGACGACCGCGATGCGGCTGGTGGGGAAGGGCAGGTGCTGGGACATGCTCGGGGTTCCGTTGGGGGCGTGTTCTTGCTTGAATTGTTGTTTGGCTGCGATGGCCGCTCAGGCGGTGGCGGCCGGCGCGTGCTTGCGGCAGCCACGGCGCAGCTCGCCGCGGACCCGCTTGGGGTTCTGCACCAGCATCAGGGACAGGTAATTGACCTTTTGACCGGCCAGGCTGGCCACGTCGCGGACGATGCGTTCGTCCGGCGAGCCGACCTTCTCGATGAAGCAACTGGTGGCGAGCAGGCCGCGGCGGGTCAGCAGGTCGAGGATCTCGTCGAGCAGCGGCTTGACCTTCAGCAGTACCACCGTGTCGAACTCGTCGAGCAGGCGTTCGACCACCGGCACGCCGTAGGCGGCGGGGATCACCGCGAAGGTCTCGTCCTCCTCGGCGAGGGACAGTCCGGTGCCGGCCGCGGCGGCGGCGAAGGAACTCACGCCGGGGATCGTGTCGACCTCGACCTCCGGCGCCAGCTCGCGCACCACGCGGGCCAGGTGGCCGAAGGTGGCGAAGGTGGAGGCATCGCCTTCGACCAGGAAGACCAGGTCACGGCCCTCACGCAGCAGCTCGACGGTGCGGAGGGCCGCGCGGGACCAGGCCTTGGCGAGGGCGACCGGATCGCGGGTCATGGGGAAGACCAGTGCTTCGGCATCTTCCGGCACGGCCAGGCCGCCGCGTTCGACGATGCCGAGGGCGTAGGAGGACTCCTCGGCCTTCTTCACCGGGTACAGCCAGCGCGCACCAGACTGCAGCGCGGCCCACGCGCGGCGGGTAATGAGTTCGGGATCGCCGGGGCCGAGGGAGGCACCGATCAGGCGTCCGAGGCGGGGGCTATTCATTGGGCGGCTCCTGGCTGTTGGGGCGTAATTTCCGAGGGTGGAGTCTCCGTGGGGGCGAATTCATTCGCCCTTCGCGCGTCAATCGAAGTCCGCGGGCGAATGAATTCGCCCCCACGGGCAGAGACGATCCACACCGGGTTCTGTGCGGCGAGGCGGTGCATGTCGAGGATGGGCTGGCTGCGGGCGGCCTGCAGCTGGACCACGTCCCACGTCGCACCGGCGGCGCTGAGCGCGGCGGTGGCGGTGGCCAGGTTTTCCAGCGTCACGAAGTTCATCACCAGGCGTCCGTTGGGGCGCAAGCGGGCGAGGACCAGGCGGATCAGCTCGGCCAGCTCGCCACCGGAGCCGCCGATGAAAACGGCGTCCGGGTCCGGCCATTGGTCCAGCCCGGCCGGCGCCTTGCCTTCCATCAGCGTGTAGTTGCTGGCCTTCAGACGGCGGGCGTTCTCGCGGGCGTTGTCGGCGTCGCCGGGGTTCTTTTCGATGGCCCACACGTGGCCGTCGGGGGCCAGGCGGGCCGCCTCCAGGCCCACCGAGCCGGAGCCAGCGCCGATGTCCCACACCCGGCTGTCGGGGCGCAGGCCCAGCTTGGCGAGGGACAGGGCGCGGGCTTCCTGCTTGGTGATGAGGCCTTTCTCGGGGGCGCGCTGCACGAAGTCGGTGTCGTCGAAGCCGAAGGTGGCGCGGCCGTCGGGCGGCGTGATGCGCTCAAGCACGACGATGTTCGGATCGGGGAAGCCCATGCCGGCGGCGTCGGACAGCGGCAGATCGGCGAACAGCGTTTCGTCCGGCAGGCACAGGCGGGCGGCGACCGACAGGCGGAAATCGTCCTTGTGGCCGGCGGCGATCAGCGCCCGGGCGATGCGCGCCGGGTTGTTGTCCGGGCCGGTGAAGGCGCCGATCAGCGTATGCCGGGCGGCGGCGCGGACGAGGGGGTAGAGGCCGTGCTCGGGTGTCGCGCCGACCTGCCATTCGCCGGCGTCGCGGCTGTGTACTGAGGCGATGGCGGCGCTCTGCCAGCACTTCTTGAAGCGGGCGAAGGCCAGTTGCAGCGTGGACACCGCAGGGTGCACCGTGACGGCGTCTGCACCGAGCTTGCCGGCCAGGAAGCTGGCGATGCCGTGGCACAGGGGATCGCCGGTGGCCAGCACGGCACTGGTGTGGCCGGCGCCGCGCGCCGCACGGACCCAGTCGGGGACACGGCCGAGTTGGCCGTCCATGTCTCGCAGTTCCACCCTGGGAGGGAGGTAGGGGGCCACGAGATCTAGCGTGCGGCGGGCGCCGATGAGGAGATCGGATTCGATGAGGACGGTGCGGGCCGGGTCGCCCAGGCCGAACCAGCCGTCATCGAGGATGCCGACGATGCGGCAGACTTCAGGCGAGTTCATGTTCTTCGACGGTGACGATGGGCACGCCTTCGAAATTGCAGGCGAGCACGGTGAGGCGATGGGGGCCGGGGTAGCGCTCGCGCAGGCTGCGGATGGCGCGCTCTGCAAGGGCCCGGTGGAAGGCCACGGTGAGGTCCAACTCGGCCAGCCGCTCGGCGGCGAAGCGGGCCGTTTCGGCGGCGCGGATCTCCTCGACCAGATCGGGCGGGGCGCCGACTTCGGCGGCTGCCGAGGCGATCAGTGCCCGGTCCACCTCCTCGCGCCAGGCGTGGGTGACGGACAGGCCCTGGGCGATCTTGGTGAGCTTGCCGACCATCGCGCCGACGATGATGTGCTGCATGCCCTGCGCGACGGCGGTCTGGAAGGCGGCCTTGACGAAGTCGCCCATCTGCACGAAACAGGCTTCGTCCAGCTCTGGGAAGCAGCGCATCGCGCATTTCTCGGTGCGCCCGCCGGTGGTGAACACCACGCTGGTCTGGCCCTGGTTGGCGGCCACGTCCACCGCTTGCACCACGCTGGCCCGGAAGGCTGCGGTGGAGTAGGGGCGCACGATGCCCGTGGTGCCGAGGATGGAGATACCGCCGAGGATGCCGAGGCGGGCGTTGAGGGTCTTCTTGGCCATCTCCTCGCCGCCGGGCACCGAGATCGTCACCGCGATGCCGTCGCCGGCCTCGAGGATGGGGGCGCCGGCGGCGCGCACGTTGTCGGTGATGTTGCGGCGGGGCACCGGGTTGATCGCCGGGCCGCCCACGTCGAGGCCGAGGCCGGGCTTGGTGACGGTACCGACGCCGGGGCCACCGCGGAGCACGATCTGGCCGGCGGCGCCAGGCAGGCGCTCGACTTCGGCGGTGAGGTGGGCACCATTGGTGGCGTCCGGATCGTCGCCGGCGTCCTTGATACTGACCGCGCGGGCGTGCAGGCCGTCGGTCCAGCCGTCGGTGATGGAAAAGCGTACCCGCTGGGTGTTGGGCAGCACGCATTCAATCGCCTCGGGTACGCGGCCCTGCACCAGCCCGAGGGTCGCGGCGGCGGCGGCGGCGGCGGAGTTGGCGCCGGTGGAGAAGCCCGTGCGGTTGCCGCGATCCCGTTTCGGATCGCCCTTGCGGATCTTCTCGGGGAGGGCGTGACCTGCAGCCATCGGTGGCCTCAGTCAGCCTGGCGCTGGCGTTCTTCGGCCAGTCCCAGGATCGCGTGGATGGCGGCGACGACCAGCGTCGAGCCGCCCTTGCGGCCGCGGATGGCGACCCACGGCACGTCGTCCAGCTCCATCAGCAGGTCCTTGGATTCGGCTGCCGACACGAAGCCGACCGGCATGCCGACGACCAGGGCCGGGCGCACGCCTTCTTCGCGGATCAGGCGGACGACCTCGATCAGCGCCGTCGGGGCGTTGCCGATGCCGACGATGGCCCCGTCGAGGAGGCCGTGCCGGTGGGCCTTGCGCATGGCCTGCACGGCGCGGGTGGTGTCCTCGGCCTGGGCGGCGGCGATCACGTCCGGGTCGGAGATGAACTGGTGGGTCGTCATGCCGAAGTGCGCGAGGCGCGGTTTCGACAAGCCGACGCAGATCATCTCCACGTCGGCGACGACGGGCGTATTGCCGGCCAGGATGCGCTCCAGCCCGGCCTGCATGGCCTGCGGGTGGAAGGCGGTGAGGCCGTTGAATTCGAAGTCGGCGTTGGCGTGGATCATCCGCCGCACCAGCGGCCATTGCTCGGCGCTGTAGGCGTGGGGGCCGGCTTCCCGGTCGATGATCGCGAAGGAGTCGTGCTCGATGGCGCGGCCGGCGGCGGTGAGCTGTTCGGTGACGGTGTTGGCGCTCATGGCGGGCTCAGGCGTGGGCGTGTTCATGGGGGTGGTCGTGGCCGCAGCCGGCATGGCCCGTGTGGGTATGGCTGTGGTCGTGCAGGTGCTCAGCCTCGGCGGCCTGGCGGTATTTGCAGCCGTCGCATTCGAGCAGGCCGCCTTCCGGAAATTCGGCGCCGGCGACGCGGGCGTCCAGCAGGTCGAAGATGCCCTTGTCGAAGCCGAAGTGGGTGCCCAGCGCGAAGGCGACCTGCGGGTACTGCTGACGCAGGCGTTCCAGCTGGGCGTGGATGCGTTCGATCAGCACGCCGGTGAACAGGTACACCGGCACCACGCAGATCTGCGTCATGCCCAGGCGAACCTGGCGCTGGACGATGGTTTCGAGGCGCGGCCAGGTGACGCCGGTGAAGGCCAGGTCCACCAGCTCGTGGTCGTTGTCCTCGAAGAGCCAGCGCGCCATGCGGGCCAGTTCGCCGTTGGCGCCGGCGTCCGACGAGCCGCGGCCGAGCAGGACCACGCCGGTGGTCTGCGGGTCGGGCATCGCCAGGGATTTCATCAGGCGGTCGAGCTGGCCCTGCAGCACGGCGAGGATCTCGCGGCCCATGCCCAGGTGGCGGGTGCAGCCGAAGTCCACGCCGGGGTGGCGGGCGCGGGCGTCCTCGATGGCGGCCGGCAGCTCCATCTTCACGTGGCCGGCGGCGTTGAGGATGAAGGGCAGCACCACCACGCGGCGGCTGCCCGTGGCGGCGCGGTCGAGGCCTTCGGCGAGCAGCACGTCGGCGTGCTCGATGAAGCACACCTCGATGCGCCAGGCCGGATGGCGTTCGCGCCACTGGGCGGCAAAATGCAGGATTTCCTTGTTGCCGTCCCGGTTGCGGGAGCCGTGGCCGACGAGGAGCAGGGTGGTGTCGTTCATGCGGAAGTCTCTTCAGAAGCGGCCGAAGCCTTGCGGAAGCGGTGGCCGAAGGCCGGATCGTAGAGCTTGGAGCGGGCCAGGGTCGGCCAGTCGGCGGCGCCCAGCGTGGGGCTGGCGATGATCATTGCCTGGCTGGCGATCTTCTCAGCCTGGCAGCGTTTCTTGATGTCGGCGAGGGTGCCACGGACGATCTTTTCCTCGCCCGGCCAGCTGGCCTTTTGCACGACCACGATCGGCGCGTCCTCGGCCCAGCCGGCGGCGCGCAGCGCGCGCTGCACCTCGTGGAGCAGGGTGATCGACAGGAAGATGCACAGGGTCGTCCTATGGGCGGCCAGGGCTTCCAGTTCCTCGCCCGCCGGCATCGGCGTACGCCCGGCGACGCGGGTCAGGATCACCGTCTGCGTCACTTCCGGCAGCGTCAGGGTCTCGCCGGCCGCCGCCATCGAGGCGAAGGCCGACGAGACGCCCGGCACCACCGCCCATTCGATGCCGGCGGCGGTGAGCGGGCGGGTCATCTCCACCAGCGCGCCGTAAAGGCCGGGGTCGCCGGTCTGCAGGCGCACCACGGTGGCGTGGCGGGCGGTCTGGTCGAGGAGCCAGGCACTCATCTCTTCCAGCGTCATGTCCTTGGAGTCGCGGATCTCGCAGCCGGGCGGCGCGAACAGCGTCGCCGCCTGATCCACCAGCGAGCCGGCGAAGAGGATCGCGCCGGCTTCTTCGAGCAGGCGGCGGCCCTTCACGGTGAGCAGCTCCGGGTCGCCCGGACCGGCGCCCACGAACCAGACCTTGCCGGCCATCAGGCAGCCTTCGCGGCGAAGCAGAAGCGCACCACCGGGTTGTCCTGGCGGCGGCCGATGGCCTGCAGGGCCAGCAGCGTGAAGATCGGCTCGACCATCACGATGGCAGCGTAGGACGAAGCGAAGGCGAGCCAGGCGGAGAAGGGTGTGGCGACTTCACCGATGGCGAGCCAGAAGCCGACCATCAGGGTCACGCCGCTGTAGTAGGCGGCGTCGAGCTTGAGGATGCTGCGCACGTCCAGTTTGGCGAGGCGCTGGCCGAAGGTGGCATGCACCAGCATCAGCGGCACGGCGAGGGACAGGGTGTTGACGCCCAGGTGCACCAGGTCGGTTGGCTCGAAGATCAGCCCTTGGGCCAGCAGGCCGATGGCGAAGCCGAACAAGGCCGGCACGAAGCCGAGGGAAAGGTAGATCGGCATGGCGCCGAGGAAGTGCAGTTCGGACGGGCCGACCTTCAGGTGAAAGGCCTGCATGAACAGCGTGAACAGGACGCCGGCGATAAGCGTGCGGACGATCAGCTGCGGCTGCTTGAGGAGGTGGACGGACTGGCTGCCTAGCAGCGCCACGGCGGCGGCGTTGGCGGCGACGATCTTGGCACTGGCGACGTACCCCGGTTCGATGTGCATGTTTGCTTTCCTTCGTGTCGATTGAACGAAGTGCGGCAGGGCAACGGGGATGTGCAGAACAAACGCATACAGACCAGGCGGGTGCGGACCTGTGGCGGCGACGGTTCCGGGAAACAGCGGAGGGAACAGGACGGCAACGGGTCTGGGCAAGCCCATCGGTCGGATCTGCCCACACCCCGGGGCCGGTACCACACCCAATCGTCACAGGCCGGTCTTCTGGCTCGCCTTCACTCTCTTCTGCTGGCCTTCCCGGGAAAACCCAGTGGCGTGGAGCAGATTCGTCAGGCTTACAGCAGCGGGGGCTGCGCCGGAATGGTCGGGGAGAGCATGCTCCCGACGTCACCGGACTTCCCGTTTCACCTTCCCTGCAGACGCAGGGTCGGCACCCGTAACGGCGCGGAGTCTAACTGCATGTTCTTTACGCGTGCAAGCTTCCCTGGCGGCAGGCAGGGATCGATGCTGGGTTTTGCCCGTTTCGGGGATAGAATTTCCGGGACTGGGAATTTTTCACAGGGATTGGAGGGTAATCCCGCACCATTCCGGGATTGACCCGGCCCGCAGGCAGCGGAATACTTGCATCTGTAATAACCCCGGTCCCTCCAGCGGATCAATATCCCGTGGTGTCTTGACTGCCGTGCAACCCGATCCCTTTTTCCCTCCCGGCCGCGGCATGGCCTCGTCTTCTCTTCCTGACGCCTGTTCTGACAGGGACCGGAGCCAATGCGAGGACACGAATGCCGACGCCCTGGATGCGGAGGCCGAGGCCCTGCTCGCCGACATCAATTCCTTTGACCTTGAGGCAGCGCGCAAACGCGTGCAGGAGATCGACTCCCGCTACACCGGCCTGCCCCGTTCGAGGGAGACCTATCACGAGGTCCCGGGCAACGACTTCCCGCCGGTGCGCCTGGCGGGCCAGGCAGCTGCCGTTCAAAAGGACGAGGAGCCGCTGCCGACGGTGCGGAGCGGCGGTCTGCTGGACCAGTTGCGCGGTGAGGTGGAGACCCGCCAGCGGGCCGTCGAAGATGCGTTCGAACGGGTCGACGCAGCCAAGACCAGCCTGGACCGGCGCTTGCGCGCGGCTTTCGAATATTTCCACGACCTGAGCACCCAGCTCAACTATCTCAAGCCCCAGGTGGCGCGCAATTACATTTTCCTGAATGCCGACGATGCGTTTCGCAACCTGGCTTGGCTGGAGGGTTTCGCAGATTTCCGTACTCAGGCCGAGAGCGATGGCGGCCGCATCGAGAGGGTGACCTTCGGCTACACGCTGAAGGGCGGCGGTGTGCGCATCATCGAGCGTGCCGGCCATGCGGTCGAACGCCTGCGCCAGATGCTGTTCGACCTCGGGTTGCGTTTCGAATGCGTCGAGCGGCGCAATCGCCAGCGTGAGCTGGAGCTCGGCACTTTCACGGTGAGCGACGAGATCAGCGTGCAGGTGGTGTGGCGGGCCGACTTCGAGAACCGCCAGGTAGTCATCGAGTCGCGCAACCTGGAGCGCTTCGGCTTTGCCTCCTGTCGCGTGCCGGCGGACGCCATCGGCCCCGAGCTGCTGGACGAGTTCGGTCGGCTCGTCCTCGGCAAGGAAAACAGCTTCCGTTCATTCGTCGTGCGCTGAGTCCGCCGAGGCGGCGAGGGGCAGGCGCACGGTGACGGCCAGCCCCGGCCGGTCGGCTGCCCCCAGGCTGTCATCCTCCACGCGCAGGCGGGGCCATCGGCGGCGCGCCGGCATCGTCTGCCTGAACATCCACCTGCACTGTCACGACGCCACCGGCACGCGTGTAGCGCAAGGCGTTGTCCGCCAGGTTGGAGATCATCGTGCGCAGCAGTAGCGGTTTGGCCGCCGCTACGTTCGGGTTCAGCCCGGCTGGAGCAGGCTGGCGACGACGGCTTCCGCGACCCGGATGCCGTCCACGCCGGCCGACAGGATGCCGCCCGCGTAGCCGGCACCTTCGCCGGCCGGGTAGAGGCCCTTGGTGTTAAGGCTCTGCAGATCCTCGCCGCGGGTGATGCGTAGCGGTGATGAGGTGCGCGTCTCGACGCCGGTGAGCACCGCGTCGTACATGTTGAAGCCGCGGATCTGGCGGTCGAAGGCCGGGATAGCCTCGCGCATCGCGGTGATCGCGTAGTCGGGCAGCGCCGTGGCCAGATCGCCGAGCAGCACGCCCGGCTTGTAGGACGGCTCGACGCCGCCCAGCGCGGTGGAGGCCTTGCCGCGCAGGAAGTCGCCGACCAGTTGGGCCGGCGCCTCGTAGGTGCCGCCGCCGAGCACGAAGGCGTGGCTCTCCAGCTTGCGCTGGAACTCGATGCCGGCCAGCGGGCCGCCGGGGTAATCCTTCTCGGGATCGATGCTGACCACGATGCCCGCGT
Organism: Pseudomonadota bacterium; assembly: GCA_018241725.1. GTDB lineage: Bacteria > Pseudomonadota > Gammaproteobacteria > Burkholderiales > Rhodocyclaceae > Zoogloea. Next base: position 28,056 of record JAFEDI010000101.1, on the reverse strand, counting down.
TGGCGTTGCGCTCGTTGCGCGAATACTGGCTCATGCCGTTGGTGACGACGCGGTTCGGTTCCGACGTGGCGGCCACCACCGTGCCGCCCGGGCACATACAGAAGCTGTATACCGCGCGGCCGTTGGAGGCGTGATGCACCAGCTTGTAGTCGGCGGCGCCGAGCAGCGGATGGCCGGCGTGGGGTCCGAGGCGGGCCTTGTCGATCAGTGATTGCGGATGCTCGATGCGGAAGCCCACCGAGAAGGGCTTGGCTTCCATGAAGACGCCCTTGGCGTGCAGCATCTCGAAGGTGTCGCGGGCGCTGTGGCCGAGGGCCAGCACCACGTGGTCGCTGCGCAGCTCGTCGCCGGTGGAGGTGCGCACGCCGCGCACCTGGCCGTCCTCGACGATGAGGTCGGTAACGCGCTGCTGGAAGCGGATCTCGCCGCCGAGCTCGGTGATCTCGGCGCGCATGGTTTCGACCATGCCAACCAGCCGGAAGGTGCCGATGTGGGGCTTGGAAACGTAGAGGATCTCCTCCGGTGCGCCGGCTTTGACGAACTCAGTGAGGACCTTACGGCCGTAGTGCTTGGGGTCCTTGATCTGGCTGTACAGCTTGCCGTCCGAGAAGGTGCCGGCACCGCCTTCGCCGAACTGCACGTTCGACTCCGGGTTGAGGGTGTTTTTGCGCCACAGGCCCCAGGTGTCCTGGGTACGCTCGCGCACCGCTTTGCCGCGTTCGAGCACGATCGGCTTGAAGCCCATCTGGGCCAGGATCAGTGCCGCGAAGATGCCGCAGGGGCCGAAGCCGATGACGATCGGGCGGTGCGTGAAGTTGGGCGGGGCCTTGCCGATGAAGTGGTATTCGGTGTCCGGCGTCGGTTTGACGTGGATGTCGTCGGCAAACTTCTGCAGCAGTGCGGCCTCGTTCGTCACTTCCAGGTCGACGATGTAGATGAAGCACAGGCGCACGTTCTTGCGCGCGTCGTAGCTGCGCTTGAAGACCTTGAAGCTGATGAGCTGGTCGGCGGAAATGCCGAGGCGCTGGACGATGGCGGCGGGCAGGGCCTCTTCCGGGTGGTCGAGGGGCAGGCGGAGTTCGGAGATGCGCAACATGGCGGTCATGGCGGGGTAGTTGGTCCCGCAGATGGCTTTCGGGCCGCGATTTTACAGTTTACCGGTGGTGTTGCTGCAAGCTTGTGCGAGAAGGGCTCGGGACTGGACCGCGCAGGCCCGGCGGGCGTCGGGGTCGAGGGCGGCCAGCCAGGGTTCGGGCAGGCTGCTGGGGCCGTACAGGGCGCCGGCCAGCATGCCGGCGATGGCGCCGGTGGTGTCGGCATCGCCACCGCGGTTGACTACGTTGATCAGGCACGTTTCGAAGCTGTCGGTGTCGAGTAGGGCCTGGAAGACCGCACGCAGCGTGTCCTTGATGAAACCGGAGGGGTTTTCCTCGCGCTTGCCGGCCGGGTCGAAGAGCGGGAAGGCGGCGACCAGTGGCTGCAGGCGGTGGCGGATCAGCACGTCCCGGTCGGCGCCGTGCAGCGCGTCCTGGACCATCAGCACGATGGTCTCGGTGCCGGCATCGGAGAGGGGATTGTTGTGGGTCAGGTGGGCCTGCACGCGGCAGGCGGTGCGCACCGCGTTTTCCGGCTGACCGAGGGTGGCTAGAGCGACTGGCAGCACGCGCATGCAGGCGCCGTTGCCTGCGTCGTGCTCGCTGGGCGGGGCTGCAAGGCGGCCGGTGCGGCGGAATTCGATGATGCCACGCCGAACGGTGTTGCCGATGTCCACCGGTTTGGCGCGCATCCACGCGTCGAAGGACTCGCCGATGGCGCGGGCGTCGATGCCGTTGGCGGCCAGGATCGCGTCGCCGAGGGCCAGCGCCATGGTGGTGTCGTCGGTGACCGCGCCGGGCTTGAGCTTCAGCCAGCCGCCGCCGCGGATCGTGCGGTGGCAGCCATGCTGAGCCTGGATCTCCCGTGGCGTCATGAACTCCACGGTGGCGCCCAATGCGTCGCCCAAGGCGAGGCCCAGATAGGCGGCCTCGGCCCGGGCGGCGGCGACGTCAGCGGCCGATGGCTCCATTACAGCATGCGAGTCGGACATGGAGCGCTGCATCATCGGCCGCCGACGTTCAGGCGCTGGGATACTCGATGGTGACGTCCTCGTCGCGGACGATCATCTGGCAGGCCAGGCGCCACGGGGTCGGGAAGTCGTCCACGTCCATCTTGGCTTCCTCCTCGGCGGACAGCTTGCCGAGTTCCTTCAGGGTCTTGCGCTCGCTGTTGGTCAGCGGGCCGGCGTGGACAGTGCCGCCCTTGGTGATGTTGGTGACCTTGCACAGGCAGGTGCCGCATTCGCCGTTCTGACAGCCGAAGTCGATCGGGACGTGGTTCTCCTTGGCCAGTTCAAGGACGGTCTTCTTGTGGCTGCCAGCCACGGCGTAGACGGTCTTGTCCTTGTGCATCGGGCTGGTGAAGGTGATGAGAGCCATGGTTTTCCTCCTACGTGAGTGATGCGGCCGGAGCCGGTATGGCGGAGGCCGCGGGTTCCACAACGATTCTCTCTGTCGCTGGTGGGGATGCTCCTTGGGGGCCTCAGCCCGGGCGGACGACGACCTCGCCCTGCAGCACCTGGGCCTGGCAGGCCAGGCGGTTCTGGCGGCCGGCCATCTGCTCCTGCAGCACCTTGGTCTCGAGCAGGGAGGGATTGGCCAGGTTCTCCATGCCCTTGACGATCTTCATCATGCAGGTGCCGCATTCGCCTTCGCGGCAGCCGTAGGTGATGCCGGCGCCGACCTTTTCGGAAACCTCGATGAGGCGGGTGCCGGCGGGCACGGTGACGGCGACGCCGATGTCTTCAAACAGTACTTGTGCCTTGGGCATGGGATGTCCTCCGGGAAATGGGTGGTTTCGGAATCGATGGGGGTCAGGCGAGTTCGGCTATGTCCACGACGCGGAAGCCGGCCTGGCCGGTGAGCTGGAGGGCCAGGTTGCGGCCGAAGGCGTGGCAGTCGGCGAGTTCCTCGCCGGTGGGGATGAGCTTGAGCTTGATGCCCGGGCAGGGCACCCGCAGCTTGAGCCCGCGCAGGCGGTCTTCGAGCATGCCGACCGCTTCGCCGCTCCAGCCGTAGGAGCCGAAGGCTGCACCGAGCTTGCCCTTGAGGGGCACCTGGGTGAGGCAGGAGAGCAGGTCCCAAACCGGTTTGACGGCGTCGCCGTTGATCGTCGGCGAGCCGATGGCGAGGCCGTCGGCTTCCTCGATGAGGTCCACGAAGGGCGTGACTTCGCCGCCCTGCAGGTCGTAGACGGACACCCGTACACCGTCCACGGTCTCGGCGCCGTCCTTGACGGCCTGGGCCATCACAGCGGTGTTGCCGTAGGCGGAGATGTAGAAAATCACCAATGTCTTGTCGCGCTGACTGGCTTCGTTGGCGAGCTGGCTTTCGGCGAGCTGGCGGTAGCGCTTCACGTAGCCGCGTGGGGCGTCCCGGTGGATGGGGCCGTGGGCCGGGCAGATGAGGTTCAGCTCCAGATCTTCGACTAGGGGCAGGGCGGTCAGCACGTGCTCCCGGAAGGGGCGCATGATGTGCTGGTAGTAGTACTCGAAGGAGAAACGGAAGTCGCCGACGTGGTCGTTGAACAGGCGTGGGTCGCAGAAGTGACAGCCGAAGATGTCGCCTGAGAACAGGATGCCGTCCTCGACCAGATAGGTGCACTGGGTATCGGGCCAGTGCAGGAAGGGCGTGTGCAGGAAGCGCAGGCTACGGTCGCCGAGCGATACCGTGTCGCCCTGGGTGACGGTGGTGAAGTCCAGCGATTCGCCGTCGTACTTGAGCAGCCCCTTGAGCATCAGTGGAGCGCGGTGGGAAATGTACAGGCGCGCCTGAGGGGCCCGCCGCAGCAGTTCGGGCAGTGCGCCCGTGTGGTCGGGCTCCAGGTGGTTGAGGACGATGGTGGTGATCTCGTCGTAGCGGGCCACCTGTTCGAGCCGGGAGAAGAATTCATCGGCGAATTCGGCCTTCACCGTGTCGATGATCGCCACGCCCTCGCTGCCGCGCACGCAGTAGCTGTTGTAGGTGGTGCCGTTGGCGGTCTTGAGGATGATGTCGAAGCTGCGCAGGGTCGGGTCGAGGGCTCCGATCCAGTGCACGTCCTCTGCCACCGGAACAGCATCAAAATCGCCGCCGGGCCGGCGTAGGCGAACCGGAGCAGCGATCATCCGGGGCCTCCGCTGCCGCAGGGCGGCGTGTCGGGCTTGTGGCTGCAGCCTTCGCCGGGCGGCGTTCCGAGGAAGCCGTCGGGCGAGCGGCCCAGGCTGGCGGCGATGGCGGCCGGGTCGAAGCCGAGCAGGTGGGTGTCGCCGATGCGGATCAACGGGCGGCGGATCAGCAGCGGTTCGGCCAGCAGCGCGGCAAGGGCTTCATCGCGGGACAGGACTTCGGGAACGATCTCGCCCGATTTGACCCTGGGGGCGGCTCGGTTGAACCAGGATGCCGAGGGGTGCGGGGCGAGGAAGGCGAGCAGGCTGTCGGCGGTCCACGGGTACGTGAGCAGGCTGCGGGGGGCGACTTCGCACCCCGCAGCCCGCAGGCTGGCCACCTGCTTCGTGTTCGTCGAACAGCCGGGCTTTTCGAAGAACTCGATGGTCGTCATGGCGGGCTCCCGTCAGCTGCTGCTCACCTTGGCAGCGGTGCCTTCCAGCGCACCGGCGGCTTCCATCAGCAGTTGCAGCGGGATGCCGGTCAGGGAGCCTGGTGGGTTGAGGGCATCACCCAGCTCATCGACGATGGCACCTTCGATGGGGCAGATCGCCGCGCACTGGGCATCCGCGAAGTCGCCGGCGCATTCGGTGCACTTGTCGGGATCGATCTCGAAGTGCGGGGAAGCGGAGTAGATCGCCTTGTTGGGGCAAAGGGGCTCACAGGCCCAGCAGTTCACGCACAGGTCGTTGATTTCGAGTGCCATCGCAGCGCTCCTTGTTATGGGCTTGGGTGGGGCTCCCGGGGCGCCGCTCTGGCGGACGGCGCTCCGGGAGCGGTCTGCATGCCTGAGTCAGGGCTGGAGACTCAGGCGGCAGACTGGGCAGGTGCTTCGACGGGGGCGACCAGCTTGCCTGCGGCGGCCATCTCGGCATACACGGCCATCACCGCGTCCTCGATGCCTTCCATGGCGTGCTCGCCGTTCGGTGCGATGCCGGCTTCTTCCAGCAGGCCCCAGGGCTCGTAGCCGATCTTCGAGCACAGCACCACTTCGCAGCCTTCCAGCGTCTTGACGGTCTGCTGCAGGGTGGTGTCCGCGTCGCCGCAGGTGTCGCCGCCGCTGCAGTAGAGGTCGGTCTTGCGGTGGCCGAGGAAGCGAACGCCGTTTTCGGAGGCCTCGTAGACCAGGAACTCCTTGGCATGCCCGAAGTGCTGGTTGATCACTCCGCCGCCGCTGGTGGCCACGGCCATCTTGACCGGCCGCAGGGGCTCCTTGGTGGCAAGGCCGCTCATGTCGAGGGCGACCAGCTTCGGTGCCGGTGCGGCAGCCTTGGCGTTGCGCTTCTCTTCCAGTTCGGCGGCGATGCGGTCACGGACCTCGGCACGGCGGGCGGCTGCACCTTCCAGGTCGAGCTCGTACTCGGCGATCTTGTCGAGCGTGAACTCGGCACCCCGGTCCTCGCCAAGCAGGCCGACGGCGTCGGCACGGCACTGGCGGCAGTGGCGCATCATGTTCATGTCGCCGGCACAGGCGTCCTGCAGGGCCTGCAGTTCGTCCTGGGTGGGGCCGCGCTGGCCGGTCAGGCCGTAGAAGGTGCCGTGCTCGGCTTCGGCGATCAGCGGCATCACGTTGTGCAGGAAGGCGCCCTTGGACTTCACGACGCGGCTGACTTCCTTCAGGTGCTCGTCATTCACGCCGGGGATCATCACCGAGTTCACCTTCACCAGAATGCCCTTGGCGATACACGCCTCGAGGCCCTTCTGCTGTTGCTCGATGAGGATCGCGGCGCCCTCGCGGCCCTTGATGCGCTTGTTGTTCCAGAAAATCCACGGGTAGATCTTGGCTCCCACGTCAGGGTCGACGCAGTTGATCGTGATCGTGACGTGGTCGATGTTGTGTTTGGCGATCTCGTCCACCGACTGCGGCAGCATCAGACCATTGGTCGATACGCACAGCTTGATGTCCGGAGCGTGTTCGCTGAGCATCTGGAAGGTCGCGAAGGTACGCTCGGGGTTGGCCAAGGGGTCTCCCGGCCCCGCGATGCCCAGAACGCTCATCTGCGGGATCTCCGAGGCGACGACCAATGTCTTCTTGGCGGCCTGGTCGGGCGTGAGGAGTTCCGAGACCACGCCGGGACGGGATTCGTTGGCGCAGTCGTACTTGCGGTTGCAGTAGTGGCACTGGATGTTGCAGGCCGGGGCGACGGCAACGTGCATCCGTGCGAAATGGTGGTGGGCGTCTTCCGAATAGCAGGGGTGGTTGAACACCTTCTGCAGGATTTCGTCCGGGATCTGATTGAGCTGGTCCGCGGTCGAGCCGCAGGAATGCGAACTACACCCGCCGCCGCCGGATTCGGCGGTATTGCTGATCACTGGCAGTTCCATGGTTGGGGTCCCCACTCGGTTCGTTTGTGGGAGTGGAATTGCAAGCCGCGTACCAGCTCGGGGTTTTTATCTAAGTATTTGAAATTAAATGCTTGTAGTGTTTCTGTGGGGCCTACCTGTCGCGAATGTCACAGGTTCATCGGCCCGTAGCGTGAGGAATGCGACAGCTACGTACGAAACCGCGGCCGGGAGGCCGCGAATTTTCGCGCTGACGGGCAATCCGGTATCAGGCGCGGACCGGTACCAGCGCGGGTTCCGGCATCAGCTTGCGATTGATGGCGGAGAGCCTCTCGATCTGCCGGATGACGTTGTACTGCACGCGTTCAGTGATGCGGTCGATGACACGGCGCATGTCGTCGCCGAGCTCTTCCATCACGAGGGAGCGGTTCTTCATCTGGATGACGATGCGGCACAGTTTGTCGGCACCACCACCACGGGGGCCGTTGATGTCGGACAGGCGCACGCTGACGGACTGGACGACATGGCCGAAGCGACCAAGGGCGCCCTGGATGCGCTGAGCAGCATGGGTACGCAGGGTCTTGGCAGCAGGCAGGCCCTTGGCCTTGATCTGGACTTCCATTCGTATCTCCTTTGCGTTTTGGAGGGTTCACTGTATGGGCATCAATGAATCAGGTAAAGGCGTATTAATCGAAGCTTTGTTTCGATATATTCGAAGCTTTACAAAAGCTGTGGCGGGCCGTGAATCTCAAGCATCTGTTCTATTTCTGGAAGACCGCGCGCAGCGGCGGCGTGGTCAAGGCTGGCGAGGCGCTGCATGTCACGCCGCAGACCATCAGCGGCCAGATCCGCCTGCTGGAAGACAGCCTGGACACCCAATTGTTCACCCGCGACGGGCGGAGCCTGGAACTGACGCCAGCTGGGCGCATGGCGATGGAGTACGCCGACGAGATGTTTTCGCTGAGCGCCGAACTGGAGCAGGCCTTGCGCCATTATCCAAAGGGACGGCCGGTGGAATTCCGGGTTGGCGTGTCGGATGCTGTGCCCAAGTCGATCGCCTATCGCCTGCTGCGGCCGGCGGTAGATCCGACCGACCCGGTGCGCATCATCTGCCGGGAATGGCGGCTGGATCGCTTGCTGACTGAGCTGGCGGTGCACAAGCTTGATCTGGTGATCGCCGATTCACCGATCCCGCCCAGCGTCGATGTGCGGGCCTACAACCATCGCCTCGGCGAGTCGGGTCTGAGTTTCATCGCCGCGCGTTCGCTGCTCGGCGAGCAGCTTCCGGAGTTTCCGGCCTGCATGGGGAGTCTGCCGACACTGCTGCCGGGCGAGGATTCGGCGATCCGCCGCAAGTTCGAGGACTGGCTGGATCGCAAGCGGCTTCGGCCGCGCATCGTCGGCGAGTTCGACGACACTGCACTGATGACAGCCTTTGGTCGTGCCGGCGTCGGGGCCTTCGTGGTGCCTACGGCGATCGAGCAGGAAATTCTCGGCACCGGCGACCTGTTGGTGCTGGGGCGGGCAGAGGAGGTGCGGATCGAGTACTACGCGATCTCGGTCGAGCGGCGCCTGACCCACCCCTGTGTGCTGGCCATCTCCGATGCGGCCAAGGCGGGACTGGAGGCGATGGGCAGCGGCGGTGTCGTGGCCCAGGCGGAGCCAGATTGAAAAAAACCCTGCTCGGGCCGGAAGGCCGCGGGCAGGGCGAGGGTAGTGGCCGGTTGGTACTACTGCTGCTTGAAGAAGGATCAGCCGTTCTGCTGGATGCCGGCGAGCAGCCAGCCGCCGTTGCCGCTGCGCGGCTTGGTGAGGTGCCACAACTCGTCAATGCCTTCCGGTGCCGCGTTCGGATCCTCGCGCAGCAGGCCGGTGAAGCGCACGGTGACGATGTAACGCTCGGCTTCCTCGGCGACGTCGATGACTTCGGCGTTGAGGGAGACCACGTCGGTCTTCTGCGCCGAGGCCGGCTCGGACATCCAGTCCATCTTGATCTCGGCGAACATCTCCGGCGTGGTGTATTCCCGCACGTCGTCCAGGTTGCGCGCATCGTTGGCGGCCTGCAGGCGGATGAAGTTCACTTTGGCGTGGCGCACGAAGCCTTCAGCATCGAAATCGGCCGGGATGTTGCCGGCACGCGTCGCGGCCAGAGGCGTTGCCGGTGCCGCGCTGCCGCCACCGAAAGCGGGCGTCGCGCTGCTGGTGCTGCCGTAGGACTGGGGCGCGCTGGAATATTGCATCGGGCTCGCACCCGCACCGGCCAGCGCCGGCTGCTGAGAGGCCGCACGGCGGCGCATGAAGAAGCCGATCAGCGCGATGGCGGCAAAGGCGATCAGAGCCATCGTCATCATCGAGGCAAGTTCTTCACCAAAGCCGAAGTGGGAGGCCAGCGCGGCCAGGCCGATACCGGCGGCGAGACCGGCCAGCGGGCCCATCCACGAACGCTTGGGCGTGGCGGCGGCCGCCGCAGCACCGGCGGCCGGCTGGGCGTGGGGAGCGGCGGCCGCACCCGGCGCCTGGGCCGGGGTTGCCGGCGTGGCGTTGGGGGACTTGGGCTGGCTGAGTTCCTGGCGCTGCATGCCCGAGGACTTGCCGCCACCAAAGCGCTTGGCGGCGTCTGCATCGCCGGTTACGAGGGTCAGGCCCAGCGCCAGGGCGGCGCCCATCAGGGCAAAGGATTTCATGCGTGTCTCCTGTGATTGGGGTAGCGACCGATGAAGGATAGCGACTGTCTGTGTTAAATAAAATCAGAATTGCCTGTAGTTATTGTTCGAAAAAAATTGAATGAAGCTTGATTTGCCCCTGAGTTGAAGAACCGCTTGCATCAAGGCTTGGAGCCGAAGCCGGCGCACGGATCGGTTCTCGGTGTGGGGGCGGTGTACCAGATGTAGGAATAGGGGCGGGGCGTGCCGCTCGTGTTCGGGCGGTCGCCGGTCTCCTCGAAGGCGACGCTGACGATGCGGGCGTCGGGCCGGAGGCGGGACAGCAACTGTGGAACGCCATAGTCGCCGCGCACATGGCCGTTGCCGGCGACCAGGACGGCCGGACGCTCGGCGAGGTGCGTCAGTTCGGTGGCCATGGCACCGTCACGGGCGCGCTGGGCGAGGCGCATGCCGGGCACCCGGCTAGCCGGCAACTGGCCGCAGTGGCTGTCCAGCAGATCGGCGTCGAGCGCCCGTGTGGCGGCGTCGGACAGCGGACCGGCCGCCAGCGCGGCGGCGAGGTCGGACGGCAGGGCAGCGATACCATTACGCACCACGTTACGCGCCTGTTCGCGGGAAAGATTGGCGCCGATGACGTTGATGCCGGCCCGCGCCAGCCCGCCGAACAGCGGTTCGTGCACCGGCCACTGCCAGGCCTTGGTGTCGAAGCCGGCGGCCTCCAGGTCGGCCTGGAGGCGTTCGACGGGGCCGGCGCCGAGACGCCGCCCCCTGTCGAGGTGTTCGGCCGCCACGTTCTGTGCGCCGAGGGCGGCGATCAGCTCGGCGCGCAGGCGGTGGTGCAGTGGGCTGTCGTGGATCTCGCCGAGGAGCAGGAAATCCGCCTGGCGGAGACGGGCGAGCAGTTCGGGCTGGGTGAGCGTCTGCCCTGTTCGGGTATCGACGATGCGCTCGCCGGCGGGGGCATTGGCCTGGGCGGCGCAACACAGGACGATGCCGGCGAGGAGGGCGATCAGGCGTAGTTTCATGGTTCAGGGGCTCGGTTGTGCCGTCGAAGTCTGCGGGCTGCCTGTGGACGCCAGTCGGCGGTCGGGAGTTCGCGGTGCGCTGGGTGCGCCTATCCGTGCTCAGCGTTGCGCAGGGGCGTCGCCGCCTTCCGGAACATAGACGATGGCGCCGTCCTTCATGCGGTAGGCGACCCCGGCCTTTTCACCGTCGCCGCTGCCGATGGCGCCGCTGGCCTTGTAGCGCTCGACCTTCTCGCCTTTCTTGATGACGACTTCCATGGTCGGCTTGCCGGGATCGCTGATCACCGTGACGTCCTGCCGGCTGAAGGGATTCATCAGCGGATTCTTGGCGATGGTGATGAGCAGCGCGGCGATGACCACCAGGAATATGTCGATGAGGTTGACCACCGACAGGATGGGATCTTCGGTTTCCGGTTCGTGCAGGAGTTTGAGTCCCATGCTTCAGGCCCCCTGGCGCAGGCGCGCGATGTGGACGATCTCCTCGGCCAGCCAGCGGCGGCGCACGTTGGTGACCCAGAAGGTGATGGAGGCTGCGATGAGGGCCAGGATGACCGCCGAGAAGGCCACCGTCAGGTTGTGGGAGACCTGGGCCAGATCACCGTCGGACAGGGATTTGAGGGCTGGCCCCATGGGAATCATGGTGGCGACCAGTCCCAGCATGGGCGTGACGCGGCTGGCGATCCGAGGTGATTCGAGTAGGGTGTGGGCGAGCAGATCGAGTTCGTCTTCGGTGAGGGTCGGGTTGCCGCGAAAGGCACTTAGCAGCGGCCGGCCGCCGTCGCCTCGCCGCTGCCAGGCCAGCCGGGCGAATTCCCCGAGGGTCCAGAAGGCGAACAGGAATAGCAGGGCGATCAGGATCAGCGTGGGCAGCAGGAAGAGCTGGGCCACGTCGTACATGGTGTTTTCGAGTTGATGGTTCATGGTCGGCAGTGTTGGCTTGTTGGAGATCAGGGGAAGGGCAGGCGGCGGCCCCGCAGCGCGCCGCCCAGCGCGGCCAGGGTGATGAGGAGCAGGCCGGCGGCGGCGCGGGCGGGGACTTGCGGAGCCGGCGGGGTGAGCTTGTCGAGGCGCAGGCCCTGGACGGAGGGTGGTGTTGCCGGTGCCTCTGGCGCGTCGGGCACAGCGGCCGCCTTCGCGGCACGGGTGGCACCGTCCGCGGAGGTGGCGGCGGGGTGGGCCTGGGTCACACCGAAGCCGACGAAACTGCGCAGGGCGGCGTTGTCGCTGCGGACCTGGTGCCGTTCGGCCAGCTCCCGGTAGCGGGCCTTGAGTTCCTCCACGGTGGCCTTGTCGGCCTGCCAGTAGCCCTGGCGGGCGGCCTCCAGCATGCGCTCGATGCTTTGGGCGAGGGCGTGAGGGTTGTGGTGCTCGAACCATTTGCGCAGGCCGAGGCGGTGCTTGTCGCGCACATAGACGTCCACGAACTCCTGCCACTGGTCGTCGCGCACGATCTCCCGCGCCACGGCCTGCCAGCCGGAAAAGTTGTTGATGCCGTCGAGCACCTGCAGGGTGCCGGCGTAACCTTCCTTCATCAGGCCCTGGATGTAGCCGGGGTGGAAGTTGCGGGTGGCCAGCTCCTTGGCCAGGAAGCCGGCGGCGCCTTCCACCTTGCCACCGCCCTGGCCGCGCAGGTTGGAGATGTAGAGCTCCGGCGCCTTGCCATCCAGATGGCGGACGGCGAGGGCGATGCCGCCCAGGTACTGGAAGGGATCGTCGGTGGTGAGCATGCCGTAGAGATTGGAGCTGCGCGACAGCACCGCGCCTTCGGTGCCTTTCAGGTGGGTGGCGTAGAGGTTCTCGCCGCCGGCGCCGGGCTGGCCCCAGCTCGTTTCGTCCGGGCCGTAGGCGAACTGCATGCGCGACAGGTACAGGCGGGCCAGCTTGCGGTCGCCTTCGGCCTTGCCCTTCCAGGTGTCGGTGGCCAGCGCGGCGTCGTCCAGTCCGGTGCCGTAGCGGCCGGACTCGGAGGAGAAGATGCGGGTCTGGGCGGCATTGACGGCCTGGGCTTCGCCCCAGCCGCGGGCGCGCAGCTCGGCCTGGATCCGGTGGGTGTTGGCGGCCACCGGGTTGTCTGCCTCGTCGTTGGCCTCGGCGGCGAGCCGGGCTGCCTTGGCGAGCAGGCGCATCACGTTGGGGAAGTGATCCCGGTAGAGCCCGGTGGCAGACAGCACCACGTCCACCCGCGGGCGGCCGAGCGTTTGCCGCGGAACGAGCCTGACGTCCTCGACCCGTCCACCGGCATCCCATACCGGTTCCACTCCCATGGCCCACAGGGCCTGGGCTTCGAGCAGGCCGAAGTGGCGCATGGTTTCCACCGACCACAGCGTGAAGGTGAGCTTCTGCGGGAGCCTGCCGCTCTTGGCCTTGTGGGTGGCGAGGAGTTGCTCGAAGGCGTCGCGGCCAGCCTCCCAGGCCGCTTGCGTCGGCACCCGGGAGGGGTCGAAGCCGTACAGGTTGCGTCCGGTGGGCAGGGCGTCGGGGTTCTTGATCGGGTCACCGCCGTAGCTGGTCGGGATGTAGCGGCCTTCCAGACCGTCGAGCAGGGCTGCCATCTCGGGGGCCGCATTCAGCGCGGCATACCATTGGCGGGTCCGTTCTGCGGCGGCGCGTGCCTTGGGGGAAAGGGCTGCGAGATTGGCCAGGCCGGCCACGATCTCCTTCAGCCGTCGGTAAGGCGTCGATTCCTTGAGGCGCGTGTAGTCGCCGACCAGCATTTCGTCGGCCTCTTCGCCGGGGCCGGCGACACCGTCCCAGAAGTCCTTGCCGGCCATCATCAGCACCGTGGCCAGCCGTGCGTCCTCGCCGGCGCCCTGGCCGAAGGTGTGCAGGCCGAGGGGTTGGGCCGTGCGGGCCAGTTCATGGAGGTGGTCGTGCACTTCGTTGAGGAAAGCCGGAAATTGCGCCTCGATGCGGGCGTCGGACCAGCCCAGGTCGCGCTCGATGTGTTCCTTGCGCACCCCGGCCAGGAACTCGGCGCGCAGCTTGTCCTTCACGGCGCCGTCGTCCTGGGCCAGCCAGCTGTGAAGCAGGTCGTGGATGCGGGTCAGCGTGGCATGCAGGCCGGCGGGGGCGAAGGGCGGCGTCTGGTGGCTGATGATGGTGGCGCGGCCGCGCCGCTTGGCCTGGGTGGCTTCGCCGATGTTGTCCACGATGTAGGGATACAGCACCGGCACGTCGCCGACGGCGAGCATCGGAAAATCGCTGACGGCTAGCCCTCGCTCCTTGCCGGGCAACCACTCCTGGCTGCCGTGGGTGCCGTAGTGGATGAAGGCATCGCTCTTGGCCTGTTCGCGGGCCCACAGATAGGCGGCCATGTAGAAGTGGGACGGGGCGGCGCTGGAGGAGTGGTAGAGCGCCTTCTCCTTGCTTTCCCCGCGTTCGCCGCGGGGCGGCTGGGGCAGCAGGCTGACGCGCCCCAGCTTCAGGCGGGGGATGACGAACCAGGTCTGGCCGTCTTGACGGACGAGCATCGACGAGCGTTCGGGCTCGCCCCAGCGGTCCTTCATCTGTTTCTGAACGCCCTCGGGCAGGCCGGCCAGCCAGTGCCGGTAGGCCGTCAGCGGCAGGCGTTCGGCGAGGCCGTCGCGCAGCAGGGATTCCAGTTCCCGCTGGTCGCCGGGGGGCTGGTAGTAGGGGGCGAGCAGGCGCTGCAGGGACAGGGTGAGCTCGGTCTCGCCCGGTGTCTCGGTGCTGTAGCCGTGTGCCCGCAGGGCCGCGAGGGTGCCGACGAGGCTGCGCGGCAGGTTCATGAAGGAGGCGGAGAGGTTTTTTTCGCCCGGCGGGTAGTTCCAGAAGAAGATCGCCAGGTTCTTGTCGGCATTGGCGGTGCGCTGCAGGTGGGCCAGCCGCACGGCCTTGGTGACGACGGCGGCGGCCTGTCCGGCGATGGGGGCGATCTGGTCGTCGGACTTGCGGGTGGCGGCGGCGATCTGGATGTCGGTGACGCCGGCGTATTCGGCTTGGGCCAGGTAGAAGGGCACGTCCATCAGCGCCACGCCTTGCGGATCGGCGGCCCAGGCGGCTTCGTCGCCCTTGCGGTAGGGCATGGCCTGCACGACCGGGATGCCCAGGTCGGCGAATTCGGTGCGCCGCCCATCCGGGTTGAGCATGATCTGGGTGTTGATCAGCACGTTGGCAACAGTGCGCCCGTCGACGCGCAGCATGCGCCGCACGGCGTCCGGGTCCATGACCGGGCTGTAGAAGGGTAGGGGCACGGCGCCGCTGCGTTCGATGCGACGGATCAGATCGTCGATGAAGGCAGTCTGCTCGGCGGCGATGTACTGCTGGTGCAGCGCGATGGCGATCACCGGCGCGATGGGCGTGGCGCTACCGGTCTTCCAGCGCAGGTAGGCGACGGGCTCGGCAAAGACCAAGCCGGGATGGTCCGGGTGATAGATGCCGCTCTTGGGGAAGACGATGGGCTCGCGGATGCCGCCGGTCGGCTTGCCGTCCAGATGCGCGGCGAGGGTGGCCAGGAAGGCGTCGAAGTTGAGGGCGCCGCCATTTACATAATAGGTGTGCAGGCGCCGGGCCAGCCCGTCCGGCAGGCCTTGCCAGCGGGGATTGCCTTCGTGCAGCCACAGGACGGGCTGTGTGAGGCCGGGGAGGGCTCCGGCCAGGCGGGTCTCGACGAAGGCCTGCAGATGTTCCCGGGGCGTGTCGAAGAGCACCAGGTCGTAGCCGCGGAACAGGGCCGGCCCGCTGTCGGCCGGCAGCTTCTCGGCGAAGCGGGCCTCTAGTTGCAGGCCGTGCGCCTTGGCGGTTTCGGCCAGCTTGAGGAACTTGCCCGGCTGGACCGGCGAGGTGCTGATGACGAGGATGCGCCCGGCGAACACTTCACCGCTGCCGCTGAGCAGGATGAGGCAGAGCACGGGGGCGAGCAGGCGGCCGAGCCGCATGAACAGCCGGTGGGCGGCGCGCATGCTCAGAAATCCACCTGGAGGGAGGCGCTCAGGTTGCGGCCGGGCTGGGTGAAGAAGGCCGGGCCGGCGTCGGTGCTGGTGAGGGCGACCTGGCGGATGTCGCTCCACAGCCAGTATTTCTTGTCGAAGAGGTTGTTGAGGGCGAGGTTGAGCCTGGCGTTGCGATGGACTTGCAGGCTGGCGGACAGGTCGAGCACTGCGTAGCCAGGTGTCCGGAAGTAATCGACCTCGCTGCGGTCCACCTGGTCCTTCTTACGGGCGGCGCGCAGGCGCGCATCCACGGCCAGGGGGCGGCTGGCGGCATGGCCGTCCCAGCCGAGATTGAGGTAGAGGCGCGCGGGATCGACGGCGTTGAGCGGCTGGCCGGCGGACGTTACGTCCCCGTCGGCCCAGGCGATGGCGCCGGCGGTGCGGAAGCCGTGGGGCAGGGCCCACTGGCCACGCAGTTCCGCGCCGCGGATGCGGACGCTGGTCAGATTGACCGACTGGTACACCGAGCGCACCGAGTTGCCCAGGCAGGCTGGTGCGCTAGCCCCGCTCGGGGTGGAACAGACCAGTTCGTTGCTGATGAAGTTGCTGTACCTGTTGTTGTACAGGGCCAGTTGCACATCGCCGCCCGCCAGCTTGAAGCGGGTGCCCACTTCCATGCCGGTGCTGGTTTCGGGCTTCAGGTTCGGGTTGGGAAGGCTCGCGTAGTTCTGGGCAGCGTTGTAGAACAGGCCGTTGACCTCTTCGTAGTTGGGTGCCCGGAAGCCGCGCACGACCTGCCCGTAGAACGACGTCGCCGGACTGTGGCGCCACACGGCGGCAAGTTTGGGCGAGGCGGCGGAGTGATCCTGGCTGCTGGCCGAAAAGCTCTGTGCGCCGATGGTCTTGCTGGTGGCGTCGGGGCGGAGCTTGACGCTGTCGAGGCGCAGGCCGGGGGTCAGGCTGAGGCGGCCGATGCTGATCTCGTCCTGCGCGAAGAGGCCCAGGCTGTCCGATTCGCCCGGCGCGAAATCGCGCAGGGGATAGGTGTCGCCGGCCAGGCTCTTGCCGACGCTGCCGGTGGTCTGGTTGGTGATCGTGTAGTCGCGGATCTCGGCGAGTTCGTGGCGGCGCCAGTCGGCGCCGACGACGATGAAGTGGTCGAGGGTGCCGGTATTCAGCCCCTTCTCCAGTTGCAGGCCCAGGCCGGTGCTTTGCTGGCGGAAGTCGAAGTTCATGTCCACCAGGCAGGTGTTGCTGCCGCCGCTCGTGCCGGAGCAGCCGCTGGTGGTGGCGCTGCGTTTCTGCAGCGTGTAGGTCTGGTTGGCGGCGCTCTGGTGGTAGGCCGACAGGAGCAGGCGGTCCACCAGGCCGGCCGTGGGCTTCCATTCCCAGTCGACGGAGAAGCGCTCCCGGCGGGCATCCTCGCTGCCGTCGGCGGCGCTGACGCGGGGCAGGGAGGTGGACAGGCGCAGCAGTTCGCTATCGGTGTGCTGGTAGCGGTCCTCGTAGGTGAAGCGTAAGCGGTGGCCGGTGGCTGGCTTGACGACGAGCCGGGCGAGGGTGCCGCGGGAGCGGTTGTCCTGGGGGTTGGGCAACTCTCGGCCGGCGCTGCTGCCGCCGGTCTCGCCCCGGTTGTCCAGTTCGCTGCCGGTGCGCCGGGTGAGGGCCAGCAGTGCTTCGATGGTGTCGTTGCTGCCGGCGAAGTAGGCGGTGTTCTGCAGGCTGTTGTCTGCGCCGCGCCAAGTGACTTTGTAGCGGACGCCGACGTCGCGCTCGCCGAGGATGTCGCGGGGATCGAGGGTCAGGTAGCTGACCACGCCGCCGAGGGCATCGGAACCATAGAGGCTGGAGGCCGGGCCGCGCAGGACTTCCACGCGCTTGAGGAAATCGAACTCGGGGCTGTCGGAGCTGGAGGTGGTGGCGTTGGAGGGGCCGCCGCCGTTGTAGTAGTCGGGCAGGCGTACGCCATCCACCTGTTGCAGGACCCGGTTGCCCTCGATGCCGCGGATGTTGACCGAGCTCGCGCCGAAGCGACGCAGATCGCGGGCGACGGTGACGTCCGGCTCGTCTTCGAACAGCGCGGCTTCGTCGTGGGGCAGGCGCCGGGCGATGTCCTCCGCTCCGATCGCAGTGACGGTGGTGGGGACGCTGTCGGCGGTGGTCTCGGTGCGGTTGGCCGAGACGATCACGGTGCCGAGCGTGGCGCTTTCGTCGCCAGCGGCGGCAAGGCAGGCGTTTCCGGCAAGCGCTGCGCCGACGAAGAGGGCAAGGGGGGACTTCCTGAAGCGGGAAGAGGGACGGGTACCGGGCACGGCGGATCTCCAGATATCGAGAACATCTGGCTAGCTGGCGTGCGGAAGGCCCGGGCTGGCTGGCTTGACGCGGGTGGGGGCGAGGGGGCAGGCAGGCTGCCGGAGTGGGAAATCTACCCGTCTTGATGAATAAATGCAAATCATTATCGTTTACATTTATTCACTCCCCATCTAAGATGGATTCCGGTTCCCCGTTACAGGAGTCAGGAAATGCGATCGATGCTGTTCAACGTCTGCTTGCTGGCACTGCTGCTGTCGGGGGTGCTGGTGGCAGGGCCGTTGTGATCTTCGGTGCTTGAACCCCTCCCGTTTTCTTCCAAGGAATATCTGTCGATGTCTCGTTATACCGGTCCCCGTTTGAAGGTTATGCGCGCCCTCGGGTGCGAGTTGCCCGGCTTGTCCCGCAAGTCCCTCGGCGAGCGGGATTACCCGCCCGGCCAGCATGGTGCGCGTCCGCGGCGCAAGTCGGATTACGGTCTCAAGCTGATCGAGAAGCAGAAACTGCGCATGAACTACGGGCTGACCGAAGCCCAGTTGCAGCGGCTATTCCGGGAGGCCAAGCGCGCCAAGGCACCCACCGGCAACAAGCTGCTCGAACTGCTGGAGCGTCGTCTGGACAACTTCGTGTTCCGCGCTGGCTTTGCGCCGACGCTGGTGGCGGCCCGCCAACTGGTGCGCCATAAGCATGTGCTGCTCAACGGTCTGCCGGTGAATATCCCGTCGATCCGGATCAAGCCGGGTGACGCCATCGTCCTCACCGACAAGGCACGGCGTATGCCGATGGTGCTGGAGTGCGTCGAGCAGCCGGCCCTGACGCACCCCGAGTGGCTGAGCAGCGACGGCAAGGTTTTCCAGGCAGTCGTGACCCGTCTGCCGGAGGCCAGCGAGGTGCCTTTCCCAGTGGCAGTCCAGCATGTGGTCGAATACTACGCGGTGCGGATATGAGTATTCCGTGCTACTGCCAAGGTGAGAGTGAGGAAGACGGCTTGCCCGCTTATGAGACGTCCCCCGACCTTGCTCTGGCCGCATTGCTCACACTGATGAGCAGTTTCCCTGCTCAACGCAGTGCCGCGGTGGCCCAGTCGATCGTCACACATCTGCGGGTGGTTAGCGCGGACGAACGCCTGGATGGCATTCTCAGGGGATGCGCTGCCCAGTTGGTGAACAACTGGGAGGCGCTGATCTTGCTCAGCCAGCCTGGGCCCGAACCGCTGGTGCCGTCGGCCCGGGTCATCAACTGAGCGGCGTGGTGGTCAGATCTGCCTGACCGTGATGTTGAGGGTCTGGATGCGGTAGGCGATCTGCCGTGGGGTCATGCCAAGCAGGCGCGCGGCCTTGGCCTGCACCCAGCCAGCCTGCTCCAGCGCAGCGATGACACGCTCCCGCTCGTCCATGTTCTCGTCGCCCAGATCCACGTTGCTAACAGGGGCGGCGGTGCTGGCTGCGCGCGGACGAGGCGGCTGCAGGCGTTCCTCGATACCGGACAACAGAACGAGGTCGCGGTCGATGTGCGAGCCTTCGCACATGACTGCGGCCCGCTCCAGACAGTTTTCCAGTTCGCGTACGTTGCCCGGCCACATGTGCTGGGTCAGCAGGCGTAGCGCGCTGTCGGTGATTCCCAGTTCGCGGCCTTGCAGCTTGGCGATCTTGGTGACCAGGAAGTTGGCGATCTCCGGGATGTCCTCGATGCGGTCGCGCAGGGGCGGCACGTAGATCGGCATCACGTTGAGGCGGTAGTACAAGTCTTCGCGGAACTTGCCTTCCTCGACGGCCATTTCCAGGTCGCGGTGAGTAGCGGCGATGACGCGGACGTCTACTTTAAGCGTGCGGCTGCCGCCGACCCGTTCGAGTTCGCCTTCCTGCAGGATGCGCAACAGCTTGGCCTGAAAGGCGGCCGAGACTTCGCCGATTTCGTCGAGGAAGAGGGTGCCGCCGTCGGCCTGCTCGAAACGCCCCTTGCGCTGGGAAACTGCACCTGTAAAGGCGCCTTTCTCGTGACCGAAGAGCTCGGACTCAAGCAGGTTTTCGGGCAGCGCCGCACAGTTGAGCTTGACGAAAGGGCTTGCCGAGCGTGGCGAGTTGTAGTGGATGGCGCTGGCGATCAGCTCTTTACCGGTGCCGGTCTCGCCGCGGATCAGTACCGTGGTGTTCCACTTGGCGACCTGCCGGAGCTGGTCGAAGACCCGCTTCATTGGCTCGGAGCGCCCGACGATGGACGAGAAACCGTACTGGCCGCGTACCGCCCGACGCAGGTCGTCACGCTCGTCCACCAGGTCGCGCTTCTCTTTGGCGACCTGGCGGGCCAGTCGCACACTCTGGGCGATCAGGTTGGCGACCATCTCCTGGAAGTGGGCGCGCTCGTCGAGGAGGCCGTCGTCCGAGGTCTCGGGTTGGCTGGCCAGCACGCCGACCAGTTCGGAGCCGATGCGGATCGGTACCGCGATGAAGGGTTTGTCGGGCGCGTAGGCGCCGAGGCGGTCGAGGAAGCGCCGTTCGCGGGCGACTTCGTCGAGGATCACGCTGCGACCGCGTTCCAGCACCAAGCCGAGGATGCCTTCACCGCGGGAATAGCGGATGTGGCCGGCGGCTTCCACGTCGAGGCCGTGGGCTGCGCTGATGAAGAGTTCGTTACCGGTTTCGTCGCTGAGGAGGGCGACGAGGCCCAGGCGCAGGCCGCAGCCTTCGCCGATGACCTGGAGCACTTCCTTGAGGGTGTCCTGCAAGTCGAGGGAGCGGGACAGGATCTGGCTGACGCTGAATAGCGTATCCAGCTCTGCCTCAAGGAGGGCGCCGGGGGCCTGGATCAGATTTTCGCTCACGGGCGTCGGGTCCATTCAATGGCGTGCATTGGCTCAGCTTCCCGATGGAGGGAAACCGATGATGAAACGGCATCCGCCGGTGTAGTCCGGGTCGATGTCAATGGTGCCTTCGTGGCGTGTGACCACGTCCTGGGCGATGGCCAGGCCCATTCCGACGGAATGGGAGAGGGGGCGTTTGGTTGTGAAAAAGGGTTCGTACACCTTGTGCCGCAGCTCTTGAGAGATGCCGGGGCCGGTGTCTTCGATGACGGCGACGATCCGGCTGTCCCTTTCTTCGGTGCGGACCTTGAGTTCGCGGACATTGCGGCCGCGCTCGTTCATCGCTTCGATGGCGTTCTCGACGATCTCCTTGAACATGCTGCGCAGCATGTTGGCGCGGCCATGGAAGTGGCTGAGCCGTGAGGTGGGCTGCCACGCGACAGTGATGCCGGCGGCGAGCAGGCGCTCGGTCAGCAGCATCAGTACATCGCGCAGGATGTCGTTGAGATTGACCGGTGCAGTGGCTTCCTGCGGAGCTTCCGGCATCGAGGCTTCGAAGGTGCCCAGCGCGGCCTCTCCGGCGGTGAGCGCTTCCTTGAGGGCGCTCTTCAGCATCGCCGTGTCGATTTGTGTGCCGCGGCGGTCAAGCATGTTGGCGGCGGCGCGGATCATGTTCAGCGGGCCACGCAGCTGGTAAACGGCGCCGGACAGGGTCTCCCGCAGGCTCTGCACCAGTTCGGCCTCGGCCATCGTGGCACGGATCGCGCCGATGCGTTCCATCTCGCGCTGGCGCTTGGCGGCGGTGATGTCCTTGATGAGGAGCATCAGGTAGGCACGCGCCTGGGGATCGAAGAAGGAGTCGGCCTTGGCATCCTGTTGTTCGAACCAGGAGCCAGAGCAGGAGAACCAGCGTGCGGCTTTGCCCGAGATCGGGTGTACGCAGATTTCCTCGTCAACGAAGTTGCGGCCGCCGAGCTTGGGCGGCTCGAAGGCCAGGCCGATCGTATTGCGCAGTTCCGCGAGGACTTGCTTTGCGGGGTCGGTCACGCCGAGATCATCGGTCAGCTGTTTGTATTCGTGGTTGTCCAGCACGACCCGCTGCTGGTCATCGAGCAATGCGATGGCGATCGGTGCCACGTCGATGACGGATTCGATCAGCGCTTTCTGGTTCTGGACCTTCTGCTTGAGGGCATGCAGCGCGGTGACGTCCCGGTGCATGCCGAGGCAGTAGGCGGTTTCCCCCTTGGAGTCCAGGATGGGGGTGATGGTCAGTTCCGCGATGTAACGGGAACCATCCTTGCGCCGATTGACGAGGGTTCCGTTCCAGGTCTTCTTGTCGTGCAGGGACTTCCACAGCGTTTCGTAAACGGAGCGTGGGGTGGTCTTGTAGGACAGGATCGATTCGTTGAGGCCCAATACCTCACTGGGGGCATAGCCGGTAACGCCTTCGAAGGCGGGATTGGCATACAGGATGCGAGCCTGGGGGTCTGTGATCGAGATGGCGATCGGGGCTTGCTCGACCGCCTCCAGGAACAGCCAGATACGGCTTGGAAACGCTTGGGCGGCAGCGATCTCGCCGACCAAGTCATCATTGCTCGACGCATTTTCGAGGGCCTTGGCGAGGGCCGCCCGGAGTGCTTCTACACGCACGGCTGTCGGCGGCAGGCCGCTTGCATCCCCGTCCGAACGGGAGCGGCCGTTGGTGACCTCTGACATCGCGAAACCTCGACTCTGAACAGCGCCCGGTGAGGGGCGGATTTGACTTGTAGCCCCTGGCGCTGGGACTAATGGTGGGTGATGAACCTCTTAAGCAAGGAGTGGGCCTTGTTTTCTGTGCTCACCCTGTCCGATCTCGTGCGGGTTTGGTTTCTTATTGTAATTCAAGGGCCTGGAGGCATCGTGGAGGGCTGGTGCGGTGCGGTGCCCGGTGTGTCGCCCGATTTTGTACAGGGCTCCTGCCCCATACTGGTGCGCTTCCCGCCGATGCCATTCCGTATCCAGCCCTTTGCCCTATTACAGTGCGTAAGGCGAGTGCAGCCAGCGGCGCACGACGTCTTCGTCGCGGCGGGGCAGGTACGCGAAGCCCGCGTTGGCATCTTCCATCACCACGCGTGCAACCCAGTGAGGCACGGCCTTGGTCGTCAGCATGTGGAAGTACCAGGCAAAGGGGTAGCCGGCTGCCCGGTCGAAGGATACAAGTGCGTCGTGAAGGGCCAGTTCCCGGGTGCCTTCCCGTGCGCTGAAGACTGGCGGCTCGCCGTCGATGGCGGGTACCGGCTGGGCGCGGATGACGTTCTGCTGGAAGCGGTCGAGATGTTCGCGCACCGCGATGACCCACTGGTTGCTGAAGGCTGTGGCGTGCCCGGCGCTGGATTCACTCCAGTCGTCGCTGAAGCGGTGGATGGGCTGGGCGTCGGGGGTTTGTTGCCGCAGCCGGGCCAGCAGATCGCCGATGTGGGTGAGCCGGCGGAAGGTGTAATAGGGGAGTCCGACCGGCTGCCCGTTATGATGGCCGAGATCCGGATCGATAAGTTCGTCGATGGCGCTCGGCGCGGGCACCTGCGCGAACAGTGTATGGGCCTGGGTCTCTTGCAGGTCTTCGATCTCCAATTGCAGGAAATCGGTGGACTTGTCGCCAGTGGCGGCGACAAAGTAGTGCGTGCGTCCCACGCGGCGGGTTGCGATCAGTTCCTTCCCCGCGTACTCCTCGCGCAGGGCCTCGAAATCCCCGTCGCTGGCCGCGAGCGTCATCTCCGCCCAGCTTTCTAGGTCGTCGGAGATGCGTACCCCGTTTGCGGCAAGGACGCCACCGAGGCGATACCAGCCGCCGCGGCAGAGGGTTCGACGGAAATGGAGTTCCGGAATATGGCGGGCCAGCTCTTTGGCCAGGATTCCGGGGCCGGCTGAGACTGGGACAAGAGTGCAGACTTCGACAACGGACGCTTCGAGTGCCTTGGTGCGCTCGGTCCAGCTCGGGTTCGCGTTCATGGGCGTGCTCCTTCTATTTCTGGCTGTGGCTTGAGGGAATATGAACAAGGCTCGCATTCGAAACCCCGGTCTGCAGGCAGCAAGCCGGGGTGGGCGCGTGGAAGGAGCGCGCGCGAGGTGACAAATCCTGTGGGGGCGTGCCGAGGCACTTGATAGCCCGATGGCCGGCGGTGCTGCGAACGGATGCTGGAGCGATGGCCCCGGCGCCCTGTCATGGCATGCGGCGGTGAATGTGTTCAATCGTCATCGTCATCGTCCAGCTGGCGACGCGGCACGGTCTGAGGATCACAGATGATCCCGCGGTAAATCTCCACCCGGTCGCCCGCCTTCAGGGGGGCCTCCAGCTTGACCAGCTTCCCGAACACGCCGACTTTCTGGCTGGAGAGGTCGATATGGGGGAACTGCCTGAGTATCCCGGAGGCTTCGATGGCTTCGCGGGCGGATGCGCCGTCCGGTACTTCTATGGTCAGCCAGACCTGCTGGGACGGTTCGGAATAAGCAACGCCGACTTGCATGGTTCGGAACTCCTGATGTGCTCGGGCCCTGGCCGGGTGGGTGCCTATGGGATTCGGATTCCCGCAAGCATGGCTGTCCAGGGCTCGGCTATTTACTTGAAGTGCGCCGTGTCAGTCGGATCTCACCGAAGTCTGGAAGGACTGCCGCAACGCTGCCTTACTGTTCAGCGAACGCAAGTGCACATCTTGTGCCACCTTGAGTTGCAGTTTTTTCCCATATGAAACAATGGGGTTCTTCCACATGTCGCGGGAGGTTGTGTTGCGAATTCCTACAATTGTCGTAAATCCGACAGGAATATCCGTGAGAGAAAACCCTATTAATGTAAAGGTTTTAAAGGCTTTCCTTATCTCTTCATAAAGCCGATTCACGAGTAGGGGCTTATTTTCAAGAATTCCTGCTCCGCCACTTCGCCCAGGTCTTCTTGCGGCGCAATAAAGTTGATCTGTGTCAAAATGCCGCCCTTATCGCGGCGTATCCTTCCGCGAAGCCTGCCGCCGGTCCGTCCGTCGAGCAGTCAGGGGGGTTTTGTTTTCTTTTGATGAGGTGACTCACATGCAATCGCAGACTTACAACTATAAAGTCGTGCGGCAGTTCGCCATCATGACGGTGGTATGGGGCATCGTGGGCATGCTGGTCGGCGTTATCGTCGCAGCACAGCTCGTGTGGCCCGAATTGAACGTTGCCGAATGGCTGCACTTTGGACGGCTCCGCCCGCTCCACACCAACGCGGTGATCTTTGCGTTTGGTGGATGTGCTCTCTTTGCAACGTCGTACTACTGTGTGCAGCGTACTTGCCACACCCGCTTGTTTGCCCCGGGCCTTGCAGCCTTTACGTTCTGGGGCTGGCAATTGGTCATCCTGCTGGCAGCGATTTCGCTGCCGCTGGGTTTCACCTCCGGCAAGGAATATGCCGAACTGGAGTGGCCGATCGACATCCTGATCACGGTCGTGTGGGTTTCCTACGCCGTCGTGTTCTTCGGCACCATCGCCACTCGAAAGACCACGCATATCTACGTGGCGAACTGGTTCTATGGCGCCTTCATCCTGACCGTTGCCTTGCTGCACCTGGTCAACAGCGCTGAAGTCCCGGTCACCCTGACCAAGTCCTACTCCGCCTACGCCGGTGTTCAGGATGCGATGATCCAGTGGTGGTATGGTCACAACGCGGTGGGCTTCTTCCTCACCGCCGGCTTCCTGGGCATGATGTACTATTTCGTGCCGAAGCAGGCTGGCCGTCCTGTGTATTCCTACCGTCTGTCGGTGGTACACTTCTGGGCATTGATCTTCACCTACATGTGGGCGGGCCCGCACCACCTGCACTTCACTGCGCTGCCCGACTGGACCCAGTCCGTCGGCATGGTTTTCTCCCTGATTCTGCTGGCTCCGTCCTGGGGCGGCATGATCAACGGCATCATGACCCTGTCTGGCGCTTGGCATAAGCTGCGCACCGACCCGATCCTCAAGTTCCTGATCACCTCGCTGTCCTTCTACGGTATGTCTACCTTTGAAGGTCCGATGATGTCGATCAAGACGGTCAACGCCCTGTCCCACTACACCGACTGGACCGTCGGTCACGTGCACTCCGGCGCATTGGGCTGGGTTGCGATGGTGTCCATCGGCGCCATGTACTACCTGATCCCGCGCATGTACGGCAAGACCGAAATGTATTCCACCAAGCTGATCACCGCCCACTTCTGGATCGCGACTATCGGCATCGTGCTTTACATCGCCTCCATGTGGATTTCCGGTGTCATGCAGGGCCTGATGTGGCGTGCCACCAACCCGGACGGCACCCTGACTTATTCCTTCGTTGAAGCTGTGAAGGCTAGCTACCCGTTCTGGACCATCCGCGTTCTCGGCGGTGTCTTGTTCCTGACCGGCATGCTGATCATGTTCTACAACATGGTGAAGACCATCGCCGGTCAGAAGGCCTATGAAGCTCCGGTGCTGGCACCTGCCGGCGCTCACGCCTGATCGGGAGGAAAGAATAATCATGGCTCAATCGAATCACGACTTTATCGAACGTAAGGTTGGCTGGCTGATCGTCTTCACGCTGCTGACTGTCAGTGTCGGCGGTCTCGTGGAAATCGTGCCGCTGTTCCACATGAAGTCCACCACCACGCCGGTTGAAGGCCTCAAGCCCTACGACCCCGTTCGCCTTGTCGGCCGTGACATCTACATCCGCGAAGGCTGCTACAACTGCCACTCGCAGATGATTCGTCCGTTCCGTGCCGAAACCGAGCGTTATGGCCATTACTCCGTCGCCGGTGAATATGTGTACGACCACCCCTTCCAGTGGGGCTCCAAGCGTACCGGTCCCGACCTGCACCGCGTTGGTGGCCGTTATTCCGATCAGTGGCACCGCATCCACCTGCTGAACCCGCGCGACGTCGTCCCCGAGTCCAACATGCCGGCCTTCCCGTGGCTTGACCGCCCGGCGAAGATCGATGACATCGAGGCCAAGATGAACGCGCTGCGCAAGGTCGGCGTTCCTTACACCGATGAGGAAATTCAGGGTGCCCGCAAGGCGCTGGAAGGCAAGACCGAGTTGGAGGCCGTGATCGCCTACCTGCAAGGTCTCGGCACCGCGCTGAATGCCGGCAAGCCGGCTGCTCCGGCTGTCGCGGCCGCTGCGCCTGCACCGGCTGAGGCGGCTGCCGCTCCGGCCCCCGCGGCTCCGGAAAAACAGTAATCCAATTCGGAGAACGCAGGAGCACATCGTGGATATCAATGACGCACGTACGGTCGTAACCGTCTTGGGCTTTGTATGTTTCATCTGTATCAGCCTGTGGGCGTACAGCGGTCGTGCACGAAAGGGATTCGACGAGGCTGCGCTCCTGCCGTTCGGCGAGGACGACTTGCCGCCCTCCGATTCGGGGCGGCAAACCAAGGAAGGAAATAAAAATGGCTGACTTCGTTAGCGGTTTCTGGAACGCCTGGGTGATGGTGCTGGTGTTCCTGAGCATCGGGTTCTGCGTGTTCGTGCTGATTTCCAACACGACCAAGCGGACCTCGGGCCCGGTCGGCCTGCACGATCACGTGTGGGACGAGACTTTGCAGGAGTACAACAATCCGCTGCCGCGTTGGTGGATGTACATGTTCTGGATCACGATCATCTTCGCGATCACCTACCTGACTCTCTACCCGGGCTTCGGCAACAATCAGGGCAAGCTGGGCTGGTCTTCGGCCGGTCAGTGGGAAGCGGAACAGAAGGCTGCGGCCGAGAAGTATGGCCCGATCTTCGCCAAGTATCGTGGCATGGACCTCAATGCCGTGGCTGCCGACAAGGAAGCCAACGCCATGGGCCATCGCATGTTCCTGACCTATTGTGCCCAGTGTCACGGTGCTGACGCCAAGGGTGCCAAGGGCTTTCCGAACCTGACCGACAATGACTGGCTGTATGGCGGTGAGCCGGAAACCATCAAAACTACCATTCTGGAAGGTCGTCAGGGCATGATGCCCCCGTTCGGCCCGGCGCTTGGTGCTGACGGTGTCAAGGATGTGGCCAACTACGTGCGTTCCCTGTCCGGTCTGGCCAATGACTCCCTGCGCGCCCAGCGCGGTAAGGAGATCTTCACCCAGAACTGCGTCGCATGTCATGGTCCGGAAGGCAAGGGCACCCCGGCAGTCGGCGCTCCGAACCTGACCGACAAGACCTGGCTGTATGGCTCGTCCGAAGCCACGATCATCGAGACCGTGACCCATGGACGTACCAACCGCATGCCGGCCTGGAAGGACTTCCTCGGCGAGGACAAGGTGCATCTGCTCGCCGGCTATGTGCTGAGCCTTTCCAAGAATGCCGCGGCTCCGGCCGAAGAGAAGAAATAAGCTTTTGGCGAGACGCGACATTGCTCGCTGTCAAGAACTCCCCGGGCTGGTCCCGGGGTGTTTTTGTGTTCAAATATAAGAATATTTTGATATTGCGATCATGAGCCAGCCAGACCCCCAGACTGCCAAGAAGACCAGCCCTTCGACCGCGCCGCAGGCCGCTGAAGTCGAGGACACCCTCTACGCGGTCCGCCAGAAGGTTTACCCCCGTGCGGTGACGGGCCGTTTCGCCACCTGGCGGTGGATTCTGGTGTGGGCGACGCAGATTCTGTTCTATGGGCTGTGCTGGCTGCCGTGGAACGAGCGGCAGGCCGTGCTGCTGGATGTGGTGCAGCGCAAGTTCTACATCTTTGGCTGGATCTTCTGGCCGCAGGACGTGTTCTTCCTGGCGATCCTGCTGATCATCAGCGCGTATTCGCTGTTCTTCTTCACGGCGGTGGCGGGGCGGCTGTGGTGCGGCTATTCGTGCCCGCAGACCGTCTATACCGAGATCTTCATGTGGATCGAGGA
>JAFEDI010000100.1 GCA_018241725.1 Pseudomonadota bacterium | reverse complement strand
TTGCCGGCGTATTCCGGGATGAAGCGACGGTTCTTGAGTTCGACCACCACGTAGCACTTGAGGGTGACGTGGTAGAAGAGCAGGTCGATGTAGTAGTCGTTGCCGGCGACCTCCAGCGGGTACTGGCGGCCGATGAAGGCGAAGCCCTTGCCCAGTTCCAGCAGGAAGTGGGTGATGTGCTGGGTGAGCTGCCGTTCCACGTCCCGCTCGTTGTACGGGGCGGTTAGGGCCATGAAGTCGAAGGTGTAGGGGTCCTTCAACGTCTGCTGCGCCAGGTCCGACTGGGGCGCGGGCAAGGTGCGGGAAAAGTTGGTCACCGCCTTGCCGGCGCGCTCATGCAGCCTGGACTTGAGCTGCAGGGCCAGCACGTCGCGGCTCCAGCCCTGCTCGATGGTCTGGGCGATGTAGAAGCCAGCCTCCGCCACGCTGCTGCACTTGGTGAATATGAGGATGTGGTGCCCCCAGGGAATCCGGCCCAGTTGTGCCGCCAGCGCGTCGTCGATGCCTGCCCAGGGGGTGTCGGGCAATTTGGCAACGGCCTGTTGCCAAATTGCGGGATCGCAGTAAAAGCGAAAGAAGGCCCGGCAGTAGCGCAGGTTCTTGGAGGAGAAGCCGCCGACCTCGGGGAAGGTTTGCCGCAGGTCCTTGCTGAATGCGTCGATGAATCCGCTGCCCCAGCGAGCATGGGCTTCGCGGTCCATGATTTGCGCGCCGATCTCGTAGTAGAGGGCGATCAGCTCGCTGTTGGCCGCCAAGGCTACCCGCAGGCGGGCGGAAACCACCCGCTGCTTGATGGTGTTGAGCCAGTCCTGGTAGTCGGCGAGCGCAGTGAGATTGTTGGCTATGCTCATTTACCGACCCTACGAGCAGCCTGAATGATTTCTAGCGCACGCGGCCCTTGCTGGTCTGCACCTCGGAAATCAGACAATCGAACGTACCCACCTCTGTAGTTTGGCTTGTGTGCGTTTTCAACAGTGAAGGTGCAAATCGGCACTGTCGCCCCGTCAAAGCCAGAGTATTCAAGTTGTATTAGCGAAGTGATGGTCTTTTGGTCGATGAGGAAGGTTCTCAGCTTCTCGTAGCTCGAGATGAACATCCACACAAACGGTGTCATGAAGCCCAGCTGCCCCTTTGGTAGGGCAAGCTCGATGTTGCGCACGACGAAGGCTGAAAAGAGATCCGACTTCACTGGCTCGTAGTTTTCCTTCAGCCAAGCGCTTAGCCGCGGGTTCATGCCCTTGCCGCCCATGTAGGGCGGATTGGCCACGACGACGGCGTAGCGCGGGCTGAGGTAATCGGCCATGCGCAGCACACGCAGCACCCGTTGGTGTGTGTCGGCGAGGAACAGGTTGCCTGCCATGTCCTTGGCCTCCAGCGTGGCCAGCACATCGGCCACGTTGGCGACCTTCGGCACGATCAGCGAGCCGAAGTTGTCGGCCTCGCTGAACTGCTGCAGGGTTTCGCGCAGGCCGTGGGTGAACAGATCTCGGCCCACGGCGCTCATGTACTCATCCAGCTCTTCGCGGCTGAAGCTCACCTTTTCCAGCACACAGATGTTGGGCTTGACACGCTTGTTGAAGAAGCGCCGTTGGCGGGCGCGGGCCTTCATGGTCAGCGCGAAGGCGGCCAGCTCGCCGGCGCGTTCGTCCAGCTCGATGCCGTAGAGGTTGTGGGTGAGGATCTTTTCCGGGATCTCGGCGGGGTCGTAGCCTTCTTCCTCGTACATGGCGTAGAGCAGGTCGAAGGCGTAGGTGAGCATGTGGCCGGAGCCACAGGCCGGGTCGCACACCTTGATGTCTTCCGGACCCTTGATCCTGAGGAAGTCCGTTTCCGCTTGCTCGGGCGGGATGTAGTACTCCATCTGTTCCGCCAGCCGGGAGTGCGGCCGGTTGAGCAGCCACAGCCGGCCCAGGGCGTTATCCACCAGGTAGCGCACGATCCAGTGCGGGGTGAAGAGCTGGGTGGCGGCTGGGATGTTCTCAGGGGTGATCTTCTGATTCTTCTTCAGCCCCTCGAAGACCGTGTCCTTCTTTTCGGAGATGTAGAACTGGTAGAGCCAGCCGATGACCTCGACGTCGGCACAGGCGTCGGGCGTCATCGCCTCGCGGGTGTAGGCC
Organism: Pseudomonadota bacterium; assembly: GCA_018241725.1. Lineage (GTDB taxonomy): Bacteria > Pseudomonadota > Gammaproteobacteria > Burkholderiales > Rhodocyclaceae > Zoogloea. The sequence continues at coordinate 4,722 of JAFEDI010000100.1, read as the reverse complement.
AGGATGGCGCTGCCCGAGAGCAGGTCGTCGGGCATCAGCAGCTCGGTGTAGTCGTCGATGCGCTCGAACAGGAAAGGCATGGACTGGTGCCAGGCGTTGCAGGCAGCGACCACCAGCAGGCGGTAGGCTTCGCCCTGCGGGTCGTGACTGGGCGCCTGGCCGGCCAATAGGTCGGCAATCTGTTGCCGGGTTTTCGGCGGGACCATGTCCTCGTCGATATGGCCCATCTTGGCTTCGGCGAGGATCTCGGGCTGGAACTGGCCTTCGGCCGGCGACACCACCCCGATGCGGGTGTAGCGATTGACGTCCATGAAGCGCAGCGCGCAGAAGCGGTTGAACCAGGTGTAGGCCACGCGCTCGATGACCTGTTCTTCACCGGTTTGCTTGATGGCTTCCTCGAGCCGATTGACCGACTCGGGGTGCTCGCGCCGGGCCGCGCTTCCGCTGGCGCGCACCAGGGCGAGCTTTGCGCTGATCTGCTCGCGCAGCGTGCGGCGGGCGAACTGGGCGAATTTCTTGAACTTGCTGGTATCCATGTCTTGTCCGTTCTTGTGTCGCCGTCAGATCTGCACGCGGTTGCCGGCCTGGATTTCTCTCAGCCAGGCTTCGCGCTGCTTTTGCAGGTAGTCGTCCAGCTCGGCCTCGTTGGCGAGCCAGGGTTTGGCGTAGCTCACCTTGATGGTGCGCGCGGGGACCAGCTTGGGTTCGGCGGGCGGTGCTGCGGTGCGCGCTGTGCTGGGCGATGTACCGATCGCGCTCGTCACCGCAGGTTCGGTGACGAGGTGCTTGATGGGCGTGCTGGAGGGCGCGCTGGTGGCCGGGCGGGCTAGCAGGTCGAGCTGGGAGAGCAGTTGAGGGAAGCGTTCGTCTTCGAAACGCCGAAGCTGGTCGCGAATCATCGCGATGCGCTTCTGGCCCTGAAGCGCCTGACGGGCGTCGGCGAATGCCTGGCTCAGGGCAGTCTGGTCTGCTGCCTGCAAACGCGCGTACTCGTCCGCGGCTTGCAGGCGGTGTTCGAGTTCGATGAGCCGCTCTTCGGCGTTGGCTTTTTCGGACGCGAGCTGGTTGGCGATGGCTTGCTGCAGGGTGTCGAGCTGGGGTTTGAGCTGCTGCAGTCGATTGCCCTGCCAGGGGCGTTTGTCGTCGAGAAGGGTGCGCACGGACTGGACTTCGGCCTGGGCGACATAGGCGAAGTTGTCCTCCTGCTCGGCCACCAGTTGCCACGCCTGGTCGAAGATGGCTTTTTGCGGGCTGTTCATGAAGTGCCGCACCGGGTCGATGACGTTTTCCTTGGTCTCGAGGAGCGCGTCCTCGGCGCGGTTGAGTTCGGTGAGGAACCACGTTGGGTTTTTGGCGGCAACGTCCTTCAGGGTGGCGAGCACGGGGTCGAGCATGCTCAGGAAGGGGTATTGGGCTCTCTGGCCGTGCAGGTCGACCAGATCGATTTCCAGATCCTTCAGCGCGTCGATGGCCTCGCGGGCGAGGGCGCGGGCCTCGTTGCTGGTGGCGGGCCTGTCGAAGAAGTCGGCAAAGAATTCCTTCAGTGTGCGTACCTGCGAGGCGCTGAATTCCACCTGCGGCTCGAGCACCAGAGAGGCATGGGTGTTGGTGTTGCGCAGGCTGCGCTCCAGCGCCTCGTGCTCAAGCGGGTTGCTGTCCTGGCGGACTTCGACCTTGCCGCGTGCGCACAACAAGGCCAGGTTGCAGAGGATGGCCGCGTAGTACCAGCCATAGTTCTTGCGCTCGAAGCGCTCGATCAGGCTCTTGACGGTGGTGCGCACGCCACTGCGGGCATTGCTCTGGATGAAAGCCAGCAATTCCTGCTCGGGCTCGGTGAGGCTGGTGGCGTCGTTGGCCAGCAGGCCGTCCTCGATCATGCGCAGTTGTTTGCCGATGTCCGCTTCGTTGAAAGGGATGTCGCGCAGCATGCGCAAGTTGGGGTAGGTGACCTGAACGAGATGGTCAAAGCCCTTGAGCACGCGGGTCTGACCGTCTTCGCTACTGACATCCACGTCCGCGGCGTTGATGATGAGCGTGGCCTTACCGAGAAGTGCGCGGGCGCGCACCTGCAGGTCGTTGAGCCGCTCGGTGTTTTGAAAACCCTTGGCGTCGAGGATGCGTTTGACGGCTTCCTGCTGGGTGTTGCTGTTCTGCCGGATGTATTTCTCGGTGCGCTTGTGCATGGTGAGGTCTTGCATGAAGCGCGCATCGGCCGGCAAGACCACCCGCAACTCGTCACGCCCCATGCTCTGCATGCGTTGCAGGGTGAGGTTGTCGAAGTTGTCGGAGAGCGGTGTGACGATGTGGAGGGCCAGTTCGTGCTCGCGGCTTAGCGCCCGATCGTCCATCTTGCGGGTGTAGGGGTAGTCCTGCCCGTTGCTGTGGCGGATCTTGCGCTGCTTGATGACACCGTCGAACAGCAGGGTTTCGAGTTCCTTCAGGATGTCGGCGGACTCGACCTCGGTGTTCTTGATCTCTTCCTCGATGTCCTTCTCTTCGTCGGTCAGGTACTCATAGACGTCGCCGCTGCGCTGGATGTAGGTCTGCTGTTCCAGCAGGTTGAGGGCCGCTTCGAGTTTCTTGCGCTGGGCGGGCAGGTCTTCGCCGAAGCGCTCGAGCATTAGCACGCTGAGGTTGCGCAGCGTCGCCTTGAACTCCTTGACGTACTTGACCAGGAACAGCGCCTTGAGGACGCGGACGGCGTAGGGATCGCCAAGGTGGCGTTCGGCGTTGTTGATGGCGCTCTGGATCGCGCTCTTGAGCGCGCCGCGGATGCCTTCGAACATGCGGTCGAACGTTGCCAGTTGGCCGACGAGCTCGTTGTCGATGGTCATGGCCACTTCGCGGAACACGCCCAGCATCGAGCGCTCGCCGACCGAGTTGGCCTTGCCCTCGAAGCCGTTGTGCAGCGAGATGCCGCGGATGGACGACTGGAAGAGCGGAAACTGGTAGGGCACGAACGGGTAGCAGTAGATGAAGTGCGCTTCGTCGCGGAAGTTTGTGTACTGCTGCCCGCCGTCGGCAAACTCGAACAGCGTCTTGAAGTTGTTGAGCTGCTGGTCGTAGGTGGTCCTGAGCAGTTCTGCGCCGATCTCGTTCTTGGTGAGCAGGCGCTTCTGGATTACCTCGGCGACGTCGGCGCTGGTGAGCTTGAGCCGGTTGGCAAAGCGGGCCTGGATCTTGGAGAAGTCGTTGCTTTGCTGCTTGCTCATGTCGCCGAGGACGGAGTTCATGTCCTCCTGGGCGGTGACGATGATCCATGCGCGCCCCTGGCATTTGGTGGCCAGACTCTCGGCCACCGTCTGCAGGTTGGTCATCAGCTTGGTGTTCTCGGCGATGTATTGACCGACTTCATCGACGAAGAAGTTGAGGCGGAAGTTGGCCGGCTTCTTGTCGAGCCAGGCCTTGACCTGGTTGCCGAAGTCCTCGATCGAGACGCTGTATTGGGCGCGGTACTTGTCGAGAATCCCCTTGGTGATCGACGGGTCTTCGCCAGTGATTTCGGCGTAGGCACGGGCGATGTTGCCGGACTCGAGCAGCGCCTGTTCCCGACCCCGTTCCCACGGCTTGCTGGCGATCCGCTGGTAGGTTTCCTTGAAGGCCTCGAACTGGTCGCGGCTGTCCAGGTCTCGCTCGAACTGCGCGATGTAGCCCTGTTTGCCGAAGTAGCCGCACATCTCGTTGAAGACTTTGACGAACACCGAGAGCAAGGCGTCGACCTGCGTCTTGCTGATGATGTCGGCCTTCTGGTCGATGTTGAACAGAATGCTCTGCGAGGGAATGGCGACTGCACGTTTGAGCGCCGCACGAAGCAGCTCATCGTCCTTCGAGATCTTGGGCAGAAAGATCTCGAGCGCCGAGCTGCCATCGACAACACGGTTTTCCAGTAGCAGGGCAAGCATCTTCAGCAGGTGCGACTTGCCCGAGCCGAAGAAGCCGGAGACCCACACCCCGTTGGCGCCGTGATAGTCGTTGTAGGCATCAAGGAAATGCTCGAGGCGCTTGGCGACTTCGTCGGTGAGTACGTACTCGCTGAGCTCTGCGTAGAGACTGGACTCGTCGTCTGCCTTGATGACGCCTTCGATGGGGCGGCTGACGGGGTTCAGGAAAATGCGGTTGAGTTCCATCTGGTCCTTCCTCAGGCCTGGGTCTCGAAGATGTTGAATGCGCGGTAGTACTTGTCGTCGTGGAGCAGCCCGAACAGTTCGAGCGAGGCGCCGTTTTCCAGCGAGTGGCGGTACTCCCCGGGGAAGAACAGCACGGTGGGCTTGTCCTTGGCCGTGCTCTGCAGGTTGTTGAGGACGTTGTGCGAGCGGATGTACGGAAAGACCTCCCCGATGCCGCAGAGGAAGAGCACGTCGAAGTCGGTCTCGCGCAGCCGCTCCCCAATGGCGGGGATCAGGTACTCCTCGATGCCGAGCACGTTCTGGAGCAGTTCGAGCAGGCTGTCTTTGTCGACGTCAGGCTCGATCGTCAGGATTTCGTCCCACAGGCGTGAGCCTTCGCTGCTGCCCTCGCGCGCCTGCAGCAGTTCGATGCTGAGGTCGTAGAGGTTGATCTCGAGCACCTTCACGCCGCGCCCACCGAGGCACGACAGGCTGAGGTTGCCGAGCGTGTTGATGAGCTGACGCTGCAGGCGTTGCATCTCGACCGCTTCACTGGCGCGGAACTCGCAGATGTAGAAGGGCAGGTCGTTGTTCAAGCCACGCATCTGCAGGAAGC